>QEKJ01000005.1 GCA_003096535.1 Agathobaculum butyriciproducens | reverse complement strand
TCTCGAAATTTCAGGTTCGCACTACAACCTTGTTCATATCGAACAAAAGTTTAAGCACATCGTTGTTTAATTTACAAGGTACAATCTGCTGTTTTGCGCTTGTTTCTGAACTTTTCAGCTCATCAACTCTCGCTGACAGCTTATTTAGTATACCGCAGTATGCGCCTAATGTCAACACTTTTCTTCAACTTTTTCAAAAAAAATTTTACAGGAAATTTGTACATTCTATATATACCTATATAATATATTCCTCTTATCCAAACGTCCTGAAAATAAAACACCACCTGCCGCTGTACACCGACAATCGCGGAAATAATGCAGCACACCATCTTGCCGAGGATATTTCAATATTCGGTTGTAATCTTCATCACATATTACTAACTTTTATACCGTATTTTTAATATTTCCGCGGAAATTGTGCGCTGCTTTGTGTCTTTTCCGCTGTATACAATATATATCGCACATACAAAAAATTTTTCTTTTATTAAAAATCACGTTTGGAGTTAGCTTATTCTAACTCATTGCAGGATTTTGTGTACTTTTGTGTTGTTTATGTGATACGACCGTTCTTTTATGTAAATATCAGGATTTGACAACACAAAATCTTTATGATATTTTATTACTCACTTACGAGTTAGCATATGATAACTCGCTGTGATCACACTCCTTTCCTATGGAAAGGAAAATTTTTACCGGTATAGTTAGCCCAGTCTAACGGCAAGGAGGAAAATATACTTGAACAAAAAACGTACCCTTGCGATGCTTTTGGCAGGAGCTATGCTACTGCCAGCGAATGCATTCGCTGCCTCGCCCGAAGACTTTACCGATTTCCCGACCGACTGGTCCGCAGCCGGCCTGCGCAGCGCTGTACAGAACGGCCTGCTGAACGGCTCAAACGGCCAGATTAACAGCTCCGGCCTGCTGATTCGTGCCCAGATGGCTGCTATCATCAACCGTGCCTTTGCCGCTCGCAAAACAGCTGATCTGTCGGTTTACAGCGATGCAAACACTTCTGCATGGTATTACAACGATCTCGAACTGGCCGTTGCCATGCGCACATTTCAGGGTGCAAACGGCAAACTGAATCCCGAAGCACCGATCACCCGTGAAGAAGCTTTTGTTGTCCTCGCGCGTGCATTTGCACTTGAAAGCGGCGATACGTCCGTTCTGAACAATTACACCGATGGTGCTTCGGTCTCTGCATGGGCACAAAGCAGTGTAGCTGCATTGATTGAAAACGGCTATGTCAACGGTGCAAATGGTAAGCTGAACCCGAAAACCAGCATCACCCGTGCGGAATTTGCCAAGGTCATCAGTGAAATGGCCAGCACCTACGCCGATGCAGACGATTCTCTGTCTGCCACGGTGGACGGCAGCGTTATTGTGCGTGAAAACAGCGTTTCCCTGTCCGGCAAGACCATCAACGGCGATCTCATCATTGCAGACGGCGTCAGCAGAATCGACCTGACGGGTGTTACTGTCACCGGCCGCATTGTGCTGCGCGGCGGCGAAAGCGGTGTAACCTTCAAGGACACCAAGGCCGGCAAGGGCATTATCGCCAATACCGACATTGCGGTTTCCGGCTCGGTTGACAACATCACAGTCGCACAGGGTTCTGCCATTACCGTAAACAGCGGCGCGTCTGTCGGTTCCATCAACGTCAACGCAGAAGGCGCAAAGATTACCGGTGCAGGCAAGGTCGGAACCGTAAAGGCGAACGCCAATAACGTAACCGTTACCACCACCGGCACCAAGGTTACCGCAGCAGACAGCATTTCCGGCGTCAAGGCCGGCGATAAAGCGGTTTCCGCAGGTAAGACCGAGACGGTTGGCAGCACAGCTTCTGGCGGCGGTTCGTCGAGCGGCGGTTCGTCTTCCGGCGGCTCTTCGAGCGGCAGCAATACGACTGTCAAGGCCGAGATTGCAGACGCGCAGGTCGTAACGACCGATGCAGGCGCATATCTGGCGCTTTCCTTCCGCACCGGCTTCACCAAGGAAAATACCGTCATCACCGTTGATGGTGCTGATGTAACAAAATATGCTACTCCGGTAACCGATGACGGCTCTGTCATCAAGCTCCCGCTCGTGGCACAGCCGGGTTCTGTCACCCTGACCAGCGGAAATAAGACTCAAACTACCGACCTCGGCACCAAGGTGGACGGTGCAGTTTACACCGGTGACCATTATCTGCCGGATTATTTCGTCAAGCATGGTCCGCTGGCAATTTGGGATTACTATCTGACGAATTACGATGTCAAGGGCAACATCCGCACCGAAGCCGAAAAGACTACCTTCGGCACCAAGGCTGTCCCGAATCCGCATCCGAGTTATTCTGTTGCCACCGAACTGGGACAGGATGTTGTCATCATGTTCAACTACACTTCGGATGCGGACAAGCAGTGGTTTGACCACATTACACCGTATTCCGCAGACAATCAGAAGGGTTCCGTACAGCTAGTAAGCTATGACCAGTACAAGGGCACCTGGAATTATAATCTGGAATTTACCAAGGGTAAGACAAATCATGCCGGCAACACAGTTGCTACCCTGACCATCAAGGCCAACCAGGATAACTTCCGTTCCAACGGCCGTTACTTTGTCCGCGTAACCTCTACAGATGCAGCAGGCGTAACTTCCTCAACACTGGTTCCGATTCATGTTGTAAATGCAGAGACTCCAACCTTTGAGGTTGAGGAAAAGCCGGAATCCGGCAAAAACCTGCACTTTGCGGTAAGCAATCTAGTTTACGGCATTACCAACCCAATTGAGAAAGTAACGCTGACCGATCCGTCCGGTGCAAAGCATGAACTGACGAACATTAACGATTACTATCTGTTCAGTCAGGATCTGTTCGTTCTGTACAACGACGAATCCGCAGAAAACGGTACAAACCACCTGAAATACAAGGGTCAGTACACGCTGACTATCGAGGCAAACGGCTTTAAGACAGCGACCACCAAGTTCACCGTGCAGGAAGGCAAAACCGCTCCCACGCAGACCGCACTGACGCTAGATGCCGTAAGCCGTGCAACCGGCAGTATCTCCGGCGGCAGCAGCAGCGATGGCTCCTCCAGCGGCTATGCCATCTCGACTGATTTCCTGTTCAAGGGCGATCTGATTGCGAATGCCTGTGTGCTGAACAAGCTGAACAAGGACACCACTGAGTCCACCGCCGTACTGGAATACTGGAATTACAGCACCTCTACACTGGATTCCACCTTTAATAAGGGCAATACCATGTATTACAGCGGTACAGACTATATGAGCTACATTTACGGCTCCAAGGCAGACAGCAGCAAGCTGTGGAAACCGTTTGCTGAGTATACCGCATCTGCCGCGGCAAGCGTAAATCCTCCGCACCAGACCAAGGAAGTTATGGAAGATGGTCTGCTGGGCGATGTGCTAGACAGTTCTGTCTCCGGCAAGCTGAATTATGTTGCTCCGGATAAGGGCACTTACGCCGAAGGCGATGATGTTGTACTGAAGTTTACCGCTGACAGTTCTAATGATTATCTCTCCAAAATTACCGGCCTGTACCTGAATGGCGATTGGCGGTATCTGGGCGAAAATTACTACACCATCAATACCGAAAACAACACCATTACCATCAAAAAGGATCTGCTGCACATCGGCGAAAACGCAATAAAGATTGTCTCCGGCGGTTATAAGGAGCAGAATGTAACCTTTAACTATGCAAAGGTTACGGAAGGTGTTACAGGTCTGACTGTTTCTGCTGATCAGGAAGGCAAGCCGGTAACCATCACCGTCAACGGCTCGGATGGCGATTTCCTGAAAAACCTGTCCCTTGTTACCCTCAAGCAGGGCGATGATGTTGACAATGTATATTGGTACGGCTACGAAGGCAGCGACGCGGTGTATTATGTCAAGAGTGACGATAATAAGACCCTGACCCTGTACAATGTAAAGCCGGGTACTTATACGGTAACGCTTTCGGCTCAGTATTATGATGATTTGAGCACTGACTTTACGATGGCGGGTACTGTTGTTAAAAATCCGGTTCCGGATATGGACATTCAGCAGAGTGTCGAAGACGGTGTATACACCGTAAAATTCTATGGTGTAAAAATTCCTAATTCTACTGATTACACTGATTCTCAAATTGGCACTTGGAAACTTGCTATTAACAAAATTTCCGTAAATGGCACTAACTATACCGAATATTCCTCTTTTAGCGGTGATCCCGCCAATGATTCCACCGAATATAAATGGGGTTATGGTCAGGGTTCTGAAAAGGTTCTGATTCTTGGTGGCAGTGCATTTAAGACCGGCGAAAACAAAGTTGTTATCTCCGCTAAGGGTTACAAAGATTTGACTGTTACCATTAACAAATCTGCTGAAACCGTAACCGAAAAGGATACACCTTCCCTGTCTGTTGCTGAAAACGGCGTTATAAAGGACGGCAACAGCTACAAAATCACTTTGACTGGCACCGACCTTGCCGATTGGTGGAAGAATGTAAAGAAGGTTCAGGTAGATGAAGGCACTGCAGCTGATATCAGCAAGGTAATCGGCGAAACTGCCTTTACGCTCTCGGGTCTGGAATCAAACCACGAGTATACGCTTACCTTTACTGCTGACGGCTATAAAAATGCAACTGTTAAAGTAAAAACTCCGGAGAAGAAGTCGGATAATACTGACACTGAGGTTAAGCTACCTACTACTGCACCGACCGTAAAATCTACCAGCACATATAGTTCTAAATATATTCTTGATTTCAGCAATAATAAGGCATGGGTACAGAAAATCACTTCTATTAAATTAGGTGGTTCCGCTTGCAAACCTGTTACTTCTGCAGATGATGTTTCTTCCGACAAATATTATCTTGATACGGAGAATGGTTATATCTATATGTACCTGAGCATGTATGCCGAGAAAAAACTTGTAATTGCCGCTGATGGTTGTGATAAACTTGTTCTTACCGCTGTACCCGGTTCTGGTTGGAGTGCTCCTACAATCACCTATGTTGGAACTGTATCCGCAGAGCCTTCTGCCGCACCGACTATTGCAAAGATTGAGAAAGTACCTGCTTCGTTCATAACAGCCTCTTTTTATCGCGTATCTTTCAGCAGTGATGAAATTGAAGATTATTTGAATAATGTCAAGAAGGTTACTCTCGATAATAATGTTGAGTTGAAGTCTGGCGGCATTTATAATGATTCTACTAAAACTTTTAAGATTGGAACTGAATCCTCTTCTGGCGCCAAGAGTTATCTGGACTTCTCGAAAGATTGCTTTACCAAAGGTAACACCACCGTAACTATTAAAGCTAACGATTACAAGGATTTGACTTTCACTGTAACCGTCGACGCTGACGGAAACCTGTCTATCAAGTAAACCCCCACAAAAAAGGAAACCCACCCGGGTTTCCTTTTTTCTTACCTATATTCCCTCAGCAGCGCCTGACACCCTTCCAGCAAATCCTCCCACACGGCATCAAAATCGCCGGTATACCACGGGTCAGCGACCTCCTCGCCTTTTCGATCGGTAAAATCCAGCAGCAAATGCAGCTTTCCGTCCGGATCGCCGCCGCAAATGCGCTGCATGGTGCGCAGATTGGACCGATCCATGCCGATCAGCAGATCAAACCGATCATAATCTGCGCGCGTCATCTGCCGCGCCGCATGCTGCCCGCACGGGATTCCCTGCTCAAGCAGCTTGCGCCGCGCCGGCGGATACACCGGATTGCCGATCTCCTCACGGCTGACAGCCGCCGATTCGATCTCCCAGTCACCCGCAACGCCTTCTCGCTTTACCAGTTCCTTCATGATATATTCTGCCATCGGACTGCGGCATATATTCCCATGGCAGATAAAAAGTATCCTCACCCAAACGCCTCCTGCTGTTTTTCTCCATCATATCACACAAAGCCGCAATCGTCACGCAATTTCCAAACCCCGGTGCTCCCACCATTCCTGTGAACGGCATGCGCGCCTCGTTTTTTTCCGTGCAAAACAGTACCCCGCCGAACGGAATTTTACTCGCTTTCCATCCGGCGGGGTATCTCAATTATGAGGAGTTGTTCTTCATATTGCGGAAGCTGCGACCCTGCAATTCATCAGCCGGTATCGAAGAAGCCGTTACTCGACGGTGCTGTCCGCTCCTTCCGTGTTGTCTGCTGTGTTTATACCATAGCAGATTTTCGATCAGCCGGAACGTCTTTTTCACGAAATGCAGTTTTGCGGGAACGAAATGCATAAAGTCCCTACTTGAAAGCAAAAAATTGGAAGTTTGCGCGTCCGGCGAAGCTCTTTCTGTAGAAATTCCGGAAAATTATTAAAAAACAGGCACGAAAAAGTCATAAAAAAGGGTTTCCCGATAGGAAACCCTTTCATTTTGCAATTTGCGACCGGTTAGAATGTAGGCAGATTCTTTTTCCACGCACCGGACTTATAGAAGAACACCGACAGACCTGAGCCGAGGAACCAGCCGATCGGCCAGCTGAGCCAGATACCGTGCTCGTTGCCGACCACATAGAACAGCGCAATGGACAGCACTACACGGATAATCAGGTCGGAGAACGTCGTTACCATGAACGGACGCATTGCACCGGCACCGCGCAGCACGCTGTCGCACACGAACTTGGTGCATACGACCAGATAGAACGGTACGACCGTGAACAGATAGCCTCGTGCGACATCAATAACGCCGGAGGCACTGCCCGCCGGAACGAACAGGCTGATAATCTTGTTCGCAAACGGCAGATAAATCGCCATAAACACCACGGACAGGCCGAGTGAATACACCGCACCCCATTTGAGACCCGGACCGATGCGGTCCAGCTTGCGGGCGCCGATATTCTGCGCAACATAGCTGGACAGACCGGACGCGAACGACATGCAGCAGGTCAGCGCAAACTGGTTGACGCGGTTTGCCGCCGAGAATCCCGCGATAACGGTCGCACCGCACAGGTTGATGTAATACTGAATGACCACATTGCCCACCGACACAAAGCTCTGCTGTGCGATGGACGGCACGGCGTAGTTGGTCAGGCGGCGCAGCATTTCGGGCGCGAACAGCACAAAGTGGTGGCCCGTATCAAACGAACGCACGCGGCGCAGCAGCAGCACGAATGCCAGCACACCGGACGCGCCCTGCGCGATAAACGTCGCCCATGCAACACCGGCAACGCCCCAGTGCAGACCGGCAACAAATACCATATCCAGAATGACATTGCCGACCGAGGACAGCACAAGCAGGATCAGCGGCGTTCGGCTGTCGCCCATGGCATTGAAGATACCCGTACACACGTTATAGATAAACAGGAACAGCAGACCGAACACATACACGCGCAGATACAGCGAGCCGTCCGCAAAGATATTCTCCGGCGTGGACAGCGCGTTCATGATGCCGTGCGTACCGATGGCTCCGATCAGCGTCAGCAGCAGCGCTACCGTCGTGGTGGTGAGCAGTGCGGTCGAGATGGCGGTCTTCATGCGCAGATAGCGCTTTGCGCCGAACAGCTGCGAGACGAGTACGCCGGTACCGATGTTGATACCGGTTGCAACCGCAACGAACAGCTGCGTGATCGGGTAGCTCGCGCCGACAGCGGCCAGCGCCAGCTCACCGGCTTCTACAGTTTCGGCAAAACGGCCTACGATGATGGAGTCAGCCATCTGGTACAGCTGCTGGAACGCAACGCTGAGCAGCAGCGGAATCGAGAACCAGAACAGCTTCTGCGACGGTTTTCCGACGGTAAGGTCAGTGGTCAAATGGGATACCTTCTTTCGGGAGTCTGCTTATCCAGTTTTGACCGGATAAAATGGGGTTTATTGCAATTTTATGCTCTCCCCGAAGGGAGAGCATCATTTTGCGACTTTAATTGACGTTGTTACGCCTTTTTCTTCTGGCGTGCAGTAATAACCGCAACGGTGAGCACCAGCAGCACCACACCTACGCCAAGCGCCAGAATGTCGTTTCCGGTCACACCGCCGACAAGGAAGCCTACAAAGCTCATCGCCGCGATCATCAGCGCGTACGGCATCTGCGTAGAAACGTGATCAATGTGGTTACACTGTGCACCCGCGGATGCGAGGATGGTCGTATCCGAAATCGGCGAGATGTGGTCACCGCAGACCGCACCAGACAGGCAGGCTGCCACGGTCATGATCAGCATGGTGGACGGTGCATCGCCGAATACCGCAATAGCGATCGGGATCAGGATGCTGAACGTGCCCCAGGAGGTACCGGTGGCAAAGGCCAGACCAAGCGCGATGAGGAAGAATACCGCCGGCATGAACATACCGATGGTGGATTCCGCCTTCACCACAGAGGATACGAAGCCGCCGATGTTGAGGTACTCTTCACGGCAGACACCGGACAGCGTCCACGCAAGCGTCAGGATGAGAATAGCCGGAACCATTGCCTTGAAGCCCTCGGTGAATGCCTCACAGAACTGGCCAAAGGACAGCACCTTACGCGGGATATACAGCACAAAGGTGAACAGCAGCGTAAAGAATGAGCCGAGCACCAGCGCGGTGGAAGAATCGCAGTTTGCGAACGCCTCAACGATGTTCGCGCCTTCCAGAATGCCGCCGGTGTACAGCATGCCTGCAATGCAGAGCACGATCAGTACGCTGATCGGCAGGATCAGGTCGTAAACCTTGCCCGAGCCGGCTACAACGTGAGTCTCCTCAATCAGAGAGAGATCATCATCCTTATGCGCAAGCTCGTACTTTTTCATCGGGCCGAAGTCGAAATCAGCAGCCATCAGCCAGATGAGGAACGCCAGCGTGAGCAGCGCGTACAGATTCAACGGGATGGTCTTGAGGAACAGCGAGAAGCCGTCCAGCGTACTCGATTCCGGCAGGGACGAGCCGACCGCCGCCGCCCACGAGGAGATCGGCGCGATGATGCAGACCGGAGCCGCCGTTGCATCGATGATATACGCCAGCTTTGCCCGGGAAATGCTGTACTTGTCCGTCACCGGGCGCATGACCGTGCCGACGGTGAGGCAGTTGAAGTAATCGTCCACGAAAATGAACATTCCGAGGAACGAGGTCGCAAACGACGCGCCGCGCCGGCTGCGGATGGTCTTGACCGCCCACTCACCGTATGCGCGTGACGCGCCCGATTTTGTGATCAGCGAAACCAGAATACCGAGCAATACAAGGAAGATACAAATATTGATATTATCTCCCAATTTACTGCCCATGATGGTGAAAGTCGTCTCGACGGCTTTCAGCGGATGGAAGCCCGTATAGAGCAGCGCACCCGAAAGAATACCGATCATCAGTGAGGAGTAAACCTCCTTCGTGATCAGTGCAAGCGCGATCGCGATGATCGGCGGCAGCAGTGTCCAAACAGTTGCCGTAACGTCCATTCCTTATTTCCCCCTTATACGCAGACAAATCGTGTCCGCAATTCCATTCTATTTTATATGGATTTAACCGGATTTACAAGTGCTAATCCTGTTTTTTCCGTCCGAAAGGATATTTTTGTGCAACTTGCAATGGTTTAACGTCATAAATCGTGTTTATAGCGACACCATTCTGCAATCACCTGCCGCCGAAGTGCCAGCACGCCCGCCAGATTAGGCAGCGCCATCAAGCCGTTGAACGTGTCGCTGAGCGCCCACACCGGCTCCAGCCGCATCATGCAGCCCGCTACCGCCGCCAGAAGAAAGGCCGCCTTGTAGACCGGAATTACCCGCTCCCCCATCAAATAGGCCGCTGCACGCTGCCCGTAATACGACCAGCCGAGCAGGGTCGAGAATGCAAACAGCGCGAGCGACACCGCAACGAAGCCCCCGCCGAACCGTCCGAATACGGTGGAGAACGCCTCTGCGGTAAGCTGTGCACCGGTTGTCAGCTGAGAAAGCAAAGGCGTGCCGGACGCGAGCGCGTAGCGGCTTACGTCGTATACCCCGCTCGTGAGAATGACGAACGCGGTGACGCTGCACATCACAATCGTGTCGAAGAACACCTCAAACACCGCCCACATCCCCTGTTCGCACGGCTCCCTTGCGTCTGCGGCGGCATGCACCATGACGGACGAGCCCAGTCCGGCCTCATTTGAAAATATACCGCGCGACACACCCGCCCGGACGGCCTGCGTCATGCCGTAGCCGAGCACGCCGCCCGTGCCTGCCCTTGTATCGAACGCCATCGAGCAAATCTGCGCGAACGCCTGCGGCAGATTCGCTCGATGCATCCACAGCACAACGACCGCGCCGCCCATGTAGAACAGCGCCATGAACGGCACGAGTGTTTCCGTCACGCGGGACAGCCGTTTGAGGCCGCCGAGAAGCACCGCGCCGAGCAAAACCGCTGTCACCGCGCCGACGATCCCGCTCGGTATGCCGAACGAGCCGGAAAGTCCCTGCGCGATTGAGTTGCACTGGCTCATGTTGCCGATACCGAACGATGCCAGCACACAGAACAGCGCAAAGGCTCCCGCCAATAGCGGACTGTGCAGACCGTTTTTCAGGTACAGCATGGCTCCGCCGCGCCAGCTGCCGTCCGCTCCCCGCTCGCGGTAGAGCATGCCGAGCGTGTTCTCCGCAAAAGCCGTCATCATGCCGACAAAGGCGCTCACCCACAGCCAGAGTACCGCGCCCGGACCGCCGAGCGTCAGCGCGGTTGCCACGCCTGCGATGTTGCCCGTGCCGACCGTCGCGGCAAGTGCGGTGCACATGGCCGCAAACGGCGAAACGCCGCCGCTTGTCCGTCTTGCGGCACCGGTAAAGCAGGAAAACAGCGTTTTCCGCAGCCAGAGCGCGCAGTACCGCACCTGAAAAACTCCGGTCACCGCCGTGAAGTACAATCCGGTGCCAAGCAGCAGAATCAGCATGGGCACGCCCCATATCAGGCCGCGCAGCCGCTCATTTACTTGTAAGATATCGTCCATCAGCATCCCACCTCTCCCCTGTTCCGCATTATATGAACCGGATTTCAGCGGCAGAACGCCCATAATTACTCATTTCTAACGACTAATTCCTACTTCAAATAACAGAAAGCCGCCCGGACAGGCGGCTTTCTGTTATTTGCGAAATTATTCCATCATACCAACGCAGTCGAAGTACGGCTTCTCTGCGATCTTGTCCTTATTCTCCTTGAACAGCGTGTGACCGAGTGTGATGACCAGATAATCTGCCTTGAGAACCTCCTCGAACGATACGTTCGGGATGTTCTGCACCTCAGTGTCCTTGGCGAACGGCTCACACGCGATAACCTTTACGCCCTTTTCCTGTAGGATGTGGCACAGCTCGATAGACGGCGACTCACGCAGGTCGTCAACATCCGGCTTATAGGACAGGCCGAGCACGCCGACCGTGTCGGTTACCTTCTTCATCTTTGCTACAACCTTGTCAGCGACGAAGTGCGGCTTGTTCTCGTTGCGCTCGCGTGCCGCAAGGATAACCTTTGCCTCCGCCGGGAACTGCTCGTAGATAAACCACGGGTCAACTGCGATGCAGTGGCCGCCAACGCCGACACCCGGGGTCAGGATGTTAACGCGCGGATGGCAGTTTGCCAGCTTGATCAGCTCAAAAACGTCAATGCCCATCTTGTCGCAGATGACGGACAGCTCGTTTGCGTAAGCGATGTTGACATCACGGAAGGTGTTCTCGGTCAGCTTGCACATTTCGGCGGTTAGGTCGTCGGTCTTGTGAACGACACCCTTCTCAAGCACCTTCTCGTAGATGGATGCCGCCATTTCAGCAGCCTCCGGCGTGCGGGCACCGACGATGCGGTCATTGTTCTTCAGCTCGTACATCATGTTGCCCGGGATAACGCGCTCCGGACAATGTGCAACGTGAATCTCATTCATCGGGATGCCGGATTCCTCGCTCAGTACGCGTGCGAGCATCTCGGAGGTGTGCGGCGGCACGGTGGACTCCAGAATGACCAGATTGGACGGCTCGAGCACCTTGCCTGCCATACGGCCTGCAGACTCTACAAAGCGCAGATCGGCCTTGTGGCTGCCGTTCTCGTCCTTGAAGAACGGCGTCGGCACCGAAATATAAAATACATCGGACTTGCCAAGTTCTTCGGAAAAATGCAGATGACCGTGTGCAACAGCCTTTTCAAATGCTTCCTGCAGACCCGGCTCTACAATATGGATATGGCCGCCCTGCAGGGTTTCGATGGTCTTTTTGTTTACGTCAAAGCCGCAGACCTCAAAACCAGCCTCAGCCAGCGTGATCGCCGTCGGCAGGCCGATATAACCCAGTCCCATGACAGTAATTTTCATAATTTTCGTACCTCGTTCAGCATAATCTTCTTACATTATACCACTTTTTTCACGGAATTCAACGTAGTGTTTGAATTTTCACCGAAAAGAGTCTATAATGATACTATCGTTCGTTTATGCAAGTATCATAAACGGCTGTCGGAACCTTTTATCTTCCGATTACATATACTGCTTTATACCCCTAAAGTTTGGAAGGGATACTATGATTTTTAAGGGATTGCTTGAGGATGCACGCTCGATCCGGGACCGCGACCCGGCAGCACGCACCACACTGGAAGTTGTTTTGCTCTATCAGGGCTTTCACGCCCTGTTTTACCACCGTCAGGCGCACTGGCTGTACAAACACAAGCATTTCTTTCTTGCGCGTGCGCTGTCGCAGTTTGCGCGGCATATGACCGGTATTGAGATCCACCCAGGTGCAACGATCGGCAAACGCCTGTTTATTGACCACGGCATGGGCATTGTTATCGGTGAAACCGCTGAGATTGGCGACGACTGCACGATTTACCACGGTGTAACGCTCGGCGGTACCGGTCACGACACCGGCAAGCGTCACCCGACCATTGGCAACAACGTGCTCATTTCGACCGGCGCGAAGGTTCTCGGACCGTTCAAGGTGGGTGACAACAGCCGTATCGGCGCGAATGCTGTCGTACTGCAGGAGGTTCCGCCGGATTCCACGGTTGTCGGCATCAAGGCGCGCGTCGTCAAGATTGCCGGTCAGCGTGTCGGTCCGTCTCCGGCGTATGCGCTCGACCAGATCAACCTGCCGGACCCGCTTGCACAGGAACTGTGCCGTCTGCAGAACCGTGTTTACGCCAACGAGCAGAAGCTCAAAAAGGAAGAGGAACGCGAGCGCGAAGCCGACAAATAATACACATAAAAACAAGCCCTTCGGTGCAAACTGTCACCGGAGGGCTTCTTTTATGAAAATTTCAGTGAAATATGCGGTCACAGGTGCTCTTTCCGGTGCAGCAAACGGATTTTTCGGGGCAGGCGGCGGGTTATTTCTTGTACCGCTGCTGATTTCCTGGTGCGGCATGGAGCAGAAGCGCGCGTTTGCGACCTCAGTCGCGGTAATTTTCCCGCTGTGCGCGGTCTCGGCGGTAATCTACTGGCTAAAGGGTGGTCTACCGATTGCGCAGGCGGTGCCGTATCTGCTCGGCGGCGCGGCAGGCGGCGTGCTGGCCGGAAAGTTATTCGGCAGGTTAAAGGCAGACTGGCTGCGCCGTGCATTCGGCGTACTGATTCTCTATGGCGGCGTCCGTGCCGTCCTGCTGCTGTGAGCGCGGTACTTGCGGTCGCAATCGGTCTGCTGACCGGTATTTTAAGCGGCTTCGGCATTGGCGGCGGCTCACTTTTGCTGCTGTATCTGACGCTTTTTGAAGGGGCAGGGCAGTATCAGGCGGGCGGCATCAACCTGCTGTATTTTCTCTCGTGTGCGCCTGCAGCGCTGATTTCGCACCGCAAAAACGGACTCATCGAAAGGGAAGCGGTCAAATGCTGCGTACCGGCAGGCGTGGTGACCTCAGTCCTTTCGGCGCTGCTTGCCGCAAGAGTGGACACCGACCTGCTGCGGCGTGCTTTCGGCGTGGTTTTACTCTATATCGGCGTAAAAGAGACCTTTTTGCGCAAAAAATAACACCTTCCTCACCAAATGTGAAGAAGGTGTTCAGTTTGTCTAAAGAGTGGATATTCCTGTCGCTCCATCCAATTCGCGCTGTAGCGCGCGTAAAATAGAATTTGCTTCGCAAATTCGTAAAAACCGGGAGCATGTATCTCGGTTTTTACACTTCTGGAGGGAGAAAGTTTCTGTATAGGAACTTTCGGACGACTTTGGAACGGCCCACGGTCCGTTCCTGCTTGTCGGCGAAACTGTAGTTTCGCGACAGCCTTACTTATACTTCTGATACTCGCCGACGGCAAGCTCGTCACAGCGGTTGTTATATGGATTATCCGCGTGACCCTTGACCCAATGGAACCGCACCTCGTGTTTATCCAGCAGATCGAGCAGACGCCCCCAGAGTTCCGGATTTTTTGCGGGTTTCTTATCGCTTTTAACCCAGCCGCGCGCACGCCAGCCCTTGGCCCAGCCCTTGGTAATGCCGTCAACAACATACTTGCTGTCCGAATACAGATCGACCGAGCACGGCTCCTTGAGGGTCTCGAGGGCGGTAATTACACCGAGCAGCTCCATGCGGTTGTTCGTGGTGGACGGCTCGGAGCCGGAAAGCTCCTTTTCCGCCTTGCCGTACTGCAGGATCGCACCCCAGCCGCCGGGTCCCGGATTGCCCGAGCACGCACCATCTGTGTAAATGGTTACAGTTTTCATTGGTTTTCTCCTGAATATCGTTCCTTTTCGCGCGTCAGCGCGCATGAAATAGGATTGCCAGAGCAATCCATAAAAACCGGGAGCATGTATCTCGGTTTTTATACCCTAAGAGGGAGAAAGTTTCCGTATGGGAACTTTCGGACGACTTTGGAACGGCCCACGGTCCGTTCCTCTTGTCGGCGGAACTGTAGTTCCGCGACAGCTATTTAGATTGTGAAAAGGTGGAATACCTTTGTTGCCAATTCCGAAGCGAGGATCGCTGCCAGCATCACCGGAGCCACCCAGCGCACCATAACGCGGTGCAGCTTCTCGCGGTGGAACGAACCGGCACCTTCCTTTACCTCGTCTGCGATGACCTTGGTGCCGACTACATGACCAATCAGGATGCAGGTGAGCAGCGCCACGATCGGCATGAGCACGGAGTTGGAGATAAAGTCAAAGAAGTCGAGGAACTGCATACCGATAATGGTGATCGTTGCCCACGGACCATAGCCGAGACAGGACAGCATACCAATGATCAGGCAGCTTGCCGTAATAGCGATGGTAGCCGTCTTGCGCTTCATGTGTGCCTTGTCCATCAGCACGGAAACCAGTGTTTCCATCAGCGAAATGGAGGAGGTCAGCGCCGCAAACAGTACGAGCAGGAAGAATACCGCGCCGATAATGGTGCCGAACTTCATGGAGTCGAATACCATCGGCAGAGTGATGAACATCAGACCCGGGCCGCTGTTTACCTGAGACGGATCGCCGCCGTTAAACGCTATAACCGCCGGAATGATCATCAGACCGGCCACAAACGCGAACAGCGTGTCAAAAATCTCAATCTGAGCGACAGAGTGCTCAAGCAGATTTTCCTTCTGCATGTAGGAGCCGTAGGTGATCATAATACCCATTGCCAGCGACATCGAGTAGAACATCTGTCCCATCGCACCAAGCACGGTAGATACCGAAAACTGCGAGAAATCGGGCAGAATATAATATTTCAGGCCCTGCATCGCACCCGGAATGGTCAGCGAGTAGATTGCGATAACGACCGCCAGAATGGCGAGAATCGGCATCATGATACGGCTTGCCTTCTCGATGCCCTTCTCAACACCAAAGATAACGACAATGGTGGTTGCCAGCACGAACAGGATGAACCACGGGGTCGGTCCGTTGAAGCTGAAAATCGTCGAGGACAGCGAACCCGCATCGTAGCCAATGAAATTGCTGAAAAATCCGCCGTTGTCGGCCGCCTCAAGTGCGTTGCCGCTGATAAAGGTGAACAGGTATTTCATAACCCATCCGCCGATAACACAGTAATACGGCGTGATGATGAACGGCACGAACGCCGCCAGCCAGCCGAGGAATCCGAACCGCTTATCGAGCGCCTTGTACGCACCGATGCAGGACAGACGGGTCTTTCGTCCGATGGCAATCTCGGTAATCATCAGTGAAAAGCCGAACGTCAGCGCGAGAATAAGGTACACTAGCAGGAAAATACCGCCGCCGTACCGTGCCGCCAGATAGGGGAATCGCCAAAGGTTGCCCAGACCTACCGCCGAGCCTGCCGCCGCCAGCACGAAACCAATTCGGCTGGAGAAGCTGCTTCTCTTTTTTTGTTCCATGTTTTGTGTTTTACTCCCTTACATACAATATCTTTTAGACTGTCCGAAATGACAGCCATCATGAAATAAAATTATTTCTATTTTACCATATCCGAAAGTTTTTCACAAGCTGTTTGCAGGAAAAGTACATTGTGCTATAATATCTTTTATCGGATATGATCGTTTTATCTGCCATAATTTGAAAGAAACGGCAGTATTCCTTCCGCAGAGCGGGCTGCCCTCTATCATTTAAGGCAATACCGCATAATTGAACAAGAGCGATTTGCGAGCAAATTTTGCGTGCTGACAAGGCGCGGTTTTGCGGTAATACTTGATGTATTACCGTGAAATCGCAACAAAGTCAAGACATAAAATTTCCGCAAAGCGCCGTAGCTTTAATTGTGCGGTGTTGCCTTAAGCATATATGAAACAACAAACCATAAACGAGGTGTATTGACATGAAAAAATACAAATTCGGTGTTCTCGGTGCCGGCAACATGGGTACCGCTATTGCGGAAGGCGCAGTGCGCGCAGGCCGTTTTGCGCCTGAGCAGGTGCTGATGTTCAACCGCAGCGAGGAAAAACGCGCCGCTCATGCAGCCAAGGGCTACGCCGTCACGGGTGACTATACCGAGGTCTACGCAGAAAGCGAGATCGTGCTGCTGGCCGTCAAGCCGCAGAATTTCGATGAAATCCTGCCGAATCTGGCGAAATATGAAGGGGAGAAGCCGCTTGTCGTATCCATTGCCGCAGGCGTAACCTTCGCCAAGCTGGAGGGTGCGCTCGGCGCGGACACCGCGATGATCCGCGTGATGCCGAACACGCCGCTTATGCTCGGCGAGGGTGCAACCCAGCTGGTTAAGAATGCGGCTGCAACCGACAAGCAGCTGTCCGAACTCTGTGAACTGTTCAACACCATGGGCGTTACCGTCACGTTTGAGCAGGAGAACATGCTCAACGAGGTCATTCCGTATGCCGGTTCGGCTCCGGCGTACCTGTATGCCTACGCGGACGCATTTGTGCAGAGCGCAAAGCAGCACGGCATCAACGAGGACGACGCGCTGACGCTCATCTGTCAGACCATGATCGGCTCGGCAAAAATGCTGCTGCGCCGCGATAAGACACCGGCAGAGCTGATCCGCGCGGTGTGCTCGCCCGGCGGCACCACCATCGAGGGTATGAAGGTGCTTGAGGACCGCGATCTGTACGGAATCGTGTCGGAAGCCTGCGATAAGTGCATTAAGCGTGCCTACGAGCTTGGCTAAATGTGCCGTTAGCATTGACTTTGCCCCATCCGTATGGTAAAGTATAGGCAAAGCACTTAATCGGCATTTACGCCGTATTTTGTTTGATTGATTTTTATTATGACAATAGTTCCGCATCATTTGAGAGGGAGTGGATACCGTGAAAAATTCTACCAAGGTGAAAGCAGGTCTGCTGCTGACCAGCCTTGCCTGTGCAGCCGGTGCTACCGCAGCGCTTGTTATGCTTCAGAAAAAGCGTGAAGAGGAAGTTTACCACGAGGCTGAACTGAAGGCCATGGATGAGCTGGAGGAAATGATGCGTGCCGAGTCCGACTGTGCCTCCTGCGCATGCGCAGAGGAGTGCGCGGATACTTCGGTATATCAGGACGCATTTGACGATGCCCCCAAGGCTGCTGAACCGGCGGCTGAGGAGCCTCAGACTGAGGCCGAGGAAGAGCCGGAAGCCGAAGAAGACTAACCCAATATTACCAGCAAACGGACGGAATACTCCGTCCGTTTTGTTTATCTAAATAGCTAAAATAAGGAGTTTTACCCATGATCGAATACGAAGGCAGAGTTTTTCGTCCGCCCTCTGAGGCATACAGCCTGATTGTGCAGGTCACCATCGGCTGCAGCCACAACAAATGCACCTTCTGTGATATGTACAAGGAAAAGCGTTTCCGCGTGCGCAAGCTAGAGGAGGTCAAGGCTGATTTTGATGAAGCACGCCGCATGTACCGCCGTGTCGGCCGTATTTTTCTGGCAGACGGCGATGCGCTGATGTGCCGTCCCGAGCACATGGCAGAAATCCTGCGCTACATCAAGAAGGTATTTCCGGAGTGCGAGCGCGTTACCAGCTATGGCTCTCCGGCGTCCATTCTGTGCAAAAAGCAGGAAGATTTGAACATGCTGCACGATCTGGGTCTGGATATGATCTATCTGGGTCTGGAATCCGGCTCGGATGAGGTACTGCGCCGCATCAACAAGGGCGAAACCGCCGATGAGATCGTTCATGCGGGTTTGATGGTCAAGGAAGCCGGTATGAAGCTGTCCGTTACCTGCATTGCGGGTCTCGGCTCGCTGGAGCTGAGCGAGGAGCACGCCATCAAGACCGCAGAAGCGCTCTCCCGCATGAAGCCGGAGTACATTGGCCTGCTGACCCTGCTGTTTGAGCTGCCGACGCCGCTCATGCGCGACTGGCAGGAGGGCCGTTTCTACCTGATGAACCCGATTGAAATCGCGCACGAAACCCTCATCCTGCTCGAGCATATCGACTCCGAGGGCAGTATTTTCCGTGCAAATCACGCGTCTAACTACGTTAATCTGGCGGGCACGCTCAACCAGGACAGGGAAGCCATGTGTGCACGTCTGCGCAAGGCCCTTGAGGGCAAAATCAAATTCAAGAGTGAGCAATACCGGGCAAGATAACCAATTTAATGCAACTTAAATTGTGATAATCCGCAAAATTGTTAACATTCTGTGTTGTTTGCGTTACAATTTTCAAAAAAGCGAGACAATGTGCAAAAAGTGTGCTATACTGGTTTCGATCGTGAAAAGCGGAGAGGATGCTTTTCGGGCGTTAAGAATTTGTTAATTTAATATTTACTGTTAGAATTAACATGTGTTCCGTCTTGGAGGACTGATAAATGGATTCCGTATCCCACATTCGCGTTGCAAATCTGCTGATGGATTACGTTGAGCAGACCTGCGGCGTGACCTTTGATCAGAGCGGCTTTATTTACGGCAACCTGAAACCGGATCTGACCGGTACTTACCTCACCAAACGCCATAACCCATCCATTATGATGGATGAGGTGATGGAAAAAATCCGCACTTTTACGCGCAAGTATACCATCGGGCGTACCAACGGACGCGAGCTGTCGGTCGATCTCGGCGAGATCTGCCACTACATGACCGACTTTTTCACCTACCCGCACAACGACGATATCTATGAGCACAATCTGCTCGCACATTATGTTTATGAAAAGCGCGTTGCACTGGTAATTCGCCGCCGTATGACCGAAGATAAGTTTGAGAAATGGGCAAGTCCCATCATTCCGCCCACGACCGTGGACACACTCGTGAACCGCATTTCCACGATGCACGAGGCTTACCGCACTTCGACTAAGCCGCATGGCATCAACGACGATCTGCAGCATATCTGCATCGCTACCGCTACCGTGGTGCTGTCTATCATCAGCATCGTTTACGAGCAGATCGAGGATACTGCAGTCGCTACCGCGTAAAACCGTATAAGTCAAAAAACCGTCTTTACAGGCGGTTTTTCTGTTTTTCAGGCACAAAAAGACGAGTCCAAACGGACTCGTCTTTTGCTTTTTATTCTTCGGTACTCTCTGCGTTTTCAGCAGATTCAGAGGTTTCTTCCTCGGCTTCTGCCGGGTCTTCCTCCTCCTTGTCCGTGCGGGCAATCGAGATAACCTTTACGTCCTCGCCGGTACGCATGACGATAACGCCCTGCGAGCCGCGGCCGCATTCGCGGATCTCCTCAACGCCGGTGCGGATGATAACGCCGTCGTCGGTGATGATCATCACATCGTTTTCGCTGTCTACAACCGCGATGCCTGCCACCAGACCGGTCTTTTCGGTCAGGTTATGCAGCATCATGCCGCCGCCGCCGCGATGATGCACGGTGAACTCCTCAACAGGAGTGCGCTTGCCGTAGCCGTTCTCGGTGATGGAGAGCACATATGCGTCCTTGCGGGCACGCGCCGCGCCGATAACGTAATCGCCCTCGGCCAGCTTGATGCCGCGCACGCCGGTAGCCACACGGCCCATTGCACGAACCTCGTTCTCGTCAAAGCAGATGGCCTTGCCCTCGTGGGTGGCGATCAGGATGTTCTGCTCGCCGTCGGTCAGACGAACGTCAACCAGTGCGTCGTCCTCATTGAGGTTGAGCGCACGCAGACCCGCGCGGCGGATGTTCTGCAGGTCGCTCAGCACGATACGCTTTGCAATACCCTGACGGGTGACGAAGAACAGGAACTTATCGTCCGCAAACTCCTGAATCGGGAACATTGCGGTGATTTTTTCGCCGTTTTCCAGTTCCAGCAGGTTAACAATGTTCATGCCCTTAGCCGAACGTCCGGTCTCCGGAATCTGGTATCCCTTGAGCTTGTAAACCTTGCCGCGATCCGAGAAGAACAGGATGGTGTCATGCGTGGATGCGGTGAAGATATCCTTTGCGAAGTCCTCCTCACGGGTGCTCATTGCGGAAACACCGCGGCCGCCGCGACGCTGTGCGCGGTAAACCGAGGTCGGCTGGCGCTTGATATAGCCGAAGTGGGTGAGGGTGTACGCGCAGTCCTGCTGCTCGATGAGGTCCTCAATGTCGATCTCGTCGGCCACATTCTCAATGCGCGTATGGCGCTCGTCGCCGTATTTCTGCTTGATCTCCTGGAGTTCCTGCTTGACAACAGCAAGAATATTCGCATCGCACGACAGAATTTCCTCAAAGCCTGCAATGCGGCTCTCGAGGTCCTTGTACTCGTCGTTGATCTTCTCCTGCTCCAGACCGGACAGGCGGCCCAGACGCATATCTACGATGGCCTGCGCCTGCGGCTCGTCGAGGTGGAACTCGAAGTGCTCCGAGCCGTCCACGATGCCGAGCAGCGCAATCTGGTCGATCCAGAACGGCTCCGCCATCAGGTTTTCCTTGGCTTCGGCCTCGTTCTTGGAGGCACGGATGATTGCGATAATGCGGTCGATATTGTCAGTTGCGACCTTGAGACCCTCCAGAATGTGCGCACGGTCGCGCGCCTTCTTGAGATCAAAGCGCGTGCGGCGCTCGACAACGTCCTTCTGGAAGCCGATATACTGATCGAGGATCTGGCGCAGCGTCAGCACACGCGGCTGCAGCTTGCCGCCCGCACCCGGCACGAGTGCGATGTGGATCATCGAAATGGTATCCTCGAGCTGCGAATAGGTGAACAGCTGGTTGAGGATGACCTGCGCGTTGGCATCGCGGCGAACATCCACGACAATCTGCATACCCTCGCGAGAGGAATGGTCCTGAATGTTCGTGATGCCGTCGATGCGCTTATCCTTGACGAGATTTGCCATGGACTCGACCAGACGCGCCTTGTTTACCATGTACGGAATTTCCGTAATAACGATCTGGCTCTTGCCGTTCGGCAGATCTACAATCTCGGTCTTTGCGCGGACCTTGATCTTGCCGCGGCCGGTTGCATAAGCCGCACGGATGCCGCTGCGGCCCATGATAACGCCGCCGGTCGGGAAGTCTGGTCCCTTGATGAACTGGCAGATCTCGTCCATCTCCGCCTCGGGATGGTCGATGACATAGCAGGTGCCGTCGATGACCTCCGCGAGGTTGTGCGGCGGGATGTTGGTTGCCATGCCGACCGCGATGCCGGACGAGCCGTTCACCAGCAGGTTGGGGAAGCGGGAAGGCAGTACGACCGGCTCCTGGCGCTCCTCATCGAAGTTCGGCTGGAAATCGACCGTGTTTTTCTTGATATCCGCCAGCATGTAGTTCGCCAGCTTGGCCATGCGGGCCTCGGTATAACGGTATGCTGCCGGAGGGTCGCCGTCCACGGAACCGAAGTTGCCGTGACCGTCGATCAGCGGATAGTGCAGCGAGAACGGCTGCGCCATACGCACCATCGCGTCGTAAACCGATGCGTCGCCGTGCGGATGATACCGGCCGAGCACATTACCGACGGTCGTTGCCGACTTGCGGTAAGGCTTGTCCGAGGTCAGGCCGTCCTCGTACATCGCGTACAGGATACGGCGATGTACCGGCTTTAAGCCGTCACGCACATCAGGCAGCGCACGGCCGACAATAACACTCATTGCATAGTCGATGTAGCTTTTCTTCATCTCGCGTTCGAGATCGACCTGCATGATTTTCTGCTGTTCGTATTCTTGACTCATATTTTAATTTTGCCTCCAAAAGTGTTGGCTTTCAGCCGAAAACGACTGTTTTTATCGCTTAGAGGATACTGAGCAGCTCGTCTACCTGCTCCTCGGTCGTGGCCCAGCTGGTCGCCAGACGGATGACCGTATGCTCCGCGTCATATTTCTCTATAAAGCTGTAAACTACCTTGCTTTGCAGCTCGGGCAGTCTGCTGTTTTCTACAATGATGAACTGCTGGTTTGTCGGGGATTCCAGTGCAAAGCGGTATCCCTTTGCTTTGAGACCGTCCCGCAGCTTGATGGCGAGTTTGACCGCCGGTGCGCAGATTTTCTCGTACAGACCGTCGGTAAACAGGGCGTCAAACTGCAGCGCGTTCAGACGGCCCTTGGCGATCATTGCGCCGCGGCGCTTGACCATCGTGACGAACTGTTTCGGCATATTGCCGTGCGTGAACACAACCGCCTCGCCGCAGAGCGCGCCGCACTTGGTGCCGCCGATGTAGAACACATCAGTCAGCTTGGCAATGTCCTGCAGCGTCACATCGGTGTCCGCCGTAAGGCCGTAGCCGAGGCGTGCGCCGTCCAGAAACAGCGGCATATTAAACTCTCTGCATACAGCAGACAGGCGTTCCAGCTCATTTTTGGTGTAAAGCGTGCCGTATTCGGACGGATGAGAGATGTACACCATGCCGGGAAATACCATGTGGTCGTGGCTTGCGTCCGCATAAAAGGTCTGAACATATTCACGGAGATCGTCCGCATCCAGCTTGCCGTTCTTATGCGGAACGGTCAGCACCTTATGTCCGGTGGACTCGATGGCGCCGGCTTCATGCGTGTTCACATGACCGCAGGAGGACGCTACAACGCCCTCATACGGACGGAGCAGCGTATCAATGACGACCATGTTGGTCTGTGTGCCGCCGGTCAGGAAATACACCTGAGCGTCCGGGCAGTCCGCCGCCGCTTTAATCTTTTCTGCCGCCGAGGCGGTAAATTTATCGTTGCCGTAGCCGGAAACCGGCTCCATATTCGTCTGTGCCAGATGCTCTAAAATCTTGGGGTGTGCGCCATAACCGTAATCATTTTCAAAAAACAGCATAGTTTTCTCCCTTAAACGTCCAGATTCATTACATATTTTGCGTTTCGCTCGATAAATTCTCGTCTGGGTTCTACCTTTTCGCCCATCAGGAGCGCAAAGGTCTCATCGGCAGCGGCCGCGTCCTCCATCGTAACCTGCAGCAGCGTGCGGTGCTCCGGGTCCATGGTGGTTTCCCACAGCTGCTGCGGGTCCATCTCGCCGAGGCCCTTGTAGCGCTGTACACGCACATTATCGCCCATTTCAGCGATGCAGTCGCGCTGCTGCTCCTCGGTATAGGTGTAGCGGACATCCTTGCCCTTTTCGTTCTTGAACAGCGGCGGCTGTGCGATGAACACATGGCCGTGCTCGATCAGCGGGCGCATAAAGCGGAAGAAGAACGTCAAAAGCAGGGTGCGGATATGGCTGCCGTCAACATCGGCATCGGCCATCAGGATGATCTTGCCGTAACGCAGCTTTGCGAGGTCAAAATCATCACCGAAGCCCGCGCCGAACGCGGTGATCATCGGGGTGAGCTTGTCGTTGCCGTAAACACGGTCGAGGCGTGCCTTTTCCACGTTCAGCATCTTGCCCCACAGCGGCAGGATGGCCTGATGGCGGCGGTCGCGGCCTTCCTTGGCAGAGCCGCCTGCGGAATCACCCTCGACGATGTAGATTTCGGTGTAGGTCGGGTCCTTTTCGATGCAGTCCGCCAGCTTGCCCGGCAGGGAAGCGGAATCCAGTGCGGACTTGCGGCGGGTCATCTCACGCGCCTTTTTCGCGGCCTCGCGGGCACGCGCGGCAGTCTGCGCCTTTTCGATGATGGTGCGGGCCACCTGCGGGTTCTCCTCGAAGAAGGTCATCAGCTTCTCGGAAACCATTGCGTCCACCAGCGCACGCATTTCGCTGTTACCCAGCTTGGTCTTGGTCTGGCCCTCGAACTGCGCTTCCTGCAGCTTGACCGAGATAATCGCAGTCAGACCCTCGCGCGCATCCTCGCCCTTGAAGGACTCATCGTCCTTGAGCAGCTTATATTTCTTGCCGTAATCGTTGAGTACACGGGTCAGAGCGGCCTTAAATCCGGTCTCATGCGTGCCGCCCTCGGTGGTGTTGATATTGTTTGCGAAGGACAGCATCAGCTCGCTGTAGCTGTCGGTGTACTGCATGGCAACCTCGGCCATCGAGGTATCGCGGCTGCCCTCCATGTAGATCACATTCTCGTGCAGCGGCGTCTTCGTGCGGTTGAGGTGCTCGACAAACTGGCGGATACCGCCCTCATAGTGCATAACCTCCTCGACCGGCTCATCGTCGCGCTCATCGCGCAGCGTGATTTTCAGACCTGCGTTGAGGAACGCCTGCTCGCGCAGACGCTTTTCGAGCACATCGTACTCGTAGATGGTCGTCTCAAAGATCTCCGGGTCCGCATGGAAACGAATAGTCGTGCCGGTTTCGCTCTCGCACGGCGTATCGCGCATCTTGACGGTCGTTACACCGCGCTCAAAGCGCATGTAGTGCTTGGTATGGCCGTCGCGGACCTCGGCCTCCAGCCAGTCGGACAGCGCGTTTACGACCGATGAACCAACGCCGTGCAGACCGCCGGATACCTTGTAGCCGGAGCCGTCGAACTTACCGCCTGCGTGCAGGACGGTGAGCACAACCTCGAGCGTCGGAATGCCCATCTGCGGGTGAATACCGCAGGGAATGCCGCGGCCGTTGTCGGCAACGCGGATGATATCGCCCTTTTCGATCGTAACTTCGATGTGCGTGCAGTAGCCTGCGAGCGCCTCGTCGATCGAGTTATCGACGATCTCATACACCAGATGGTGCAGACCGCGTGCCGAGGTAGAACCGATGTACATACCCGGGCGCTTGCGGACAGCCTCTAAGCCTTCGAGTACCTGAATCTGATTTTCATCATATTTGTCGGTAACCTTCAGGTCGAGCACTTCGTCCTTGATTTCGATTTCTTCACTCATATCGTTAAATTTCCTTTCCAGAAATTGCGGGAACAAAACAAATCGCGCATCAGCGCGCATAAAATAGAATTTCCATCGGGAATTCATAAAAAGTGGGAGTATGTATCACACTTTTTATACAAGTGCGGAGAAAAGTTTCAACCATCAGGCGGAACTTTTCGTAGCTTGGGATATGTCCGCGTATACGCGGTATATCCTTTTCGTCGAAAAATGTATTTTTCGACGAAGGCGGAGCCTACACGGCGTAGCCCTTTTCAGCGCGGCGCTGAATGGCCTGCGGAGAAAGCTGCGTCAGGTACAGGGTCTCACCGAGGGCGTTTTCGCACAGCACAGCCGCGCGCGGCAGATCGTCGTACAGCTCGATGATCCGTCCCTCGTCCTGCAGGCGTTCAAGCAGCAGGCGCGTGCGCTTGGATGCAGTCGCCGTATCCATATCGAACACCGCAACTACGCTCTGCAAGGGCACGATGTAGTCCTGACCTAAATGTAAATACATTCTATTCCTCCGGAATAATTGGAAATTAGTAATGCGTAATTAAAGTCCTGCGGATTTTCTATCCGTTTCAACAATCGCGCCGTGCGCGACACCCTAATTTCTAATTACTAACTGGATTTAATTATACCACTTTTTTCACTAATTGTGTACCCTAAACCTAAGGAAAAACAAATATTTCTCTGTTTTTTTGAAAGAAAACAAGGGCACGGCAGGAAATTTCGAGGTGGTATCTGTTCCCGCCGTGCAATAGTTTGTAAAATTATGTGATTTTAGTGTATTTCTGCGGATTTTTCGCCGTTTTGAATATGGAAAACCGCGCCTGCACGCAGCTTTTCCGAGATGCCGTCCTCGCAGCAGGTGATCATGACCTGACCCGCCGATATGCGGTTGAGCACAAAGTCCTGACGACGGCGGTCAAGCTCGCTGAGCACATCGTCGAGCAGCAGCACCGGATACTCGCCGTCCTCGTCGAAGAACAGCTCACGCTCGGCGAGTTTAAGCGATAATGTGCAGGTCCGCACCTGTCCCTGCGAGCCGAAGGAAGCGGCACTGCGGCCATCCAATAACAGCTCCAAGTCATCCTTATGCGGACCGGAAAGGCAGCTTTTAGCCGCAATCTCGGCGGTTTTATGGCTGAACACATGGTCGATAAGTTGCTTTTCGATTGTTCGAGCGTCTGCAAACGGGTCGGTGACGCTCGACACGGTCTTGTACACACCGGAGAGCACCTCATGCGGCGCGATATCTGCATAGACGGCAGCCGCAGCTTTCAGCAGCTTGCGGCAGTAGTACGCGCGGTAGCGGATGATCTGCGCGCCGATATGCGCCATGCGCAGCGAGAAATCCTCCCACATGGAGAGCAGGGAAGGCTTTTCTTCGCTGTCACGCAGAATGCGCGTTTTATGCTCGTGCAGACGGTTGTATTCCTCGAGATAGCGTGCGTAGTTGGGCCGCATCTGGCACAGCGCGGTATCGAGAAATCGGCGGCGAGCCGCCGCTCCGGCACGGACGAGCATCAGATCCTCCGGGCAGAACAGCACGGTTTTGAGCAGTCCCTGTGCGTCCGACTGGCGTTTCTGCCGCACACCGTTTTTGTAGATTTCCATCGCTTTGGTACGGGAAAATCGCAGTTCAAGCGAAATATCGCGCTCCTGCGCGACAAAATCCGCAAAGATGAACGCATGATTCTCTCCGAACCGCAGCCCCTCTTTTTTCTGAGCCGTGCGGAACAGCCGCATGGTCGAGCAGGCCGCTGCCGCTTCGAGCAGGTTGGTTTTGCCCTGTCCGTTTTCGCCGCAGATCAGGTTGACCGCCGGATCGAACGCAAACGATTCGTCCGCATAGTTGCGGAAATTCTGCAGTTTTAACGACTTGATGTACATGGGCTTCTCCATATTAGACGATTTGTATGATAATGAACACACAAAATCGCGTTCGTTATCATACGCAGTGTTTATTTTATTTGATGCAGACCTTCGCACCGTCCAGCTCTACCATGTCACCGGAACGCAGTTTTTTGCCGCGCATGGTGCAGATTTCGCCGTTTACCAGCACTTCGCCCTCGGCAATGCGGATCTTCGCTTCGCCGCCGGAGCTTACCAGGTTTGCAAATTTGAGCAGTGCATCCAGTTTGATGAATTCGGTTTCAATTTTAATTTCAGTCATTGGCTTTCAGTCTCACAGGCAGTACAAGATAGGTGTATTTATCGCCTTCCATCGGCGAAATGATCATCGGGTTGAGTGCGCCCTTGAGCTGCAGCTTCACCTGCTCATCGCCGGCCGCGCGCAGCGCCTCCAGAATGTAGCGGTTGTTGAAGCCGATCTCAAGGTTCTCGATCGAGCCGTCAAACGGGCATTCGTCATAGCTCTTACCGATCGCGGTCACACACGACATCTGCACATACGAGCCGTCAAAATGGAAGCGGATCGGGTTTTTCAGCTTTTCCGACACGATCAGGGAGACACGCTCGATGCACTGGATCAGCTCCTGGCGATCCGCTGAAACCTCGTGCTCGAACTCCTTCGGAATGGCCGCACGGTAGTTGAGAAACTCGCCGTCGATCAGACGGGTAATGAGAGTCGTGCCGCCGATGCGGAACAAAATGTTCTTGGAATCCGGAAAAATCTCGACAATATCGTCATCATCGCCCAGAATTCGTTCGATCTCGCGCAGGGACGCGCCCGGCACAACAAACTTCATATCACCGGGAACGCCCTCGACGGTCTCGCGGCGTACAGACAGGCGGTAGCCGTCAACGGCCACGACGTTCAGACGGTTGCCTTCGATTTCAAACAGGCAGCCGGTATGGATGGGCTTGGATTCGTTGTCCGAAACCGAGAAAATGGTCTGCGCGATCATGCTCTTGAGGATGGGCTGCGGCAGAGAGAGCCCCTTGTCGCTGGCCACATCAGCCAGAGCCGGATATTCGTCAGCCTCGCTGGCCATCAGGTTGAACACTGACCGGCCGCACTTGATGGTGGTCATCAGTTTGTCGTCGGTCTCAAGGTAGACCACGTCCTGCGGCAGCTTGCGAACGATGTCACAGAACAGGCGGGAATTCAGTACGATTCTGCCGGGCTCTACCACATCGACCTGCGCGGTCGTGCGAATGCCCATGGACAGGTCGTAGCCGGTGATGGTCAGGGTATCTGCATCGGCTGCCAGCAACAGACCTTCGAGCAGCGGCATCGAGCTTTTGCCGGTTACTGCGCGGGAGGCGATGTTGAGCAGATTCAGCAGGGTTTCTTTTTCACAGGAAAACTTCATAGTTGCTCCTCTCAAAAATGGAAATAAAACAAAGAGTCGATTTATGCAGTGTTTGCATATTTATAAATATACGCCAGCAAATACTGTGCGATTGCACACACCATCTAATGACCATGTCCGCAGTGGGCGAACAGCTTCTGGCCTGCGTCGCCAGAGACTCGAAAGATCACACATAACAGAAGGATAGGATATAGTATTCGTAGTAGTACCTGGGGAAATTGGGGAAAACCCGAAAATCCTCAGGTATGGCGCGGGAAATGTCGTACACAGGAGGTTGTGGATGAAAAATAAACGATACACAGTGAAAATAACCCCGTTATTTATCCACAGAGTTATCCATGTGGAATCCACAGGTTGGCTGGGGATAATTAAACTGTGCATTTTTAGGCTGTGGAAAAGTCGTTTTGCACGAATGCACGGTAAAGATCAGCCGTCGCCGCGGATATTATTATGCAGCTTTTTGATAACGTCCTCAGTCTCGCGGGAGTTCTTGCGCTCCTCCTCGATCTTGTTGCAAGCGTGCATGACGGTGGTATGGTCGCGTTTGAATATCTTTGCAATATCGGGGAAGGAGTATTCAAGCTCTTGCCGGATCATGTACATTGCCATCTGCCGCGGGTAGGCTACATCCTTGGAGCGATTCTGCGAGATCATCTGCTCGACCGGGATATAGAAGTAGTTCGCTACCGCTTCCATAATGCGCTCCGGTGTCGGATTGAGACCCGGATTCTCGGTGCGCAGCGCGTCGATCGCGTTTTCTGCAAGCGAAACCGTGATGCGTTCGCCCATCAGCTCGTGCATGGCCTTGATCTTTTTGACCGCGCCTTCGAGCTGGCGGATATTTGCCTGGATATTCTCTGCAATGTAGTTGGATACGTCATCGGGCAGTTCAACGCCCATTTTGACCGCTTTATCGCGGATAATGGCGATTCTGGTCTCAAAATCAGGCGGCTGAATATCAGCCAGCAGACCCCATTCAAAACGGGTCTTCATGCGGTCCTCGAGCGTGTTGATTTCCTTCGGCGGACGGTCAGAAGTGAGCACGATCTGCTTTTTTGCCTCATAAAGCGCGTTAAAGGTATGGAAAAATTCCTCCTGCGTGCGCTCCTTGCCGGCGATGAACTGCACGTCGTCCAGCAGCAGCAGGTCAACCATGCGGTACTTGTTGCGGAATGCCTGTACGTTGCCTTCCTGGATGGCGGTGATCAGCTCGTTGGTGAAATCCTCACCCTTTACATATATAATGCGGTATTCCGGATGGGTGCGGCGCAGCACGTTTGCGATCGCGTACATCAGATGCGTTTTACCCAGACCCGAGTTGCCGTAGATGAAAAGCGGGTTGTTCTCTGCCGCCGGGCGCTGCGAAACCGCAAGTGCAGCTGCATGCGCGAATTTGTTGCTCGAACCGACGATAAAACGCTCAAACGTGTAGTCGTCATACGGAGAAGTGCTCGTGCTCGGCGCGGTGTATTCGCCGGTCACTACAACGATCGTGATCGGGTCGCCGGTCAGGTTGTGCAGCACCTCCTGCAGAGGAGCGATAAATTTGGATTCGATAAATTCTTTCTTAAAGGGCACCGGAGAGTGCAGCACCAGCCGATTATCCCCAAAGGAAACGACCGTTACGTCGTCAAACCAAGCGGAAATGGTGGAAGGAGGGAAGTCCAGCTGTTCGAGCGCCATCTCCAATATATTGTTTGCCATAGGGCGCCTCCTGTCGATAATGATTCTATTTTATAATAGCATATTTTATCCACAAGTTCAATGCGTCGATGTGGATAACTGTCCGGCGGCGTGCCGCGCGGCAGCATGATTTTGAACAGCCGAACCGGTTTATTTACTTCGCAGAATTTAAAAAAATCGGCGTTTTTTGCGTCGAAATCATCGAAAATTAAGCCGGCTGGAAAAAATGCACGGCGTTTTTTATGAAAACTGCGGAATTTATGCAAAAATTCATCGAAAATTGGCGGCTTTTCCGCGGAAATCCGAAAATCCGCAGATTGCCGAAAACCGTGATTACGCAAGACATTGAGCAGATGCTTCTATTTATCCACAACATGTTGACAACCTGTGCAAACTGCTGAAATTCGTTTCGAGGGTCGGAAAAAATGCTTGACAAAATCGAACCTATATAGGATAATAAATATCGTATCCTATCATGCAGACAGGCAGCGGCATATGCCCGCGTCTTGCGCCGGACCTATGCCGGTGCCCATCTGTAAATTTTAGAACAGGGAGGTGCACAAAGTTATGAAGAGAACGTTCCAGCCGAAGAAGCGTCAGCGCTCCAAGGAGCACGGCTTCCGTAAGCGTATGTCCACGTCCAACGGCCGCAAGGTACTTGCACGCCGTCGCGCTAAGGGTCGCGCTAAGCTGTCTGCTTAATGACAGCCTATAAAGGAAGTATTCAGACTTCCCGAAAATTCGCGCCAGCGGCGCAAAAGAGTTCGTAACGAGCCGCATTCGTGCGGCTCGTTTTTTCGTTTACGGGCAATACCACTCAAGCAATCGTTGTCTGGAGCGGTGTCACTCTGTTTAGGGTGCAGTCCATGCAGCGAAAATACGGTATTCAGGTTTGGATTTTACTGACCGAAACGAACGAAATAGTAAAATCAGCTTTGCAAACCATCAGATGCAAAGAAAAAATACGTTTTTTTCGAGGGCATCAGGAAAAAACGGGAGCATCAGAAGATGAAAAAAACAGTATCCTTAAAGGAAAACCACGAATTCCGCCGATTGTATCATCGTGGTGTGTCCACGGCAGGAAAACACGTTGTGATCTACTGCCGCAGGAACAAGCTCGGCTACAACCGGCTGGGACTCACCGTCAGTGCCAAGCTGGCGTGTGCGGTGAAAAGAAACCGCATCAAGCGTTTGTTTCGTGAGGCGTACCGTCTCAACGAGGACAAATTTGCCGACGGCATCGACCTTGTGCTGGTCGCACGGGTACGGGCCGTAGGCGCAAGCTATCAGGAAATCGAAAAATCGCTGCTGCGCGCCTTGAAGGACAACAAGGTTGCGGCAGCTCGGACATGAAGCGGCTGCTGCTGGCGATGATCCGGTTTTATCGCCGGTATATTTCTCCAAACAAACCGCCCTGCTGCCGGTATATCCCGACCTGCTCGCAGTACGCGATCGAGGCCATCGAGAAATACGGCGCGATCAAGGGCGGCTGGCTGGCGTTTAAGCGCATCTGCCGCTGCAATCCTTTCTCTAAGAGAGGACCCTATGATCCGGTTCCATAATAGGAACGGGATCATGTTTTATACTGCCTTACGGCGGTAAAGTGAGGATTTTGCTTTGCAAAATCCTTTTCACTGTGTCGTTTTACAATTTAACATGGAGGTTTTTATGACCCTGGATCAACTTTCTAACCTGGTCAAAGATCCGAAACTGTTCGGTATTTTGATCGTTCGACCGTTCGGCCTGCTGCTGCAGTGGCTGTACAGCATCGTGCAGAACTACGGTATTGCCGTTATCCTGTTCGCGCTGCTGGTAAAGCTGGTCTGCATCCCGCTGACCATCAAGAGCAAGAAGAGTATGCTCGCCATGAGCGCGATGAACGCCGAGCTCCAGCAGCTGCAGAAGAAGTACGCGAACAACCGCGTCAAGCTGAACGAAGAGATGCAGAAGCTGTACGAAAAGCACGGCGTCAGCCCGATGAGCGGATGTCTGCCCAACCTTATCCCGCTGCCGATCATGATGGGCCTGTACTACGCGGTTCAGCAGCCGCTGCAGTACATCGTCGGCCTGAGCCGCGAGACAGTTATCGCATTGGCGCAGATGATCGGTCTGGATCAGCTCGCAGGCGCGAACTACACGGTTCAGATTCTGATCGCAGAGAAGCTGAACGCATTTGTTGATGCAGCAGGCAATTTCTCTTCTGACGTAATGAACTGCCTGCAGAGCGGCGAGACCATTTTCCCGCTGGATTTCCACTTCTTTGGTCTGAATCTGGCTGATACGCCGTCTATCTCTCATCCGAGCATTATCTGGATCATCCCGATCCTGTCCGGTCTGACCGCATTCCTGTCCTCCTACATCATGCAGAAGATGCAGGGCACGCAGAACTCTGCGGCAGCAGGTCAGATGAAGATGCTCAACTTTATGATGCCGCTGATGTCGCTGTACTTTGCGTTCATCCTTCCGGGTGCAATCGGCATCTACTGGATCTTCAACAACGTATTTACCTGCGTACAGGAGATCATCCTCACCAAGACGCTCCGCGGCAAGCAGGAGGCCAAGCAGGCTGCTGAGGCTGCCCGCATCGAGGCAGAGAAGCAGGCTAAGCGTGAAGCACACAAGGCTGCACAGAAGCAGCAGTCCCAGAACGCAAAGAACAAAAAGGGGGACAAGTAAATCATGCAGAAGTTTTTAGAGGCTACCGGTGAAAACCGTGACGCAGCAGTCGAGAATGCCCTCGAGCAGCTCGGTCTGGAGCGCGACGATGTATCGGTAGAGGTACTCGAGATCGGCAAAAAGGGCTTTCTGGGTATCGGCGCAACGCCGGCACGCGTGCGCGTGACCTATGAAGCACCGGATATTCCGGCGGCAAAGCCGGAGGTAAAGCGTGAGGAGCGCAAGCCCGCTCCCAAGGCTGAGCCGAAGCAGGAGAAGCCTGCTGTCAAGGCAGAAAAGCCGGCTCCGAAGCAAGAGAAACCCGCTGAGAAGCCGCAGAAGCTGTCCATCACCACGGATGATAACACGCCTCGTCTGGTAAAGGCTGCTCCGGCAGACTTTGTACCGGAAAAGCTGGAGTTTGAGCGTCCGCCGCGCCGTGAGCGCAGCGACCGTCCGCGCCGTGACCGCGGCGACCGCAATGGCCGTGACCGCCGTCCGCGCCGCCCGCGTGAGGACCGTCCGATCACGCCGTCCGTTCCTAAGGAGCGTGAGCTGATCCCGGTTTCCGAAGCAGGCATGCAGCAGGCGGAAAAGCTGGCTACCGATTTTGTAACCGGTCTGCTGGCAAAGATGGGCGTTGAGGGTCAGGTTAAGACCCTGCCGCAGGTAGAGTGCGACCAGCTCCGTCTGGAGATTTCCGGTCCGGATATGGGCCCGATCATCGGCCGCCGCGGCGACACGCTGGATGCCATCCAGTACCTCGGCTCTCTGGTGCTGAATAATGCACTGGATGAGCACGTTCGTTTGTCTGTCGATACCGAAAACTACCGCGAGAAGCGCGCGGAAAGCCTGGAGCGTCTGGCCCGCAAGATGGCGATGAAGGTTGTTAAGGCGCATCGCTCCATGACGCTTGAGCCGATGAACCCGTATGAGCGCCGCATCATCCATGCCGCGCTGCAGGACTTCAACGGTGTGACCACCTATTCGACCGGCACCGAGCCGGGTCGCCGCGTTGTTATTGCGCCGGATAACAGCTATCGCAACCGCGACCGCGGTTAAATCGGGGTATTCGTTATGAACGATACGATTGCCGCAATTTCCTCCTCCGGCGGACCGATCGGTTTGATCCGCGTGTCGGGTGAACGCGCAATCGAAGCGATAAATGCCGTTTTTCAGGCGAAGAACGGCAAGCCGCTTACGGAAGCACCCTCGCAGAAGCTGGTTTACGGCACACTGACGGACAAGTCCGGCAATGTGATTGACTGCTGCTACGCTGTCGCGCTGCACGCACCGCACACCTATACGGGTGAAACGATGGCGGAGCTGCAGTGCCACGGCTCGACAGCCGTGCTGTGTGCCGGCCTGGACGCTCTGTTCGCGCAGGGCGTGCGGCAGGCAGAGGCAGGTGAGTTTACTCGCCGCGCCTTCTTAAACGGCAAAATGGGCCTTTCTGAGGCTGAAGCCGTGCATGATCTGATCACCGCGCGCACCGCAGAGGCGGCGCAGAATGCGGCGGCACAGGTCATGGGCGCGGTCGGCTCTCCCGTGCAGCAGATGCGCGATGAGCTGCTCGGCATGGTGGCGCATTTCCACGCGGTCGTGGATTTCCCGGACGAGGACATTGATCCGGTGCTGTTCGAGGATGCCGCGGCGCTGCTGCACCGCACGACAAGCCGTCTGTACAGCATGGCAGAAAGCTATGAGCGCGGCCGTATTCTTAGAGAAGGCGTACCGTGCGTTATCCTCGGAAGGCCGAATGCCGGCAAGTCCACACTGCTGAACACGCTGCTCGGCCGCGAGCGGGCGATCGTGACCGATATTCCGGGCACGACCCGCGATCTCATCGAGGAGAATGTCAAGGTCGGACAGATTCTGCTTCGCGTGACCGACACCGCCGGTCTGCGCAACACGGACGATCCGGTGGAGCAGGCGGGCATTGATCGGGCGATGGCGGAGGCTTCGGCTTCCTCACTCATCCTGGCTGTGTTCGACGGCTCCAAGCCCATCAGCGACGAGGATATGCTCGTGCTGGCACGCTCGGCAGGCCACCGCGCGATCGCGGTTGTGAACAAGGTCGATCTGCCGCAGCAGCTGGATGAAAAGCTGCTGAAAAAGCACTTCCTGCATATCGTGCCGCTTTCTGCGAAAACCGGTGACGGACTGGATAAGCTGCTCAATCTTATCCCGCGAACCGTGGGTCTGGGCGACGGTGCGTTTGACGGTGCGCTCATCACTAACGCAAGACAGGCGGCGGCGCTGGCGCGTGCTGCCGAACGCTGTGAAGCAGCGCTGTATGCGGCGCAATCCGGTATGACGCCGGACGCGGTCGTGATGGACGCCGAGGGCGCGATTACCGCACTGGGCGAGATCACCGGCGAAACCGTGACCGATGCCGTTGTCACCCGCATTTTCAGCGACTTCTGCGTCGGAAAGTGACGCTGCTGCAGCTGTTATTAAGAGAAATTGCACTTAAAATTCAGAGAGGACGTTTGCAATCTGTGCAAACGTCCTCTTTTATTTTGCGCTGAAATCGTGTATGATATATACTGTATGTCCGCAGGTAAAAATGAGGTAAAAACCACTTGTGCACAACTTCTATCCGGCGATATACGAGATATAGTGGATAACCCGGAAAATTGCCCTATATTCAACTACTTATTGTAATAATAAAACGGAAATAAAACCGTGCGTATAAAAATATGGTCAAAAACTCACAAGTTATCAACAGTATCCACAGAGTTATCAACAGTTACGCACAGGTTTCACACAACCGAAATCACAGGAATTTTTTGAAAGGGGAGAGAGCGCCAATGACGGTTTTTTCGGCAGAGAGCTTTGATGTAGCGGTGATCGGCGCCGGTCATGCCGGTATTGAGGCGGCGCTGGCTGCAGCACGTTTGGGTGCAAAAACAGCGTGTTTTTCGATCAATTTGGACGCCGTAGGCAATATGCCGTGCAATCCGGCGATCGGCGGTACAGCTAAGGGACACCTTGTACGCGAGATAGATGCGCTCGGCGGTGAGATGGCGCGTGCGGCTGACGCGGCCTGTATCCAGTACCGCATGCTCAACCGCGGCAAGGGTCCGGCAGTGCACTCGCTGCGTGCACAGGCCGACCGCATTAAATACAGAGAGTATATGAAGCACACGCTTGAGCGGCAGGAAAACCTGTTTCTCATGCAGGACGAGATCGTGTCCGTTGAGGTGGAGAACGGTGCCGTTTCCGCGGTTGTTACCGCCATCGGCGCGCGCCATCCGGTCAAGGCGGCTGTCATTGCGTCCGGCACATTCCTCGGCGGACGTGTGATCATCGGCGAGTACACCCGTGAATCCGGTCCGGACGGCATGGCGGCAGCCAAGCCGCTCACTGAGTCGCTGCGCGGTCTGGGACTGAGGCTGCAGCGGTTTAAGACAGGTACGCCGCCGCGTATCAATCGCCGTTCAATCAATTATACCGATCTGGCGGAGCAGGCCGGTGAGGATGAGATCATCCCGTTTTCGTTCGAGACCGACCACCCGCCGGACAACCGCGCGGTGTGTTATCTGACCTACACGACCGCGAAAACACATGAAATCATCCGCGCAAATCTGAGCCGTTCGCCGCTGTATGGCGGCCAGATTGAGGGCGTGGGACCGCGCTATTGTCCGTCTATCGAGGACAAAGTGGTGCGCTTTGCGGATAAGCCGCGCCATCAGCTGTTCCTTGAGCCGATGGGTCTGGACACCGAGGAGGTCTATGTGCAGGGCTTCTCGTCGTCCATGCCGTTCGACGTGCAGCGCGAGATGCTGCGCTCGGTCAAGGGATTGGAGAACGCGGAGATTATGCGGCCGGCGTACGCCATCGAGTATGACTGCATCGACCCGCTGGAGCTGCGGCCGACGCTCGAGACTAAAAAGGTGCCCGGACTGTACGGCGCAGGCCAGTTCTGCGGCTCGTCCGGCTATGAGGAGGCGGCGGCGCAGGGACTGGTTGCGGGCATCAATGCTGCGCTCAAAATCAAGGGGGAGGAGCCGCTTGTACTCGACCGTGCGGACGGCTACATCGGTACGCTGATCGACGATCTGGTGACGCGCGGCACGAGCGAACCCTATCGCATGATGACCTCACGCTCGGAATACCGCCTGCTTCTGCGGCAGGATAACGCAGATGAACGTCTGGTGCCGATCGGTGTTCGAGTTGGCTTGAATTCGCCGGAACGCGGCGAAAAGGTGCGTAAAAAGTACGAAGCAGTGCAGGCAGAGATCGACCGCATAGCCTCGGTCGGCGTGGCGCCGAGCGATAAATTGAACGGCTTTCTTGCGGGTAAAAACTCTACACCGCTCAAGGCGGGCTGCAAGCTGATCGACTTGCTGCGCCGCCCGGAACTCAGCTATGCGGACCTTGCAATGTTCGATCCTGAGCGTCCGGAGCTGCCCGCTGTTATCCGTGAACAGGTGGAAATCCGCGTCAAATACGCGGGTTATATCGAGCGCCAGATGCGCGATGTGGAGCAGTACCGCAAGCTGCAGAGCCGCCCGCTGCCGCTCGATCTGGACTACAACGAGGTGGACTCGCTGCGACTGGAGGCACGTCAGAAACTGAACGCCGTCAAGCCGCTGAATTTCGGTCAGGCGGCTCGTATTTCGGGCGTTTCACCGGCGGATATCACGGCACTGATGATCTACATCGAGACCCATAAAAAGGAGGAAAAGGCATGACAGAACGCGAGCTTTTGATCGCCGGTCTACGCGAGCTGGGCGTCGCAGAGTGTCCGTCTGCAGCGGACAACTTACTGCGTTATTCCGAGATTCTGCGCGAGAAAAACAAGGTTATGAATCTGACTGCCATTACCGATCCGACCGAAATCGTGACCCGGCATTTCCTCGATTGCGCGGCACTTGCACCGTATATGCCGCAGGATGGACGCGTGCTCGATGTGGGAACGGGAGCCGGTTTTCCGGGCATGCCGCTGGCGATTCTGTGCCCGCAGACCGAGTTTGTGCTGCTCGATGCACTGCGCAAGCGCATTGATTTTCTAAATGAAGTCATCGCCGAACTGGGCCTGACCAACGTTACGGCGGTGCATGCCCGTGCGGAGGATTACGCCAGAGACAACCGCGGCACGTTTGATCTGGCGGTGTCGCGTGCGGTAGCCGATCTGCGCGTGTTGAGTGAACTGGCGCTGCCAATGGTCAAGGTCGGCGGTGCGTTCCTCGCCATGAAGGCCGAGGACTGCACAGAGGAAGTTGAAACAGCGGCAAACGCCCGAACGGTTCTCGGTGCGCCGGACGCTGAAGTGCTGCACTACACTGTGCCGTTTGATGAGGTTTCCCGCGCCATCGTGCGCCTGCAGAAAACGCAGGAAACACCGGAAAAGTATCCGCGCCGCTTCAAGAAAATACAGACTTCGCCGCTGTAAATCAGGCGAGAAATATACGGAAAGTACCCCTCTGTACGGAAAATTACAGAGGGTATTTTTTGTCCGAAAATAGGGGAAAATATAGATATCAGGTAGAATTTGTCATGTTTTCGTCGAATTTTGCAGATTGTGCGGTCGATTTTACTTGTCAATATGTAATTATATGGTAATCTATTACCAAGGGCGACATTTCTGCTGGTGGTGCGGCAGAGATAAGCGCGAATGAAATGAACGAATAAGACGAATTGGAGAGTGGTTGACCATGATGTCTGTATTAACACTGGTTTCCGGCAAAGAGGATCGCACGCTGCGGCGTATTCGCGTGAGTGAGATTGCGCGCAATCCCAATCAGCCGAGAAAATACTTTGATCCGGAGGCAATCGCGCAGCTGGCAGAGAGTATCCGGCAGTACGGCGTGCTCAATCCGCTGACCGTACGGCGTGCTCCCGGAGGCGGTTACGAGCTTGTGGCAGGGGAGAGAAGGCTGCGCGCGGCGCGTGTTGCGGGGCTTAACGATGTACCGTGTCTGCTGATTGCGGCGGATAACGAGGATTCCTCGGCGATTGCGCTCGTGGAGAACCTGCAAAGGCGTGATCTGGATTTTTTCGAGGAAGCCTACGGCTTCAAGCGTCTGATCGATCAGTACGGACTAACGCAGGAGGAAGCCGCGCGCAAAGTGGGGAAAACACAGTCTGCGGTGGCGAATAAGCTGCGTCTGCTGCGGCTTTCTCCGCAAAATATGGAATTGATCCGCAGTGCGAACCTTACAGAGCGGCACGCGCGCTGTCTGCTGCGTCTGCGTGATGACGAGGAACGGATGAACGCCACACACTATATTATCGAGAACGAATTAAACGTCAGCCGATCGGAGGAGTATATCGAGAACCTGCTGGAGCAGAAAAAGCATCCGGAGTTGACCGAGCCGCCGCATAAGGATAATGTTGTGCGGCTTATTAAGGATGTGCGTTTTTTCCTGAATACGCTCAATCGGGCGGTCGGCGTGATGGTGGACGCCGGAATCGGTGCAACCGTAGACCGGCAGGAAAACGAGGATGGGATTACGCTGACAATCAATATTCCGCACGCAAAAAGCTGATGTTTCACGTGAAACACTTTTGTTCCACAGGAGGGCGGATTTTGTTTCACGTGAAACATGGGATAGTTGCTTGCGAAGCAAACGGAATCTGCGCTGACGCCGCGCGGGCGCACAAGAGGGTAGACACCAAGGTTTGCCCGTAGGCCACTAAACCTTTTTTCCGCGCCGTGCGCGGATTAAATGAGTACCACCCTCTTGTGAATTACCCCTTTCCCTTTAGGAAGCACGGCGAAAATCGGAGAGCGGCGACCGCTGCGAAAAGGAGAACGGCAGTCGGGTTACTCTTGCGTGACTTTCGTAGACTATCGCAGTTTACAGATATATGTACTGCTACACATGTCGGCTACTCTACGCAGGGTCGGCATAACAGTGCCGACCAACGGTTTTACTGTGTATGATGCACGGCAATTCTGGGTAGGGCGGGAGCAGATTGGAGAGCGTGTAAATGTATATATAATAAGGTAAGAGAGCCGAACGGCTCTCTTTTGTTTCACGTGAAACAAAAGTCAATGAATTTACCAGTTGTATCCTGCAAAACGGCAAAATACTTGATGTTTCACGTGAAACAGCTGTAAAAATACTGTGATTGCTTTGCAATTAAAAGTGCAATGTGATATAATGAAATCCGTAGAAAAAACCATGGACGAGAGGAAATGACTATGGGGAAGATTATCGCGTTTGCCAATCAAAAGGGCGGCGTGGGAAAAACTACAACCGCCATCAACCTCGCGGCAGCGTTGTCAGAGCGCGAAAAGCGCGTTCTGCTGTGTGATTTCGATCCGCAGGGCAATGCAACCTCCGGTTTTGGCGTGGATCCGCGCTCACTGGGAACCTCGATTTACGATTTGATTGTAGCCGATCAGCCGGATGTCAAGAGCGCAATCGTATCGACCAAGTGGGTTGATCTGCTGGGCGCGAACGTCAATCTGGCGGGTGCTGAGTTGGATTTGATTGGAATGTCCGACCGCGAGTACCGTCTGAAAAACGTACTCGATCAGGTGAAGGACGATTACGACTATGTATTTATCGACTGTCCGCCGTCACTCGGTCTGCTGACGCTCAACTGCCTGTGTGCGGCCGACAGCTTTCTGGTGCCGCTGCAGTGCGAGTATTACGCGCTTGAAGGTCTGAGTCAGCTGATGACGACCGTGCGTATGGTAAAGAAGGCGCTCAACCGCAAGCTGGTGATGGAAGGCGTGCTGCTGACCATGTTTGACGGACGCACCAATCTGTCGATTCAGGTGGTTGAGGAAGTGAAAAAGCACTTCCCGGGCGAGGTGTTTTCGGCTGTTGTGCCGCGCAACGTGCGTCTGAGTGAAGCGCCGAGCCACGGCAAGCCCATAACGGCATACGACAGAATGTGCCGCGGCGCAGAGGCTTATCTGGCTCTCGCGGACGAGATTCTGAAGAAAAATGACCGAAAGGGGAGAAGCTGATGGCAGGCGCAAAAATGGGTCTGGGCGGCGGCTTGTCCAACCTTTTCGGCAGTGATACCAGCGATTTAATGGAAGAAAGTCTGGATAACGGCACAAAAAACCTGCCTTTGGCAAAAATCGAGCCGAATCCCGATCAGCCGAGGAAGGTCTTTGATCAGGTATCTCTGGACGAGCTGGCAGAGAGCATTCGCCTGCACGGCGTCATCACACCAATCACGGTACGCAAGGGCGAGAAGAACGGCTACTACCAGATCATTGCAGGTGAGCGCCGCTGGCGTGCAGCACGTCAGGCAGGTTTGGAAGACATTCCTGCGATGGTGCTTGAGGCTGAGGAAAACGAGGTCATGGAGCTGGCACTGATCGAAAATCTGCAGCGGCAGGACCTGAACCCGATCGAAGAAGCCGAAGGCTATGAGCGTCTGATGAAGCAGTTCGGACTGACGCAGGAGCAGGTGGCCAAGCGCGTGGTCAAGTCCCGTTCGGCGGTAGCGAACGCACTGCGTCTGCTGGCTTTGCCGACCGAGGTGCGGACGATGGTCAGCGAAGGCGAAATCTCCGGCGGTCACGCGCGGGCAGTCCTTGCAGTAAACGAAGCGGATAAGCGCGTAGAGGCAGCCAGACAGATGGTCGGCCTGTCGGTCCGTCAGTCGGAGGCGCTGGCCAAGCGCATGAACAAAAAACCGGTCGAGAAGCCTGAGCAGTCGCCCGAGGTTTCCGTGGACTATATTGCCGAGCTGGAGAAGGAGCTGGAGGGCGCCCTCGGACGCAAGATCAGCATCCAGCAGGGCAAGCACAGCGGCCAGCTGACGCTGGAATATTACGGCGCAGAAGATTTGGAGCGGCTCAGTGAAGCACTCCGAAACCTGCGTGTATAAAGGAGGCAAGCAATGGACGAGCAGAATAAGCAGCCGGAACAGAACAAGCCGGAGAAAAAGCTCAGCCGCACCACGCTGACCTTTTATATCGTCGGACTGTTTTCTGTAGCGATTGCGCTGATCCTGATCAGCTATGTGGCACAGTCGCGTGCGGACAAGCAGGTCGAAAATCTAAGCTCGCAGCTGACACAGCAGCAGACCGTGGCACAGGGCGCAACCCAGAAAGTGGAAGATTTGCAGAAGCAGTATGACATACAGAACACTGCACTGGATAAGGTCCGCAAGACGCTGGACAGCGAGCAGGCGGCAACCGATGTAGTCGGTGCGACCGAGCAGCGTATGGAGGAGCGTGAGGTGTATCAGTACCTTGCGCAGATCGGCGTTTCCCTGGCGGCAAAGCAGACCGCAGATGCCCGCAAGACCTGCGACGAAATGCTGACGAAATACAGCGAGGAGCGTTTGCTGGGCAGCAGCGAGGATGGCTTTGATGAGAACATCAGCAAACTGTTCCAGTCGGTCAAAGCTGCACTGGAGCAGGCTGAGCAAGCGCAGGATGCAGAGCCGAACGACACGGAAGAATAACACGTATATAATGTAAAAGGAGATATAGACACAATGCTGGATATCAAATTTGTCCGCACCAATCCGGATGCGGTAAAGGAAAACATCAAGAAGAAGTTCCAGGACGAGAAGATCCCGATGGTTGACGAGGTCATCGAGTTTGACGCGAAGTACCGTGCAGCCAAGACCCGCTGTGATGAGCTGCGTGCACAGCGCAACAAGAAGTCCAAGGAAATCGGCGGTCTGATGGCCAAGGGCCAGAAGGAAGAGGCCGAGAAGATCAAGGCCGAGGTTAAGGCAATGGCCGATGAGATGACCAAGCTCGAGGAGGATGAAAAGACCTTCGCTGAGGAAGTCAAGAACCGTATGATGGTCATCCCGAACATCATTGACCCGTCCGTTCCGATCGGCAAGGACGACTCCGAGAATGTTGAGATTGAGAAGTTTGGCGATCCGGTCGTTCCGGATTTCGAGGTTCCGTATCACGTTGATATTATGGAGTCCTTCGACGGCATCGACCTCGATGCTGCACGCCGCACCTCCGGCAACGGCTTCTACTACCTGAAGGGCGATATTGCCCGTCTGCATTCCTCCATCCTGTCCTACGCACGCGACTTCATGATCGACCGCGGCTTTACCTACTATATTCCGCCGTTCATGATCCACGGTGATGTCGTTAAGGGCGTTATGTCCTTTAAGGAAATGGAGAACATGATGTACAAGATCGAGGGCGAGGACCTGTACTTGATCGGTACCTCCGAGCACTCCATGATCGGCAAGTTCATCGACACCATCAACGATGAGGAAACCCTTCCGCAGACCCTGACCAGCTACTCTCCGTGCTTCCGTAAGGAAGTCGGCGCACACGGCATCGAGGAGCGCGGTGTATACCGTATTCACCAGTTCGAGAAGCAGGAAATGGTTGTTGTCTGCAAGCCGGAAGAGAGCAAGATGTGGTATGACAAGCTGTGGCAGAACACGGTTGACTTCTTCCGTTCGATGGACATTCCGGTTCGCACGCTCGAGTGCTGCTCCGGTGACCTGGCTGACCTGAAGGTTAAGTCCTGCGACGTAGAGGCATGGTCTCCGCGTCAGAAGAAGTACTTCGAGGTCGGCTCCTGCTCCAACCTTGGCGACGCACAGGCTCGCCGTCTGGGCATCCGTGTCCGCGGCAAGGAGAATCCGAAGGAGCTGTACTTCGCACATACGCTGAACAACACCGTTGTTGCACCTCCGCGTATGCTGATCGCATTCCTCGAGAACAACCTGCGTGAGGACGGCTCGGTTGCAATTCCGAAGCCGCTGCAGCCGTATATGGGCGGCATGACTGAGATCCGCAGAAAGTAATTTACCTTACTATAGAAAAAAGGAGAGATTCCAATGCAGGTTGGTATTAAGGGCGAGAAGAAGTTCACCGTAACCAAAGATCAGCTGGCATGCAATGTCGGCAGCGGTCTGGTATCCGTGTTTGCAACCCCGATGATGATCGCAGCCATCGAGAACACCGCTGCAGGCAGTGTAGCCGGTGAGCTGGAAGAGGGCAAGACCACGGTCGGCACGCTGGTAAACGTAAGCCACGTTGCCGCTACGCCGGAGGGCATGGAAGTCCGCATCGAGACCGAGCTGACCGAGATCGCGCCGAACGGCAAGATGCTTACCTTCAAGGTTGCCGCATACGATGAGGCAGGTCTGATCGGTGAGGGCACGCACCAGCGCGCCATCGTAGCCAAGGAGCGCTTTGAGCAGAAGGCACAGAGCAAGCTGTCCAAGTAAAAATCGGCAAAAGAAAAACGCTGTGGAGAGATTCCACAGCGTTTTTTGCTGGTGCGGGTAACAGGACTTGAACCTGCACGTCGAGGACACCAGAACCTAAATCTGGCGCGTCTGCCAATTCCGCCATACCCGCGGGTGAGATTAGTATACCCTTTTTGCGGGTATTTGTCAATCTTGATGATGGTGCTCATCGGGAGTGGGGCGCTTGCGAAGCGAGCGGAATCTGCGCTGACGCCGCGCGGGCGCACAAGAGGGTAGACACCTGCGGTTTCCACCCACATGAGAATCACCCCTTACCCTTGGATAGCCTGGCGCAGACCAGAGACCGGCGACCGCTGCGAAATAAGGGGAACGGCAGTCGGGGTACCGTTGCGTGGCTTCCTCCGCCTTTTCGCAGTTCACAGATACACATACGGGCAACTCACCTTGTGCCGCTCCTGCGTAAAGCAGCCGGTCTGTGTAGCAGCAAAGTATCTGGCACTGCGTAGAGGTAAAGAAATGGGAGCACACTGTGCTCCCCTACGGTAGAAAAAAACCTCTGCCGTTCCCTATTTTCGAAGCGGTCGCCGGTCTCCGGTCTGCGCCAGACTAAGAAATAAAGGGAAACGGGAGTTAAGAGGGTAGAAACCGTAGGTGTCTACCCTCTTGCCCCTGCCGCGGGTGCGGCGAATCCTGCATGAGCAAACTCCTACGCAAAACTAAGGATTCCCCCTTGCAATCTGCGCTATTTCGTGATATATTGTTAGTTAGTAAAAGCTAACCAGCTCGGGTACAAAAGGAGCATTACACCCATGTTGAAAATCACTCTCGGCGTTGACGGCATGATGTGTGGCATGTGCGAAAGCCATGTCAACGATGCGGTTCGCAAGGCATTTCCCGTGAAGAAGGTCACTTCCTCTCACGGCAAGGGGCAGACGGTTATCCTCACTGAGCAGGATCTCGATGAGCAGGCTGTCCGCGATGCGGTAAACGCTACCGGCTACACCGTTACGTCCTTTTCCAAGGAGCGATATGAGAAAAAGGGACTGTTCTCCTTTCTGCATAAATGAACAGAGTAAGGCCGCCTTGCAGCGGCTTTGCTTTTCAACATAGGTTAGCAAAATCTAACCTAATAAACCGATATATACCAACGGAGGAAATCGCAGTGCTGGAAACTCTGCTCAAACCGAATACCGGCGCATCGCTGTCCGGCTGCGTACGCTGGACCCAGCCGATGGATGGTGTGCGCGTGTGCGATTTTGACTGCGCGCTGACTGTGCCGCCGGCCATGCCTGCGGAGCCATCCGAGGTGCCGTGCGAGGTGCTGTTCTGCCGGCAGGGCGGTCTGCGGCTGACCATGACCGATGGGCGGCAAGTGTTCCTGCATGAGCACGAGGTACTGCTGCTGCTCGGCGCAAGTGTGCAGAGCCTTTCGGTCGCGGACGGATTGTTCAGCGGTGAGCTGGTGCTCATCGAGCAGAGCGCAGCGGCACCGTGCCGTCTGACGGTCAACGCAGCACGAATCAAAGCACGAGTCACTCCGCATCTGGGCTGCGTAGTGCTGCGCAGCGCGGTGTGGATTGATAATCTGGCTGCGGCACTGCAGTCCGTTCCGGAGCGGGACAGAGCCGCCTACAGTGCAATCAAAGCCATTGAGCTGCTGTACCTCATCAGTACAGACAGTCCGCTGCTGACGATACCGCCGGAATCCGTCTCCCGCGATCACTATCTGACCGATACAGTGAGGCAGGTACAGGAGTATATGGTATCGCACCTGTCCGACCCGCTTACAATCGACCAGCTGTCTGCACGGTTCCGCATTTCGCCGACCGCCTTGAAGGATATATTTCGGCAGACCTACGGTCGGCCGATTCACCAGTATCTGCTTGAAAAGCGGGTGCAGCATGCTGCCGAATTGCTGCATCGGAGTCCGCTCTCCATCGTGGATATTGCGGCGGCGGTCGGCTATAACAGCGCCAGTCAGTTCGGTGTGGCGTTCAAGCGCCGCTATCAGCTGACGCCCTCGCAGTACCGCCGACAAGCTCGAAAAAGTTAGCAAAATGCAACTATTTTGATGATAAAACTAAAAATTAGCGGCAACAAACTGCGAAAATGTCCGATTCCGTGCGTTTCATGTCTAAAGCTGTGCGACAAGCAGGGAAAATTGTGATATGATAATCGCAAACAAAAAAACACACCATGTTTGGAGGTGTACTGTATGAAGCAGCATCGTTTTTGGGCATGGGCCGCACTGTTCTGCATGGTAATGACGATGATTACCGGCTGTAAGCGCAAGTGAGATTAATAGGAGGAACATATTATGAAGAAGATTTACAAGGACATCGCCGTATTTGTTGGTGGCACTCTGTTCGGTTCCGCAGGTATCAAGCTGCTGAGCAGCAAGGATGCTAAGAACGTATATACCCATGCTACCGCAGCGGTTCTTCGCATGAAGGATACCGTTATGAACACCGTTGACTGCGTTAAGGAGAACGTCGGCGACATCCTCGCTTCCGCAGAGGAGATCAACGAGAAGCGCGCTGCTGAGGCAGAGGCTGCTGCTGTTGAGGATGCAGACATTGAGGTTGAGCTGACCGATGAGGACCCGACTGCTGCTCCGGTTGAGGCATAAGAACCTGTCGCCAAACCGTGGTTTGGCGGACAGGAAGAACGGACTGTGAGCCGTTCCAAAGTCATCCGAAAGTTCCCATTCGGAAGCTTTCTCCCTCTTAGGGAATGAAAACCGAGGCACATGTTCCCGGTTTTCATGGGACGAATATCAAAGAGGGGCAGAGCCCCTCTTTTCCTATCTACCGGAAGTAAGCTGGAGGTAATTTTACTATGAAAGCATTCATTGAACACGAAAGCCGCGGACGGCTTCGCGTGCGCATGAAGCAGTACCGCATGACGCTGGAGCAGGCTGATCTGCTGGAGGCGTATCTGCAGAATCAGCCGGGTGTACTCAACGCAGCCGTGCACGAGCGCACCTGCTGTGCTGTCATCCGCTACATCGGTGACCGCGAGAATATCATCCGCGCGATCGCTCAGTTTAACTATACTGCACCGTCTGTTACGGCGCTGACGCCGACCCACAGCGGCCGTGCGCTCAACCGTGAGTATCAGGAAAAGCTGGTCGGCAAGGTTATTACGAAGTTTGCCTGCACGCTGTTCCTGCCAACGCCGCTGCAGATAGCACGCACGATCTGGCTGTCGCTGCCGTTCCTCGGCCGCGGTCTCAAGCGCCTGATTCACAGAGAACTGAAGGTTGAGCTGCTCGATGCGCTGTCCATCGGTGTTTCGATGGTACGCCGGGACTTCTCCACGGCAGGCTCGGTTATGTTCCTGCTCGATATCGGTGAGCTGCTCGAGGAGTGGACGCACAAAAAGTCGGTTGACGATCTGGCACGCTGTATGTCGCTCAACGTAAAACGCGTATGGCTCAAAACCGATGACGCAGAGGTACTTGTACCGCTGTCAAACATCGCTGTCGGTGATCACATTCTGGTTCGCATGGGCAGCGTCATCCCGCTGGACGGTGAGGTTGTTGAAGGCGAAGTCATGGTTAATCAGGCATCGCTTACCGGAGAATCCATGCCGGTTGCAAAGCGTCCGGGTACGCAGGTTTACGCCGGCACGGTCATCGAGGAAGGCGACTGCGTGATCGAGGTCACCCAGTCCTCCGGCGAGAGCCGCTATGACAAGATCGTTTCTATGATCGAGCAGTCCGAGCAGCTCAAGAGTGCTGCTGAGAGCCATGCCGCCAATCTGGCGGACAAGCTGGTGCCGTACACGCTGGTCGGCAGTGCGCTCAGCTACGCACTGACCCGCAATGTCACCCGTGCACTGTCCGTGCTGATGGTTGATTTCTCCTGTGCGCTCAAGCTGGCTATGCCGCTGGCGGTTCTGTCCGCCATGCGTGAGGCAAGCATGTATCATATCACGGTCAAGGGCGGCAAGTTCCTCGAGGCTGTCGCACAGGCGGATACCATTGTATTCGACAAGACCGGCACGCTGACGCACGCCTGCCCGGTGGTTGCCAGGGTTATTCCGTTCGGTGGTCGTTCCGAAGACGACATGCTGCGCGTTGCAGCCTGCCTGGAGGAGCATTTCCCACACTCCATGGCGAACGCCGTTGTCCGCGCTGCGCGTGAGCGCAATCTGGCGCACGAGGAAATGCACTCGCAGGTTGAGTATATCGTAGCGCACGGCATTTCCAGCATGGTTGAAAACAAGAAGGTCGTTATCGGCAGTGCACACTTTATCTTCGAGGATGAAAAGTGTACGGTTCCGGCCGGTGAGCAGGAGAAGTATGATGCACTCCCGCCCGAGTTCTCGCATCTGTATCTGGCCATCGGCGGTGAGCTGGCGGCCGTTATCTGCATCGCAGACCCGCTCCGTCCGGAAGCCCGCGATGTGATGAAGGCGCTGCGCGCCCTCGGCATCAAGCGCACAGTCATGCTGACCGGCGACAGTGAGCGCACGGCAGCGGCTATCGCGGCTGAGGTCGGCGTGGACGACTACCGCGCTGAGGTTCTGCCGGAGGACAAGGCAAACTTTGTCGAGCAGGAACGCGCGGCAGGCCATACGGTTATCATGCTCGGCGACGGTATCAACGATTCTCCGGCGCTGTCGGCGGCTAACGTTGGCGTAGCCATCAGCGACGGCGCTGCCATCGCCCGTGAGATTGCGGACATCACTATCGCAGCGGAGAATCTGTTTGAGCTGGTTGCGCTGCGCCGTATCGCACAGGGTCTGATGAGCCGCATCAACTCCAATTACCGCTTTGTAATCGGCTTTAACGGTTCGCTGATCGGTCTGGGCGTTGCCGGCGTGCTGGCTCCCGCAACCTCTGCGATGATGCACAACCTGTCTACGTTGGGCATCAGCCTGCGCAGCATGACCAATCTGATCGATTCTTCCGAGACGACCCGCCTGCTGGAGAGCAAGTAATTTTAATAGAGTTAAGAGTGGAGAGTGAAGCGCTTTCCACTCTTTCTTTTCAGGCATAGAAAAACCCCGCCTTTGACGGGGTTTTGTGTTTCTATAACTGTTTGAAAAACTGTATTTTTACTTCTGCTGCCACGCCATTCCATAATCTTTTTCCCCGGTAGCTTCATCCAGGCCGCTGTACTGAATTTCAAATCCTTCTCTTTGATAAAAAGATATTGCTGGTGTGTTTTTTTGATATACATTCAAAATCAGTTTGCTTCTTGTATTCTTTACATAATTCAGCAGTATTTTACCGATACTCTGCGACTGCATTGCCTCAGAAACAAAAATGCCTTCAATATATTCGCCATTCAGCCCGATAAATCCTTGTATCTTCTGATTGTCCTCATAGACATAGACAGTTGCCTGCAGCAGCAGTTCTTTCACAAGCTCCAAATTACTTTTCCAATATTGGGCAGAGATAAAATAATGTGCCTTTATATTGGTGTCCAGCCATATATCGGCAACTTGATTGATATCTGCTTTTCGTAATTCTCTAATCATAGCGGGGGACTCTCCTGCAAATTTGATTGTTACACAATAGAAGGTAATGTCAGATACGTTACCGGATGCGGAAACGTAAACAGCGGGCGCTGTTCGCCGCTGGCGTTGATCAACGTGAGGGACAGCGTGCGCAGGTCATTCGTCGGCAGCGGCACAAGCTGTGTCCACTCGGTGCGGATAAACCGGTCCGGATCGGTCTCGGTCAGCGTGTAAGTTCCGTTATGGTATGCAAAGAACAGGGGCTGTCCCAGAGCAGGCTGCATTTCCAGAGAAATGGCAGCATTCCGATCTCGATGGATTGCAAAAAAGCGCGTCAGCAGCGCATACGGCGGCTTGAGTTTGTTCTGTCCGGTCAGGCGCAGTGTACCGCAGTCGCGCCAGCGCGGCATGGAACAGATATGCCGGGCGTCCCACTCGGTCACCGGATCAAAAATGTGCTGCCCGATGTCGGAATTGGACATAAACCATTCGGTGTAGGGGAGACCATAGGCGTTTTCGCCGTCTGCGGAAAACAAAACCGGATAGGTGAATTCGTCGGTCTGTCCGCACGGCTGCAGGTGATACTCTGTGCCGTCAAATGTCAGAGAACCGGTTTCACCGTCCGGTGTGCGCAAGGTGAGCGTGCTGGGTTCGTCCGCTTCGGCAAGCTCATACAGTACAGAATCATCTATGACCTCGCGGTCAGAGGAGATTGTCAGCGTGCCGAAATCAGCCGCCATAGCGGGATAAGCACACAGAACCAGCGCTAAAACGGCAGATAACAGGCGTTTCTTCATATAATTGCCTCCTTGGATGCTGCTTTATCTGCAATCGCTTTCTTTTCGTTTTCCAATTCCTTTTCTGTAATCTTCCATGAGTCTAATACAATGACCTGCTATATCGTGCATTCCAAGTTCCTGAAAAAAGGTAATTTGCAGTTTCATCAGTTCTTCGCAAACCGTCAACTTCTGTTCATCCATATTGCCGATAGCAAGCCATGGGAAAGCCTTATATTTCCTCGTGTCACCAATGAGAAAATTGTACCCTATTAACTGATTTTCACGGAGAACGAAATAGAATTGTGGACCCGAATTCGGAACTGACTTTTCCATAATCCGCTGCATTGTTTTCACACCGCCGTATGCCGGGAAAAAACCGATTTGCGCAAGAGCATTTAATATGTCAAGCCGTTGATCCGTGGGTATATCTCTGTAATTGAAAATCTGTTCCATTTGCTTTGCCCTCATTAAATTCCGATTTGCCATTCTGTTATGGCTTCACTATACCATGAATACCCCTGAAACACAATCACCCATTGACACCACCGATATTCCGATAGATAATATAGGCAATAGGAAAACTTTACGCAAGAAGGGAAGTGCTTCAACGAATGAAACGCAGCTACGAGATGGACCTGTGCAGCGGTCCGCTGCTGAGCAAAATCCTGCTGTTTTCGCTGCCGCTGATTCTTTCGGGTGTGCTGCAGCTGCTGTTCAACGCGACCGACATTGTCGTAGTCGGCAAATTTGCGGGCAGCAATGCAATGGCGGCGGTCGGCTCGACCACCTCGCTGTTCAACCTGCTGGTCAACTCATTCATCGGTATTTCGGTCGGCGCGAACGTACTTGTCGCGCGGCATTACGGCGAGCGGGATTACGACGGCGTGCAGCAGACCATCCAGACGGCGCTGCTCACCGGCTTAATCGGCGGCGCGATACTGATCGTGCTCGGCGTTGTGCTCGCACGTCCCATGCTGACGCTGATGGCCACACCGGATGAGGTTATCGACCAGGCTGTGCTGTACATGCAGGTGTATTTCATCGGTATGCCGGCAACCATGATCTACAACTTCGGTGCCGCCGTGCTGCGTGCCGTGGGCGATACCCGGCGTCCGCTGTACTTCCTGATGGCGGCAGGCGTGATGAACGTCCTCGGTGACCTGCTGTTTGTGTGCCTGCTCGGCATGGGCGTTGCCGGAACTGCGATCGCCACCGTGCTCAGCCAGTGTGTCTCTGCGGCGCTGACCGTGCTGTGCCTTGTAAAATCGGACGGCATGTGCCATCTCGACTTGCGCCGTCTGCACTTCCACATGGATAAGTTCCTGAGAATCATGCAGGTCGGTCTGCCTGCCGGTATGCAGAGCGTTATCTTCAATATCTCGAACGTACTCATTCAGTCTTCGGTCAACAGCTTCGGCGCAGTAACGGTTGCGGGCAACACGGCAGCCGCCAACATTGAGGGGTTTGTGTACATTTCGATGAACGCGCTCTATCAGACCTCCATCAGCTTCACCAGCCAGAATCTCGGTGCAAAGAATTATCACCGCATCGACCAGACACTCGTGCGCTGCATGTGCATCGTCACACTGATCGGTCTGGTGCTCGGCAACGGCGCACATCTGCTCGGCAATCATCTGCTGCACATCTACTCGGATGATCTGGAGGTCATCTCGTTCGGTATGCAGCGCCTGTCGGTCATCAGCGTCACCTACTGCCTGTGCGGCATGATGGATGTGCTCGCGGGCACAATACGCGGTCTGGGCTATTCCATGCTGCCAATGATCGTCTCGCTGATTGGCGCATGTGTGTTCCGTATCATCTGGATTTTTACGGTCTTTCGCGTGCAGCATACGCTGTTCATCCTGTATGCGTCCTACCCAATCTCGTGGATACTGACCATCCTGGCGCACTTTGTGTGTTACCTGATCGTGCGGAAAAAGGTTTTCCGGCCGCAGGAGATATAAGCGCGCGTTTTTCTCCGGAAAACGGTTGTAATTGACGGTTAAATATAGTATAATACTCGTGCAATGCGGGAATTTCCCGCGTAATAAGTAAATAAGCGAACAGTCGGTGCCGCTGTATGTTTTCGAACAGGACAGCGGGTAAAAGGGAAGCAGGTGCAAATCCTGCACGATCTCGTCACTGTAAGCGGGGAATGGACTGCCATTTACGTCACTGATATTGCAGTATCGGGAAGGCGGCAGTTCTAAGGCAACATCGCATGATGAAAGCTGCGGCGCTTTGCGGAAACTTTGTGTCCTGACTTCGTTGTGATTTCACGGTCATACATCAAGTATTACCGCAAAACCACGCCTCGTCAGTACGCGAGAATTGACTCGCAAATCGCTCTTGTGCAATTATGCGGTATTGCCTTAAGAGCCGCAAGTCAGGAAACCTGCCGGTCTGTTGGTACGGGAAGCTGCTTCCGGGTCACGAGTTATTGATTGTACTGATACCGCATGATTTTTGATTCAGGCAGTCCCTTTCATCATATATTGATGGGGGACTGTGTGTTTTCCGTACCCTTTTTCTTTCAAAGTGTGCGCTTTCGCTTTGCAGGCAAAATGAAGGAGGAAAACCATGAGCAAAGTAAGCAAACTGAAGAAGCTTGGCATTATGCTGATCGTTTCCGGCATGCTGATGTCCATGCTGACCGCTTGCGGCGGCAGCAAGACCGCAGCTGCGGATGACACGAAGGACAATAACACCACTGCACAGACTGATGCGCAGGATCAGACCGATCCGGACGAAAACTATGAAACGGGTGACGCTTCCTTGGACGATCCGCTGAATCAGGATGAAATTGGCGATACCGAGCTGCTCGTAGTCAGCTTCGGCACCAGCTATAACGACAGCCGCCGTGAGACCATCGGCGCCATCGAGAAGGCGATGCAGAAGGCGTTCCCGGATTACGCGGTACGCCGCGGCTTCACCAGCCAGATCATCATCGACCATGTAAACAAGCGTGACGGCGAGAAGATCGACAACGTAACCGAGGCACTGGACCGCGCCGTAGACAACAAGGTAAAGACCCTGGTTGTTCAGCCGACCCATCTGATGAACGGTCTGGAGTACAACGACCTCAAGGATGAGCTGGCAGGCTATTCGGATTCCTTCGAGAAGATCGTGCTCGGTGATCCGTTGCTGACCTCTGACGATGACTTCCAGAAGGTTATGAATGCCATCGTAGACGCAACCAAGGAGTACGACGACGGCGAGACCGCAATCTGCTTCATGGGTCACGGCACCGAGGCAGAGTCCAATCAGGTTTACACCAAGATGCAGGAGACCCTCAAGGCCGCAGGCCACGACAATTACTTTGTCGGCACTGTTGAGGCAACTCCGTCCCTCGATGACGTAATCGCAGCCGTTAAGGCAAGCGGCTATAAGAAGGTTGTTCTGCGTCCGCTGATGATCGTTGCAGGCGACCACGCCAATAACGATATGGCAGGTGACGAGGACGGCTCCTGGAAGACCGAGTTTGAGAAGGCAGGCTTCGAGGTAACCACCGTAGTTGAGGGCCTTGGCTCTGTGCAGGCAATCCAGGATCTGTTTGTTGCACACGCACAGGCAGCGATTGATTCCCTGAAGTAAATCAAGTAAACAGCAGGGTCCGAACCGTGGAATGCGGACGGACCCTGTTTTTGTGGAAATTTTGATTTGTTTAATCGGTTTGATAAGTGAACTTGGCGCTTGAGAAGCGAACGGAACTCGCTTACGCGGCGGAGCGCATAAGAGGGTAGACAACCTGCGGTTTTCCACCCTCTTATGAATCTTCCCTTTTCCCTTAGAAAGCACGGCGGCAATCAGAGAGCTGAGACTATAAAGGAACGGCAGTCGGGTTACCACAGCGTTTATTGCGCAAAATATGCGCAGTTCACAGACAGCGTACTGCTACACATATCGGAAAGCCTACGCAGAGGGCGGCACGGCTATGCCGCCCAAAGGATTACGCCTGCGATAACGGTGTGGCACGCACTGTCTGACGCAGAAGAGACCCTTGTCAGCGTGTAAGGGTAGGCTGACTGCCGTGGTGCCTATCCTTTTGGACCTCCCAGCCAAAGGTTGGCTCCTGTTCCTGCTGCTTTAGCAAATAGATAAATCAAAATCCCGTTTTTATATCGCAAAACAAAGGAGAAGCCACAATGAAGAACAAAAAAGCACTGTTAAGCGCCGTATTTGCGGCATTCATGCTCCTGTCCGCCTGCGGCGGCAGCACCCAGAAGGACACCTCCGCGCAGGACAGCAGCACCACCTCTCAGGTCGCTTCTGCGTCCGATATGGCCGATGTCGAGGACGTTGTTGAGGACGGCATGACGCCGATCACCGGCGACAAAGTGAAGGACGGCACCTACGATGTAACCGTCGATTCCAGCTCCAACATGTTCAACGTTACCGCATGCGAGCTGACCGTCAAGAACGGCGAAATGACCGCTAAGATGCACATGGGCGGTACCGGTTATCTGTACGTCTACATGGGCACCGGCGAGGAGGCTGCCGCTGCCAAGGAGGCCGATTACATTCCGTTTACCGAGGAAGCCGACGGCACACACAGCTTTACCGTTCCGGTTAAGGCGCTCGATGAGGGAATTGATTGCGCAGCCTTCAGCAAGAAGAAGGAGAAGTGGTACGACCGCACCCTGGTGTTCCGCGCGGACTCTTTGCCGGCAGACGCACTGGCAGACGGCGTAATGACCACCGCTGAGAGCCTGTCTCTCGCAGACGGCACCTACACCGCTGACGTAACGCTTTCCGGCGGCTCCGGCCGTGCAAGCGTGGAATCTCCTGCAGCGCTGACCGTTTCGGGCGGCAAGGTGACGGCTAAGATCATCTGGAGCAGCAAAAACTACGATTACATGAAGGTGAACGACGAAAAGTACGATGCTGTGATCGAAAATGAGCACTCCACGTTTGAAATTCCGGTTGCGGGCTTTGACTGGGCGATGCCGGTCGTAGCCGACACTACCGCAATGAGTGAGCCGCACGAGATCGAGTACACGCTGCGTTTTGACTCTGCGTCCATCGCTCCGGCAGCAAAATGAGAAGAATTACAGCATGGTGCCTGAGTGCGGCACTGCTGCTCGGCGGTCTGTCTGGCTGCGGAACTGCCCGGCAATCGACCGCACAGACGCAGGCGGCGGTCTCGTGGAGCGACATGCAGCCGACCGACAGCGTGGATTTGGAGTATGCCGAGTGCTTCTCGGTCGATCACTATGACGGCGGCTATTCGCTCATTACCGTGAAGGACGACGCACGTTATCTGGTCGTTCCGGAAACTGCGTCCGTGCCGGACGGTCTGGACGCGGATATTACGGTGCTGCAGCAGCCGCTGGACAGCATTTATCTGGTCTCCTCGAGTGTCATGGACCAGTTCGTTGCACTGGATGCGCTGGACAGTATTTCACTGTCCGGCACCAAGCAGGACGGCTGGTACATCGACGAAGCCAAGCAGGCGATGGCGGACGGAAAAATCGTCTACGCGGGCAAGTACAGCGCGCCGGATTACGAGACCATCTACTCCGCTGACTGCAATCTTGCTATTGAGAATACCATGATCTACCATACGCCTGAGGTCAAGGAGCAGCTCGAAAAGCTGGGTATCCCGGTGTTTGTCGAGCGTTCCAGCTACGAGCCGCACGCACTCGGCCGCATGGAGTGGATCAAGGTGTACGGCACGCTGCTCGGCTGCGAGGACAAGGCGGAAAAGCTGTTTGCGGATAAGGTGGACGGCATTGTGGACATCCTGCAGAAGCCGGCAGCCGGAAAGACGGTTTCGTTCTTTTACATCACGTCGAACGGTGCGGCAAATGTTCGCAAATCCACGGATTATATCGCGGAAATGATTAGTCTGGCAGGAGGAAAATACATTTTTGACGATCTGACAGACGATACGGCAAAGTCCACCGTCAACATGCAGATGGAGAGCTTTTACGCCGGAGCCAAGGACGCGGACGTGATGATCTACAACGCCACCATCGACAGTGAGCTGCAGACGCTTGACCAGCTGCTGGAAAAAAGCCCGCTGCTTGCGGACTTCAAGGCCGTGAAAACCGGCAATGTGTGGTGTACGGAGAAGAACCTGTACCAGTCCACAATGGAGCTGGACGAGCTGATCCGCGACTTCCATACCGTCATTGCAGACGGCGACCCGTCCACACTGAAATACTTACACAAGCTGTCCTGAAAGGAGAGGATTTCCCATGAAACCGCAGCCTAAAATGCGTTATGCGGGCGCGTTTGCCGTGCTTCTGGCACTGCTGGCCGTGCTGTTCGTGTGGAATGTCAACTCGGGCAGCCTGCACCTGTCCGTCCGAGAGGTCGCGCAGATTCTGCTGACGCACAGCGGCGACAATGCGGTCATCGTGTGGGAGATTCGCCTGCCGCGTATCTTCGCGGCCATCCTGCTCGGCGGTGCGCTGTCTGTCTCCGGCTTTCTGCTGCAGACCTTTTTCGCCAACCCGATCGCGGGACCGTTCGTGCTGGGTATTTCCTCGGGGGCTAAGCTGACGGTCGCGCTGACGATGATAGGCGCACTGTCCTGCGGGCGCGTGCTCGGCTCTGCCGTCATGATAACAGCCGCCTTTGCGGGAGCCATGCTCTCGATGGGCTTTGTGCTGCTCATCGCGCAGCGCGTGCGGCAGATGCCGCTGCTGGTCGTGAGCGGCGTGATGATCGGCTACATCTGCTCGGCGGTGACGGATTTCGTCATTACCTTTGCTGAGGATTCCAATATTGTCAACCTGCATAACTGGTCTATGGGCAGCTTTTCGGGCATTTCCTGGGACAATATCCGCGTGATGACGCCGGTCGTGCTCGCGGCGCTCGTGTGCGTGTTCCTGCTGTCCAAGCCGATCGGCGCGTACCAGCTCGGAGAGGGGTATGCCCGCAGTATGGGCGTCAACATCACCGCGTTCCGCGTGGTGCTGATCCTGCTGTCGAGCGTGCTCTCGGCGTGTGTAGCGGCGTTTGCCGGACCGATTTCGTTCGTTGGCATCGCGGTTCCGCATCTTGCGAAAAGCCTGTTCGGCACGGCAAAGCCGATCCTGATGATACCGGCGTGCTTTCTCGGCGGTGCGGGATTCTGCCTGCTGTGCGATCTCATCGCGCGGACGGTGTTTGCACCGACGGAGCTGAGTATCAGCACCGTGACCGCCCTGTTTGGTGCACCGGTCGTTATTTATATTATGGTTCACCGGAAGTCCTCCCGATGGTGAGTCTGCGTCCTCACGCAGAGGGAGTGGGAGCCAACCCTTGGCTTGGAAACCAAAAGGATAGACACCAAGGTTTCTATCCTCTTGAAACTCCAGTTTCCTATTGTTAGATAGTCTGGCGCATACCAGAGACCGGCGACCGCTTCGAAAAGGGGGAACGGCAGACGATTTTTCCTATCGTAGGGGAGCGCAGTGTGCTCCCATGTCGTAACATATTCGCAGTGCCAGATTCCTTGCTGCTACACAGGCGGTTCAATCAGCGCAGGCGCGGCATGACAGTGCCGCGCAAGTCGTTAGCCTGGAGTATATAGACAGCACCTGCGGATTTATCGGTTTGATATAATCTATCTGCGCAGGTGTTGTCTGGAATAACGCGTAAAAGAGTTGCGCGACACGGTTATGTCGCGCCTATCGTAGAGTAACCCGCATGTGTAGCAGTATGTTATCTGTGAACTGCGAAAAGGCGGAGAAAGGCACGAAAGAGTAACCCGACTGTCGTTCCTTGGCGAGTCTCAGCTATGCAAATTTCGCCGTGCTATCCCAAAAGGAAACGGGATTCATAAGGGTGGAAACCTTGGTGTCCACCCTTATGCCCCTCGCCGTGGGCACGGCGCCCCTGCCGGGAAGGCAAGATTCTCTTGCTTCGTAAGCAATCATGTTAAAGAAGAAGGTACAAAATGTCCCATCCTTTCGTCGAAACAAAAGAAATGACCGTCGGCTACCGTGGTGTGCCGCTCATCCGCGACATCGCCCTGCGTGTTCACCGCGGTGAGATTTTAACGCTCATCGGTCCGAACGGCTCGGGTAAATCGACCATCCTCAAAAGCCTCATCCGTCAGCTGGCGCTCATCGGCGGTACGGTATATCTGGATGGCAAATCGCTGCAGACTCTGCCTGAACGTGACCTTGCGCGCACGATGTCCGTGCTGCTCACCGAGCATGTGCGGCCGGAGCTGATGACCTGCTGGGATGTGGCGGCTGCAGGCCGCTATCCGTACACCGGACGGCTTGGTCTGCTCAGCGACGAGGACCGCGCCAAGGTGGACGAGGCGCTGGCGCTTGTCGGCGCGGATGAACTTGCCGACCGCGATTTTTCCTGCATCAGCGATGGACAGCGGCAGCGTGTGCTGCTGGCCCGCGCCATCTGCCAGGAGCCGGAGGTCATTGTGCTCGATGAACCCACCTCCTTCCTCGACATTCGCTACAAGCTGGAACTGCTGACCGTGCTCAAGCAGCTGGTGCGCGAAAAGCAGGTGGCGGTCATTCTCTCGCTGCACGAGATTGATCTGGCGCAGAAGCTGTCCGACCGGCTCATCTGCGTTCACAACGGCAGAATTGAGCGCTGCGGCACGCCGGAGCAGGTATTCACCGGCGACTACATCCGCACCCTGTATGACCTCGAGCGCGGCACTTATAACGAGCAGTTCGGCAGTCTGGAACTCGAGCGGGTGACAGGCGAGCCGCGCGTGTTCGTTATCGGCGGCGGCGGAAGCGGAACGGCACTGTACCGCAGACTGCAGCGGCGCGGCATTCCGTTCGCGGCAGGCATTCTGCCGGAGAACGATGTAGAGCTGCCGACGGCTCGTGCTCTGGCGGTCGAGACCGTCACCGAGCGGGCGTACCAGCCGATCGGTGAGGACGCTTACGCGCGTGCGCAGGCGCTTGTACGGCAGTGCGGAAATGCGGTCTGCTGTCTGGATTTGTTCGGTCCGGTCAACGAAAAAAACCGCGTGCTGCGCGACTGGGCACAGCAGGAGGGGCTGCTGCGGAGCAAATCAGAGTTGGAAAATATTACATGATGATCGCCTGAAATGTTGCTCAAAACGCAATGTTGTGGTAAAATAGCCAATAATGCCAATGGTGACAGGGAAGGTTCCGCCCGGTCACCGGTGAGAGCAACCACTTTGTCACAGGAAAGTGATAACATGGCAAGAAAGCAACAAAAACGACATAACAGAGGCAGCGATCGGCGGAAAACCGCCCATGCACATCGCAGTACGCGGCATATGCAGCCGGTAAGAACGCAGAAAACGGTCAGACGCCGTCTGCCCGAGGCGGAAGTGCGCCGCAGACAGCGGGCACGCCGTCGGCAGTTTGCGCTGCTCGGGCTGGCAGTCCTGCTCATTGTGCTTATTTTTGCCTTTCGGCATTTGATCAGCACACCGCAGCAGAGCGGTGCGGACGGTGATACCGGCAATTCCGGCACGAGCGCGACCGAGGAGGTCAAGCAGGTAGCCAAGGCAGTGAATGTCTATCAGTCGGTTATGTATTATCAGCCGGTGGTGCAGAAATATGCCGAGCAGAACGGCATTCCGGAGTACACGGATGTACTGCTGGCCATTATGCAGGTGGAGAGCGGCGGCAAGCTGACCGACATCATGCAGTCCTCCGGCAGCGCCGGACTGCCGAACGATTCACTCGAGGAGGAGAGCTCGATCCGGCAGGGCTGCACCTATTTTGCACACCTGCTGAGCAAGGGCAAATCGCTGGACTGTGATCTGGACTGCATCATTCAGGCGTATAATTACGGCAGCGGTTTCCTCGATTACGCGGCTAAGTTCAACGGTGTGTACAGCACCGAGCTGGCTGAGAAATTCGCGGAGAAGCAGTCCGGCGGCAATACCATCCAGTATGATAACCCGATGGCAGTCCAGGAAAACGGCGGCTGGCGGTATGCCTACGGCAATATGTTCTATGCCCGTCTGGTTAAGCAGTATTTGATCGAGTGATCGTATTTTACGCTCTGTTTGGACAAAACTACTTGACAAACCGCCTGTAAAAAGCTATACTTATCCCACAGCTTAGAGTATTTAAACCGCAGGAAAAGGAGGAAATCACCGTGCGTGCAGTTCGAATGGAAATGTGCATGATGTGTGGTTCTGCTCGTTTTTCTGCGAAGCAGCCGTAAGGCTGAAACGCATAGGCGGGCCGCTTTTCATGCGGCTGATACAGAAAACGGGCGGAAAGCAGAAACCTGCTTTCCGCTTTTCTTTTGAAAATGTAAGGAGGAATGAATGTGGCACAGGATGTGATCGTCCGGATTCAGGGTCTGAACAAGACCTTTCGCGGCAGAGCCGGAACGGTAGTTGCGCTGAACGGTATCGACCTTGATATCTATCGCGGCGAGATTTTCGGCATTATCGGTCTTTCGGGCGCAGGCAAGTCCACACTGGTACGCTGTATCAACTTTTTGGAGAAGCCCACCGAGGGCACGGTAACGGTGGATGGACAGGAGCTCGGCAGACTGAGCAAAAAACAGCTGCTCGAGGCTCGCCGGTCGATGGGTATGATCTTCCAGCAGTTCAACCTGCTGCAGCAGAGAACCGCACTGCAGAATATCTGTTTTCCGCTCGAGATTGCGGGAACGAGCAAAGCCGATGCGGAAAAGCGGGCGCGTGAGCTGCTTGAGATCGTCGGTCTGTCAGACCGTGCGGATAACTATCCGAGCCAGCTGTCCGGCGGTCAGCAGCAGCGTGTGGCGATTGCACGAGCACTTGCGACCAACCCGAAAATCCTGCTGTGCGACGAGGCGACAAGCGCACTCGACCCGACGACAACGCGGTCGATCCTCGCACTGCTTAAGGAGATCAACAAGACGCTCGGCATCACCATCATCGTTATCACGCATGAGATGGCAGTCATCGAGGAAATCTGCCAGAGAGTTGCGATCATTGATTCCAGCCGTATTGCCGAGGTCGGCACGGTGGACGAGGTGTTCACCCGACCGAAATCCGCAATGGCCAAGCAGCTTATCTATCCGGACGGCAAGCGCAATTCTCTTGCGACCGGCAAGCGGTACTGCCGCATTGTATTCGACGGCAATTCGTCGTTTGAGCCGGTGGTATCCAACATGGTGCTCGAGTGCAAGGCGCCGGTCAATATTATGTTCGCGGACACCAAGAACATCGATGGCAAGGCTTACGGTCAGATGATCCTGCAGCTTCCCGAGGACGAACGCGCAGCAAAACGCGCACTGGCGTACCTCGAAACCCAGAACGTACACGCAGAGGAGGTAGCCGATTATGCTTCCGTTTAATGTTTGGGCGCAGAGCCTTTGGGAAACCCTGTATATGGTCATTGTTTCGACCGTTATCTCGTATGCGATCGGTCTGCCGCTCGGTCTGACGCTGGTTGTTACCGATAAGGGCGGCATCCGTCCGATGCCGATCGTCAACACGGTTCTGGGCGTGGTTGTCAATATCCTGCGCTCTATCCCGTTCCTGATTCTTGCCGTTATGATTACGCCGATTACGCGCGCGATCGTCGGCAAGGCCATCGGCACCACTGCGATGATCGTTCCGCTGACCTTTGCGGCAGCACCGTATGTAGCCCGCATGGTCGAGTCCTCCATCAAGGAGGTGCCGTTCGGTGTGATCGAAGCCGCACAGTCCATGGGTGCAAGTCCGTGGCAGATCGTGTGGAAGGTGCTCGTGCCGGAGGCAAAGCCGTCCCTGATGGTCGGCGGCGCGATTTCGGTCGTTACCATCCTCGGCTATTCCGCAATGGCAGGCTTTATCGGCGGCGGCGGTCTGGGTACCGTAGCCGTAAACTACGGCTATAACCGCTATAATTTCCCGATTATGCTGGTAGCGGTTATCATTATCGTTATCGTTGTTCAGATTTTCCAGGAGGTCGGCATGCGTCTTGCACACCATCTGGATAAGAGAAACAGATAATCGTTTTTCATTCTCAATTTTATTTTGTTATCATTAAAAATGATATATATCAGAAAAGGAGCGAATTCCCATGAAGAAGACAATCGCAGCAATCCTGGCAGGCGCCCTGTGCCTGACCGCCCTGACCGCTTGCGGCGGCAGCAAGACCGACAGCGCTGCAGCTGACAGCAGCAGCGCAGCAGCAGGCGACGACAAGACGATTACCGTTGGCGCTACCCCGACTCCGCACGCAGAGATCCTGAATGCGGCAAAGGACGCACTCAAGGCTGAGGGCTACACCCTGAATGTAGTCGAGTTCACCGACTATGTGCAGCCGAACACCGCACTGGTTGACGGTGATCTGGATGCAAACTACTTCCAGCACACTCCGTACCTGAACAACTTCAACAAGGAGAACGGCACGGATCTGGCTGCTGCATTCGATATGCACTACGAGCCGTTTGGCATTTACGCCGGTAAGACCGCTTCCATCGAGGAGCTGAAGGACGGCGCTTCCATTGCCATCCCGAACGACGGCTCCAACGAGACCCGCGCACTGCTTCTGCTGCAGGATGCCGGTCTAATCAAGCTGAAGGACGGCATTGACCCGACCTCCGACGCTACCAAGCTGGATATCACCGAGAACCCGAAGAACCTGGACATCCAGGAGATCGCTGCAGAGCAGCTGCCGCGTTCTCTGGCAGACGTTGACCTTGCTGTTATCAACGGCAACTATGCGCTGCAGGCAGACCTGAACGCCGCTGAGGACTCCCTCATCACCGAGAACCCGGACTACGCTAAGGTCTATGTAAACGTAGTTGCTTGCCGTTCCGGTGAGGAGAACAGCGATAAGATTCAGGCGCTGAAGAAGGCGCTGCAGAGCGACGACGTTAAGAAGTACGTTGACGAGACCTATAAGGGTGCAGTCGTAACCGTATTCTAACTTCGATCACGACCACGCTCGTGATCGAGGAGGACATGCCGAGCAATAGCTCGGACATGTCTGGGGCGGGATTCTGCGCGTCCGCTTTGCGGGCACACAGAATCCCTTACTTGTATAAAATCCCACGCACATGTCGCGGGATTTTATGAAAAGAGGCGGCATAGACCGCCTTTTTCTATTATATGCGCGCTTACGCGCTGTCCGCTGCGGCGGAGCCAATGGCTCGGATTTCTGGACGAAATCCTGCCATGCGGGTGCGGCTTGCAAGCAAGCCGGAATAAAAAGAAAACCGAGGCACATGCCTCGGTTTTTGTTTTGCCTGTTACTGTACATTCAGCGTAAACGCCGGATTTTCGGCGGCCGCGTCCGCCAGCACGCGGAGCACCAGCTCGCCGTAATTGCCGAGATGCGCGACCAGCATCTCCGGGTGCCGCAGCGTGAGCCGCGCCGCCGGATAGGCGGTCAGCAGGTCGTACAGCGCGTCCAGATTGCGGCCGTAGTCGGCAGGAAAGCCACACACCTTGGCCAGCACATCGTGCAGCTGCTCGCGCGTGTACAGCGTTTCCGCGTCCAAAAGCAGTTCTTTCATTCTCATTTCCCCCGAAATTGAATTATTGTAAAAGCTATTCTGTGATTTCCTCAAAACTTTCGTAATGGTCGGCGGTGTAGTAGATTCGGCCGTCGTCCGCGTAGACCAGCCGTTCCGCGCCGCGCTTGTCGGCTCCGCGGGTGTTGAGGTCGCACTCGTGATAGCTGCCGTCCGGCAGGGTGCCCTCGTAGTTGCCGAACCGGTCGCCGCCGATCGAGCAGCCGGGTGCATACGGCTCGAGCGAGCCGCCCTGCCAGCCGAGTGCCTGCGCCTGCTTTTTCGTGATGTAGTTGGAGGGTAAGTGCCCGTATTCAGTCAGATAGGCGGAAACCTCGTCCTTGCTGTCGTACTGCCCATCCTCGGTGACGGAAACAGCGGAAGCGCTGTCTGAGGTGATGATGGCGGTCGGTCCGTCCTCACCGCCGATGATGCCGATTTGACCGGCACAGCCGGTCAGCGTGCCGAACGCCAACAGCAGAGACAGCCATAAAGCGGTTAATTTTTTCATATTCTGTTACTCCTTCGCCGTAGGATAGAACAGAACGAACAGATCGTGGTACAGATTGCGTCCGTCACCGCTCTTGATGGCGCGCAGCTTGCCGTTGACGAATACATAGCCGTCCGTATTCACGCCGATCGAGTTGCCGTTCTGGAAGGTCACGGTCAGGCGGTTGGCAGTCAGCTTGTTCTGGCTGGGCTTGATAAAGTGCGGATAGGCGGTGTAGGTCTGCTCACTGAGAAGCTGTATGATAGCGGTTTTCTGGTTGTCGTCGGTTTGCGGTACCTCCACGTCATTCTCGGTGAGGGTGATGGTGGATTGCGGTCCGGTCTCCGCGATGTCGGAAAAGTCCTGGCTGTAAACGTGGGTATAGATCAAACGTCCGGTGGCGAACAGCAGCAGAAGCAGCAGCGTGCCGCAGATGGCCAACATGAGCGAAACGGTTTTTCGCATGGGAAATTAACTCCTTTGGGTTTTATATAAAACAGGTTTTTGATTGTGAAGATAGGTTTTTGCCTGAAATCAAGCGGAGAGCTGCGCTCTGCGGAGCGCGGAAGTTCGCCGCGTCCCGCGGCGGGGGGAGTGCGCTGACGCCGCGCGGGCGCACAAGAGGGTAGACACCTGCGGTTTCCACCCTCTTGTGAATCACCCCTTTCCCTTGGATAGTCTGGCGCAGATTGCCGACATGTGACCGCTGCGAAAAGGGGAACGGCAGAGGATTTCTTCTACCGTGTTTTTTTAACCTATTCGCAGTGCCAGATACTGTTCTGCTACACAGGCGGTTTACTCTGAGCAGGCGCAACATAACAGTGTTGCGCAACTCGTTAGTCTGGAGTTTACGGACAGCACCTGCGAATGTAGGCGTTTGGTACAATTTATCTTCGTAGGTGCTGTCTATCATAACGCGCTATCGAATTGTGCGGCACTGTTATCCCCCAGGGGACCCTCTCTTGCCCTTCGGGCAATTCACCTTGTGCCGCACCCAGCGTAGAGTAGCCCGTATGTGTAGCAGTAATCTATCTGTGAACTGCGAATATGTTGCGAAACAAACGCTGAGGTAACCCGACTGCCGTTCCCCTATTTTCGAAGCGGTCACATGTAGGCAATCTGCGCCAGATTAGGAAGCAAGGGAAAGGTAGGAGTTCAAAGAGGAAGGGAAACCGCAGGTGTCCCTTCCTTTTTGCCCCCGCGGCGGGTGCCGCAACGTTCCCGCCGCAGCGGCGGCGAATCCCCCGCTGAGGTTCAGCGAAAAACCTCCCGCCCGTTAGGGGCGAACCCGCCTGCGGCAGTTCGCGTGCCCCACTCAGCCGGTGCAGAAAAATCCGTGCCGAATTGATAAATCAAACTCATCTAATTAAAGCATATCCTAAAAAAACAGCACTGTCAACGCAATAAAAATTACAAAATGTAAACAATTTGTATATGTCAGCGCACTTTGCGGGAATTTGTGAAATAAGGATTGACAATCATCTTCTACTATTGTAGAATATAAGCAATAAAAGGTGTTTTACATTTGTAGAATAAAAGGAGGGTTAGACTATGCGAAACGACAAGCGATTGCCCGATGCGGAGCTGGAGGTCATGCAGACCATCTGGTCTCTGGGCACACAGGTCACGGCGGCCGAGGTGCAGCAGCACGCGGATAAGGACTGGAAAATGACCAGCGTGCTCACGTTCCTGTCCCGCTTGTGCGACAAGGGATTTCTTTCCTGCACGAAGGAGGGACGGCAAAACCTGTACACGCCGCTCGTCAGCGAGAAGGACTACCGTCAGCGTGAGAGCGTCGGCTTTCTGCGCCGGCTGTGCGGCGGCTCGGTGAAGAATCTGGTCGCGAGCCTGTCGGATGCGGGCGCGCTGACCGAGCAGGACATCGACGAGCTGCGCGCGTTCCTCGACAGGCAGACGCACTAAGGAGGGGATCTTATGCTGCAATTCTCGGAAAAACTGCTCAACAACCTGATGCAGATCGGTCTGACCGTATCGCTGGCGGCGCTCGTGCCGCTCATTCTGCGGCGGCTGATGAAAAAGCGTTATCCGGCCCGTATGGTATGTGTGGTGTGGGCGATTCTCGCGCTGCGGCTGCTCATTCCGGTGCAGTTGACACTGCCGCAGGCGCCGGTGCAGGTCATGCCGCGCACTAGCTATGTGGTGCAGAGCGACCAGACGGCGTTTCGGCAGGCCGGACTTCCGGTTGGGCAGAACCCAACCCGATGGGTGACGGGCACGCAGGCGCAAACGCTCAGCGCGGCAGACACCGGCACGGTCAAGACCGTGGATATTACCGACATTCTGCTGACGCTGTGGCTGGCAGGCGTGATTGCCTGCGTACTCTGGCAGGGGATTGGCTATTACCGGCTGATACACAGCCTGAAAGGTACGTCCCGTTCGGTCGAACGCGCGGATCTGCACACGATTTTGCAGGAGCAGTGCGCCGACCTGGTTATTGACCGGGAAATCCCGTTGCGGGTATCCTCGGCGGCGGACTGCCCGATGCTGGCCGGATTTATCCATCCGACGCTGTATTTGCCGGATGAGCGCATTTCCCGGACGGATGCGGCGTTCATTTTCCGCCACGAGCTGACGCATTACAAGCATGGCGATCTGTGGCTCAAGCTGCTGCTTCTGGCGGCACGCTGCCTGCACTGGTTCAATCCGCTGGTGCATCTGATCGAGCGATTCGCGCAGGAGGATATTGAGGCGGCGTGCGACGACGCGGTTGTTCGCGGACACGACGGCGCGTACCGCAGAGCCTATGGCGAGACCATCCTGCGGTCGGCTATTGCGCAGGTGCAAAAGAGAAAGGCTTTGGTGTCCTGCTTCGGCGATGACAAAAAGACGCTCATGCGTCGGTTTGAGGGACTGTTTGACAAGTCGGTCAAAAAACGCGGTGTCGCGCTCGTTGTGATGATCGCGCTGCTGGTCGGCTCGCTTAGCTGCACGATCGCGGTCGGTGATAACGATAAGGGTTTAACGAAAGAGCTGCGTATACAGCTGGCACAAAAACAGGCGAATGAGGCGGAAAACCTCGGCTATACGGTCAAACTGGATGGGAAAGACACCTATTTGATCACGGATAGAGAGTTCAGCGATAATCCGGGCGAAACCATTCCCGGACGTGTGGTACAAAAGCTGACCTTTGCAAAACAGGATGGAGAGTGGGCCGTATCGAACAGCGAAATTGTGCCGGAAAACGGCCGCGTGACTTCTCTGGATGAATTTAAGCTGTTGTATGAGAATGACCTCGGTCTGCCGGATTTTCTCTCGGACAGCAACCAGTGGAAAATCACAAACGGCTACAATATCAGCGACCCGACCGAGGCGGCAGAAGTGCTGCTCGGCATTGCTCCGGCGGTCAGTCAGGTGGAAGGCAGCAACCAAGATGCCGCACCGTACAACGACATCCGCAAGGTGACATTCACGTTTAAGGATAACAGCAAGGTTGTTGTCACCATGATAAACCAGTTCGGTCAGGGCTGGCTGCCGCAGGACTGGACGGACGGCAGCGGCGTTCGTTCCCGCACGGCGGCGGATCTCGCGCAGCAGTACGCACGCGGCGTGCTGCACAAGAGCGCACAGTATATCTTCCCGATCTTGACGCCGGACGGTCAGAAAGACCTTATCGCGCAGCAGATGGCTATGACTGGCGGCGAGCAGTGGACGTGGAAATACGGTCCGTCCTCGCCGTCTGCAACGGATTTCGTGCTTGTACCCACCGATGACGAAAACAGCTGCCGCGTTGTATTCCGTCTGTCGGGCAGCGGCGTGAATGATGCGCGCTCGGCGTACATCGTGCAGACCATCCGCGAGAACAAAAACAGCTCGGTGATCGGCTATATCCGCGAACTCAGTACGGACAGCATGACGCAGAGCGAATTGTTCCGGACGTACTATGCGACCGGTCTGTCGTGGCCGGATTTGCCCGATGAGGTCGGCAATTTCAGCGGCAAGGATCGCCTGAACGCGGAAGAAGCCGCTAAGGACGCATTTTACTATTTCGGCAGCAATCTGGAGCAGGACATGAGCGACTGGGAAACCCCGTGGATCAGCAGCACGGAACTCGACTGGCAGGTCACCTCTACGGACGGCTATCAGAGCAAAATCGTGCAGCTGAACTTTGCGGACGGCAGTACACCGGTTAAAATCCAGATGGTGCAGAATGATTCTGGTTACTGGAAACCGATCGGCATGGTGGATTCCGTCACCGCCAAGAGCGGAGACCGGGAACTGGGTATCGGCGCGGATGCGCGTTCTGCGATGGCACGCGGAAAAATGCCGAATCTGGCTGTCGGTGACAAAATTACCCTTACGTTTGAGACCGAGCCGGTCGGCGGTGTGCAGATCACCAATCGGTTGGTGAACTGGGAGGACGGCTCGCAGTTTGGTGTGATTGATGAGCAGATCACGCTGCAGAAATCCGGCGATGGCTGGGTCTATACCGTGCCGACGAGCCTTGGCGAAATGCTCTCGAGCACCATCAGCTATCCGTATTACCACGCTATCATGCTGGAATACACAGACGCAAGCCATATTCAGCATAAGGCGACTGCGGTGTATACAAGCGGTAGCGACAGTGCGGACGAGAACGAGGACAGCGATATTACCTCAACGGATTACTACAACGATTCGCTGAATTACAGTCTCAAGCTGCCGCAGTCCTTCGTTGATAACGGCTACGCCAAGCGCAATCCGGAAGACGACAGTATCCTGTTCGGCATGAAGAACGCCATGGGCGATGCCAGCCGCGACCCGACCGAGGACGGCGCAATTATGACAGTATGCGTGGATGCAACCGCCGTTTTGCACAGCGAATACGGCGAAAACTGGACGAAAAACTATCCGTCTCCGGTCAAGCAGCTTGCCGAAAAGGACGGTTTGACCTATTATCTGGCGTATGTGTCCGATGTGCAGTATGACCCGGCCAATCAGGAGATTGCCGCCAAGTACAAGGAAATGTTCACTGCCGCGCAGAATATCACTGCGGATGATTTTGTACTCGACGACCTGACGGATAAGGACGGTACCGTTCGCCGTGCGCAGCTGCTGACAAGTCTTGGTGCACATTATGCGGTACTGCATATGGGCGCACAGCATGACCAGCCGTATCAGGTTGCTGTTAATACGGATAATAATTCCTGTGAGGTCTATGTCAGCCGTATGGTTTTCCCGGTGAACGTAAAAGAATACGCCGTGGATCGTGTAACTTTCGAGGATATAACAAACACAGAGCCGATAAAGGTAGAGCATCTGGCGGATTCGACCGATGGCGCCACAGCGGAGCAGTTCGACCTGCTGTATGGCAAACTCGATTTGCCGGTTTATACTGATGATGAACTGAAAAATCTGCAAAACGACTGGAAGGACCATCCGGAGACCCTCGGCAATCCGCACTGGTGTGCATCGACGATACTTGCACTGGGCGGCATGTACAGTAAACCGGATGAGAAATCCGAGTATTATTTCGGCGATAATAATGAGTATGCTGCGCTTTTGTACCGGTTTACCGACCCGAATACCGGTAAAGAGAACGGCAAATACGTCAAGCTGACCATGCACAAGGCAACAGCCGACAGCAGTCTGCCCGCACTGTGGATTCCGTATAGCTACGAGTTGTTCACGGCTTAATCCAACGGTGCCGTGCACAATAACGTGCAAACGAGTTGCGCGACACGGGTATCCCCCAGGGGACCTTCTCTTGCCCTTCGGGCAATTCACCTTGTGTCGCGCCTGCGTAGACTAAACCGTATGTGTAGCAGCAGAGTATCTGACACTGCGTAAAGGTAGAGAAATGGGCGGACATATTGGTCGCCCCTACGGAAGATAAACAATATGGCCGTTTCTCTGGCGAGTCTCAGTTCTATGACAGGCAGACGCTAAGAGGAAGCGGGGAGATTCACAAGAGGGGTGGAAACCATAGGTGTCCATCCCTCTTGTGCCCCTCGCCGTGGGTACGGCGCCCCTGCCGGGCAGGCAAGACCCGTTCGCTTCTCAAGCAGCAACCTCCCGTTCAACAAAAATTGAAAACCCATGATTTTGTTCACACAACGAACAAACACCGGCGGTATACTTGCGGTATTATAAGAATGTAAGGTGGAATTATATTGTCTACTATTTTAATCGCAGACGATGAGGCGCGTATCCGTCGTCTGGTCAGCGACTTTCTCAAGCGGGACGGTCATATCATCGTCGAGGCCGCCGATGGCAAGGAAGCGCTGAATATTCTGGAGAACCGCCGTCCGGGACTGGATATGGCCATTCTGGACGTGATGATGCCGGGAATGGACGGCTTTGAAGTCCTGCGGGAGCTGCGCGAGCAGGAGCACGGCGAAACCCACCTGCCGGTTATGCTGCTCACCGCCCGTGCCGAGGACGCAGATCAGGTGCGCGGTCTGGAAGGCGGTGCGGACGATTACGTCACCAAGCCGTTCTCGCCGATCGTGCTGGCGGCCCGCGTGCGCACACTACTCAAAAGAGAAGGCCGTGCCGGTGCACCGCTCGAACAGCTTGGCAAGCTGTCGGTCAATGAGCTGCGCCGTGAGGTCATGGTGGAGAACAAGCCGATCGACCTGACCCCCAAGGAGTACGAGTTGCTCATCTACTTTAAGAACAACCGCGCGATTGCGCTGTCGCGCGAGAGCATCCTCAATGCTGTCTGGGGTTACGACTACTTCGGCGACCTGCGTACCGTGGATACGCACGTCAAAAAGCTGCGCGCCAAGCTCGGGGAGTGCGGCACCATGATCGAAACCGTGCGCGGCTACGGTTACCGCTTTGAGGTATGAAGCTGAAGCATCGGTCAATCCGGTTTAAGTTTTTTGCCGCGATCAGCATTATCGCGCTGGTGTTTATCGGTATTCTGGTGCTGCTCAACGTGTTTTTTTATCAGGATTACTATATGATGACACGCCGAAGCGAGCTGCGTGATGCCTACGGCAGCATCTGCACCAGCTACGCGAGTGATTCCTCGGATGTTGCCGCGCTGCTGGACAGCTATGAGAGCCGCAGTGCCATTCGTCTGGCGGTGGTGACCGATAACGGCGATGTGATGACCTCGTCTGCCATGCAGGAGGGCGACGTAGGGTTTGATTTTGGGCACATGGAGCAAAAGTTCCGCAGCTTTGCGGTGCTGGCGTCCGTGGTCCAGAATCGTGACTGGGTAGATTTGGGTAAAAACGAATACCGCTTTATGACGATCAGTCTGCGCGATAATGACCAGTATCTGTGTCTGATCGGCGTGCTGAATGCGGAACACGGTGAATATCTGATCGCATATATGCCCTATGCGTATATCGAACAGAATTCTTCGCTGAATCTGGTGTTTCTGCTGATTGCCGGCGGCTGTGCGCTGCTGATTTGTCTGGGGTGCGGCTATGTTATCTCGCGTCAGTTTACGCGCCCGCTTATTCAAATGGCGGGACTGGCCGACCGAATGAGTGAGCTGGATTTCTCTATGCAGTACACCGGCAAGGAGGACGGCGATGAGATTGACCAGCTGGGACAGTCGCTCAACCGTCTGTCTGCGTATTTGGAGCAGGCGATCGGTGAGCTGAAGGAGTCCAATGATCAGCTGGCGCAGGAGATCGAGGAGAAGGAGCGTATCGACAATATGCGGCAGGAGTTTATCGTCAACGTGTCGCATGAGCTGAAAACGCCGATTGCGCTCATTCAGGGCTATGCCGAGGGCCTGACGGCTGGCGTGGCCGATGACCCCGAGGACCGCAAGTTCTACTGCGACACCATCGCCGATGAGGCCGACCACATGAACAAACTGGTCATGCAGCTGCTCAGTCTTTCACGGCTGGAGCTGGGTGCAGAGCAGACGTTCGACGAGGATATTGATCTGCATGCACTTTGTGCGGAAGCGGTGCGCAAAACCGCTGTTTTGTGTGAAAACCGAGGTTTGACCGTGGAATATGAGAACACGCATATTACGGTCCGCACGGACGGTGATCTGCTCGATCAGGTGCTGATGAATTACCTGTCCAACGCCATCCGCTACACGCCCGAGGGCAAGCACATTGAGATTTCGGCGGCAAGAACCGGAAACAGCGTGCGCCTGTCCGTGTTCAATGAAGGTGAAGGTCTGCCGGAGGAGGAGCTGCCGAAGATCTGGGAGAAATTCTACCGCACCGATCGCGCCCGCACCCGAGAGGCCGGCGGCACCGGCATCGGTCTGTCGCTTGTCCGCGCCATCGCGGATACCCTGCACGGCGCCTGCGGCGCGGAGAACGTCGAAGGCGGTATCTGCTTCTGGTTTGAACTGCCGGATCTGCTGCCCGCAGAGGACAGCGAGATAAAAGACTGAATTTGTCGAATAGAAAATTGAAAATCATGCTTGACAACTGCTCTATCCTATGGTATAGTATATAAGCACTCTGAGAGAGAGTTGCGATAAAATCTATATCGCGGGGTAGAGCAGTTGGTAGCTCGTCGGGCTCATAACCCGGAGGCCGCAGGTTCAAGTCCTGTCCCCGCAACCATGTTTAACCGCTGATTTCGTAAGAAATCAGCGGTTTTTTTGTATTTTTCGGAGCACTTAGAAAACCTCCGGGTAGGAGACCCCGAAATTGGAAAGTCGTATGGAAAGGCAGTGGTATCAAAAAAATGCACGACGTGAAGGTGCTTTTTTTGATACCTGAAATCAAAATTCTGAGTATACTTCGAGCAGCAGGCGAAAGGGGAATGCATCAACACCTACATAACTTTCGATTCCAACAGCAGTAGTGAGGTAACGTCAAAGACCAGACTGTCATCTATGAGGCGCTTGCTCTGAACCTTATGCCGACACGGTGAGGCAGCGTCTTTGTCGGTTGGTATGATGCCGGTGATGGCGACAGCAATGAAAAAAGCACCAACGATTATAACAAGGCGGAGAATTGTACACTGTATGCATAGGTGGCGCGAATGCGATCATGGCAGTAGCACTGCTCGATTGCGCACGGCACAGCAGGTCCAGCGGATGCAGGCTGGGCAGCCCAGAAGAAAACGCCCCCGTAAAGCCCTGGCTCAAATGCAGGAACTTTTCAGAGGCGTCAAGGCCGGGCGCAAGGCGCACCGCCTGGCAGAGCTTGTCAAAGAGATAGACAAACAGAAGATACTGGAGGTTGGGGAGCAGCTTTTTCTTCCAGTCAACCGTCATAATTCCACACCCCGGTCTTTGGTCTTGACCTTCTCCCGCTGGCGATGCTGTGCTTTGGTCTGCTGCTTCGCCTGCTCCAGCTCCTTGCGGATGGAGGGCTTTTTCTCTTTCTCCAGGTTCTTTGCGGAGAACTCCCGGAAGGCCGTCGTGATGACATCGGCATCCCGGCCCTTGAAGAACACCAGGTAGCGGGGTATCTCGCCACTGGTATCCTTTTTCAGTGCGAAGTCAATGCCGTACTTCTTGGCGGTGGCGGAAAAGGCCCGGATGTTCTGATTGGTAATCTCGATGTTGGAAACGCCGGTGTTGTGCTTCATCAGCTGCCGGAGGGTCTGCTTGCCGTGGTGCAGCTTGGTCTTGTGGCCGGTCACGCCTTTCTGCATTTCGTCCAGCACTTTTTTCATGGCCTGCTGCAGCATCCCGGCGGAGAGCTTGGTGGCCTCCACGCAGAGGGCAACGGTGCGCTGGGTGACTTCTTCCTGCATAAGTCATCATCTCCTTTCTCCGCTGCCGTACAGGTCGTGGTTCACCAGGGACGCATAGTAACTGTCGATGGTGGCCGAGGCGTTATGCAGGGCAGCCAGCAGGTATTTCTTGATGTTGCGGACATAGGTGGTGTTCTCCCGCATCCGGTCCAGCACATACTCGATGTGGGAACTGTTCAGCTTCAGGAACCGGGATTTGACCACTTCCGCCGGATAGTCGTCCCCGGCAATGCGGATCGTCTCTCTGCGGGAACAGACGGTATCCACCATGAGCTCCACCAGCTCATTCAGCATATCCCGATCCAGCCGGTCATCCCGGCATAGATAGTCATACTCGATATTCTCCAAAATCAGCTCCCGATAACTCTCTCGCTCCCGCATCCAGTCCCGTCCGGTCCGTTTGCCCCCTGCGGGGGCTTGGGGGCTTGATTGGATAGGATTTGATTCTTCCGTACTTGGTGAATTAGTTTTTTGTTCTTCAGGATTTCTTTTCTCTTTATTTAATTGCCGCCGGTTTTCCAGACATGGGTTATCCATATCCGGGTTTTCCGTATCTGGACAAGCCGTATCCGGCGCGTCCTCACACGGCTGGCCCGTGTCCGGGGGATGGGGCGTCTCGTAGATGACATACTCCACATCCACGATCTTGCCCTTGCTGTCCCGGAGCCGATTGCGGACTATGTACCCGGCTCGCTCCAGCTCTTTTAGGGTGGAGCCAATGCTGTCCGTGCCCTCCTTGCAGATTTTCGCCAGGCCCCTGGTGGTGTAGTTCCAGTCCTCCGGCAAGGACAGCATCATGGAGAGCAGCCCTTTGGATTTCAGGGACAGCCCCGTGTTGCGCAGGTGGTGGTTAGACATCACCGTGTAGTCGCGGGTTTTCTCAATGCGAAATACCGCCATGGTATCACCTCCTTTCGGCGGTTTGAAAAAGTGTTCGTTTTGAGGAAAAAGACGGCCTCTATGCTGCACAGATGCCTCGGAGGGGAAAAACTATGAGCGACGGTCTCTCGGTTGATTGCGGAAGAAAAATCATTGGATTTTCCACTCCTTTCGGGACAGTTTTGACCATAAAAATGTCCCCGTGGCGTGACATAGCAAGGAAATTTCATATCGTCTTATTGCTACAAAAAACCGATAGTGGTATACTTAAAATACAAGTTTATAATAAAATATTACATCTATAGTGGTTTTACAGAAAATCATGTATATACCTAAAAGGCCGAAAGAAATTGATACCTAATACGCTGAAATACAAGGAGGTATATTTATGGGCATCCACTTTACTGAAGAGCAACTTCAGAAATTAGGATATTACAATCCACAACCCAAACTAGAATTCACCGAAGATACTATTCGTGAAATTTTTGGACACGAAGCAGCAGAAGATGAGACTATTGAACGTCTAAAAGCGTATTATTTAAAAACCAGTATTTACAACAGCATGAAAAGCCAAATTCCTTTGTTGATTCTGGTTGGGCACAAAGGAGTTGGCAAGTCTGCATTACTGAAAGTTTTATCATCAGAAGATAACGATGAGGAGAAAATACCTATATCTGTCCAACCAAACGATATTTTTAATTTGGATGTGTCCTCCACAAATTTTTTAGAAAAAATTGAAACCTGGAAAAATGGACTGTCCTCAATAATTTTTAACAAACTAGTACTTTCAATTAACACATCTCTACTTGACAAAGTTCCTAGCACATCTTTTAAAGATTGGATAGGGCGTTTTAATGAATTGCTGTTAAACGCACTTGGTAAAAAACTTGAAGATTTTCAAAAAGAAAAAATACAGTTGTCAAGTTCTGATTTTACAGCCTTGTTTAAAAATTCACTTTTTGAAGAAAAGCAAATTACAATTTACTTGGATGATTTAGATCGAGGTTGGGAAAACACCAAAAATGATGTGAAGAATTTGTCTGCGATGTTAAATGCCGTGCGGGATTTGAGTCGTGATATTCGAAATCTAAAATTCCGTATTGCATTAAGAAGCGATGTGTACTATGCAGTGCGAACTTCTGATGAAACAACGGATAAAATTGATGGAAGCGTAATATGGCAAAGTTGGACAAACCACGAAATTTTGGTTATGCTGATTAAGCGTATTGAAACCTACTTTGGACGCAATATCAATGAGGAACATTTGCTTACCCAGCGTCAAAGGGATATTGGAGATTATCTTAATAGCGTGTTCGAGGAACGATTCCAGGGAAATGGTCACTGGGAAAATGCACCTATGTACCGCGTTCTTATGTCTCTGATAAGAAAACGACCGCGTGATTTGGTTAAACTGTGCACATTAGCTGCTAGAAAAGCTTATACAAATAAGCATAGTTTGATTTTAACTAACGACCTTGAAAGCGTTTTTAAAAACTATTCAAATGATCGTTTAACAGATACGAGTACAGAATATAAATCTGAGTTGCCGCAAGTACAGGAATTGTTGCTTAAAATGAAGCCGTCACAAAAAGAACTGGCATCGGGGACACCTTGTCTCTTTTCTCGCCAACAGCTTATCAAAAAACTGGAAGATATATTATCAATGAGCCATTTTACGTTTAAAGATGGTAAAGAGGTTACAGCTCAAAGCTTAGCTGCTTTTCTGTATAAGATCAATTTCATTACAGCAAGAAAAACTGTTGGTGACGAAATTTTGCGAGTGTATTATGATGAAAATCAGTACATCTATAATGACTTTGCTGATTTCGGCTACTCATATGAGATTCATCCAGCTTATCGTTGGGCTCTACAACCAAGCAACATTGGCACTTTGTTTAATGAGATTGAACTTCTTGAAAGCGAATGATTTCAGCCTAGTACATATTGAAATGCCATCCATCTATTTTGGGCAAAAGACACCGTAGGTTTTAAACCTACGGTGTCTCCATGGGTTTTATTCAGTTTTGTCCTCTAAATCCTCCATAGCCAACCAGTCCTCAAACGACTTCCTGGAATGCGGATCGCATAACCGATGCGAATTGTTTTAAACTCTCCAGAGTTCACCAAGCGGTATGCGGTGGATTTTGCAATACCGAGGATTGCTGCAATATCATCCACGGTGTAGGTTCTGTTGCTCGGCAGCTTCTTCTCCTGCGATGTACTCATAATTTTGCCTCCCATTTTTCGTAGGCATTTTGACTATGCCTATCTAATTTTCCTTGTGGCGAAGGGGCTTTCTGCCATTATCCGTGCTAAGAATTTGCTAATTTGACATTCTGAACAGGCCATAATGAGGCGGCATTTTACGGATTTTTGTGCAGATTGACCAGTAACCACACAATGCCATAACGAATCAAAAATAATGGAAAGTTATGATGGGTATATCGTACCAAAAGAAACGCCAAACTCCCGGAGCACAGTTTGTTGAGTCTGTGCTCCGGGATTGTTTTGCTGCAAAGCGGTTCGGAGTTAATCGTTTTTAGGATCGGTTTGGGATACTGGTATGCATAAAGGTGGCAGAATAAGAGTAGAACAAAGTGGAACACAGGTAGAATCACTTGGAACCAAAGAGGGATTGTCAAGAGAATCTTACGGGTGTATAATAATAGTATCGAAAAGTGGGTAAAGTAGCTCTGCTGTCGCAAAAAGATGCGATAGTGGAGCTTTTTGTATATCAAAAAAGTTAAGAGAAAGACCAATAAGTAAATTTCTTATTGGTCTTTTTTTATACCTATTTTTCGAGAGTATATACGAAAAGAGTGGGAATCGTGGGAAGAAAATGCAAAAATTCGCCTAATATGAAGGTATATGGAGTGCCATTCCGTGTGACAGAAATGGAGATGACAGCTAAAGGGCAGGATAGATGCTACATCAGTATGAGGCAGCCAGATGGGAGTATACTGCACGATAAAGGTGTAAATAAACTGATCACAGCAAAAGGTATAAAAGATGCGGCCGTCATAAAAGCAGCGGAAAACATTATACGAAAGCATAGCGGACAGGTGCTCGGATGGTTACGAGCCGGTCAGATGAAAGAAGCGACACCAGAGCTGCTGTTGCTAGTGCTGCCGGAAGAAAGCATAGAGCGCGTATACGGAAAGAGTGATGAAGAGCATCGAGAGCTGGTGCGGCAGGTAGTAAGAATTCTCCCACCATTGCCTGAGCTACAGGAAAAGATGGAGACCATGACTTTACGCGCGGTAAAAGAAGTAGCCGCGAATAAAGAGAAAGGCGATGTACTAAAGCGTGCATTGAATCGATTGTATGATGAAGCTGCAATCTGGGGAGTAATTAAAGAAAATACGGCGAAAAATGTACTGATTACTGTGCGCAGTGAGGGAGAAAAGGCAGACAAAAATCTTAACCAACGTGCCCTTAGTCTGGAAGAGATGCGGATGCTGACGGCCTTATGCATAGAGGGGATGCAGACCGATATACGGTATGCAACCGTACTGCTTCATCTGACCACGGGTGTAAAGACGGGAGAGCTATGTGGATTAAATATTGACAATTTAATGCGGTATAAAGATGCGGTATATATCGAAATTGGCGCAAAATCCGTACAAAATCGAGGTAAAGTTGCAGAGTGGAAGCCATATGAGCGTGAAAGCGGAAAGCTGCGGCGCATACCGTGTACCCCTTTAGCGCAGGCGGCGCTAAGTGTGCTTTTGAAGCCGCGATTGGAAGCAGGAGCAAAGGTAGATGCTCCGCTGATTGTAGGTGAGGGCGGACGCCGATGGGATGTCTTGAAGCTGCGCGCTTTTGAAAAAGAGGTGTTTCAAAAAGTAGTGCCGGAGTATGCGAAAATTTCACGAACGGATGTAATCCGCACAAGTTTTGAACATTATTGTCGCGCCGTATGCGGTATGTCGGATGGCCAGACTCAGAAAATCTTAGGATGTAAAGCAGCGCAGACATACGAAGAATGGTATGCGGACTACAGCGCTCGAATCGCGCTGATGACACTGGATGCACAACTTAGAAGATACCATAATTTGTTAACGGAAAAGGAAGATAGATGGAAAGTGGCCATGCACCTACATCTGCGGGTGAAGCGTGGGGCAAGTGTCAAAATTCAAACTGAACATGGTGTCAAAATTGAAAAAATATAGTAATGTGTGAGCCGAAAGGCTCTTTTTTAATGCCTGTAGATAAGGACTTATTGTATCTTGCAATAGGTCCTTATGTTGCATAATGAAATTTGAGTTAATTATATTGACGTTTATTTACTAAAATGTCATTATATAAATATAAAGCAGCAGAATAAGGAGTGAAATAAATGGCATTTTTCACAACTCAGCGCAAAGAAACCGGTAGCTATAATGACAAGCGAACTAAGCCATGCCGTAGCAGACGCAAAGGCAAAATATATAATGAGAAAACGAAAAATGGCAAACTAACCGTTTGGGGTGCTTACGAGCGGGTAATTTTGGCTATACAGAATGCGCGCAAATGGGCTGACAGCACATGCAGGGCATATGATAGTGTTTTCTACCATTACATTGCTGAGATTTATAATGACATTGAGTATGCTTCGCTGACAGAAGAAACGGCGGAGCAGATTTGGTCGTCTAAAATTGACATTTTTGAAGGCAGTGATGCCCAGGATCAAAGAGCACGGAGTATTTTCGTGAGCTTTGTAGAGCAGGCGTGTCGAGCGGGACTGTCTCTGATGCGGTTCAGAGACACGGTCCCATTTGTGATTCCGGAAGATCTTAGTCAGCTGACTACGGAGCAGCTGTTGGAGGTACGTAGAGCTGCTGATCGTTGCCAGTGGCGGCCGAAGTCGCTGACAATTGAAGCGGAAATTAAAATTTATAACGAGTTGATAAAGCGAGCATCGACACAGGGCGAGTGCATTGCTTTGCTGGTCATGCTTCTGCTGGGCTGCCGTACATCAGAAGCAGCGGGTTTGTCATTTGGAAATATTCGCAAAATGGCGGATGGTTTGTACTCTATAGAGCGACGGGAAGTGGAAGAGCAAAGCTCGAGGACCGTCAAAACCGGCAGTAAAACCGCAAGCGGTTATAGACTTTTGCCGCTGCTGCCGCAGTTTTATGAGCTGCTGGAAGAGCGCAAGCGTATGGTGCAGGAGTACATGGAGAAAAACGGCTATACCGACTTAGATATTAATGACATGCCGCTTGCTTGTCAGGGTACGAATTTGCTGACACGGTGTACAGCAAAGGAAATGAACCGTATTTTTAAGGATATTTGCATTGATGCAGGTGTCGAAGAAGGCTTTTTCTTTGAAGCTGAGGCAATGATGGCTATTGATAAAGAGGCAGGAGCAGAGTACGAGAATGTGGTAGTAGCCTATATTCTGCGGCATCAAGCTGCAACGGAGCTGGTAGCGACTGATGCTTCTCGGGCTGCAATTTCTGTGCTGATGGGTCATAAAATTGAAGACCCTAATGTAAAAGCATTTGACTATGCCAATGCAGATGGTCAGCGTGAACTGCTGCATATTTTAATGCAGCGTCCGTTATATCGGTACATTTGTGGTGCGACAGATATGGAGCAGATTACTCTTGAAAAAGGGCAATCGGCAGTATGCGGAGGATCGGCTCGTCTGGTCGCACAAGAGGACGAGGAGTTCGATCTTTATATCGACACACTGGAGCCATATGACACGATAAAGATTCAGCTTGAGGGCGGTGCCCGGTTGCTGAAGAAGAATGTAAGAAAAACAATCGCGTTGCCGTATCAAAGACCGAGCGGGCTTAGTATGGTGAATGCAGTGACTCAGGTTGTGACAGAGGCCGAAGAGAATGTAAAAGCTGGAAAGCTGGCGGATAAGCCAGTTATGATCGCGCAGTGTGATGATCCTCTGAGCGAATTGATGACCATTGACGATCTGCAGATCAATTGGAAGCCTCAAATCACCAATGGGGATGGAGAGCCGATTGCAGATTCTTCGGAAGAAGTGAAGAAGGCGGTTTGCGAAGATGCATTGATTGCAGTTTTGCCAGGCGGTGTCTTAAAAGAAGTGCCGAAAAAGGAATTCGTTTATAACGGGACAAAGAGGGCACGCCGTGATGAGAAGATTTTTGCGGATAAGACCATAGACCGCGTTAAAACGATATGGCCGTTTTCACAATCTGCGGATAAAATTGTAATTAGCAGAGAAGGAACGGCGTGGTATTTACTGGTCGAGGTCAGCGCAGAAGAATTTTTACAGGCAGATGAGTGGGAAGAATGCCGCAGAGCGTTGGCAGCGGACGGTCTCATGATTTCACGTGAAAAGGATGCGGATTCGCTGATTTGTGGAGCGCAGAATGGCGATATGGTACGATTACCAGCAGAAAAACTGCATGCATGGCAAGGACAGCAGCAGATCGTACGTATAGGCGAGGCACCTCTGGCAGCAGCTTGCTTCTGTAAGGCTACTGATGATATTCTGCTGATTAGCGAAAAGGGACAGGCACTACGTACGCATGTTTCGGATTTGTACAAGCGCGTAGACATTGGCGGTGGACTGACCAAAGGTATGCGTATGAAAACAGGTACAGACGATAGATTATGCTGCTGTTTGGTTTATCAGCCAAAGCGTAGTTTAACAGCTGTTTCTCAACAGAGGAAGCTGCTTGTGCTGCGTGCGGACAGTGAAGAAAAGGCGCAGCTCAGAGCGCAAGGACATGTCGGAGAAGGCGTTTGCCTGGTGTATGTGGAAGGTTCGGATCGCTTGGCGGAGGTGTTGTATACAGATCAGGCAGTGTTACTGTTGTCAGACTCCGGATATGCGCAATGCCGTGACATTAGTGTGCTGAGAGAGAAGGGACGCCGTGCAAAAGGCATTGAGGGCATGAAGCGCGGTCGGATTATAAGAGCGGTATGCGCGAAAGTTAAATAAATAGTAAAGGCGCAGCTTTTGAGCAGATATCTCAAAAGCTGCGCCTTTTGGCTTGTATGAATGTAGTTAGACTTGCTATTTTAAAGGAGATATAAAAATAAAGCGAAGAAAAAGTTTATAAAAACCTTTTCTTCGTTTTTAATACCCTGCTGATGCAGGGAGAAATTGATGTGGAGACAACTGTTTAGGATCAGCATAAGGATCACCCCCGCTTACGCGGGGAAATAAGTTGTCTACACTCCCCGATACTTACGATAAATGCATTGTGAAAATAACAACTTATCGCTGCCGGGTCACCCCCGCTTATGCGGGGAACATATTTATTAATGATAGTATAGCAGAAATTTTATATCTTTGCAACTTTAAATTGCAAAGATATAAATTAGATTCTGGATTTAATAATTAATGTTATGGTAACCAGGGAGTGATAAGTCATTTTAGGTGAAATTCCATACGCTTTTCAGGTTTCGTGATTTTTCGGATTGTTCCAAGCGGATCAACTTCACATTTATATAGTTTGGACAAGCTGAAAAATGGAATAGATGTACGCATATACTGCTTATCCAACGTGGAGATTTCAAATGTGCCGCTTTTACTTCGAACCTTACCTCTGAGAAAATATCCATGGTCTACTTCAATAGAATCGGAAGAAGTTGTGCTTTTCAAAGTAATTGCTTCCGGCAGTTCAATATAAATTACGTCATTTTGATAGAGAGAAAAGATAAAATCATGTTCATTCATCAGCAACATGCGGTCCGGATTTTTGGTTGCCGCTCGTAATGGCAGAGCATCTTGCAACGTATCCTTAACATAGATAGGCACGAAGTAATAGGCCTGATCAGCTGTACGGAATACATCAATGCGAATCATGTCGCCATTAATGCCGATACCACCGCGAACGCGTACGAAGCTGCGCGGACGCTGTATAATAGGAACCGATTTAACCAAAGGACCACGCAGACCATTGGATTTAGGCTTATAAAAAGGTTCTGCAAAAGCCTCCGATGCATTTCCGCCAAATGCAATAAGACGCTTGCGCAGTGCAGTATACAGCAGACGATCACGTTCCAGCTGAAAATAGTCAGCAATTTCCCTATCATTATTCAGCTTTAATTTGGTAAGTGGAACTTTGGCCACGATTTGGTCACCGCGACTGCGTAATATGGTATCACGATGAGCGGCACCGCGAACTCGATGCTGTGACATATGAGAAAAACACTGCGTGTTGGATGCACAAAGTGAAGCGAATTCTGTCTGCAAGGAATTCCACGGTCGAAATAGAGTGTTTTCATAATTCCCCATAAAGAAGTTGGACAACTGCTCACATGTATGTGTGTCAATGATTGCCGTAAGGATAGCATTTGCAGCAGGTTCCATTTCAATAGGTACATTATCAAATACGCGTTCCGTGCGCAGACCGGTTATTCGTGTCTTTAACGACGATACAGTCACATCTGTATTACTGGATGCAGATAGCGCACGATGCAGGAAAACAGAAAAAGAACTAAGGAGCGACGAAGGATTATACAATGAACGCTGTTTCCGATCAATACTATCCTGTTCATTCCACTTGGTCGTCAAAAGATTTGTTCGAGTTTTGCGATGGTTACTTTTACGAGCTCGTTGACGAAAATCTTCATTCATACCAAACAATGCTCCAGGCAGCTCCGTGCGCTTGTCGGAAGCAGAACGAAGAACTAATACAAGGTTCTGTGGACTATGATCAAAGCTATCAGCATAAGGAATGATATGATCTACAGAAGTTTCTGACGGCGATAAAACCTGGTTTAATGTCAGTGGAGTACCCGTATAGATGCACTGGTGATCTTGCCTATGCCATAATAGAATACGATTTCTTTCATCATTTATTAGCGAAGGAACAGATAAAAGCGTAAAAAGCGGAGCATATGAATGTGCTCCGCTTTTTACATATACTTACCAATTTAATCTTTGACCGCATCTACTACAAAATGCCATATATTCACGTTCTATAGTAATTTTACAACGTGGACAAATTGAATATGATGAATACCGTCCGAACGAATAGAACGACATAGATTTTGTTACGTTCATGGGTATGCGATACTTTAACTCAAATATAAGCAAAAATATATTGAGACGGTTTACTCTCAGCCATAATATCTAAATTCGCTGGCAGAAGAGCCCGTTTCAAGTAAAGTACTACCATGGTAAGCATTCAGTTCTACATAGATGCGATACGAATATCCGCGGTCAACCGCCCAATGTTTAGTATCTACTGCTGCATAATGGGTATTTGAAGTAGCCGTCCATGTTTTGATAGTGGTCCATTTCTGGTTTTTCAACTGCTGAAGATGTAGTTTACAAACAGTTTTAGTTACTTGGGGTGATGCTGCACTGCCTGTACCATATACGGTTGCAATTCCCAAAGTCGAAATGCTGATGTCACCGCTTATAGATGAAACATATTTCCAACGTGGCTGCATGGCAGCATTGGAACAAGTAAATACTGCAATCATTACAAGAATGATTGCGATTGCCGATTTCATAAATCTTTTTTTCATAAGCTATCTCCTGTGTGTCGTTCTATATAAATAAACGAGTGCTTTATAGAAGGACTGACAAAATCTCAAAAATAATTCCCGCAGTATCAACTGCAGGAATTAACGGCTATATTTTAGGGATACTTTCAAATATCTGCACAACAACATCTTTGGAAATGTTACCCATAATCCAAAAAGTAATGTCATCGATTACATATGTGGCTATAATACGATCTTGACGTTCGGATATAGTAACATCAGCACCATTGATTTGCAATTTTGTTACTTGTCCACCTTCGGTGTCTATTGATAGTAAGGAAGGATGCAAATCACATTGCATATCATAATAGCTTCCGGTTCCATCTACAAATTGTATATAAATACTAGTATCGGATAGTTCCTGTATAGATTCCACACCAAATTCTTTAGGAGTATATGTTGGTAGATATTTGGTGAATTTCGATGATATCGATGAGGTTCCTTTATTAAATGCAAAGCTTGAGTTATCTTTATCTGAATAGAAGATGAAATTAATAATTGAAGTTCTGAATGCGTTAACGCTGAACATCATAGCAGCACAAACCAAAACAGCAACGAGAATCGCGATACGAATCCTGGAGCGCAATCCTCTTGAGAGGTATGGAGTAGATTGAGGTTTTTGATTCTTTCGAATCAATTTCTTCATTTGCTTTTCAAAAGTAGGGGAGAATTTATGGGCAGGGCTCCCTTCTGAACGTAGTTCTTCATCGGTTTTGAGTTCGACGTTATCGTCATCAGAAATTTGCGATATTGCAACACTAATGAGTTTATCGAAATCCTTATCGGATATTTTCACTGTAAGACACCTTCTTTCGTTAGAATTACTTTAAGTAACTTTTTGGCACGACTGATGCGCTTGTGAACAGTATTAGTAGAAAGATTTAGAGCAATGCCAATTTCTTCAGTGGTGTGATCATATAGGTAGCTTAATTTCAAGACATCTCTATACTTATCCGGTAACTCGCTGATAGCTTGCACAATTGCTTCAACGGTAATCCTGTCGATGATGATATCTTCGGGTCCAGATGAATTATCTGATAAATCCAGTGGTATTTCATAGATGGTATCGGTTGGATGTATACTCCGGTAATAATCGATGCAGATATTTCGAATAATCATTTTCAGATAGCTACGATGTTTATCTGCAGGTATTTCAGCAATTCGATTGATATTCTTGGCTACTCGGATGTAGGTTTCAGCAACCATATCTTCGGCGTGCTGAACATCATGAAGAATGCCGTAAGCTATTTGGAACATACCTTGAGAATAGGTTCTGTAAAGAAATTCGAATAAGCATAATTGGGATTGGCGTTCGACTAATGCGAATGAAATCATGTGTAGGACTCCGTAAATTGTATTGGTATATATATTGTATCAGAAAATCGACAATTTGTCGAAAAGGCTTTGTGCCTGTGAAGTTGGGTATTAAGATAAGAGTGTATAAAGAAGATAAGCCAAGTTGATTGCATGACCTATGTTCAGGATTATATCTCTTGTACGTTAAAGATTGATTTGTTTTCACAATTTGTGGATTATCACCAAATATGTCATATTATATTGGAACAGGCACGCTTTTGTGGTAAAATATTATGAAGGCTTTTACAAAGGAACATTATAGATGCGTGAGATACCATGAAATGTTCGTCAAAGGCATTTGCAATAAGAAAAATACTGATATTAATACCAGACTTGCATATGATTTCAGATGCTTGAGCAGACTTCTAAACTGTATTTTATAGACATATTGCATATTGAATGTCTAAATCGGAGATTAACATTAAAGATAAGGTAGAATAAATTCATGTCAAAAACACAGCAGGGGTTCTCTACCAGAGAACTAAAGAAGATTTTTTCGATTGTTTTCGTCGCGTACATTGTGCTTGCGGTAGCGTTTTATTTTCTCGCCGGAGAGCAGCTTCGTTATCGCGACTCGCGTGGCAATATTGAAATGCCGGTGGCGAATGCCGCAACCGTAGAGCTGACAGCTGGCTCGGTCGTGGAACAACAGTTCACACCGAAAATCCAGATTTTTGAGCATATTTCCGTGCAATGGAGCGTGTTTAACCGCGTCAATCACGGCACAGTAAATGTGCAACTTGTGAATACGGCGACGCAGGAGGCACTGCTTGACCAGAATTTGCAGGCGGACCAGATTACCGAGGGACAAGTCACAACGTTCGATTTCCCGGCACTGGAAACGGTTTACAATGAGCCGCTTGCGCTGCGTATTACCTCACCCGACGCAGTGGCCGGCGACGCGCTCACACCGATGATGAAAACGGATGCTTCGCTGGAAAATGGTCAGCTGTACATCAACGGACAGGCTGTAGACGGTGAACTGGCGTTCTCGGCTACCGGTCGTGACTACATCTGGACCGGCTTGCATTACTGGCAGTTTGCAGCTGCTGGCGCGGTAATTCTTGCGGCGCTACTGCTCCTGCTGCTGCACAAGCACAAGACCGGTAAGAAAAGCTTTATTCTCAATGCGATGATCGCGCTAAGGCGATATCGTTTTCTTATCAAGCAGTTGGTTGACCGTGATTTCAAGGCAAAGTATAAGCGTTCAATTCTTGGCGTGTTCTGGAGCTTTCTCAATCCTCTTCTGAACATGATCGTGCAGTATGTTGTGTTCTCCAATATGTTTAAGTTTGATATTCCATACTTTCCGGTTTATCTGCTTTGCGGTAACGTTGTCTTCAATTACTTCTCTGAGGCATGCGGCATGGCGCTTACATCTATTGTAGGTAACGCTGACCTCATTAAAAAAGTATATGTGCCGAAGTATATTTATCCGCTGACGCGCATTATGTCGTCGCTTATCAATATGCTAATTTCGCTCATCCCGCTCGCAGCGGTGGCGATTTTTTCGGGTCTGCTGCCGAATAAAACGTATTTTCTTTTGCCGTTTCCACTGTTCTGCCTGGCACTGTTCTGCCTTGGATTGGGCATGCTGCTTGCATCGGCGATGGTGTTCTTCCGGGATATTCAGTTCCTTTGGGGTGTATTGACGACGATTTGGATGTATTTGACTCCGATTTTTTATCCGATCACAGCACTTCCCGAAACAATTCAGTCGGTTGTTAAAATGAATCCGCTGTATTTTTATGTGACATTCCTGCGCTCGTGCGTCATTGACGGTCTTTCGCCTGAACCGTTCATGTATGTGCAGTGTGCGCTTATTGCGCTAGGAATGCTTGCTGTGGGTGCATTCACGTTCAAAAAATCGCAGGACAATTTTGTTCTCTATTTATAAGGTGTGAAAATGAGCAAAAATGAAAAGCTGCTCCATGAGCAGAAGGAAAAAGTTGCAGAGCTTCAAAAGCGAAAAATTATTGAGGTACAAAATGTTTCGATGCGCTTTCGGCTGACGGACGATAAAATCATGTCGCTGAAGGAGTTCGTAACACGCAAGCTGAGCGGCAAATACAAGACCTCAGAATTCTGGGCGCTGAAGGATGTATCGTTCGATGTGTATCGCGGCGAGGTTGTTGGCATTATTGGCCACAACGGCGCAGGCAAAAGCACGATTCTAAAAGTCATTTCGGGCATTCTTAAGCCGACAGAAGGCTCTGTGACCTGCAGTGGCAATATTGTTCCGATGCTGGAGCTTGGCTCGGGTTTCGATCACGATTTGACCGGTCGAGAAAACATTTTTCTTAACGGTGCGATTCTCGGGTATACAGAAGATTTCTTGAAGTCGAAATACGACGAAATTGTTGCGTTTTCCGAGCTCGGCGAATTTATTGATGTGCCGATTCGCAACTACTCATCCGGTATGCTGATGCGTTTGGCGTTTTCAATCGCAACGGTAGTAAATCCGCAGATTTTGATTGTAGACGAGATTCTTGCTGTCGGCGATGCGAATTTCCAGGAGAAAAGCCGCAAGCGAATGCTGGAGCTCATGAGCGGCGGCACGACCGTGCTGTTTGTATCGCACAGCCTTGAGCAGATCCGCGAGATGTGCGACCGCGTTGTCTGGATTGAGCACGGGCAGGTGCAGACTGTTGGAGAGACGAAAGAGGTGTGCGATGCGTATGAATCCTGAAAAAGTGCTGACGATTGCAATACCCGCGTATAATGCGTCAAAATTCTTGCCAAAATGTTTGCAATCTCTTGTCGATTCAAATGAGCTGGAACGTATGGAAGTCCTTGTCATCGATGACGGCTCCAAAGAGAGCCAAGATGAGGTCGTTCGTCCCTATATTGATCGTTTTCCGCAATCTATTCAAATGATTCACAAGGAAAATGGTGGACATGGTTCAGTTATTAACAAGGCTGCTGAGATAGCAACCGGAAAATATTTAAAAATTCTCGACGCTGACGATTGGGTCGTATCTAAGAATATGAAATTACTTTTAGATTCGCTCGAGCGACTGAATGCTGATGTAGTTATCACCCACTTCGACATGGTCGATGCCGAAGAACGATTCCGTCAGCCTTTTACAACTGAAAATGTGGAATTCGGGAAAATATATACCATGGATGATCTTGCGCAACTTCCCCAGTCTGCATATGCATGCAGTACCTTCCATGGTATATTTTATCGCCTTGCATTTTATAGATCAACACAGATTCAAATGTCCGAAAAGGTGTTCTACGAGGATCAGGAATATGCAACGCTGCCATTTTGTTTTGCTTCTGGCGTTGTATTTCTGAATCTGACGATTTATCAGTACTTGGTCGGTCGTCCCGGCCAAAGTGTATCGCATGAAAATCAAGTAAAGCGACTGCCGGAGATCAAGTTTATTTTGGATAGCCTGATTTGTTTCTATCAAACACATTATGACATGTCTGAATCTCGAAAACGATATTTTCAATACAAAATAGGTGCTGTGATTTTGAGCTATTATGTCGCGGCACTGCTTAAAAATCCGGATCGACGTAAAGGTCGGCATGATGCTGATGCGCTCCGTCGGGAACTTCACCAAAACAGTTTTGATCTGATGAAGACAACGGAAAAGAAATATTGGATTACAAAAGGATTACATTTCGTTCATATGACACCAGATGGGTTGGAAAGAATAAAAAGAACGCATTTTTATTACATATTGAAGAAATTTATTTGATAATGGGGATGGAGATTTGAAAGGTCTAATCTTAGCCGCCGGCAAAGGCACGCGCCTTTACCCGATGACAAAACCGATGAGCAAGCCGTTGCTTCCGGTTTACGACAAGCCCATGATTTACTACCCGCTTGCAATTCTTATGCAAGCGGGCATTTCCGATGTCATGGTGATCGTGCCACCGAACGAAACGGATACCTTCCGCGCACTGCTCGGCAATGGAAGTCAGTTCGGTATTCATATCCGCTATGCAGAACAGCCTGTCGCGCGTGGTATCGCGGACGCACTGCTGATCGGCCGTGAGTTCGTGGGCGATGACTCGGTATGCCTTGTGTTGGGAGATAACATTTTCCACAGCGACACGCTGGCGGAGGTTCTGCGTAAGGGCGCGCAGCAGCAGAACGGTGCAACGGTGTTCGGCTACTGGGTCGAAAATCCGCGGCCGTTCGGCGTGGTAGAGTTTGACGAGGATGGACGGGCTATTTCGATTGAAGAGAAGCCGCGACATCCGAAAAGCAATTACATAATCCCCGGCATTTACTTTTATGACAACCAGGCGATGGAGATTGCGGCAAATCTTACGCCATCGCAGCGCGGTGAGCTTGAAATCACTGACGTAAATCTGGAGTACCTACGCCGGGATCAATTGCAGGTGCTCCCGCTCGAGCGGGACGTTGTGTGGCTGGATGCCGGTACAGCAGACAGCCTGATGGATGCAGGACAGACTATTCGAACCATTCAAGCCGAGACCGGACGCTATGTTGGCTGCCTGGAAGAGCTGGCCTTTAACCAAGGCTGGCTGACAGAAGAGCAGGTACATGAAGCCGGACAAGAGCTCGGCATGACACTTTACGGACAGTACTTACAGTGCTTATAACGGAGGACATAAAATGATAGTTTTGTTAGCAGGCGGCGCAGGCTATATCGGCTCGCACACCGCTGTACAGCTTTTAATGAGCGGACATGACGTAGTAATCGCAGATGATTACAGCAACAGCTGTCCGGAGGTTATCAATCGTATCGAAGAAATCACCGGAAAGCAGGTTCGCGCCTACGAGACTGACGTGAAGGACAAAGCCAAAGTACAGCAGATTTTCGCAGAAAACGGGATCGACTGCGTGATTCACTTTGCTGGTCTGAAGGCAGTCGGTGAGTCGGTACAGCAGCCGCTGAAGTATTACCGCAACAACATTGACACCACGCTGACGCTGCTCGAGTGCATGCAGGAGGCAGGTGTCAAGCAGTTTGTTTTCTCGTCCTCCGCGACGGTTTACGGCGAGGAGAATGCGATTCCGTACATCGAAACGATGAAGCGCGGCAGCTGCTCCAACCCGTATGGCTGGACCAAGGTCATGATGGAAGAAATTCTTGAGGACGCGGCAAAGGCTGACCCGGAACTGACTGTCGTTCTTCTGCGCTATTTCAATCCAATCGGCGCACATGAGTCCGGTCGTATTGGCGAGGATCCGCAGGGTATTCCGAACAATTTGATGCCGTATATCGCGCAGGTTGCCGTCGGCCGCCGCGATCATCTCACGATTTTCGGTAACGATTACCCGACACCGGACGGCACCTGCCGCCGCGATTACATCCATGTGATGGATCTTGCGGACGGCCATGTGAAGGCTGTTGAGTACGCTGCACATCACAAGGGCGTTGAGGTGTTCAATCTTGGTACCGGCACGCCGTACAGCGTACTTGAAATTGTGCACGCATTCGAGGATGCAACTGGTGTTGCAATCAAGCATGAGTTCGGCGCACGCCGTGCAGGCGACCTACCGGAATTCTGGGCGAATGCTGATAAGGCCTCCAAGGTGCTCAGCTGGAAGGCGAAGCGTGACCTGACCGCGATGTGCAGAGATACGTGGAATTGGCAGAGCAAAAACCCGCAGGGATATCGAAAATAAGAAGGGATAGGAGTATAAAAGTGAAAGAATATGACTACCTAATCGTTGGTGCAGGCCTGTACGGTGCTGTATTTGCGCATGAGATGACAAAGCAGGGCATAAAATGTCTTGTGATCGATAAACGGCCGAATATCGCTGGCAATGTCTACACAGAAGAAATCGAAGGAATTAACGTACACGTATACGGTGCGCATATTTTCCATACCAATAATCGCAAGGTTTGGGAATATGTTAACCAGTTTGCGGAATTCAATCGCTTTACTAACAGTCCGGTTGCGAATTTCCATGGGGAGCTTTACAGCCTGCCGTTTAATATGTACACCTTCAACAAGATGTGGGGAGTGGTTACACCGGAAGAAGCGGCTGAAAAAATCGAAGAGCAGCGCAAGGCAGCCGGTATTACTGAACCGAAAAATCTGGAGGAACAGGCAATCAGCCTGGTAGGCACGGATATTTACGAAAAGCTGATTAAAGGTTACACCGAAAAACAGTGGGGACGTCCCTGCACGGAACTGCCGAGCTTCATTATCAAACGCCTGCCGGTTCGTCTGACATTCGATAACAACTACTTTAATGCGCTTTACCAGGGTATTCCGATGGGTGGCTACACGAAAATGGTAGCCAATATGCTAGATGGTATTGATGTACGCCTGAATACAGATTATCTTCAGAACAAAGAAGAAATGGATGCTATGGCTGATAAGGTGCTGTATACAGGCCCGATTGATGCTTATTTCGGCTATTCGCTTGGCAATCTGGAATATCGCAGTGTGCGTTTTGAAACGGAAGTGCTGGATAAGCCCAACTTCCAGGGCAATGCGGCGGTCAATTACACCGATCGTGAAACGCCGTGGACTCGTATTATTGAGCATAAGTGGTTTGAGTTTGGTACGCAGCCCAAGACTGTTATCAGCCGCGAGTATTCTAGCGAGTGGAAACCCGGCGACGAGCCATACTATCCGGTTAATGATGAGAAGAACAGCAAGTTGTACAACGCGTACAAAGAACTTGCAGCCAAGGAGAAGAACGCTATCTTTGGCGGCCGGTTAGGTGAGTACAAGTATTACGATATGGATGCGGTTATTGAGGCGGCCATAAAAAAATCGAAAGGTTTTTGAAATAGAAAACTCAAAGGAGATTCTAGTATGTCATCAGCAGATAAAGAAATCTTACTAACGATAGTTGTGCCAATATATAATGTTGAGAAATATTTGAGACAATGTTTAGATAGTTTGGTGTATCAAACGGTTCAAAATTTTAATGTTATATTGGTAAATGATGGTTCAACAGATCATAGTGCTGAAATTGCGCAAGAATATGCGACGGACCATGGGTATACATATATTTATCAAGAAAATGCGGGATTAGGTGCAGCTCGCAATACGGGTTTGAAAAACGTGAACACACCATATGTTGAGTTTTTAGATAGTGACGATTGGCTTATGCCGAGTAGCGTCGAAAACATACTGAAAGTCGCCAAAAATGAGGATGATTTGGTTGATATCATGTTTACTACACCTGTTGTTTACAATATGGCGAACAAGCAGTATGAGGATTGGATGGATAAATATGCAGTAGAGAGCATATTTGCGCAAAAACACAATACTAATCCAAGAAATCTCATTGAGATGTATGCTCTTGAACCAAATGTTAATAGATCAATTTGGAGCGTCGCATTTCTGAAAAAATACGATTTTGAATTTCCGGTCGGTGTAAAGTGGGAGGATGTATACCCTCATTTTTACTTATTTTATCATGCTCGTAGTTGTGTTTATGTAAAAAACGCTGGATTCGTTTATCGAATCAATTCAGGCGGACAGATAACATCAATGTCGGGATCGGCAAGACTTGATATCATTCCAGCCTTTGAAAATTCACTGCGATTTGCGTTCGAAAATCATTGGAACGAGCATGAAATTGCATACATTATTCGAATGATGGAGTCTTTCGTTCGGTGGTCCATGGGGATGTCAACGAAACCGGTTCGAAGAGCGTTGTGTGCTAAAGTTCATGTGTTATTTAATATGATTCCACATGGATATTTGAAGGCTTACTATCGTGAATTTGGGTTTGGACGGGCTGTAAAACTATATTTTTATATTCTTCGCTCCCCCTTATTCTATCGGCTACTGTCTAATCGACATATGCAAGAAATTGGCTTTGGATGCATACAAAAAGTAAAACGGTTGCAGGTGTGGAGGAAACGTTAATGGATCAGTTAGCACGACATATAATTGAAGTTCCAGAGATTAAGAATATCTTATTTGTCTGTGGAGTGGAATCAAGTGCGGATTTAATATGTGAAATATGCAAAGAGTTAAAACTCGACAGAATTATGGTAATCGCCAGTACATTGGATATAAAACATGCAATTCGAAATAAGCTCAGAAATGCCGCTTATGAAACAGAGAGTCGTATGTGTTCGGTGAGTTATCTTAAAGCTGAAGATGTTCTGTCAGGAACGAGTGAGAAATTGAATGAATTCGCGGTTTGCTTTGACGGAATAAATACTCCTGATAAAATCATCCGGTATGCGAAATTGAAACCTAAGTATGTTTTTGGAGCAGCGAATAAGGATGATGTAAACGCTTTTTTGGTATGGGAAGTATTTCGAAAATGTTCAGAAAAAATATGTCTTATATCACATAAAGAGAAAAATGAAGTCTTAGATTGGAACGCTAGCAAAAATGGTGTTGAGTTAAGCGTTATTTTCCCAATGTATAATGTTGCAGCATATTTGCCGGAGTGCATAGAATCTATTATACAATGGAAAGCCGATTATGTAGAGTATTTGTTTATAGACGATGGGTCTCCAGATAACAGTTCAGAAATCGTCGAAAAATATGCACAGGATGACCAGAGAATTAAATTGTTGAAGAAAGAGAATGGCGGGTGTGCCTCTGCACGGCAGTATGGCCTGGACCATGCTCAAGGGAAGTATATTGGATTCATTGATCCAGATGACTATATTGACCCGACCATGTTTAAAAAATTATATAAACGAGCGTTGCTTGGAAGTTATGAGATTGCCTACTGTGGGTATAACGAATTATATGAAAATGATGGTTCGACAAGAGAAATAGAGGATTGCTATTATGAGCCATACAGCAGTGGTACTACGAACCAGAATGCAATCAACGATTTGATCCATACATTGCGCGTAGCTATTTGGAGAGGAATATATTCAAAAGAACTGATTGAAAGAAACTCAATTCATTTTTATACCGATCTTCGAAGATTTGATGACTTGCCGTTTAAGGTTGAAGTGTTTTCGAAGGCCAGATCGGTAGTTGCAATCCCAGAGCATCTCTACTATTATCGCTTGGCGCGTCCAGGGCAAGATGTTTCGGCAGACGATGATCGTTTATATGTACATTTCCCAATATTTAACTATCTGAATCAGTTCATTCGGAAATCCTCTGACCAGCGGCAACTTGATAATCTTCAAATCGTAAAAATACACACCCACCAGTATGCGCTAAAAAAAATAAGACCCGAGTTTATTGCGGAATATGTGAAGATGGCAAGCACAGATCTCCGATCGAATTTTGGCTTTTTTGAGGGATGGTACATTCTGAGAAAACTAAGTAGAGGAGATTTGATGTGGTATTATGCAATCTACTTTGGAATGCCTAATTTGGTGAAGGTTCTGATTGGACGGAAATGAGAGCCGCATTTAGTTGGAGTTTGGACGGAGTATTTGAAATGAAGAAAATATGCGGTTGGCGTGGCAATGTTTTGATATGGTTACTAATATTCAGTATACAAGCGTTGGTTTGCTTGTATATTGCAGAAAATAAGGAATACCTTTTTACAGATGAGGTATATAGCTATGGACTCTCTAATTCAGAAACGACTTCGTTCATCGATCCAAGTTCGTCACCAGCCTTGCTAGAAGCGTGGCAGAATGGTTCATATTTTTCGGACTACATAAGGTATGATGCGAACGATGAGTTTTCATTTCGTGCAGCCTTTGTCAACCAAGCCAATGATGTGCATCCGCCACTGTACTATTGTTTTTTACATTTAATGTGTGTCTTTTTTTCAGATACAGTATACAGTGCAGTGCCTGGTATATTACTGAACCTAATCTTTCTGGCGGTTGCAGATGCGTTGCTTTACTACGTTGCAAAATCATTAACGGCTTCAAAGCTGATTGCAACCGGCGTTCTAGTTTGTTGGGGACTGTCGGCATCTTGTTTCAGTAATGCTGTTTTGATTCGAATGTATATGTTACAAACGACCCAAATATTAGCATTAACTGCCTATCACATATACCAAAAGAATAAGAAAAAACACACTGTAGCTGATGGGTTGGTGCTAGTTTTACTAATCGCCACAGGTGGGCTCACACAATATTACTTCTATATGTTTGCAGCTGCTTTGGGAATGTGCGTTTGCCTCTATTTGATTTTGCGGAGGAAGTATAAAACATTTTTTGAGTATGCTGTTGCGATGTGGTCTGGGGTTGTTCTTGCGCTTGTTATTTTTCCAGCAACGCTCACAAAACATTTAAATGGATATCGCGGTAGCTATGCAACAGATTCTATAGGTTCATTTTCCATGGACAAGTTTAAACTATATCTTTCGATGATTGATGATGAACTGTTTGCAGGGCTGTTAAAGATATTCTGCATTGTCGGTGTAATATATCTCTTCTGTCGCTTTTTTGCTTGCATAGTAGATTTGAAAGTAGAAAGGGACGAAAAGAAACATAGCTTTTTGTTGTCTTTTAATCTGAAAAAAAATAGTTTGAAAATAACACACGGAACAATTCGAGTTACTGATGATGTTTTGATGCTGTTAAGCATAGTATTTGCAACTCTAGTTTTTTTCTATGTTGCAGTACAAGGCTCTGAAATCATTAATGTTCGATACATTTATCCGATTTATCCAATCATTGCATTGATAGCAATGTATATAATTGCACTAATTTTTAAAAAGAAGATGCACAGGAGTATCTCCATTCTCATTGTATTAGGAGTGTCCTTACTTAGTGTATGTACGAATGGAATTGATTGGTCCTATTTAGACTATAAAAATCATGAAACTGATGCTGAGAGCTTAAAACATGAAGATTGTATCATAATTAATAGACAAGGATACTGGTGGAATGTGCTACAGGCAATCAATATTTATTCGGATATGAGTGAGATCCGTGCGCTGTATGACACGGATTTAAATCAATTCCAAGCACTGCTGGATGAGCGCACTAGTATGGACGATCCTGTGTGTATAGCGTTTCCGGAAGATAATAACTATTCGGAAGATGAAAAAAATGAAATACTAAACAGAATATTAGAGGAGACCGCTTACACAAACTATACATTAGCCTATGATTACTATACAGTAATATATACATTGCAATAAGATGAGGAGAACGAAAAAATGCTACAAAGAATCTCCTGTATCATCCCCTGCTACAACGAAGAAGCGGCGTTGCCGTATTTCCTGCAGGAGATACGGAAGGTGGCGGACAACATGTCCACCACCTTCCAATTGGACTTTGAGATCCTTTTTATAAACGACGGTTCGCGTGACAAGACTTTACAGATTCTGCGTCAAGCGGCACAGGAGGACAAGCGTATCCGTTACATATCCTTTGCTCGAAACTTCGGTAAAGAGGCTGCGATGTACGCAGGTTTCCAGAATTGTACAGGCGACTATGCCGCAGTTATGGACGCAGACATGCAGGATCCGCCGTCTCTGCTGCCGGAGATGTATCAGGCATTACAGAGTGGAGAATACGACAGCGTTGCGACACGCCGTGTTACCCGCAAGGGTGAGCCGCCAATCCGCAGCTTTTTCGCGCGGTGCTTTTATAAGCTGATTAACCGCATTTCGGACGCAGACATCGTAGATGGCGCTCGAGATTTCAGGCTGATGACGCGCCAAATGGTGGACGCGATTCTGTCTATGACGGAGTATAACCGTTTCTCCAAAGGTATTTTCGGCTGGGTTGGTTTTCGTACAAAATGGCTGCCGTATGAAAATGTCGAGCGGGTTGCTGGTGAAACAAAATGGTCGTTCTGGAAGTTGTTTCTGTATTCGCTGGAAGGCATTACAGCCTTTTCGACCGCACCATTGGCAATCGCCTCGATTGCTGGTATTCTGCTTTGCATAGTTGCATTGTTGTTCGTATGCGTCGTCCTCGTCAAAACGCTTGCATTCGGCGATGCAGTAGGCGGTTGGCCGAGTATGATGTGCGTTATTCTGTTTCTGGGCGGTGTGCAGTTGTTCTGCATGGGTATTCTGGGACAATATCTCGCAAAAACGTATCTGGAAACAAAGAAACGCCCGATTTATATCGTGCAGGAAACGAATGAGGATCGAGTATGAAAGAGAAAATTATTCAAAATACAGTCCTCCGTTTCATCCTGGTAGGTGTTATAAATACGCTGGTAGGCACGGCAATCATGTTCGGCTTGTATAATCTAGCGCATTGCAGCTATTGGGTCTCCTCGGCATCGAATTATATTCTGACAAGTATTTTGAGCTTTTTCCTGAACAAATTCTTCACTTTTCAGAACAAGGAAAAGAGCATTGGGCAGGTTGTACGATTTGCGGTGAATATTGCAGTATGCTATCTGCTGGCATATGGTATCGCAAAACCGTTGTGTCTCTATTTGTTGAGCGGTGCAGCAGCTTCGGTGAGTGATAATATTTCGATGCTCGTAGGCATGTGTTTGTTCACAGCGTTTAACTACTGCGGTCAGCGATTTTTTGCATTCAAAAATAAAGAGTAATATGTAGGATGAGTTTATGAAAGGTCTGATCTTAGCCGCCGGCAAAGGCACACGCCTTTACCCGATGACAAAACCGATGAGCAAGCCTTTGCTGCCGGTTTACGACAAGCCCATGATTTACCACAATACGCTGCGTGAAGTGCTCCGCAAGAGTGCACAGCAGCAGAGCGGTGCAACGGTATTCGGATACTGGGTTGAAAATTCGCGGCCGTTTGGCGTGGTGGAGTTCGACGAGGATGGACGGGACTTCTTTCAAACCGAGCCGATGACCGGCACGCGCCGCAGCGCTTATCTTGAGGAAGAACAGGCGTATATGCTGCCGCTGCCTATTGCACCGTTTGAAGCCGCTGTCTGGTCTGCCGCTAAGGTGCCGAACGACTATCTCGTGAGTGACAGTCGGAACAAATATTCCGTTCCATACAACCTGATCGGCGAAAAAGTGGACATTCGCGTAACAAAAACTATTGTTGAGGTGTATTTTCATGGCAACCGCGTTGCGAGCCACCGCCGTTTGCAGACAAAGCAGCGTGAACCGCTGATGAAGCTGGAGCATATGCCGCGGGAGCATCAGCGGTATCTGGCGTACAATGCAGAAGATTTCAAAACCTGGGCAATGTCCGTTGGGCCGATGACAGAAAAGACGGTACAGCATTTTCTCGACTCTGGAAAGGCTCCGCAGCAGGGATACAAGGCCTGTGCAAGCTTGAAAAAGCTCGGTGACCATTACGGCAGGAAACGTCTTGAAAACGCTTGCGGACGGGTTCTTGCGTTTACAACTACGCCCTCTGTTCGTAATATCAGCAGTCTTTTGAAGAATGAGAGGACCTTGCCTGACAATCCACAGCCGGAACAGCCGAAAAACATCAATCATTACGGCATTACGCGCGGCGCTGCCTACTTCAAGAAGGGCGGTGAGCAGGAATGAACCAGCAGACGATTGATATGCTCACTGAGATGAAAATGACTGCCATGGCAGCTGAATTTGCAAACCAGATTCAAGACGCTTCATTCAATTCGATTGGCTTTGAAGAGCGGCTGAGCATGCTTGTGACCGCAGAATGGAACCGCCGCCAGAATAATAAAGTGGCCCGGTTAATGGGGAATGCCGAGTTCGGTATTCCTTCTGCCGTCATGGAAGAAATCGAGTACCATGAGGATCGCAAACTGGACAAGGCACAGCTTCTGCGGCTTGCTGCCTGCAACTACATTGATGAAGGCCATCACGTTGTGCTGGAAGGCGCCTCCGGTAATGGCAAGACTTACATCGCCTGCGCGCTGGGTAATGCTGCATGCAGGCGGATGAAGACGGTTCGCTATATCCGTATGCCTGAGTTGCTGGATGAGTTGAATATCGCCCGTAGTAACGGCAGTCTGAAAAAGCTGATGAAGGCGTATAAGAAAGTGGAGCTGCTTATTCTTGACGAATGGCTGATCCGTCCCCTTACCTCACAGGAGTCTTATGATCTGTTTGAGATTGCGGAGGCCTGCAGCAGCCGTTCTACGATCTTTTGTACGCAGTACCAACCCGAAGGCTGGTATACCCGGATTGATCCGGACTCGGAATCTCAGAGCCCGATTTCTGAAGCAATCATGGACCGAATTATTCATAATTCGTATGAGATCATGGTTGAAGGACGTGTCTCGATGCGCGAACGTAAAGGATTGAAGGCTTCTGTGAAGAAAGGTAGCGGCGAAGACTAAAATTCGAGGATTGTTATTGCGTTTTGCATGTTGCGAAGAAACACCGCACGAATGTGGATCAATATTAGAAAATTGACACCTGCTCAGCCAGTGCTTGAACTGGCTGAGCTTTTAGTGGCAAGGTGCTCCGGTAAGGTGGCAGAAAATCTCCGGCACGGTGGCGGAAAAAGTCCGTGCAGGTGGCAAAGTTGATCCGATTTATGCAATAAGCCATGAATCCATTGCGGCCACACTGACCACCGCAGCTTAACTTCATTTTTCAGGAGCCTTTTTGCGAACTTTACTTGACGCGGTCGGTCCGTCCGTATTGAGTCCATATTCGCAACAGACCGTTTTATATGCGACGGCAAAATTATTTTTATAAATAAAATAATCGCTGTATGCGGATTGATTTCCACATACAGCGATTGCTTTATTTGTAGGGAGAAGTATCTTGAAACGAGTAATGTTAGAAGACTTCGGAAATGAGCAATGATTATTCCATAGTGTATATTACACGCTCGACCGTAGTGCCTGCCGGAACGTGCAGGGTAATGGTCGTTGTGCTGTCTGCATCGCCGAGCTGATGCACCGGAGTGGTGCCCTTTCCAGCCGCATCAAACGTCACGGTGGTGCCGCCTGCCTCGGCGGTGATACCGGCGGCGTTGCTGCTCTGTACGGTCAGAGCATAGTCACCGTCGTTCTTGATGACTGCGGTGAAGGAAATAGTGCAGTCGGTATCTGCGGTGAATGCGCCGCCCTCGTTCCACGATGCGCTGCCCTCGGTGACTTCGGCGAAGTCGGGCTGGTTATCAGCGTTGACATCGGGTGCGGAAGCGGTATCCAGCACCAGATTGGAGAACGTGTTCATTGCGGTGCGCATATCGTAGGAATCGGTTGCCGAGATGGTTAGCACCTTGTTGAGGAAGGTGTTGTTGCGCTCGGTCAGCGTAACATCATCGAGTTGCTGTGCGTTTGTCTCGCACAGCTTGTTATAGGAGTTTACAACACGCTTGATATAGGTATCGTCTTTGATGCGCTCTACCGCGGACAGGCTTCCGACCGGATCGACGATGGCTTCCTCCAGACGAAAGATCTTCTGCCACTGCTCGGCGTTGGCACGGGTGTATTCCGCACCGCGGTCGAGAATATCAAATGCACGGCTGAAATCGCCGGTGTTGGCGTAATACTGCGCCAGCAGTACAGTGATTGTGTTGGACTGTACGCGGGAGAGCGATGCGGCGTACTTGGCGGCAAGCGTCTCGTCGTCGTAGTTGCTCATCAGATAGGACATCTTGTAGTCGTTTGCCTCAAACAGGTCGATTTTTGCGCCCAGCTTGAGGTCATCAAGGGTCAGATTGTCGCTGTTCAGCTTGCTCTGCGCGATCAGGTTGAGGCCAATCAGCACAGTGAATACCGCGCAGACGACGGTTACCGGCCAGCGCACCGCACCGCCCTTGTTCTTTTCGGGCAGCTTAAGGCGGAGCGAATCCGCGCAGAATACGGTGATAGCTGCCAGCACGGCGAAGAACATCGGCAGGCAGGAGCCGGACGACCACGTTACGTCGGTAACGGCCTGACCGAACATCTGCAGCACGCAGGCCGCGAGCAGCATGACGATGAGCGGCTTCTCCTTGCGGCTCTTGACGAGCGCCCAGACAGCCGTGCCCAGCATGGACAGGAACGCCAGCAGACCCAGCACACCGAGGTCGCAGAGTGCTTCAACGTAGTGGTTGTGGGCGTATTTGGTCTCGTAGTAGTAATCCTGCACCGAGGCAACGCCGTTCTCAAAGCCACCCAGACCGCGGCCGAACACTGGTGCGGTTTTCCACAGCTTGATGGCGTCCTGACGGTATACGCCGCGCTGTACGACGTTGCCGTTTGCGGTCAGGTCCTGAATACGGTCTGCAATGAAGGCGGGCAGCAGCTTATAGCCCAGCTTGACACTGCCGTCCTTTGCACCGGTGTAGGTGGCGGTATTGACCGTCACGCCCGGCTGATCGCAGGAGACGTAGAAGAACACGAGCTTGCTGTCCTCGGGCACGGTGAAGGTAATATCGTTATCCGTGGAGGCGTTTGCAAGGTCGGTTTCGTTATTCTGCACCAGATTGTTGGTGTTTTTGTACGCAACACGCACGTTTACCGGCGCGGAGGCATCCACACTCAGCGTGTAGTCGCCGGCGGGCAGGTCCGCGGTACGGCGGAAATCGCCCTCGGTGCCGAAGGTGTACGCACCGGTGACGTTGAGTGCCGCGATCAGATAGATGGTGATCACGACCACGATACCGGCAACCGCACCGATCAGCAGCTTGCCCTTATCCGCGAGACGCTCGGCCAGCTTGCCGCGCACGCCGATCTCGAGCAGACAGGCAGCGACGCAGCCGACTACGAGCATGATCATCGGCAGGGGGGAGCCGGTGACCGTGTCACCGAAGCCCTTGACCGATACCGCGCCGACGATTAGCGCGATGACCGCGGTCTGGAGCAACAGCAGGAACAGACCGGAGCGGGTCTCCTTGGGCGAAAGCACGAGCATGAGCACGCATGCTGCGACAAATACGCCGAGCGAGCCCATCGAGAACGCCAGCAGGTAGGAAACTGCATTCACCATCAGCAGAACCGTGCACAGGATACGCTGTCTGCGGCTCTCAGAGGTGAGCACCAGCCACAGGGACATCAGACACGCGACGGACATCAGACCTGCGTAGATGTTCGGGTTGCCGAGAATGGTGTTCAGACGGGAGTAGAAGTACGCGCCGGTGTTGTCGTAGCCGCGGCCGACAAACTCGAGCAGCGGACGCACGGGGCGCATAAGAATGTTGCAGGATGCCGCGTCAATAGACAGCAGGCCGACTGGTGCGGCTGCCGTTGCGAGCACGGCTGCAATGCGGCGGAAAGACTGCTTGCCATCATCCGAGAAAAGCACGATGGCCATGAACACCGCAAAGGCAATCAGGTTGCAGGAGAATTCCGCGATGGCAAACTTGCCCGAACGGGCATAGAACGTCGATAAAGCCTCCAGCAGCAGATAGGCCAGCAGTGCAAACGACGGTGGACTCATCAGGCGCTTGATGCGTGCTTTGTCTGCGAACAGCATCATGCCGATGATGCCGACCGCACCGAGCAGACCGAGCACCTTTTTGGTCGTGTAGGTGCCGTTCTGTGCAAAGCAGCTGATCACGCACAGGGCGATGATCGCCGCACAGCACAGCCAGCCTTTTCCGGCGTTGGATTTTGCTGTTTTTTCAGTCATTCTGAAACCTCCTTAGGTTGATTAGGAATTGCTTGAGAATAAATTGCGGTGAGCGTGGGGAATACCGCGTCAATACCGTATGGAACGGCGGTCTGTACCGCGGCGGCGCTCATCTGTGCCTGCAGGACAGGCTCGGCGGCCTGCTTTACGGCACGGATAAAGGCGTTTTGGTCGTCATAGGGGAATAAAAGGCCGTTCTCGCCCGAACGCACTAAATCTTCGTGCCCCTTGACATCGGAGAGTACCGCGGGCAGACCGCAGGCCATGGCCTCCATTACATTAAAGGGAAGTCCTTCGCTGCGGCTGGAGGACACGCAAAGGTCGGCAGCACGGTAGTACTGCTCGATGTTGGACGTAAATCCGGGGAAGCGAACGCGGTCGGCAACGCCCTTTTGCTGCGCGAGTGTGCGGCAATCATCGAGCAGTGCACCGCGGCCGGGCAGAAGGAGTACGGCGTTCGGCAGCTCAGGCATGGCGCTGATAAGCATTTTCTGGTTCTTGCGGCCGGAAAACTCCGCCGCGTAGATGAGCACGAGTGCGTTTTCGGGCAGTTCCATCGCACGGCGCAGGGCGCGTTTTTCCTCCGGTGAGGGAGGGGAGAACCGCGTGAGTGCAATACCCATACCCGGCGTCGGGACGATGTGCCGTCCGAGCCGATAGCGCCTGGCGATCTGCTCGTCCTGCCGGTTCATGGTCAGCAGCCAGTCGGTGACAGGCGCGGTCATGCGCTCGGCGCCGAGCAGCAGCGTGCGCTTGAGAAAGGGAGTGCTGTCATCAAACAGATAGCCGTGTGCGGTGTTCATCACCACGGGACGCTGCCTTTTCGGCAAAAGCTGCACCGCCAGACGCGCAAAGAACGCGGCAAGCGAGGTGTGCAGGCTGATCATGGCGTAATTTTCACGCCGCAGCAGGGAGCGGAGCTGCAGGACCGCCGCAAAGTTGCGCGGCGAGAACATGCTTTTTTCAAACGGCACTGGGATGTATCGGCTGACACCGCGCAATGCGCGCTGCTCGCCGCCGGCCGCCGCATGAACATCATAACCCTGTTGTGCCAGCCACTCGGTATAAGGTTGATGAAAGGATGCTAGATGCCCAAACGATGAGGCAATATATAGTAGCTTTTTGTTACCGTTCACAGTGTGACCTGCTTTCAAAGAAAAACGCAGGCAACTTACGCCGCCTGCGCACGTATTTATAGCAAAATATTACTCCGAAACACCTGTTTTGTCAAGGTTTGGTGAGATATTATCGCTCTGTTGGAGAAAATTTATTTGGCGGGAAAAGTCGTTTACAGGTGGTAAAATTATGCCGGATGTGATAAACTTATAAAATTAGTATCGACATACATTATAATAGGAGGAACCGAGGTTGATCAAAGAAAACCAGCGGACACTCAATCAAATCAACGGATTGACTGACGTGTTGATTCTTTTTCCCTGCATGATCCTTGCATATTTTATTCGTTTTACGCTGTTTCATGGCATGCCTGGTCATATTGGCTTGCCGTATTATCTGATGACGGTGCTATGCGTTTCACCGCTGTTCTGGCTGCTATATGGTCTGATGGGACTGTACGATTCCTTCCGCGCCAAAAACTTTTTGCAGGAGTTCAGTCTGCTGCTGCGGAGCAATACCATCATTTTCGGCATTCTGCTGGCGTTTTTTTTCGCGTTTAAGCAGTTTCACCTGTCGCGCTGGACGCTGTTTGTGTTCTTTGCGCTGGCGACAATCGCGGTAGCGGTCAAGCGATGGTTTCTGCGACGGCTGCTGCGCTCGTTCCGCGAGCACGGCTACAATCTGAAGCATGTGCTGCTGATCGGCTGCGGGGAGCAGGCGCAGGCGTACTGCTGTGCGGTACAGAATGACCGCACGCTGGGCTTCTGCGTGGACAGCTATCTTGCGCCGCGCGACTGCCTGCCGGGCATTGCCTATCGCGGTACATATGATGCGCTGGCACATGTGCTGGAGCATAGCTCGCCAGATGAGGTGGTCATCGCGCTGGAGGCGGACGAGTATCCGTATCTGCAGAGCATTATCGCGAGCAGCGAGAAAAACGGCGTGAAAATGTCGCTGATCCCGTTTTATAATAAGTATATGCCGTCGCGCCCGTCGATCGACGAGGTGGGTGACGTGTCGCTGGTCAACCTGCGGCACATTCCGCTGGATAATATCGGCAACGCGTTCCTCAAGCGGGCGGTGGATATTGTCGGCTCACTGCTGCTGATCCTGTGTACTTCGCCCATTATGCTGTTCGCGGCGATCGGTGTGAAGTTGTCCTCACCCGGCCCAATCCTGTTCAAACAGGAGCGCGTAGGATTGAACAAGACGCCGTTCTATATGTACAAATTTCGCTCTATGCGCGTAAACGATAAGCAAAATACCGGCTGGAGCACCAACAGTGACCCGCGCAAGACCAAGTTCGGCTCATTTATCCGTAAGTTTTCGATTGACGAGCTGCCGCAGTTTTTCAACGTCCTGATGGGGGATATGAGTCTGGTCGGGCCGCGGCCGGAGCTGCCGTATTTTGTAAACCAGTTTAAGGAAAGCGTGCCGCTGTATATGGTCAAGCACCAGGTGCGGCCGGGCATTACCGGCTGGGCGCAGGTGAATGGCTTCCGCGGCGATACGTCGATTCAGGGCCGAATCGAGCACGATATTTATTATATTGAGAATTGGACGCTGCTGTTTGATATAAAAATTTTGTTTATGACGGTGTTTAAGTTCAGCAATGACGAAACCCTCGGCAAGTGAGTCGAGGGTTTGCACTTTCAGTTATTATAGCACTATAATGTTGCAAGAGCAGGAGAGTATACTTGCAAACATAGGATATTTTATGTTATACTATAGACATAAAATTTTTTAAGACTGTGGCTCCCCTGCTTTTTTAGTTGCGTTAATGATAAAGAAATGGGAAATTCCAGAGTTCTTGAATCGGAAAAGACCTGTACGTTGTGTACAGGTCTTTTTCTGTGTGGATTATTTGAGATGAAAGGTCATGCGTTTTTCAGGACTTGTGATTTTGCGTATCTTTCCAAGGGGATCGACTTCACACTTATATAGTGAGCGAAGACTATAGAAAGGAATCGATGTACGAATATACTGCTTATCGAGTGTAGAGACCTCAAAGGTTCCACTCTTTATTTTGACATTGCCTCTAAGAAAATAACCATGATTGACATTAATAGTATCATTGGAAGACACACTCTTCAGAGTTATTGTGTCTGGTAGCTCGATATAGATCACATCATTGGAATAAAGAGAAAAGATAAAATCGGACTCTGACATGAGTAACATGCGATTTGGATTTTTGGTTACTGCACGGAGTGAAAGTGTTGGCTGAAGCGTATCCTTGACGTAGATAGGCACATAATAATATTCATTATTGGAAGTGCGGAATACATCGATTCGAATCATATCACCATGGGTGCCAATACCCCCTCGGACGGATACAAAAGCACGAGGATGCTGGATGATAGGAACAGATTTGACCAAAGGACCAATATCGCCGTTAGCTTTCGGTTTGTAAAAAGGTTCTGCAAAGGCTTCAGCAGCATTTCCGTTGTGTGCGATAAGCTGATTGCGCAAAGCAGAATACAGTAAACGATCACGTTCTGGCTGGAAATAATCAGCGATTTCATTATTGGCATCCAGTTTCAACTGTATAAGCGCCCGTTTAGCTACAATCTCATCACCACGACGACGCATTAATGTATCACGATGTGCAGCACCACGTACTTTATGCTGTGCCATATGAGAGAAACAGGATGACTCTGGTGAACAGAGAGCCGAAAATTCCTCATGGAATGAGGGCCAGGGTTGGAATAGGGTTCCTTCGTAGTCGTTTGCGAAAAAGTCAGATAGTTGTTCACAGGTATGGGGCTCGCTGAGAGCGGTAAGGATTGCTTGGCCAGCAGAGTCCATAGCAGGTGGAACTTGCTCAAACACGCGTGACAAACGTAAGCCAATTGTGCCGGTATTAACAGGCGTAACCGAAGAAAGTATGTTATCCTGTGCAGATAATGTGCGCTGCAGAAAGAGTGCAAAGCCGGTGAGTAAAGGGGAAGGATTGCTTAGCGAGCGCTGGCGCTGATTGATGCTATCCTGTTCAGTCCACTGGGATGCTAATAGATTTATACGGCATTTTCGATTGGAACGTTCGGATGCGCGGTTTCGGTAACGAATATCACGGCCAAATGTAACACCTGGCAGATGATTCCGATGGTTAGAAGCAGAGCGCAATACTAAAACGAGATTATTATAACTATGATCATAGCAATCGGAGTAAGGGATAATGTGGTCGACTGCTGTATCAGTTGATGATAATGCTTGTGCAAAAGTAAGCATCGTACCGGTATACATACATGCATGATTCTGCAGAGACCACAAAATAATTCGAGTACATTCGTCCGACGTTAGAGAACGCTGGAGAAAGCCGGATGCAGTTTGGAAAAGCGGTGCAAGCTTTTTATCTCGATTTTCCTGAATCTTTTTGTGTTTTTTACGGAGAGACAATGGCTTTCCCATTTCGTATGATGTGCTGATTCGAATATGCGTAGGCATACCATATTCGCGGAGTAATGCTTTGATAAGAACAATAGCTTGCGATAGCGTACGATCAGTGGCAGGACGTGCAACGTGATAGAAATTTTTGAAATTTAATTTGGTTGAAGTATTCGATACAGGACTGTCGGGATAACATTTATCGCGTGCTTCCTCCATAGACATACCCTTTTCCATAAGTGGCACTATACGCCCCAACGCTTTGCGAGAGTAGCGCGCTCGCTGTACAAGATGAGCTTTCGCTAACAAATCACACAGTTCTTTGGAGAAGTGAAATTCCTTTAACCGCTGCTTCCAGTATTTTTCGGGAGTAGAGACGAAGAGAAGCAAAAGGTCCTCCCAATGTTTGTGTAGAATACCCTGTTCATCCGGAAATTTCTTGGAAAGTGCAGAAAGCAATCTGCGGCCGTGGGGGATGATCCAATTATTCATGGAGGCAGCCGAATAGGGGATTCCATCAAGATACAGCGTCAAGGGCGTTTTAGGATCCAAATTTAACACATTGTTTGTAGCCGCATAAAGCTGAGCAGGATTTTTAGTAGCGGCAGCACGGATTTGTCGTTTCTGTTCTTCGGTTTTTGCGATTGGCTGCGTGTGAGGTGGAATAGAATAAGGTGCGTTGACCATACACAAAAATCGAAAACGTTCTGCGAGAGGAGTAGCATCAGGACAGCGTTCTCTTCGAGGTTCTAGGGGGCAGTAGATACCACCAAAACGTCGTTTATGGCCGGCATAAGGACTATTAGGACCGGGACCGCTTAAGATAAAGCGCTGACGACAGAGAATTTCGGTATATTTCTGTTCAAAGACTTCAGTCGCAAATGGATTTCCTAAAATACGCTGTGTATAGAACAGCAATACCACTTCTTCGCGAATCATATCACGAGAGACACTGGTTATATAAGGAATGCCGGTTTTAAAGGGCGAAAACAGACCATTGGGTCGAAAACGAGAATCTCGATAGAAGAGCTCACCTACAGTGCGATAGTTTTGCTCATCCATACGTTGCTGATTTTTATGAATTGCCTTACGGATTTTTGCATTATTGGAAAAGGTTTCAGAGAGTTGTTCACCGGTTCCAGGTTGGAAACCTCGATGGTGAGCAATATGATATAGCACACGAACCCATTCTTCGGCGGACAATTGACGATCTAGTCCGTCTGTGCGTAACTGCCACAAATAATCCACAGGCTTGTGGACAAGTGTGTTCATAGGAGGCAAACCAACTTCACTGAATAATTCGCGCAGTTTGGCAAAGCGATATTTTTGGCGGGTGTAGCGTCGGCGAGCCAGTCGATACATGCGTCGTTCCGAACCGGGAGTAGAGCCGTTGAAAGAATTTTCGGCGATAGGGAAGAAGCGCACACCTACACGTTCAATGTGTTCAGCATGACCTTCTTCGTTCTCACGGATTGCAGCCCAACCGATTTTATCATTGTCCAGATATAAACCAATTCGATAATTCATAGAAAATTCTCCTATAATACAAAGATATCCCGACACACGGCCGGGATAGAGCTTTGTGGTGCCAAACCTGAGTGTGGCAACGCTGCTTTTTAATTGCGTTATAAAGCATATTTAGTATAAGCGGAAACAGGAAAATTTGCAATAGAAAAATTTACAACATCAGTTGATAGGGAAGAACGGAATACCTTGTTATATGAAGAGGTTTGCCTGGTGGAGAGAAAGTGTAACACACATGAATGTAACATTACCTGTAATGTTACATTCATGTTACGGATGGCAAACTGCGCTTGACCCCTGTGTTTGACTATGGTAATATATTTATCGAACGAGTGAAAACTCGAAATATTATTTTAAGGAGGAATTCCCCTATGAAGAATCTCAAAAAGGTTCTCGCACTGGTGCTGGCGTTCGCTTGCGCGTTCACCATGTTCGCTGGTGCGGCGTTCACGGATCAGGCGGACATCAAGGTCGCCGATGAAGTCGTGGACACTCTGACAGAGTTGGGCATCATCGAGGGCTTTGAAGACGGCTCTTTCCAGCCCGACGCAACTGTAACTCGTGCGCAGATGGCGAAGATGATCTACGTTCTGCGTACCGGCAACTCTGACGCTTCGGCGTACAACAACGACAAGACTTCTTTCACCGACATTGGTACCCACTGGGCACGCGGCTACATCAAGTACTGCCAGTCCGTTGGTATCATTGCTGGTAAGTCTTCTACCATCTTTGCTCCGAATGCAACTGTAACTGCTCAGGAAGCTGCTAAGATGCTGCTCGTAACCCTCGGCTACGACGCTAACAAGGCAGGCCTGGTAGGTGCTGGCTGGGCTGCTAAGACCAACGCACTGGCAGACGAGAATGGCCTGCTGGAGGACGTTAACACTTCCTTTACCGGTCCGTGCCCGCGTCAGTACGCTGCACAGCTGATCTACAACGCAATCGATACTCCGACCGTTGTATGGCGTGACGATGCTTACACCAACGTAACTCTGCTTGGCGATGACAACAAGACCATCGGCGAGAAGTTCATGAACCTGAAGAAGACCACCGCTGTTCTGACCAAGGTTACCAAGACCTCCGGCAAGGAGACCTTTGAGCTGACCCTGAACAAGGATACCGTTGATCTGAACAAGACCACTGATGACAAGGACAAGGCCCTGTACAACTTCACTGAAGTGAAGAAGGACTACTCCAACCTGAAGTATCAGATGGTTACCGTTCTGTACAAGAACAACGACAAGTCCAAGGTTTACGGCGTTTACGCTACCAAGGACAACACTGAACAGACTGGCATCCTGAAGGATCTCAAGATGGACAGCGCTAAGAAGGTTAAGCTGGACGGCACCAAGTATGATCTGGCTGACACCACTTCTGTTTACGTAAATGGTGAGGACACCAACTATACCATCAAGTCTTTTGTTGATGCGTATGGTGATGATTCTTCCTCTAAGTACACCGATTCTAAGTACTATCAGTCGACCGAGGTTAAGCTGCTTGCTACCGACGGCTCCACCAAGTACTCCATCCTGAATGTTAAGACCTTTGCAGTTGGTAAGGTTACCGCTGTTGGTTCTGACTATGTTAATGTTTCCTACAAGGGCGGCGACAAGGACATCCTTTCCAAGACCAAGCTCGAGTCCGATGACTGGGATTGGTACGACGGTATCAAGAAGGACGACTATGTTGTTGTAACTGCTGCTGGCAACTACGGCACCAACCATGGTCTGGTTGAGAAGGCTACCGTTGTTACTGGTAAGGTAAACGGCACTAAGGCTGATGACGGCGTATCTATCTCTGACGAGTGGTACACCATGGCTGGCAATGCTGACGTAGCCGGCAAGCTCGTTAAGCGCCCGAACACTGGTTCCAACGTTGAGATGGTAGTTGTAAACGGCTATGTTTACTACACTGATACCACCACTGGTTCTATTGACGACATCGCACTGCTGGTTGAGGCTGCTCCTAAGGGCGGCGTAAACTCCAAGTGGGAAGCTCGCATGATCTTCTCTGACGGCACCGACAAGGTTGTTGAGATCGAGAAGAAGTGGGACGACAAGGACGATGGCAAGAACATCATCGCATTCCACGAAGGCAACGCTGCTAACAAGAATATGAGAGATTCTGATCTGGCTAACAACAATGTAACTGGCGATCAGCCGAGCAACAAGTTCCAGCCGATTCTCGTTTCTTACGAGGTATCCAAGGACGTTTACACCCTGACCCGTCTGGGCGCTGTAAACACTGATGTTGCCAACGCTACCGACATTGAGACCAATGGTTACGATTCTTATGTAACTGTAACTGGTGCTAACAACACTACGGTCAAGACCGATGGTTCCATCAAGACTGGTACCTTCACCTCTTCTGATAACGCTTCTATCTCTCGCCTGTACTACGAATCCACTGGCGTTGTATTCGTTAAGTCCAAGGCTGATGCTACTGGCGAAGACGGCGACTACAAGGTAGTAACCGGTAAGACTGCTTCTGGCTACGATCGTACCATCCTGCGTGCAACCGCAGTTGCTAACAAGTCTGGCAACGGCTACTATGCACAGGCTGCATTTATCGACCTGGGCACCGATTCTACCGGCGGCTCTTCCGACAACTACGCAGTAGTTCTGAAGAATGTTGAGAAGAAGACCGGCACTGCTAACGGCACTGTATATGTAATCACCGCTTGGAACGGCACTGAGCAGATCACCGTTACCACCGATGATTCCGCTGCTAACAGCATGAGCAAGGGTGATATCTTCACCTACACTGCTACCGGCGACACCCTGTCTGATATCGAGTACAAGTCTGGTAAGCAGGCTGATGCATTCGTAGCTTCCTTCGATGAAGGCTCCGGCGACATCTCCCTGTACACCTACAAGCTCGGCAACGACACTGGTTGGCGTGCAGCAGGCAACAACAGCCTGGGTGCAGCTACCGACGCTTCTACTGCTGATGCATTCACCAAGGTTGACAGCAAGAATACCGTAATCCTGTTCGTTGATTCTGACGCAGGCAAGGGCGAGACCGGCTACACCATGTCCGACATCGACCTGGCTCGTACCTTCGACTCCGACTTCTGGAGCAAGGGCAAGCTGCCGGCTCTGAACGATATTCAGATCACCAACAAGGTTGCAACCGATGCTTCCGATTCTGCTAACAAGCTGACTGAGGATGCAGTACCGAACGCTCGCGTATTCGTTGACAGCGCTTCTGACGATCAGATCACTGTTATCGTAATTGACGTTCAGCACGACATCACTGCTTGGTAATTTCACGGCTTGATCCGTTGAATTTGCAGTAAAGCAATCGAACCCCTGAGGGAAACCTCAGGGGTTCTTTTGTGTAATGGCGGTAAATAGGAGAAATCCCCGAGGACTTCCTCGGGGATTTCAGTTAGACAATTTTAATTCTCAATTAGAAAATCTTGTTGCCCTTCAGACGGTTGTTATCTGCATCATAGATGATAGCCAGAATGTCACCGTAGGTGCCGTCGTCATTCTTCTCCAGAACGATCCAAGCATTTGCATAGTACTGACCAGCAGTGGAGGTCTCTTCAGCCAGAGAAATCTGATCCAGAGAAGAACCTTCCATACCTTCCTGCTTGTCGTCGTTGACTGCGATGTATACGCAATCCTCGTCCATAGAATAGGTGTCGCTGCCGCCGTTAAACTTAACAGCTACATCGCCTTCCTTAACCTTCTGAATACCGGTGATTGCAACTCGCATGGTCTTGGTATCCTTAGCTGCCTCAACATTGATGAAATCAGCACCGTCATCGGTGTAGATAAGGATATTACCAGCAGACTTCGGGGTGCCGTCGCCGCCATCATACTTCAGGGTTACGTTCTCAGAACCAGTCCAAGCCTCGTATACGGTGGTCTCATCGTTGTCCTCGCCGTTGGTGCCCTTGTAAGAATCAGAGGTCATATATGCATACTTGTAGTCAGAGCCAGCACCGTTGTACTTAGCCTTAGCAACTACAACTGCAACGCTAACAGTTTCAATACCGTTAGACTTCTTGGTTGCGTAGTAAACAGTAGAACCGTACTTAGTAGACCAATCATTTACGGTCTTACCAGACAGAACCTTTACGTCCTTCTGAATGTTGGTAGCACCGGAAACGGTATTATACAGTGCGAATACTACTGCACTATCATTGATAGAATACTTACCAATCTTGTTCTTTGCAGTAATTTCAGTATCCTGGCCTACGTTTTCGTAACCAGCCTTATTAGACAGCGTGGTACCATCAGCAGCAGTGCTAGTACCCAGAGCCTTCAGGGTGTAAGTGCCGTTGCTGCGAGTAGAGTAGGTGAACAGGTGGTTAACAGACTTGTTGTCATCTGCAAAGCAGTTCTTAGAAGTTACATCTTCTGCATCTTCACCCGCGGTCAGCGCCAGCTTCTCAACCTCGATGGTCTTGGAAGAGCCGTCCAGGAAGTAAGCCTTTACCTTCTGAGTGGTGCTGCTCTGCATGCCGTTCTTTGCGGACTCAAAGTCAGTTACAACCAGAATGTCGTTGGAAGAAGACTCGGTCTCCTTGGCATTTACAATGTAATTGCCAACGATAGCAAAGTCATAGGTGCTGCCAGACTTGATGGAAGCAGTATCGTCTGCTACGTTGGAAGCACCGTTGGTAGCAACCTTGTACCAAGTATCGTTTACCTTAAGCTGTCCAAGTACGACGGCAAGAAGCTGGTAACTAGCGCTACTACTCCGGATGCAAATCAGGTTAAGGCTGATGATGTTCTGATTACCTCCGGTGCATCTGCTAAGGGTCTTGTAACCTTCACCAAGCTGTCTGATGATACTTACGACATCGAGTTCGTAAGCACGACCAACAAGGCTGGTTGCGATGATTATATCACCACTGGCTCTGTTAAGGTTGATGACAAGAAGATTGACAACAAGCCGGTTAACGACGATGCAGTTATCTATGTTGAGGCTTCTACCGAGATTAAGGTTATCTCTGGTAAGTCTATCAAGAACTGGGACAACAAGACTGCTGACAGCACTGTTCTGCTGACCAACGAGAAGAATGGTCTGGACTACGTTGCTGCTGGTTACGTCGAAGTTAGTGGCGCTAAGGTTCCGGGCGCAACCGCTGATACCAAGTACGGCTACCTGACCCGTGATGGTTATACTGTAACCGTAAACGGTGAGAAGAAGGCTGCTTACGAGGTATGGACCAACGAGGGCGCTAAGACTCTGGTTGAGGATGCTTCTGCTCCGATTGCTGGCGCTACCACCGGTAAGGTAATCTCCTACACCATCGATGGCGACTACATCAATGATGTATCGCTTGAGGGTCTGGACGCTGCTATTATCGGTACCGATCGTACTGAGAAGGGCACTGCTAAGATTGCTACCGGCGGAGCTGCAACTACTGGCACCTATACCTTCGACGATGACTGCGTATTTGTTGCAGTTGATGACTCTGAGAATGAGGGCGCTGAGGGCGGTATCGAGGCTATCCCGACCGCACAGAAGTGCGTTGGCTCTAACTATGTTGCAAACGCAATCGTAGTTCTGAAGAACGACGGTACTGTTGCTACTCCGGATTACAAGATTGTTGCAGTATTCTACGATGTAGATAACATGCTGGATCGTAACACCGATACTGACACTGTTGTAACCGATTCTCACGTTCACTTTGCAGGCTAATTAGCTTAGCTTAAAAGGAAACACAAACCCCCGCTCAAATGAGCGGGGGTTTCTCACCCTTTGGGAAAGGAGTATTGACATGCGATTTACATCAAACGATTTGAGTGACGCATATGTAACACAGCAAGAAGTTAATGCATCTGAAGGAAGCTATACGTTCAATGATTTGTGCACGAATGAGCACTGTTTGGAAGCAATTAATTCTTTAAGTACGGCAAAGAAGAAAAAATTCTTCAAAATACTTAAGCAGGCGGTCGAAAAAATTCCATTTCCCGATGATTGTAGTGAATATATTCTTGAAGATGACTATAATGAAGCCAAGAATGCATTCTATGCTCGCTTAGAAGACTACTTTGCTGAATTTATGTAAAAAAAGTCCGCTCAATTGAGCGGACTTTTCGATTGGCTTAGGTTAAACCTTAGCGGGGCAGCAGAACTGCGTTATCAGTATCAGCAGCAGCGCGGATCTCATTGTCCTCGGTGCCGATTACCAGCAGCTCAATCTCGTCATCGTCGTTAACGATAGCGAATACGTTAGCCTTAACATTGGTGTCAGCCTTGTTCATCTCAGCTTCCATCCAATCCTGAGCGTCGCCAGCCTCCCAATCAACTGCATTCAGATAAATGATTACAGTGTCAGAAACCTTAGCACCGTACTTGGCACTGCCAGAGATAGCGGTTACAGCCTTCCATATGTACAAAAAGAACCCCTGAGGAAAACCTCAGGGGTTCGATTGTTTAGATCAGAAATCCAACAACTGAAGCAATTGGTAGATTACTTAACCTTGGAGTTCAGTTCGCCAGTGATATCAACAACGATAATGTTCTTGCCAGTCTCAGCGTTGTTCTCATCCTTAGATACATAGTAAACTGCGTTTACCTTGTAGCTGCCACCATTGTCCTGAACGAAGGAGGACAGATCCATGTCAGCGGACAGCGTCAGGCCAGTATCAGTCTTGCCATCATCGGAGGTATCAACGAACAGGATGATAGCATCATCATCATTGTCCAGCTTGATAGCCTTGGTATTGCCGGTTACATCCTTAACTGCAACATCAGTGTTGGTATCGTAAACATATGCGGTACCATCCTTATCGGTACCGTAGTCACCGCCAACAACAACCGCCTTGGTCCAAGCATTGTTGCCCTTACCAGTGCCGTAAACATTGTCGATGGAAACTTCCGTCTTGGAGCCGTTAGCAGTCTCAAGAGTACCATCGATAGAGTACTCAACTACATTGCTAGTAGCTACGTTGACATCATCATCAGTCCACAGCTCAACAGTCTCCGTGCCGTTCCAAGCATAGATTACAGTGTACTCGTCCTCATCGTTGGTCAGACCAGACTCAACGGTGTAGACATAACCGTAGTTAACGTCAGAACCGCCAGCCATGCTGTCATCCTTCAGATCAGCCAGTACTACCTTAGCATAGTTGACACTGCTGGAGGTATCGGCCAGAATATAAGCATCGAAGTTTACAGTGTTCTTCCAGTTCTTCAGATCCTTGCCGGTAACAACCTTGTAAGAATCGGTCTTGTAACGAACGAATACAGTTGCGTTATCCTCGATTGCAGAAACATCGCCCGAGGTAAAGCGCTTGTTGTCGACAGAGGTCTTATTAGACTCGGTATATACGTCGTAGCCAGCCTTTTCATTCGTCTTATCAAGCAGCTTAATCTTGTAGTCATCGCCGGACTTGCTATAAGAAACAAGCTTCGGAGCAACGCCTGCACCCTTGACAGCACTGTCAAACTCAACAGCCGTGGTAGACGTACCATTTACATAGTAACCATCAGTCTTCTTCAGGGTCATCTTCTCAGAGGAACCATCAGCCTTGATCACGGTTGCAACATAACGGTTGCCTTCCTTGTACAGCTCGGTCATCATGCCGATGTCCTTAGCCTCTGCGTTAGCATCATCAACGTACAGGAAGTAGTTGCCCTTGACAACAACAGCCACAGTGGCGTTCAGCTTCAGATCCTTAGCCTTATCATCAGCTACGCCAGCCTTTTCATAAGTAGTGCCGCCGATGGTGATTTCGTAAGCATCGTCAGTAGAAGCCTTCTTGGTGGTGGTGATCTTGCCGGTAACAACGTCCAGCTTGGTTACACCGATGTTGCCATCAGAAGTGTTAACTGCTGCAGTAACTGCAACGTAGTCATCCTTCTTGATATCGGACGGATAGGTAACGTCATCAGACTCCAGCTTAGTGGAGAAGTTGGTCTTACCGTTTACGCCAGCAACATTGTTTGCCTTGTAAGAAACGTTGATGTAGTCAGAACCAACATAGGTAACCTGACCTACTGCAAAAGAAGCAACGTCCAGACGGCTGATCTTAGAGCTATCGTCATTGGAGATAGCAGTTGCGTCGTAAGCCTTAACGATACCCGTTGCCTTATCAGCGTAGTCTGCAACGCTGGTAGCCTTGGCATCTTCATCGTTAACGTATACGCTGTTCTTAGCAGCCAGGGTGTACTTCTTACCATCGTACTTCAGCTTGCCGCTGTCCTCACCAAAATCACCAACAACGCCAGTCAGAACGGTGTTGGAATCGGTCAGAGCAAATACACCGTAAACCTTATCGGTCTCCTTGTACAGAACCTTAACCTTCTGATGCTTCAGAGCGTAGTAGTCCTTAGCAATCTTGGAGAAGTTCTGCTCGTCGATGATGTCCTTGCCAGACAGAGCAGTGCCGTCCTTCTTAGTGATGGAAGAAACAGTAGCATTGTAGGTGTCCTTGCCATCTTCCTTCTGGAAGTAAGTCAGGATGCCTTCAACAGAGTGCAGGCCCATGTACTTCTCGCCGATGGTCGGGTTGTCACCATTGCCATAGTTGTTGGTGGTGTAAGCATCGTCACGCCATACAACAGTAGGAGCGTCGATTGCATTGTAGATCAACTGTGCAGCGTACTGACGCGGGCACGGACCAGTGAAGGAAGTATTAACATCCTCAAGCAGGCCATTCTCGTCAGCCAGTGCGTTGGTCTTTGCAGCCCAGCTAGTACCTACCAGGCCAGCCTTCTGAGCGTCGTAGCCAAGGGTTACGAGCAACATCTTAGCAGCTTCCTGTGCAGTTACAGTTGCATTCGGAGCAAATACGGTTGCAGACTTGCCGGCAATAATGCCAACGGACTGGCAGTACTTGATGTAGCCAGCAGCCCAGTGGCCGTTGATGTCGGTGAAAGAAGTCTTGTCATTGTTGTACGCAGAAGCGTCAGAGTTACCAGTGCGCAGAACGTAAATCATCTTTGCCATCTGAGCACGGGTTACGGTAGCGTTAGGCTGGAAGGAGCCGTCTTCGAAACCTTCGATTACGCCCAGCGATACCAGAGTGTCCACTACATCAGAGTCAACCTTAATGTCGGCCTGATCCGTGAACGCCGCACCAGCGAACATGGTGAATGCACAAGCAAACGCCAGCACCAGTGCGAGAACCTTTTTCAGATTGCAGGTGAAAAAACTTACATTATGAAAAATGACAATAAAAATTTAAAAATATAGAGTTTTTATAACTTTATCTAGAAAATAGACAGAAGAAAAATATCCCAAAACAAAGACATAAATAGTGAAATAAGAAGTGGGTGAAAAAAGTAAATAAATTTGAAAGATTTTAGCGCCTATTAACAATAATAAGAGCTTGTAGATTTGGGATATTTGAATACTCTCATCTATTTAATGTGACTAAGAACGGAGAAGATACAATCTCGAAAAATCTTGCATATATAATGTCGATATCCTAGGAATACCGTTGAGATTAAAAAATAATTATGATATTCTAATAAATAATAAGTATGTTCACAGAGTAGTATTGTAAAGGAGAATATCCGTGTTTGCAGGTTTTAATCTAAAGATTCCAGAGTACTATTTTGGTAGAGCCAATGAACATTATTATAAGGCGGGTGAAAAATGTTTAGCTGAACAGAAGCAGCGAATAAGAGAAAAGTTAACTGATTACATTTTGAATGAAAAGACTGTAGATAACTATATTTTAGATAAAAGAGACTTGCTTATTAAGACTTCCACAAAACATGCTTTAGATGGTACTGCAATTCAAAATGATTGGTTTGGGCAGGTTAAAGCAGACATCTTTCTATCTCATGCACACAGGGATGAAAAACTAGTTGTAAGTTTAGCTGGTTGGTTTAAAGAAGAATGTAATGTGCAAGCATTTGTTGATTCCCATATTTGGGGGTATGCAAATGATCTTTTGAAAAAGATTGATAATAAGTATAGTAGGCTGCAGTATAATGACGAGGATACTGCTGCCTATAGTTATAAAAAACGTAATGAATCCACAAGTCATGTTCATATTATGCTTAATACTGCATTAGAACAAATGATTGACAAATGTGAATGCTTATTTTTTTGTAAATACGCCGAATTCGTTATCTATTGATGAAATACCTGGTGAAAGTGCAACTTTATCACCTTGGATTTATTCGGAGTTATCGATATCACAAATTGTCTGTCATAAATTGCTCGCAGAATATCGAGATATTCCAAGCGATGAATATATTGCTGAAAATGGTACAGACATGGAATGGGACTACCAAATGCAATATAGAGTTCGAACGAATCACCTGAGAAGATTATCTATGGATAATCTGGTGGAGTGGGCAAATGAATTGTCACTGAAATGCCACATGTATCCAATGGATAAGCTCTATGAGCAGCAAGGCATATTTGAAGAAAATAACAATTTTATGAATGAGTGATTAAACATGGATACGAATAAAATTCAACATTTGCAAATGATTCTGGGTATTATTAACCGTATGGCCAGTAATTCCTTTGCATTAAAAGGTTGGACAGTAACACTTGTTGTTGGAGTATATGCTTTTTGGGGACAACAAAGCAATAAAAAGTTATTCCTTATTGCATATATTCCAATCATAGCGTTTTGGCTATTGGACTCATTTTATCTTTTGCAAGAACGTCAATTCCGAAAGTTGTATAATGCTGTTCACCAGCTGGAGGGATATGGGATTAATTTTAATATAGAAAGGAAACCGGGGACATTAGTTGCATATTATAGAAGTGTTATATCTCTTACGGAGATTCTGTTTTATATCCCATTGATAGGCATTGCAACTATAATTCTTTCTTGTCTGTAATATGCTAAACAGCCGCTTTTATGCGGCTGTTTGTGTTATAATAATGTGCTATATATTAAATAAAACTATAGATTCTGATAACATGATATGAGCTACAAGCATTATACTTCTTTGCAGAGTTTGTATTCATCAATATGATTTTGACGATCGATGGCGAAATCTACATATTTATTGTAGTTGGCTATGAAATCGCTCCATTTTACAGCTTCAATATAGCTACAAGTTCCAGACCAGATTGTTCGCTCATCGTTGCATATGTGTGTTGAAGCATTTTTGATTTTATTAAATTTATTCTGTTTGATAATTGAAAAGAGTTTATTTGTATGGTGAGTAGTGCAGCTTGTATCGCAGCAATTTTGCGTTTCGAGATAATAGGAGTACGAACCATCTATATCTGGAAGGACAACAGCTAAGATTGCATTGCTGTGGCTCGTAATAGCATCTCCATTTTTATTTTTTCTAGAGGTTTCTTTAAGCGAATATGATATCTCCCATGGTATCCATTGATCGCGATCTTTTTTGTCTGCTTCCTTCATACCTGGTGAAATAAATACGATGGTCACAGAACTGTCATAGATTCGATCTTTGAGTTTTTCCCATATTGTCTCATCAGAAAGTTTGCTTAAATCTTCACCATTACTTTCACCTTTAAAGATATGATCAGAAGAATCTATCTTTTTCTCAAACTCATCAATATAATCACGAACTGTTGATGTTGTGTCTGATGTCAAGTTTTGAACTTGATCATCTGCGTATTTATACGAAACAAAAATTTTCTTTCCCACAAATTTAACCTTCCTTATTGTTTGGTTTGACGAATATCAAACTGATCTTTGGTTTTTAGCAATGGATATAACAGCATTTACAAGGTTGTCTAGATTGGTTTCCGTACGGAGTATTTCCCAATACGATTCGAGGTAAGGATAGTTCGGTTTAGCTGCTTTAACTGTATCATAAATTGATGCGGCAGCGTCTCCGGTTGTGCCCAAGGGGATGATTATGCACTTGTTCTCTTCAGCGATTTGATATTCCTGTAAACAACCATCAGCGATGACTTTTTCGCCTTGCATATTTTTTTTGTTTCCAATCATAAAGATGGCTACGCCATTATTATAGAGGATTTCTTCTCTATATTTTTTCCATTTTGCTTTCCGTTCATTAGGATCTGCAATCCCTTGAGGAAACGGTCGGAGGCACAGATGTTCATCAATATGTTTAAACTTTTTAGTGTAGATTGCATCAAGTGCACCATTAATGACTGACGAACCAATACCTAATCCAAAGCCAGAAGTTACCTTGAAGCCTTCTTGTATGAGCTGATTTGCAAGTTGATATGCCAAATCTTCGATTTTCGCGTTAGGCCACTCGTCATTATAGAAATCCGCACTACCGGAAATGAAGACGTTGTTGGAAAGAACTGCTCTTTCAAGAGTCCTTAATATATCTGTAATTTCTGAGTAGTCATTGACGAAAATTGTCTGAACGCCATAACGTTTTAAATCATCCTCTCGTAGATCTTGTCGAGCCTTTTGGTATCCAAACTCCTCATCGGTCATGGAAGCTGTTTGTATGACTTTTTTCATAAAGCAATAATGAGTTCTGATATTTTCGTCTAACAAAAGTTTAATTTGCCCAAGAATACTATCAAGGTTAGGATCTTCAAAGCTAAAACCTATAAAAAGGAATGTTTTTGATATCAGGTCGCTTTGTAATACTTTTCTAAAAAGCGGATAATGCCTATCATACTGGATATAATCATCTTTGGTTAAAACGGCATCAGAAGCGTGGTCTGCATCACCGTGCATCTTATAAACAATAGCGTCTCGATCTCTTTTGGTAGTAGATAATTGTTTATATTCAATTTTCACATCTGAATTCCTATTAGCCTCTTGGAGACCGGTTTCGATGAGATGATCATAATTGGTTGTCCAATATGTGTGTATTGGAAGACGAGTAAGAATTGATACATTCTCATTCGGGGAGACATCTTTGCTAAATGCATCGAGAAGTGAAGAATTTATGGTTGCGCGGTTCCCTGCTTTGTTTCGTACATATTGTGCGACGGCTGCAAGATCATGCTCCTCATCAATATTTAAATCAATATCATCAGCTAGTGGACGGAGCAGTTCTTTCCAATCGACAAATCCTGAAGGACGAGACAAACCGGCTCCGGCAAATACAGCAGCATTTCCGTCTCTGATAGCTTTTACATACTCGCGAAGAAATTGTTTTGGTGTTGCCATATAAATACCTCACAATACTATTTGCTATTAACCTATTTTACCATAAAATAGGTTAAATTGCAATATATAGATGCTGAAACGGAATCCATACTGAAATAAATTAAGAAATAAATGCGCACCTTTAAAAATTTTCAGAAAGGGGAATTATGAATAAAATTTGTAATTACTATATTTATAAGAAGATGTGTGATTGGTACCACGATGCGCAAGAGTTCCATTTACTTATTATGTTACAAAATCATTAGAAGTATATTCGCTGATTTGACAAATGTGGGCTATATAAACACTTAACTGGATGTAAAGATTTATTCACTTTGCGGCGTTATCCCGCTCCATAGCCTCTCGAATGGCGCGCTTGATAAAAGCAGTAGCGGACTCGCCCTGTTGTTCAGCGTGTGCCTGAATGCGGGCACGTTCACCCTTTGGGACGCGAAAACGTACTTCATCTGTTTTTTCTTTTTGCCATTTTAAAGTGGCTCGCTTTTGCGCTTCGCTGACTGACATTTTCTCACCCCCGATATCATATAAAAGACCACTTTTGAAAAATATAGTAAAACTGCAACATGTAGTGCACCTATATTTGTGAGAAATGACTATTGAATAGGTGCGCTATATATGCTATTATTCTATCAGAAAATAAAAAACGGCAGTGCAAAAGGACGGCAATCCTTTTGCACCTGCGCAGGTGAACCGACCACCTACACAACGGAAAACTCCGCACCGCAGTATTAGTATACCCTTTTTTTAAGGGTTGCACAAGACCTTTGTTAGTGCTATATTTATACTTCTTTCTGCTGTATGATTTTGACACCGTGTAGGCTCTATATTGCCTGCACGGTTTTATTTTCGCTCAAAATCACATATAGAAAGAGGCGAAATTACGATGAAGAAGTATTCCTTCGCAGATATGCAAAGGCTGCACTGGAAAGACTACGAGTTCGAGTGTCAGCGGCTGACCTTTCCGAACGGCAGACAAATCCGTTTGACGGACAGCCAGAGCAAGCAGGTACAGACGCAGTACACACAGTATATCGATCAACATCATCACGCACCGCGCATGGGAGATTATATTTTCCCGAGCAAGGAGGCGAGGTCATGGGTATAACTTTACGGGAATGGTCGCAGCAGTGGCTGGAGGTTTACGTTAAGCCGGTAGCCAAGCCGAGCGGCTACGAGCACTACTATGATAACCTGCACAAACATATCCTGCCGAAATTAGGTGATATGCCCTTGAAAAGTCTGACTACTGCCGTGGTACAGCACTTTCTCAACGAGGAATCCCTGCATGGCAATCTGCGGACCGGCAGCGCGCTGAGCGCAAAAAGCATCAAAAATATGCGCGTTGTGCTGGATGTTTGCTGTAAGCGTGCTGTTGCGGACGGTATGATGCCCGCAAATCCGGTTGCTGCGACCGTATATACGCATTGCCGCTCGAAGAAACACAATATTATGAGTGATAGCGATCAAAAAGTGCTCGAAAAGTGGCTGTTTTCTGATCTGTCGCTTAATAATGCAGGTATTATCTTAGCATTGTACAGCGGTATGCGTCTGGGTGAAGTCTGTGCTGCACGTTGGGGTAATTACGACGCGATGAGCGGCACGCTGCACATTACACAAACAGTACGCCGGGTGATGGTTGATCCTGAGGCAGAGTACGGCAAGCGGACGGAACTTATCTTCAGCTCTGCGAAAAGCGATGCTTCTGAGCGAGATTTGTATCTGCCGGAAGTACTGCAGGGTTTGCTTACCGTACAGTATCAGCGGTTCGAATCTCTTTTTAAGCGCACGCCGAATGCTGATGATTTCATCATCTATAATACAGTCGGTGGTGTAATGGATCCGGACCATCTGAGCAGTTACTGGGGCGATGTACTGGATGGTCTTGGCCTGCCGCACGTTCGTTTTCACGACATTCGGCATACATTTGCCACCCGTGCGATCGAGCAGGGGATCGATGTTGCAACGGTTGCGGGTCTGCTTGGACACGCGGATGTAACCACGACCACGCACTACTACGTTCACCCGCGCGATGCTTCGATGCGAAAAGCAATGGCGGCTGTCGCACCGGTCGGAGCAGTTACACACGCATGGCAGAATACCCGATTATTTGCACCGAAAAGCGCTGAAGAGAAAGTACCTGAAGCGGCAAGGCGTGTGCATCGCCGTCGCAAGCACATCGCAGAATGTGGATGAGTAAATGTTGCGGAAATATATGAGGAGAATCAATATGAGAGAATATAAATATGTATGTAAAGACTGTAAGGAACACCTCACAAATTCTGAGGATCGATTGTGTGAATGGTGCCGGGACAAGAACAGGGTTAATTCTGCACAGATTTGCATTATCTGTGGGAAAAGACGTACTCCTGCACGGGATGGTATGTGCTACAACTGTCGTCCAAAGGTGCCTAAGGAGCCCTATAAACCTGACGTGCCTTGGAAGGAAGCTCTTGAATGGGTTGAGCTTGAATATGTTATTTTGCAGGCTCGTTATGACGGTTTGTCCTTTCAAGAAATTGCAGAGCTGACAGAATTGTCAGCTGAGGAATGTGCCGATATCGCCGTCAAAACGCTTAATAGACGCCGATTTGGGTATTACTTAAAATATTAGTAACTCTCGAAAAAGGAATGGAAGACACGCAAAGTGTCTTACAATTCTTCCCCGCATTTGCGGGGGTCACCCCAATTTGATGTAAGCGCTTAGATTTGAAAATCGGCAAATTATCCCCGCATAAGCGGGGGACAGAACAATCCCCAAAGCAAAGGATCATAAACCTTTTGCTTTGGGGATTGCTTCTTGGGGTAAGAAGCGTACGCCTTGCGGAATAGTAGATATTATGTTATGTGATTGCCGTCAAAAAGCAGCGGTTTCGTGCCTCTAACTTCTCAAAACGTCAGCCGCATCTGGTGCCACTGTACATTTCCGTGCGTGGATTTCTCGGACACGCCTTCGTCGACAAAGCCGAATTTTGCGTAGTACGCAAGGAGTCTGTCCTTGCAGGTCAGCACAAGTCCCTTGCGGCCCTGCTGTCTGGCATCGGAGATGGCACGGCGGATCAGCTCACCGGCATAGCCGCGTTTGCGGTACTCCGGCAGGGTATTGACACCGAAAATCATCTGCCATGCACCGTTTTCGTTGTGCATACAGGCGTTTTCGTACATTGCATCGGTCAAATCCGGCTCGTCCGTGACAAACCCATCGACAAACGCGATCAGCTTGTCGGCGTCGTACAGCAGCCAGAAGTGGTTGCCGTAATACTTGATCCGCTCGACAAATTCCTGCTCGGTTGCCGCTTCGGCAGGTGGAAAGCATGCGGCTTCTACTGCGGCGATGGCGGCAATATCTTTTTCTTCTGCATAGGTGATTGTCATTCTGTATTCCTCCTGAGCGGCTATGGAGACTATCCGCTGTGTTTTGCGTTTCTCTCAGCATACCACGTCTTTGAGCACGAGACAAGAAAAAGCCGCGATAAATCCTATCACGACAAACAAATAGACCGCGCTTCAAATTTTTGCTTGAAGCGCGGTCTATTGTCAATGAGGGATAATTATTTCGAGCGATAATAGTAATACACAGTCGTACTGCTTTGCTTTTTCGTCGTTGTGGTCGTAGTCTGGGTTTTAAGCTGGTTGATCATGGTTTTGATATCGGAAATCGGGATTGCGTAACCCATGCCTTCCACGCCGGAGGAGGACAGCTTAGCGGTATTGATGCCGATGACCTCGCCGTTCATATTGAGCAGTGCGCCGCCGCTGTTGCCTGGATTGATTGCCGCATCGGTCTGCAGATAGGTTGCCGTGACAGCCTTGCCGGTGCTGTCTGTTCCGGTCTGTACCGAGCGGTTGAGTGCGCTGACAATGCCGGTCGTTACCGACTGTCCGTAGCCGAGCGCATTACCGATGGCCACTACCTGTTCGCCGACCCGCAGCTTGGACGAATCACCGAGTGTGGCTACTGTAATCTTACTGCGCGTGCTGGCCGAAAGTGAGCTGAGCGATACCTTGATCACGACAATGTCCTTGGTCGAGTTGACGCCGCACAGCTGTGCTTTATACACCTCATCGTCAACAAAACCGACCGAAAGCGTCGATGCACCCTCTACCACATGGTAGTTGGTGACGATATACAGGGCATCCGAGGTTTTCTCGAAGATAATGCCGGAGCCGACGCTGGTCGTTTCCTTGAGTTCGGTGCTGTTGTGTCCGTAGCGGTCGAAGCGGTCAAAATACCGCTGGGCCTCCTGCACCGAAATATTGGTGATGGAGACAACGCTCGGCAGAGCGGTTTCAGCAATATCCGCAACGTCGGTGATATGATGGACACTGCCGCAGGTCGAGCAGGTGTAGTCAGCCGCGCCCGCCCATACTCCGCCAAACAGCGCGGTGCACAGCATCAGGCATACGGCCCGCTTGCTAATGTGATGTTTTCCGGTGTGCGATTTTTTCATAACGGTATGCTCCTTTTTCTGTGCACCGCGGTTGCGGCTGATTGTAATTTCTATATTTATTATAGCACTTTTCAGCGTTTTGAGACGATGTTGCAGGAATCTACATACATTCTTCATGGTTTGGACACAGAAACCGCAGGTAAGATTAAAATAAGATTTGTATTGCCAACAGGCATCTGATAGAATGAGAGCAGGACCATACCGTAAAGGGGACTAGAGCATAGAAACGAAACAAAAATATATTGCCATGATCGTACTGCAGAGCATTCTGTACGGTGCGATGGACGTTATATCCAAACTGGTTTATCACATTATGCCGGTGTACAGCTTTCTGTTTCTGCGATATGTACTGGCGGCAGCAATCATGCTGCTGATATGGCATAAAACCATTCTGCGGGAGTTGAAAACAGCACGCGTGAGGATTACATTGTTCCGGGATTATGTATGTCGTGCGCCTTCATTTTCAGCAATCTGGCGCTGCAGCGGACTACCGCCACCAACGTATCCTTTTTGCGTTCGCTGTCGGCGATTATGGTGCCGGTTTTGCTGCTTGCGGTTTTTCATCAAAAATACCGGCGCAAGGACATAATCATTCAAATTTTGATGATCGTCGGTCTGTATCTGCTGTGCATGAAGGGCGGTTTCCATGGCATCGGATTGGGTGAACTGCTTGCGCTTGTAGCCGCGCTGCTGGTAGCAGGTTCGCTGGTGTTCGGAAAGTCGGCGCTGCAGTCGATCAGCGCGGTCAGCCTGTCTTTTGTACAGACGATTCTGTCGGTATTTGTGTGCGGAGCGATGTGTGTGCTGACCGATTCGGCTGGCTATCTTTCACGGGCGTTGGACTGGAAAATCGTTCTGGCGCTGCTCTATGCCGCAGTCGGCTGCACGATAGGCGGCTATATGCTGCAGAATACGGCACTCAGGCATATTTCGTCCAGGATAACCGGCATGGTGCAGTGCCTTTATCCGGTCGCAACGGCAGCGATCGCATATTTTGTGTTGAGTGAACGGCTGGCGCTGCCGGGAATGGTCGGCGCGGCTGTTATTATTGTGGCTATCCTGCTGGAAAGCGCGTGGGATGGCGGACGAAGTGCGTAAAAGGGGAGAAAAGAAGGTTTGATATATGATTTTCTTCACGAACGATCTGCATTTTGGACACAGCAACATTGTCCGCATGTGTGATCGTCCGTTCGCGACGATTGAGGAAATGGACGAACAGCTGATCCGAAACTGGAATCGCAAAGTCCATAAGTGTGATACGGTGTATATTCTGGGAGACTTCATATTCCGGAACGAAAAGCCACCGGAGTATTATCTGGACAGACTGAAAGGGAAAAAGCATTTGATCGTCGGCAATCATGACCTCCACTGGATGCGTCAGGGCGATTACACGCATTATTTTGAGAGCATCAGCAACCTGTTGGAGTTTTCAGATGGACAGAGAAAAATAGCAGCGTGTCACTATCCAATGATGGCATGGCCGGGCGGGATGAAGGCATTTATGCTGTTTGGACACATTCATGGTGATACTGATATGGCATGGTGGCCGATTATACAGCAGTCGGAAAAGATGCTGAATGTCGGAGTGGCTGTCAATGGATATGAGTCGGTGACGTTTGATGAATTGGTTGAGAATAATAGAAGGTATAAAAATAAAGATCTGATTTGATCAGATCTTTATTTTGTGCCTGTTAGATTTTTATGAAGCTATGGAAGTGTAAAAGATAAATAACTTAGATACCTTTAATTATTGGCTTGGGATGTTTCAGCATCTATGAGCGGTAACTCGATTCCAAAATTACTATACCGTTCCAGAGAATGCAATCCTGTTTTGATAAATGCCCATGAACCACGGTAATCGTCACATACGGAGAACGAGGATTCTTTCATAAACAGCGTAAATCCATCTGGGTCATCGCCGTACTTCAAGTCAAATTCCTCGGCACACTGAATCTTCTCCCGGTTGGAAAGGTTCGTTCTCCCATGAAGAATATGCTCTAAGTTCAAAGAGAAATAGTACATACTGCAGTAGTTTTATAATTTCAGTGTGTCAAATGTGATTAGAAGCTTTGGATATATTTTACCTCTGCAATTCCAGGTCTTTGCAATAAATCAAAAAATTCATTAATCGCGTTATGTCTTTGCGTAGGGAATCTCATGCCAGTTCGTTTTTTGCAAAATGTAAATGTAACAGATGTCTTGGCACGTGATAGTGCCACAAAAAATGCACATCGATCTTCATCGGGTTGATTTCTAAAATTCCAAAAAGCAGAATCCTCTAATCCAACAAAATATACAGCATTGTATTCTAATCCCTTACTTTTATGAATTGTCATGATAGGAACGGAATGATCTCCACGAAAGTTTTCAATCGCTAAATTCCATACTCCGTGTGCGGCTACATATTCCTCAAAAAAGAGATTTTCAAATTGGTTGATTAAATCCATAAAGTAAGCACCTTGCTTATACGCCGGGAATTTCGCCTTTATATTTCCAATGCCCAAAAAATCAATGATACTATTCAAAGTACGGTGCCATTGTTCTGTATCAAACTTTTGCTGAATGTTATTCTTTATAATGTTCACTACAGCAGACAGTTTTCTCTGCATTTCATCAAAGGTATCACTTCCCTGTATCCCGCTAATTCCCCAAAGCTCAACCAGTAACTCTTCTATAAAAGTCCATTCATTTGGGTGTTTTCTGCTGTCAGCGCATATCATGAATTTGATAAACAAATCTACTATTGGTTCTTTGATAAGATCCTGATAGCCAGTTTCAATGCGCGCCCGTACACCGTGTTTCTCCAACTCCTCAATAATCGCCGAAGCGTAGTCCTGCGGCTTTTGCTTGCAGAGAATACAAATATCGTGTGGTTCTACACCATTTGAGATTTTCAATAGTATATCCTTCGATACAGCAGCAGCCTCCAGTTGTTCATTGTCTGCAATAAAAAGTGCAATGTTCCCATCATCCTCGGCCCAGTTGCCAGAAGCACATACTTCTGTTGCCTTTTCTTTTAAAGATTCATACATTGCCTTTTGCAATGCAACTAATCTGGGTGCAGAACGATGATTCATTATCAAGCGTATACATTTCGGATTCAGTTCTCTATAAAAGTCATTAAATATCGTTTTTACTGCCCCGGCCCATACCATGATTCTCTGCTTGTTATCTCCCACAGATGTTACCTTGGTACCAGAATTCCAAAAACACTCCTTTACAAACGCATACTGAATTGCCGTTGTGTCCTGAAATTCATCAAGGAACACAAATGAATACGTCATCTGTAAGGCTTGCTTAATATACGGGTTCGTTTCAATAATATACATGGCAAGCATCATGATCATCTTAAATGTCAAAGTCGCTTTATTTCCGTTGAATCCCTTTAACAATAGTGGCCACACTTTATGCCCTAATCCATCTCCTGTTAAAGGAAGACTAATTCGTGACAGAATATCATCATATTCAGTTTTCAGCCTAGACTGCGTGAAGCCATTAGGGTTTTTGAATCCCGCACAATGAAACGCTGCATCAATTATATCGGGATCATTCACCAGATAATCGGTGGCCGGGCGAAGTTCATCAGGCAGTGCATATAGAAAGTGGTCAAGAATATTTTTGGCAAATGCATCGTATGTCATTGATACAAATCTACCTTTTATATCTGTGCCACATCGCTTTTCCACGCGTTCTTTCAAATTCTGTGCAGCATCCGTCTTGAAACTGATAGCAAGTATCTTTTGAGGCTCTCTGCACTGATTTGTCTGAAATAGAAATGCTGCTTTTTGCGCCAACAATTCCGTTTTTCCTGCGCCTGGTCCCGCAACAACCAGTACATGTCTGTCACTGCAGCGAACGGCTGTATCCGCAGCTTCCTCTAACGAGATCCCGTCGCAAGGCAACCATTTATCAGGATGCACAATTTTCATTCTTATCACCTTTTAGAATGTGATCAGCAGTTTCAATTAAACGTTGCAAAACCGGCGGTACATTTTCTTTTAACTCCTCGTCACTTAATTGAGATAGTGCCGCAATATGTGTAGACGGTTTTCCCCTGTTCAAAAAGAAATATGTGTACCATACCATGAGCTTTTGCTGTTCGGACGAGTAGGTATGTCCATCGCCGCCTTCTTCTTTTAGTGTGTTTCTTATGTCTTTTAAGATTCGAGTTTCATACTCCGAGTGTATTTCGCCATTATTTTCGATTTTTGTAATACGTTCTTTCTTTCCACTCTGAGCAATATCAATACGAGGTCCTTCTCTCGTATCCAAAGTTGCCTTATACGTATCTCCCATCTGCTCCAGCATCATAAAATCAATATCCAGCGGTGCAGAAAAGAAAACATTATATTTTTCAAGCGAATCTATCCAAGTCTGCATTGTTGCAATATCAGATACATCCCAGCCCGCCATTCCTTCGAACTCGGCATCAGTTAGAATCCCGCTATCAGTGGTGTTGAGTAGTACATTTCTGTCGTATCCATTTGCAATGAGCTGCTTAAGCACATATTGGATACGTCCCCAACCACCACCATCTCGTTCCCGATCCAAATCGAGCAATGTAATATATGGGATTTCCAAATCATTCAGCAATCTCCAGAAGTGGTTGACATGCCGACCTCCAAGTGGAACTATCGATATTCCACTAACATCTGTGTTCCCATGTATGGCTTCCCAATACTTCGGCAGGATAATTTCTTCACTATCTCCTTCTCCTAAAATAACAAGCTTTGCAAAGTACAGTTCAGGATAGGCTCTCACCGCTTCCTTGATATATTTATATTGATCCTGCATACGTTCTTCATCCGGCAGAGTAATGCATCTTACTTTTGATGCCAGCAACTCCCTGTCTAATCTAAAGTATCTGAGATTCTCTGGATCAATCCGCTTAACAATCGCAGGAGAATGGGATGTCATAATTGCTTGCGCATTGTTTTTGCCTGCAATATCTTTCAAATTCCCCACCAATTTCCCCAGCAGATGTGGAGCGATGTGATTTTCAGGCTCTTCAATGGCTACAATCGTCAAAATAGGTGGTTTTCTATTGAAAGAGGTATGTTCTGGATCTATCTCTATTTCTCTCACCATTTGACCTTCAACATCCAATATGCTGTCAACCAAAGATATATAAAACAAAGATCGCAGACCATCTCCCATCTGGTCTATCGTATACTCTTTTCCCGTTTCTGTCGGTTCAAAAACAACCTCTGTTTTTCTGATAGATGTTTCAATATCAGCGCTGTTGAATCTTAAGCTGGCTGTCGAATATCGCTCATCAGAATCATAGGTTTTCCACTGCTTTCCCAGCGACGTGCCAAACATGGAAACGCCTTTTTCTTCTTCAAATTGTTCATTTAATTCCTTAATTTTGGCTTTAACGTTTCCTTTTGTCTCCTCACTCCAGTTGATGCTGCTCATGATCTGATACATCATCGTACCAGATGCATTTTTCAGCTGCTTAGAAGGATCTCTGACTGCCGGGACATAAATCACTCGAATCTTGTCCAGATCCCGTCGAGACGCATTTGTTCGATTGCCCTCTTCAATTTCAGCAAACTCCGGACAAGTAATATAACTTATCTTGCTATCAATCGAGCCGTCAATAGTATTGCTTTTTTCCCATGTGGCCTCAAGACGGATCCGTAGATACGGCAGCCTACCTGGATTATCAACAACAAAGTGTTGAAAAAAGATAGGTATAGCATATTCTCCACCATTGCTTCCTGACTGCAATTCTTCAAATTCAAATACTGCTTCTATATAAAGACTTTGCTGTTCCATTTCATCTGGAAGTATATCTTTGGGCAGATGAAAATCACTTCTGTGTAGAATACGATCATTACTGTTTTCAGAAAACATACAATTAAGGGCTGACAGTGCAGCAGTTTTCCCCGCACTGTTATTTCCAATAAATGTCGTTAGTTGATCAATTAAGATGACCTGCTCTTCTGAGCCAAAGCACCTATAATTCCACAATTTCAGTTTAGATAGCTTCATTCTTATCTACCCACCTTAGTAAATCATTCCCTAGGATATACCACGAGCATATTTTCAATCATCGAGTTTCTTAATCAAAAAATTTTATGCCGATGATTGTCTACCTTGCTTAATTATACCTCTATTTTTTCTTTTTGTCCATATTATACAAAAATGTTTAAAATATACTGATTGTATTTGTCTATATGTCTTCTGACTACTATTTAATTTGTTAGCGATGTTACCTGTTATAAAATGGAGGATCATTACTTTATCTTTGCGTAATCATTGACTTTTTCTCACGCAAAGTGATTGTGCATTAGATTTCCCCAGAAAAACAGTCTACAACTTATCACCGCTATATAAAAAAGCGCATGAAGAGTGTCATCCTTCATCTGGTCCTATTTTTCATAGCGACCGGAGCGCACATATATCTCTTATTGCGTCCAACAGTTTACGTATGAACACGATACGAAACCATCTTGTTTGCAGTCCGGCAAGCCGCATGATAACGCGGTCGCAGAATCCTTTTCTACCTCGTTGAAAAGGAGAACTATACCGAAAGGATTATTCTTCTGATAGAGCGTTTTAAGATGGAGTAGCTTCCTATATTGAATTTTATAATACTAAACGAGCTCATCGTGCATTGAAAAATCTGACACCGTGCCAGCCGGAAGAGAGTGGACGCGCGGCTGTTAAATGAGACATCCTCGTTCGAATCGCCCAATTTGCGTGTTTGCTACTACGCTTTAAGGCAGCTTGTATTTTGACGGCTTATATTAGATTCAACGTGACAACCTATGAAACCGCAGTCATATTAAGTTTTTTTAGGCGGTTCCCCTTTCTCCGTTCTGGTTACCGTCATGGCACTCTCGAAGCAGGCGCGATACACTCGGTTATTTAGTTATTTTATCCGGTAGCCGTATTCTCCTAAATGTATGGCTGAATCTTCAGTGAAGTCTGTCACACCCTTTTTAACTCTTTTCAGCTCTTCTGTAGTTCCGCTTTAGCGGTTTCTTGCCTTATTCGTTTCAAACTCTGCTTGTATCTTTTGAGAATAGACAGATTCCACAGAACATAGAGTATCGCAGGTAGCTTAATGTGGAGATCTATTTCGATTTGTCCTGATTTTAAGAAAACTCTCTGCAACAGTATGAATTTGATTTGCACCGAGTGTGTGCTGAAAAGCACATCATTGACCGCCTAATAGTTCAATATATTCTAAAGTTGGAGAATGAGGGTTGATTTTCAGACTGAGGGTATATAATAGTTACAGCATCAAAAAACGATTTATAGTTTTTGTACGGGGCGGCGTTGCGACGGCGTCCTAGTTTTTTATAATAAAAAAAGGTGCCTAATGATGGATCAGAAGAGACTTGAATATCTCCGTCAGGTGGAGAGGCATGCAGATGAAACCGGCTGGGTTGCTCCGCTGACCCAAGAAGATAAGGACCATTTTGCTTATTTGAGAAAGGTTTTCAAACGCTATAATATCGTTCCTTCTAAAGCAACCCCAACGGAGTATGACTTTGTGGTCAGAGTGACAGAAAGTGAGTTCTATTCGCGATAGGGTAAAACGAAAACAGATACAATAAAAATAAGGAATTATTTTAATCAGTGAGGACAGAAATTGAAGTGCCCCCAAAAAGTTGGACAAAAATTCAACGCAAAAATTGTTCAAGCAGCTGAAAGGGTTTGCTGGCAGTTGGCAAGAGGTATTTATTCTAAATATGCGAGTGCTGCAAACTTGCTGTTGAATTTTACAGCAGAATGGGATATATTATGTTTGAAAGGAGCTGATAGATATGCCGAATATTAAACCCATTTCTGACCTGCGAAATTACAGCGAGGTACTGCGTGATGTGGCTGTGGGCGCTCCTGTCTTTTTGACGAAGAATGGGCGCGGACGGTACGCCATCGTGGATATGCAGGACTATGAGAAAACACAGGCAACTATCCGCCTGATGAACGAGCTTGCAAAAGGCCGTCACTCTGGCGAAACGGAAGGCTGGCTGACAACGGACGATATGAGGGCGCACTTCCGCGCAAAAGCGAATGAAGAATAAAATTCATTATTCGCCTGAGTCCCGTCGTGATTTGGATGATATTTGGGATTATATCGTATCGGAGCTTCAAAACCGTTCTGCTGCGGAGCATGTGGTCGATCGCATTATGGATGCGGTTGACCAGTTGAAAAACTTCGCAGAGATGGAAACTCTATTATCCGCTATTGCAGACGTCGGTACGGACTATCGTTTTCTTGTCAGCGGCAATTATATGGTGTTTTACCGTGTGCAAGACAGCGATGTCTACATTGACCGTGTTCTGTATGGCCGCAGCGATTACATGAGTGCCTTGTTCAAAGACCTACTACGTGAAAAACAACCGAATAAAATTAAAATCGGCAAGTTTTACCAGAAACTTGCCGATTTTTCCCTCTGTAACATTTTCTTCTTCAGAAATTAAAATGATGTATTCACCATCCCTGGGATGGCTACTATCATTATAAGGATTGAATTACATAGGCAGGTAGCAAATCGGCTGTTCAAAAACGGAATGCGGCCGGTTTGCTCCGCAAACTCGGCCGTTTAGCTTTGCAATATACAGCAAGACCTGCTGCACTCGCTTGCACAGTAAAAAAGGACGCTTGAAGCGTCCTTTTACTATTTCTGTTTATGTCGAATTTTGTTATACTCGTAGCAAGGTACTGTTCCAGATAGCAGGCGGTTAGTCACTCCCTTGTAAAGGGGGGGTTGTGCCTAGGCAAGAAACTTTTGCGGCACAGCAGTTTTGCTCTACATACTCACTATATATGCGAAATGACCGCCTTTCCCTGACAAGTAAAGCGGTCATTTCTTGATACGATTTTCTTAAAGGGCTAACCGTCTGTGGACAGTACCCTTTTATTGCGTCTAGTATAACTGTTTTGCATGGCGCTGTCAAGCCATTTGTTGCCAGGGAAAGAGCTGATTATAGTCGCGCGGATATTGTTCTTTATTGCTTTTTACGGTATAGATATAGTATCTGATAGACAACAGCACATACAACATATAGCACTCACAAAGTGATTACATATACACTATATTGCGCTCTGGACGGCTGCAATACACTTGCAATCACTCATAACTCGGAGGCCGCAGGTTCAAGTCCTGTCCCTGCAACCGTGTTTAACCGCTGATTTCGTAAGAAATCAGCGGTTTTTTGTATTTTTCAGAGGATTTAGAGAAACGAGGATAGGCACGCTTGCCCCAACTGTACCCCAACGGGGTGTCAAATCGGAGGAATGGATTTTGTGGAGATTGCAGAATGTGTGCAGATATTTTGTATTTAAATGGTTTATGAGATATAATATTTGCAGGTGATATATATGACTTATATGTGATAAGTGTGCATCGGAAGTACAGAGATATGAGAGGTAGTTAGTTTGAGAACATACTAGCCTCAGTAGATAAAACAATTTCAAGGAGAAATGATTATGCCTGAGTATAAAGAGTATTGTATTCGGGGGGAAGAATTAAATATCAAAGCATTACGGGATTTTCAAATGCTCGATTTTCCTCTGCAAAAGTAGAATGGCGCATTTAAGCCGCCACCGCGGGGAAGTTATGACGATACTGTTTTAGAAGCGAAGCGGCAAAACCGGTCTTAAAAGTCCGTTTTTTCGTACAGGCACGCTGCTACACTGTAACCAAACAGTCATATATAGCGGATGCAGGAGTAAAAAATATAGCAATCCATAGCAGAAAGGGTACAAAACAACAGCATAGGATCACACAAAAATATAAAAAGCGGGGTAATGTCAATGGACGATAACTTGAATCTGTTTTCTTTGGTAGACGAAGAAGAAAAATCGGCACCCAACAAAAAGCGAGGCAGCAAACTTGACGTAGTGGAGATGGAGTACAAGCAGGCGCACGCTGTCACATGGCAGGAATTGTTTGAGGGATTTGATACCATTCACGCCATTACATTTTCCTCTGGCCTGAATTTTGTGTATCAGCTGCTGGATATGTTCGACCATGCGGAGATTATCTTTGGCTGTGAGCATATCCTTTCCTCGTCCATGAACCAGATTATTGCTTATCAAGATAAGCTGATCGAGCGAATGCGCGAGCAGTCAAGTGACAAAATGAATGATCTGCTTACTCGTATGGATAAGGGAGAAGTTCGGTTTTATGTATCCCGCGGTACGGTTTCTCACGAAAAACTGTATCTGCTGGAGGCGGCAGATGGCCGAAAGCGCGTTATCACGGGTTCGGCTAATATGTCCTATCATGCGTTCGGCGGTATGCAGCGAGAAAATATCTGCTTTGTTGATGGCGATGAAGCGTATGACTGGTATTACAGTGTGTTTCAAAGTCTGCTCGAGGAAAGCTCGGATGAGATCACCACGAAAGCGCTGCAATATGCAGATGCGGGCGAAAATATTGATGAACTGCCCATTGCCGGCACAATCAAGGCGAATAAAGTCTTTGTGATCGAGCCGACAGAGGCAACTGCGGATGATGCGTCAGAAGTCAAATTTATTCTGGATGTACATAATCTGGCGGATAAACTGAAGCCGTATATGCCTAAGCAGGATAAGAAAACAAGTAAACAGGGCAAAACAATCATTTCGGCGGCTCAGATCGTCAAGCTGCGGCGGCAAATCCAAAATGAGAAGATTAAAGAAAAAGAACTGAGAAGTGAATACCCGCAGTTGATAATCGATGCGGATAAGCAAAGTGCCACTCTGAATGGCGAGGCGCTGAATCTGCATCCGACAGAAGAGGAGATTCGCCATGATGTAGGATTATTCCGCGATTATATGGACGGATACAGCCGTTTTCATGGTGATTATGAGGGGATGCAGTATCGGTATTTTGAGTTTGCGAACTGGTTCTTCTGTTCGCCGCTGATGGCAACGATGCGCGATATGGCGGCGAGGTTCGATCAGCAGCGTTTGCCGTATCCGGTATTTGGCTTGGTTTATGGACAGAGCAAGGCCGGAAAGACCAGCTTTCTGGAAACACTGCTCAAAATGATGATCGGCCAGAAACCTAAGATTTCAGCACCGGATTTTACCCGATCTGGCATTGAAAACCTGAAACGAACCGTGCAAGGTGCCCCGATCATTGTAGATGACTTGACGAATACACGCTTTAACCAGCACGCGATCGAAACCATCAAGAATGATGATTTTGGTGTGAGCGACCATTTGACACATTATTCTGCGGTTGTCATCAGTGCTAACGAGGACGTAAAAGCGGTTGCACCGGAGGTCATTCGCCGAACAGTTATCTGTCGTGTAGAAGCGGGTCTGACCAATACCGAAGTGATGCGCAGCAACGTGGTACGCTCGGTGCAGCAGAAGATCGGCACAGCATTTTATCGGGAATACCTGCGCAGAATGCTGGAACAAATGCCGGATCTACTCGATCAGCTAAAGGATGATGAAACCGAGGCGCCGGATATTTTGCAGGTTTCCTCGGAGGTTATCGTTGCTATCATGCGGCAGTTTGGCAGTGATGTGCTGCCGGACTATATCAGAACGCTTTCGCTGGAGAATTATTTCAGTGAGCACGTTACTGGTAAATACGCGATCAAGCTGATTCAAAATGCATGGCGGACGAGCAAAAAGTCGTTTGTTGTGAATAAGCACAGCAATGAACTGCGTTACAATGCGGGCGTACCGTATGAAGCGGATCGCCTGATGAAAGAATTGCCGGAAACACTGGAGGCCCATAAATCTCGCGAATGGGTTGTGATGAACCTGCAGGCCGCACGGGAATTTTTCGATGTGAATTTCAGAAAGGGTTTGTGGCGGTTTTGAGGGCGGCAATGAGGCACCTTGTAGCTTGTTAGTATGCGGCGGGCAGTGGATTGCAGGCGGCTCGAATAAGGGAAGTCTGGAGTCGGATCAGTAATTTAGTGTACAAACCGGAGAATACTCAGGCAGAACTGTGAAAAGTTCTACTTCTATATAAGCGCAATAGGCTGTGATTTCAAGGTGTAATTATTGAAAACACAGCCTGTTTGCTATATAATTAATTAAACTGGAACCGATTTACAGAGCAAAATGATAAATTTTGCAAAGGATGGAAAATATGCGAATTCATTATAAAAAAGAGTTGTACTCTCGGAATATATTATTCAGAACCTGCTATGCATTTACAGATCAGGCGTACATTCACTTGGATGCCGATGCAGATAGCTATATTGTTACGATCAGTCCGAAGGAGGAGGGTGACCAGACGGATTATGCAAGGCTGTTCTCTAATCGGATGATTGAAGAAGAAAATCGTGAAATCGTGGCAGAGCAGACGCAGAACCTCCGGCAGATTCTGTTTGCCCGTGCAATGGCATCGACGGTGATCTACGATGAAGAAATAGCGGATATTGATACCGATGTTTCCGACAAATCTGCGATGAAAGACTGGTTTGCCGAATGAATACATTACAATTAGCAAAAGAGCTTTATGCAGAAGCCTTGGTCCATCAAACCATTCAGGTTTTTTCGGGTCTGTGCGAAGTCGAATTGAGCGAGGATGAGCGGTACTATACCTGCGCCTTTCACAGAACGAAATATGAACCGATTGAAACGATGCACGAATTTGAAAATTATCTGATTGACCTGCACAATCAGCGAGGGAAGCGATGAGCGTTATCTGCAAGAGTTTTCTGTCGGCGATTATGTTGATGGAAATTGTTTTTTGTTCCGTAAGCGATGTGCGCAAGGGAATTATACCGAATCATACAATCATTCTGGGACTGATCGGTGCATTGGCGGGAGAAACTGCATATTTTACGTTTAATGGCAGTGGACGGCTTGGTATGTTTGCAGTTTGGATAGCATTATCAGCAGTGGTTTCACTCGTTTTATATAGCCTGCGTATATGGGCTGGCGGAGATGCGAAACTTTATATCCTGCTGTCACTGCTCATACCGGCCGAATACCTGCAGAAAAATGCAGCTGTTTCCACTGCATGGGTCTTTGTTCTTATATTTTCGATTGCTTTTGTGTATTTAATCGGAGAAACGATAGTATTGCTTGCTCATCGTGAACAGCGCTATCGGATGTCGCTGACCGGTTTTTCCATAAGAACCGTATTTGCATATATGGTGGCAGTAACGACTTTTCAAGTCATCATGCAGCTGGTTTTTCGCAATTGGTATGCGGAAAATCAAGCAGCATTTCTGCTTTTGAACGTGCTGTTTGTACTGACTTTAGGAAAAATTCCTTATGCGAAATGTAAAGCGGCAGTAATTTTATGTACAATCGTAAGCATATGCGCAGTTGTCCACAGCGGATTGCAGGTGGATTGGAAACTGATGGGAGCGTCGCTGCTGGTACTGGCCTTTCGTGTTTTTGCAGAGCAGTATAATTATCAGGAGATACAAACGACAGATGTCAAACAGGGTATGATTTTATCCTATGCAACCGTTATGAAATTTGCCAATTCCCGTGTAAAGGGATTGCCAAAATCCACGACAGAGGATTTGGCATCACGTCTGACAACAGAGGAAGCCGACAGTGTAATCCGCTGGGCAGACAGCAAGTACGGGCAGCCGACCATCACGATTTTGCGTAAGATTCCGTTTGCATCGTTTATTTCTATGGGATTTTTGATCTATTTTATCTTGGGTGTTGTAGTATGGTAAGATATTTGAGCCATTATAAAGGACCGTATCGTATTTTTACGGTTTCCAAAAGCAAAGAAATGACTGAGCAACTGTTAGCCGCTGGGTTGACAGTTGGAGAAATATCGGAAGATACGCTGACGATCCTGCCGGATAATATTGCGGTGACTATCGCGTCAGAGGAGAAAGCACGTTTTTCGGTTTTCGCTGAAGGCGACGTTGTCGAAATCAATGAACGGGGTATCTTATATCGTTGGTATTCGGTGGTCGAAGGTGATGCCGGCATCGCAACGACTTCCCACTGCAACTCGAACTGCATTATGTGTCCGGCCAGCGAGAGCGAACGACGGTTGGCGAATAATATTTCTCTGCCGCAGTTGGATACCGTTTTGAAGCACATGCCAAAGGATCTGTGGTATTTTACGGTGACGGGCGGCGAACCGACGCTGATCGGTGAAGACAAATTCCTGCATGTGATGCGCTCGGTCAAGCGGGAATTGCCGCATACCCGTATCCTTCTGCTTACCAACGGACGAACTCTGGGTGACAGGGATTTCTTTGCAAAGTTTGCGCAGACACGGCCAAACCATTTACGAATTGCAATTCCGATTCATGGCAGTACGGCGCAGAAGCACGATTATATTACACAGGCGCCCGGTGGATTTCGGCAGACAATGCGCGGAATATCCAATATCCTGCATGCACATATCGAACTTGAACTGCGCATCGTAGTCAGCAAGCTGAACTGTGATGATGTTACGAATATTGCTAAGCTGATCATTCGACATTTCCCGACAACGACTGTAGTCAATTTTGTCGGATTGGAGATGCGCGGAAATTGTGTGGCGAATGCAGATCAGGTGCTGATTTCCTATCAGGATGCCTTTCAAAAGTCCAAGGAAGCGATTCGACTGCTGATTCATCACGGTATTGATGTGGGTTTATATAATTTCCCGTACTGTATGATCGACGAGGAATACTGGCCGATTGCGCAGAAAAGCATTTCGGCGTATAAGTCCATGTTCTATGATGCGTGTGAACAATGCCGCTTGCGGCATGAATGTTGCGGCATATTCCTTGCAACGATGAACTTTTATAAGCCCAAGGTATATCCGATCACTTCGGGAGATCAATATGATAAATTACTTTAATTTTGAAAAACGAGATGGAAAATATCTACTGACAAACGATTTTGGCAAGTATGCGTTTGTCAATGAGGATACATTTCACGCACTGGTGCAGGATAAAGTGTCGGACGATAATCCGGCCAAACAGGAACTTTTAGATAAAGGATTCCTGATAAAAGGCTCAATGGAGGGCTTTATTCAGAAAAACATCCCGTGGCTGCAGGGAATGAAAGGCTACTGCCTATGCGGTACAGCACTGCATATTTTCGCAGTTACGAATAAGTGCAATCTGGATTGTATCTACTGCCAGGCGCACAGTAAATCCTCGGTGCTGGAGCACTCCATGACGAAAGAAATCGGCAGGCGTGCGATTGAATTTGCAATGCAGACACCGAACAAGAGTATCACGTTTGAATTTCAGGGCGGTGAGCCGCTGCTCAATTTTCCAGTCATTCGGGAAATGATCGACTACAGCAAGCAAATCAATACAGACAAGGAAATCGTCTATACTATCGTTACCAATCTGCTCGGTTTAACCGAGGAAATGCTGGCGTATCTGGTGGAGAACGATGTACACATTTGTACTTCGCTGGATGGTCCGGCGTGCGTGCACAACCATAACCGTCCACGCCGCGGCGGTGGAGAAAGCTATGCGGGTGTTATGGATAAGATTCACGGACTGCAAAAACGCGGCATTAAGGTCAACGCGATTGAAACGACAACGAATTTCAGTTTGAAATACCCCAAGGAGATTATTGACCAGTATCTCGAAGCGGGCATGAACGGAATCTTTTTGCGGCCGTTGACACCGCTGGGCATGGCGGATGCAGACTGGCAGAAGGTTGGTTATACACCGGCGGAGTTTATGGCGTTTTATCAGCAGGCTTTCGATTACATTGTGAAATTGAATCTGTCAGGAACGTACTTCCCGGAGCTGCACGCTTCGTATTTCCTGAAAAAGATATTGGGCAGTTATGCAGATAACTACATGGAACTGCGTTCTCCCTGCGGTGCAGGCGTTGGACAGATGAGCTATTACCATGACGGAAACGTCTATACTTGTGATGAGGGCCGTATGCTGTCGGAAATGGGCGATCAGTCTTTTCTGTTAGGCAATGTGATGGACAACAGCTTTAATGATGCGGTGACTTCTCCAGTTTGTGCGGCAGTCTGCAAGGCGTCGATTGTGGAGGCACTGCCCAAGTGTGCGCAGTGTGTGTATCAGCCGTACTGCGGTGTTTGTCCGGTCGTGAACTATGCCTCTACCAATAGCCTGTATGAATCCAACAGCAGAGATTTCAGATGCACGGTATATAAGGGCATCATGCAGATATTATTTGATATTCTGGAAAACGGTGATCCGAAGAAGATAGAAGTTCTCAAATCGTGGATAGATTGAAGGTGAATCTGTGAATAGCGGTGTAAAGCGTGCTCTGATAACAGCTGGCTGTTTTATGGTGGCGTTTGGTGTTTCTTTTGCGTTTTTTCATACTTATGATGGGAAAAATCAATATGAAAATGGCGATTTCCCTGTTGGAGAGAAAACGACATTCAATGCATATATGGAAACAATCGACGGTGCATATATTGGCGAACTGGATGACGAAAAGTTTTGGGGCTCGGGTGAGTTCGACTTTTTAAGCGGTGAGATATATTGTGGGCAATGGAAAGACTCTAAGATGTCCGGCACTGGCACGATGGTGTTTGACGGTGTAGGAACGTATACGGGAGAATATTCGGATTCCGAGCGGGCAGGACAAGGCACATTCACATGGGATAACGGCGATCAGTACGCCGGCGGCTGGCAGGAGGATATGATGTCCGGTCAGGGTACCTATACCTTCGCCAATGGTGATTATGCGGAAGGTCAGTTTGCAGGAAATCGCATACAGAATGGTACATTGTATACAAAAAATGCGAAATGGGAGTGTCAGCGGGAAATTGAGGACGGTGAGTTATCCAGCACGATCTCTATTAAGATGACATCGGGTGAATCGTATTCCGGTGCGATTGAGGATGGCAAATTAAATGGCCAGGGCACATTAGTTTATAAAGATGGCTCCACCTATATCGGTAACTTTGAGAACAACCAGCGCAGTGGACAGGGGTGCTATTCGTGGAAATCGGGTGCGTACTACGATGGTGCATGGGCCAATGACCAGATGTCCGGAGAGGGAACCTATTACTATAAGGCAAAGGATTCTGCGCCAAAGCTGGAAGGTTCATTTGTGAACGGGAAACCCAATGGAGTATGCAGATATTATGAAACGGCAGATACCTACTATAAAACAACATGGGAAAATGGGCAGTGCGTGTGCGTTGAGGAGGTGAAATGATGAACGATAAATTTCCGAAGATACAGAAATCTATACAGGATTTTTTCGATGACGAAGATGGCAGCATTACGCGTAACAAAATGCTGATGATCGGAGGTATGGTGATTCTGCTGGGTATCCTGTTGGGTGAGGATGCGTTTGCGTCACATCGAACGCATTCTACGCATCGGACACACTCGACACATCGTTCCTCAAACAGTACGCATGGCAGTCACTCTACACATTCCACCCATTACACAAGTTACGATACTTATAATACGCATGGAACACATAATTCTCATTCTTCTCATGCATCTCATGTATCGTATACGGACAGTAGAAGCTATGGTTCAACACCTACATCAGATGGGCATCCGTGGCCGTCGTTGTCAAATATTCAATCAGTGGCTGCACCGTCAGGCGGTAGCGAAACGGCATCGGTAGTGAGTGCACTGAATGCACCTGCAGCGGTTGATACACCCGCGGATACAGCACAGCTTTCGATTGCAGATAAACGGCCGGATATGCAGGTACCGCCGAATACGCCGCAGTTTACACCGGATAAGGATTGACTATGGAGAATAAAAAGAAGCATACAGGAACATTGTTAGTGACAATCGGATGCATTATTGCTGCAATTATTGCAGGCGTGGGTATTTCGTTCTTAGTGGTTCAAGAATATTCTCATTCGCATGAGGTAAAAGCCATTCAGAAATATTGCGCACTTACAGAGAATGAAACGGATGCGTTGTTTACAATTTCTGATACACCGGCAGTTCGGTTTGATGTCAATGCGTATAGGCTGTTTGAAAATGCTTGCTTAGGAAATGCTTCGGTTAACCTGCTTGCTTATGGCAGTTATTGCGAAAAAGATGATATGGTTTGTGAATCGGTCGAAAAGACGGTATTGCACAAAAACAATGAAGATGTGGTATTGTATGATGGACCGTCATCCTATATCAATATCATGGATGGGTATGTATATTATCGGCCGGATGACAATAGACAGGTATATCAGTATACTATCAGCAGTGGCAAAACAGATTGTATAATTGATACTTCATGCAGCGAAATGGTTGTTAGCACCAAAGGAATATCTTATATTGATTACGGTTCTGGACAGCTCAAGTTCTATTCCTTGGAAAATCAGAAGACACAAAGTTTAACAGATTTTGCAGTATCTGCTTTCGCGGTAATTGGTGAGGACTATTTCTGCCTGAAAGCAAATAAAACATTCGGTTTGTTGCGAAATACGGGTGAATTTGAGGAATTGCTTACCGATGTGGATCGGTTTTGTAATGCTGGAAAGGTGATTGTTCAGAAAAAGTCGAATCTGTATATGGTTGATGCATCTGGTATTATATCAGTTCCATGCGAACAGGAAATCGGGAAATTAGTCGGATTTGATGGACAGAACAGCTATGTTCTGGTTGATGAAGTAGTTTATCTTCTGAATTGTGATGCTGATAATACAGCAGGACCTGCACGGGTGCTGCGCTTGAACCAATCAGAGGTACTGAAAGCACTTTGTTATTCGGATAAATATGAAATGAAGAAGGCAATGGTATATTCGATGGAATCTGAACCGTACCAGATCACTGAAAAACAGCCTATATCTGCAAATGATGGGCATTTACAAATTTCATAACTACGCAAGTAGACAGCTCTTTCTTCACACGTTTCGTTGACTTTTCCACTGGAAATGCATATAATGAAAATGGACAGAGGGCGTCATCCCTCTGGTGCGGCTGGCACCTAAAATCCGAAATTGATGCCGGACTTTGGGCCGGAATGTTGGCGGGCAACGGAAAAACCCGATAGCGATGCAGTAGAATGGTCTTTGATCAGATGGAACTGTATGTCGGCGGACGACAGAAAAACCAGTTATGAAGAGAAGACATGCGGCATGAAGTGCCCCCAAAAAGTTAGACAATATTTTGAAGTAAAAATTGTTCAAGCAGCCGAAAGGGCTTGCTGTCTGTGAATTGCAGGCGGCAAGCCCTTTAGCTTTGCCTTGATCCTGCGGTTGTTGTAGTAATCCAGATATTCA
>QEKJ01000004.1 GCA_003096535.1 Agathobaculum butyriciproducens | reverse complement strand
TTTGCCTTAGCTTTTGAACTACCAGCGTTTTTTGTGCTGGCGTCGCTCGTCTTCCAAAACCAAGGCTTGCAAATTTTTTAGGTAGTCTACCTCCGCACGCAGCCGCTGAACCTCTGCCAGCAGATCTTCTTCTACCTGCTTCGGCAACTGCTTTGGCGGACGACCCTTACTGCTGCGGCCACGCCGTTCAACGGCAAAGCCTTCCGGCCCTTCCTCCAGGTAGATTCGCTCCCATGATTTGATCTGATCTCTGCTGTTTACATCAAATCGTCGGCAGGTTTCGCTGTAACTCAATTCCTCTTCCTGCATGGTTTCGATCACCAGCTTCTTGAATTCCGGCGTATATCGTTTGTTTGGTACTCCTTTTGGCATAGCAAAACACCCCACTTGTTAGATAGTATACCATACTGTCTAACAAATGGGGTGCAGTTCACCTTCGGGTGGCTGCTTTTTCGTGTTCTTTGCGGTACCGGCACAACGGGAATTCTGCGCAGCCTTTCTCGGCACAGGGTGACTGGGAGACACGAACTGCGTGAGCGTGTTCGTTTCTAACGGGCGGGAGTTTTTCGCCGGATAGGCGAACGGTTCTTGCCTGCGCGGCGGGCGCACAAGAGGGTAGACACCAAGGTTTCCACCCTCTTGTGAATCACCCCTTTCCTAAGAGAGTCTGGCGCAAACCAGAGAGCGGCGACCGCTGCGAAATAGAGGAACGGCAGTTGGGTTACCGTTGCGTGCCCTTCGTGAAAAATTTGCAGTTCACAGACAGCGTACTGCTACACATATCGGCAACTCTACGCTGGGTGCGGCATGACAGTGCCGCACAATTCGCTTACGCGTTGTTGCGGACGGCACCTGCGAATTTTATTTGATAACAGCCGTCACCTTGTCTGCACCACCCCCTCACCCACTCCTCACCACCAACGCCGAAAAAGAGAACCTCACACCCACTTTGCGCCACCGGGCTGAAAAATGTCCGGCTGAAATTGCACAAAAATACACACTCTGTGGATAAACTTTGGGATAACTCTCCACTTCACAGTAAAATGCAGGAAAACACCGCACGCGAACACAATCGAACAACTGTTCGCAAAAATTGCGAAAACTATAAAATTTGCAAGAAAAACGCCCGAATTTTTCGTGCAATAATGCAAAAAATATCTTGCAATCTATTCTCCGTACCGCTATAATAAAATCAAGGTGGAGAGATGTGGGGTAAAGTGTCACAAATTCCACCAAAGCGGAAGGGCAGGTGTGAATGAGTGAAGGGCGAATACAAGCATTCCATAGACGCTAAGGGTCGTCTGGCAATGCCGGCCAAGCTGCGCGAGGAGCTCGGCGAGCACTTCACGGTCACCAAGGGCCTCGATGGCTGTCTGTCCGTCTATCCGGAAGCGGAATGGAAGCGTCTGGAGGACAAGATCCGCACGCTCGGCAACGGCGAAAAGGCAAGACGCGTCAAGCGCTACTACTTCGCCAATGCGTTCGATGCACAGCTCGACGCACAGGGCCGCATCCTCATTCCCGCAAACCTGCGTACCTTTGCGGAGCTGCAGAAGGATGTTACCGTGATCGGTCAGCTCGACCACGCGGAAATCTGGAACAGCGACAAGTGGCGCGCTTACAATGACGAGATCGACGCGGAGGTTGTTGCCGCGGACGTAGAAGATATTGATTTTTAACAAAAGGGCAGGGAACTATGGAATTTCATCATGTATCCATTTTGCTTGAGCCTTGCCTTGAGGCTCTGCAGATCAAGCCGGACGGCGTTTATGTGGACGCCACGACCGGCGGCGCCGGTCACTCGCTCCGCATTGCGGAGCGTTTGCATGATACCGGCCGTTTGATTTGTATTGACAGAGATGACGAAGCACTCGAAAACGCGAAGGACCGCCTCAAGGATGTATGGCAGCGTGTCACACCGGTCAAGAGCGACTTCCGCGATATCGACAAGGTGCTCGAAGGGCAGGGACTTGCAGGTGCGGATGGCATTCTGTTCGACCTCGGCGTTTCCTCTCCGCAGCTGGACCATGCCGAGCGTGGTTTTTCCTATATGCAGGATGCGCCGCTCGATATGCGCATGGACCGGCAGCAGAAGCTGACCGCGTATGATGTGGTAAACGGCTGGAGCCGCGAGGAGATCCGCCGCATTCTGTTTGAGTACGGCGAGGAGCGCTACGCACCGCTGATCGCAGCGGCGATCGAGCGCGAACGCGCAGACAAGCCGATTGAGACCACGCTGGAGCTTGTCCGTGTGATCAAGGGCGCCATGCCCGCGAAAGCACTGCGCGAAAAGCAGCATCCGGCGAAGCGCAGCTTTCAGGCGATCCGCATTGCGGTAAACGATGAGCTGGGTGCCGTGCGGGAAGCGATGGAAAAAGCCATCGACTGTCTCAATCCGGGCGGCAGACTGGCGGTCATCACCTTCCACAGCCTGGAGGACCGCATCGTCAAGGCGGCTTTTCAGCAGGCGGCACAGGGCTGCACCTGTCCGAAGGACTTTCCGGTATGCATCTGCGGCAAAAAGCCGAAGGTTCGGCTGACGCCGCGCAAGCCGATTCTGCCGGACGAAAGGGAAATTGAGGAGAATCCGCGCGCCCGAAGCGCGAAGCTCCGGGTTTGTGAAAAAATCTAAACCGAAAAAGCAAATTCAAAAGAAAGGAAAGCGCAAGATGGCTTCTGGCAGGAACAACGCGGCAAGAAAATATGAAGATCAGGTTCCTGCACAGCGCGAGGTACAGCCGAAACGCCATCTGCAGGTAGCGGCAGCACCGGTCAAGAAAAAGAAGCACCGCCGCAAGCCTGCTGTGATGCAGGGCGTGTACCCGTGCATTTTTCTGGTGGCAATCACGGCGGCGTTTATCCTGTTCTGCCAGATGCAGCTGACCCAGCTTACCGCAGAAGCGAGTGAGCAGAGCGACCTGCTCAGCGAGCTGCAGTCGGAGAATGTTTCTCTGACGACCAAGCAGATGAACAGCATGAACATGGATGAGGTAGAGCAGTACGCCACGGACACGCTCGGAATGATAAAGCTGGACAATTCGCAGATCGAATATGTGGAGCTGACCAATCCGGATCTTGTCACCGTTGCAGACGACAGCATGACGCTGCGCGGTCTGTGGAGCGCACTGGCAGCGCGCTTTTCCGCACTTGTGGAATATATCCGATAAGCAGTTGAATACAATGCGTACAGGGGAGTGAGAGGTGGATAACTTCTGACTCCTTACGCTTTTTCAGGAACAATATGGAGGCTGACTAAATGGCAGTTAAGGGACCCAACCATCAAATGCGCACGCGTATCCGCGGGCTGACCGTGCTGTTTGCACTGATCGGTTTCGGGCTGGTAGGCGTGCGGCTGCTGTATATGCAGGTATTCAATCACGATTTCTATGTGCAGCAGGCGACGGCGCTTCAGACGCGCGACACGTTCATCACGCCCAACCGCGGCAAGATCTACGACGCGAATATGCAGGTTCTGGCTGAATCCGCCGCCGTAGAGCGCATTACGGTCGATCCGAAGGCCGTTGTGGACGAGAGCAAGGTCAAGAAGGGCATCACGGCGGAAAGTCAGCAGCAGACGCTTGCGACCATCCTGTCCGAAACGCTGGCTGTTGATTACGATACCGTGATGGAAAAGATCCAGAAGACGAACTCGCAGTACGAAATTATCGCGCAGAAGGTCGATAAGGACGTATCCAAGGAATTGGATGAGAAGCTCGAAGCGGCAGACTGCACCGGCGTCTACTCCGAGCCGGATACCAAGCGGTACTATCAGCATGGCGCCTTCCTGTCTGCGGTGCTGGGATACGTCGGCAGCGACAACAACGGCGCATACGGTCTGGAATCCGAGTACAACGATGAACTGGCCGGCACCGCCGGACGACTGGTCCGCGTGCAGAATGCACAGAATAAGGACATTATGCCGGAAACCCAGCAGTACATTCCGGCGACCGACGGCAACTCTCTTGTGCTGACCATCGACAGCGATATCCAGAACTATCTGGAAAAGCACCTCGAGACCGCACTTGCCGACAATCCGGAGGCGCGAGACGGCGTTTCCGGCATCGTTATGAACGTCAAGACCGGTGAGGTACTGGCAATGGCCAACCTGCCGGACTTTGATCCGAACGATGCCTACAAGCTGACGAGCGAAAAGTATATCAACGAACTCAAGAAAAATGTTGCGAAAATCCTCAAGGAAGAGAACGTCAAGGTCGAAATTCCGGATGCATGGTATACGGAAGGCGGTCTGGACAATCTGCCGGAGGCGATTCATGACAATTCCGATCTGGTAGATGCGCTGGGCAGCGCCCGCGTGAATATCCTGATGAAAACCTGGCGCAATCCGGTTATCGCGGATAACTACGAGCCGGGCTCCACCTTCAAGCTGATGACGGTCTCCACCGCGTATGATCTGGGTGCTACCCATGCCGAGGATACCTACTACTGCGGCGGCTCCCTGCAGGTGGAGAACTGGGAGATCAAGTGTGCAAACACAAGCGGCCACGGCATGCAGACGCTGACCGAAGCCCTGATGAATTCCTGCAACGTAGCGATGATGCAGATTGCGCAGAGCGTGGGCATGGAGCGTTTCTATGACTTTTACAAGGCGTTCGGCCTGACCGAAAAGACCGGCATCGACCTGCCCGGCGAGGGCAAGGGCCAGTTCCACCAGACCGATGTGGTCAGCGACTGGAACGAGGTCGCACTGGCGACGGCATCGTTCGGCCAGCGCTTCACGGTAACGCCGATCCAGATGATCAACATGGTCTGCGCCATCGTGGACGACGGCAAGCTGAAAAAGCCGTATGTCGTCAAGGAAGTCTTGAACGGCGACGGCTCGGTCAAGTCCACCAACGAAACCGAAATCGTCCGTCAGGTCGTTTCCGAGGACACCTCCGCATATATGCGCGAGGCGATGGAGCAGGTCGTAGCCAACGGCACCGGCAAGAATGCCTATGTTTCGGGCTACCGCATCGGCGGCAAGACCGCAACGTCCGAGATCCTGCCCGAGTACGACAGTGACGGCAAGGTGCTCGATACCGAGGACCGCTACACGGCCTCCTTCATCGGCGTAGCGCCGATGGACGACCCGCAGATCGCGGTTCTGGTCGCCATCAACGACCTGCCGGAATCCGCAACGCATGCCGGCGGTACGATCGCCGCTCCGGTTGTCGGCCGCATCATGGAGGATGTGCTGCCGTATATCGGCATTACGCCGGTCTATGACGACAGCGAGAGCGACCGCCGCGAGCTGACCGTACCGAGTGTATCCGGCAAGACGCGCGACGATGCGATTTCCACGCTGTCCGACGCAGGCTTTGACTGCATCATCAAGGGCGACGGCGATACCGTCACCGATCAGGTGCCGAATGCAGGCATGCGCATTGCGGCCAGCGGCAAGGTTATCGTCTACATGGGCGAGGAAAAGCCGACTGAGGCCGTGGAAGTGCCCGATCTGTCCGGCATGTCGCCGGATGAGTGCCGCGATACGCTGGAGGAGTACGGTCTGTACCTCAAGCAGAAGGGTGTTTCGTCCGCGCAGATCACAGGCGATACTACCGCGACTAAGCAGAGTCCGGAGGCCGGTACCAAGGTAAGCCTCGGTGCGGTTGTCACGGTAGAATTTTCCGATACAACGACGGTCAACGACCGATAGGAGGAAATTATGAAATTACAGGAACTTTTGAAGAATGTAGCAGTGAAAAACAGCACTGCTGCGCAGGATATTGACATCAAGGAAGTGCGTTACGACTCCCGCGCGGTACAGCCGGGCGACCTGTTTGTAGCCATCCGCGGCTACGCGACCGACGGCCACAAGTACATCGCCAAGGCGATGGAGCAGGGCGCGGCAGCCGTTGTCTGCGAGGAGGCGCCGGAGGGCGTCCCCGCAGTCGTTGTGGAGAATTCCCGCATCGCGCTGGCTGAGATTGCGGCAAACCGCTTCGGTCATCCGGCAGAGAGCATGGTCATGCTCGGTGTGACCGGCACCAACGGCAAGACCACCACGACCTACCTCGTCAAGCACATGCTTGAGGACGCAGGCCACAAGGTGGGTCTGATCGGCACCAACCAGAACCTCATCGGTGATGAAGTGATCGAAACCGAGCGCACCACGCCGGAATCCTACGAGCTGCACGCACTGTTTGCCCGCATGAGAGACGCAGGCTGCACGCATGTGATCATGGAGGTTTCCTCGCACTCCCTGGTGCTTGACCGCGTACACGGCATTCCGTTTGCGGTAGGCGCGTTCACCAATCTGACGCAGGATCACCTCGATTTCCACAAGACCATGGAGGAGTACCGCAAGGCAAAGGCGCTGCTGTTCTCCATCAGCAAGAAGGGCGTTATCAATCTGGATGATGCTGCGGCAGAGAAGATGCTCGCGGACGCAAAGTGCCCGTGCATGACGTTCTCCTGCGGCAAGCCGGAGGCCGATCTCGAAGCGACCGACCTGCAGCTGCACGCGGACGGCGTGGAGTTCACCGCACAGTATCAGGGCGAAAAGGCAGATGTCAAGCTGCCGATTCCGGGTCATTTCTCGGTCGAGAATGCACTGACCGCGCTCGGTATCGTGCTGCAGCTCGGCATGCCGCTTGCGGATGCGGCGAAGTCCATGGCAACTGCAACCGGCGTCAAGGGCCGTGTTGAGGTCGTGCCGACCGATACGGATTACACCGTGCTTATCGACTACGCACACTCGCCGGACGGCGTGGAGAACGTGCTCAAGGCCGTTCGCGGCTTTGCAAAGGGCCGTGTTGTTGCTCTGTTCGGCTGCGGCGGCGACCGTGACCGCACCAAGCGCCCGAAGATGGGTCGCATTGCGGCTGACCTCGCGGATTTCTGCGTTGTAACGAGCGATAATCCGCGCACCGAGGAGCCGAAGGCCATCATCGATGACATTCTCGAGGGCATGAAGGATTCGGATACGCCGATGCAGGTCATTGTCGATCGTCCGGAGGCGATCCACTGGGCACTTGCACACGCACAGAAGGACGATATCATTGTGCTGATGGGCAAGGGACATGAGACCTATCAGGAAGTAAACCACGTTAAGCACCACATGGATGAACGCGAGATTGTAGCGGAATATTTCGCGTAATAGGGGACTTCAAAAGTCCCCTATCTACGGAGAACGGTTCCTAAGGAAACCGTTCTCCGAAACCCGAATGACGCTCGGCGCTATCCTTGCGCGGCTTTGCTGCCGCGCTGCGCCCCAAGGCGGCTGGGTCGGGGAATAAAAACCAAGCGTTATCCTTGCGCGGCTTTGTTGCCGCGCTGCGCGATACATGCTCCCGGTTTTTATGAAATTGCAGGCAATTTCTAATTGAATACCATGTGCAAGCACATGGTCGTCTGCGGACGGGAACAAAGACACGGTTTTCCGAAAGGAAAACCTGTCTTAATGTAAGCCGCTGCAAGCAGCGGCGAGATTTGATAATTATTGGGGGAAACGGCATGGAACGATTTACATTAGCGCAGGCGGCGGCATGGACACACGGCGAAGCGAAGGGTGAGGCGGCTCTGACGGCGGTCACGACCGATTCGCGGCAGATCCCGCCGGAGGCGCTGTTCCTGCCGATCAAGGGCGAGCGGTTTGACGCGCACGATTTCATCGGCAAGGCGATCGAGAACGGCGCGGCCGCCGTGATGAGCCATCGAGAAAACGAGGAATATCCGGTGCCGGCGCTGTACGTTGAGAACACCTCGCAGGCGCTGCTCGACCTCGCGGGCGGCTACCGCACGATGTGCGGCGGCAAGGTCGTCGGCGTAACAGGGTCGGTCGGCAAGACCACCACCAAGGAGCTGCTGTATGCCGTTCTCTCGCAGGGCTTCCGCGCACAGAAGACAGAAGGCAACCTGAACAATGAGATCGGTCTGCCGCTGACGCTCATGCGTATGACCAGGGATACCGAAGTGCTGGTAGCAGAGATGGGCATGAACCATTTCGGTGAGCTTTCCCGCATGACGGCGGCTGCCAAGCCGAATCTGGCGGTTATCACCAACATCGGCACCTCGCATATCGAGTTTCTCGGCTCGCGTGAGGGCATCTGCAAGGCCAAACTGGAGATTCTCGAGGGTCTGCAGGAGGGCGGCGCGGCTGTTCTCTGCGGCGATGAGCCGCTTCTGTGGGACAAACGCGAGAGCCTCGGCTGCAAGGTGGTAACTTATGGCATCAAAAATTCCGCCTGCGACCTTACTGCGGACTTGCACAGCGACGGTACATTTGATATAGTAAATAACGGTCTTGCCGCGGCGTACCTGCCGGTCGGAGAGAAATTCACCGCGAAGCTGAGTATTCCGGGCAAGCATAACGTGCTCAATGCACTGGCGGCGGCAGCCGTCGGTCTGCTGCTCGGTGAAACACCCGAGCTGATCGCGCAGGGACTTGTCAGCTATCAGGCGAGCGGCATGCGCCAGAACATCTATGAGCAGGATGGCTACCAAATCTATGCGGACTGCTACAACGCAAGTCCGGATGCGATGGAGGCTACGCTGTCCGTGCTCGGCGGCATGGCCGGGAACGGACGCCGGTTTGCGGTTCTCGGCTCGATGCTCGAGCTTGGCGATTACGCCGAGGAAGGTCATCGCCGTGCCGGTCGTGCGGCGGCGCAGTACGCGGACGCCCTGTACGCCTACGGTCCGGATGCAGCGGCCATGGTAGCCGGTGCCAAGGAGAAGGGCATGGAGCATGCGTATGCGTTCGACGATCAGACCGCACTTGTCGCGGCACTGCGCGAGGACGCGAAAAAAGGAGACGCGCTGCTGTTCAAGGGCAGCCGCGGCATGCGCATGGAACGCGCACTTGCAATGTTTTTAGGGGAGGAAGTTGAAGCATGAAACAGGCTGTGCTTGTTTTCGCGATCGCACTGGTGATTACGCTGGCTATCGGTCCGGCGGTCATCAACTATCTGCGAAAAATGAAATTCGGTCAGAAGATTCTCGAAATCGGACCGAAATGGCACATGAACAAACAGAATATCCCGACAATGGGCGGCTTTATGTTCATTATCGGTATCGCGGCGGCAGTCATTATCGGCAATATCGTGATGGGTGAGATTTCGGTCTCGTCGCTGGCGGTGCTCGGCCTTGCCGTGGCCTACGGTGCGGTCGGTCTGGTCGATGACTACGCCAAGATCAAGAAAAAGGAAAACGCGGGTCTGACCCCGAAGCAGAAGCTGGTGCTCCAGATTCTGGTTGCCGGCGTGTTCATCCTCGTACTGTTCCTGGGGTCGAGCGGTCTGCCGCAGCTGTGGATTCCGTTCACAGGCATTTCGTTCAGCTGGCCGTGGCCGCTGTATATCGTGTTCGCGGCGTTCGTTATCGTCGGCGCGGACAACGCCGTCAATCTGACCGACGGCATCGACGGTCTGGCGGCAAGCGTTACGCTGCCGGTTGCCATCTTCTTCGTGTTCGTCGGCTTCCGCCGCGGAGACATGGGCGTTGTGATCTTTTCGGCGGCACTCGCGGGTGCGCTGCTGGGCTTCCTGCGCTATAACTTCAACCCGGCTAAGGTGTTCATGGGCGATACCGGCTCGCTGTTCCTCGGCGGTGCGGTTGCGGGTCTGGCATTTGCGTGTGAAATGCCGCTCATCCTGCTGCTGGTCGGCCTGATTTACATCATCGAAACGCTGTCTGTTATCCTGCAGGTCACCTACTTCAAGGCGACCCACGGCAAGCGCCTGTTCAAGATGGCGCCGATCCACCACCACTTTGAAATGTGCGGCTGGGGCGAGAAGAAAATCGTGCTGGTATTCACCGGCATCACGGTTGTGCTGTGCCTGCTGGCATACCATGTGGCACTCGCACCGCTGTTTTAATTCGTAATTCGGAGGTAACCCTATGGCTTCGACAACTGGAAAGACGAATCCGCAGTACCGGCCGGCGTCGCGCCGTCCCATGCCGCGGAATGCGCCGAGCGGCAAACCGGCGCGTCCTTCGCGGGAGCCGGTGCCGCAGGAGCGTTACCGTACCGGCACCGCAAAGCCGAAGCGCAGACGCATGCGCAGCATGAAGGCGCACATCTGGGATACCGGTGTGTTCTTCTCGGTGCTGCTGCTGCTGATCACCGGTCTGATCGCGCTGTTCTCGGCAAGCTATACCAACGCGATGTTCTACAAGGGCAGTGCGACATACTTTATCATGCGTCAGGGCATTTTCGCCGCGATCGGTCTTGCGGCTATGATTGCACTTTCCAAGTTTCCGTACCGCATGTACGCGGGCATTCACAACATCATCATGTGGATATCGGTCGCGCTGCTGATTCTGGTTGCGATACCGGGCATCGGCACATCGATCAATAATGCACGCCGCTGGCTGTTCGGCTTTCAGCCGTCCGAGATCGCAAAGCTGACGGTCATCATCTGCTTTTCCTACTGGGTGGCGCGTGACCCGAAGAGCGTGCGCAGCGTCAAGACCATGGTGCAGCCGTACGGTCTGCTGCTGGCGATGTACATCGGTCTGCTGTACCTGGAGCCGCATACCTCGGCGATGGTAATCATCTGTGGTATCGGCGTTATCATCCTGCTGGCAGGCGGCATGCGCCTGTGGTACTTTGCGCCGATTCTGGGACTGGGTGCAGGCGCGGTTGCAGCGTTCTACATTGCGTTTCCGCATGTACGAACACGTTTTGAAGTCTGGCTCAATCCGTTTTCGGATATGGCGGACAAAGGTCTGCAAGGCTCGATGAGCCAGATCGCCATCGGCTCGGGCGGTCTGCTCGGCCGCGGACTCGGCAACGGCCTGCAGAAGCAGCTGTACCTGCCGGAGCCGCATAACGACTTTATCTTTGCCACCTGGTGCGAGGAGATGGGTCTGATCGGCGCTCTGCTGGTCATTCTGCTGTTCGCGTACCTCATTTACCGCGGATTCCGCGTGGCGCGCTATGCACCGGATAAATTCGGCAGTCTTCTGGCGACCGGCATCACCGCCAAGCTGGCTATCCAGACGCTGATGAACCTGTTCGTTGTCACCGGCATCATGCCGGTAACCGGTGCGGCTCTGCCGTTTTTCAGCTATGGCGGCACAGCGCTGTTGCTGCAGCTCGGCGAGATGGGCATCCTGCTCAATATATCGCGGTATATGCGGATTGACGGAAGAAATCAGGATTAAGTTATGCCGATGGAGGCAATACCACATAATTGAACAAGAGCGATTTGCGAGTAAATTTTGCGTGCTGATTAGGCGCGGTTTTGCAGCAATACTTGATGTATTGCAAAAAAATGCAACGACATCAGGACGCAAAATTTCCGTAAAGCGCCGCAGTTTAATTGTGTGGTGTTGCCTCAAGGCTGTTTGCAGCATACAAACAGCCTTCGGTTTGTTCAAAAGCAGAAAATAACAATTTGGCTCTTTTCGCGCAATAGCGCGTATTTAATAGCATTTGCATAGCAAATGCCAAAAAAGCGGGAGCATGTATCGGCGCAGCGCGGCCGAGAAGCCGCGCAAGGATAGCGCAGGATTTTTTGACTTTGGGAGGGAGAAAGTTTCCGTATGGGAACTTTCGGACGACTTAGGAACGGCCTGCGGTCCGTTCCTGCTTGTCGGCGAAACGGTAGTTTCGCGACAGCAAACTGTCAGGCAGTACCACATGATCCGGTAAACAGGATTTGCCGGACCATGTGATCCTACCTTGCATTTGAAAAGTAACAAACAGGAGAGGGGAACTCAGTTTTGAAACTGTACATTACGGGAGGCGGCACGGGCGGTCACGTTACACCGGGTCTTGCCATTGCACGCTATTTTGAAAAAAAGCAGCCGCAGACGACGGTGCGTTTTGCTGGTTCGGCACGCGGCATTGAAAATAAGCTGGTCCCGCGCGAGGGATATCCGCTGGACACCATTGAGATCATCGGCATGTCGCGTTCGATGAGTCCGAAGGGCATTCTGCACAATCTGAAGGCGGCAAAGCTGGCTGTCTCGGCGGTCAGCAAGGCGAAAAAGCTGCTGAAGCAGGCCAAGCCGGACTGCGTGATCGGCTGCGGCGGCTATGCGTCGTTCGCGGTGGTACGCGCGGCACAGCAGCTCGGCATTCCGACCGTGCTGCTCGAGGTCAACGCGCTGCCCGGCAAGGTAACGCAGATGCTCGCAAAGGACGCGGACCGCGTACTCGTTTGCTTTGAACAGGCAAAGGAGCTGCTCGGCGGCGGAGATAAGATCATTCTGACCGGTGCGCCGGTGCGCGGTGAGATTCTGGCGGCGGACCGCGTAAAGGCACGCGAGAAGTTCGGCCTGACCGATGATGACCAGCTGGTCGTATCCTTCTGGGGCTCGATGGGTGCAAAGTACATGAATGAGCACATGGCGGGTGAGCTGGCGCTCGAATGCAAAAACGGCGTGCCTTATCACCATGTTCACGCAACCGGTGCGGCGGCCCGTGAGTGGCTGCCCAGGATGGCGAAGGAGCAGGGCGCCGACTTTGACGCGCACCCGAACATCGAAGTGACCGAGTACATCTACGACATGGCAGACCGCATGGCGGCGGCTGACCTGATCGTGTGCCGCGCAGGTGCGGCTACCCTCGGTGAGCTGTGCATGCTCGGCCGTCCGGCACTGCTGGTGCCGTCTCCGTATGTGGCGGAGAATCACCAGGAGAAGAATGCGCGCGCCCTCGAAAAGGAGGGCGGCTGCCGTGTTCTGCTCGAGAAGGACGCCAATCCGCAGGTGCTGTACGACGAGATTCAGGATCTGCTGAGCGACCGCGACCGTCTGCACCGGATGGGGCATGACGCGACAAAGCTGGCGGCGCACGATGCAAGCGAGAAGATCTATCAGGAGATCCTCTGGGCAATCGAAAACCATGGCAAGAAGTAACAAAGAAGGGATGCTGTGATGAGACGCAGAAGGCGAAAAAAGCACACGCCCGACCAGATGGAGCAGCAGCGCCGCGGCAGGAAAATCTTTCGTGTGCTGGGACGCGTGCTGCTGACCGGCATTGTGCTGGCGGCTGCCGTGGTGGCGATGACCGTGTTCTTCAGAGTTAAGACCATTTCGGTGGAAGGTGCCGAGCAGTACGGCTCGGAGGAGCTGATCGCCGGTATGGATGTTCAAAAGGGCGATAATCTCTATCTGTGGAACAAAAACCGCGTATTGTCCGATCTGATGCACAGCTTCCCGTATCTGGAAAGCGCACAGCTGCGCCGCAAGCTGCCGGATGGACTGGTGCTGACTGTCACCGAGTGCTCAGCGGCGGCTGCCGTGAGGAATGAGGATAACACGTTCACTTATATCAGTGCGGGCGGCAAGGTGCTCGAGAACAACGCCGCGGACGGCGGTCTGCCGATCGTGCTCGGCGTTACGCTGAATGCGCAGATTGGGGATTTCCTTGCTACCGGCACGGATGCACACGTTGACGCTATGCTGAACGTGCTGGAGAACATGGATGCCGCCGGGCTGCTCGAAAAGATGAGCTTCCTCAATCTGAACGACCTGACCGATGTGCGCATCGGCTATGACAAGCGGTTCGACATCCGCGCAGGCTCACTGGACGATCTGACGTACCGTCTTCGGTTTGCACAGACCGTTATCAGCGATCGCCTTTCGGCATCGGATATCGGGCGGCTGTACTGGGATGCACAGAACCGTCTGCACTTTGTGCCGGAGACGGCGGAGGATGTAGCACGCTCCGGTACCGATCAGGCAGGTGACAATCCGGTGACCTCGCCGGCGTACACCAATCCGGACGGTGAAGTCGGTACGACCGACAATCCGGACGGCGAAGTCGGTACGACTGACAATACGAACGGCGATGACTCGACCGATTCGAGCAGCGACAGCTCGGACAGTTCGGATAACTCGGATTATTCCGATGATTCGGATTACTCGGACGATTCGTCCTATGACGAATCCTACGATGACAGCAGCTACGATGATTCGTACGACGAATCGTATTACGATGACAGCTATTATGACGACAGCTACGATGGCGAAGGCTGAGTTTTTTCTGCTTCTACTGGCGAAAATAACCGAAAACACAGGGAAAAACGCGAAAAAATACAGCCTTTTTCCGTATCGCCCGCCGGTTTGCGGGAAAGACACGGAAAAGATTAAGTTTTTTTTGAGGAATTCGCTAATTCCTGTTGCAAAATAGAATAAATCGAGGTAAAATTAAAACAATAGGGGCGAAGTGCCCTCAAACGCGGTAATTGATAATCAAAGAACGATTCTTTATCATAAAACGGAGGACAACGACAATGGGTTTTGAGTTTGAACAGGGCTTGGATAACGTAGTAAACATTAAGGTCATCGGTGTCGGCGGCGGCGGCGGCAACGCTGTAAACCGCATGGTCGAGAACGGTGTACAGGGTGTTGAGTTCGTTTCCATCAACACGGATATGCAGGCTCTGAATTATTCGCAGGCCACCACGAAGATCCAGATCGGCGAGAAGCTGACCAAGGGTCAGGGCGCAGGCGCAAATCCGGAGATCGGCCGCAAGGCTGCTGAGGAGAGCAAGGATCAGATCGCAGCGGCTCTCGCTAACACCAATATGGTATTTATCACCGCCGGCATGGGCGGCGGCACCGGCACCGGCGCAGCTCCGGTTGTTGCACAGATCGCTCGTGAGCTGGGCATCCTGACGGTCGGCGTTGTTACCCGTCCGTTCGCATTCGAGGGCAAGAAGCGTCTCGAGCAGGCGCTGAGCGGCATCGAAGAGCTGAACAAGAACGTAGACTCCCTCGTTATCATCCCGAACGAGCGTCTGAAGTATGTATCCGAGCAGAAGATCACCTTCAAGAACGCATTCGAGATCGCTGACGGCGTTCTGCGTCAGGCAGTTAAGAATATTTCCGAGCTGATCACCGTTCCGGGCTTCATCAACCTGGACTTCGCGGACGTTACCTCCGTCATGAAGGACGCAGGCTTCGCTCACATCGGCACCGGCTCCGCTGCAGGCAAGGACAAGGCTGCAGAGGCTGCACGCGAGGCAATTTCCAGCCCGCTGCTCGAGACCTCCATCGACATGGCTCACGGCGTTATCGTTTCCGTTATCGGCTCTGACGATATCGGCCTCGATGAAGTTGAGACTGCGGCTACCATGGTTCAGCAGGCGGCTCATCCGGATGCACACATCATCTTCGGTGCATTCATCGACGAGAACATGGACGACGAGATCCGCGTTGTTGTAATCGCAACCGGTTTCGACAATGTTCCGAACTCCGCAAAAATGAGCATGGACGGCAATAAGGACAAGGATTCCGGCTCTACCGGCCTGTTCACCGAGGCTGCTACCGCAGCGGCTGACAAGAAGCCGGCTCGCGCATCCGCTTCCAAGCCGTCGTCCGATGTTGGCTCTGACGATGCTGCATTTGATGTTCTGATGCGCATCTTCGATAAGGACAACCGATAATCTAACCGATAGCTATTCAAAACAGCCCGTAACAGGGCTGTTTTGTCAGGTATGGGAAGGTTAATTTTAAATGAAATCCATATTAAAGGAGAGTGATCACCGTGAGTACGGACCCTGGAAGTAGACAGATGAATATTACTCGCGGTGGCATTTTCGAGGAGTGCCGCTGCTGAAAGGCGGTATAATATGGTTGAATTTTTCAAAACGGTGGACGGCCGCATCACAGAAGTGAGCGAGTTCACCGAGGGCTGCTGGGTCAACATGGTGCATCCCAGCTCGGACGAGCTGGAGCAGATCGCGCAGGCGGCTCAGGTTGAGGAAGAGTTTGTTCGCGCGGCGCTCGACCCGGAGGAAAGCTCGCGTGTCGATACCGAGGACGAGCAGCTTCTCATGATCGTCGATATCCCGATGGTGGAGAAAAGTTCGGTCGAGGACGGCGGACAGATGTTTACCACCATTCCTATGGGTATTGTCGTGGCGCAGAATGCGGTCATCACGGTTTGTCTGGAGGACAGCATCATCCTGCGCTCCATCGCGGAAGGCGCGGTAAAGGGCGTGCATACCTCACTCAAGACGCGCTTTGTGTTCCAGATTCTGCTCCGCATCGCGGGCCGGTTCCTGAAAAACCTGCGTATGATCGAGCGCGACTTTACCCGCATCGAGAAGCGCCTGTACGACTCCCTCAAAAATGAGGAGCTCATCCAGCTGCTCGGACTGAGTAAATCGCTGGTTTACTTCTCCTCGTCCCTCAAGGGCAACGAGGTTACGATGGAAAAGGTGCTGCGCGGCCGCGTGCTCAAGCTGTACGAGGACGATCGCGACATTCTGGAGGACGCGCTGATCGAGGTCCGTCAGGCCATCGAGATGGCGAATATCTATTCCAACATTATGGCGGGCACGATGGATGCTTATGCTTCCGTCGTTTCCAACAATCTGAATATCATCATGAAGGTTTTGACCATCCTGACCATCATCATGACGATTCCGAATATTGTGTTCGGCTTCTTCGGTATGAATATCGGTGAAGGACGGATACCGGGCGACTGGGTCTGGTGGATGCCGCTGGCCATTACAGTGGTCGGCTGCTTCTTTGCATGGTGGATGCTGAAGAAGAAAAATCTGGACTGATACAAGCTGCGCTTCCGAGAAATACTCGGAGGCGTTCTTTTTTGCCTTCTGTACGCATAGAATGAAGCAAAAGCAGGAGGGACAATGCCATGATCGTTTTTGCGGCAAAGGTGTCGGTGAGGAAAATCGTAGTGGGTGTGCTGGCGGTCGGGCTGGTGCTGGTCGGCGCGGCAGCGCTGCTGCCGAAAACGGCAGAGGCGGATACCGCGGTCAGCGCTGAAGGTGCAGCGCTCAGTGCAAAGCTGAAAACCAACGAGGACAGAGTAGCGCTGCTGACCGCATGCGGATGGTCGGTGGAGAGTGAACCGGTCGGCACACAGGAGGTGCAGATACCCGACACCTTCGACGAGGTATATGAGCAGTACAACGCTATCCAGCAGGCGCAGGGACTGGATCTTACGCCGTATCAGGGCAAGCGCGCTATGCTGTACACCTACGCGCTGACCGCCTATCCTACCGGAGAGCAGGGCGTGACCGCCAACCTTTTGGTGCGCAGAAACCGCCTGATCGCAGCGGATATCACATCCGCACAGACGGATGGATTTGTGCATGGCCTGCTGGATATGCCGCAGACCTGACAGCGGCGGGCAATGACTTCCGGAAACTGCATAACTGTGCAATTCAACGAAAAAGTTATCATAGGTTTATGGTATCTATTGGTAACTTTCGGGGGATTGCACTTTTTTTGCATTTAGCTATTGTGCAATTTGCGAAAAAGTGTTATCCTTATAAAAGAAATGTATTGGCGGAGGGGACAAAATGCCACAGATGCGATTGGACAAATTGCTGTCCCACCTGAACTGCGGCAGCCGCAAGGAAGTGCAGGCGCTCATTCGTGCGGGACGCGTCTCGGTGGACGGCACTGTGCACAAGGATCCGGCGTTCAAGGTCGATCCCGACCGGTCACAGACGGCGGTGGATGGCACCGTGCAGCGCTACCGCGCACAGCGGTACTACATGCTCAACAAGCCGATGGGCGTTATCACGGCAAGCCGCGATGAGCGCCATGATACCGTGCTCGAGCTGTTTCCGGACGAGCTGCGGCGCGGCCTGTTTGCGGTGGGAAGGCTGGACAAGGACACCGAGGGATTGCTGCTCATCACGGACGACGGCGCGCTCAGCCATGCGCTGATGAGTCCGAATCGCCATGTCGAAAAGGAGTACGAGGCGGTTGTGGACGGCGCGCTGGCAGCGGATGCAGTCTTGCGTTTTGAACAGGGCATGACCCTGCGGGACGGCACGGAATGCAAGCCAGCGAAGCTGGAAATCCTCGAGACTGAACCGGAGCTGCGCGTGCGTGTGACGCTTAAAGAGGGCAAATATCATCAGGTCAAGCGCATGATCGCGGCAGTCGGCGGCACGGTAACGGCGCTTAAACGTCTGCGGCTGGGTGGTCTCTGGCTGGATAAAACACTCGCGCCCGGCGAATTTCGGGAACTGACGCAGGAAGAATTGGAAAAACTTACCTCGTAAACCTGAAAAACTTAAAAAATCTACAAATTTTTTTGAATTTTTTGTACAAAAATGCGCGGACATGTGATATAATGACTTAAAATGTATAGGGAACTTTTGGCGTTCTTGTGAAGAATGTCATAGGCAGAATCACCATTAGCGGTGAGAACGCCATAAGGAGTAAGCGTTTCGGCGGACGGATGCGGAGAAAGGCGCCGGGGCGCGTGAAAAAGACGGGAAAGGTGATGGAAATGGCTTCGAGATTGTTCCAGTCGATTGTTTTGCAGATGAAGGATACGGTGGATCGTACGATCGGCATTGTTGACGCAAGCGGTGCGGTTGTAGCATGTACCGATCTGCCTCGTATCGGTGAAATGCGGGAGGAAGCAATCACTGAGCTGGGCTTCGCCGGCGAGATCGTTCGTTTCGGCGGTTATACTTATCATACAACGGGTGACCGTGCGTCGCGTCTGGAATACGCCGTATTCGTACAGGGCGAGGACGAGCTGGCGCGCAGCATCTGCTCGCTGGTTGCGGTTTCGATCAACAATATCAAGACGCTGTATGACGAAAAGCACGACAAGGCTACCTTCGTAAAGAATATCATTCTGGATAACATCCTGCCGGGCGATATTTATATCAAGTCCCGCGAGCTGCACTTCGGCAACGATGTGCCGCGCGTGGTATTCCTCGTGCGCCAGCAGGCGCCGGCCGATGTTGCTGCGATCGACGTGGTAAACGGCATGTTCCCGGACAAGCAGAAGGATTTCGTGCTGCATATCTCCGAGACGGACATCGTTGTTGTCAAGGAGGTCAAGGCAGGCAGTGAGATCAAGGATCTGATCAAGCTGGCAGACTCTATCGAGGAGACGCTGCTCAGCGAGCTGTCGGTCAAGTGCCTGATCGGCATCGGCTCGGTATCCTCCCAGATGAAGGATATCGCAAAGTCCTTCAAGGAGGCTACGACCGCAATCGAGGTCGGTGCGGTATTTGACACCGAGAAGAACATCATCAGCTTCGAGAATCTGGGCATTGGCCGTCTGATCTATCAGCTGCCGATCACGCTGTGCGAGATGTTCCTGTCCGAGGTATTCCGCAAGGGTTCGATCGACTCGCTCGATCAGGAGACGCTGTTCACGATTCAGAAGTTCTTCGAGAACAACCTGAACGTATCCGAGACCTCGCGTAAGCTGTTCGTACACCGCAATACGCTGGTGTACCGCCTTGAGAAGATCAAAAAGCTGACCGGTCTGGACCTGCGTGAGTTCGATCACGCGATCGTATTTAAGGTAGCGCTCATGGTTCGAAAATACCTTGCAAGCCGCGAAGAAGGTACCAGATAATCGTTGTCTGTTCATAAAATCTACACAGAAAAAACGTAAATTGTGCAATAATGCCACAGTTTGTCGGCTTGCGCATAAACATGATATCTGTTATAATAGACAAAGGTGTATATGTTTACACCTTTGTCTTTTTTGTTTGCTGGAAGGCGAAAATGTCCAATCCGGGGCATTCGCACGCCTTCTGCGTTGGCACCGAGGAGGATTGCCTGTGATACGAATGAGTGAAGCCACCGTGGTTTACGAAAACGGGACCCGGGCGGTGAACAAGGCGAGTCTGCGTGTAGACGAGGGAGAATTTGTCTTTCTGGTCGGCGCGTCCGGCTCGGGTAAAACCACGATCATCAAGCTGCTGACCGGTGAGGTTCGGCCGAGCGAAGGCCGCGTTATCGTCAACAACTACGATATCGGCAGAATGAAAAAGCGGCAGATTCCGTATCTGCGCCGTACATTGGGCGTTGTCTATCAGGATTTTCGCCTGATCAACACCAAAACCGTTTACGAGAACGTCGCATTTGCCATGCGCGCCATCGGCGCCAAGGGCAAGGCCATCAAGCAGCGCGTGCCGTATGTGCTCGATCTGGTCGGTCTGGCCGACAAGGCGCACGAGAAGCCGATGAATCTTTCCGGCGGTGAGCAGCAGCGTGTCGCAATCGCGCGTGCGCTGGTCAACAACCCGCGCCTCATCATCGCGGACGAGCCGACCGGCAACCTCGATCCTGCGCGTTCGCTGGAGCTGATGACCCTGTTTGAAAAGATCAACGAGCTTGGCACGACCGTGCTGATCGTAACGCACGAAAAGGGTCTGGTAGACGAATTTGAAAAGCGCGTTGTTGTGATCGACAACGGTGAAGTCATCAGTGATCAGACAGGTGGGTATTATCAGATATGAGATCAATCGCTTACTATTGGAAGGAAGGCCTGCGCAACATTTTCAAGCACGGCTTCATGTCCGTGGCGGCCGTGGTGATCATGGTCGTAAGCCTGCTGCTGACAGGTACGGTTACGCTGGTGGCCTACAACATTACGAATAACATTACGAGACTGCAGCAGTCCAACCAGATCGTAGTCTGGATCGACGATTCGCTTACCACGCGTGAGGCGAAAACGCTGCAGACGCAGTTCGAGAAGATTGACAACATTGCGTCGATCGCCTTCGAGGATCGCGATGTCGCGCTGGAGCAGTACCGCAAGGAGCTGGGCGACGACGCAGACATCCTCGATGATTACAACGCGGACAACAATCCGCTGCGCAACAGCTATGTGTTCACCCTGAGTGATTCCATGCAGGCGGACGCAACCATCAAGGAAATCGAAGCGGTTGACGGCGTTGCAAGCGTGCGTGCGGATGAGGATGTTATCCGCAAGCTGATTCAGATTCAGCGCGTGTTCAACATGATCGCGGCAGCTATGATCGTCGGTCTGGCTGTTATCTCGATCTTCATCATCTCTAATACGGTAAAGCTGGCCATGTTTGCCCGCCGTGAGGAGATCTCCATCCAGAAGATGGTCGGTGCGACCAACTGGTTTATCCGCTGGCCGTTTGTCATCGAAGGCATGGTGCTCGGTCTGGTTGCCGGCGGACTGGCCTTCCTCGCGGAATGGGGTCTGTACACCGAGCTGTACAACGTGGCAGGTACGGTTTCGCTGTCCTCGTTTCATCTGCTCTCGTTCGATGTGCTGCGCTGGTGGGTGCTCGGCGTGTACTGCGGTGCAGGCGCGTTGTTCGGCATCGGCGGCTCGGTAACGAGTATCCGCAAGTTTATGGATGTATAACGACTGCATAAAGGAGCGAATGTTTCAATATGATGAAAAAGAAAACCGTGCGCCTGATCTCCTGCATTATTGCGGGCATCCTGGTTGCAGCGATGGTGTTCTCGATGATCGCCTCCGGTCTGGTTTATGCCGGTGCGGTGAGCAGTAAGGAACTGAAAAGCAAGCTGTCCGATCTGGAGGATCAGAAGGCATCGGTCAAGGCGGAGCTGGATAGTCTGGCAGGCAAGGTGGATGAGGTTGCAAAGACCCGTGCCGCCCTGCAGAAAGAGATCAAGCTCACCAAAGAAGAAATTACGACGGTAACCGCGTATATCGACCGCCTGCAGGACCAGATCGACGTCAAGACGACCGAGCTGGATGCTGCGATCAAGGCGCTGGACAGCAAGAAGGAGCGTTTTTCTGAGACTGTCCGCACGACGTATGAGCAGGGCGAGACCAGCTATCTGGAGGTTCTGCTGAACGCGTCCAACTTCTCTGATCTTCTCAGCCGTCTGGAGATTGTTTCCGCGATCATGGATGATAATAAGAAGATCGTAGCGGAGTACACCGCTGCCAAGGAGGATATTCAGCAGAAGCGCGATGATCTGCAGGCTACCCAGGACGAGCAGGTACAGTATCAGGAAAACCTGAAGTATAAGGCTGAGGAGCTGAAATCCAGCGAGGAGCAGCAGAAGGCACTGCAGAAGAGCCTGCAGGCGTACCAGAAGGAGCAGAAGGCCGAGTACGAGCGCATCACCAGCGAGATGGACACCGTAAGTGACCAGATCGCAGAGCAGTCCCGCAAGGAAGCTGCTGCGGCAGCAGCAGCGGCAGCGGCCGCAAAGAAGAAGGGCGGCAGCTCGTCCTCGTCGAGCAGCAGTTCGGCGGGCAATCTGAGCAGCGCAACGCTGACAAGCGGCACGTTCACCTGGCCGCTTCCGGGTTACACCAATAATTCGAGTGCCTATGGCTGGCGTGTACATCCAATCTACGGTACCCGCAAGTTCCACAAGGGCGAGGATATTCCGGCACCGACCGGCACACCGATCGTAGCAGCTGCATCCGGCACGGTTACCACCGCAGGCTGGGTTTCCGGCTACGGCAACTATACCGTTATCAATCATGGCGGCGGCGTCATGACGGCTTACGGCCATCAGTCTGCCATCCATGTTTCGGTTGGCCAGAGGGTAACCGCCGGTCAGACCATCGGTCTGGTAGGCTCCACCGGCAACTCGACCGGTCCGCATCTGCACTTTGAGGTATATGTAAACGGTTCGACGCAGAACCCGATGAGCTACTTCAACTGACGCAATCATATAAAAGGGGAGAGTGTAACGCTCTCCCTTTTCTCGTGGAGGAGGACAAACCATGAAAAAACTGCGGGAGAGACAGGTCTCTCTGCGGATGGCGCTGACCATGTGTGCCGCGGCAGGCGCGATAACGGCAGTCATCTGCCTGATTTCCACCGGCTGGAACACCAACGAGGTCGGAAAAAAGCTGCGCGAGATCGACCGGCTGGTGTCGGACAAATACGTTGGTGAGCTGGATGCGGACAATGTTGCGGATTACGCTGCGGCAGGCTATATTACCGGTCTGGGAGACAAGTGGTCGTCGTATATTCCGGCGGAAAACTACGAAGCCTACCGCATGAGCGGTGAGGGCAAGGGCTGCGGCATCGGCGTTTCGGTGACGAGCACCGAGACGAGTATTCGCGTTACGCTCGTGTACGATGATTCGCCTGCGGCGAAGGCCGGCATCGAAAAGGGCGATTACATTCTCGGTACGGGAGATCTGACGACTGAAAAGGACGGCTCGAGCGCGGTTATCAGTGCGATTTCCGGCAAAGAGGGGACCGATGTGACCGTCACGGTCAAGAAGGCGGACGGCTCCGCCAAGGAGCTGACCATGCAGCGTGCCGTTGTCACGCAGAAGATGGCATGGGGCAAAATGCTGAATGATAAAATCGGCTACATCCGCATCGAGAATTTCCACGACGGCTGTGCCGATCAGTTCAAGACGGCGCTGCAGTCGCTGACCGACAGCGGCGCACAGTCGCTTGTCATTGATGTGCGCCACAACGGCGGCGGCCGTGTCAAGGAGATGAGCGCGGCACTCGACCCGCTGCTCGGCGAGGGCACCATTATGACGCTGCGCATGAAAAACGGCTCGGAGACCGTTTATACCTCGGATGCGGACTGCATCGACCTGCCGATCGCGGTGCTCATTGACGACCAGAGCATTTCGGCGGCGGAATTCTTCGCGGCAGCCCTGCAGGAGTACGACCGCGCGACGCTCGTCGGCACGCACACCACCGGCAAGGGACGCGCTCAGCGCACCTACCAGCTGAGCGACGGCTCGGCGGTCAATCTGTCTGTTGAGGAATACTTTACGCCCAAGGGCAAAAGCCTTGCAGATGTCGGCATTGCGCCGGACATTGAGGTGAAGCTGACCGATGAGCAGACACAGAACTTTTTCTTTCTGACGTCGGAAACCGATCCGCAGCTTCAAAAAGCGATGGAAACTGTGGGATAATCGAGCGCTCCGGCAGAAAATCGGACAGAAAATGGTCGAATCGCTTGACATGGCATTGGTGCTTAATTTATAATATAATGTACTGTACGGCTCGAAAGCCGATGACACTGAGTAAGAAGGGTTTGCAAACATGGCAAAAGAAATTAAACTGACACAGGAAAGTCTGGACGCATATAAGGACGAACTGGAATATCTGAAAACTACCCGTGCGGATGAGGTTGCAGAGCAGCTGAAGGAAGCACGCTCCTTCGGCGACCTGTCCGAGAACGCCGAGTACGATGAAGCCAAGAACGAGCAGGGCAAGCTGTATTCCCGCATTGCCGAGCTTGAGGAGATCATCAAGCACGCAGTCGTTGTAACCGGCGACAGCTACGCTGCAGACGAGGTTTCTCCCGGCTGCCGCTTTATTGTTAAGGATCTCGAGGAGGACGAGGAAGAGGAGTACCACTTCGTCGGCTCTCAGGAGGCCGATCCGATGGACGGCAAGATCTCTGACGAGTCTCCGTTCGGCAAGGCTATGCTGGGCAAGAAGGTCGGCGATGTTGTTGAGGTCGAGGCACCGATCGGCATTGTAAAGTACGAGATCCTCAAGATCGAGAAGTAAATTACCTTTATCGCAATTTAAAAGCGAAGTCACTATTTCAGGTAACACCAAACAATTTGATAAAGGCGAGTTGTTTGGCGCTGCCGTCAAAAATTTTATGAAAGATGGGGAAGATATGGCAGAACAGCATCAGGCGCAGGATCAGCACGAGCAGACCGCGGAGGAACTGCACGAGCTGAAGCGCATTCGCCGCGAAAAGCTGGCAGAGCTGCAGGCTGCGGGCAAGGACCCGTTCCAGCAGGTGCGCTTTGAGCGCGATCACTATACCACCGATATTCACGAGCATTTTGACGAGCTGGAAGGCAAGACCGTCCGTCTGGCAGGCCGCATGATGTCCAAGCGCATCATGGGCAAGGCTTCCTTCTCGGATATGCGCGACCGCTACGGTCGTCTGCAGCTTTACATCAAGCGCGACAACGTAGGCGAGGACGTATACAAGGGCTACAAGAAGTTCGATATCGGCGATATCATCGGTATCGAGGGCGAGGTATTCCGTACCCAGAAGGGTGAGATTTCGGTTTCCGTAACCGAGCTGACGCTGCTCTCCAAAAACCTTGCACCGCTGCCGGAGAAGTGGCACGGTCTGAAGGATACCGATATGCGTTACCGTCAGCGCTATGTTGACCTGATCGTCAACCCGGAGGTACGCGATACCTTTGAGAAGCGCTCCGCTATCGTGCGCGAGATCCGCAACTTTATGGATTCCCGCGGTTTTATGGAGGTTGAGACCCCGTGCCTGAACACCATTCCGGGCGGTGCGGCGGCTCGTCCGTTCATCACCCACCACAACGCGCTGGACATTGATATGTATCTGCGTATTGCGACCGAGCTGCACCTCAAGCGCCTGATCGTAGGCGGTCTGGAGCGCGTATACGAGATCGGCCGTATTTTCCGCAACGAGGGCATGGACACCCGTCATAACCCGGAGTTCACCACCATCGAGCTGTATCAGGCATACACCGATTACCACGGCATGATGGATATTACCGAGGACATGGTAATCCATGTCTGCGAAAAGGTCCTGGGCAGCACCAAGGTGATGTATCAGGGCGTGGAGATCGATTTCTCCAAGGGCTGGAAGCGCATGACGATGGCTGAGGCTGTCAAGGAGTACGCCGGCATCGACTTTATGGCGCTGTCGCCGGAAGAGGCACTGGAGGCCGTTAAGGCCAAGGGCCTCGAGATTGAAAAGGGCAAGGAGAGCTGGGGCGACCTGATGGCGCTGTGCTACGACGAGTACGTCGAGGCAAACCTCATGCAGCCGACCTTTATCACCGATTATCCGGTCGAGATCTCTCCGCTGGCAAAGCGCAAGCCGTCCGATCCGCGTCTGACCGAGCGCTTCGAGTGCTTTATTTACGGCCGCGAGCTGTGCAACGCATTCTCCGAGCTGAACGACCCGATCGACCAGAAGGAGCGCTTCGAGCGTCAGGTTGCTCTGCGCGCCGCAGGCGACGAGGAAGCCGGCATGATGGACGAGGATTTCATCAATGCGCTGGAATACGGTATGCCTCCCACGGGCGGCATGGGCATGGGCATCGACCGTCTGGTCATGTTCCTGACCGATGCGGCATCTATCCGCGATGTGCTGCTGTTCCCGACCATGAAGCCGCTGGACTAAAAAGTTCGAAAGTTTGCCGTGTTTGCAGGGTTTTCTGCATGATTATGATACAGAAAAGCCGGGCTGTGTGCCAACGTGTGCCAAGCGTATGCCAATCCGTGTCGAAGTCGGCAGAATGCCCCAAAAATCACACATTTGCAAAAGTTTTACCGCCGCATCAGAGTAATCTGGTGCGGCGTTTTTTGCGTTTATAACTGATTTTGGGTGCCGAAAAGTAATACAGGAAAGCGGGAAATCCCCATGCTGACAGAAGTGAGGGACACGCTGCTGGCGCTGTATGAAAGAAGAAATGATTTCAATGCAGATAATCAGATTGTCGTTGATGGCTATACGAATTTCGCCTTTCGTGATCTGTACGGTCACGTTTACTCCAACCATCGAATCAACCGTCAGCTTAAAAGAATTACGGCGAAATATAATCAAGAGGAACACGCCGAGGCAGAACAAGAAGGCCGAGAGAAAATCCCCTTCCCCCGATCACATGTCATATGTTGCGGCATACGTTCTGTACGAGGATGATTCTGGGCGGAATAGACTTGAAAACAGTTCAGATTATCATGGGGCACGCAGATGCCGAAACAACCATGCGCGTTTATGCAAACGTGACCAAAGCGCAAGCCCAGAATGAGATGATGCGAATGGAGGGAAAGATGAAGCTGAAGTAGAATTAAGTGGACTTTTGAATGAAGAAAAAGTGGATATGGGAAATGCGAAAGTGGATATTGAGAATGAAAAAGTGGACATTGAAAGCGTGCTTCCCGAGAAAGACAGTAATTTCTCAGTAAAAACGACGGTTCATATTCATAGACTCTTTTGTGAATGCTATCCTAATAGTTGGCCACAGGAGATGCGGGAGGTTTGACGGTTACGTTATAATTTGAAAAATACGATTGACATACGAGATAAACAGGGCTATGCTTGTATTGCAAAAAGCAAGCTCTTGACAGTGCATAAGGAGGAATTATCATGGCATCACTTTTTCCAAGAGAGGAACACGCCGAAGCACTGTTCCACAGAATTCTGAGCAATCCGGGTGCAGAGCAGCAGTTGTACGAAACCTTCTGCATGGAGCAGGAGAATGCATCGTTTGAGGATGGCGGCGGTGCAGAGTGCAGCTTTGCGAAAGCGCTTTTGCAGGCTTACGAGAACCGCGATATTTCCGCGCTGACGATTGCGCTATGCAATAACACGATGTTCGATCTGCTGCGCACAGCCTATCTTATTCCGTATCGCTTTCATGGCAAAAACGGCGGGAATCCCAGACTGCTGACCGATGCGAACGGTGAGGTGCGCGAGGAATACCGCAATGCCGTCTCGGCACGAGAGCTGCGCAAGTTCCACGATATTTACCGTCAGCACCTGCCTGTGCCGCGTGCGGCGCTCTATCTGGCCGATGGCAGTCATCTGCGCCACAAGTACACCAAAGACATGCAGGTGCGGGAGATGTATTCGCCGTCCCGCCGCGGCGTGCTGACGCTGTACGCGCTGCCGGATACGGTCGAGCAGGGTCTGACCGAAGCACAGGCGTACAACATCGTCTGGGACGCATTCAATGAAATCCAGCAGAGGTGTCCGACCGCGATGGTATTCTACGGTCAGGACACCGGCTACAAGTTGCAGAAAAGCCACGATGAACTGGGCGTTCTGCTGCCGCTTAAGGAGTTTGAACATAACATCCTGCACCATCTCGAGCAGGTGGACGGCATTGTGCTGCGCTGTCGTGAGGAGATGATCCATCAGGCTGGCAAGGACTCGCTGCCGCTGTAAAAAGCATAACAAAACCGCTGCTATGAGGAAAACTCACAGCAGCGGTTTTGGCTTGTCTGCAGAAAATCAGGTGCAGTAACGGAACATCTTATCCGTCATAATGCGGGCGAAGATCAGTCCGAGCGGAAGCGCGAAAATGATCAATGTGGCAGACGCGAACCACGAAGCGGAAATGCTCAGGTTCATCATACCGAGATTGTAAATTGCGCGGTAGAGATACAGGCCGGGCACCATAATCACAATAGACGGCACTGTAATCGCGATGCGCGGAAAACCGGAGTGCTTTTTGTACGCAGAAGCCAGCAGTCCGGCGATCATGGCCGCGAAAAATGCGGCAGCCGCAGGCGGCAAAGATGCAAGGTCAACCAGCTCCAGACGCAGCGTGTTGGATATTGCGCCGATAACCGCGGCGGACATCGCCAGTGGTACCGGGCTGTTGAACATGATCGAAAAGCCGAACACACCGCAGAAGCTGGTGAGCAGGCGGAATACGATATACTGCAGCATGCTGAGGTTCAGCGGCAGAAAATCTACCGGTTTGAGGTGCAGCGCGAGCGCCATCAGCCATGCGGCCATCGTGGCAATCAATACGATCATTACCGCGTAGCTGAGCCGTTCGAGACCTGACCGCATATCCAGCTTGGCCATGTCGATGCCGCTGGTGATGAACGGAAATCCGGGAATGATGAACAGCATGGAGCAGATGTAGCCGGCTTCGTGCTGGACATTGATGCCGCAGGTCATCTCGGCAATCTTGAGACAGCCCGCGTACACCAGACAGGCTGCTGCGACCGAAACAGTCGTGCAGAGCACAAGCGTCAGATGGTGCTTAGACAGCTTGCAGCGCACGGCGTTGCCGATACCCGCGCCAAAGAATGCGAGTATCATCTCGACCCAGCCGCCGCCGAGCAGAAACGTAAATGCACCGCAGGCGAGGGCAGCCGCCAGGCCGAGCATCAGTGGCGAATACAGTCCGTGCACCTGCTCGATTTCGTCAAGGTGGGTGTGCAGCTGCTCGCCGGTCATACGGGAGCAGATGTCGGTAAACTCAGCGACGAACTGCTCGAGTCGGTTGAGCTTTGAGGTGTTGACGCCTGTGCTGGTCAGCGTGAGCGTTTGCGAAAATGCCTGTTCACCGTCAAAGCAGGTGTATTCGATTGAGGTCAGGCCAATGTCTGCTGCACAGACCAGCCCCAGCTCCTCCGCGAGCGTGTTCATCGAACTGCGGACACGCCATGCACCGGTGCCGCATGAGAGCAGCATCAAGCCGGTGCGGCCGATGACGGAGGCCTTCTCGCGCAAGGGCGCGGCAGAGATCGGTAGAGTAGTATCATGTGATGTGTAATCGTGCCATGCAATGTGCATGTGGTTGGGGCGAAAAGCAGTTTGCGGCATAGTAATGCACTTCCTTATATGGCTGTATTGTAGTCGTTCTGTGCAGTAAAGTCAATAGATGAATGTAGAAAAGGATACCAAGAAACACGAATGCGTAATTGAAAAAGTGCAGAAAACGTCGTAACCGCTACAGGCTGTTGTTAAAGAGGTCTGTTTTTATACTCTCGTATTCTTGATGCCTGTAAACGGATCCGTCTATTCGATCGTCATTGTCTGGTCGCACATTTGTAAGCGTTAACCGGAGGATTTGTCTATCTTAAGCGCCAAGAAAAAATGGGTTCTGTGAGCGTTGATGCCACAGAACCCATTTTTTATTGTGTAGATAAGTGATTATGCGGAAAAGGCAGGACGAATATCTTGCTTAATACCTGTCAAAGATTCCTGTTCTTTTGCCCAAGTGACACGAGTAACTTCCTCTACAAATGCCTTTACTTTAGGCGTAGCAGAATAATACCGGATGCCGAATTGCTGGCAGATGTCGAACAACAGGTCAGTATAAGCCATGTCGTCTTGGAAAGGCATAGCAAAGTATCCGCCAGCCTGCTCTGCTAATTCATCAATTATATACATGGAATCATTTTGCTTCATCTTCGTTGACCTCCTCCACAAGATACTTTGAGAAAAGTTGCCAAGCTGCCTCATCAGCAAGCATAAAGCGCTTCGGACCACCGTTGGTTATGATCGGAATACGCATAGCACCAAAGTCTTCTGCGTAATGCTTCGCAAGTTCATCGGTTTATGCATCGAACACAACATCACCTCGGCAACCGTTGTCTATGGAATACTTGATGCCAAATGCAATTAGTGCAGCGCCGATACCGCTGTATTTGCGCTCGGATTTTTCGGTGAGGCCTGGATTGCTATGCGGAGCGCTTTCTGCATACAAGACATAGACATATGGTAGACAACAATAATGTCTGCCGTTTTGACTTTTTTACTGATACCGCGTCCAGTCGGGGACGCTCGTCAGCTTCGTCCAGCTTTCGCCGACCTCGCCCTGACGGTTGAAGTCATGGCTGTTCGTGGCCTCCTGTACGGCGAGATAGTGCCAGTCGGACGGCTTGTTGTCCGGCCACGTTACCATGCTGTCCAGCAGGTCGCTTTCGCTCTGCGGCATACGGCAGAGCACGCGGTTGATCATCGTCATAGCCTCAGCGCGGGTGATGCGGGCGTCGGGGCGGAACGTGCCGTCCGGATAGCCCGAAATCCAGCCGAACGCAGCCGCTCTCTCGATCTCGTTTTCCGCCCAGTGACCGGAAATATCGGAGAAGCTGCCGCTGTTCTCGACCGTTCTGGTGCTGAAGCGCGCACAGATCGCCGCAAACTCCGCACGGGTGATCGAGGCATTGGGGTCAAAGCTGTCCGCACGGCGGCCCTTGACGATACCGAGCTTTGCCATCGTGGAAACCGCCTTGTTGTGCCACTGGCCGTCCGAAACATCGGAAAATTCGTTGTCAGCGGTCAGATTTCCGTCGCGGATGTCCGCTTTGAGCAGTCTAAAGAAGATTGTCGCCGTTTCCGCGCGGCTGATATTGCCCTCCGGGTGTACCTTGCCGTCCGGATAGCCGATGACATAGGCGAAATGGTCATCGCCGTTGAGCTTGTCCGGCACGCCGGTCGCCTCCCATCCTGCGTAGACCGTCTTGTCGCCGTTCATCGTCACGCTTGTGATCTTCTGCGTCAGCGCCTTGTCCGCATACCAGCCGGTAAAGGTATAGCTCTCGCGTGTCGGGGTCTTGTCGAGCGTCACCTTCGTGCCGGAAGAACAGCGCTCATCCTTGTAAGCCGTGCCGCCGTTCGACTCGTAGTGCAGGGTGTACCGGGTCGAATGATGGGAGGAGGAGCTGTTTCGGGTGTTGGTAAAGACCGCCGCTGCGGTGTTATTCTTGATGATACTGCCGCTGGCGTTGACAGACGTTGTGGTGTAGCCGTCCTTATCTGCCTCCGCCTCGGTTACGGTATAGGTGATTCCTGCAGGCAGGCCGACAGCAGTCTTGCTCTCACCGTGCTTCAGAACGAAGGTTGCGACTCCATTGGCAAAAGTCATTTCACCAAATGTGCCGTTGATGCCGGTATCACCGAGCGTCACGGTGAAGTTGAACGCCTTTGAGGTATCTCCGTTGTTTCCGGCTACGGTCTTGGCAACGGACAGTTTGCCGTGCTCCGCCTCCCAGAGACCGTAAAGAACCGTATCCGTATTCAGAACAGTACCATCCACAAACGGCTGCGTGCATTCCTCATCCTTGTACCAGCCATCAAATTTCAGGTTCAGGTCCTTCCCGTCCACTGCGTTCTGCAGCGGCGAGGCAGGCTTGTACGTCGTTGCGCGCGCGACGTACTCTGGCTTGGGCGGATTAAAGTCCGGCGTCAAGGGCTTGACCCATTGATAGCTGATGCAGATCGGGCCGGTGATGGTGATGACGACCTTCTCGCCGTAATTCGCGCCCCTGATCTCGCCCGCCGGCGCCTGCGGCGGAATCGGCAGAATGTTCAGAGAGGTCTGGATGGCGTCGTCGTTGTCGTCGTCGTTGTTGTTGTTGTCGTCGATGGCCGCAAGGTTCTGTTCGGTATGGCGGTAGGGCGTCGACTTGAACTGCGGCGTTCCGCTGTTGTCGTCATAGCCGGTGAAGTGGTAATAATCCACCGACGCGACCTTGGCGGACAGGATATGGTCGACGTCCTTCAGCTGATTCCAGCTGTATGGCTCGCCCGCGCCATCGGTGAAGCTGTTCACACGAATGCTCAGCTTCTCGGCTGTGCCCTCGCCGACATTGGCGTCGATTTGGGTTATCAGCTCTTTGAGCGCATCGTTGATGTTGTTCACCTGACTGAGTCCTTTGAAATAGTCCGCGCCGTTTGTTGTAGACGCATTGCCGCAGATGGACGCCATGGTGGAGTTGAAGTTGTCCCGCTGCTTGTCGACGTCGTGCAGAGGATTACTGCTTTCCAGGTTCAGCTGGTGGAAATCGCCCAGACCGAAAATGGTCGCGTCATAGGTTTCCTTGAGCATGTTCGCCGCCTCGATCGCCGCGTTCGGGCGCAGCTGCTGATAAGTGCCGCTGTTCTGGTAGGGGAGCGAGCTGGCGGCGATGCAGACGATCAGATTTCGATCCTCACCGGTTGACTTGTGCGCCTTGGCGATCGAGGCAAGCCGCTCCGTGATGGTCAGACCGGCGTCCATGCGCGCCGCACCGGCGTACCACGGCACCATTGTATTGGCGTCGATGACCTGCTTGGCGTCGCTGACCGACAGGAACACATCCTCATAGTCATCTGTCAGATAGTTCGACGGCAGCTGCGGCAGGGACGCGTCATCTTGAAAGTCGCATTCCGTCCAGCCGCTCTGCGAATGAAAGACACCTTTGGTATCGTCTTTGGTATAATAGCCGGTGTTCAGGCTGGCATTACTGCTCGACAGCGTGCCGGGGTAGAGCGCGGCATCATAGCTGTCGCCGATGCCGGGGTTGTTGATGCGGCCGTAACCCGCGATCGCAATGCGGTGCTTGCCGCCGGTGGTCGGCTGCGGCATCCCGTCCAACAGGCGGTCTATGGCGCTCAGGATTTCCGCGCGCTCGTCGCCGGAATTGGCCGAGCCATTCTGCGTATTCATGAATTTTGACTGCTCGATCAAAAAAATGATGTCGCAGGGCTTGACCGTCCGGGTCTTGTTGGCCGGATCGGTCATGTAAGCCTCGATCTGCGCGGTGATCTGTCCGGTCTCTGCGTGCTGCACGGTGGCCTTGACGGTCGGCGCCGCGTTTTCTGCGTTTTCTACCGCCTGCGCCGGTGCCGGAAGCAGGGCGAAGATCATGCAGAATGCCAGAAAACAGGATAAAATACGTCTTTTCATATCCATATCATTCCTTTCTCAGCATGAGATATACTGTACATTTTCACAATTATAACACTGGAGCGGAGCGTATTCAAGGAATAAACTGGAACGAAACGATGCAGAAAAACCGCAGAAAGTGTATTTTTCTGCACAAATTTTATATTGATGCTATATTCTAATTTATCTGTGCGCTTTGCTTGACGATGATACATTACTTTGTTAGAAAGTAATGTGTGAATGTTGAGCGAGGTGATAGCATGAACAACATATGCTATATTGAAGACTGCATGAAAATATGCTATGATAAAATTGGTAAATTAGGATTTAGAGGATGTGAATGAGCAGCATGAAGCAACCGAAAAAAGGAGTTAATTTGAAAAAACTCCTTAGGCTGAAGAATACAGGCAGTATCTTTGTGATTGCTGGGCTTTTGATCATTTTTGTAATAGCGTTGTACACATTTATTCTGCAAAGTTCTTACACTAAGACCGCCCTTGAAACAGAAATCACACGTGACACAGCGAGTGCAGATGCAGTACACAAACTTGTGGATGGAAGAATCGGCAAAGAAGATTTTGATCAAATCAACGATCAATCTGATGAAAAGAATCCATTATATAAGGATATTTCTTCATATTTCAATGAAGTCAGAACACTGAATTCTACTCGATATATTTACACCGCTAAAAAAAATGAAGAAGGAAAACTCGTTTATGTGGTAGACGGTTTGGACCCGGATGCGGATGATGTAAGACACCCCGGAGATTATATTGAGGACGAAATGGTTCCGTATATTAATAGGGCTATTTCTGGAGAGAATGTGTACTCTCAGGATATCATTGATACAACATGGGGGCCGATTTTTACGGCTTGCTATCCTGTAACCGCAAATCATGATGGAACAGGAGAAATCATTGGCGCATTTTGCATTGAAATGGATATGCAGTCAGCTTATGGAATGGTTGAAAAGACGAATCATATTTCCATCATCTGCGGTTTAGTCGCAGGAGCTGTATTGCTTTTAATTTGTCTATATACCTATTATGTTTACCAGAAAAGCAAGGCAGAAGAGCAAAAACAAAAACAACTATTAATGAACGCCGCTGAGGAAGCAGATGCTGCCAACAAAGCAAAATCTGCGTTTCTGCTTAGTATGAGCCATGACATCAGAACGCCGATGAATGCCATTATTGGATTTACAAACATTGCGCTTCACCAGAACATGGTTTCAGATATTCATGACAGCTTGAAGAAAGTTCAACAAAGTTCGAATCATCTTCTCTCTTTGTTGAATGACGTTCTGGATTTTAGTCGCATTGAAAGCGGAAAAGTTACTATTTCGCCCGAGCCAGTGGACATGAATCAATTGGCAGATAACGTCCAGGCGATTATGAATGGACTTCTTTATAATCGAGATCTTCAGTTTGAAGTACATCGAGAAAACCTAAAGAACCCATATGTCCTTGCGGATGTTGTGCGTATCCGAGAAGTTTTGGTGAATCTTCTTGGCAATGCTGTCAAATTCACAAAGGACGGCGGAGCGATTACTTTGGATATCAGCAGTTACCCAGGAGCGGATGAGAAACATATCATAATTCGTTATGTTGTTCGAGATAACGGTATTGGCATGAGCGAAGAGTTCCAGAAAAAATTATTCGATCCGTTTTCACAAGAAGATGATGCTAATGCCAGAACCCAATATAAGGGAACCGGTCTTGGTATGGCCATCACAAAAAAATATGTGGATATGATGGACGGTTCGATTGCTGTTGAGAGCAAAAAAGGTGTAGGTGCTACATTCACAGTAGAGATCCCGCTGGAGTTGCCAGAACAGGTTATTCCATCAGAACAAAAACAACATCTGCATAGAGATTTGACGGGTATTCATGTTCTTATGGCTGAGGATAATGATCTAAATGCTGAACTTGCTACGATAATGCTGGAAGATGCTGGTATGATCGTAACACGCGCATCAGACGGAAAAGAAGTTGTGGATTTGTTTAAAAATAATCCACGAGGCACATACGATCTTATTTTGATGGATATTATGATGCCAAACATGGATGGACACCAAGCAGCAAAAGCCATTCGAGCCTTGGGTATAGAGCGGTCCGATGCAGTTACGATTCCAATTATAGCTTTGTCTGCAAATGCTTTTATAGATGATATTCAGGAATCCCTGGATTCAGGCATGAATGACCATATTTCCAAGCCGATTAACATAGAGGAATTAATCGATACGATCACTAAATACATTAAACGCGATTAGGAAAACAAAGAAGTTAATTCTGATGAAAAGTTTGCACAAGTATGCGGAATATTTGCTCGATAATGATTTACGCAGCATTTGCAGGTTATATTGATACTTTAGCATAATTGAGCTGAAATAATATCAAGGAGGTTGATGGTATGAATATGATTAGACCGGTATCGGATTTGCGAAATAATTTTGCGGACATTTCTAAGACGGTGCGCGAAACGGCTCAGCCTGTCTTTTAACCCCCAAATGGGTATGGTGATATGGTCGTTTTGAGCATGGAAGCGTTTAAAAACCTGCAATTTGAAAGTGAGGTTTACTTCAAGCTGCAAGAGGCCGAGCGAGAAGCAGAGCTGACAGATCAGCGATATTCCTCCAAAGATGTATTGAAAGCGATGAAAGTCGCTATTGGAGGGGAGCAGGGTGTATAAGCTGGAGTATCTGCTTGTTGCCCAGAGAGATATGGTTGAGATTGTGCGCTATATCAGTGGGAAGTTACAAAAACCTGATGCGGCAGATTGTTTGGTGATGGAGCTGGTGAACGTTGCGGAAAGAGTAATCACATTTTCGTATGCGCTTCCGGCGTATCAACCAATTCGCCTGTTGAAGCGTGAGTATCGAAAAATCTTAGTTCAGAATTTTTTGATGTTTTACTGGGTGGACGAAGAAAAGAAGCTGGTGACAGTCGCTCGTGTAATGTATGCTAAACGAGATATTGGCAGATTGCTGGAGTGATGAAAGGTCGAATGGCTAAGACGATTAAGGAAATTGTGGATAACTGTGGAGTGCCTGAACAGACTGTACGCGGTTGGTGTAGGTGAAACCATGTTGCGAAAGAAAGTTTCGCATTTAGTAAAAGCCCCAAAGCTCGATATAGTATCTGTCATACGGGAAGCGCCTTTTGCAATATTGAGCGAATGGGTTCAGTTGAAATTTCAAGTAGCAGAGCGCCGAAAAAGTGGTATAATGAATAAGTAAAAGAAAGACAGATGCGAACAAAGCGTAGGTGCAGGCGGTATTTCGCTGTGTATGCCGCGTATGCCAAAGCGTGTGCCAGTGAGAGGATTGTAAACAACCAGGAATCGCAGACTTTTAATCGAGGCCGATTTAACCGCTGTTGAGCGACTGTAGAGGGTCAACAGGGGGTTGCAGACCTTTGTCCGTTCAGGTCATAATTTCCCGACTTGGTTACTGTATGGTGTATATTTTCTTGTGATAGTAGTGCTGCTTATTGCTCCTAAGATGAAGAAGTGAGAAACTTCAAGTTTGTCAACTTGCTCTTTGAGAGAGGAAAAATCCTTTTCTCAAAGGGCTTTCTATTTATCCGGATATTCGCAAACTGCAAGATCAAGCTAAAACTTCATATACTCTAAGCACAAGGAGGTTGAGGTTTGGCTATGAATAACAGTTTAGCAAAAGTACACCCGGAGCTTGTTTCGGAGTGGTCGGAGAAGAATTTAACGCTTACGCCTGTAACATTACGTTCGGTTCAAATCAAAAATGAAATCCAGCAGAGGTGCCCGACAGCGATGGTATTCTACGGTCAGGACACCGGCTGCAAGCTGCAGGAAAATCACGATGAGCTGGGCGTTCTGCTGCCGCTTAAGGAGTTTGAGCATAACATCCTGCACCATCTCGAGCAGGTGGACGGCATTGTGCTGCGCTGTCGCGAGGAAATGATCCATCAGGCAGGCAAGGACTCGCTGCCGCTGTAAAACGAATAACAAAACCGCTGCTATGAGGAAAAACTCACAGCAGCGGTTGTGGCTTGTCTGCAGAAAATCAGGTGCAGTAACGGAACATCTTATCCGTCATAATGCGGGCGAAGATCAGTCCGAGCGGGAGCGCGAGAATGATCAATGTGGCAGATGCGAACCACGAAGCGGAAATACTCAGGTTCATCGTACCGAGATTGTAAATTACACGGTAGAGATACAGACCGTGCACCTGCTCGATCTCGTCAAGATGGGTGTGCAGCTGCTCGCCCGTCATGCGGGAGCAGCTGTCGGCAAACTCAGCGATGAACTGCTCGAGTCGGTTGCGTTTTGAGGTGCTGGTCAGCGTAAGCGTCTGCGAAAACGCCTGCTCCGATGTTCCATCTGACAACATCGGAGCAGGCGATTAAAAAGGGGAGTCAGCGGGTAGCCTTCAGGCGTGCCATAGCACGGGCCAGAGCCGCTTTGGAGAGATGATATTCACGAATACTCTGCTTCTGGCGCAGCCGTTCTTCCGCGCGCTCTTTGGCGCGTTCGGCACGCGCACGGTCGATTTCGTCAGGACGTTCGGCGCTGGATACCAGAAGAATGCAGTAGTCCGGCATAATTTCTGCGAAGCCGTCGCTGACAACGACCTCGTGCGGTGTGCCGTCTGTCTGGAACCGCACCGTACCCGGACGGAGTGCGGTAACGACCGGCTCATGTCCCGGCTGCACGCCGTATTCACCGTCGAGTGCAGGCATAGTCAAATTGGTTGCCGGTCCGGTGTAAAACTGCCGGTCTGGCGTGATGATCTCCAGATAGAAGGTGTTCTCCATCAGAGTGCCCCCATATCCTTGGCCTTTTTGTGGACCTCGTCTACCGTGCCGACCATGGAGAAGGCAGCCTCCGGATACTGGTCAAGTTCACCGCCGAGCAGCGCTTCAAAGCCACTGATGGTGTCCTCAAGCGTTACATAGCGCCCTTCCAGACCGGTAAACTGCTCGGCAACCGAGAACGGCTGCGAGAAATACTGCTGCATGCGGCGGGCACGATCGACAATGCGGCGGTCGTCTGCACCAAGCTCCTCCATACCGAGGATGGCGATGATGTCCTGCAGTTCGCGGTAACGCTGCAGCAGCTCCTGTGCGCCGCGTGCGACCTTGTAATGCCGCTCACCGACAATATCCGGCTCGAGGATACGCGAGGTGGAATCCAGCGGGTCAACGGCAGGGTAGATGCCCTGCTCGACAATCTTACGGGAGAGGACTGTCTTGGCGTCCAGGTGGGTAAACGTGGTCGCCGGAGCCGGGTCGGTCAGGTCATCCGCCGGAACGTAGACCGCCTGCACGGACGTGATTGCGCCGTCCTTGGTGGAGGCGATACGCTCCTGCAGAGCACCGACCTCATCAGCCAGCGTCGGCTGGTAGCCGACCGCCGAGGGCATGCGGCCCATCAGTGCGGAAATCTCCGAGCCTGCCTGTACATAGCGGAAAATATTGTCGATAAACAGCAGCACGTTCTGCTTTTTCACATCGCGGAAGTATTCCGCCATGGTCAGACCGGTCAGTGCAACGCGCATACGCGCTCCGGGCGGTTCGTTCATCTGTCCGAACACCAGCGCGGTCTTGCTCAGCACGCCGGATTCCGCCATCTCGCGCCACAGATCGTTGCCCTCGCGGGTGCGTTCGCCGACACCGGTGAAGATGGAGTAGCCGCCGTGCTCGGTGGCGATGTTGTGAATCAACTCCTGAATAAGTACGGTCTTGCCGACACCGGCGCCGCCGAACAGACCAATCTTGCCGCCCTTGGCATACGGCGCGAGCAGGTCGATGACCTTGATGCCGGTCTCGAGAATCTCGGTCGTCGGGTTCTGCTGTGCAAAATCCGGCGGCGCACGGTGGATGGACCACTTTTCCGGTGCGTTTACATCGCCCTTTTCGTCGATCGGCTGACCGAGCACGTTGAACATGCGTCCAAGGGTCGCTTCACCGACCGGCGCTTCAATCGTGTGGCCGGTGGACAGCACCTCGTCGCCGCGGCCGATGCCCTCACTCGGGGAGAGCATGATGCAGCGCACGGTGTCGCCGCCGATGTGCTGTGCGACCTCCATCATGCGCGGCTGTCCGTCCGGTGCAACGGTAAGCGCTTCATTTATCTCAGGCAGGCTGCCGCCGTCAAAAGCAACGTCCACAACCGGACCTGTTACCTGTACCACGGTACCTTTGCGTTTCATAGTAATTTCCTCACTTTCTATGCGCGTCTGCCGTCTGCGAGAAAGCGGACGGTCCGCGTCGGAATCGGACGGCGGGGCTGCGGTGTTTCCGCGGCGCTGCCCTGTGTGCCGCCGACGATCTCGGTGATCTCCTGCGTGATGGCGGACTGCCGTGCGCGGTTGTAGTGCAGTGACAGCGATTTGAGCATATCGCGTGCGTTGTCGGTCGCGGAGTCCATTGCTGTCATGCGGGCATTCTGCTCGGCACAGAAGGACTCGACCAGCGCGCCGAACAGCTCACCCTTGACATAGCCGGGCACGAGATGCTCGAGTACGCGGTCTGCCGAGGGCACATACTGCACCATCTGATGATACGGTCCGTGTTCACTCGGGCGCGGCTCCCATGGGAATGCGTCAATGTCGAGCGGCAGCAGCTTCTGCACGCGCGGCTCAAGCCGCATAGGCGTTACCATTTCGGTGTAGACGACATACACGTCGTCGAGCTGACCTTCGCGGAACAGACGGATGAAAATATCCGCAATGTCCCGCGCACGGGCAATCGTCGGGTCCTGCACGGTGAACATGAACTCGCCGTCCACGCGAATGTCGCGTTCGGCGAAGTACGCGCGGCCCATCTGACCGATGAGGAACAGCGTTGGATCGTCCTCCTGCGCAAGATGCTTCTCGGCCAGACGCAGCACGTTGTGATTGTACGCACCGGCCAGTCCCTTGTCGCCCGTGATAACGATGTAGCCGGATTTGCGGCGCTTGACCTCGGGCCGCTTGTCGAAATAAATATGCTCGATTTCAGGGGAATGGTGCAGAATATCGGCAATCGTGGAGCTGATCTTGAGAAAATACGGCTGCACATTGTTCAGCTGCTGCCTTGCCTTGCGCAGCTTGGAGGACGAGATCAGGTACATCGCGTTTGTGATCTTGAGCGTTTGCTGCACACTGTCAATGCGGGTGCGGATCTCCTTTATGCCTGCCATGCTGCACTCACCTGATCTTTATAGGTTTTCAGGGCTTCCCGGATCTGCTCGGCAGCCGTGCCGGTCAGGGTACCGGTGGACTGAATCTCTGTCAGCAGGGAATCGGGCAGACTGTCGGCAAATTTCTGCACAAAATCGCGTACCCGGTCGAGCGGAACATCGCTCAGCAGACCGTTGGTCGCCACATACAGGATAACCGCCTGCCGCCATACCGGCATCGGGTGGCACAGCGGCTGCTTGAGGATTTCCATCAGGCGTTTGCCGTGCTCGAGGGCCTGCTGAGTGTCCTTGTCCAGATCCGAGCTGAACTGGGTGAATACCTCCAGCTCGCGGAAGCGGGCAAGATCGATACGCAGCGTACCGGCGGTTTTCTTGATGGCCTTGGTCTGTGCCGCACCGCCGACACGCGATACCGACAGGCCAACGTTGATTGCCGGACGCTGACCGGCAAAGAACAGGTCGTTTTCCAGATAAATTTGACCGTCCGTGATGGAAATGACGTTGGTCGGAATGTAGGCGGAAACATCGCCTGCCAGCGTTTCGATAATGGGAAGCGCGGTCATCGAGCCGCCGCCGTACTCCGGCGTCAAGCGGCAGGCACGCTCGAGCAGACGGGAATGCAGATAGAATACATCGCCCGGATACGCCTCACGGCCGGGCGAGCGGCGCAGCAGCAGCGACAGCGTGCGGTAAGCGACCGCGTGCTTGGACAGATCATCATACACGATGAGCACATCGCGGCCCTGACTCATGAAATACTCGCCAATAGCGGCGCCGGCATACGGCGCGATATACTGCTGCGGCGCACCGTCTGCTGCGGTGGCGGAAACAATGATGCTGTAATCGAGTGCGCCGTATTTCTCGAGCGTGCCGCGCAGGCGCGCCACTGTAGATGCCTTCTGGCCGATGGCAACGTAAATGCAGATCATATCCTGCCCCTTCTGGTTCAGGATGGTGTCGATGGCAATGGACGTTTTGCCGGTCTGGCGGTCGCCGATGATCAGCTCGCGCTGACCGCGTCCGATCGGCACCATCGAGTCAATGGCAAGGATGCCGGTCTGCATCGGCTGGTTTACCGGTTCACGCGATACCACACCCGAAGCCTCTCGCTCGATCGGACGGCGCTCGGTCGTTTCAATCGGTCCAAGGCCGTCAATCGGTTCACCGAGGGCGTTGACCGTGCGGCCGATCATCGCATCGCCGACCGGAACGTCAGCCGCACGTCCGGTGCGGCTGACCGCCGAGCCTTCATGCAGGCCGTCCTCGCTGCCGAGCAGTACCACGCCGACGCTGTCACGTTTAAGGTCGAGCACGATGCCGTGCACACCGGTGTCAAACTGCACCAGTTCGCCGTATACAGCGCGGTTTAGACCGTAAACGGTGGCGATACCGTCGCCGACCTCGATGACCGTGCCGGTTTCGTCGCAGCGCGTGCGGTTGTCATATTGTTCAATCTCCTCGCGGAGAATAGATAAAATCTCATCTGAATGGTTCAATGGTTTTCACCCCTTTACAGGTCATGCGCCAGTGCGCGAAGCTGTCCGCGCACGCTTTTATCGTAGGTTACGCCGTCGATTTCGGCAGTAAAGCCGCCGAGCAGCGTGTCGTCCTGCACGATTTCAAACGTAACTGCACAATAACTGTGTCGTGCGCACAGCAGTTTGGCAAGCGAACGCAGCGATTCATCATCCGGTTCGCGGGCACAGCGAAATACGCACAGGCCCTCACCGCTGTCGCGCAGCTCAAGCAGACGAAACTGCCGGACGATCTCCGGCAGGAGCGCAAAGCGGTTTTTGTCCGCCAGCAGCAGATAGAAGTGCTTCAGCTCGCCCATCGCATCAAAATCGGGCAGGCGGGACAGCACAGCCTTTTTCTCCCGCGCGGAAACGGCAGGCGAGCACAGTGCATCCCATAACGGCGCACAATCGGTCAGATAATCGGCGGTGTGCTGCAGATCGCTCAGCGTGCAGCCGGTATGGCGCAGTGCACCGGCATACTGTACGGCGGTCGAGCTCATCGTGCGGCCTCCGTTTCTTCACGCAGAAAATCGTCGATCATGGCGCGGTCGGTGTCGCTGTTCAGCTTCTGCCGGGATACCTTGGCGGTGGTCAGCAGAACGAGAGCGGTAATTTCCTTTTTCGCCTCACGGAGCATCTGCGTCCGCTCGGATTCCCGACGGCGGGCAGCCTGCTCATCGAGCCGCTGCACAGCGGTCTGCGCCTCTGCGACAAGACGATCGTACTCCTGCTGACCGCGTGCGCGGGCCTCCTCGATGATCTGTGCGGCCTCCTGCTTTGCGGAAGCAAGCTGCGCGGCGTGCGCGGTCTGCTGCTGCTCGGCCTCGGCGAGACGCTTGTCCGCCTGATCGAGCGTGTCCGACACCTGCTGCGCACGGTCATCGAGCATTTGGGTAATGGGGCCGAACAGGAATTTCTTCATCAGCACGAACAGGATGAGCAGATCAACAAACACCCAGATAATCTGCGAATTTAGATTGAGGATCATTCGATCTCACCCCGATCAATTCATGAAAATCAGCAGGATACCGATCAGAAAACCGTAGATGGCGGTTGCCTCGGCCAGTGCACAGCCGAGGATCAGGTTTTTGCTGATCTGGCCGGAGGCCTCCGGCTGACGCGCAATGGCTTCCGAGGATTTCGCGGTTGCATAGCCGATACCAAGACCGGCACCGATGCCGGTCATAACTGCAATAGCTGCACCAATAGCAATACTCATTTTTTTGTGGTCCTTTCTCAGATAAAACAGTGCTTATTCAAGGGATTCCGACAGGAAAAGTGTTGTCAGGAATACAAATACGATCGCCTGTATCATGCCGTCGAATACATCGAAATACAGGCTCAGCGGGATGGGGACAACGACCGGAACGGCCATTTTGACCAGCTCCATGATAACGAATCCGGCGAAAATGTTGCCGAACAGTCGCATGCAGAGCGACAAAGGCCGAATGCCGATCTCCATAATGTTGAGCGGCGTGACGACCGAAACCGGTTCGCTGAACTTTTTCAGTCCGCCGCGCAGACCGTGGAACCGGAACTGCGAGCCGTAGATCAGCAGGGCGCTCATGATCGCCAGACCGGCGGTGACGTTCAGGTCTTTGGTCGGCGGCGTAACGCCGAACAGACCGGCCATGTTCGCCAGCGCCAGATACAGACCTACCGTGCCGAGGTACGGGGCGAAGGTGCGCCAGTATCGGTCGCCCAGTGTGTCGCGGCAGAAATTGTTGATGAAGCCCACCAGCATCTCTGCGGCGATCTGCTTTCGCCCGGGACGCTTGCGCAGTCCGTGCGTCAGCCAGATGGCAAGCAGGGTCAGTACAACTATGATTGCCCAGCTTACCACAGCGGATTCCGGAACCGGTATTCCGCCGAACAGCGGAATCTCGAACGCAATATGGGTTTGCAGTTCGGCATTCAATTCCGCTTTGATTTCACCCAAAGGGCATCACCTCGTTTGTCTATAAGTTGGTTTACGCGCTTATTGTAAAAACCTGTCGGAGTTTACGCAAGCTTATGAAACTAAAAAAAATTAACACGCGCAATTTGACAGATTTGCATAAATCTGCAGAGGGGATTTGATGAATGTTGACCAGTGTGTTATGATATGAAGTATCTTCTTAAAAGGAGTGGATGAATTTGATAAATGCACGTTCTTCCGGCTCACTGCACCGGCAGGTGCGCCGGATGCTGATCCTGTGCATTGCGGTGGTGGTGCTGCTGTCCACGTCGGTCGGTTTGGGCATCGGTCTGTATCAGGAGGTGCGGACGCGCGACCAGCTGCTGTCCAATGCGGCGCAGATGGCGGCAGATGCGCCGCTGCTGATCGAGGATATTCGGGCAGATAACGCACAGCAGTATTTGGCGCGGACCGTACAGCGTGTATCTGAAGTGGATATGCTCGGCGTGTATGATATTAAGGGAAAGCCGACAGTGTTTTACGATCTCGTGTCCGGTGCAGGCGACGCATCTTTGCTGCCCGAACTGAAAGCGGATACGGTCAGCCGCCTGTGCAGCGAGGAAAAGCCGGTGCTCTCGAACGATGAGATGCCGGACGGCGCGGATCGCTGTGCCTATGCTGTCATGCGCGATGAAAACGGGCAGGCGACCGGTATCGTCATGGCAGGGCTGTATCTGCGCTCCTACCATCGGACGGTGCTGCGTGTGCTGCTGTCGTATCTGCTCATCACGCTGTTCGCGCTTGGCATCGGCAGTCTGCTCAGCGTACGGTTTTCTAAGCGGGTCAAGCGGGAACTGCTGGGCTATGAGCCGGACGCGTTCCGTCAGCTGTTTCTGCAGCGCATGGATATTCTGGATGCATTGGATGAGGGCCTGATGGCGATCGACGAACACAGCATGATCACCTATATGAACCGTGCGGCAGCGGATATCCTCAAAATCAAGGTGAAGGATGCACTCGGTCAGCCGTTACAGACGGTCTATCCGCGCTCAACGATGGCGCGCGTGCTGCAGACCGGTAAAAGTGAATACAACATCGGTCTGGAGTCCATCAAGCATGTTTCGGTCATTTCTGACCGTATGCCGCTCTGGCGGGACGGCAAGGTGGAGGGGGTTATCGCTATTTTCCGCAACCGGACCGAAGTCACGCGGCTAGCGCAGGATTTGACCGGCGTGCAGCACATAGTCGGTGCGCTGCGGGCGTATACGCATGAGTTTACCAACAAGCTGCATGTGATCCTCGGTCTGCTGCAGCTGGGCGAGGACAAGCAGGCGGAGGAGTATGTGCTGCATTTGACGCAGACGCGTGCGCACTCGATCGGCTATATTTCCGAGCGTATTCGGGAGCCGTCGGTTGCGGCGCTGCTGATCGGCAAGGTATATCGTGCGGCGGAGCTGGGTATCCGGTTTGTGCTCGACCCGGCGAGTGAGCTGCATGGAGACGGACGGTATCTTCCGGCGAGCAGTCTGATCACCATTCTTGGAAACCTGATTGAGAATGCGTTCGACGCACTGCGGAACGCACCGGAGACTGCACAGAAGGAAGTGACGGTCAGCATCCGCGAGGGAGAGCACGGCATGCTCATCAGCGTGGACGACAGCGGTGCAGGCATTGCTGCCGATAAGCTGGACCGCATTTTCGAGCGCGGCTTTTCCACCAAAGGAGAGGGCAGAGGCACCGGTCTGTCACTCGTCAAGGAGACCGTGGACGCGTTCCACGGCACGATTCGCGTCGAGTCCGAGCCGGGAATCGGCAGCTCGTTCATCATTACGGTTGCGGAATCCGCAAACAGACAGCAGTAGGGAGGAAATCCGATGTACACAACGGTTATTATTGAGGATGACCCGATGATCACACGGCTCAACCGCCGGTATATCGAGCAGGACAGCCGGTTTGCCGTCGTGCAGACGTTTTCGGCGGCGCATCCGGCGCTGTTCTGGCTGCGGCGCAACCCGATCGACCTGATTATTTTAGACGTTTACATGCCGCAGATGAGCGGCACCGAGCTGCTGCTGCAGCTTCGTGCGGAAGGCGTGGACGCGGATGTCATCATGGTCACATCTGCGAATGACGCAAAAACGGTTAACGATGCCGTGCGATTGGGAGCAGTGGATTATCTGGTCAAGCCGTTCGCGTATGAGCGGTTCCGGCAGGCGCTTGATGTGTTCTGCCGCCGGCGAGAAAGCGTGCAGCGCGACAGCTTCAGTCAGGATGTGCTTGACCATACGCTGTTTCAGGCGGCTACGCCGACACCGCCTGTCACGCCGCCGAAGGGTCTGCAGAGCCAGACGCTTTCGCGCATTGAGGCATATCTGCGGGCCGCGCCGGAGACACGGCATACCAGTGATGAGATCGCATCGCATGTCGGTCTGTCGGTCGTGACCGTGCGGCGGTATATGAATTATCTGGCAGAGCAGCAGGTCATCGGCAGTGAGATGGATTACCGCACCGGCGGACGGCCGTGTCTGGTGTATTTTCTGAGAAAGTAACGATTTTCTCAAAACGAAGGATTTGTATAGCTCAAGCGTCAAGAAAAATGGATTCTGTGAGCATTGACGCCGCAGAACATCGAATTTGAACAATCGACCCGTCGAGAAATCGGCGGGTCTTTTTTGCCCATCGGAGGTGCGGCGCGGTGTGTTCCTTTCGCAGCCTTGCAGCTGCACAGCGTCTCACGCCGGTATCCCGCCTCAATCTGTTTTACAGGCACATTCGCACAAAAGCGCTCCGAATACGGCGTATAGTCTGTGTTTTCGCCTGTTTTAGCAGGAAAAAAGGCGAAATTCCTTGAAATACCGCCTGTGAAGTGCTATGCTATTCTTATATAATGCCGTTTCGCGGCGAGAAATGAGGAAAAAGAAGGGCAGTCTGTCGGGGAGAGGCGGCTGTCACGGGTAAGGAGAATTGGTTGATGAAAACGAAAAAGCGGAAGCGGGGTCTGTCCTTCCTGCTCGCGGTGCTGGTAACAGCGGCATGTCTGCTGACCGGCTGCGGCACACAAAAGAGCGAAGCGCAGGAGGATGCGGAGACCATTCAGGTCTATCTGTGGAACACCACGCTGTATGAAAATTACGCCCCCTACATCCAGTCGCAGCTTCCGGATGTGAATATTGAGTTCATTGTCGGCAACAACGATCTGGATTTTTACAAATTTCTGAACGAGAACGGCGGCCTGCCGGACATCATTACCTGCTGCCGTTTCTCGCTGCATGATGCCGCGCCGCTGAAGGACAGTCTGATGAACCTCGCCACGACCAACGAGGCAGGCGCGGTCTACAACCCCTACCTCAGCAGCTTCAAAAACGAGGACGGCAGCATCAACTGGCTGCCGGTCTGCGCGGACGCGCACGGCTTTGTGGTCAACCGCAGTCTGTTCGAGAAATACGGCATTCCGCTGCCAACCGATTACGACAGCTTTGTTTCCGCCTGCAAGGCGTTTGCAAAGCACGGTATCCGCGGCTTTGATGCGGACTATACCTACGATTACACCTGCATGGAAACCCTTCAGGGACTTTCGGTTTCCGAGCTTTCCTCGGCGGAAGGCCGCAAATGGCGCGCCGCGTACAGCGACCCGGCCAGCACCGAGAAAGTCGGTCTGGACGACACCGTCTGGCCGACCGCATTCAAGAACCTCGAGCAGTTCATCCGCGACACCGGCCTGAACGCCGCTGACCTGACACTGAACTACGACGACATCATGGACCGGATGCGCAGCGGCGAGCTTGCCATGTGCTTCGGCACCTCGGCTAACGTTAAGATCCTGCAGGATGAGGGTATCGATACGACTTTCCTGCCGTTCTTCGGTCAGGACGGGCAGCAGTGGCTGATGACTACCCCGTATTTTCAGGTTGCGCTGAACCGCGAGCTGGAACAGGACAGCGCACGCCGCGACAAGGCGATGCAGGTGCTCCATGTCATGCTCTCCGAGGAAGCACAGAACCACATCGTTTATGACGGACAGGACATCCTGAGTTACAGCCAGAACGTCAGCCTTCGTCTGACCGATTATCTGGAGGACGTGCGCCCGGTGGTCGAGCAGAACCATATGTACATCCGCATCGCCTCCAACGATTTCTTCTCGATCTCCAAGGATGTGGTCTCGCGCATGATCGCGGGCGAATACACAGCAGAGCAGGCGTATCAGGCGTTCAACGCGCAGCTGCTTGCGGACGAGCCTGCCCCGGATGCGGCTGTGCTGACCTCGGACAAGGGCTATTCGAACGTTTTCCATGCGGACAGCGGCAACGCTGCCTTCTCCGTAATGGCGAACACGCTGCGCGGCGTGTATGACACCGATGTGCTCATCGCTGCGGCGAACAGCTTTACCGGCAGCGTTCTGGCGGCAGACTACACCGAGAAGATGGCGGCCTCTATGATCATGCCGAACAGTCTGCTCGCGTATCAGCGCACGATGAACGGTGCGGAGCTGACCGAGACCGTCCGCGCCTTTGTCGAGGGCTGTGAGGGCGGCTTTACGCCGTTCAACCGCGGCTCTCTGCCGGTGGTCAGCGGCATCGCCATCGAGGTCAAGGAGGAAAACGGCGGCTTTACGCTGACCGGGATCAAGCGGGACGGCAAACCGCTCCGCGAGGACGATAGCGTAACCGTGACCTGTCTGGCGACGGCGGACGGCATGGCGCCGCTGCTCGCGGACGAGAGCCGCGCCTTTGAGGGCGGCGACACGACGGTCCGAGACACCTGGAGCGCATATGTTTCCGGGGGGAACGCCGCGCTGGCGGAGCCGGAAAACTATATCAAACTGAGGTAAACAGGAATGACTGACAAAAAACGCGGAGGAAAAACAAAATACAGCCTCCCGCAGCGCTGGCGCAGCACCGCTGCCGCCCTGCTCGTTCTGTTCGCGCTGATCGGCGGCAGCTGCGCCCGGTACGTCCTGTTCGTTTCGCAGACGGTCTATCAGGAGAGCACCTCGCATCTGTCCGAGCTTGTGCATCAATCCGACGATATGCTGAACCAGCTGTTCAGCCGCAACCGGATGATCCTGCATCTGTGGGGCGGTTTGCTGGAAATCGCCTCGAGCGAGGAGCAGATCCGCTCCGGCATGGACAAGATGCAGAAGGAGATCGATTGCGCCGCTCTCTACTTCCTCGCCTCGGACGGCAGCTGCATGACGCAGGACGGCGAAAAGAGCAGCCTTGGCTCGCAGACCGGGCTGGGCACGCATCTTTCCGACGGAGAGGACGTCGTTGTGAACGCGGCGCTGCCCGGAAAGCCGCAGATGCTCGTGTTCGTCTGCCCGGAGGCGAAAGGCACCTACCGCGGCTTCAACTACGATGCGATCGCGGTCGCCTACTATAATGATACAGTGCTGAGCGCGATCGACAGCTCCGCCTTCGACGGCGCAGCCCACAGCTATGTCATCTACTCGGACGGGCGTGTTGTGCTCGACAGCAATGCCGACAGCGACGACCCGGTCTATAACCTCCTCGCGGAGCTGCGCGGCAACTCCAATCTGTCCGAGAAAAAATTCGATGCGCTGAGCGACGATTTCGCGCAGGGCAGGAACGGCAGTATGATGCTGACACTGCGGGGAACCCGGTATTATCTGGTCTACGAGAACATGGGTATCCAGGACTGGATCATGCTCGGGCTCGTTCCGGTCAGCGTTGTTAACGCCGGCATGGATACGCTGTGGCGCCGGACGGTCGAGATCGTGGTCGTTATCGCGTGCCTGCTTATGGTGCTGCTTATCGCGCTCATCGTGCACAGAAGCCGTGACGCGCTGCGTCGGAGAGATACCGAGATTCTGTACCGGGATGAGCTGTTCACCCGGCTCTCACGCAACGTGGATGACGTTTTCCTCATGATGGACGCCGAAACCTCCCGCGTGGACTATGTCAGCCCGAACATCGAGCGGCTGCTGGGCGTGCCGCTCGAGCAGGTGCAGCAGGACATCCGAGCACTGCGGGCGCTGCACCCGAAGGATTCTCCCGACCACGATAAGAACTTCTTCGCGGGGATTCAGTGCGGCGAGCAGTGCGAATGGAACGCCGATTTTGCCCATCAGCAGAACGGTGAGCGCCGCTGGTTCCACATCGTCGCCATGGGCAGCGAGGTCGCAGGCCGGACCAAGTACATCCTCGTGATGTCCGACCGCACGGCTGACCGGAAGATCAATCAGGCGCTTTCCGAGGCGGTTGCGGCCGCCGAAGCCGCCAGCCGCGCCAAGAGCACCTTCCTGTCCAATATGTCGCACGATATTCGCACACCGATGAATGCGATCATCGGCTTTACCACCCTTGCGGTCAGCAATATCGATAATCAGAAACGGGTGAAGGACTATCTGACCAAAACCCTCTCCTCGAGCCGCCACCTGCTCGCGCTCATCAACGATATTCTGGATATGAGCCGCATTGAGAGCGGCAAGCTCCAGCTGGAGGAAACCGAGGTCAACCTCCCCGAGATGCTGCACGATATCAAGACCATCGTCAGCGGACAGATACACGCCAAGCAGCTCGAGCTTTATATGGATGCGCTTGACGTTACCGACGAGGACGTCTACTGCGACCGGACGCGCATGGGGCAGATCCTGCTCAACCTGCTGTCCAACGCCATCAAGTTCACGCCGGCGGGCGGCACGGTTTCCGTGCGTGTCCGGCAGTTTGCCGGAACCGTGCGCGACTGTGCACAGTACGAGTTCCGCGTCCGCGACAACGGCATCGGCATGAGTCCGGAGTTCGCGCAGAAGATCTTCGAGCCGTTTGAACGCGAGCGTACCTCCACGGTCAGCCGGATACAGGGAACCGGCCTCGGCATGGCCATCACCCGGAACATCGTTGAGATGATGGGCGGCACGATCAAGGTGCAGACCGAGAAGAACCGGGGCACCGAGTTTATCATCTGCCTGCCGCTGCGCGTGCAGACCGGAACCCGCCGCGAGGAAAAGATTGCGGAGCTTGCCGGCCTCAAGGCGCTGGTGGTGGACGACGATTTCAACACCTGCGACAGCGTGGCAAAGCTGCTGACCCGTGTGGGAATGCGTGCGGAGTGGACGCTTTCCGGCCGGGAGGCTGTGCTGCGTGCACGGCAGTCCATCGAGCTGGGCGACCCCTGCCGCGCCTATATCATCGACTGGCGGCTGCCGGACATGAACGGCATCGAGGTCACACGCCAGATTCGCAGCCTGAACGACGATACTCCTATTATCATCCTGACTGCCTACGACTGGTCGGATATCGAAGGGGAGGCGAAGGCGGCGGGCGTGACGGCGTTCTGCTCCAAGCCGATGTTCCTGTCCGACCTGCGCGACACCCTGCTGACAGCCATCGGACATACGCAGACGGAGGCGCAGGACATCCTGCCCGGGAAAAACGCCGACTTCCGCGGACGGCATATCCTGCTGGTCGAGGATAACGAGCTGAACCGTGAGATCGCGGTTGCAATCCTGCACGAGTACGGTTTTCTGGTCGATACCGCCGAGAACGGCGCGGTCGCGGTGGAAAAGATCTGCACCTCGGACCCGGGCCGCTATGATCTGGTGCTGATGGATGTGCAGATGCCGGTTATGGACGGCTGCACCGCCACCCAGCGCATCCGTGCGCTGGAGGACCCGGTGCGCGCCGCCGTCCCGATCGTTGCCATGACGGCTAACGTGTTCGAGGAGGAGCGAAAGCGGGCGTTTGACTGCGGCATGAACGGCTTTTTGTCCAAGCCGATCGTGATTGAGGAGCTGATCGACGCCCTGAAGGACATTATACACTGACCGCGCCATGTGGATATACAAAACCCGGAGTACTGGCCGAAAACGGCTGACGGTACTCCGGGTTTTTCGGATATGCAGAGGCCGCAGCGCGGTAAAGGATAAAAAGGTGATAAAACAGGGAAATAAATGCCGCTGCACCGCAATCTTCGCTTTCTTTTTGGGTCGGGAAATAGTATAATTGTGGTATAGGAAATGGAATGAATAAATTTCACCGAAGGAGGGGCAGAACATGAAAAAGCGATCAAGCATTGCTCTGCTGACCGCACTTCTCGCCATAGTGTTCGCGGCAGGCATTGGCGTTTACAGCAACTACATCGGAATGCAGATCTATGAGGAAAGCTCGAATCATCTGCTTGAAAGCTATGCGCAAATCTCCAAGACCTTCACGCTGTTCGTGCAGCGAAACTGGGTCGTGCTGAGCCAGTGGGACAGCCTGATGAAGAATATGCAGGAGGATGCGGATATTGACAGCATCTGGTCGGATGCGCAGAACAACAAGCTGTTGTGGCATTACAGCGACTTCTATCTGTTCAACGAGAGCACGCAGTATCTAACGGTAGATGGGCGAAAGGGCAGCGCCGACAGCATCGACGGCGTTTTTCAGGAGATGTACAGCAAGGGCGAGCCAATCGTCTCCACCTATACGGCAACCTACGGTGTGCCGAAGATCGCGTTTGCGATGCCGATGAGCCGCAGTCTGACGCTGGACGGCGTGACCTACACCGGTATCGCGGTCAGCTATGACACGGACGTGGTCGATGATCTGGTTGACGGCAGTATGTACGGCGGACAGAGCGACTGCTATGTGGTGCGCTCGAACGGCGATATCGTGCTGGAGCTTGAGCCGCAGACCGAGCTGTGCGAGGGAATGACCAACCTGTACGACCTGTCCGACCATGTTGACTGGAAATATGGCAGCATGGATGATATCAGGGACTGTATCCAGCTCGGCAAGAGCGGAAGCGCGCAGTTTACCTGCGATGGGGTGAGAAACTATCTGGTCGCGATTCCGACCGCGTTTTCGGACTGGTCGCTCGTCGGCGTCATCCAGACGGATGAGGTGGACGGCGCGATGCTCAGCGTGCAGCAGTCTACGATCATCGCGCTCGGCGCGCTCTGCATCTTCGCCGTCATCATCGTGGTGCTGGCGCTGGGCATGGAGGACCAGCTGCGCCTGCGGCGCGAGGAGGAGGAGCGGCTGAACCTCGAGCGCGAAAAGATGAAGAGCGACCGTTTCCTGCAAAGCATGAGCCGCATCGTCGATCGCTATATGGTCGTCAATCTGGATACCGGACGCTACCGCTATCATGAGCTGCGGAGCAGTGAGCCGCTCTATCCGACCTCCGGACAGTATTCGGAAATGGTCGAAATCATTTCTAAACGCTATGTCGCGCTGACCGAAACGGAAAACGCCAAGCTCTCGCGGCTGCTTACGCCGGACTATCTGCGCAGCGTGCTCCGGAAACCGGACGACAATCTCAAAATCGAGTATTGCAGCCGGACGGAAAACGCCTATATGGTGCTGACCGTCCTCCCGGTCGAGTGGCATGCGGACGGCACGGTCGCCGTGGTCATGCAGGTTGTGCAGGATATCGGACAGAAGGTCGAGCTGGAAAACATGGCAAACACGGACAGCCTGACCGGCCTGTTCAACGAGCGCTATTTCAGCAGGGTCCTGAACATCTGTGAGGCGAAAAAGCTGCCGTTCGTGCTGTATTACCTCGATCTCGACCGCTTTAAGCCGGTAAACGATACCTACGGTCACGCCATGGGCGACCGGCTGCTCAAGGAGATCAGCGCGCGGCTGCTGCGCTGCATCCGCAGCCGGGACTACGCCTTCCGCATCGGCGGCGATGAGTTCGCGCTCATCGTCAGCGCCGATATGGACGAGAAGCAGCGCAGCCGCATGACCGAGCGCATCCAGACCATGCTCTCTGCGCCTATCGTTATCGAAGAAAAAGTGCTTTCGGTCGGCGTCAGCTGCGGCTGCGCCTGCTATCCGGAGGACGGTGACGCTTCGCAGGTGCGCATCACGGCGGACAGCCGTATGTACGCGGAAAAGCAGCACCATCACGAAGACGACCGGACGGAGGAACAGTCATGAAACACAAAACCCTGCGGTGCACCGCAGAGACGGCCGCCCTGCTGCTGACCGTGGCAATGCTGGCGTTCCTCATTGCCGGACTGCATCAGCACGATCCGGACAGGGTGCTTTCCCCCCTTAATACCGGCTGGTATCAGCTGACGGACGGCGTGCGGCGCGAGATTACGCTCCCCGTCACGCTTCCGGCTGAGCCGGGGCAGACGCTTACCCTGTATAACGACACGCTGATCGCCCGCGATGCCGGAAAGATGCTGAGCGCGCGCGGCGTGGAATACGGCATCGAGATCCGTGCGGGCGAAACGCTGCTCTATCGCTACGAGGACAACGCTTTTCCGAAAAACACGCAGATGAAGGGTCGCCTGTGGGCGGATGCGGAGCTTCCGGACAATATCGGCGGACAGACGCTCAGCCTGACCTTTACGCAGCTTTCCGACCGGACCGGCAGGTTTGACGCGCCTCTGCTCGGCTCGGTGCGGAGCATCACCGGCCACCATATCCAGACCTCACTGTTTTCCCTGGTCATGATGCTCGCCATGGTCATCCTCGCTGTGCTGGCGCTGCTGATCTTCTGCTACATGAGCAGCGGCGGCATCCGTGAGCGCCGCTTCCTCGATGTGGCGGTCTTTCTGCTGCTGTGCAGCCTGTGGTGCCTGACCGATTCCGCTCTGTATCAGATTTACGGACGGGATACTGCCGCCGGAAGCGTCGTTTCCTTTTACGCCTTTATGCTGATGTCTATTCCGATGGTGCATTTTGTCCGCAACACGATAAGCGGCAGACGGCGGCTCGTTCCCGATGTATGCATTGCACTGTTCTGCGCCAACGCGCTCGCACAGGGCGCGGCGTACCGGCTTTTCGACATCCGGTTTATTGATATGCTGCCGCTGACGCACCTGCTTCTGGCGGCAGGCGTCGCAGCGATGCTGACCGTGCTGCTTCGGTCGTACCGCGAGCAGCCTTCGCAGCAGCTCCGGCTGCGTATTGCGGCGTTCGCCGCACTGGGCGTGTTCGGCGTGGCAGCGCTCGTCCTGTACGGCCTGCTGCACATCTACTGGTACGATGCAATATTCCAGTTTGGCGTGCTGCTGTTCATCATCCTGCTCTTCCGTGAGCTACTCGGACAGGCGACCGAGGATATGCGCTTTCACATGGAGCACCGCATCAGCCATCAGATGCAGCGCGAGGATCGTATGACCGGTCTGCCGAATCGCCGCGCGTTTGAGGAATACATGGAGCGCATCCGCACCGGCGAGGTCGGATGCCGCGATGCGGTGCTGACCTATATCCGGCTGGAGGGCCTGAACGAGCGCAACGACCGCCTCGGCCTTCAGGCAGGGGATGAGGCGGTCATCGCCGCCGCACGGTGCGTTGCAGACTTCTGCCGCGCGTGCGAGGACGGAGGCGAAAGCGTATCGTGCTTCCGCACCGGCGGAAACGAGTTCGCCCTCATCCGTCCCGAGCCAAGGGCAAATTCGGGGCAGCTGCACCGGCAGTTCAGCGCGATTGTCGCGCGGTACAACCGCACCTGTGCGCCACGCGCCCGCATCACGATGACCTACGGCTTCAGCCGCCTGTGCGACGAGGACGGAAAATCGCGCAGCATCAGCGCATGGAAGGCGGAGGCGGACGCCTATTTGAAGAGAAATGAAACCAAACTGGGAGGGGACACGGAATGACAACCAATCTACATTATCTGATCGCCGGGATGGCGGTGCTGCTGGTTGTTCTGTGGCAGTATTCTCATCAGCGGCAGATGGATGACCGGAACAGCCTCATGTTCCGCCGCCTGCTGACTGTCGTCAGTCTGGACGTTCTCGCTGAGCTGGTCAGTACATGCTTCATTCTGTACGCTCCGTACAGCTTCGGCGTCGGCCGCATGCTCTCGAACACCGTGTTCTATCTGTTTCAGGCGATTCTGCCGCTCATGCTGCTGTACTATGTCTGTACACTGTGCTCGAGCCGCGTGATCTCCACCGGAACCGTGCTGCGCATGGGCATTCCGACTATCGCTCTGGTCTTTATCATTCTGACCAACCCCTTCACCGAAAAGCTGTTCTATTTCGACAGCACCGGTTACTGCCACGGTCCGTGGTATCTGCTGCTGTATATCAGCGCCCTGCTGCACATCGCGGCGGCAGCGATTTTTGTCGCGGTGCACCGGGATGCGGTCAGCCGCCGCAATCTGACGGCGCTGCTTACGGTCTTTTTGCTCGCCGCCTTCGGCATCGCCGCGCAGGCCGCCAATCCCGCGGTGCTGACGACCGGCTTCGGCCTTTCGCTCAGCATTCTCGCAATGTATCTGACCATCAACAATCCCTGCGCGTGCATGGACAGCCTGACCGGACTGAATGACAAGCAGTATCTGCTGCGCCGCATGAACGAGCTGACCGACGCGCATAAGGCCTTTCACATCATCACGGTCTACGCCTACCAGCTTGACCACATGAACAAAGTCTCGGGCGTGCAGAGCGGCGACGAATTTCTGCGCCGCGCGGCCGAGCACATGCAGGAGATCGCGGGCAGGAACGTGTTCCGCGTGACAGGTAAGCGGTTTCTGCTGCTGACGTTCTCGCTGCGCGAGTACGAAACCTGCCTGACGAGCCTGCGGCAGGTGTTCCACACGCAGCCGGACGACGCGCAGGCCGCTCCCTCGCCGGTCATCCTGTGCGGCGTGGTGGGCGCGGAAAAGCTGGGAACGGGCGGTCTTGTGCTGGATTATGCGGAATATCTCGAATCTCTCGCAGCACGCAGCGGCGGGACTGAGGTCATCCAGAACGACCGCAAGAACCGGGACAGCTTTTACTACAACAAGCAGGTCGAGCAGTTCCTGCACCGCGCGATCGACGAGGATCTGTTCGAGGTCTATTATCAGCCGGTCTATTCGCTGCATCAGCAGCGCTTTGTCACCCTTGAGGCGCTCAGCCGCCTGCGGCATCCCACGCTTGGCTGGATTTCACCGGATATTTTTATCCGCCTTGCGGAGAAGAACCGCCTTATCAGCCAGATCACCGAGCTTCAGCTGCGGCGCGTCTGCCGTTTTCTGCGCGAAAACCCGGCGCTTCGCGCGAGCATTGCGAACGTCAAGATCAATCTTTCGCCGCTCGATCTTATTCACAGCGATGGCGGAAACCACTTGATCCGCATTCTGGACGAATACGGTCTGCCGTACTCCTGCTTCCAGTTTGAGATTACCGAAACGGTTGCGACCGAGTACTCCGCGAGCCTGACCCGGGTGGCGGAGAGTTTTCAGGCGGTCGGCATCGGCCTGTGCCTGGACGATTTCGGCTCGGGCTACGCCAACCTGAATACGGTCATGCAGCTGCCGTTCTCGGTCATCAAGCTCGACCGTTCGCTGCTGTTCCACATCTGCACGGACAAAAACGCCGCGCTCTTCTACCAGAGCATCGTATCCGCCTTCTGCCGTCTCGGCTACCGCATCATTGCGGAGGGTGTGGAGACGCAGGAGGAGATGGAGCTGCTGCGGAGCTGGAACGTGGACATGATTCAGGGCTATTATTTCTCCCGTCCTCTGCCGCCGGGAGACCTGCTGCGGCTGCTGACCGAGGAAGCCGTCGAACAGATGTGACCGGGTGCGGCGGACCGCCCAAAAAATCCGTGAAAAAAATTTTTCAGAAGCCGGAACCTTTTTAGACGTGCTTCGTCTAATAGAGAGAAAGAGGACAGATACTGTTCTCTTAGAAAGAAGGCTTTTTACATGAAAAAAACACTGATGGTATTTGCGTGCACGGCTCTGCTGGCTGCATCGCTTTCGGCCTGCGGCAGCAAGCCCGCCGAAAATACGGATACCGGTACAGCATCGTCTGCGGCGGCCTCGTCCTCGAGCAGCGAACAGCAGCAGGAAAACACGCTCACCGGCTCGCTCGATGAGAAGAAGAACGGCATGTTCGTTGTAACGGATGCCGAGGGTGCCGCCTATGAATTTACCTACGATCCCTCCGATACGCCGAAGGGTCTGGACGATGCCGCAGAGGGCGATTCGGTCACTGTGACTTATACGGGCACGGTATCCGAGGTCGATTCGTTTGACGGCACGGTCGTTTCGGTCGAGAAAGCTGCGGCAGCACAAAATTAAAGACGCGGCTCCTTGCGCAGGCTCCGTCGCGCTGCCGCGGCTGCCGCTTGGAAAGAACGCAAAAAATCCCCTGCCGGGGACAGATTTTCTGTCTCCCCGGCAGGGGATTTCGCTTTTCAGGACTTTTGCTCTGCCTTGTCCAGATACATCAGATAATCCGCCTTGCGGATAGCCTCTGTGATCGGATGTACACCGCAGATGCCGCCGATGCTGACCGAAAGCTGGACATCCGCAAACTCCGACATGCGGATTCCGCGCACGGCCTGCTGGATCTGCTTTTTCTTGTCGAGAAAAGCCTCCTCGGTCATGCGCGGAAACAGCAGCAGGAACTCGTCGCCGCCGTAGCGGATCAGAATATCGGTCTTGCGGATGCAGGAGCGCACCGCGTTTGCAATGTCGCGCAGCGCCGCATCGCCTGCGGCGTGGCCGCAGCGATCGTTGATGAGCTTGAAGTTGTTTACATCCATCAGCGCCACGCCCTCCATGCCCTCAAGGTGGGTGCGGTAGGTTTCAAAATAGCGGCGCGAATAGACGTTGGTCAGCGGGTCGAGGAACAGCTGCATATCCTCGCCGCGCGTGCGGTCAAGCAGAAAACGCGAGCCGTTTGCGTCAATCCAGCGGCCCTCGTTGAGCCGCGAGACCAGCTCGAGCACGCAGGGCGTGCCGTTGATCGTAATATACTTGGAGATGACGAAATACATCTCATTTCGTGTAAATTCGAGCTTGTTGAGCGTAGTATGCTCAGCAAACGCCCGTGCGGAGATGCAGTTTGCGCAGCCCGCATCGTTATCCCAGAACGCGGCGCAGCGCTCGCCTGTGTGGTGCAGAATGCCGTCCGCATCGAGATCGAGCACGGCGTATTTTGTCGGATCAACCAGACGGACGACATCAAAGACCGCGCTCAGACGCTGGATATCGTTGGTGATCGACGGCTCGTCCGTCGCGCTTTTGCCTGTGCAGCGGAAGGGCGCATAGCCGCCCTGCACCTTCTGTGCATCAGTCAGACAGCCGATCACGCCGACATAGTGACCGGGGGAGAACGGCGACCAGAGCGTGTGCATCCGGATGTTGTGCCAGTGCTGCTTGCGCCCGACCGGCAGAAGCAGGCTGAGCGAAAGCTCGTTGTTCTCGGGCGTTGTGGCCTTGAGAGCGGCTCTGAGCCGCGCAATATCGGCCGGCCGCAGCAGTCGGAGACTGTCCGTTTCATGCACGTCCAGTATCGTGCACTGCTGCTGACGCGGACGGCTTCGGTCGGCTATTATGATGGTACCGGCAGGAACGTCATACTCAAACTGCACATCGCCGCAGCAGGAGACAAAGAAATCCAGCTTTTCCTTGACATAATTCAGCTCGCGCTGGGCGCGGTCGCTGTGCGGTACAGCGCTCTTTTGCAGCAGCTCAGCAGACAGGCGCTTTGCGTCGCGGCGGAGCACTTGATCGGCGGCAAGCGTCGGCAGTGCGCTCCGGAGACGCATGCTGATCTCCTGCAGGCAGTCGAGCAGCATCGGGTTGAACGCGCCGCACTCTCCGTTGAGGATCATAGTGATGGCGGTGTCGTGGGTGTATGCCTTTTTGTAGCAGCGGTCACTGGTCAGCGCGTCAAATACGTCCGCCAGTGCGACTACCTGCGCCGAGATCGGGATCTGTTCACCGAGCAGGCCGTCCGGATAGCCGCCGCCGTCCCAGCGCTCGTGGTGCCAGCGGCAGATCTCGATGGCGACCTTGACCAGCGGCTCGTCGCGGTATTGCGTCAACCCCTCAAGCATGGATGCGCCGATGGCGGGATGGGTGCGGATGATGTTGAATTCCTCGGGCGTCAGTGCGCCCGCCTTGTTCAGAATGTTCTCGGGGATGCTGATCTTGCCGATGTCGTGCAGGGCGGACGCGGTGGTGATGAGGCGGATCTTGTCCTCGGTCAGACCGTATACATCGGTCTTTTCGGTCAGCTTGCGCAGCAGCATTTCGGTCACGGTCTGCACCTGAAGCACATGCTGTGCGCTCTCGCTGTTGCGGAACTCGACGATATGACTGAGGATGCCAATCATGACATGGCTGTCCTTCTCGTTCTGATAGATCTGGTCGGAGACCATGCCCATCAGCCGCTTCTGGTTGGCGTAGAGCGTGAGCGTGTTTTTGACGCGGCGCTGCACGATGAAGGAGTCGAACGGACGGCGGATATAGTCGGTAATGCCGAGGCTGTAACAGCGCTCGATAACCGCACGGTCCTCGGTGGCGGAGATCATGATGACTGGCAGCTCCTCGATCCAGCGGAACTGATTCAGGCGCTCGAGCACGCCGAAGCCGTCGATTTTCGGCATATTGATATCCAGCAGCAGCAGGTCGATATTCATATCCTGCTGGAGCATGAGGATGGCTTGCGCACCGTCCTCTGCCTCCGCGTAGTCATATTCCTCGCCGAGGATTGCCTTGAGCATTTCTCGGTTGAGTTCCGAGTCGTCAACAATCAGAATTTTCTGTCGGTTCATAGTCGTTCGACCGCAGCCGGGTCGCCCTCCCTCCCTTTGTTTACCGGAATTTGACCAACTTCACCATTTTATTATACTACTAATGCAATGCGGAATAAAGGAAAATTTCCGTCAGCGCCGACGGTCAGCGCCGACGGCGGAAATTTCTGTTGTGCAGGAGTGCGGCAGCGTGTATAATGAGGAGTGGATTGTGCCGATTTGCGGCACAGACAACGAGTAAGAGGGAGAGGACACCATCATCGGTATGAACAGACACAAACGGGTAAGATGCGCTCTGGCGCTTTTGACCATGCTGACGGCGGGTCTGCTGTCCGGCTGCGTCTCGGATGCGGCGTCCGACAGCACACTCCCGACGATTACCGTCGGCAGCGACACCTATCCGCCTTATGTCTATATGGACAATAACGGCGACATTACCGGTCTGGACGTGGATATTGCGGAGGAGGCATTCCGCCGCATGGGATACCGCGCGGAATTCACCACGATCGACTGGGAACAGAAAACCAAACTGGTCGATAACGGAGAAATCGACTGCATCTGGGACTGCTTTTCCATGGACGGCCGCGAGAATGACTATCAGTGGGCGGGACCGTATCTGGTAAGCCGTCAGGTCATCGCCGTCAGCGAGCAGAGCAGCATCGAGCGAATGAGCGACCTCGCCGGAAAGACTATCGCGGTGCAGTCCACCGGCAAGCCGGAGGCGATCTTTTTGAGCGGAGACGAAAACGTCCCGGCTTTCCGAAATATCATCAGCCTTGCTGAAAGCAGTGTGCAGTATGCCATGCTGGACTGCGGCTATGTGGACGCGGTCGCGGCACACGAGGAGGCCATCCGGCAGTATATGAAGGACTACGGCGCGAACTTCCGTATTCTGGATGAACCGCTGCTGACGACCGGCATCGGCGTGGCATTTTCCAAGAACGACACACGCGGCCTGGCGGCGCAGCTGACCGAGGTTTTCACGCAGATGCGCGAGGACGGCAGCATGAAACAGCTGGTCGGAAAATATCCCGAGGTCCCCGCGCGCAGTCTGGAGGTGGAGCAGCTTGAACAATAATTCCCGGCGCATCGTCTCCCGAAGGACGTTCTGGTGCCTGTGCCTCGCGGCGGGGCTTTTGTTCCTCGGTGCGGTATTCCTGCTGTCCCGGCACGCGGATATGCAGGACTGCGAGCGGCGCATGACCGAGCTGATCGACTTTGTAAAGGAGCAGTCCTCCTCCTATGTGCAGTATAACGAAATCGCCGTGGCCAAGGCACTTGTGCGCGAAACGACCGCCGTTCAGGAGCTGGACGGCGTGACGCTCGACTGCGGCGAGGACGAGCTGCGGCAGTATGTGGAGCGGCTGGGGCTGACCGGTATTTCAGTGCTGGACGCGAACGGCAGGCTGGTCTGCGAGTACAGCGCGGACAGCATCGGCTATACCCGCCTGCAAACCGATCTGGAAGTCGAGCGCGTGCTCGCCGTGATCGGTCATCCGCAGAGCACCTATGTTCGGCGCGTGCAGCTGACCGACGGCTCGTTTGCCGACGCTGCCGTGCGCAGCTGCGCGGACGGACGCGGCGCGGTGCTTGGCTGGCGGCACACCGGGGCGGCGTTCGCAAAGAAATCCGTGCTCTCCGTGCAGAATCTGCTCGACGGCTACGACGCCGAGACCACGGGAACCGTGCTCCTGTCGGATGGCAATCGCGTAACTGCGTCGGACGAGCCGTCCCTCATCGGTACGGATACCACGGAAAATGATCTGCTCCGCCGCATCCGCTCGAGCGGCCATGCCGACCGGCTGGTCTATGCCGGACGCAGGGGCCTGACCCGATATTACGGCATGTACAGCCACGGGCGCAACTTCTACTACTATATATATGTCCCGGGCAGACTGCTCTACAGGGACACGCCGATCAATTTGATCGTATCGTTCTTCGCCTGTGCGATCGTTCTAACGCTGCTCCTGTTCGTGCGGCGAGGAACGGAAAAGAGCTTCCTCCAGCAGCAGAAAACGCTCGAAAAGGAATATCAGACCTCACTTGAGCAGAAGAACGCCGAGCTTGAACGCGCTATCCGTCAGGAAACGGCGGCAAACCGCGCCAAGCGCGAATTTCTGTTCAATATGTCGCACGACATCCGCACGCCGATGAACGCGATCATCGGCTTCACCTCGCTTGCGGCCACCCATATCGACAACCGTGAGCAGGTGCTCGACTACCTGAAAAAGACCGCGACGGCGAGCCAGCATCTGCTCTCGCTCATCAACGATGTGCTCGATATGAGCCGTATCGAGAGCGGCAAGGTTTCTCTCGAACTGCGCCCGGTGCACCTGCCCGAGCTGGTGCACGACCTGCGCGATATCATCCAGTCGAGCATCACCGCCAAGCGCATTTCGCTTTTCATCGACATGGTCGATGTGGAGGATGAGGATGTTGTTGCCGACCCCATGCGTCTCAACCAGATCATGCTCAACATCCTGTCCAATGCCATCAAGTTCACCCCGGTAGGCGGCATGATCACCCTGCGCATCGTTCAGAAGCAGACCGCACCGCATGGAAGTGTGGATTATGAATTTCATATCCGTGATACCGGCATCGGCATGAGCTCGGCGTTTCAGGAGCATATCTTCGAGCAGTTTGCGCGCGAGGAGACCTCGACCGTGAGCAAAATTCAGGGAACCGGTCTCGGCATGGCGATTACGAAAAATCTGGTCGATATGATGGGCGGCAGTATTTCGGTCGAGAGCGAGCCGGGGAAGGGCTCGGAATTTACGGTTTCCCTGCGCTTTCCCATCAGCGGAGAGCAGGCCGTGCCGCAGCGTATCCCGCAGCTTGAGGGCCTGCGCGCGCTTGTGGCGGATGATGACACCAACACCTGTCTGAACGTCAGCAAAATGCTGCGCATGATCGGCATGCGGTCGGACTGGACAACCTCGGGACATGAGGCTGTCGTCCGCACGCAGGACGCGATCGAGCAGGGTGACGGCTTCGATGTCTTTATCATCGACTGGATGATACCCGATCTGAACGGTCTTGAGGTCGTGCGCCGCATTCGCAGGCTGATTGGCAGCAACACCCCGATTATCATCCTGACCGCCTACGACTGGGCGGATATCGAGGTTGAGGCAAAGGCTGCAGGCGTGACTGCGTTCTGCGCCAAGCCGCTGTTCATGTCCGAGCTGCGCCGCATACTGTCTGAGCCGTTTCTTCCGGCAGAGGCTGCGGAACAGACGGAGAAAAAGGCGGATTTCGCCGGAAAACGGCTGCTGGTCGTCGAGGATAACGCCCTCAACCGCGAAATCGCGGTGACGATGCTCGAGGAAGGCGGGTTCGAGGTGGACACGGCGGAAAACGGAAAGATCGCGGTAGACAAGGTGCGCGAGAGCGCGCCCGGGTACTATGATCTGGTGCTGATGGACATTCAGATGCCGATCATGGACGGCTATGCGGCCGCGCGTGCCATCCGCGCTCTGCCGGATGCCGAAAAGGCGGGTCTGCCCATTGTTGCCATGACGGCGAACGCCTTTGACGAGGACAGGCAGAACGCAGAGAAGGCAGGCATGAACGGCCATCTTTCCAAGCCGTTCGATATGCAGCAGCTGCTCACGATGCTCCGGGAGAAGCTGTCGCCGTAACGCTTTCATTTTCATCGCGTTATTCGATAATGAAGCCGCCGGATCAGACTGAATAGGAAACGCAGGAAGCGTCCGTTTGGGATGCCTTCCTGCGTTTTCCTTTGCACACCGCCGGTGCGGCGTTTTTTTACCTTTTCTGCCCGGAAAAGGTTTACATTGCTTATCAATTGGCTTATGATAAAATCTGACAAAGGAGGTGGGCCTGTGCACGGAGTACGTCAATGGTGGGTGCGTCTGTCCATTTTGCACAAGGCGATCGTGCTGAGCTGCGCATTCGTCATTCCCATTCTGCTGGTGGTGGGACTGTTAATGAACGATTTTTACGATTACCGCGAGAAAAGCGATGATATCCTGTCTGAATATGCACGCTGCACGGACTACATGAACGCCATGGAGCAGGAAAATGCGCTTCTGGGCGAGCTGACGTTTGCGGCGCCCGAGTCCGATACGATCGACAAATATGCGGACGCCGTGCAGGACACCGCCTCTGCGTGGGAGCGGCTGCGCAGCGCAGAGACCGACGGCAGCACGCAGAGCGAGGTGCTTAAGCAGGTCATCGACCGCACGATGAAAAGCTATCGTGTCCGTCAGGAGACGTTCATCGCGCAGCTGCATGACGGCACATTTGACGCGGTGAACTACGAAGCTCTGCGTACACAGGGCAGCTATCTGACGCAATACACCGATCAGCTGACGGCGGCGTTTCTGATGGAGGGACGCGAGGGCTATCTGGTCCTCGGTCAGCGGGGTACCTCGCAGAACATGGTATTTACCATCGTAGCCGCGATCGGCAGCGTGCTGTTTGCAGGCGCGATGCTGTACTACGCACGCAGTCTGCTGCTGCCGGTGCAGCAGATGAGCCGCGGTGCACGCCGCGTCGCGGATGGCGAATACGACATTGAGGACTTCAACTTTGCACGCTCGGACGAGATCGGTATGCTCGCCGACTCGTTCAACCACCTCAAGCACCAGATTGCGCGGACGATTCATGCACTGGAAAGCGAAGCACAGCTGGAAAAATCCCTGCGTCAGCAGGAGAGCGAGGCAGCACGCCTGCGGCAGCTGATCGAGCAGAGCCGCTTTGCGCAGCTGCAGAGCCAGATCAACCCGCATTTTCTGTTCAACACGCTGCAGAGCGTGGCCAACATGGCCGGAATCGAGCAGGCGACCGTCACCGGCGACATGGTGGTGCGGCTGGCGAACTTCTTCCGCTACACGCTCGACCATGACGACAGCGTGGTAACACTCGACCGCGAGCTTGCGCTGCTGCGCGACTACATTTCCCTGCAGGAGCTGCGGTTCGGTGAACGTATTTCGTTCGAGATGAACTGCGACAGCCGCTGTGCGGCCTGTGAACTGCCGAAATTCACACTGCAGCCGATTGTGGAAAACTCTATCGTACACGGCATGCGCAGCCGCAGTGCGGGCGGCCGCATCCGCATTGTCACTGAGAGCACACCGAATGGCTGCCGCATCCAGATTACAGACAACGGCGGCGGCTTCTCGCGCAGCAAAATGAAACAGAACACCGCCGAGGGACACCGGTCCATCGGCCTGCAGAATATCGCGGGACGCATTGCGCTGTCCGGCGGCAGCTTCCGCATTGTCAGCTGTCCCGGATTGGGCACGACAGCCCGCATCATACTGCCCATGAAAGGGGAAGAGCATATATGTTAAAGGTACTGATCGCGGAGGACGAACCGCTGAGTCTGCAGAATCTGAGCGGACAGATGCGCGATTTGCTTGGCGCGGATGCACTCATCGAGGGAGTTGCAAACGGACGGGAGGCGGTTGAACGCGCCCGTCAAATTCAGCCGCAGCTGGTGCTGATGGATATTGAAATGCCGGTGATGAACGGCCTTGATGCGGCAGCCATCATCCACAAAGCCATGCCGGAAACACACATTGTATTCCTGACTGCCTTCGACCGCTTCGATTACGCCGTAGGCGCCATGCGGGCCGGTGGAACGGATTATCTGGTCAAGCCGTTTGACAGCGCACAGATTACCGCCTGCCTGCGCAAGCTGAATCTTCTGCCGGAAAGCCGTCCGGCGGTGCGCGGGGACAAGCCGGGAAATACGTTTTGCACCCAGTTTTCCGTGTGGCTGGAGCATCATTACATGCAGGATGTGTCGCTTGATCAGGCGGCAGAGGCGATGGGCATGAGTTCGTTCTACTTCTCACGCTTTTTTCGCACTTCGTATAACCAGACCTTCCTTGAATACTTGACCGCCTACCGTATCGACCGTGCGGTTGAGCTGCTGCAGCAGACTGATATTCCGGTACGGGAAATCGCTGTTCGGGTCGGCTATACGGATGCAAACTACTTCACGAAGGTGTTCAAGCGGCATTTGGGCGTAACGCCTACCGAGTACCGCAATCATAACGCAAACTGAACGAGCCGCGCGGCAGAATTTACGGAATTTATACGGAAAATTTACTATTTATTCCAAAACATTTATGCAAATGTCATAAAAAAGAATATGAAAATTTTCAGTACGCTGTGATTTTACCTGTCTACCGCAAGTATTTACGATGTTGCCGAAACTGGTCACCCTATATAATAGGAGATGGAAAGATGAATAAACGCTTTCGGTGTGTGATCGCCGGATGGCTGCTGCTCATGCTCTGTGCATGTACCGGCGGCACGGACGAGCCGCATATCCGCTATTACCGCCTTGCCAGCGGGCAGAGCGAAAACTACCTCGCCAATCAGGCGTGTCAGCGCTTCTGCGACATGGTGCGCAAGGAAACGGACGGCGCGATACAAATTCTGCCGAGCTTTGATAACGAGCTTGGTACCGATGCATCCGCACTTGAGCAGTGCGTGTACGGCGGCATTGATTTTGTACGCACGCCAATCTCGTCTGCCGCAGCGTATGCACCGCAGCTTGCGGCGCTGCAGCTGCCGTACGAGTACACCTCGGACAAGCACCTGTTCCGGGTGCTGGACGGCGCAGTCGGTCAGCAGGTAATGGCCTCGCTCAAGGACAAGGGCCTTACCGGTTTAAGCTATTTTTATGCCGGTTACCGGTGCTTTTTCACGACAGGAAAGGCGATCACCTCACTCGATGACATGAAGGACCTGCGGCTCGGCACCGAGGATTCCTCGCAGATGAAGCAGGTCATTCCGATGTGGGGCGCCGAGGTGGTGACGCTGCCGCCGGATGAGATCGCGCTCGCGCTCCGCACTGACCGGATTGACGGCGCCGAGAGCACGCTGCCTACCTATGTGGACAGCGGCTACTATCAGCTTGCACCGTACTGGACGTATGACCGACATTCCTACAACGCGGATGTGCTGGTCGCGTCCTCGGAAACGTGGGAAACGTTCTCACAGGAGGAGCAGACCATCATTGAGCGATGCGCCGCTGAGGCGGCTTCGTGGCAGCGCGACCACTGGCAGAGCGCAGAGGTTCGAGCAATGCTGCATGCATCCCGCAGCGGCTGTTACATGGCGCTGCTCGATGAGGAGCAGGCCGAAAAGTTCCGTGCAGCGGTGCAGCCGATTTACGAACACCTTTCCGATGCGCAGAAGGAGGTCGTGCAGGCCGTACAGGCACTGGCCGACAGCGATTAGCGAGAATCCCCTTCTTGTGCAGACCAGTTTGTTCGCAAACGCCCGCAAAACGGCGTTTTCGATAGAGGAAAACGAACAAGGAGGCTAAAAAGATGAAAATCAAAAGATTGATGGCAGGTCTGCTTTGCGGTGCAGTCGGTGCGGCAACCCTTGGTTTGTCCGGCTGCGGCAATGCCGCGGACAGCGGCATGATGGATGCGGCAAACGCCAATGCAGTTGCAGGCGGCAGCAGCGATCTGCCGGTCATCACCTGGAAGATGGGTTCCACCTGGGGTGACGGCAACATTCACTTCACCTGTGACGAGCGCTTCTCCGAGCTGGTCAGCCAGCTGACCGACGGACGCTTTACCATCACCAACTATCCGGAGGGCTCGCTTTGTGCGGCAAATCAGCTGTTTGATTACGTCCAGAACGGCACCATCCAGTGCGGCGGTGACTGGGGCGGCTACTGGAGCGGCAAGGATACCGCTTTTGAGCTGCTCTCCACTACAATGGATAACTTCACCGGCATGGACTACTACATCTGGATCACCCAGGGCGGCGGCCTGAAGTGCTATCAGGATATGTACGGCAAGTACAACATGACGTATTTCCCGATTATGATCAACCACGCAGAGTCCGGTATCCGTTCGACCAAGCCGATCACTTCTATCAAGGACATGCAGAGCATGAAGATCCGCCTCGGCGGCGTTATGGCCGGCCGTGCAGCGGAAAAGCTGGGCATCAACATCACCACCGTTGCGGCAAGCGAGCTTTATGAGTCCCTGCAGCGCGGTGTTATCGACGGCGGCGAGTTCTCCACGCCGTGCTCGGATGATTCGCTGAAATTGCAGGAGGTTGCCAAGTACTGGTGCTCGCCTGCATGGTATCAGTCCGGCGGCGTCAACGGCGTTATGATCAACAAGGATGCATGGAATAAGCTCCCCGAGGAGTACCAGAACGCCATCCAGATGGCGGCTGAGATCTGCACCTCCGAGCAGCTGTCCCGCTACCTGTGGATGGATTTCGATTCCACCAAGAAGATGCTCGAGGAGGACGGCTGCGTCGTCACCAAGATGAACCAGGACGACTGGAATACCATCCGTGAGACCTGCCGTCAGGTTTACGAAGAAGAAGCTGCGAAGAATGAAAACTTCAACATGGTATACAGCTCTATGCAGGATTACCGTGAACATGCCGATACCTACCGCGCAATGCTCGGTGACTACGGCTGGGGCTTCAACTACGATGAATCCGAAAAGTGACCGACAGAGTGTTCCGTGCTCTCTTTTGAGAGCACGGAGCCTCAGAAGATGAGGTGTAATATATGAAAGTGATCAAACGCATCTGCGATGTGATCGACCTCGTCAATGACTGGATCGGCAGGATTGCTTCCTTCGCCGTTCTTGGCATTCTCGCGGTCATTGTTACCGAAGTCGTGCTGCGCCGTTTGTTCCACAGTCCGCAGATCTGGACGATGGACGTCATCTGCATGACCTTCGGCTGCTACATTATCATGGTCTGCGCCTACGGCTTCCAGAAGAAGGCCTTTGTTGCGGTTGATGTGCTGTATGCACGGCTTAAACCGCTTGCGCAGAACATTCTGCACCTGATTACCTATCTGGTGTTCTTTGTTCCGTTCGTATTCGTGCTCGTGCCCGAGAGCTTCGGATTTTTCCTTCGCTCGTATACCACGGGTGAGCGCGGCTACTCGGTATGGGCGCCGCCGGCATGGCCGGTCAAGCTGGCGCTGTTCGTTGGCATGACGCTGCTCGCACTGCAGGGCATTTCCGAGATGCTCAAGTGCGTGCGCGGCATCGGTGAAGCCGTTTCCGGCACGGATGATACGAAGGGAGGCGACGCTGCATGATGGAAATGCTGACCAATCTTGTCACGCAGTCCGGCGTGAGCGCAACACAGCTCAGCGCGATCCTGCTTGGCGTACTGTTCCTTACCATGATCATCGGTCTTGCGACCGGTCAGGAGCTTGCGTTCGTCCTCGGCGGCGCCGGTGTTATTATCGGCTATCTCGCCTGGGGCGGCCCGGGCATCACCATCGCCATGACCAAGGTGTACGACCAGATGCAAAGCTATTCCATGGTCGCCATCCCGATGTTCGTGCTGATGGCAAACTTTTTGACACATTCCAAGGTTGCGGATGGGTTGTTCCTCTCTATCCGCTACCTGCTTGGTCCTCTGAAGGGCGGTCTCGGTCTGGCAGTGATCGTGGTTTCCACCGTGTTTGCTGCCACGACCGGTATCGTCGGCGCATCCGTTGTTACCATGGGCATGCTGTCCGTACCGGTGCTGCTGAAGTGCGGCTATAAGCCGTCTCTCGCGTGCGGCATGGTGTGTGCGGGCGGTTCGCTCGGTATCCTGATTCCGCCGTCCATCATGCTGGTTTCGATGGGCTCCTATGCGAATGTATCGGTCGGCAAGATCTTCTTCGCCGCCATCGTTCCGGGTCTTGTCCTGTCGCTGTTCTACATGATCTATGTGTTCGTCATCTGCCATATCCACCCGGATTACGGTCCGGCGATGACCACCGAAGAGCTGGCTGCCATGCCGCTGAGTGAGCGCATCACCGGTTCGCTCATCAACCTGATCCCGCCGGTCATCCTGATCGTCGGCGTGCTCGGTTCCATCTTCACCGGCTGGGCGACTCCGACCGAGGCGGCAGGCGTAGGCGCGCTGTTCTCGCTCATCCTCGCCATCTTCTACAAGCAGTTCAGCTGGAAGATGCTGTACGATTCGCTGATCGACACCGCAAAGACATCTGCGATGGTATTCATCATCCTGTTCGGCGCGTCTGCCTTCACCGGCATCTTCATGTCGCTCGACGGCGACCAGCTGATTGCAACCTGGATTTCGAGCGTTGGCATCGGCAAGTGGGGCGCGTTCGCAATCATGATGGCGATCGTATTCTTTATGGGCATGTTCCTCGACTGGCTGGGCATCGTTATGATCGTATTCCCGATCTTCCTGCCGATTATGGATATGTTCGGCTTTGACCGTCTGTGGATCGTCGCAGTTACGGCTGTTATGCTGCAGACCTGCTTCATGACGCCGCCGTTCGGCTTCGCACTGTTCTACATCAAGGGCATTGTGCCGCCGTCGGTCAAAATACAGGAAATCTACCGCGGCGTTATCCCGTTCATCCTGATTATCATCGCAGTGGTAATTCTGGTAACGGTATTCCCGCAGGTTGTATATTTCCTCCCGAATCTGGTAGCATCTTAATCTTTCTCCTGAGCCTTCCGGCAGACACCTGTGCCGGAAGGCTCATCTGCTTGTTACCTATGTTATTTCGCAGTTCAATGCGGTTTTCCTCTTACCGTATTACCGTAAAATGGGAAATATGTAGATGTGTTTGAACTGCGGAATAAACTTCTGTCTGCCGGATTGTTGGAGTATTTGCCGGCGGCAGAACCCCCTCTGGGCTCTCTGATCTGTTGGAAATCAGAGAGCCCTTGCTTATTCTTGCGTGGAAAAATTCCGCAAATCGCTTGACTTCTCGAAAAATTTCGGGTATAAGATTATATTGGACAGACAAAAATTCGATGATATACTATTATATAATGCATGCCTGTTCAAAGCCTGAACGGTATGGTCAGGCTCGGTTTGTCGAAAAGGTCAATATTCATGCAGCTTCAGCCAATTCGCGCAGCAGCGCGTGTAAAATAGCATTTGCTTTGCAAATGCAAAAAAGTCGGGGCGTGTACCGCGCAGCGCGGCCGAGAAACCGCGCAAGGACAGCGCTGACTTTTTTCATTTCTGGAGGGAGAAAGTTTCTGTATTGGAACTTTCGGACGACTTTGGAACGGCCCGCGGTCCGTTCCTGCTTGTCGGCGAAACTGTAGTTTCGCCGACAGCCTAAGCCTGAACGGTGTGTTCAGGCTTTCGGTATATCATACTGCAGCATCGTTAAAGGAGGGGATTTATCGTGCAGACGCAGATTTTTATGGTGCATAAGCGGCATCTGGGACTGCGGGCGCCGACGGTACTTGCCGTCGGCTTTGCGCTGACGATTCTGGTGGGTGCGCTGGTACTGATGCTGCCGGTTTCGGCGGCAGACGGACAGATAACACCGTTTCTCGACGCGCTGTTTACAGCAGCCTCGGCGAGCTGTGTTACCGGACTCGTCACGGTCAGCACGGCGGTGCACTGGTCGGTATTCGGCAAGTGCGTCATCCTGCTGCTGATTCAGATCGGCGGACTCGGCTTTATGTCCGTCGCGGCTATTGCGTCGTTTGTCCTGCGGCGAACGATCACGCTGCACGAGCGCATGGTGATGAGCGCGGGGCTTAATCTGTCGGATGGCGGCGGCATTGTCCGTCTGACACGGCGCGTGCTGTTCGGCACGTTCATCATCGAAGGGACGGGAGCGGTTCTGCTGTCCTGCCGGTTCGTGCCGCATTACGGTTTCCCGAAGGGAATCACAATGGGCGTGTTCCACGCGGTTTCGGCATTCTGCAACGCAGGCTTTGACCTGATGGGCACACCGGACGATCCGTTTCAGTCGCTCATCGGCTGGGCGGAGGATCCGCTCGTGAACATTACGGTGATGGCGCTCATCGTGCTCGGCGGTCTCGGCTTTTTCGTGTGGAGCGACGTGTGGGACAAGCACAGTTTCTGCCGTCTGCGCCTGCACACGAAAATCGTGCTGACGGCCACGGCAGGTCTGCTGCTGTTCGGCTTTGGCTGGACGCTGCTGTTCGAGTGGAGCAATCCGGCAACGCTCGGTGCGTTTGATACTCCGCACAAGCTGCTTGCGGCGGCGTTTGAGTCCGTGACCCTGCGCACGGCAGGCTTCAACACCATCGACCTCGGCGCGCTTACCGGCCCGAGTCAGGCGGTGTCGTGCCTGCTCATGTTCATCGGCGGATCGCCCGGCTCAACAGCAGGCGGCATCAAGACCGTGACGGCGGCCGTGCTCGTGCTCACGGCCATCAGCGCCTTCTGCGGGCGCACAACGGTTTCGGCGTTCGGCCGGACGATTGCGCCGCGCAGCATCATGAACGCCGTAACCCTGCTCATGGCAGGCGGCGTGCTCTGTCTGGTCGGCGCCTGTGCGATCGCCGGAATCGAGGACGCACCGTTTCACCAGTGCCTGTTTGAAGCGGTCTCCGCGTTCGGCACGGTCGGTGTGTCCATGGGTCTGACACCGACGTTGGCGGCGGCTTCGCGCGTCATTCTGATCGTGATGATGTATATGGGCCGTGTCGGTGTGCTGACGCTTGGCGTTGCCGTTTTCATGCGCCGCAGAGAGCCGCCAAGGCTCAAATACCCGGACGCAGATGTGTTTATTGGTTGAGGCAGCATTCCGCAATTACATTTTCGGCATTTTGCGTGATGATGCCTTTATGGTGAAGTAGATTAAGCAGTTATCCAAAGGAGAGACAGATATGAAATCCTTTCTGGTGATCGGCATGGGCCGATTCGGTACCGCCGTTGCGCAGGAGCTGACCGAGCTTGGTCAGGAGGTTCTTGCCATCGACGAGAACGTCGAGAGCGTGCAGCGCATCGCGGATGATGTGACGCAGGTCATGCAGGGCGACGCGCAGGACGAAGCCGTGCTGGGGGCCATCGGCGTGCGCAACTTCGACTGCTGTATCGTTGCGGTAGGTACGGATATGGAGGCGAGCATCCTCATCACAGTCATGCTCAAGGATCTGGGCGCGCAATACATCATTGCCAAAGCGAGAAGCACTGTGCATGCCAAGGTGCTCGAGCGCGTCGGTGCGGACCGTGTTGTCCTGCCGGAGAGCGAAATGGGCTGCAAGCTGGCACAGCGCCTGGCACATGCCAACGTGGTGGATTTTATCGGCGTGTCGGACGAATACAGCATTCTGGAGATACACGCGCCGAAAAGCTGGGTCGGCAAATCGCTGGTGCAGCTTGACGTGCGGCAGAAGCATAAAGTGAATGTGCTCGCCGTCCGTCATGGTGAACAGGGTGCACTGGATGCAAGTCCTAAGCCGGATAGGGCCATCGAGCCGGATGATCTTCTGTTTATCATGGGCGAAAATAAATTTGTGAGCAGGGTGGTGGAACTGCATTGATTGAGATACAGAGCCGTCAGAATGCCGCGCTCAAGCATCTTGCGCGGCTGGGACGGGAACGAAAATACCGCCGGAGCACGGGGGAAATGCTGTGCGAGGGCGAAAAAATGCTGGGAGAAGCACTGCGTTCGGGCGCGAAGCTGAAAACCGTGCTTGTGAGAGACAGCTGGGACAGTCCACTCGTCAAAAAGGCGGAAGAGCAGGGAGCATCGCTCTATTCTGCACCGGATGCGCTGTTCAAACTCGCAAGTGAGGTGGAAACGCCGCAGAACGTCATCTTTTCCTGCGAGCAGCCGCAGTGGACGGCGGACGCGCTGGACGGAGCCGGGCAGGTGCTCCTGCTGGACGGCTTACAGGACCCGGGCAACCTTGGCACGATCTTACGCACCGCCGAAGCGTTCGCGCTCGGCGCCGTTGTGTTGTGCGAGGGCTGCGCCGATCCGTTTTCACCCAAGGTCGTGCGCTCGACGATGGGCGCGGTGTTCCGTCTGCCGTGCGTGACGCTCCCGCTTGCGGAGGCTGCCGAACGGCTGCACAAAAACGGTCTGCCGCTGTACGCCACCGCGCTGCATGAGGACAGCGTGCCGCTTTCCTCGGTTTCGCTTTCCAAAGCCGCCGCTATCATCGGCAGTGAGGGAAAGGGCGTGACCGAGCAGGCGCTCCGTCTGTCCGACAGGCGCGTGATCATTCCCATGAAGGGCCGTGCCGAATCGCTCAATGCGGGCGTTGCCGCGGCCATCGTGATCTACGAAATGACAAAATGAGGAGGCGGGCACTATGCCGTCAAGACTCAGCTATGTTTGGCTTTCGCTCAAGCGCGGACTCGGCTCGCGCACAGCCGCCGAGGTACTCGATGCCTTCGGCTCTCCGGAGGCGGTGTTCGCCGCCGACCGGCAGGCACTGACAGCTGCGCCGTGTGAGCTGCGCAAGACCCATGTCGATCTGCTGTGCGACAAGGATACGTCCGAAGCAGAGCAGGTCATCCGGTCCTGCACGGAAAAGAATATCCAGATCATTACCATCGGTGACAGCGCTTACCCGGACCGCTTGCGGGCGATCCCGGATCCGCCGACCGTGCTGTATGTGCGCGGACGCTGGCCGGATTTCGACAGTGTTCCCGCCGTAGCCGTCGTCGGCACGCGCAAGGCGACGCCGTATGGTCTGAAAGTCGCCGATCAGATCGGCACAACGCTTGCCCGAGCGGGCATGATAACCGTCAGCGGCATGGCGCTCGGCAATGACGGCGCGGCACACCGCGGTGCGCTGAAGGCGGGCGGTCTGACCGTTGCCGTGCTGGCGGGCGGACCCGATGTGTGCTATCCGCCGCAGCACCGCAGCCTGATGGGCGATATCCTGCTCATGGGTGCCATCATCAGCGAATATCCGCCCGGCACCGAGCCGCACGGACGCAATTATCATCAACGCAACCGTATCATCAGCGGTCTGTCGGTCGCGTCCGTCATCGTGGAGGCGAGCGACTGGCGTTCGGGTGCGCTCATTACCGCGCGTCACGCGCTTGATCAGGGCCGCGATGTGTACGCCGTTCCCGGTCCGATCGATGCGCCGCAGTCGCAGTCGTGCAACGAGCTGATCGCCAAGGGCGAGGCTGCGCTGCTGACCAGTCCGACCGTGCTCGTGCGTGAGTACAGCGGCATGATGCCCGAGCAGGCGGTACAGCAGGCGTTTCGGCGTCAGACCGGCGATTACCCGAAGCCTGCCGCAAAGAGCGCATGGGAGGACATCCGCCGCCGCGAAGCGCAGGCCGAACAGCGCCGCGCCGCCGTCGAAAAGGCGAAAACAGAGCCACAAGCGTCCGCACCGGCGGAAAAACCGCTGCCGGAGGGCTTAAATCAGGACGAAACGCACATCGTCACGCTCGTGCGGGACGGTGTGAGCACGCCTGAGGAGCTGATCGACCGCTGCGGTCTGCCCGCACCGCGGGTGATGAGCCTTGTCACCATGCTGGAAATGGATGGGATTTTGCGCCGTGAAAAGGGCAGACTCATCCTCGGCACATGGTAAAAGTGAGAGAAAAAAGAAAACACGCAGCAATCACGCCGTAAGGCGTGTATTCAATAGAATTTCCGCAGGAAATTCATAAAAAGGGGGAGCATGTATCACCCTTTTTATACAAGTGCGGAGAAAAGTTTCGACGAAGGAGGAACTTTTCGCAGCCTTGGCCATATCCGAACAGAGTTCGGTATGGCCTTTCGATTGCAAGCGTGGTTGCAATCGAAGTAAGTTTCTGGAGGTTTTTATGTCTAAGTTAGTCATCGTGGAGTCCCCGGCCAAGGCAAAGACGATCGGAAAATATCTCGGTTCGGACTATGTCGTCAAGGCTTCGATGGGACATCTGCGCGATCTGCCGAAAAAGAAAATGAGCATCGATATCGAGCACGATTTCCAGCCGGAATATGTGCCGATCGAGGGTAAAGATAAAATCATCAAGGAAATCCGCAGCGAAATCCGCAAGAGCGATTTCGTCTATCTCGCAACTGACCCTGACCGCGAGGGAGAAGCGATTTCGTGGCACATCAAGGAGCTGTTCAAGCTCAAGGACAAGAATTCCCGTCGCGTGACCTTTAACGAGATCACCAAGCAGGCGGTCCGCTCGGGTATCGAGAACCCGCGCGATATTGATATCGATCTGGTAAATGCACAGCAGGCACGCCGTATTCTCGACCGAATCGTTGGCTATCAGCTGTCGCCGTTCCTGTGGCGCAAGGTCAAGCGCGGTCTGTCCGCAGGCCGTGTGCAGAGCGTTGCAACCCGTCTGGTCGTGGACCGCGAGAACGAGATCCGCGCATTTGTGCCGGAGGAATACTGGTCCATCGAGGCGCTGCTGCAAACGGCGGACGGCGGCAAGTTTTCAGCGCGCTACTACGGCGACGCGAACGGCAAGGCCGAGCTGAAAAACGAAGAGCAGGCGATGGCAGTCGTGAACGCCGTTACCGGCAAGCCGTTCACCGTCGGCAATATCAAGCGCGGCAAGAAAAAGCGCACCGCCGCACCTCCGTTCATCACCTCGACGCTGCAGCAGGAAGCCAGCCGCAAGCTGAATATGACGCCGCGCCGCACGATGAGCATCGCGCAGGAGCTGTACGAAGGTATTGAACTCGGTGAATACGGTCTGACCGGCCTTATCACCTATATGCGTACCGACTCGCTCCGTCTGGCGGACGAGGCCACCGCTGCCGCTGCGGGCTTCATTCGCGGCCGCTACGGCGAGGAATATTATCCGGGCAAGCCGCGTGTGTTCAAGACCAAGGGCAACGCGCAGGACGCGCACGAAGCCATTCGTCCGTCCAACGTGCAGCTGCTGCCTGAAGAAATCCGCAAGTACCTGACGCCCGATCAGTTCAAGCTGTACCGCCTGATCTGGTCGCGCTTTGTGGCCTGCCAGATGGCAGACGCCATTCTCGATACGGTTTCCGCCGATATCGTCTGCGAGGGTCAGGTGTTCCGCGCATCCGGTCATACGGTCGCGTTCCCGGGTTTTACTGCGGTTTACGAGGAAGGCACGGACGACGAGAAAAAGCAGGATTCCGCAGGAAAGCCGCTGCCGCGCTTCGATCAGGGCGACAAGCTGACTGCCGAGAAAATCGAGCCGTCCCAGCACTTTACGCAGCCGCCGGCTCGCTACACCGAGGCATCGCTCATCCGTGCGATGGAGGAACGCGGCATCGGCCGTCCGTCCACCTATGCGCCGACTATCTCGACCATCATCGACCGCGATTACGTCACCAAGGAGAACAAGGCGCTCCGTCCGACGCCGCTCGGCGAAGGCGTTACCGGCCTGCTGGTTGACGAGTTCAAGTCGGTTGCTGATTACGAGTTCACCGCCAACATGGAGCACGAGCTGGACGAGGTCGAAGCGGGCAAGCTGAACTATATCCAGCTGCTGCACAACTTCTATGACGGCTTTGAAGCCGCGCTCAAGCAGGCAGAGATTGATCTGGAGGGCAAGCGCATCAAGATTCAGGACGAGGTGACCGACGTTATCTGCGAGAAATGCGGACGCAACATGGTCATCAAGTCCGGCCGGTTCGGTAAATTCCTTGCGTGCCCGGGTTTCCCGGAGTGCACCAACACCAAGCCCATCACCGAGGACACCGGCGCTGCGTGCCCGGTCTGCGGCGCAAAGGTCGTGAAGAAAAAGTCTGCACGCGGCTATGTGTACTACTCGTGCGACACCTATCCGACCTGCCAGTTCATGACGTGGGACAAGCCGCTCAAGACCAAGTGTCCGAACTGCGATTCCTCGCTGTTCCGCCACACCGACCGCGATTCCAAGGAGGTCACGGACGTTTGCCTGCGTGAGGGCTGCGGCTACAAGGAGCTGGTCAAGGAGGGCCTGCCGCCTGAGGAAACCGAAAAGCGCCGCAAGATGCGTGAAGCGCGTGCCGCCAAGGCTGCGGAACGTGCTGCCGCAAAGGAAGCCGCCGAGAAGAACGGCGAGACCGAGGAAAAGGTCAAGAAGGCAACGAAAAAGGCGGCTGTCAAGAAATCCACCGCGAAGAAAACCCTGCCGTGGATGACCAAGACCACCAATAAATTCAAAAAGCTGAAGGACGAGGCCGTACAGGAGCTGACTGCCAAGCAGCAGGAGCAGTACGCCAAGGCTCTGGCAAAGTATGAAGCAGAAAAGGCGGCCGAAAAGGCGAAAAAAGCCGCTGAGAAGAAAGCAGCAGCGAAAAAGCCTGCCGCTAAGAAAAAGACCACGGCAAAGGAGAGCGCCGAATGAGTGAAATGGTAACAGTAGTCGGCGCAGGACTGGCCGGCTGTGAGGCTGCATGGCAGCTGGCACAGCGCGGTATCTCCGTGCGCCTGTGTGAGATGAAGCCGGTGCAGCACACGCCTGCGCACCACTCGGACGACTTTGCCGAGCTGGTGTGCTCCAACTCGCTGCGCTCGGATGAGCTGGCGAACGCCGCCGGTCTGCTGAAGGAGGAGCTGCGCCGTCTGGACAGCCTTATCCTCTCGTGTGCGGATGCACACCGCGTTGAGGCAGGCGGCGCACTGGCGGTTGACCGCGAAGCCTTCGCGGCAGCCGTCACCGAGAAGATCAAGAACCACCCGAATATCGAGGTGGTCTACGGTGAAGTGACTGAGATTCCGGAGGGCAGAGTCGTTATCGCCTCAGGCCCGCTGACCTCGGATACGCTGTTTGACGCCATCCACGCCAAGGTCGGCGGCGATTTCCTGCACTTTTACGATGCCGCCGCGCCGATTGTCACGGCTGAGAGCATCGATATGGATTCTGCCTACGAGGCTTCCCGCTACGGCAAGGGCACGGCGGATTACATCAACTGCCCGTTCTCCCGCGAGGAGTACGAGGCGTTCTGGAACGCACTGACCACCGCCGAGGAAGCGCCGGTGCACGGCTTCGAGGACTCCAAGGTGTTCGAGGGCTGCATGCCCATCGAGGTCAACGCGCGCCGCGGCTTTGACACGCTGCGGTTCGGCATTCTTAAGCCCATCGGTCTGCCGGACCCGAAAACCGGCAAGGACCCGTATGCCGTGCTCCAGCTGCGCCGCGACAACGCGAACGGCACGCTGTACAATCTGGTCGGCTGCCAGACTCACCTCAAGTTCGGTGAGCAGAAGCGCGTGTTCTCCATGATCCCGGCGCTGAAAAACGCCGAGTTCGTGCGCTACGGTGTCATGCACCGTAACACGTTCCTGGATTCTCCGCGCCTGCTGGACGCGACTTACGCGCTCAAATCCGACCCGCGCATCCGTTTTGCGGGCCAGATGACCGGCGTAGAAGGCTATGTGGAGTCCACCGCCTCCGGCTGGGTGGCAGGCGTGGCAACGGCCATGGACGTGCTCGGAAAACCGATGCCGATACTCGACCGCCTTACCGCCACCGGCGCACTGGCAACCTATATTTCCGATCATACGGTCGCGAAATTCCAGCCGATGAACGTAAACTTCGGCATTATCGAGCCGCTCGGCTATAAAATCAAGGGCAAGCGGGAGAAGAACACCAAAATCTCCGAGCGGGCGCTCGAGCAGATCGAAAAACTGAAGGGAGAGCTTTAATATGAGGATCATCGTTGATGCGATGGGCGGCGATAACGCGCCCGAATCCGCTGTATGGGGCGGTGCGCTGGCTGCGAAGGAATACGGCGAGGAAGTGCTGCTGGTCGGCAAGCCGGAGGTCGTAGCGAATGTCCTCAAGGAGAAGGGACTTTCCGATGTCAAGGGCATTACCATCATGCCCGCAAACGATCTGGTCGATATGCACGACGATCCCGCAACGGTACTCCGCCACAAGCCGGATTCGTCCATGGCGGTAGCGTTCAAGCTGCTCAAGGCAGGGGAGGGCGACGCGCTGGTTTCCGCGGGCAACACCGGCGCACTGCTCACCGGCGCAACGCTGTACGGCGGCCGCATCAAGGGCATCCGACGCGGTGCACTGGCACCGGTTATGCCGTGCGCGAACGGTCAGGTCATGCTGTGCGATGCGGGTGCAAACACCGAATGCACCGCCGAAATGCTGCTCCAGTTCGCGTTCCTCGCTTCGCTGTATGCGGAGAAGATAAACGGTGTCGTCAAGCCGCGTGTCGGCCTTGTCAACAACGGCACGGAGGATACCAAGGGTGATCCGCTCCGCAAGGAGGCTTACGCGCTGCTGAAAAAGGCGGGCGACGAGGGCCGTCTGAATTTTGTTGGCAACGTAGAGGGCAGCATGGTGCCGCTCGGTGCGTGTGATGTTGCTGTCTGCGACGGCTTTACCGGCAATGTGCAGCTCAAGACCATCGAGGGCGTGGCGAAGTTCATGTCGAAGGAGATCAAGGGCGTGTTTATGGCGTCTGTCGGCACCAAGCTCGGCTACCTGCTGTGCAAGAAAGGCATGGACGACTTCCGCGAGGTGTTCAATCAGGACAAGATCGGCGGCGCACCGTTCCTCGGCATCGCAAAGCCGGTCATCAAGGCGCACGGCTCGTCCAACGAGATCGCGGTGATGAACGCCGTCCGTCAGGCCATTGCGTACACCAAATCCGGCATGATCGATGCAGTAAAGGAAAACATTCAGTACATGACGGTTTCCGAGTGATCCACAGGAAGAAGGAACAAAAATGCTGAAAATTGACTATAAATTCAAGGATGAAAGCCTGCTCCGGCTGGCGATGACGCATTCGTCCTACGCGAATGAGCACCACGGCACGCATTTGCAGTGCAACGAGCGCCTGGAGTTTCTGGGCGACTCGGTGCTGGGCTTTGTCACGGCGGGCTACCTGTTCACGCACTATCCCGACCTGCCCGAGGGCGACCTGACCAAGCTGCGCGCGGCAGTTGTCTGCGAGGGCGCACTGGACGAGATCGCGCATGAGATCGGTATCCCGGAAGCCATCCGTCTGGGTCACGGCGAGGAGATGGGCGGCGGACGCAAGCGTGCGTCCATTCTCGCTGACGCAACAGAGGCTTTGCTCGGCGCTATCTTTATGGACGGCGGCATCGAGCCTGCCCGTGCATTCGTGCTGCGCTTCATCCCGCACAAGGTCGAGGTTGCGCTGGCAGGCGGCGCGTTCAAGGACTACAAGACCATGCTGCAGGAGATCGTGCAGAAGAACAAGCAGGAAACGCTGGAATACCGTCTGGCAGGCCAGTCCGGACCGGACCATGACAAGCGGTTCAAGATGGAGCTGCTGCTCAACTCCAATGTGTTTGCCGAGGGCATCGGCAAGAGCAAAAAGGAAGCCGAGCAGATGGCGGCGAAGAAGGCCTTGGAAAATATGGGATGCTGACGCTTATCGTCAAACCGCAATAGAGATAAACGGCAAAGAGGTCGAGAAATCGACCTCTTTTTTCTGCGTGACGCAGTTAGTCGTTGAAAAGATACTGCCGCAGTGGTAAAATAAAACTATCTATAATAAAGAGGTGGCATATGGTTCTCAAAAGCCTGATTTTACAGGGCTTCAAGTCGTTCCCGGATCGCACCGAGATCAAATTTCTCGGCGGCATTACGGCGATCGTCGGTCCGAACGGCTCGGGAAAATCGAATATTTCGGATGCCATCCGGTGGGTTCTGGGGGAGCAGTCCTCGCGGTCTCTGCGCGGCGCGAAGATGGAGGACGTGATCTTCGGCGGCACAGCCAAGCGCGGTCCGGTCGGCTTTGCCGAGGTTTCGCTCATTCTGGACAATTCGGCGCATGTGTTCCGCTCGGAATTTACCGAAATTATGGTCACGCGTCGGTACTACCGCTCGGGCGAGAGCGAGTATTTCCTCAACAAAAAGCACTGCCGCCTCAAGGACGTGCACGAGCTGTTTATGGATACCGGTCTGGGACGCGACGGCTATTCCAGCATCGGACAGGGCCGCATTGACGAGATTCTGTCCTTTAAGAGCGAGGACCGGCGCGAAATCTTTGAGGAAGCCGCAGGCATCACCAAGTTCCGCTACCGTAAGGAGGAAGCCGAGCGCAGGCTGTCAGCCACCGAGGAAAATCTGGTGCGTATCCGCGACCTGTACGGCGAACTGGAAAACCGGCTCGAGCCGCTCGAGCAGCAGGCTGGCAAGGCGAAAAGGTTTCTGCATCTGCGGGATGAGCTGCGCGTGCTTGAGGTCTCGCTGTGGCTGCTGTCGCTCGAGCAGCTCAAGAATGACACTGCCAAGCTGAATAAAGACCGGACAACCTGCGAAAAGCAGCTTGCGGATGCAAAACAGCAGCAGGGAACGCTGTATGCGCAGTCCGAGCAGCTAGCCGAGTCACTGCGTGAGATTGACAGGGAAACCGAACGTCTGCGGAACGAGCTGCGCGAAGCCGAGCAGTTTGCCGCCGAGCAGATCAGCCGTGAGGCGGTTATTCAGGCGAACATCCGCAACTGCGAGGAGAATATCGAGCGCACACGGCAGGAGAGCGCACACCGCGCCGAGCAGGTGCAGAGCATGGATGCGCAGCTTGCCGACCGGCGCGAGCGTATTTCTGCGCTGAATGAGCAGGAGAAGGCACAGTCGGCTGAACTGGATGCACTCCGAAAACAGTCTGCCGAGCAGGAGCAGCAGCGCACACAGGCCGAGCAGGCACTTCGGCAGGCCGAGCAGGCGCAGCGCAGGCAGGAGCGCACGCTGCACGCGCTCGAACTCGACCGAACAGCCGCCGAGAGCGGTCTGACGGGCATGAACGACCGCAAAATGACGCTGGATTCCGAAATCGCAGCAGCGGCACAGCAGCTGGATACCGAAAAGCAGGCACAGGACAATCTCGAGCGGGAACTGACCGCGTGCGAGCAAACGCTTGCCGAAACGGCAAAGCAGGCGCAGACGGCCGCCGTTCAGGCGGAGACCTGCCGCCGAAAGGCCGAGCAGGCGCAGAACGACCTGCGAGCAGCGCAGTCCGCGCTGAGCGAAATGCAGAGCCGCGTGAAAATGCTGACCGACATGCAGCATGAGTACGAGGGCTTCTCACGGTCGGTGAAAGCCGTCATGCGGCAGGCTGAAAAGGGTGCGATGAACGGCGTGCACGGTCCGGTTTCCGCGCTCATCACGACCGAAAAGCGGTTCGTGACGGCAATCGACACTGCCCTCGGTGCGTCAGCGTCCTCCATCGTGGTGGACAGCACGAGCGTGGGCAAGCAGTGCATTTCGTACCTCAAGCGCACGGACGGCGGCCGCGCGACCTTCCTGCCGCTGGATACCATTCGGGCAAACAGCCTGCGGGAGACCGGCCTGGAACGGCAGAACGGCTGCTTCGGCACCGCGGATGCTCTCGTCAGATTTAATGAAAAATACAAGAATATTGTGTGCAATCTGCTGGCGCGCACGGTCATTTCGGAGAATATGGACACCGCGCTGGCACTGGCCAAGGCGTACGGACATCGGTTTCGCATTGTCACGCTGGATGGACAAATCCTGCAGGCAGGCGGTGCCATGACAGGCGGCTCGGTCTCCCGCGGCACCGGCGCACTGGCGCGGGCGGAACGCCTGCACGCCGCCGAGGCGCGCGTGCGCGCACTCGAGCAGGAGCGAAAAACGCTGGCACAGACCGAGCAGGCTGCAGGACAGGAACTGGAATCGCTTGCCGGGCAGGCGCAGGCCATCGAAACCGACCGCCGGCACGCGGAGCAGGAGAGAGCCGGACTTGCTGCTTCGGTAAAACAGCATAAATTCCTGCTGGAAAGCCTGCAGAAACGGTATGACAGCCTGATTTCTGAACAAACTAACTTCACAGCAACGCAGCAGAAGTATGAACAGACACTTGCCGCCTGCACAGAGCGCCGGTCTGCCGCAGAGCAGGCGCTTGCAGCTGCCGAGCAGGTCTGCGCCGAGTACCGTACGGCAGTGAACGCCGCTGCAGAACAGCTGACGCAGACGGCTTCGCGCATCACAGCCGCGCAGACCGCACTCGTGGAGACGCGCACGGCACAGGACAGCGAAGCACGCGCGCTCGCGGAGCTTGAGCGGCTCAAGGCCGACCTCGACGCGGGCGTGTCCGGTGCGGAGCAGACGATCGCGGGCTTTGCGGCGGAAATCGCACGCCTGACCGATGAACTTACCCAAGTCCGTGCAGCCAAGCACGGACGCGACACCACCGCCCGGCTGCTCAGCGAACAGCTTGCACGGCAGACCGGCAGACGCGAACAGACCGAGGGCGAACGGGTCCGTCTGGAAAAGGCGGCACAGAGCCGCAACGAGGAAATCCTTGAACTCGAACGCGAGACCGCCCGACTGGAAAACCGCGCGGCCCAGCTGAAAACCGAGGAAACACAGATTCTGGATAAAATGTGGGAAAGCTATGAATTAACACCCACACCGGCGGCAGAGATCGCCCGACCGATTGAAAAACTCGGTGAAACGCGCGGCCGCGTGCAGGAGCTGCGCGTGAAAATGCGGGCGCTCGGCAACGTCAATCTGGATGCGGTGGACGAATTTCAGCGTGTGCAGGAGCGGTACAGCTTCCTGCGGGAGCAGAAGGACGACCTCGAGACCGCGCAGACCGATCTGCGCAAGGTCATCGAGCAGCTGACCGTCAGCATGAAGGAGATTTTCGCGTCCGAGTTCGCCAAGCTGAATGTGTACTTCCGTGATACCTTCCGCGAGATCTTCGGCGGCGGACACGCCGAACTGCAGCTTGCCGATACTTCGGATATCCTGAACTGCGGTATCGACATCCGCGTGTCTCCGCCGGGTAAGGCGGTTAAAACGATTACGCTGCTCTCAGGCGGTGAAAAGGCGTTTGTTGCCATTGCGCTGTACTTTGCGATCCTTAAGCTGCGGCCTACGCCGTTTTGCGTGCTTGATGAGATCGAAGCCGCGCTCGATGATGTGAACGTGCAGCGGTTTGCAAAATACATTCGCCGCCTGACAGATTCGACACAATTTATTGTAATTACCCACAGACGTGGTACAATGGAAGAAGCAGATATGCTCTACGGCGTGACCATGCAGGAGCAGGGCGTCTCCAAAATGCTGATGCTCAATCTGGCTGAGGCGGAAAAACGGCTCAAAAATACCATTAAGTAATGGAAAATGGAGAATTGCGGCAATGGATATGCGAAGCGAAAAATATCCGTACCGGCTGGATGTGGAAAGACGATTGCCGAACGGCTCTCTTACGACAGACGGCTATGCGGCACGGCATCCGGTCGAGTTTCGGCACTGGGGACATGCGCGCGGCTATGTTCTCTGGGGTGAGCGGATTGACCGCACAGACTGGGAGAACTGGCGTATCAACTACTACGGTAAATAATTACTGATTCCTGATTTGCAAGATAAATATAAGGAGATAAGCATGGGATTTTTTGATAAAATTAAGCAGGGCTTAAAGAAAACATCGGATGCGGTGAACCACTCGCTGGACAGCGTGTTCGCGGCATTTGTCAAGGTGGATGATGATCTGCTCGAGGAACTGGAAGAAGCACTCATCCTGTCGGACGTCGGTGCATCCACGGCGGCGAAGATCGTCGCTGAGGTCGAAAAGCGCGCCAAGCTGCGCAAGACCACCACGGCGGACGAGCTGCGCGACCTGCTCCGCGAGGTGCTGACCGACAACATGCTCGACAATCAGCCGCTGAATACGGACGGCAAGCCGGCGGTCATTCTGGTAATCGGCGTCAACGGTGTCGGCAAGACGACCTCGATCGGCAAGCTGGCGGCCCGCTATGTCAATGAGGGTAAAAAGGTTATGCTGTCGGCGGCGGATACCTTCCGCGCAGCTGCGGCGGACCAGCTCGAAATCTGGGCAAAGCGTGCCGGTGCGGATATCGTTCGCCACGGCGAGGGCGCAGACCCGGCGGCTGTTGTGTTTGACTCCATCTCGGCGGCCAAGGCACGCGGCAGCGATATCATCATCGTGGATACGGCAGGCCGTCTGCACAACAAGGCCAACCTGATGAACGAACTGGCGAAGATCGACCGCGTTATCTCCCGTGAGCTGCCGGATGCGTCGCGCGAAACGCTGCTCGTGCTGGATGCGACCACCGGTCAGAATGCGGTTCATCAGGCTGAGGAGTTCAACAAGGCTGCCGAGCTGACCGGCATTATTCTCACCAAGCTGGACGGCACCGCAAAGGGCGGCATCGTGATCGCCATTTCGGCAGGACTGGGTGTTCCGGTCAAGCTGGTCGGCGTTGGCGAGGGCATTGACGATCTGATCGACTTTGACCGTGCGGCATTCCTGGAGGCCATCCTGCCGCCGGTTCATGAAAACGCAGAAAACGATGAGGAACAGACCGAGGAGGACGAAAATGCAGAGACCTGACGGAAGAACCAAGGGCGCAATGCGTCCGGTGAAGATTACCACTGATTACACGATGTACGCGGAAGGCTCGGTGCTGGTCGAGATGGGCAACACCAAGGTCATCTGCACCGCGTCGGTCGAGGAAAAGGTACCGCCGTTCCTCGAGGGCAAGGGCCTCGGCTGGGTAACCGCCGAGTATGCGATGCTCCCGCGTGCGACCAATACCCGCAAAAAACGCGACATCAAGTCGCTCAAGCTGGACGGCCGCTCGAGCGAGATCCAGCGTCTGATCGGCCGTGCGCTGCGTGCGGTCGTGGACCGCGAAGCACTCGGTGAGCGCCAGATCACGATTGACTGCGACGTTATTCAGGCGGACGGCGGCACGCGCTGCGCGTCCATCACCGGCGGATTTGTTGCACTGTGGCTTGCATGCAAAAAGCTGCTGGCCGATGGCGTGATCGAGAAAATGCCGCTCACCGCACAGGTTGCAGCCGTTTCGGTCGGCGTTTTTGAGGATGAAGCCGTGCTCGACCTCAACTACGCCGAGGACAGCCACGCCATTGTGGACTGCAACGTGGTTATGACGAGCAAGGGTGAGTTCATCGAGGTGCAGGGCACCGGCGAGGGCCGTCCGTTTACGGATACCGAGCTGCGCAAGCTGCTCGGACTCGGCAAGCGCGGCTGCCTGACGCTGTGCCGCAAGCAGGCCAAGGTGATGGGGGAAAGTCTGTAATGCAGTTTGTACTTGCTTCCCATAACAAGAAAAAGCTGGCAGAGCTGTCCGCTATCGTGAGCAGCCTCGGCATTGAAATCATCCCGCTGCCGGAGGGTGCCCCCGAACCCGAGGAAAACGGCAAAACCTTTGAGGAAAACGCCATCATCAAGGCAAAATCCGCCGCAGAGTTCACCGGTCTGCCCGCTCTCGCGGACGACAGCGGCCTGTGCGTAGATGCGCTGGACGGTGCTCCCGGTATCTACTCCGCGCGCTACTGCGAGGGTACGGACGAGGACCGCAATGCCTTTTTGCTGAAAAATATGCAGGATAAGGAAAACCGTGCCTGCCGGTTTGTGTGCGCGATCGCGTGTGTGCTCGCGGACGGCGAAACGCTCACCGTGCGCGGTGAATGCGAGGGCACACTGCTCCGCGAGAACCACGGCGCAGGCGGCTTCGGCTATGACCCGCTGTTCTATGTCGAGAAATACGGCTGTACCTTCGGCGAACTGCCGGCAGAGATCAAGAATACAATCTCTCATCGGGCAAATGCTTTGAATAAATTGAAAGCCATACTAAAAGATAAAGTGAATTGAAAATGGAGAATGGATAATGGAAAATGTCGCTATCCTTGCGCGGGTTCCGTCCGCGCTGCGACGAGGTGCGGCACGTAGTGCCGAATAAAATAATCGCGCAAGGCGCGATACCATAATTCTCAATTCTCCATTCTCAATTTTCCATTAAAACATAAGGAGAAATATAATGCTTAACACAAAACAACGCGCACAGCTTCGTGCAATGGCAAACCCGCTGGCGGTCACGCTGATCATCGGCAAGGAAGGCGTAACCGACGCGGTAGAACGCGAGCTGGACGCGCTGCTCGAATCCCACGAGCTGGTCAAGGGCAAGGTGCTCGAGAGTGCGATGCTGACGCCGCGCACGGTATCCGAGGCGCTCTGCGAGGCCACTGGCGCGGACGCTGTACAGTGCATCGGCTCCAAGTTTGTGCTGTACCGCCAGTCCAGCGATGAGGACAAGCGCAAGATCGTTCTGGTAAAATGAGGACGGGAATTCTCGGCGGCACATTCAATCCGCCGCATCTGGGACATCTGCATGCGGCGGAACTCGCGCACCGTGCGCTGAACTTAGATCGGGTGCTGTTCATTCCGACCAATATTCCGCCGCACAAGGCTCTGCCGGAGAACACCGCGTCCGCAGAGGACCGGTGCGAAATGGTGCGCCGCCTGACGGCAGAAAAAACGTGGGCGATGCTTGACACTATAGAGATCGACCGCGGCGGCGCAAGCTACACGGTGGACACGCTCCGCGCGCTTCATGCACGCGGCGAGACCGACCTGCACCTGATCGTCGGCACGGATATGCTGCTCTCGTTCGATAAAATCTGGCGTGCGCCGGACGAGATCGCGCGGCTGGCTTCGCTTGCTGTCTGCGCCCGCGAAAACGAGGACTGGGACGCGCTGCGTGAAAAGGCGGCGGCGCTCAAGGACTCGCTCGGTGCAACCGTAGAGCTGGTGCAGGGCGACAGCCTGACCATTTCCTCGACCGAGCTGCGGCAGGGCGGTGCACTGCGATGCTATACACCGGAATCGGTCGCGGATTACATCGAAGAAAAGCATTTGTACGGCTATTAAGCCTGTATCATACAGGTTTAACAGATAAATACAGCAGTTTGTTCAAAATCAGTATTTTTTGTATGACTTAGGAACGGACTGCGGCTCGTTCCTTCTTGTCGGAAAAACTGTAGTTTTGCGGCAGGAATTGCTGAGAAAGGCGGGGAAAAGTTATGTTATGTAATGAAGAAATGCGTAAAAGTATCCTTTCCAGACTGCAGGGCTACCGCTATGAGCACTCGCTCGGCGTGGAGCGTGCGGCGATCATGCTGGCAGAAAAGTACGGCGAGGACCCGGAAAAAGCGGGTACTGCAGGCATTCTGCATGACATAACAAAATATCTTTCTCCGCAAGAACAGTTGAATTTATGCGGGAAATACGGTATAATACCCTGTACCGTCGAAAAAAGCGAGCCGAAAATGCTGCACGGAAAGACGGCGGCAGCCATCGCGCGGGCCGAATACCACATGCCCGAGGATATCTGCGATGCCATCGCCTGCCACACCACCGGCAAGAACCATATGACGCTGCTTGACAAGATCTTGTATCTGGCGGATTACATCGAAGAAACTCGTGATTTTCCCGGCGTGGACAAGGCGCGTGAGCTGGCGCAGATCGACATCGACAGTGCCCTGCTCTACTGCTATGACCAGACGCTGACCGAGCTGGTCGCACGCGGAAAACTCATCCACAGCGATACCATTGCCGCTTATAATGATATGATCCGGCAGGGTGTCAGCTGGCGGGACAAGTAAAATGGAGGCAGGAATCGTTTGAAACTATTCGGAGGAAGCGGCGACAGGAAAAACCGCAACGGAGACAGCACTCCGGCACAGGCTCCCGCACAGCAGGCAGCGCCCAAGCCGGAAGGGAACCACCAGCCGATCTCGGCGCCCAAGCCGGGCGGCAAAAAGGGAAAGGCTCCGAAGGAGAAAAAAAAGCTGACACCCAGACAGAAGGGCAAGCGCATTGCCATCATTATGGCGGTTGTGCTGGTGCTGTTCGCGTGCGCAGCAGCTGCAGCGGTGTGGTTCGTCCGTTCGCCGCAGGCGACGATCAAGGACAAGGAAAACGGCGATAAGGTCGATGTGAGCAGCCTGCTCAACTCGGGCACCCGCATTGACGATGTGTTTACGTTCGTGGTCGGCGCAGTTGATGAGGACGAAACACGAACAGACGCTTTGATGGTCGCAACCATGGATACCAAGGACAAGACCATCAACGTCATGAACATCCCACGCGACACCATGTGCAACAACACGGCAACCGGCGCGAGCAAGAAGATCAACGCAGCCTACGGCATGGATACCGGCGGCAAGGGCGGCAACATCGAGCAGACGAGCAAGGAAATCGAGCGTCTGATGGGCTTCCGGCCGGATAAATACGTTATCGTCAACTTTGACGGCATTGCAGCCATCGTGGATGCAATCGGCGGCGTGGATTATGATGTGCCGTTCGATATGAAGTACGATGATCCGTCGCAGAATCTGCACATCGACCTGAAAAAAGGTCAGCAGCATCTGGACGGCAAGCAGACTGTCGGCTTCCTGCGCTGGAGACACAACAACGATTACACCGTACAGTACACCAACGGCGATGAAGGCCGTGTAGAGAATCAGCAGAAGTTCCTCAAGGCGCTGGCAGGTCAGGTGCTGCAGATCAAGAATGTGACCAAGATCCGCTCGATCGCAGAGGCCGTGTTCAAGAACGTCAAGACCGACTTCAGCGCCGGCGAGCTGCTGTGGATGGGCATGCAGGCCATGCAGATCGACAACAGCAGCATTCAGTTCTTTACACTGCCCGGCTACGGCAAGATGAGCACGGCGGGCACCTCGGTGCAGTATTCGTTCTTCTTCCCGTATTACGACCAGACGCTGGAGCTGGTAAACAAGTATTTCAACCCCTACGAGGAGCCGATCTCCAAGCTGGACATTGTCGGCGGACCGGATACCACTACCTACTCGGGCGGCTATGTAAGCTCGGGCGAGGAAGATAATGTATGGGGTGACACCTCCGGCTCGTACGATTACAGCGAGGATTATTACGAAGAACCGGATTACAGCTACGATGAGCCATCCTACGACAACAGCGGCTCGGACGGCGATTATTCGGATAACAATGACTACTCGGGCGGCGACAGCGGCGGAGACTATTCCGGCGGCGACTCCGGTGAGGAGAGCGGCGGCGACTCCTCCGGCGGCGATTACACCGACGGCGGCGGAGAGGACAGCGGTGCTTCCTCCGGCGGAGACGATGGCGGAACATACGATCCCGAGGCATAATAAAGGCAATATACCATAATCGGCAGAAAGGCAAACCCTTTTCTGCCGCACAAAAGGAGTTTATACTTTGACTGCAAAAGAAACTGTAAAGGCGATCTGCGAAGCGCTGATCGAGAAAAAGGCTCAGGGCATTGAGGTGCTGCATGTTGAGCGCCTGACCGAGCTGACCGAGTATTTCGTCATCTGCTCTGCGTCCTCCACTACGCAGGTTAAGGCACTGGCGGACAATGTAGAGTGGCACCTGAAGTATGACCATGACGAGATGCCGCACCACACCGAGGGCTATGAATCCGCACAGTGGATGCTGCTGGACTACGGCTGCGCTGTACTGCATGTATTCATGCCGGAGGCACGCAAGTTCTACAATCTGGAGAACCTGTGGAAGGACGGCACGCCGGTAACGCTTGAAGAGCTGGGCATCGAGGACAAGTAAAATACCGACATGCGGCGGCGCCGGGAACGACGTCCGCCGCGTTGTCGCGCTCAAAATCCAAAACTCACTTTAGGGGGAGAATCCGTTGAAGTACGATCATAAACAAGTAGAAAAGAAATGGCAGGACATCTGGGACGAGAAGCAGTGCTTCCATGCCGAGAATGACTCGGACAAGGAGAAGTTCTACGCGCTCGTAGAGTTCCCGTATCCGTCCGGTCAGGGTCTGCATGTAGGCCATCCGCGCTCCTACACCGCACTGGATATCGTTGCGCGCAAAAAGCGCATGCAGGGCTACAACGTGCTGTATCCGATGGGCTGGGATGCATTCGGTCTGCCGACTGAGAACTTTGCCATCAAGAACCATGTTCATCCGGCAGAGGTTACCAAGAAGAACATCGCACGCTTCAAGAGCCAGCTCAAGAGCCTTGGTCTGTCGTTCGACTGGTCGCGTGAGATCAATACCACCGACCCGAGCTACTACAAGTGGACCCAGTGGATTTTCCTGCAGCTGTTCAAGAAGGGCCTGGCCTACAAGAAGGAAATGAGCGTAAACTGGTGCACCTCCTGCAAGTGCGTTCTGGCGAACGAGGAGGTTGTCAACGGTGTTTGTGAGCGCTGCGGCAGCGAGGTCGTTCACAAGACCAAGAGCCAGTGGATGCTCGCCATCACCAAGTATGCACAGCGCCTGATCGACGATCTGGATGATGTGGACTACATCGAGCGCGTTAAGATTCAGCAGCGCAACTGGATCGGCCGTTCCACTGGCGCTGAGGTCGATTTCAAGACCACCGAGGGCGACACGCTGACCGTTTACACCACCCGTCCGGACACCCTGTTCGGCGCGACCTACATGGTAATCTCTCCGGAGCACCCGATGATCGAGCAGTGGGCGGACAAGCTGAACAACATCGAGGACGTTCGCGCATACCGTGAGGAGGCTGCCCGCAAGTCCGACTTCGAGCGTACCGAGCTGAACAAGGACAAGACCGGCGTTAAGCTGGACGGCGTTGCTGCAATTAACCCGGTAAACGGCAAGCAGATCCCGATCTTCGTTTCCGACTATGTTCTGATGGGCTACGGCACCGGTGCCATCATGGCTGTTCCGGCGCACGATGACCGCGACTGGGAGTTTGCTAAGAAGTTCGGCTGTGAGATCATCGAGGTTGTTTCCGGCGGCGAGGATGTCCAGAAGGCTGCGTTCACCGCAAAGGACGAAACCGGCATTCTGGTAAATTCCGATTTTCTGAACGGCAAGACCGTTAAGGACGCTATCCCGGCTATGATCGAGTGGCTGGGTGAAAAGGGCATCGGCCATGCCAAGGTGCAGTACAAGCTGCGTGACTGGGTATTCTCCCGTCAGCGTTACTGGGGCGAGCCGATTCCGATCGTCAAGTGCGACAAGTGCGGCTATGTGGCTCTGCCGGAGGATCAGCTGCCGCTTGAGCTGCCGAACGTAACCAGCTACGAGCCGACCGACAACGGCGAGTCTCCGCTGGCGCACATGACTGACTGGGTAAACACCACCTGTCCGTGCTGCGGCGGTCCGGCAAAGCGCGAGACCGATACCATGCCGCAGTGGGCCGGTTCCTCCTGGTACTTCCTGCGCTATATGGACCCGCACAATGACAAGGCGCTTGCCTCGCCGGAAGCACTGAAATATTGGTCTCCGGTTGACTGGTACAACGGCGGCATGGAGCACACCACGCTGCATCTGCTGTACAGCCGTTTCTGGCATAAGTTCCTGTATGACATCGGCGTAGTGCCGACCAAGGAGCCGTATGCAAAGCGCACCAGCCACGGCATGATCCTCGGCGAGAACGGCGAGAAGATGTCCAAGAGCCGCGGCAACGTCGTCAACCCGGACGAGATCGTTGACACCTACGGCGCAGATACCATGCGTCTGTACGAGATGTTCATCGGTGACTTTGAGAAGGCTGCTCCGTGGAGTCCGAAGTCCATCAAGGGCTGCCGCCGCTTCCTCGAGCGCGTATGGGCACTGGCTGACAAGGTGCAGGACGGCGATACCTACTCCGAGCAGCACGAGGTTCTCATGAACCGTACCATCAAAAAGGTCGGCGAGGACGCAGACAACCTCAAGGCCAACACCGCTATCGCAGCGCTGATGACCATGCTCAACGAGTTCTACGATAAGGGCGTAAACCGTGCCGAGTACAAGACCTTCCTGGCGCTGCTCAATCCGTTTGCACCGCATATCACCGAGGAGCTGTGGCAGCAGCTCGGCGAGACCGGTCTGCTCTCCGTAGCACCGTGGCCGACCTACGACGAGGCCAAGACCGTCGAGAGCACGGTAGAGCTGGCGGTACAGGTAAACGGCAAGCTGAAGTGCACCATCAAGCTGGCAGCCGACGCGGACAAGCAGACTGCGATCGATACCGCAATGGCAGAGGAAAAGGTACAGCACGCCATCGAGGGCAAGCAGATCGTAAAGCAGATCGTTGTTCCGGGCAAGATCGTAAACCTTGTCGTAAAGTAAGAAGGAATGCCGGATTTCCGCGTCAAAAAGAAAAAATCGAAAACTACGGGAAAAAGTAGTTGACATTGACGCGGAAATTCGATATAATATCCTTACGGTTTTGTGTATGGATGTATACAAACTGTGCTAAGCGATCCCCATGAGGGGAACGTGCGGAGGGAGGGAAAACTGTGTCGGAGATCCGCATCAAGGAAAATGAGTCTATTGACAGCGCACTGCGTCGCTTCAAGCGTTCGTGTGCCAAGGCGGGTACGCTTTCCGAGCTCCGCAAGCGTGAGCATTATGAAAGCCCGAGCGTAAAGCGCCGCAAGAAGTCTGAGGCTGCACGCGCAAAGAAGAAGAAGTTCCGCTAAAATAGAATTTCCAGAGAGCAGATGGTTAAACGTCTGCTCTTTTCTTTTTTCTGCACCGGCTGATCGGGGGATCTGAACCGCGCAGGCGGTTCACCCTGTCCGGGCGGCAGTCTTTTCAGCATCGGCTGAGCGGGGGACACGAACTGCGTTAGCGTGTTCGCCCCTAACGGGCGGGGAGTTTTTTGCTTGAAATCAAGCGGGGGATTCGCCGTCTGCGGACGGCGGGAGCGTGCCGCGCCCCGCGGCAGGGCAAGAGGGTAGACACCAAGGTTTCTACCCTCTTAACTCCCACTTCCTTTTATTTCTTAGTCTGGCGCAGATTGCCGACATGTGACCGCTGCGAAACAGGGGAACGGCAGAGAATTTTTTCTTCCGTGTCTTTCGCAATCTATTCGCAGGGTCGGATACATTACTGCTACACAGACCGGCTACTCTCCGCAGGCGCAACATACTCGTGTTGCGCAACTCGTAAGTCTGGAGATAACAGACGGCACCTGCGGATTTAGGCGTTTGATCGATTTATCTTCGCAGGTGCTGTCTATAATAACGTGCTTACGAATTGCGCGGCACTGCTATGCCGCGCCTGCGTAAACTAACCCACATGTGTAGCAGTACAGTATCTGACACTGCGAATGGGTTGAGAAAGACACGGAAGAAAAAATCCTCTGCCGTACCCAATTTCGGAGCGGTCACATGTAGGTAATCTGCGCCGGGCTAACAAACAAGGGAAAGGTAGGAGTTCAAAGAGGAAGGGAAACCGCAGGTGTCCCTTCCTTTTTGCCCCCGCGGCGGGTGCCGCACTCTCCCGCGCTCCGCAGAGCGCAACTCCCCGCTGAGGTTCAGCAGAAAACTCTCCGCCCGTCAGGGGCGAACCCGCTAACGCAGTTCGGGTACCCTGTTCAGCCGGTGCTGAATTCACAAATCGAAATTTCCGGCATTTCCGCCGATAACTCTGCATACACCTGTATAATGGAGGACAAAATTATGAACATAACCGTATATCTGGGTGCAAACGAGGGCCGTGAGCCTGCCCTCAAAACCGCCGTGTGCGAGCTTGGCACATGGATTGGCGAGCATGGTCATACACTGGTCTACGGCGGCTCACGGGTCGGTCTAATGGGTGCGGTCGCGGCGAGCACACTGGCCGCAGGCGGCAAGGTAATCGGCGTAGAGCCGCGCTTTTTTATCGAGCAGGAGCTGCAGCTGGACGGTCTGACCGAGCTGATCGTCACCGAGGATATGACCGATCGCAAAACCAAAATGATCGAGCTTGGAGACGCGTTCATCGCCTTTCCGGGCGGTACGGGCACGCTCGAGGAGATTGCCGAGGTGATGAGCAAGCTGGCGCTGAACCATCTGGATGCACCGTGCATTTTCTATAATCTCAACAGCTATTACGACCATATGAAGGCATTGCTCGACCACATGATCGAGATGGAGCTGTCCACCAAAGAACGGCAGAAGAAAATCTATTTTGCGAACACCTTGGAAGAGGTTACAGCACTTTTGAATTGAGAATGAACGTATCGGGTTTGCGGTCACGTCATTTTCAATTTAGAAACGGTATGTTTACGGTTTCTTCAAACTTTCTACATACTTTAGACATGGGATTCCTGTATCCTGTAATCACAGCAGGGGAACAGCAAGATGAGTGCTAAAAACCGCTTGCCATCCCTTTTGAAATAGATACTTCATAGGAAATCTTTTTCTCCGACTGTGTGAGCAGTCAATCCCCCAAAAATCTGTCTGGCCCTGTGGGACGGAATACCGCGCAGGCTCCCGGACAGTCCAAAAACAAGAGGTGCAAGACACCCATTAGGCAATACCACACAATTTCCGCAAAGTACCGCGGCAGCGCGGCCGGAGCCTGTGTAAGAAGCCGCTGCTTTAATTGCGCGGTGTTGCCCCATACAACGCGCTTTCAGCAGGAACTGAGAGCGCGCATTTTTGCGTTCGGGCAAAATGGGGGGGCAAGGCAGTGATTTGTCTGGTTTTAGCATTTCTATGGATTGCAAAAACAGAACAATTGTTCTGTTTTGTTGACATAAACAATGATATGGTGTAAAATTGATATAAATGACTATTTCATATCTGAACAGATATAATAAAGTAAGTAAAACTTCGGAAATTGGGAGTTAAAGTATATATGAGCAAAGCAAAGCCGTCATACGGCAACGAAAGCATCTCCTCGCTGAAGGGTGCGGACCGTGTGCGCAAGCGCCCGGGCGTTATCTTCGGCTCGGACGGACTGGAGGGCTGCGAGCACGCGGTCTTTGAGATTCTGTCCAACTCGATCGACGAGGCGCGAGAGGGCCACGGCACCGAGATCGTCACCACGCGCTATGCGGACGGCTCGATCGAAGTCGCTGACCATGGCCGCGGTATCCCGATCGAATGGAACGAAAACGAGCAGCGCTACAACTGGGAACTGGTCTTCTGCGAGCTGTACGCAGGCGGCAAGTACAAGAACGACACCGGCGAAAACTATGAGTTTTCACTTGGTCTCAACGGTCTCGGTACCTGCGCGACGCAGTATTCCTCGGAGTACATGGACGTCACCGTTATCCGTGACGGCTTCGAGTACGGCCTGCACTTTGAAAAGGGCGAAAACAAGACCGGCACCAAGGAAGGCTACACCAAGAAGGCGACGAACGCGCGCAAAACCGGCACGACCATCCGCTGGAAGCCCGATCTGGAGGTATTCACGGATATCAACATCCCTGTGGATTATTATCTGGATACGCTCAAGCGGCAGGCGGTTGTCAACAGCCACATCAAGTTTGTGCTGAAAAATCAGGTGGGCAGCAGGTACGAGACCACCGAATTCCTCTATCAGAACGGCATTGTGGACTATGTGACCGAGCTGGCAGGCGAGAATCCGCTGACCTCGGTGCAGTTCCTAGAGGGCGAACGACGCGGACGCGACCGCGCCGACAAGGCCGAGTACAAGGTGAAGCTGTCGTGCGCGTTCTGCTTCTCCTCGGCGGTGTCGCAGATCGAGTACTACCACAACTCCTCGTGGCTGGAGCACGGCGGTGCACCGGACAAGGCCGTTCGCTCGGCGTTCGTGTCCGCCATCGACGCGTATCTCAAGCAGAACAATAAGTACAACAAGAGCGAGAGCAAGGTCACTTATCAGGATATTTTCGACAGCCTCGTGCTTGTCACCAACTGCTTCTCCACCCAGACCTCCTACGAGAACCAGACCAAGAAGGCCATCACCAACAAGTTCATCCAGGAGGCCATGACCGAGTTCCTCAAGGAAGGACTCGAGATCTACTTTATCGAGAACAAGGCCGAGGCAGACAAGATCGCCGAGCAGATCCTGATCAACAAGCGCAGCCGCGAACAGGCGGAAAAGGCGCGTCTGAATATCAAAAAGAAGCTGTCCGGCAATATTGACCTCGCTAACCGTGTGCAGAAGTTCGTGGACTGCCGCACCAAGGATGCGTCCCGCCGTGAGCTGTATATCGTCGAGGGCGATTCTGCACTCGGTTCGGTAAAACAGGGCCGCGACAGTGAATTTCAGGCCATCATGCCGGTGCGCGGCAAGATTCTCAACTGCCTGAAAGCCGATTACGATAAAATTTTCAAGAATGACATCATCACCGACCTTCTCAAAGTCCTCGGCTGCGGTGTCGAGGTGCGCGGCAAGGCGGCAAAGGATTTGTCTGCGTTCGACCTCGAAAGCCTGCGCTGGCACCGTATCATCATCTGCACTGATGCCGATGTGGACGGCTTCCAGATCCGCACGCTCATTCTGACCATGCTGTACCGTCTGGTGCCAACGCTCATCGAACAGGGCTACGTTTATATTGCGGAGTCGCCGCTGTATGAGATCACCTACCGCGACAAAAGCTATTTTGCGTTCGATGAGAGCGAAAAAGCGGCTATCCTCAAAAAGCTGGAGGGCAAAAAGATTCTTATCCAGCGCTCCAAGGGTCTTGGCGAGAACCAGCCCGAAATGATGTGGGAGACCACCATGAACCCCGAAAACCGCCGCCTGATCCGCATTACGCCGGATGAAGCGGCTGCCACGAGCGAAATGTTCGACCTGCTGCTCGGCGACAACCTCGCCGGACGTAAGGAGTATATTGCCGAGAACGGCGCGGATTATCTCGAGCTGGCGGATATTTCGTAAGGGCAAAAATGGGGGATAGCAACATGCGGATTCGGCAAATGGACGGCCTGCGGGCAGTTGCGGCGCTGGCCGTGGTGATGATACACGTTTCGGCAGGCCGCATGAACCCGGTCGGTGTATCCTGCAATCAGATAGCGCGGTTTGCTGTGCCGCTGTTTATCATGCTGTCCGGCTATGGGCACATGTACTCGTGGCTGCAGCATAGCGGTCAGTCTGCGGTGCAGACAGCAAAGCGGCGGCTGAAACGCGTGCTGCCGGCATATCTGGTCTGGTCGGTCCTTTACCTTGCGGTGGATGCCGTGTTCGGCAAGCCGCATGCACATCCGATCAAAAACATTCTGACAGGCGGCAGTTACGTCCACCTGTATTACATATTCATACTGGTGCAGCTGATCCTGCTCAGCGAGCTGTTCTGCCGTGCGGTAGAGCGGCATCCGGCGATGACGCTGCTCCTGTCCGCAGGCCTGACCTTCGGTATGGAGATAGTCCTTTACCTGCTGACCGTCGGTCAGCTGCAGTGGCAGTTTCCGGTGGCGCCGATCGGTCTGTTCGTGTGCTGGCCGCTGTTCTACAACATCGGTGCATGGCTGGCGAAATCCGGCCTGAGCGACCGCCTGCGTCTGCGCGTCTGTCTGCCGCTGTGGGCGCTTTCGGCGGTGCTGGTGCTGCTGGCGGAAGAGCATTCTGCGGCAGCCTATAAAATGGGTCTGCGGCCTGACACAACGGTTTACACGCTGCTGACATGGGCCGTGCTGTGGTCGCTGTTCAGCAGGCTGCCGGAGATTCCGAAGCCGCTGCAGTTTATTGCGCGGCATTCGTTCGGACTGTATCTGGCACATCCGCTGGTGCTGCGCCTGTGGAACGCGTGGGCGGTACGGCAGACACCGGTTATCTATCTGCACCTGTGGCAGATGTTTGCGCTGGCGCTTGCAGGCGGACTGGCGATTGCGGTCACACTGTCTTATCTGCCGTTCGGCGAGTATCTGGGCGGCGCAAAACGTACAAAGAAAATCCTGCAAAGGAGAGCATAATGGCAAAAAAGAAAACCGACGAACCAAAAGTATATAAAGAACATCCCTCGGTCGATCAGCGCATCACGGACACGCTGCGCGAGAACTACATGCCGTACGCGATGAGCGTTATCGTATCCCGCGCGATCCCGGAGATTGACGGCTTCAAGCCGTCCCACCGCAAGCTGCTGTACACCATGTACAAGATGGGCCTACTGAACGGCAACCGCACCAAATCCGCCAACATCGTGGGTCAGACCATGAAGCTGAACCCCCATGGTGATGCGGCCATCTACGAGACCATGGTGCGCCTGACACGCGGCAACGAGGCGCTTCTCATGCCGTTTGTGGACAGCAAGGGCAACTTCGGCAAGGTGTACTCGCGCGATATGGCATACGCCGCGCCGCGTTATACCGAGGCCAAGCTGGATGCGTTCTGTGCCGAGCTGTTCCGCGATATCGACACCGACGCAGTGGATTTTGTGGATAACTATGACGGCGAGATGAAGGAGCCGACGCTGCTGCCGACGACCTACCCGAACATTCTCGTGTCCGCGAATACCGGCATTGCGGTCGGCATGGCGTCCAATTTCTGCGGCTTTAACCTCGCGGAAGTCTGCCGCACGACCATCGAGCTTATCAAAAATCCCGAGCACGACATCCTTTCCACGCTGCCCGCGCCGGACTTCACGACCGGCGGCGACCTCATCTACGATGAGGCGGAAATACGTGCCATCTACCGCACCGGACGCGGCTCGTTCAAGGTACGCGCAAAATGGGCGTACAACAAGAAGGACAACCTGATCGAGATCACGGAGATTCCGTACACGACCACCATCGAGGCCATCATCGACAAGATCGCCGAGCTGGTCAAGAACGGTAAGGTGCGCGAGATTGCCGATGTGCGCGATGAGACTGACCTTTCCGGTCTGAAGATCGCCATTGACCTCAAGCGCGGCACCGACCCGGAAAAGCTGATGGCCAAGCTGATGAAGATGACTACCCTGCAGGACAGCTTCTCCTGCAACTTCAACGTGCTGATTGCAGGCATGCCGCGCGTGCTCGGCGTAGCCGAACTGCTCGATGAGTGGACGGCGTGGCGCACCGAATGCGTTCGCCGCCGTGTGTTCTTTGACCTCAACAAGAAGAAGGACAAGCTGCATCTGCTGCTCGGTCTGCGCAAAATCCTGCTCGATATCGACAAGGCGATTAAAATCATCCGCGAGACCGAAGAGGACGCAAATGTTATCCCGAACCTGATGGAAGGCTTCGGCATCGACAAAATCCAGGCCGAATTTATTGCGGATATCCGCCTGCGCAACATCAACAAGGAGTATATCCTGAAGCGCACGCAGGAGACCGAAGCACTCGAAAACGAGATTAAAAAGCTGGAGGAAATCGTCAAATCCAAGGCGAAGATCCGCAATATCATCATCAAGGAGCTGGAGCAGATCATCAAGAAGTACCCGTCCGAGCGCCGCACGCGCATCATCACTGCGGACAACGTGCAGCAGTTCGACGAGGAGGACCACATCGAGGATTATCCGGTGCTGCTGTTCCTCACCCGCGAGGGCTACTTCAAGAAGATTACGCCGCAGTCGTGGCGCATGTCGCAGGACCATAAGCTCAAAGAGGGCGATGAGGTGTTCTGGACTGCTGAGGCGACCAACAAGAACGAAATTATCTTTTTCACCAATATGCAGCAGGCGTACAAGGCGCACCTGTACGATTTTGAGGACAGCAAGGCCTCTGTGCTCGGTGATTACCTTGCGTCCAAGCTGGAGATGGACGAGGGCGAAATGCCGGTTTATGCCGTCCTGCCGGGTGACTACAAGGGCAGTATGGTCGTTGTGTTCAAAAACGGCAAGGCAGCCCGGTTTTCGATGGAATCCTTCGAGACCAAGACCAATCGACGCCGCCTGACCGGCGCGTACTCGGATAAGGCGCCGGCTGTGGCGTTCTTCCACCCAATCGAGGAGGAGAGCGAGATTACCATGTTCTCGACTGCCAACCGTGCGCTCACGTTCCGCGCGAGCATGCTCGATGTCAAGACAACCCGTTCCACGCAGGGCGTGCAGACCATGGTGCTGCGCGGCAAGCATACCATTACGCGGGCGTGCCGCACCGAGGACGCCGCGCTCAGCGATAACGCGCGCTACCGCTGCCGCAGTATTCCGTCCATCGGCGCATTGCTTACCGATGAGGATCTGCCGGATAAGCAGCTCAAATTGCTTTAATGCGAAACGCAGAGGGTTTCCTCTGCGTTTTTTTCTTTGCACCGGCTGAGCGGGGTGCGCGAACTGCGTCAGCGTGTTCGTCCCTAACGGGCGGAGAGTTTTTCGCTGAACCTCAGCGGGGAGTTGCGCTCTGCGGAGCGCGGGGATTCGCCGCGCCCCGCGGCGGGGCAAGAGGGTAGACACCAAGGTTTCTACCCTCTTAACTCCCACTTCCTTTGGGGGAGGGTCTGGCGCAGATTACCGACATGTGACCGCTGCGAAAAGGAGTACGGCAGAGGATTTTTTCTACCGTAGGGGAGCACAGTGTGCTCCCATGCCGAGACATATTCGCAGCGTCAGATAAATTACTGCTACACATGTGATTTCATCTAAGCAGGCGCGACATACCCGTGTCGCGCAATTCTTTAACGTGTTATACCGGAAGGCACCTGCGAATGTAGGCGTTTGGTACAATTTATCTTCGTAGGTGCTGTCTATCATAACGCGCTATCGAATTGTGCGGCACTGTTATGCCGCACCCAGCGTAGAGTTGCCCATATGTGTAGCAGTACGGTATCTGATACTGCGAACAGGTTGAGAAAGACACGGAAGAAAAAATCCTCTGCCGTCCCCCTCTTTCGTAGCGGTCACATGTCGGCAATCTGCGCCAGATTAGGAAGCAAGGGAAAGGTAGGAGTTCAAAGAGGAAGGAAAACCGTAGGTTGTCCTTCCTTTTTGCCCCCGCGGCGGGCGCCGCGACGTTCCCGCCGTCCGCAGACGGCGAATCCCCCGCTGAGGTTTAGCGAAAAACTCCCCGCCCGTTAGGGGCGAACCCGCTAACGCAGTTCGTGTGCCCCGGTCAGCCGGTGCAGAGAAAGGAGCCGCCCGTCAGGGCGAACACGCTGACGCAGTTCGCGCACCCCGCTCAGCCGGTGCTGAAAAAACTGCCGCCCGGACAGGGTGAACCTCCTGCGCGGTTCAGGTGCCCCAATCGCCCGGTGCAGAAAAAAGGAGATGCCCGGACAGGGCGTAGCGCATACGCGCCTCGTGTGCACCAGAAGGCCGGTGCAGCGAAAAAGAGTGCCGCACACGGACACATGTCCACCCATGAAGATCAAATATTTTTACGCTTTACACTATAAAAGCGATGTGCTATAATACAGGGTATAAGAGCGAAAAAACGAATGTAGGGAGGGATAGACCATGAATCGAAAGTTGAAGGACGAGGATATGGACATTCTGTTCCGCGGTATTCTCAAGCTGCAGACGGTCGAGGATTGCTACGACTTTTTTGAAGATTTGTGCACGATCGCCGAACTGCGTGCCATGGTGCAGCGCTTTCAGGTGGCGCGTATGCTGGACGAGGGACGCATTTACAGCGATATCGTGCAGGAGACCGGCGCGTCCACCGCGACGATCAGCCGCGTGAACAAGTGCCTTGTGTATGGCTCGGACGGCTACCGCAAGATGCTCGACCGGCTCAAGGAGGACGAAACAGCAGAGGAGAGCCATGAATAGTTACGAAACCCTGTCGGAATACTATGACCGCTTCACGGATGACGTGGGCTACGAGGAATGGGCTGACTTTTTCGAGCGCCTATTTGAGCGGGAAGGCGTAAAGCCGTCGCTGGTGCTCGATCTGGCGTGCGGAACCGGCAGTCTGACGCGCATTCTGGCGCAGCGCGGCTATGATATGATCGGCGCGGACGCATCGCCGGAAATGCTCATGCAGGCGCTGCAGAACACGCTGGACTGCGAGCCGCGTCCGCTGCTGCTCAATCAGCGCATGGAGGAACTGGATCTGTACGGCGCGGTAGACGTGTGCCTGTGCTGTCTGGACAGCGTAAACTACGTCACCGAGCCGGAAGCACTGCAGACCGCCTTCGAGCGCGTACACACGTTCCTCAATCCGGACGGCCTGTTCGTATTCGACATCAACACACCCGAGAAATTCGCCCGCATTGACGGCGAAAGCTATGTCCGCGAGGACGACGGCGTATTCTGCGTATGGCAGGCGGCGGTCGAGGACGGCCTGTGTGCCTACCAGTTCGATATTTTCGAGCAGGAGGACGATGTGTGGCACCGTGCGCAGGAAACGCACGAGGAGCGCATCTACGAGCCTGCACAGCTGACCGCCATGCTGGAGCAGGCCGGTTTTACCGAGATCAAAACCTATGGCGACCAGTCCTTTGCGCCCGTACGGGGCGGCGAGGACCGCATTTACTTTACAGCACGAAAGAGAGATTAACTTATGAGCGATACGTTACTTCGCGCGATCGCCCGTGACGCGGGCATCCAGATTTGTGCAGCCAGCACGACCGAGCTGGTCGAGCGCGCACACGAAATCCACAATACCACGCCGCTGGCTACCGCAGCCCTCGGACGAACGCTGACCGCGACTGCCATCATGGGCAGCCAGCTCAAGGTCGAGGACGGCTCCGTGACCGTGCAGATCAAGGGCAACGGCCCGCTCGGCGCGATCGTCTGCGTCGGTGATTCGGATGGCTATGTGCGCGGCTATCTGCAGGACCCGGCTGTCGATCTGCCGCTGCGTGCGGACGGCAAGCTGAATGTAGGCGGCGGTGTCGGCCGCGGCTATCTGATGGTGATTAAGGATATTGGCTTGAAGGACCCGATCACGGGCACGGTTGCGCTCGTCAACGGCGAGATTGCCGAGGACCTGACCCGCTATTTCGCGGAGAGCGAGCAGATTCCGTCTGCGTGCGCGCTCGGTGTGCTCGTGGATACCGACTGCTCGGTCAAGTGCGCCGGCGGCTGGCTCGTGCAGCTTATGCCGGGCGTAAAGGATTCCGACATTGACAAGCTGGAGGCCAATCTGGCAAAGCTGGAGAGCATGACTGCTATGCTCGATAAGGGCATGAGCCTCGAGGACATTATTCGCGCGGTACTCGATGGCTTTGAGGTAGATTTTCTGCAGACCAGTGAAATCGGCTACCGCTGTGCGTGCAGCCGTGAAAAAGTAGAGCGCGCCCTGATCAGCATGGGAAAAACCGAACTTTGCAAGATGGCGGAAGAACAGGAAAATAGTGAGGTAACCTGCCAGTTTTGCGATAAAATCTATCGTTTCAGCCGCGCAGAGTTGCAGGAACTTTTAACACACGCAACGAAATAAAAAGAAAATAAAAAAACTTTGAAAAAAGTGTTGACATTTGGGCACAGGTTCTGTATAATAAACATCGTCGCTGAGAGATACGAACGAAAACGAAACAGCGACGACGGCCTGGCCCGGTAGCTCAGTTGGTTAGAGCGCTAGCCTGTCACGCTAGAGGCCGTGGGTTCAAGTCCCATCCGGGTCGCCATTCTTCAATCGGAAACGATTGAAGAAATATGCCTCTGTAGCTCAGTCGGTAGAGCAGGGGACTGAAAATCCCCGTGTCGGTGGTTCGATTCCGCCCGGAGGCACCATTTATTCAAATGAGTGTCTGGACACTCATTTGAATAAATCTTACCTTTCGGTTAAGGAATCGAGGCCGTAGCCCTCTAACCTCTGAAAATGTCGCTCTGCGACATTAAAATGAGAGCAGGCGGCTCTTAGAAACAATCCGGTGGATTGTTTCAACCGCCGTGGTTTTTGCCGCAGCAAAAGCGATTCCGCCCGTGAGCGTTAAACCCGAAGCGTCCGGTAACTAATCGGCACTGACAAAAATCGCGTTAGCGCGAAAAACTAAATATGCGGCTGTAGCTCATCTGGTAGAGCGCCACCTTGCCAAGGTGGAGGTAGCGAGTTCGAGCCTCGTCAGCCGCTCCACATGGTACCATAGCCAAGCGGTAAGGCGTGGGACTGCAACTCCCTGATCCCCAGTTCGATTCTGGGTGGTACCTCCAAAAGACTGATGTGAAAACATCAGTCTTTTTGTTTTGCACAAAATCACACGAATTTGCACAAATGCAGGTAAAGGTTGACAAATACTGTAGACTGTGTTATATTCCACCTATGGATGCACTACGGCGTCCATGCAATAAAAGGAGGAATTTAATATGACACTCAGAAAGCGACTGATCGCGCTGAGCATGGCGGCAGCCTGCGCAGCAACAGCCTTTGCCGGTGCAGCGTTTACTGACCAGAGCGACATTAAGGTGGACGATTATGTGCTCACCAGAATGCAGGAGCTGAACATCATCAAGGGTTACGAGGACGGCTCGTTCAAGCCGAATAAGATCGTTACCCGCGCAGAGATGGCGAAAATGATTTACGTTCTGCGTAATGGTCATGACGACGCAAGTTTATATACCAATAAGTTCGACAGTGCGTTCACGGACATCAACGACAGCTGGGCCAAGGTGTATATTGCGTATTGCGAGGCTAATCATTTTGTTCGCGGTCGGACGACCACAAAATATTGCCCGAATGAGCCAGTCACAACGGTTGAAGCGGCAAAAATGCTGTTGCTTGAGCTGCGTTACAGTCCACAGTTTCTCGCCGGACGGGAATGGAAAGACACGGTAATGGAAAAAGCGGAAAACATCGGTCTGCTGAACGGTGTTGCGGTTGGACAGGACGATCCTCTGCCGCGTCAGTACGCTGCACAGATGGTTTACACTGCACACAACACCCCGTAAAGATAGCAAAGAAAAGTCCCTCAATCGAGGGACTTTTTTTCATCTTCATAAAATCTAAAGAAATTCCCTGCGGAAAACAACAGAAACCTGTGGTAAGATAGAAGTAACGAAAGGGGGAAGGGAAAATGGAAAAGCTGACTGTTCTGGTGGTGGACGACGACCGCGAAATCGTGGAAAGCATTGCGATATTCCTGCAGGCGGACGGCTATCTGGTACGCAAGGCGTACAACGGTCTGGAGGCGCTCGACATCGTAATGACCGAGAATGTACACCTTATCATCCTTGACATTATGATGCCCGAACTGGACGGCATCAAAACCTTATTAAAGGTAAGGGAAAGTAAAAACCTGCCGATCATCCTGCTGTCGGCCAAGAGCGAGGACGCGGATAAAATCCTCGGACTGACCGCGGGTGCGGATGATTACATTACAAAGCCGTTCAACCCGTCCGAACTGGTCGCGCGCGTGAAAAGCCAGCTGCGCCGCTATACCCAGCTGGGCGCGATGCAGATAAAGGAAACGCAGATTGCTATCCGCGGACTGGTGCTCGACACCGAGAGCAAAAGCGTGACGGTGGACGGCGAAGCCGTTCGTCTCACACCGCTCGAATACAAAATACTCGAGCTGCTGTGCCGTCACCCGGGAAGGGTGTTCTCCACCGAGGAGATTTACCGACAGGTGTGGAATGACGATATTGTCAGTGACAACGCCATTGCCGTCCATGTGCGGCACATCCGCGAAAAGATAGAGATCAACCCGAAGGAGCCGCGCTACCTCAAGGTAGTATGGGGCGTCGGCTACAAGATCGAAAGGAGCGAGTGAGTATGAATATCAAGGGGATCTTACGCAGTACGGCAGCGAAGCTCATCGCGTTTGCGGGCATTGTGGGGTGCTTCGCAGGCGCGCTGTTTCTCACCGAGAACACGATAACGGATTTTGCGGCCGATAACGGAAGCAACATGGTCTATCGCTTTGAGAGCGATTTTGCCGACTCGTCCTATATGCATCAGCAGCTTGGCATAATGTGTGCTGAAATGGCGAATGCGCTTGAGGATGGCATGGACGCAGCGGAATTCAGCAGGCAGCATACGGATTTTGCGGGAAACTATTTTGGCAGAATGGGCGATAAAACGGTCGGCGATGACACGCTGACCGAAGCCGCGGCAAAAAATTCTGCGTTTTACATGATCACACGGCCGGGTGGCAATGTGCAGTCCAACGTGGGAATGTACTACGGCTATCCGCTTGCGGTTTACGATGAGGAGACGGGCAGTTACGGCTACTACACCGAGGAGGATGCGGCAGAGGGAGGTTGGAAGTTCAATAAGTTCAATCCGTACCCGTCTAACACCCTGCTGCTGGTGCGCTTCACGGACGCACAGGCTGCACCCATCAAGGCTGAGTGGGAAACGCAGAAAACGCAGATTACCGGCGTGCTCCATCGGGCGATCGTGCTGACGTGCATTGCACTGGTGCTGTTCGTGTTCCTGCTGTTCGTCACCGGACGCAAGCCGGAGGACGAGGACGTGCACCTTGTTACCATCGACCGCCTGCCGGCGGAAGTGAACGTGCTGTGCTTCTGGGCGGTGCTCGGCACGGCAGGCGGACTGAATCTGGCACTGATGGGTGAATTGCTGAACGGCACAAACGACATGTCGATATTGCTCGTACCGTCCATCCTGTTTTTCGTCGCGGCGTTTGCGTTCGCACTTGAACTTACGCTGTCGCTCGTGCGCGTGATCAAGAACCGCAGCTTCGTCAAGCAGTGCTGGTCGATTCGATTCATCCTCTGGTGCTGGCGAACCTTTATTAAGGTATGCGAGTGCATCCGGCACAGTTTCGGAAAACTGCGCCGCATGCTGTTCCGCGACTACAAAACGCGCAACGTTGTGCTGCTCTTTACGGCGTATTCGGTTGTTCTCGCGTTCCTTGCGGCGGTGTTCGGCGGAGTGGGCGGCTCGTTTTTTGCCTTCGTGTTCGGCGCAGTCTGGTTCCTCACGGCAGGTTACTTTCTCATCAAACGCATCACCGGCTTTGAACGTATCGTGGATGCGCTGCGCCGTCTGCGGGCGGGCGACCTCGGCTTCAAGCTGACCGACATGCCGGAGGGCGTGTTTGCTGAAATGGCCGAGGATATTAACTCGCTTGGTGACGGCATGCAGGCGGCGTTGCAGAACGAAGTCCGCGCGGAACGCATGAAAAGCGAACTGATCACCAACGTCAGCCACGACCTGAAAACGCCGCTGACCAGCATCCTCAACTACTCCGATCTGCTCGGCAAAATGGATTTAACGCCGGAGGAAGCCAACGATTACGCCCGCATTATCTATCAAAAGGGTCTGCGGCTCAAGAATCTGACGAGCGACCTGTTCGATATCTCCAAGGTGCAGTCGGGCGCAGAGCAGATCATCAGCGAACGGCTGGATGCGTGCACGCTCGCCCGGCAGGCGCTCGCGGAGCAGGACAAGGCCGTGCAGGAGAGCGGCTTGACCGTCAAAGCAGCCATTCCCGAGCGGGAGCTGCCCATTTGGGCGGACGGACGAAAGCTGTCCCGCGTGCTGGAAAACCTGATCGGCAACTGCGTGAAATATGCGCTCAAGGGCACGCGCGTGTTCCTCTCTGTTGCAGAGGAGAACGGTCGGGCCATTATTGAACTCAAAAACACCGCCAACTACGAGATGGACTTTGACGCCGATGAGATCACCGAACGGTTTGTCCGCGGTGACGCGGCGCGCTCGACCGAGGGCAGCGGTCTGGGTCTCGCCATCGCAAAAAGCTATACCGAGGCCTGCGGCGGCACGTTCGATGTCTCGGTGGACGGCGATCAGTTTAAGGTGCGTATCGGCTTTCCAGTGTACGGTATGACTGCAAAGTAAATTCTTCGCGGAAATGGAAATCTTATCTTGTAATTTGGATTACAACCGCTATAATAGGAATTGACAAGAAACTGCGCGAGCGGTAAGGGCAACACCGCAGCTTCAATCATGCGGTATTGCCCAGGACAAGAAAGGCGGAAAGAATTATGATTACGACTGCAAGCGAACATCAGGTAGATAAGGTAGAGCAGATGGCCGGCGGTAAGGGACACGTTATCATCGAGCACCTGCTCGGTGAGAAGGAGCTGGACGGCAAGTGCGGCCTGTATGCAAAGGTAACCATTGAGCCGAACTGCACGCTCGGCTTCCACGAGCACCACGGCGAGACCGAGACCTATTACATCCTGAGCGGTGAAGGCTCGTATAACGACGGTGAGAAGTCCTATCCGGTCAAGGCCGGCGACGTGACCTTCTGTCCGGACGGCACCGGTCATGCGCTGGATAATACCGGCGATACCGACCTCGTGTTCATGGCACTGATCATTATGAAGTAAGCGCAGAGACGCAAAGAACCCGAAGCCTTGGCTTCGGGTTCTTTTTTGTGTGTAAATTCAGCAGTAGAGTGAAGAGTGGAGAGAATATCAGATAAAGCGTATTCGCACAGAAAAATTCGCAGGTGCCGTCTGCGGCAACGCGGCAGCGAGTTGCGCGGCACGATTAGCCGCGCCTGCGTAGAGTAAACCGTATGTGTAGCAGTAGGGAATCTGGCATTGCGTAGAGGTGGGGAAAGGGGCGGCCAATGGCCGCCCCTACGGAAGAAAAAATCTTCTGCCGTACCCCATTTTCGAAGCGGTCGCCGCTCTCTGATTTTCGCCGGGCTAAGAAATAGGGGAAAGGCAGGAGTTCAAAGAGGAAGGGAAACCGCAGGTGTCCCTTCCTTTTTATCCCCGCCGCGGACGCGGCAATCTTACGCGCTCCGCAGAGCGCAGCTCTCCGCTGAGGTTCAGCGAAAATCTTCCCGCCCGGACAGGGCGTATTGCTAACGCAACTCGCGTGCCCCACAAGCCGGTGCAGAAAGGAGATGCCCGGACAGGGTGAACCGCCTGCGCGGTTCAGGGGTCCAGCCAAGTCTCTGTCGAAAAATGGGTGCCCAAAAAATTTCAGACAAAAACAAAACAGGCTCGGATAAAACCGAGCCTGCTTTGCTGTGATCGGGAGGTGTGATTCGATCACAAAGAAGAAAAGAGTAAAAAAGAAAGGAAAAAAGAGAGATAGTCAATTAGTAAAGCTGCGTTTTGCAGCGTTTGTGCTGTTTTTAAGCACTTTCTTTGAACAATTACAGTATAGCGTGATTTTCGTCGAAATGCAAGAAAAAATGTTCGGCAGTTTGTATGAAAATACTATAAAATTTTTCGGCGGGAATTGTGCTTTGCGTTGAGCGTGTGAAAAACCGCCGTCTCTCAAACCGCTTCGTTTGTGAAAAATCGCGTCTGGTGGAAATCTATCCCTTGACATATTGCTCATATTGTATATAATGAGTATATACAATAAAAGAGGGAGGGACGGCATGGACATTATAGTATCCAATATGGACAGCACGCCGATCTACGAGCAGATCACACGTCAGATCAAGGCGAAAATCCTCGGCGGAGAGCTGCAGCCGGGGGAGGCGCTGCCGTCTATGCGCCTGCTGGCGAAGGAGCTGCGCATCAGCGTTATCACGACCAAGCGTGCGTATGAGGAGCTTGAGCGCGAGGGCCTTATCACCAGCCAGACCGGACGCGGCAGCTTTGTTGCACCGGTCAGCAGCGAACGTTTGCGGGAAGCGCAGCTTCGCACGGTGGAAGACCACCTGACGGACGCTGTGCAGGCGGCAAGACTGGCCGGACTGTCTGCGGACGAGTTCGCAGAGCTGGCACGGACACTGTTTGAGGAGGAAGGATTATGAGAGAGAATGCACTGGAGCTGCACGGCGTCTGCAAGAAATACGGCGGCTTTGCGCTCCGCAATGTGGGATTTACCCTGCCGAGAGGCACGGTAATGGGTTTAATAGGAGAAAACGGTGCGGGCAAGACCACCACCATCAAGGCGGTGCTCGACCTCATCCGGCCGGACAGCGGCGAGATTACCGTGCTGGGGGAACACGGCTCGAACCCGTCCGTCCGTGAAAAAATCGGCGTGGTGCTCGAGAATGGCGGTTTCCCGAGCGCGATGAGCGCCGCACAGGTGAGCATGCTGCTCGGCAGAGCGTACAAAAACTGGAATGCGGAGCAGTTTGCGTTGTACATCGAAAAATTCGGCATTGACCGAGAGAAGGCTATCAGGGACTACTCCAAGGGCATGAAAACCAAGCTGAATATCGCGGCGGCGCTGTCGCATGGCGCGGAGCTGCTGCTGCTTGACGAGCCGACGAGCGGTCTTGACCCGGTCGTGCGGGATGAGGTACTCGATCTGCTGTACGACTTCATGCAGGACGAAAATCACGCAATCCTGCTGTCCAGCCACATCACGAGCGATCTGGACAAAATCGCGGACGAGATCACCTTCATTCACAAGGGAGAGGTGCTGCTGAGCGAGCCGCGCGATGAACTGCTCGACACCTGCGGTATACTGCGCTGCACCGCCGATCAGCTGGACGCCCTTGACCCGTCCGCCGTGCGGGCAAAGCGCGTGGGTGCGTTCGGCTGTGAGGCCTTGGTAAGACGCGACGGCGTACCGGCAAACTGGTCGGTCGAGCCGGTCAACATCGAACAGATCATGCTGTTTCTGACGAGAGGGGAGGACGCAAGATGAAAGCAATGCTGTATGCGGACTGGATGAATCTGCGCCGGTCGATGAAGGCAATGGTGATCGCAGCAGTTGTAATTGCGCTGGCCTCGATCGTCTCCGGAAACGGGCTGTCGTTTGTGCCGGCTATGCTGTGCATGCTGTCGCTTATGGTGCCCGCAACGCTTATGAGCAGCGATTATGCCTACGGATGGGATAAGCTGAGTCTGTCGCTTCCGGTCTCTCGGCGCGATGTGGTGAGCAGCAAATTTGCAATCAGCCTGCTGGTCAATCTGACGGTTGCGGCACTGGGCATGATATGCATTGCTGGCATGAATGCCTTCGGCGGTGATGCGATGGCGGAGGATATGATGGGCATGCTGGCCTGTGAGGCGGTCGGCCTGACGCTGATGGGTATTGAAATTGTACTCGTTTTACGGTTTGGTCCGGAGCGCGGTCGGTATTTACTCATTGGCGTGGTGTGGGTGCCGATCCTCCTGCTGACCGTTGTCAAAAAGCATCCGGCATTCAATAAACTTGTGCAGGCGGTCGGCGGCATGGACAGCTGGCCGGTCGGACAGCTTGCGGTGTTCTTCGGCGGACTGGTGATTGTCGGTGCTATCGTGTACGCGGTATGCTGGCGCATCGGTGTGGGCATTTACCGAAAAAGAGAGCTGTAAATGCATAAAATCCCTCTCGCTCCATATAAATAGGAACGGGAGGGACGGAAAATGAAGATTTTCAGCTTCGCACTGCCTCTGGCGGTCGGCGGACTTGCGGCATGGCTGACGATGGGCAGCATGTCGCAGTATGCGGCGCTGGTGCAGCCGCCGCTTGCACCGCCGGCGTGGATATTCCCCATTGCGTGGACGATTCTCTATGTGCTCATGGGCTGGGCGAGTCTGCGCGTGCGGCAGTCCGGCTCGCCAGAGCATAAGAACGCACTCGCGCTGTATTACACGCAGCTTGCAGTGAATTTTGTGTGGCCGCTGCTGTTTTTTCGCGTTGGACTGTACGGAACGGCGTTCTGGTGGCTGATTCTTCTGCTGGCGCTTGTGCTTGTCACCGCAAGGGCGTTTTACCGTATTGACAAGCAGGCGGGATGGCTTCTTGTGCCGTACTTGGCCTGGCTGATATACGCGGCGTATCTCAATGCCGGTGTCTGGTTCCTGAATAAATAAAAGGGAGCAAATCGTGTGATTTGCTCCCTTTACGAGGCTGTCGCGGAACTACAGTTCCGCCGACAAGCAGGAACGGACCGTAGGCCGTTCCAAAGTCGTCCGAAAGTTCCCATGCGGAAACTTTCTCCCTCTTAGGGTATAAAAATCGAGATACATGCTCCCGGTTTTTATGAATTTGCACGGCAAATTCTATTGAATATGCACTGACGTGCGAGCTGCTAAGATGATACGTTTGGAAAAATAAAAGGGAGCAAATCGAAAGATTTGCTCCCTTTATGTTACTCATATCTCAGCTTTACGTTTTCTGCATTGCACAGATCAACGTACTCCTTCGGCGGTTCGCAGTCGGTGATGAAGGCGGTCAGGTCCTTGAGGTGGCAGAACGTGACGATCGCTTCCTTGCCGATCTTGGACGAATCGACCATGCCGTAGATGTTATCCGCGCGGTGGACAACGGCACGCTTGATCTCGGCTTCAAGGAAGGTGGTATTGGTCATGCCTGCGGTCAGCGACACGCCGGTCGCGCCCATGAACGCCTTGTTAATACGCATGGAGGACAGCGCTTCGATCGCGGACAGGCCGACAAACGAATCCGTAGTCGGGCTGTAAATGCCGCCGAGCGAGATAATATTGAGGTTATCGTACTTGGAGGCCTCGCTCAGCGCACCGAGCGAGTGGGTAATGATCGTAATCCGCTTTTTTGCCACGAGAAACCGCAGCAGACACAGGGTGGTCGTGCCGGAGTCGATAAAAATGGTATCACCGTCCGCGACCTCCTCGGCGGCCAGACGGCCGATGAGAGACTTGTCGATCTGGTTAAGACCCGAACGGATGGGCGTCGGCACGGCACCCGAGGGAACCGTAGCGGTCACGCCGCCGTATACCTTGGTGATGTGGCCGCGCTGCTCAAGCTCGTTCAGGTCGCGGCGGATGGTATTCTTGGACACGCCAAAAACCTCGCACAGCTCGTCAATGCTGACGGTCTCGCGCGAGATGACATATTGCTCTATCGAATTGAGACGGCTGACTTTCATATTCACAGCTCCCACTATATAATATATCCGCCCAGTAGTATCCGAATGTATCCATAATGTTTTCTTTAGTTTATCAAATTTGTAACCAGATGTCCACCGCTCCGAAGAATGGTAAAACGGCATGGATTTGGCGAAAAAGGTCGAAAATACATGAAAACCCTCGGTGAAGGACGATGAAAAGTAAGCGAAATCCGTAAAACCGCCTCTCGAAAATAATTTCTGGCAGTGAGCGGGGAGAGGAGCGGCAACCCGTCTTCGGGGGAAGAGATACGCAGATAAACGGCGGAAACAGGGCGGGATACCCCTTTTGAAAATATATTTTTCACCGTTTGCAAGAGGTTTACCAACAAAATAAATACATATAACCAGCAGATAACCAACAAATTACCTAATTTTACTCGAAATAAATTGGATATTTTTTATAAGGCGTTTGAATGAAATTGGAATTTTGCGAACAAATGCAGGAATTTCGGTTGAAATTTCGGCGGTTTGGTGATACACTTGTATTCGTAAAACAGTGGCATTGTGCCGCTGTACGCTGGAACCTGTTCCGCGGAGAGAAAATTATATTTTGAATTAGGCAGGTGTATGCAATGCAGAAAGCAGAAAAGATGCAGGAGCTTCGTGTATTTGCTCAGGAAATCCGTGTGGAGACCCTGAAGACCGTCGGTTCGCTTGGCTTCGGCCACGTTCCGGGTGCAATGTCCGTTATTGATGCGCTGGCAGTTCTGTACGGCGAAGTAATGAAGGTTGATCCGAAGAACCCGCATTGGGAAGATCGTGACTGGTGCGTACTGTCCAAGGGCCACGCTGGTCCGGCTATGTACGCTACCCTCGGTCTGAAGGGTTTCTACCCGGTTGAGGACGCTTATACCCTCAATCAGCCGCACACCAACTTCCCGTCCCATACCGACCGTACCAAGACCCCCGGTGTTGACCTGACGACCGGTTCTCTCGGTCAGGGCATGTCCACCGCTACCGGTGCTGCTCTGGGCAACAAGCTCGACGGCCGCGACAGCCATGTATTCGTATTCGTTGGCGACGGCGAGTGCGATGAGGGCCAGGTTTGGGAGGCTGCTCAGTTCGCAGCTCACTACAAGCTGGACAACCTCGTTTGCTTCGTAGACGACAACAAGTACCAGCTCGACGGTGCTGTTGACAAGGTTATGAGCCACGGCAAGGGCATCGGTGCTAAGTTCGCAGCATTTGGCTGGAACGTTATCGAGCTGCAGGACGGCAATGACGTAGAGCAGATCTACGACGCTGTTCAGCTCGCTTACGACACCAAGGGCGTACCGACTTGCATCGTCCTGAACACCGTTAAGGGCCTGGGCGCCACCTTTGCTGAAGGCACTGGCGCGCACTCCTCTCAGCCGACTAAGGAGCAGTGGGATGAAGCCATTGCTGCTGCTGAGAAGAAGCTCGCTGAGATCAAGGCACAGTAAGGGAGGGTATTGAACATGAGCTTTACTTTGATTGGCAAGCACGAGAAGGATTCTCGTAACAACCGTGACGGTTACGTTACCGCTATGCTGGACCTGATGGAGAAGGACAGCAAGGTTATGCATGTTGACTGCGACCTCGAGAACTGCATCAATACCGGCAAGCTGGCTAAGGCTTTCCCGGAGCAGACCGTAAACGCAGGTATCGCAGAGGCTAACGCTATGGGCGTTGCTGCAGGTCTGGCTGCTACCGGCCGCACCGTATTCATGCACTCCTTCGGCTGCTTCGCTTCCCGCCGTGCATTTGACCAGGCATTCATGTCCGCAGCTTACGCTAAGCTGCCGGTACACGTTATCGGTTCCGACCCCGGCGTATGCGCTGCATACAACGGTGGTACCCATATGCCGTTCGAGGACTGCGCTCTGTACATGTCCGTACCGGAAGCAGTTGTTATCGACCCGGTTGACTTCGCTCAGATCAACTGCCTGACCAAGAAGCTGGCAGCATCCGGCAAGTTCTCCTACATGCGTATGATCCGTAAGGGCTTCACCACCGTTTACGGCGATGGCTCTGACTTCGAGATTGGCAAGGGCGTTACCCTGAAGGAAGGCAAGGACGTAGCTATCATCGCTTCCGGCATCATGGTAGACGAGGCACTGAAGGCTCAGGAGCAGCTGGCTGCTGAGGGTATTTCTGCCAAGGTTATCGATATGTTCACCTGGAAGCCGCTCGACGAGCAGCTCATCCTCGATTCCGCTGCTGAGTGCGGCGCTATCGTAACCGCTGAGAACCATCAGGTAAAGGTTGGTCTGGGTTCTGCTGTTGCTAACGTTGTTATCAAGAACAACCCGGTTCCGATGGAGATGGTAGGCGTTGAGGATCGCTTCGGCCAGGTAGGCGCTGAGTCCTTCCTGCGCGAGGAGTACGGTCTGACCGCTGCTCACATCGTAGAGGCTGCTAAGAAGGCTATTGCTCGCAAGAACGGCTAATCTTCCTCGCAGATACGCGAAGTAAAATTGCATCGAAAAGCGTTCCGACGTATGTCGGAACGCTTTTTTGTCGTTACTTTGCACAGAAGCAAACGCAGATTTTGCATGGTCTGGAAATAGACAATATCACCCAAATCTGCTACACTGTAAGCACAACAGTAAAAGGAGGAGGTGTACTGCATGAAAAAACGGTACATAGCAGGACTTGCACTGGCTCTTGTGGGGATTTTGAGCGTGTGCGGACAGCCGGCGGCAGACAACACAATCAGCCTTACACCGGTGGAGGAAACGACCGCAGACCAGAGTGGCAGACTGATTGAGTATAATTTTTCCGGCCACAGGAGCGAAGCCGAGGGCGTATTGTTTGGCTGTTATATATGGGATGGCAGCACATGGCAGAAAGATGAGGATGCCACGTTTGGGTTGCGTTGTTCGGCGACACTGGGCAGCGGCAAGGGCACGATCAAATTCGAGCGTGACGGCGATGCGGCGAATGCGAACTATAAGATTGGAATGGATTCGCCACAGCTTGGCGGATATGCACAGGTTATGGATTCGCCTGAGAGAAACAGTCTGCCGATGGAGGGATTGACGGCAACTGTTGCTGCATGGGAGGAACCTGTCAATGACTTGGCAGTCGACACGGAAATTCCGTTGCTCGTGCGTGTGTTCCGCACGGACGGTACGATCATTCCGGTATCTATTGATGCGTTTTTGGAACCGGAAAACAGCAAAGCCGTACAGGAAAGCGTGTATGCGGAAGCGTACACTGTAATTTTCTGCTATGAAATGTAAATGCTGAAACCACAACAATAAAAGGAGGTGTACCACATGAAAAAACGGTACATAGCAGGACTGGCGCTGGCTCTTATGGGAATTTTGAGCGGGTGCGGACAGGCAAAGACACAGCCGGCGGATAACACGATTTCCATCACGCCGGTGGAGCAGGCTACGACAGAGAAACAATCGGGTGCGGTTGTAGAGTATCATTTTTCCGGCAACAACACAGAAGCCAACGGAATAACATTCAACAGCTACACATGGGATGGCAATGCGTGGCAGAACATGGACAAACCTATCGGTGTGTATGGCATGGGTCTGAATAACGGCACCGGCAAAATCATTTTCCGGCATGATGCCGATACAATCAATGCGGCGTATGATATTGAGATGACGTTCCCGCGTGGCGGCGCTTCGACCCAGTATGGAGATTCGTCCGAGCTGAGCAAACTGCCAACGGACAACCTGACAGTGGCTGTCGCGGGACAGGAGAAGCCAATCGACGATTTAGCAGTCGATGTAGAGATACCGCTTGTTGTGCGTGTGTTCAACACGGATGGAGCAACGCACACGGTAGATATCAATGCGTTTATCGAACCAGATAGCAGCGAAGAATTGAAAAACTGCATCTATGCGGATGCCATTACGGCAACATTCGTATATGACGACAGCATTCCTAAATAAAACATGCAATGCCCTGACCTCTTGTCAGGGCATTTTTCTCTTTACGCCAACCGCGAATTTCACTATAATAGAGGGAGCAGAAAGGGGAGGGAACCATGTCCCAAACAGACAGCCCACTGGGCACAGCACCGGTCGGCAAGCTGGTTCTGCAGCTTGCCATACCGGCCATGCTGGCACAGTTTGTCAATATTCTATACAGCGTGGTCGATCGCATGTACGTCGGCCACATCGCGGGTGCGGGCGATGCGGCGCTGGCCGGTGTCGGCGTGTGCGCGCCTGTGGTGACCATGATTACCGCCATCGGTGCGCTCATCGGCTTCGGCGGCGGACCGCTGATGAGCATCCGCATGGGGCGGCGCGACATGGACGGCGCACGGCAGATCATCACGAACAGCTTCTACCTATTGCTGGCGCTGAGCGTGCTGGCGACCATGCCGCTGCTTATTTTCAAGCGGCAGATCCTGTTCGCGTTCGGGTGCAGCGAGCTCCTGTGGGATTACGCGCAGGCGTATTTTACGACCTACGTTTCCGGCACTGTGTTCGCATTGCTGAGCTACGGACTCAATCAAATTACAATGAGTCAGGGATTTTCCGGTACCGCAATGCGGTCGGTTATGCTCGGAGCGGCCGTAAATATCGCACTTGACCCGGTGTTCATTTTTGCGCTGCACATGGGCGTGCGCGGAGCCGCTCTTGCGACCGTGCTGTCGCAGGCGTGCTCGACGGTGTATATCCTGCGTTTTCTGATGAGTGACAGAGCCGCCGTCCGCATTACCCGTCAGCCGGTCAATTTCGGCTGGATGCGCCGTATCGTGCAGGTCGGTCTGTCGCCTGCGCTCATCATCGCGCTTGATAACGTGCTGCTCATCTCCATCAACGTCATGCTGCGAAAATACGGCGGCGCAGACAGCGATATGCTCATCGCGTGTGCCGCCATCATGCAGAGCTTCATGCTCGTCATCACCATGCCGCTCGGCGGAATTACGGCGGGCACGCAGTCTATTCTCGGCTATAACTACGGCGCGTGCGACGAAAAACGCGTCATGAAGGCGTTTCGGTGCATTGTGCTGCTGTGCCTCGTGTTCTGCGGCATCATGTTCCTGCTCGCGCAGACGGTCTCGGGCGCTTTTGTCAAAATTTTCACCAAAGACCCGGCGTATATTGATATGGCGGCATATATGATCCGCACCTACTCGCTCGGCGTGCTCGGACTGACCATCCAGTACCCGTTCGTGGACGGCATGACCGGCATGGGCCTTGTCAAATGGGGACTGACGTTTTCCATGCTCCGCAAGGGTATTTTCCTCGTCAGCGTGTTCGTTCTGCCGCCGATTTTCGGGGCAACGGCCGTTATGTTTTCCGAGCCGCTGTCCGATGTCGTGTCGGCGGTGTTCTCCGGCTGCGCGGCCATGTTCCTCTTGCCGAAGCTGGTGGCGAAACAATGCTGCAAGTAGAGTGAAGAGTTGAGAGTGAAGAGCATGAGGAGTTTAACCTTCTTCATGTTGTTACATTACACATAAAATCTAAATCGTAGGGTGCGACGACTCGGCGCACCGTCTGTAACCCGTCTGCACAGACCTAACCGTAGGGGCGAACATTGTTCGCCCAAGAACCGTTTGATTTTACGTTGTGTGGGAGCACAATGTGCTCCCCTACGGGGGTAACATGTACTAATCGTTAGATGCGGTGCGCCGAGGTCGTACCCCAGGGCACCTTCTTTTGCCCTTTGGGCAATTCACCTTGTCGCACCCTGCGGTGTACCTTTATGATAATAGGAAAAACAGGGAAAAACGATAAATCATCACGTTCATCCTCCATCCTCCATTCTCCGTTCTCAATTACTTCCCGCTCTTTGTACAAACTACCCCTTTACGAACGCATTTCTACTCTGTATAATAAGGTAAGATAGAAAACTCTTTCCGTCGAACGGAACAAGAACGATAACGGAGGAACAGAACATGGACGTTAAGGAACGCGCACTGCAGGCACACGAAAAATGGGGCGGCAAGATTGAGGTCGTAGCTCGCTGTGAGGTAAACAGCAAGGACGATCTGTCGATCGCGTACACGCCGGGTGTTGCCGAGCCGTGCCTCAAGATCAAGGACGATCCGTCTCTCAGCTACACCTATACGCGCCGTCACAATCTGGTTGCGGTCATCACGGACGGCACCGCGGTGCTCGGTCTGGGCGATATCGGTCCGATTGCCGGCATGCCGGTCATGGAGGGCAAGTGCGCGCTGTTCAAGGCGTTCGCTGACGTGGACGCGTTCCCGCTCTGTGTGGCTTCCAAGGATGTGGACGAGATTGTACGCACCATTCAGCTGATCTCCGGCTCGTTCGGCGGCATCAACCTCGAGGATATCGCGGCTCCGCGCTGCTTTGAGATCGAGCGCCGACTCAAGGAGGTCTGCGACATTCCGGTATTCCACGATGACCAGCACGGCACGGCTGTCTGCTGCGGTGCGGCTCTGCTCAACGCCTGCCGTCTGACCGGCCGCAAGGTGGATGAGATCAAGATGGTCGTCAACGGCTGCGGCGCGGCTGCTATCGCCGTTACCAAGTTCCTGATGTTCCTCGGCGTCAAGCACATCACGATGGTTGAGCGCTTCGGCATCGTCTGCGAGGGCGATGAGCGTCTGAATCCGGCACAGCAGGAGATGGCCAAGGTCACCAACCGCGAGCACATGACCGGCACGCTGGCCGATGCTGTCAAGGGTGCGGACGTATTCTTCGGCATGTCTGCTCCGCAGGTGCTTACTGCCGAGATGGTCTCCACCATGGCAAAGGACCCGATGGTATTTGCTATGGCAAATCCGGTGCCCGAAATCTGGCCGGAGGACGCCAAGAAGGGCGGCGCTGCCGTTGTCGGCACCGGCCGTTCGGACTACCCGAACCAGATCAACAACGTGCTTGCGTTCCCGGGCATTTTCCGTGGCGCACTCGATGTTCGCGCAAGCGACATCAACGAAGAGATGAAGCTGGCAGCGGCTAAGGCGATCGCGGCCTGCGTTTCCGATGAGGAGCTGAATGCGGAGTATATCATGCCGATGGCGTTCGACAAAAAGGTCATCCGTTCGGTAGCCGATGCCGTTGCACAGGCTGCCCGCGATTCCGGTGTGGCCCGTATCTGAGCGCAGCAGACGAAAAGTTACAGATAAGACAAAATCAACCGCGCGGGAACAATCTCGCGCGGTTTTTGCGCAAAAGTGCGTGCACGCACACGCACAAGTTCGCGGAATGACAAAAACAGCGGATTGCACAACTCGGCTTTGTGAAAAAATGCGTTTGACATTTACAGTGCATAAGGGTACAATAAGAATAACAAAAATGCGTTTGTTCTGCGCAGACGCAGAGAGAAGATTATGGAGGGAATAACTATGTTAGATCCGAAGAAAGTAAGACTGGGTATCTGCCCGATCGGCTGGTCCAATGATGATATGTGGGATCTCGGCGACGAGAACACCTTCCAGCAGTGCATCTCTGAGATGAAGCTCGCTGGTTTTGACGGCTGCGAAGTAGGTCACAAGTATCCGGAGGACAAGACCGTCCTCAAGCACATGCTGGACGCCCGCAACCTGACCATCGCTTCCAAGTGGTTCTCCTCTTTCCTGGTTGACAAGCCGTACGAAGAGGTAGAGGCTGAGTTCATCAAGGAGCTGGATTACCTGTCCTACGTTGGCGCTACCGCTATCAACGTATCCGAGCAGTCCGGTTCTATTCAGGGTCAGCTCGATACGCCGGTTCTGGACGACAAGAAGCGCGTTCTGACTGACGAGGAGTGGGATCGCTTCACCACCGGCCTGAACAAGCTGGGCAAGCTGTCCATGGAGAAGTACGGCATCCGCACCTGCTTCCATCATCACATGGGCACCGTATGCCAGACCGTTGAGGAGACTACCCGCCTGATGGAGAACACCGACCCGAAGTATGTATTCCTGTGCTTCGATACCGGCCACTTCACTTTCGCTGGCGAGGATCCGGTAAAGATGCTCGAGAAGTTTGCTGACCGTGTTGGCCACGTTCATCTGAAGAACATGCGCATGCCGCTGGTTGAGAAGGCTCGCGCTGAGCACTGGTCCTTCCTGGATGCAGTTCGCGCAGGCGCATTCACCGTACCGGGCGATCCGGACGGCTGCGTAGAGTTCGACGCTGTATTCGATCTGCTTGACAAGGCTGGCTACACCGGCTGGATCATGGTAGAGGCAGAGCAGGATCCGGCTAAGGCTAATCCGTTCGAGTACGCTAAGATGGGCCGTGAGTACATCACTGCACACACCGGTCTGGGCGGCGAGGTTGTTCTGAAGAAGTAATTCTTCGCATATCGCGCGATAAAACACGAAACCGAGGGCATTTGCCCTCGGTTTTTGTTTTCAGGGAATCCGCAGACTGCGGGAAGGAAAAGAGGGTCTGACCGCTAATATGTAACTGTTCCCGCGTGCATTATAACATGCGGCAGCGAAACCTCTCAATAAAACCGCCTTTCAGGGCGGTTTTTGCTTTGATACGGCATTGCAGGGGAGCGTGATGTGTTCCCCTGCAGGTATACGCATGCCGAGCGTTTACCATCATCGCATCCGCCGGAAAGCCGCGTTCATTCCTGACTCCTGATTCCTGATCCCTGATTTACAATCTGCCTGTTATCAATAGAAATTGCCGCTATATAACACTATATAAATCGTTGCAAATTCTCCGAAAATAGGGTAGAATAGTAAACAGGAATAGAATAAGGAGTGTGGAGCATGGAAGCACAGAAATATAAGCGCGTACTGATCAAGATCAGCGGCGAAGCCCTTGCGGGCGATAAGCATTTCGGCCTGAACTTTGATGTCATCGGTCCGGTATGCGATGTGATCAAAAAATGCAACGAAGAGGGCTGCGAGATCGGCATTGTTGTCGGCGGCGGCAACTTCTGGCGCGGCGTAAAGGACGGCGGCGGTAAGATGGAGCGCACCCGCGCGGACCACATGGGCATGCTGGCAACCACCATCAACGCACTGGCTCTGCAGGATGCACTGGAGCAGCGCGGCGTGGACGTTCGCGTGCAGACTGCTATCGAGATGAACAAGATCGCTGAGCCGTACATCCGTTCTCGCGCGACCCGCCATCTGGAAAAGGGCCGTGTCGTTATCTTCGGCTGCGGCACCGGCTGCCCGTTCTTCTCGACCGACACCGCAGCGGTTCTGCGTGCGGCAGAGATCGGCGCGGATGTTATCCTGCTGGCAAAGAACGTAGACGGCGTGTACGATTCTGACCCGGCTGTCAACCCGGATGCCAAGAAGTACGACCACCTGAGTTACATGGATGTGCTCAATCAGGGCCTCGGCGTTATGGATTCCACGGCAACCTCGCTGTCCATGGATAACCATATCCCGATTCTGGTATTCGCGCTTTCCGACCCCGAAAATATTCACCGCGCTGTTAACGGCGAAAAGATCGGCACGATCGTTGAGGAGGTAAAATAATGAAGGAACAGATCAAGTCCCACGAGGCAAAAATGCAGAAAACGCTGGACGTGCTCTCCAAGGAGCTGGCAGCAGTCCGCGCAGGCCGCGCAAACCCGGCGGTTCTCGATAAGATCACCGTTGAGTATTACGGTGCACCGACCCCGCTGAATCAGGTTGCGGCAATCTCTACGCCCGACCCGCGCACGCTGGCCATCCAGCCGTGGGACGGCTCGGTGCTCAAGGCCATCGAGAAGGCGATCCAGGTCTCCGACCTCGGCATCAACCCGCAGAACGACGGCAAGCAGATCCGTCTGAACTTCCCGCCGCTGACCGAGGAGCGCCGCAAGGAGCTTATCAAGGGCGTTTCCAAGACCGGTGAGGAGGCAAAGGTCGCTCTCCGCAACATCCGCCGCGATGCACTGGACAAGTTCAAGGCAGCGCAGAAGAAGAGCGAGATCACCGAGGACGAGCTGCACGACGGCGAGGACAAGATGCAGAAGCTGACTGACAAATACGTCAAGGAAGTTGATGCTATGGTAGCGAAAAAGTCTAAAGAACTCGCAGAAGTTTAATCCAGGGGGAAGTCCGCTGCCTGCAGCGGCATGAAATCGGATTTTCGCAGAAAATCCGTAAAAAGCGGGAGCATGTATCTCGCTTTTTACACAAGGGAGCATAGCTGTGTGCCGCAAAGCGGCGCGCAGATGTGCTCGCAGGACGTATCCGAGCGTATGCTCGGTACGTTCCGATCGACCGAAAACGTGTTTTCGGTCGAGGAGCGAAGCGACATTGGGGGCGGCGGATTCGTCGCCCTTTTGCATGAAATTGGCAGGAAAACCTGCCGCAAGAGGGATAAACAGGGAGGAAACAGGTTGGGTCTGTTCACACGAAAAAAGAAGGAAAACGCGCCCGAAAACCGTCCGGTGCCGCGTCATATTGCGGTCATCATGGACGGCAACGGCCGCTGGGCCAAGAAACGCGGTCTGCCGCGCAAGGCCGGTCACAAGGTCGGCGCGGAGACGTTCCGCACCATTGCCACCTACTGCAAGGACATTGGCGTGCAGTATTTCACGGTCTATGCATTCTCTACCGAAAACTGGAAGCGTCCGCAGGATGAAGTCGATGCGCTGATGAACCTGTTCCGCTCCTATCTGAAGGAAGCGGCGGAAACCATGTTCGAGCGCGGCGTAGCCGTGCGCGTGCTGGGCGACCTGACTGTTCTGCCGGAGGATATCCGCGCGCAGATCGCGGAGGTGGACGAGATTGCCGATCGGCTTGGTCCGGACGCGGCAACAGCCTCGCTGTGCATCAACTACGGCGGCCGTGACGAGATCAAAAACGCCGTCCGTGCCATCGCGCAGCGGGTGAAAAACGGAGAGCTGGCACCTGAGGATATCACTGAGGATACCATCACCGCCAACCTGTACACTGCGCATATGCCCGATCCCGACCTCATCATCCGTCCTTCGGGCGAGATCCGCACGTCCAACTTCCTGCTGTGGCAGTCTGCCTACTCGGAGTACTACTTCACCGATGTGCTGTGGCCGGATTTCAAAACTACCGATCTGGATGCGGCAATCGACAATTTTAACAACAGAAACCGTCGTTTCGGCGGCGTATAATATCCAATTAGGGTGATAAACGTATGAAAGCAAGAGTATTGTTTGGCGTGTTCGGCTTTGCCTTTGTGCTGCTGGCGCTGTATGTGTTCCCGCCGATCGTGCTGGAGCTTGTCGTGGCGGCGCTGTGCGTGTTCGCCACCTATGAGGTGCTCGGCTCGACAAAACTGGTGCGCAACCACTTGGAACTGCTGCTCGCAATGGCCGTCTCGCTGGGACTGGCTGTCGGTCATTTCAGCATCCTGCCGCTGCGGCTCGAGAGCGTGATGCAGGGCCTGGTGCTGGTGCTGCTGTTCGGTTCGTTTGCGATTGAGCTGAAATATCACGACGTCATGAAGGCTTCGCAGGTTTCGTGGGCGTTTTTCGGCGGACTTGCCGTGCCGTACCTGCTGCTCAGCCTGCTGCGCATTTTCCAGATGCACTACCACCACGGTTCGTTCATCGTGCTGCTGCCGCTGCTTGCTGCCTGGGGCGCGGACACCTGCGCTCTGTTCTCGGGCATGCTGTTCGGCAAGCATAAGCTGGCGCCGGTCGTCAGCCCGAAAAAGACGGTAGAGGGTGCCGTCGGCGGCGTGGTCGGCGGTGCTGTCCTCGTGCTCATCGCGGCTGTGATTATGAACCGGACGCTTGACCTTGAAATGCCGCTCTGGTCGGCGGTCGTGCTCGGTGCAGTCGGCGCGGTGCTTGGCGAGATCGGCGACCTGTCGTTCTCGGTCATCAAGCGCCAGACCGGCATTAAGGATTACGGACATATTTTTCCGGGACATGGCGGTGTGCTGGACCGTTTCGACAGTGTGCTGTTCGTAGCGCCTTTCGCCGAATTACTGTTCCGTATTATCTGGTGATGTAAATTGAGAATGGAGAATGGAAAATGGAAAATGAATGTATCGCGCAGAGCGCGATGATTTAATTCCGCCCGCAGGGCGGTTCCATAATTCTCCATTCTCCATTTTCAATTCTCCATTATCCAAATCGTTTAACAGGAGAAAAATAATGAAGAAGATTGCGATTTTAGGTTCAACGGGTTCGATCGGCACGCAAACGGTCGATATTCTGCCTTCGATCGACGCCGAAGTCGTCGCATTGACGACCAACCGGCGCATAAACTTATTGGAGGAGCAGGCGCGTGCCCTGCATCCGAAAATGGTCTGCGCGATGGATGAAAACGCAGCCAGGGAGCTGAAAATCAAGCTGGCAGACACCGATATTGAGGTTTTGACCGGTATGGACGGTCTGATCGCCTGTGCCGCCGAGAGCGGCGCGGACATCGTGGTAACGGCGGTTGTCGGCATGGTCGGCCTGCTGCCGACGATGGCGGCCATCAAGGCGGGCAAGGACATTGCACTGGCGAACAAGGAGACGCTCGTGTGTGCGGGTGGTCTGGTGATGAGCGCTGCAAAGCAGTACGGCGTGCGCATCCTGCCGGTGGATTCCGAGCATTCGGCTATCTTCCAGTGCGTGCAGGCGGCAAACGGCAACCCGATCGACAAAATCCTGCTGACCGCGTCCGGCGGTCCGTTCTTCGGCAAAAAGTTCGAGGAAATGCGCGGCATGACGCGCGGACAGGCGCTTGCACACCCGAACTGGAGTATGGGTGCAAAAATCACGATCGACTCTGCGACTATGATGAACAAGGGTCTGGAGCTGATCGAAGCCATGTGGCTGTATGATCTGCCGCCGGAGGACATCGAAATTGTCGTCCACCGCGAGAGCATCGTGCACTCGGCGGTGGAGTTTGCGGACGGAGCGGTAATCGCGCAGCTCGGTCTGCCGGATATGCGTCTGCCGATCCAGCTGGCGCTGACATGGCCGCAGCGTATGCCGTGCAAGGTGCCGCGCATGTCGCTCGCGGAGGTCGCAAAGCTGACGTTCTACGCACCCGACTATGAGGCGTTTCCGGCGCTGAACCTCGCCAAGCACGCCGCCTCCCTCAAGGGCGACCGCGGCGCTGTGCTCAACGGTGCAAATGAGGCCGCAGTCGGTCTGTTTTTGAACGGTAAGATCGGCTTTACCGACATCGCAGAGCGCGTTGCATACGCACTCGATACCATTCCATGCAAGAAGGACATCACGCTGGACGACGTTCTGGCGGCGGACAAAGCCGCGCGCGAGATCGTGCTCGGCTGACCGAAAGGAGCTACGCTTTGCTGCAAATCATTCTGGCAATCCTTGCCTTCGGTGTGCTGGTCATCGTGCATGAGTTCGGACATTTCATCACCGCCAAGCGCGGCGGTGTGCAGGTCAACGAATTCTGGATCGGCATGGGTCCGACCCTCCTCAAGCACGAGTACCACGGCACGCTGTACTGTCTCAAGCTGCTGCCGTTCGGCGGCGCGTGCGTTATGGAGGGCGAGGACGGTGAAAGTGAAAATGAGCACGCCTTCGGCAAGGCGAAGCTGCCGCGCCGCATGCTCATCGTGTGCGCGGGCGCGCTGATGAATTTCCTTGTGGGATTCCTTATCGTGCTGGCGGTCATGCGTCCGAACGGACCGAACGGCGGCTATATCGTCTCCACCATCAGCGAGGTCAATCCGGCGAGCACCGCCGCCGCAGACGGCGGTCTGGAGGCAGGCGACGAAATTCTGAAAATCGACGGCTACCACATCCTCGTGCGGACGGATTTCGATACCGCGCTTGCGCGCACCGGTTCGACCACGCATGAAATTACCGTGCGCCGCAACGGCGAAAAGGTAACGCTGCTAGCGGTCAAGCTCGAAGCAGCGGTCACGGACGCGAACGGCAATAAGCGCATTGGCATCACCTTTGCGGAGCTGCCCGACAGCCTTGGCATGCACCTCAGCATGAGCGTGCGCACCGCCGTCAACTACGCGCGGCTCGTCTGGTCGAGCGTGGGCATGCTCGTCAGCGGACAGGTCGGTGTGGATCAGCTTTCCGGTCCGGTCGGCGTGGCCGAGGTCATGGCGGATACCGCCAAGTACAGCATGATCTCGTTCTTCCAGCTTGTGGCATTTATCTCGATCAACCTCGGCGTGATGAACCTGCTACCGCTGCCTGCACTGGACGGCGGTCGGCTCGTGTTCCTCATCATCGAGGGTATTCGCCGCAAGCCTGTGCCGCCCAAATACGAGGGCTATGTGCACGCGGCAGGACTCATGCTTCTGCTTATGCTGATGGTGTATGTGACCGGGCAGGACGTACTGCGCATTTTTATGCGCAGTAATTGAGAATTGAGAATGGAAAATGGAAAATGAATGTGCGGCGCATAGCGCCGTTATGCAATCATCGCGCAAAGCGTGATACCACAATTCTCCATTTTCCATTTGTGAGAGGTTAGAGCTATGAAAATAACAAAGCAAATCAAGATAAGGGACGTATTGGTTGGCGGCGGCGCGCCCATCGCGGTGCAGTCCATGACCAACACGGACACGCGCGACGCGAAGGCTACTCTGGCGCAGATTCGCGCACTGGCGGACGCGGGCTGCGACATTGTTCGCTGTGCCGTGCCGGATATGCAGGCGGCGGAGGCGCTGCGCGAAATCTGCGCCGGCTCGCCGCTGCCGGTGGTTGCGGACATTCATTTTGACTACCGTCTCGCGCTGGCGGCGATTGAGTCCGGCGTGGACAAGATTCGCCTGAATCCGGGCAACATCGGCGGCGCGGACCGCGTACAGGCAGTCGTGAAGGCGGCAAAGGAACGCCATCTGCCAATCCGCATCGGCGTAAACTCCGGCTCGGTCGAGAAGCACATTCTCGAGAAATTCGGCGGGCCGACGCCCGAGGCGATGGTCGAGAGCGCGCTCTATCACGTCGGTCTGCTGAACGACTGCGATTTTGACGACATCTGCATTTCAATCAAGTCATCCTCGGTGCCGAACACCATGCAGGCCTACCTGCTGGCGAGCGAAAAGACCGATTATCCGCTGCATCTCGGCGTGACCGAGGCGGGCACTGAGTACATGGGCACGATCAAGTCGGCTGCCGGCATCGGCGGCCTGCTGGCGCTCGGCGTAGGCGACACCATCCGCGTGAGCCTGACCGATGATCCGGTCAAGGAGGTCTACGCGGCAAAGGCGATTCTCAAGGCTGTCGGCAGAGCGGAAGAGGGCATCAACGTGGTTTCCTGCCCGACCTGCGGCCGCACGCGCATCAATCTCATCGACATTGCCAAAGAGGTTGAGCAGCGCTGCCAGAGCATTCGCGGCAAGAAGATGAAGGTAGCTGTTATGGGCTGCGTGGTAAACGGTCCCGGCGAAGCGCGTGAAGCCGATCTCGGCATTGCGGGCGGCGACGGCGTCGGTCTGATCTTCCGCCGCGGCGAGATCATCAAAAAGGTGCCGCAGGAGCAGCTTGTGGATGCACTGATGGACGAAATCGCACATTATGAAGGAGAATAATCGTGGCTGGAAAGCTGATTGATATTTTTCAAAACTGCAAATGTGTAAATGAGGAGAAGCACCTTGCCGCAGGCGAGGTGCGTTCTCTGGCATTTGGGGATAATAACACGGTGATGGTCGTGGAACTCGGTCTGCACGAGGTTGTCAGCCGCAAGGTGATTGCCAAGGCGGAAAAGCAGATCGCGGACACCTACGGTCTTGACCGCGTGATGATCGAGCCGCGCTACAACATGCCGGGTGAGCTGTCGAACGCGTACATCAAGTCGCTGTATGACGACATGGCGTACCGCATGCCGTCAGCCAAGGGTCTGCTCGACCACACCAAGTGGGAATTTGCGGACGGTGCGCTCCAGATCCCGATGGACGAGGTGAGCGAAAAGCATTTCGCAAACGCACTGCGGCATCTGGAGGCGCGTATTCAGCGGGAACTGGGGAGAAGCTGTCCGGTGCACGCGGTCCGCGCGGATGCACAGGATTTTGCACCCGCACCCGAGCAGGAGGAGAGCCGCGAGGAAATTCTGCACAAGGCTGTGGAGCAGGCGGCGGCAGCCGCGGCGGAAACGCCCAAGCCGAAAAAGCCGCGTCCGGCGCCGCAGCAGCATACCGGCTATCAGCGCCCGCGCGCCGAGAAGGTGCGCGAGGACGACCTCATCTTCGGCAAGCTGATTCAGGACCCCATTGTTTCGGTCAACGAGGCGATTGCCGCCTATGATATGGTGACGATTCAGGGCGAGGTGTTCTTCACCGACAGCAAGGACATCCACAGCAAGAAAACCGGCAAGGATTACGTCAAGATTGCGTTTGATATGACCGACCGCACCAATTCCGTGCGCGTTTCCAAGTTCCTTGCGGCGGACAAAGCGGGCGATACGGCATCTAAAATCAAGAAGGGACTCTACTGCACCGTGCAGGGCAAGATGGTGTATGACACCTTTGCCAAGGAGATGGTGCTCGAGCCGACCGGCATCGTCAAGGCGAAAAAGCCGGAGCGAAAGGACACCTACGAGGGCATGAAGCGCGTGGAGCTCCATCTGCACACCAACATGAGCGCGATGGACGGCATGAGCAGCACCGCGTCTCTGCTGTGCCGCGCCGCTAAGTGGGGACACCGCGCGATGGCGATCACCGACCACGGTGTGGCGCAGGCGTTCCCCGAAGCGCTGCACGCGCAGGAGGGCAAGCAGAAGGACATCATCGGTGACATGAAGATTGTTTATGGCATCGAGGCGTACTACATCAATGACGAGAACAGCATTTCGGTCGTGCGCGGCAGGAGCGCCGAGCCGCTCGACGGCACGTTCATCGTGTTCGACCTGGAGACCACCGGACTCAATCCGGCGAGCGAGGAAATTACCGAGATTGCCGCTGTGCGCGTTGTGGAGGGCGAGATTCGCGATTCCTTCCAGACCTATGTCAACCCGCACAAGCCGATTCCGCCGGAAATCACCGAGCTGACCGGCATTTCGGACGAGACGGTAGCGGACGCGCCCGACCTCGACAAAGCCGTGCCGGAATTCCTCGCATGGGCAGGCGAGGGACAGTACCCGCTCGTGGCGCACAACGCAGGCTTCGATATGGGCTTCCTGCGGACGGCCTGCCAGAGACTGGGTATCGAGCGGGAGTTTACAAGCATTGATACCCTCGAGATGAGCCGCCTGATGCTGCCGCACATGCACAAGTTCAAGCTGAACATTCTGGCGAAGGAGCTGCAGGTCGGCCCGTTCGAGCACCACCGCGCGAGCGAGGATGCCGCCGTGCTCGGCCGCATTTACGTCAAGCTGCTGAAAAGGCTCAGGGAGGAGATGCACGCGGTTACGACTGCGGATATCAATCCGGTGCTGGCGGCGACGACCGACCGCAAGAACAAGCTGAAAAACCTGCCGCGCTATCACTTTATCATTTTGGTGAAGAATCAGGCGGGACTGCGAAACCTGTATCAGCTGATTTCCAAGAGCTTTCTGGAATATTACAACAAGCGCCCCATTATGCCGCGCAGCGAACTCATCCGTCACCGTGAGGGACTGATTTTCGGCTCGGCGTGTGAGGCGGGCGAGGTGTTCCGCGCGCTGACCAAGGGCGAGCCGTGGGAGGAGATCAAGCGGCTGGCGTCGTTTTACGACTATCTGGAGATTCAGCCGATCGGCAACAACAACTTCATGATCGCAAAGGGTATGGCGAAGGACGAGGAGCAGCTGCGCGACTGGAACCGCGATATTCTCCGTCTGGCGGATGAATTGGGGAAACCGTGCTGCGCCACCGGTGACGTACACTTCCTCGAGCCCGAGGACGAGGCGTTCCGCCGTATTCTGATGGCGGGTCAGGGTTTCTCCGATGCGGACAATCAGGCGCCGCTGTACTTTAAGAGCACGGATGAAATGCTGAAGGAATTTTCCTATCTCGGTGAGGACCGGGCGTATGAGGTGGTCGTGAAGAACACCAACATGATCGCCGACATGTGTGACGTGATTCGTCCGGTGCCGAGGGAAAACTACCCGCCGCACATCGACGGCTGTGAGGACGACCTGCGCAACATGTGCTATGAAAAGGCTAAGCGTATCTACGGCGATCCGCTGCCCGAGCCGGTGCAGGCGCGGCTTGACCGTGAGCTTGGCTCCATCATCGGCAACGGCTATGCGGTTATGTACATCATCGCGCAGAAGCTGGTTACCAAGTCGCTCGCGGACGGCTATCTGGTTGGCTCGCGTGGTTCGGTCGGCTCGTCGCTCGCGGCGTTCATGTCGGATATCACCGAGGTAAATTCGCTCGCCCCGCACTATCTGTGCCCGGACGACAAATATCTCGAGTGGCACGAGGATTACTCCTGCGGTGTCGATCTGCCCGATAAGATTTGCCCGAACTGCGGCAAGCCGCTCACCAAACAGGGCTTCAACATTCCGTTCGAGACCTTCCTCGGCTTCGAGGGCGACAAGGTGCCGGATATCGACCTGAACTTTGCGGGCGAGTATCAGTCGCGCATTCACTGGTACACCGGCGAGATCTTCGGACACGACCATGTGTTCCGAGCGGGCACCATCGGCACGGTTGCCGAAAAAACCGCGTTCGGTTATGTCAAAAAGTACATGGAGGAGCGCGGCGTTGAGTGCTCCCGCGCGGAGGAAAACCGCCTTGCCGCAGGCTGCACGGGCGTGCGCCGTACCTCGGGTCAGCACCCGGGCGGCGTTGTCGTTGTGCCCAAGGAGATTGAGATTTACGACGTCTGTCCGATTCAGCATCCGGCAGATGACCCGGATTCCGACATCATCACCACCCATTTCGAGTATCACTCCATTGACGCGAACCTCTTGAAGCTGGACGAGCTGGGACACGATGATCCGACCATCATCAAGCATCTGGAGAACCTCACCGGCGTAAACGCGCAGGAGATTCCGCTCGACGACCCGGAGACCATGAGCCTGTTTCACTCATGCAAGGCGCTTAAGTACAAGGGCGAAAACCCGGATACCGACCCGATCCTCGGTGACCTCGGCTGTGTGGCGGTGCCCGAGTTCGGCACCAAGTTCGTGCGCGGCATGGTCAAGGAGACGCACCCGTCCACGTTCGCGGAGCTGGTTTCGATTTCCGGTCTGTCGCACGGCACGGATGTTTGGCTCGGCAATGCCGCAGAGCTGGTCCGCAAGGGCATTCCGCTGTCCGGCTGTATCTGCTGCCGAGACGATATTATGAACTACCTGATCCTGCAGGGCGTCAAGCCCAAGCTGTCGTTCAAGACGATGGAGTCCGTCCGAAAGGGTAAGGGACTGACCGAGGAAATGGAAGCCGCCATGAACGAGCAGCATGTGCCCGAGTGGTACATCGACTCGTGCAAGAAGATCAAGTATATGTTCCCGAAGGCGCACGCGGTCGCGTATGTCATGATGGCGTTCCGTATCGCGTGGTTCAAGGTGCACCGTCCGCTCGCGTTCTATTCGGCGTACTTTTCCATCCGCGCGAAAGGCTTTGATGCGTCCTGTATGATCAAGGGCGATAAGGTTTGTCTGGATAAAATGTCCGAACTGCGCCAGAAGGAGCGCGATAAGACGATTTCAGCAGCGGAAAAGGATATGATGACGACCCTTGAGGTCTGCCACGAGTTTTACCGGCGTGGATTTACGTTTGAGCCGATGGATGTTTATAAATCGGACGCAACGCGCTTTCTCGTGACGGAAACCGGTTTGATTCCGCCGTTTACGTCCATGCCGGGCATCGGTGAGCAGGCGGCGCTCAGCATCGTGGAGGAGAGAAAGAACGGTAAGTTCCTCTCGGCAGAAGAGCTGATCGTCCGGTGCCCGAAGGCGTCCAAGGCGGTCGTCGAGCTGCTCGAGCAGATCGGCGCGCTTGGCTCCATGCCGAAAACAACGCAGATGACCCTCTTTTAGAAAGGTGTGACGATTGTGGCAAAGTACGAAAAGCATCTGACGGGAAATTTTGACGAGCTGCTGGAGCTTGTAACGGACGGCGTGCTGAACGGCAGCATGTCTGCGTCCTACGAGGACGGCTCGGATTGGACAAACGGCACGGTCCGCTGCGCGGTGCGCGTGTTCGAGCGTTACAGCTACATGGGCGGCAACCGCGTCAGCATGAATGTCACTCTGGTCGGCAACGACCGCGACCTGTTTTTCTCCGCCATCACTTCAGGTGGCAGTTCGGCCGTGTTCTTCAAGCTCAACACCCTCGGCGAGGAGAGCTTTCTGGAAAAGCTGGTACCGATTGTGGAGAACTATAAAAAGAGAGTAGAGTGAGGAGTTGAGAGTGAAGAGATGGGAGGAAGCGGGAGGGCGGAGAGAAAAAGCCGCCTCTGCTTCATCTCCGCTCTTCACTCTTTTTTTCACTCGAAAACGGGAGTTCGAAGCGGAAAAGGCTGCCCACTGCGTAGGCTCCGCTCTCTAAAAAGGGTCTTGACAGTATATAGGGAACTATGGTATGATTTCATCATGATAAAGCGATAAAGGAGTAGCGGAGCCATGAACCGTTTTCGTATTTCCACCCCGGAGGGTACCCGAGACCTGTTATTTTCCTCGTGCCGTGCGCTGCGGCAGACGGAAAATGCTGTGCGCGACGCGCTGGAGGAGCGCGGATACAGCGAGATCATCACCCCGGCGGTTGAGTATTTTGATGTATTTGCACAGGCAAACCCCGAGCTGGATCAGGATCAGATGCTGAAGATCATCGACAAGTCCGGCCGCATTTGCGTGGCGCGTCCGGATAACACCACGCCGATCGCGCGTATTGCAGCCACCCGACTGGATGACGCGGCGCTGCCGGTCCGCCTGTATTACAGCCAGAAGGTGTTCCGTTCGGTGTCCGGCGATCACGGCCACAAGGGCGAGTTCCTGCAGGTCGGCGCGGAATTTATCGGCGCGGACGGTCTGGAGGCCGACAAGGACATTCTCACGGCTGCGTTTGCCGCACTCAGCAAGACCGGCGCGGACAACTTCCGCGTAGAGCTTGGTCACGCTGAGATCTACAAGGCGCTGATGGATGAGCTTGGCGCGGATGCACAGTCCGCCGAGGGCATCCGCCGCCTGATCGAAAACAAGTCGTTTGCCGCGCTCGGTGATGCGCTCGAGCCGTTTAAGGGCAAGCCCGCTGCAAAGGCGCTCAGCGCTATGCCGAATCTGTTCGGCGGCATCGAGGTGCTTGACGAGGTCGAGTCGCTCACCGGCAACGTGCGCGTGCTCGGCGCGACCGCTTATCTGCGCCGACTGTATCAGGCACTGGATGAGGCAGGCTACGGCGACCGCATCATGATCGACCTCGGCCTTGTCCACGAGATGGATTACTACACCGGCATCATGTTCCGCGGCTACATCGGCGGCGCAGGCGCGGCGATTCTCGCAGGCGGCCGTTACAACGCGCTGTGCGCCAAGTTCGGCAAGGATATGCCCGCGGGCGGCTTCGGCATTGACGTGGAGAGCGTTGCCGACAGCCTTGCAGGACAGAGCCGTCCCGAGGTCGCAACCCGCCGGGATACCGTGCGTATCGCACTGACCAAGGGCCGTCTGGAGAAGAAAACGCTCGCGCTGCTCAAGGCCGCAGGCTACGATATCTCCGAGCTGGAGGCCGGAACGCGCAAGCTCATCTTCACCCTGCCGGACAGCGGCGTGGAGATCGTGCTGAGCAAGGCCGCGGACGTAATCACCTATGTCGAGCACGGCGTGTGCGACATGGGCGTGGTCGGCAAGGATACCATCATGGAAAAGGGCGGCAGCTTCTACGAAATGGTAGATCTCGGCTTCGGCAAATGCCGCTTCGCCCTCGCTACCAAGAAGGGCAAGGACGTGTACGGCGGCTATAAGACCCCGGTTATCGCTACCAAGTATCCGGCGGTCACCAAGGCCTTTTTCAATAAGAAGAATATGGACGTTGAGACCATCAAGATCGAAGGCTCGGTCGAGCTGGCGCCGCTGCTCGAGCTGGCGGACGGCATTGTGGATATCGTGGAGACCGGCACGACGCTCAAGGAGAACGGCCTCGAGGTCGTTGAGAATGTAGCGCCCATCTCGGCAAGAGTTATCGTCAACCTCGCCAGCGCGAAGATGAAGAAGGCAGCGATTCAGAAGGTTATTGCAGAACTGGAAAGTGGCTTGGAGAAGTAAGCCAATACATATATAACATAAATCATATCCATAGGGCGGGGTGCCCTACGGAATATTGATACCAATGCCGGTGGACGAAAACGGTTGACACAAAAGGGGAATACCACAATGTTTATGAAAACAGTCCTCGCGGACGGACAGGCAGAGCAGCAGGTCATCCGCGAAATGAAGGCCCGTGCGGCTGGTGCGCGCGGCGATATTGAGCAGATTGTCCGCGGTGTGATGGCGGACGTACAGCAGCGCGGCTGGGACGCGGTCGTGGAGTACGCCGAGCGGTTTGACGGCAAGGCGCCGTACATTGTCGAGCCGGAGGTGCTTGACGACGCGTACAACGCCTGCGACCCCAAGCTGATCGCGGCGCTGGAAAAGGCGGCGGCGAACATCCGCGACTACCATGAGCAGATGCTCGTCAAAACGTGGGAGTGGAATCGCTCCAAAGGCGAAACGCTCGGCCAGACCGTGCGCGGGCTTTCGCGCGTCGGCATTTATGTGCCGGGCGGCACGGCAGCGTATCCGTCGAGCGTGCTGATGAACGCCATTCCGGCCAAGGTTGCCGGTGTCGGTGAGCTGATCATGGTCACGCCGCCGACCGAGAATATGTCGAACGAAGTGCTTGCGGCGGCGAAGATCGCCGGTGTAGATACCGTTATTGCCATTGGCGGCACGCAGGCGATTGCCGCGCTGACCTACGGCGCAGGCTTTATCCCGCAGGTGGACAAGATCGTTGGCCCGGGCAACGCCTTTGTCGCGGCGGCGAAAAAGCTGGCGTTCGGCACGGTCGATATCGACATGATCGCCGGTCCGTCCGAGGTGCTGGTCATTGCGGACCACACCGCCAACCCGACCTACGTTGCCGCCGACCTGCTCAGTCAGGCCGAGCACGACAAGCTGGCTTCCGCTGTCCTGCTGACCGATTCCATGGCGCAGGCGCAGGCGATTTCCTGCGAGATGGAGCGGCAGGCGAAGCTCCTCCCGCGGTGGGATATCATCAAGGAGAGCGTAGCGAACTACGGCTGCGCCATCGTGTTTGACGACTTGAAGGACGCCTGCAGGATGGCTGATGTGGTCGCTCCCGAGCATCTGGAGGTCGTGACCGCCGCTCCGCGTGAGCTGCTGCCGTACCTGCACAATGCAGGCGCGATCTTCCTCGGGCAGTACGCGCCCGAGCCGCTCGGTGACTACATGGCAGGCCCGTGTCACGTTCTGCCGACCTCGGGCACGGCGCGTTTCTTCTCGCCGCTGTCCACGGACACGTTTTTGAAGAAAACCAGCGTTATCGAGTACACGCGGGACGCGCTCGAAAGCTATGCACAGGATATTATCGCGCTCGCGCAGAGCGAGCATCTGGACGCGCACGCAAACTCCATCGCGGTGCGCTTTGCGGAGGAAAACAACGATGAGAACCGCTGAAATCAAACGAAAGACCAAGGAAACCGACATTTCGCTCAAGCTGACACTCGAGGGCGGCGACCGCAAAATCGACACCGGCATCGGCTTTTTTGACCACATGCTCAACAGCTTCGCCGTGCATTCCGGCTTCGGTCTGGAACTGACCTGCAAGGGCGATCTGGAGGTGGACGGTCACCATTCGGTCGAGGACTGCGGCATCGCGCTCGGTCAGGCACTGGCGCAGTGCGTCGGTGACAAGGCGGGTATCGCGCGTTTCGGACAGGCGTTCGTGCCGATGGACGAGGCGCTCGGCTTCTGCGCGCTGGATATCTCCGGCCGCCCGTACCTCGTGTTCGATGCACCCATGCCGCAGCCGATGTGCGGTCAGTACGACACCTGCCTGACGGTCGAGTTCATGCGTGCGCTGGCGGTACACGCCGGACTGACGCTGCACCTCAAGTGCGAGTACGGCGAGAACGCACACCATATCACGGAGGCGCTGTTCAAGGCGCTTGCACGCGCGCTCAAGCAGGCCGTTACCGTGACGGGCGGCGGCGTTCTGAGCGCGAAGGGTGTTCTCTAAATTTCATAAACATGGTGCCAACCGTTACGGCAGGATGAGGTCATCCCGCCCTGCGGAACAGATTCCGAGAGGTACAACATGAGTTATATTGCAATCGTAGATTATGGCGCAGGCAATCTGATGAGCGTACACAACACACTTGATTACCTGGGTTATGAAAATAAAATCGCGGCTTCGGCGGACGTGATCGAGAATGCGGCGGGTGTTATCCTGCCCGGTGTCGGCGCGTTTCCGGATGCGATGGCGGCTTTGGAGCACTCCGGTTTGACGGAGGCGGTGCTGAAGGCTGCAAAGGAAAAGCCGTTCCTCGGTATCTGCCTCGGCATGCAGATGCTGTTCGAGGAATCGGACGAGGTGCGTCCGTGCAGGGGTCTGGGTCTGCTGCCGGGACGCATTGAGCGCATTGAGACGAGTCTCAAGCTGCCGCAGATCGGCTGGAATGCGCTGGACATTCTGCGTCCGAATGCCATGACCGAGGGCCTGGAAAACGGCAGCTATGTGTATTTCGTGCACAGTTTCATGGCGCATCCGGCGGACGAAAACGACCTTGCCGCCGTGACGGATTATGGCGCGCGCGTGCCTGCCATGGTGGCGCGAGGGAACCTGTTCGGCTGCCAGTTTCACCCGGAAAAGAGCGGTGAAGTGGGACTTGCGATGCTTCGCAACTTTGCAAAACTGACGGAGGTGGGAAAATGAGAGTTATCCCCGCAATTGATTTGAAAGACGGTCAGTGCGTGCGCCTGCAGAAAGGCGACTACGGCACTGCACATAAAGTAGCAGAAAACCCGGTCGAGACCGCACAGCGGTTTCTCGATGCCGGTGCAGACCTTGTACACATGGTTGACCTTGACGCCGCGAAGGACGGCTCGCACGCGAACTACGGCGTGGTGGAGCAGGTCATCCGCGAGACCGGCGCGACCGTGGAGCTTGGCGGCGGCATTCGCTCCATGCAGGATGTGGAGACCGTGCTTGCACTGGGCGTTTCGCGCGTGATCATCGGCTCGGCGGCTGTCCGCGACCCGGAATTCGTAGCCGAGGCTGTAAAAAAGTACAGCGACAAGATCGTTGTCGGCATCGATGCCAAGAGCGAGACCGTCCGCACGGACGGCTGGCTGGGCGACAGCGGCGAGAACTACATCGCGTTCGCAGAGCGCATGGAGTCCATCGGCGTACGCCACATCATCTTCACCGACATTGACAAGGACGGCATGCTCGCAGGTCCGAACTTTGACCAGCTGGCGGCGCTGCGCGCCTCGGTCTCCTGCGAGATTATCGCGTCCGGCGGCGTGTCCACCCTCGAGGATATCGCCGGCCTGAAAAAGCTCGGCATCGACGGTGCTATCGCAGGCAAGGCGGTGTATACCGGCACCCTCGATTTGGCAAAGGCTATCGAACAGGCCAAGTAACCGCCCTACGGTTACGATTGAACCTTCGATTTGAACGGAGTGAAAAACTTGTTAGCAAAACGCATCATCCCCTGTCTGGACGTAAAGGACGGGCGAGTGGTAAAGGGCGTGAACTTTGTCGGGCTGCGCGACGCGGGCGACCCGGTCGAGCTGGCGAAGTTCTACTCGCAGGAGGGCGCGGACGAGATCGTGTTCCTCGATATCACCGCTACGAGCGACAACCGCGATACCATTGCCGACGTTGTGCGCCGCACCTGCCGTGAGGTATTCGTGCCGGTAACAGTCGGCGGCGGCATCCGCACCGTGGACGATTTCCGCGAGATTTTACGCGCCGGTGCAGATAAAATTTCCATCAATTCCTCGGCGGTCAAGAATCCCGATCTGGTGAATGCCGCCGCGGAGAAGTACGGCAGTCAGTGCGTGGTCGTTGCGATCGACGCGCGTGCGAACGCCGAAATGCCGTCCGGCTTTGAGGTCTACGTTGCAGGCGGCCGCACCCCGACCGGCAAGGACGCGGTCGCGTGGGCGAAAGAGGTTTACGAGCGCGGCGCGGGCGAGATCCTGCTGACCTCGATGGACAAGGACGGCACCAAGTCCGGCTTTGACCTAAAGCTGACCAAGGCGGTTGTGGAGGTGGTCGGCATTCCGGTCATCGCGTCCGGCGGCTGCGGCTCGCTCGAGCATTTCTCCGAGGTGTTCGAGAAAACCGGCTGCGATGCCGCATTGGCAGCCAGTCTGTTTCATTATCGGGAACTGACAGTCGGAGAGGTTAAAGAGCACCTGAAAGAGAAGGGTATTCCGGTTAGAAAATAAAGCACAGGCTATACCGTAGTCGGCGCACCCTACGGTAAACATGAATCATTATCCTAATAGGGAAGTGAATATTTTGGATTTAAGCAAATTTTTCAAAAAGGCTCCTCTGGTGCCGATTATCTGCCAGGATGAGCGCAGCGGCGAAGTCCTGATGCTCGGCTACGCGAACGAGGAGGCCCTGCAGCTGACGATGGACACCGGCACGGCGTGGTTTTTCTCGCGCTCGCGCCAGAAGCTGTGGAACAAGGGGGAGACCTCGGGCAATTTTATCTTTGTCAGCAGGATTCTGTCCGACTGCGACGATGACACGCTCATCTATGTCGGCACGCCCAAGGGTCCGGTCTGCCACACCGGACACCGCACCTGCTTTTTCACCACGCTGTGGGAGAAGCCGGAAGAAAAGTAAAAGGAGAGCAGTATTATGAATTCGTTTGAGCAAATGGAAGCCGTTATCGCGCAGCGCCGCGCCGAACCGCAGGAAGGCTCGTACACCTGCTATCTGTTTGAGAAGGGCATTGACAAGATTCTTAAGAAGGTCGGTGAGGAGTGCGCCGAGACCATCATTGCAGCCAAGAACGGCGACAAGACCGAGCTGGTCGGTGAGATCAACGACGTATTCTACCACATGATGGTAATGATGAACGAGTGCGGCGTGACCATGGAGGATGTCTGCAAGGAAATGGACGTCCGCGCCCAGAAGATCGGCAACCTGAAGAAATTCCACGTTTCCGATCACAACACCTGATAGCTGACAGCATAAGACAGCCCTGTGCATATTTTGCACAGGGTTTGTTGTATTGTTGGCGGGAATATGATATGATGATACAAATACTTGAACAGAGGTGAAACTCATGCGCAGAAAAGACAGAGAAATCACCGGCCGAGAGAACATCGAGCCGATCCTGCAGGCCTGCAAGGTCTGCCGCGTCGCCATGACCGGCACGGACGGCTGGCCGTACGTCATTCCGATGAACTTTGGCTACACATGGGATGAGGACGGGCTGACGCTCTACTTTCACGGCGGCGTGAAGGGCAAGAAGATTGATTCGCTGAAAGCCGACTCACGCGTGTGCTTCGAGATGGATTGCGAGGAGGGTCTGACCGGCGAGGGCGACTTGGCCTGCCGGTACAGCTATGCATTCTCGTCCATCGTAGGGTACGGCAAGGTCGAGTTCGCGGAGGACAATGAGGAGAAACGGCAGGGCTTTGACGTTATCATGCAGCACCAGACCGGCCGCACGGGCTGGACGTACACGGACGCGGCTCTGTCCGTCACCGAGGTGATGCGCGTGCGCGCGGAGTCGTTTGAGGCCTCGCGCAAGGCGCCGAAGGGATGAGCATGAAGCACATCGGGACCAAAATTCTGGCAGGCGTGCTGGTGGTGCTGCTGGCGGGAGCGGGCGTGCTGATCTGGCGGAATCTGCCGGAGGATGCACCGCGCCTGCAGGAGCCGGAGGAGACCGTTCGGCAGGAGCCGGAGGTGCAGCCGGACACCACAGCGACCCTGTGCGTGGCGGGCGATATTGTGGCGCACATGCCGCTTGTCGCGGATGCGTGGAACGGCGAAGCGTATGATTTTACGCACCTGTTCGCGGACGCAAGACCGTATTACGAGGCTGCGGATTACACAACGGCCTGTCTGGAGACCACGTTCAACGGTCCGCCGTATTCGGGCTACCCGCAGTTCTGCGCACCGGATGCGCTGGCCTACGGCCTGAAAACGGTCGGGTTTAACCTGCTCTCCACGGCGAGCAACCACAGCATGGATACTTGGTACAGCGGTCTGGTCCGCACACTGGATGTGCTGGACGCCGCCGGTCTGGAGCACGTCGGCACTTACCGCACACAGCAGGAGCGCGATGCGGTGAAGATCATCGACGTGGGCGGCATCAAACTGGCCATGCTGGCGTATACCTTCAGCACAAACGGTCTGCCGGTGGACAGCGAGCACCCGTACAGTGTCAGCGTATACACGACCGACTACATGACCGACTGCAGTGTGGTGGATTACGACCTCATCCAGTCGGATTTGGACAAGGCGGGGCAGTCCGGTGCGGATGCGATTGCCGTGTATGTACACTGGGGCAACGAGTACCACACCGAGCCGTCCGAGCAGCAGGAGCAGCTGGCGGACTACCTGTTTGCGCACGGCGCGACATTGGTGCTCGGCGGGCACGCGCATGTGCCGCAGCCGATGGAGCTGCGGACGCTGCCGGACGGACGCACCGGCTATCTGTGCTACTGTCTCGGCAACCTGATCTCCAATCAGTTTGACCCGTACACCAACCTGACGGCAGCTGTCACGCTGACACTCACCAAAAGCGGGGAGACCGGACAGGTGACGGTTTCCGGCGCGGAGTACGCGCCGATGTTCATGCTGCACGCAAGCGACTCCAACGAGGGACGCTACCGCCTGTTGGATATTCGGAAATCCATGCAGGATTTTGAGCAGGGGGATACGTCGGTTGTAAACCGGTCGGTATATGACCGAATGCAGCAGGGACGTTCCGACCTGCACCGTATCTTCGGCACGGATGAGGTGCTTTCGCTTGTAGCATGAGAAAATGTTTACGGTTTCTTTACATACAACGCTCGACACTGTGTTGACTTTGCGACACGATGCTGATACAATAAATCTGTACCAAGAATGCACAGTCCGCAGAGAAACAGGGAGGAACGGTTCATGCCGGAGACGAAAAACAACCGCAGAGTGCGCTTTACGCGATCTGCACTGCGTGAAGCCCTGATTGACCTGATTCTGGAGAAGCCGCTGGTCTCTATCACGGTCAAGGATATCTGCGCGAGAGCGGACATCAACCGCTCGACCTTCTACCTGCATTTCAAGGACGTGACCGACATCCTGCGCACGACCGAGGACGAGATCATCGAGCACATGCACGAGCATGCGCCGATGCACGAACGGGAGTGCCGCGATCTGCAGGAGATCAAGGGATTCTTTATCGACTTTCTGGAGCAGATCCGGAGCAATCCGCGCATAATGAAGGTGATTCGGGTGCTGTGCAGCGAGCAGGGAGACCCGTATTTTGTACGCAAGCTGCAGACCATGACGTATGAAGCCTTCCTCGACGGCTGGGATATGCACATGATGCCGGAAATGAGCGAGCAGCGGAAGCTGCTTGTGTTTTCGTATATCATTTCGGGCATGGTATCCATGCTGTCCACTTGGGCGACCAGAGCGCAGGACACGCCGACCGAGCAGGTCGTATCGCTTTTGATGGGGTTGATGTGGCACGGACTGGACTGTTTTGCAGCATCCGACCCAAAAAGTGCTTTTCCGACCGAATAAGCCACTTGACATTTCTATGGGAAGATGGTATATTATAACTGCTTCGTAAATAAGCAATGTTTTCCGTCGATAGCATTGCAGATCGGCCCTTTTCGGTGTATTCCGGGAAGGGTCGATCACTTTTTATATAAAAATTTGAGGGGGAGAAGGAATTGCACAAACAGGGAGCTTTGCGCGAATTCGGGCACTATGCCGCGATGAACATCCTGGGGATGATCGGCATTTCGTGCTACATTCTCGCGGATACCTATTTCGTTGCGCAGGGACTGGGTTCACTCGGACTGGCGGCGCTCAACATCGCCATACCGGCGTACAACCTGATGAACGGCATCGGCCTGATGCTCGGCGTGGGCGCGGCAACGCAGTACACGATCGCGCGGGCGCAGAACGATCGGAGACAGGCGGACAGCGTATTCACGCACGCGGCGGCACTCGGGCTGCTGCTCGGACTGCTGTTCCTGCTCGGCGGACTGTGCTTTGCAAAACCGCTCGCGGGCCTGCTCGGCGCGGACGCGCAGACGCTCGGCATGACGACGACCTACCTGCGCATGCTGTGGTGCTTCGGGCCGTTCTTCGTGATGAACAACGTGCTGCTGGCATTCACGCGCAACGACGGTGCGCCGACCGTTGCCATGTGCGGCATGATCGCGGGCAGCCTGTTCAACATCGTGTTCGATTACATTTTCATTTTCCCGTGCGGACTGGGCATGTTCGGTGCGGCGCTTGCGACCGGCTTTTCGCCGTTTGTCAGCATTCTAGTGCTGCTGACGCACCTGCGGAGACCGTCCCGCGGCTTCCATCTCGTCAAAACGCCGCTGCGCGTCAGCCGTGTGCCGAGCCTGTGCGCGCCCGGTCTGTCCTCGCTCATCGGTGAAATCGCCTCCGGCGTGGTGCTGCTGCTGTTCAATCTGGTGCTGCTGCGCCTCAGCGGCAATACCGGCGTGGCGGCTTACGGCGTGGTGGCCAATCTTGCTCTGGTGGGAATCGCTGTCTTTACCGGACTGTGCACCGGCATACAGCCGCTGGTCAGCCGCAGCTCGGGTCTCGGTGACAGGGAACAGCTGCGGCGGCTGTTCCGCTGGGGCATCTGCACCGCGCTCGGGATTGCAGCCGTGCTGTGCGTGTCGGTTTTCCTCGGCGCAGAGCCGCTGACGGCGGTGTTCAACAGTGAGCATGACCCGCAGCTTGCCGCCTACGCGGAGAGCGGCCTGCGGATCTACTTCACAGGTTTCCTGTTCGCGGGCGTGAACATGGTCACGGCAGCGTTTTTCAGCGCATCGGATAAGACCGTGCAGGGGTTTGTCCTTTCGCTGCTGCGCGGCGTGATCGCCGTGCCGCCGATCCTGTTTCCGCTCGCGTGGGCGCTCGGCGTCGATGGCGTCTGGCTGACGTTCCCGATGGTGGAGCTGGTCACGGCGGTCGCCGCACTCGTCTGGGCGCGGAAGTACATCATTGAGAATTAGTAATTGTGCGAGGCAGGAGTTTTCCTCGAAGGTGCAGATTACCGTAGGGGCGGACCAATGTGTCCGCCCTTTTTTAACAATAATCAATCTGTAAAACTGTATAATGTGCCATAAAACAGTGAAAAAGACGTGCAATGCACGTCTTTTGCTTAACAGGATGTCATCTGTATGGTATAATACTGGTGTTGCCCTACTTATTCCCGGCAACGGGAAGGAGGTGCACCAAGTGAACTTCACCGTATCGTTAATCTGCTCCATTATGGCAAATGTAATTGCACACTACATTTGCAAGTGGCTGGATGAGCAGAAGTAGGTCAACATACAGCCACGGCTTAAGCCACCGATAACGGAATAGAAAACCCCCGGAGACTGGTACTCTCCGGGGGTTTTCGCCAAGTGAACTAATTCATATCGTTGCTTATAGTATAGCACCGATTGCGAAATAATGCAAGCGTTTATCCTATTAACCTTACAGCTCTTCCACAAGCGACTTAAACAGCTTGCCGCGTTCCATGAAATTCTTAAAGCGGTCGAACGACGCGCTGGCCGGACTCATGATAACGACATCGCCGCTTTCTGCGCGGGCAGCGGCCTCCTGCACGGCTGTTTCAAGGTTTTCCACCTCGATAATCGGGGGATGCTCGCCCTCGATATTCTCCACGCACTCGCGAATCTTGGGTGCGGTAGCGCCGGTGAGCAGCAGCAGCTTTACATGGTCGCAGATAGGCTTGCCGAGCACGTCATACGGGATATGCTTGTCGTAGCCGCCTGCAATGAGAATGACCTTCTGCTGGAAGGAATTCAGTCCTGCGATGGTTCTCGTCGGACTGGAGGCGATGGAGTCGTTATAATACTTCACGCCGTCCTTCTCGCGCACGAACTCGATGCGATGCTCAACGCCGCCGAACGTGGTTGCCACGGCGCGGATATCGTCGTCAGAGGCATAACCCTGCACGACAGCCGCCGCCATCATCATGTTGTACACGTTGTGCGCGCCCGGAATGCGGATATCGGATGCGGGCATCAGCTCACGGCGCACGCCGCCGTCCGCGATGTAGATAACGTCGTTCTTGAGGAATACGCCGTTGGCCAGCTCCTGCGTTTTGCTGGTGCAGAACAGGTTGCCGGACGCCTTGAGCGAGCGGGTGACCTCGTCGTCGAGATTGAGGATCAGCTTATCGTTCTCGCCCTGATTGCGGTAAATGGCAGTCTTGGCCTGCACATACTCGTCAAAATCCTTGTGGTAGTCCAGATGATTGGGCGTCAGATTGGTGATCGCCGCAATGTGCGGAGAGTGCTTCATGCCCATCAGCTGGAACGAGGACAGCTCCACGACTGCAAGGTCGTTTTCGGTCATCGTGTCCACGCGGGGGAGCAGGGGCGTGCCGATATTGCCGCCGAGATGCACAGTATAGCCCGCGTGCTTCAAAATCTCGCTGACGAGCGTGGTGGTCGTGGTCTTGCCATCCGAGCCGGTGATGCCGATGATCGGACACGGGCAGACCGCGAAGAAAAGCTCCATCTCGCTGGTGATCTCCGAGCCGTTTGTGCGCGCCTTCTCAAGAAAACGCGGGTGAACGCCCGGGGTACGGAAGATAACGTCCTCATCGAGCGCATCAAGGTAATGCGGGCCGAGAACGAAGTCTACGCCGAGGGTAGCGAGGGTAGCATAGCCGTCGCCAAGCTCGGTGGGTTCTTTTTTGTCATGCACGGTAACGCGCACGCCTGCAGCGCGCAGCATACGGATGAGCGGCATATTGCTCACGCCCGCGCCGATTACGCCGACCCGTTTATCCGACAGGCCGCCGAGGTATTGTTCTAATGCTGTCATAAATGCGTAACACCGCCTTTTGTACTTTGACAGTATACATGATTTTTCACGATTTTGCAAGTCCGGTTTGACGAGAGCGTTTTTTTACGGTATAATGCTATTTGTGACTGGTGCAGACGGTCGCGTGCCTTCGGGCATGAGGAAAGTCCGGGCTGCACAGGGCAAGGATAACGGATAACGTCCGCCGAGGGTGACCTTAGGAATAGTGCAACAGAGATATACCGCTGTTTTATGTCCGCATAAGGCAGTAAGGGTGGAAAGGCGAGGTAAGAGCTCACCACGTCCCATGGCAACATGGGAGGTCTGTAAACTCTATCCGCAGCAACGCCGACTGGGACTATGATTTGCCCGATCGTCCCGACTGGCGGCTTGAGATGCACGGCAACGTGCATTCGAGATAGATGACCGTCCACGACAGAACCCGGCTTACGCACCAGTCATGCCATAGCACCGCAGAGGAGAAATCTTCTGCGGTGCTTTTCTTTTACCTTCTGCAGGAATTGATAATTGAAAATGGAGAATGGAGAATGGAGAATTAACGCTATGGTGTAACCTTCTTCGTGTAACCCATCTGCAAATGCGTCACCGTAGGGGCGAACATTGTTCGCCCAAGCATCCGTTTAACCATAGTGCGGGCGCACACTGTGCGCCCCTGCGGTTACGCCTGTGCAGATGGTTTACAGACGGTGTGCCCCTACGGGATACATAGTACACTTCTATAAAAACTGCCGTTGCATTTTGTCGTTTTTTCCATATTCTGCGCCGAAAAAATTTGTTATACTTGAGGCAGGATAGGGAGGTGCATTTTATGAAAGGACTGGGAAAACGAATCCTCATGATGGCGGCTGTGACGGCGGTCTGCGTTTGGGCGGCCGGAAAATCCGGCTATGCGGTAAAACCGTACCGGCTGGACGAGGACACGCTTGCACAGCAGGTACAGGCGTTCGCGGAACAGGACCCGACAGAGTTCTACGGCAGGACGATATATGACGGCATTGTCATCGGCGATCGAGCGTTCTATGTGTTCACGCAGCAAGCAGGTTATGTGAGCATGAAGGACGGCGTACAGTGGGACTGCTTTTTCGGTGACTTGCACGCTTCTTCGAACTGGGTTGGCGACTGGACGATTGAGGTTGGTTCATACTCCGTTGATGCCAAATTCGGCTATGAAGTCATCGGCTGCGGCGGTCATAATTTCCTGCTGCTGTACGGCCTGAACTTCGACCAGCCGGTCGCAAGGGTGACATTCGACTGGTACGGAAAGGCTTGCGAGCTGCAAAGCGACAGCGAAAACCCGTGCTTTCTGCTCTGCACCGAGCTGGGCGATGCACTGCCGGACGAATACATTGACGATGAATGCATCAGACTGGGAAATTTCCGTTTTTACACGAAAACCGGCGAGGAGATCACAAACCGGTATGACAAATACTTCGGTACAATAGACGGGTCGGATATTACCGTTGCCGGCAGTATCGGCACGATTTACAAAGAAGCCTGAATGCAAAGCACCTGCCTACCCGCAGGTGCTTTTTCGGTTTGGCGCACTCCTGCCGCCTCACTCCTATCTCCAGCCTTGCAGAAGCTCTTCACTCTCAGCGCTTAACTCTTGCTTATAGATAGGGAAATGTGTTATAATAAAATTTAATTGGACAAACACAAGGGAGGAACCACTGTTATGATGATCGAATGTCCGCACTGTCATATGGAAACCGAACACAAGGTGATCGACCATATCAATATCGACCGAAATCCCGAGCTGCGGGCAAAGGTACAGGACCTGTCTGTCTTTCGTGTAAAATGTCCAAACTGCGGCGAAACCGTGCTCGCCGTACACCCGTGTCTGTACCATGACATGGCAAACCAGTTTATGGTATGGCTGTGGACCGAGGACGGTCAGGTTCCCAAGGCGGAATTTGATCCGCTGGCAGGCTACACCCTGCGCGTGACCGACAGCCTCAACACCTTCCGTGAGAAGATCAACATCCTCGAGCGCGGTCTGGATGACCGTACCATCGAGATCATGAAGCTGCTGCTGTTCGCACAGCTTAACCGCGACCTCGATGTTGTCGAGCTGCTCTTCCACGAGCTGGATGAGCGCACGGGTGATTTCCGCTTCGTGGCCGTGCTTTCCGACGGCGCGGAGCAGTATGCCGCCATGCCGGGCGCGGCGTATCAGCGCCTGCACGCGGATGTGGAAACCTATCTGTACACGCCGGGCGGCGAGTTCTCGCGCATTGATATGACGTGGGCGCATCAGGCACTCGAGCTGCTGCACGAGATGGGCTGACGGTTTACCTTCTCCGCAGGGCAGACTGACCTCAGCCCGCCGTTTGTGTCCGGTTTGCACAATCTTTCTCGTAGGGGCGCACAGTGTGCGCCCACGCAATGCCATATCAAACGGTTTCCGGCCGTTCCTTGCGCAGACTCCGGTCGCGCTGCGGCCGAACAATGTTCGCCCCTACGATTACACGTTTGCAGATGGGTTACACGGCGGGGTGAACGAAAGACGCAAATCAGGGCATAAAAAAGGATGTGCCGTTTTGACACATCCTTAGATTTTTTCATTCTCAGCCGATAAGCAGCTGCACCAGCGTACCGCCGATCACGGCGGTGGCAAACGTTGCGGCGATGACCGGCAGGGCGCGATGACGGCCTTCCTTCTCCTCAAGAAGAACGATGTAGCCGAAGCCTGCGCCGGTGGAAAGACCGGCAACCAGAGCGCCGAAGCTGATCGTGCCGCCGACAAACAGCTCGCTGAGCAGCACGCTCATCGCACAGCTCGGAATCAGACCGAGCACCGCGCACAGCAGAGGCTGGAAGATGCTGTTGGTCAGCATGAGGGAAGCCACGCGCTCCTCACCGATGCCGTGTACGACCATGTTGAGCGCGAACAGCACGACAAACAGGAAGATGGTGGTCTTGATGGTGTGGGACAGGATATTCGCCACCGGCGAGGTCTCACAGCCGCAGTCGCCCATCTCGATCTCAAGCGGGCCGTCGGTTCCGGCCTTGTGCCTCCGGAACACGGTGCAGCGCAGAATATAGCCGCCGATAACCGCGATCGCAAACTTGACCACGAGCAGCAGCACCACCTGCTGTACGCTTGCGCCGCCTGCCAGCATGATGGGCACCGCCTCATCCGAGGTGGCAAGGAACACGGCAACCAGCGTTGCCGGTGCAAGAAAGCCTGCCGAGAACAGCGCGGACGCTGCCGCGGAAAATCCGCACTGGGGAATGGAGCCGGCGAGCGCGCCGACCACCGGACCGAACTGCGCCGCACGCGAGAGCAGCTCCGGCGTATTGGTCAGCCGGTTTTCAATGTAGTACAGCAGTGCGTACACGACCAGCAGCAGCGGTACGGTCTTGAGCACATCGAAAAATGCTTCCGGCAGAACGTGATGAATAATTTCTAACAAATAGGTCACCTCATAGTTGATCTGTGGGTTGATAACATTCGTGTTGTCTCAGAGACAATTATAATAAGTATAGCATAGAACCCAGTCCGCAGGCAAGCGGGATTTGCCGGACTGCATACCAAAGATAGCAAAAGGAATCGAATATTTACCATGAAATTTAACGAACTCAAGTTGGAGAAAAACATCCTCAAGGCACTGAAGGAGGCAGGCTATTCCGAGCCGACGCCCATTCAGCAGCAGGCGATACCGCCGGTGCTCGAGGGCCGCGACCTGATGGGCTGCGCCCAGACCGGCACGGGCAAGACCTGTGCGTTCGCAGTGCCGATCATCCAGCGCCTGGCAAAGAGCGAGGGCAAAAAGGGCACCATCCGTGCGCTCATCCTCACGCCGACGCGCGAGCTTGCGCTGCAGATTTACGAAAACGTGTGCCAGTACGCGCGCTACGTGCCGTGCAGTGCGGCGGTCATCTTCGGCGGCGTATCGCAGGTGCCGCAGGTCGAGGCGATCGAACGCGGTGTGGATATTCTCATTGCCACGCCGGGCCGTCTGTGGGATCTGATGGGTCAGAAGATCGTAAAGCTGGACAAGGCAGAGTTTTTCGTGCTCGACGAGGCCGACCGCATGCTCGATATGGGCTTTTTCCCGGATGTCAAGCGCATCGTCAAGTTCCTGCCGAAAAAGCGCCAGACCCTGCTGTTCTCAGCGACCATTCCGGCAGAGATTGCCGATCTGGCAGAGAAAATGCTGCATGAGCCGGAGCATATCTCGGTAACGCCGAGCGCAAAACCGGCGGACAAGATCGAGCAGCAGCTTTATTTTGTAGAAAAGCAGGAAAAGAGGGAACTTCTGCCGGATATCATCCGTCAAAGCAATGTACACCAGGTTCTGGTGTTCACCCGCACCAAGCACGGCGCAGACCGGGTCGCGCGCGACCTCAACCGTGCGGGCATCAAGACCAAGTCCATCCACGGCGACAAGTCGCAGAATCAGCGCCAGCGTGCGCTCGCGGACTTTAAGGAGTGCAAGATCGCGGTTCTGGTTGCGACTGACATTGCCGCGCGCGGCATCGACATCAACGACCTGCCGCTCGTTATCAACTTTGACCTGCCGAACATTCCGGAAACCTATGTGCACCGTATCGGCCGCACCGGCCGTGCCGGTCAGGAGGGCACCGCGATTTCCTTCTGCGACCGCTCCGAGCGTCCGTACCTCAAGGATATCGAAAAGCTGATCGGCAAGCGCATTCCGGTTGCCGGTGAGATTCCGCACGAGGAAAAGGAGGAGGAGAAGCGCGAGTCCGGTCAGCACAGGACGACCAACAAGCGCTCCCGCCGCAAGCCGGTCTCCGAGAACGCCACCGCCGAGGAGGTCGCCGCAGATGTGGCCCGCGAAAAGGAAGCCAAGAAGAAGGCACGTCAGGCGAGAGCGAATGCCAAGCGTCCGTCCCGCCGCGAGAAGGCCGCCGAGCAGCAGACCGAGCAGCAGGCGAAGGCAGCCGCGCCGCGCTCCCGCAAGGGCGGCGAGAGAAGAAGCAATTCGAGCCGCCACGGCCGCAGAAACGACCCGTACGCTCGCTTCGAGAAGAACGAGCCGCGCGTAGACGCTCACACGCCGAGCCGCGCGTATGCGCTCAGCGATGAGGCTGCCGCACGCATCCGCAGAAAGGTCGAGGCCGCACTGGCCGCTCGCGCCGCAAAGGCGGACGGCAAGGCCGCTCCGCAGCAGGAGAAGAAGGGCAGGGGACACGGCAGCAGGTCTGCGCACAAGCCCGCACCGCAGCAGAACAAGACGGCACAGAGCAAGACGACCAATCACCGTCATCGCCGCCGCACCCCGAACAACAACCGCAAAGGTTAAGAAGTTGCTGTCATAACCATTGCACACCGCCTGAACGGCTTTTTTGCCAGCATACTGCGTTGTTTTCCCTTGCAATCCGTCAGGATTCCTGCGGGAAAACGCCTTATCTGCTGACAAAAGATCTCGTTCATCCGGCGCACTCTGGCTATGAAAGCAACTTCAGTGATAGAGACAAACCCGAACCGTATCCCGCGGTTCCCGGACTGAGAGAGAAGGAGCAACACGAATGAACGGCGCAAAACACCGCTTCGCACTGGGACTGACCTGCTTTTTTCTGATCGGCATCACGGTTGTGTATCCGTTTCTTCTGTACACACCGAACGCGTTCGTCACTCGCTGGCGTGAGTGGTACATCGAAACCGCAATGGGCACCATGACGCACCAGTGGCTGGCCACCTGGTTCATCCCGGAGAACATCATCAACGAGGTGATGACCAAGCGCTACCTGATGAACCAGAAGCAGGAGGGCATCGTCAGCAACTGGGACGGCGCATGGGAGGAGAAAGAGGAGGACACCGCCGAAACGCCGAAGGACAAATTCTATGCCATGTTCAGTGAGCTGGACGAGAGCGAATTTGAGCGCTTTCTGGCGGATAATCCGGAGTATCTGGAGAACGGCTACGACGAGATCAACATCGACCTGATCGGCGAGCCGAGCCAGACGCACTACGACACCGGCCTCAAGACGAAGCAGGGCGACACGGTTCTGGCGGTCAACGCCGCGCACGGCATCCTGATCGTCGAGCAGACCGGCGAGGACACGCTCGGCATGGAGTACGCGGGCAAGGTCGCGCTCTGCAAAAAGCCCGAGAATATCTATGTCGGCACGAGCGAGGGCCTTGGCGATTACGGCTCGTTCGTATCCGATATGGTGAGAGATTATGACGCCGTTCTGGGCATCAACGCCTCCGGCTTTGCCGATTTTGACGGCAACGGCACGGGCGGCACCGTGTACGGCTTCCTGAAAAGCCAGGGAGAGAAGTATCAGGACGCAGTAGGCAACGGCTGGAAGATCATCGGCTTTGACAACGAGGATCATCTGCAGGTCGGTGCGTTCAACGATACCTCCAGTCTGCGCGACGCGGTGGAGTTCCACCCGGCGCTCATCATCAACGGCGAGAATCTGGTCGCAGGCACCGGCCTGAACGAGCAGCAGCCGCGCACGGCCATCGGTCAGGCGAAGGACGGCACGGTTATCATGATGGTCGTTGACGGCCGTCAGATGCACTCGTTCGGCATTTCGATCGAGCGCTGCGGCGAGATCATGGAGCAGTACGGCGCATATCAGGCATCCATGCTGGACGGCGGTTCGTCCTCCGTTATGGTCTACCGCGGCCGCGAGATCACCAGTCCGACTACGCTTTCCCAGAATGAGGAAGGCCGTTATCTGCCGGATGCCTTCCTGGTGAAATAAAAATTATCACGATTTCGGAAAAAGCACTTGTATTTTCCGTCATTGCATGATAGAATAAATAAGCGCCTGTAAGACAGGCGCGATACGGAGAAGTATCGAAGTGGTCATAACGAGCTCGACTCGAAATCGAGTTGGCGGTAACACGCCACGTGGGTTCGAATCCCACCTTCTCCGCCAAAATAAAGACCATCCATCCGGATGGTCTTTATTTTTTACCGAAGGTGGGATTCGAAAGGCGGCTCTTAGAAACATGCCAGTGGCATGTTTCAACCGCCGTGGCTTTTCCGCAGAAAAGGAATCCCACCGCCCAGATCTCAGCGCCCGCTTCATACGGAGGGATGGGCGGCTCTTAGCAGAGTGCCGGTGGCACTCTGCAACCGCCGTGGGAGCCCGTAGGCCGACAACCTCTAAAATATTTAATGGTTGCTTGCCGCAGCAAATGGAATCCCACCGCCCAGATCTCAGCGCCCGTTTCATACGGAGGAATGGGCGGCTCTTAGCAGAGTGCCGGTGGCACTCTGCAACCGCCGTGGGAGCCCGTAGGCCGACAACCTCTAAAATATTTAATGGTTGCTTGCCGCAGCAAATGGAATCCCACCGCCCAGATCTCAGCGCCCGCTCCATACGGAGGGAAAGGCGGCTCTTAGCAGAGTGCATGAGGTGCTTGCGTAACATCTTCGCAAAAAAATAAAAAAATTTCTGCCGGCCGACGGAATTTCCCGAAGGACGGCAGTTTTTCATGCCGCCCAAAGCCGAAGACAAAGTGCGGAAAAGTGTCGGTTTTCGCCTGTTTTGATAATAATTTTCAGCGTTTGAAAATTTCTCAAATTTTTTCGCAAATTTTGTTGACAAAGGGGGATACCCCTGCTATAATATATCTTGTCGCTGAGAGACAAGCGGTTCACCGCGAGAGATCAATGCGAGTGTGCTGGAACTGGTAGACAGGCACGTTTGAGGGGCGTGTGTCGATCGACGTACGGGTTCAAGTCCCGTCACTCGCACCACCTTCTTTCAACAACCAAATATGCGGATGTGGCGGAATGGCAGACGCGCTAGCTTCAGGTGCTAGTGTTCGCAAGGACGTGGGGGTTCAAGTCCCCCCATCCGCACCAAGTTAAAGAGCTTCAAACTTACGTTTGAAGCTCTTTTTCTGTACTTTTTGGAAAGCTCGTCGGAGCAGGGAGGAGGCTGTCCGATCCCCTTGTCTAACAGATTGTCTGCCATTTCACCCAATTCCGCAGAATGCACCAAAACCAAGCCGACAGACCACGGATTTTCTGTATTGACACCTGCCCAAACCGTGGTACAATTATAACAGAAAAAGCAGAGTAGAGCACAATGCGTTAAGTGCCGCTGAAACGGGGAGTTGTTCGGCGGACGAAAGGGAGCCTTTTCCTTGCGGTATTGTGGTCGCATCCCGCTGCTGCAACTGTTTAGGCACTTTCCTAAATCGCTGTGGCAACAGATGAATTTGATTAGGAGGTGTCTTTTTCTATGTCTAAAACTCCGAATATCTTTGTCCGCTCGCTGCGTGAGCTGAAATCCACCCGCTGTCTGGCGGTCACGGCGCTGCTCATTGCGATCAACGTCACGCTGGATCTGCTCGGTCTGTCGATCAAGCTGCCGCCCAACCTGCGTATCGGCTTCGGCTTCCTGTGCAATGCGTCGATCGGCATGCTGTTCGGCCCGGTCGTCGGCATGATGGCCGGTGTGTGCACCGACGTGCTCGGCTACTTTGCGGGCAATCTGTCCATGGGCGCGTATTTCCCGGGCTATACGCTGACAGCCGTTGTCGGCGGTCTGATCTGGGGTCTGTGGCTGTATCCGCGCAAGATCACCGTATGGCGTGCCATCGGCGCAAAGACCTGCATTAACCTGTTCTGCAATATCTGCCTGAACACCCTGTGGCTGACCGTCACCGGCGGCAAGGCGATGAGCGTGCTGCTCGTTACGCGCGTGCCGAAAAACCTTATTCTGCTGCCGATCGAGATCGTGCTGGTCTATTTCGGCATGAAGCTGGTCAACCGTATCTATGGCGCACTGCCGAATGGCAAAGCGGCGACGGAAATCGAGAATTGAAAATGGAGAATGCTCCGTAAGATAAAACAGTCCCTCGGCCTGTCGCTTGACAAAGCCGGGGGATATGCTATAATAAAGACAAAGGGACACTGTTACAGCAGTCAGGCCCTCATCGTTCAATCAATAAGTATTGATGACCGTTTCGGGTACCAGCCGGACGGTCATCGCGCTTTTATACAGAAAATGTACAGTACAATGACCGCACATACAAAAAGCTGAAATGCTTTCTTCTGCACTTGCGCCACCTCCTTCCTGCCGCGGACTGCGGGAAAGGAAAAGAGGGTCTGACCGCCTTATGTAACAGTGTCCGCAATGATTATAGCATATAACACCGAATAAAGTCAATCAGCCGCCTTTTTGGGCGGTTTTTGTTTTATTTGAAAACATTGGCAGCACGCTTTCAGCTTTTTGTGAATAATTCTGTTTTTCCCTATGCAAACGGCTGATTTTTTGTTATACTATATATGATTGGAGAAGAACGGTACAGTCCGTTCGCTGAAAGGGAGTGACCTCTTTATGAAACTTACAAAAGAGAGTATTAAACATAACGTGGCATGGAAGGGTTATCGTCTGCCGCAGTACGACATTGACGCCGTGCGCGAAAACACCCACAAGGCACCGACTTGGCTGCATTTCGGCGCCGGCAACCTGTTCCGCGCCTTCCCGGCTGTACTGGCGCAGCGCCTGCTGACCGCCGGCCTGTCCGACACCGGCATTATCTGCTGCGACGGCTACGATGAGGAGCTGATCGACCGCTGCTACCGTGCCTGCGATCATCTGTCGCTGGTTGTCACCCTGTATTCCAACGGCACGATCAACAAGGAAGTGGTTGCGTCCGTTACCGAAAGCCTCAAGCTGAGCGAGGACATGCTGCGCCTGAAGGACATTTTCCTGGCGCCGAGCCTGCAGATGATCAGCTTTACGCTGACCGAGAAGGGCTATATCATCCAGGACGACACCCGTGAGTTCCTGCCGGACTACAAGCACGACCGCGAGAACGGTCCGGAAGGCTGCCAGTCCTTCTTTGGCAAGCTGACCGCACTGTGCCTCGAGCGCTGCCGCGCCGGTCTGTCTCCGCTGGCACTCGTTTCGCTGGATAACTGCTCGGACAACGGCACCCGTCTGGAGCGTGCTGTCCGTCACATGGCACGCGCATGGCAGAGAAACGGCTTCATCACCGAGGATGAGTATTACTTCCTGCTCAAGAAGAATACCTTCCCGCTGTCCATGATTGATAAGATTACCCCGCATCCGGATAACCGCATCGCAGACAAGCTGGCGGCTGACGGTCTGGAGAACGCAAAGCCGTTCGTAACCGAAAAGGGCACGCATGCGGCTGTTTACGTCAACTCCGAAAGCCCGCACTACCTGCTGATCGAGAACGCATTCCCGAACGGTCATCCGGCTCTCGAGCAGTGCGGCGTTATCATCACCCGCCGCGACATCGTTGAGAAGTCTGCGATGATGAAGGTAAGCACCTGCATGAACCCGATGGATACCGCCCTCGGCGTATTCGGCTGCATGCTCGGCTACACCCGCATCAGCGACGAGATGAAGGATACCGAGCTGGTCAACCTCATCACGCGCCTGAGCGAGCAGGAGGCAATGCCGATGGTAGCCGACCCGGGCGTTATCGACCCGGAGGCATTCCTGCACGAGGTTCTCGGCGAACGTTATCCGAACCCGTTCCTGCAGGATTCCCCGCAGCGTACCGCAACCGATACCTCGCGTAAGATTGCACCGCGCTTCGGCACCACGCTGTACGCTTACTATAACTCCATGCTGCCCGCACACCGTGCCACCAAGCTGATTTACATTCCGCTGGTACTGGCCGGCTGGCTGCGCTATCTGGAAGGCGTGGACGATAACGGCAGCGAGTTCACCCTCAGCCCCGACTCGAATATCGAGCATGTCCGTGCGCTGATGGGCAACCCGAAGCTGGGCGACGACGTAAGCGAGGCTCAGCTGTACCCGCTGCTGGCAAACCGCTACTACTTTGGTGTCAACCTGTTTGAGATCGGCGTAGGCGAGACCGTTGTCCGCATGTTTGGCGAGATGAACCGCGGCCCGCACGCTGTCCGCGAGACGCTGCAGAAGTACTGCGGCGAGGAGCAGGAGCAGGAGTGGATTTTCTCTTAAATTACCGAAAAACCATGGTTTTTCCGGTAATAGGAACGGATCGTAGACCGTTCCAAAGTCGTCCGAAAGTTCCCGTACGGAAACTTTCTCCCTCCAGAAGTCAAAAAAGAGTGATACATGCTCCCTCTTTTTTGGCATTTGCATAGCAAATGCTATTGAATGCGCGCTGATGCGCGGGTACAGCAAGATTGATATTGTACTAATTGTTAAAGAAAAGGCGAACCTTTATGGGTTCGCCTTTTTGTATGCAGATAAAACAAAAACCGCCACAAAAGGCGGTTGATGGACAAGGTATTGCAATATATGCTATACTCAGAATGTCAACAACGATGTGAAACAGGTTGTTCCTCGAAAGTAACAACCGCTCCTGAATAAGGAGCGGCGTTTCCTCAAGTTATTCGATTAACGGGAACGACCGCTCTTTCGCAGAGAGCCATCGTTGTTGACACAATTATAACGCAGTGCCCCGGTTTTGTCAAGCGACAGAGCCGGGGCACTGTTTTTCAGTTACCTGCTAACAAAGTTTACAAAACTTTCCCAAAGATTGCTGAACAGGGTGTTCCACGACGCCTGCGGGTTATGAATTGCAAACCATACAAGGCCTGCCGATAACAGAACAGTCACTACGATTATCACCCAGAAACAATACCATCGCTGTTTAGGTGTCATAGTATTTCCCTCCTCAGTCATAACGGTAATTTTCACCTCGGGGAGTTTTACATCTGATATCTATATAGTAACAGATATTTACGGCTTGTAAAGGGATTTTGCACAGAAGCCGGTGCATTATTTTTGTCCGGCGGCTACCCGTAATCCCGGCGCATACCTGAGCCATTTCCCGCTCTTGAGCCGCAGGAAGAAGCAGATCGACCGGCACAGCCAGTCACCGATCATGGCAATCCAGATGCCGATCGCGCCCATGCCGAAGTGCACCGCGAGAATATATCCCGCGACAAGCCGCAATCCCAGCATGGAGATAATCGAGCACACCATCGGATACCTTACGTCATTCGCCGCACGCAGGATATTCGGCATGGCAAACGAGGTCGGCCACAGGAAGATCGCGCAGCCGTTGTGAATCATAATCAGCGTCATGCCAAGCGCAAGCGCCTCTGCGGACACGCTGTAAATCTTGAGAATGAGCGGCGTGCACGCAATCGTGACAAGGCAGGTGCTGGCGGTAACGGCGTAGGTGATCATCATCAGCTTTTTCGCCATGCGGCGCGTCTGCGGCTCGTCGCCCGAGCCAATGCACTGCCCGATAACGGTTATCATCGCCAGGCTCATCGCCTGACCCGGAATGACGGCTACGGCGTCCAGATTGTTCGCCAACGCATTCGCGGTAATTTGCGTCGTGCCGAACAGCGAGATCATGCTCACGACGAGCACGCGGCCAAGCTGAAACAGGCTGTTTTCCAGTCCGTTCGGCACACCAATCTGCAGAATGCGGCGGATAAGCTCCTTATCCGGTCGAAACCGCTGTCCGCGCCGCAGAGAGACCGTGTGCTCGGGGTTCAGCAGCAGAATCGTGATAGCGACAGCCGCCGTGCCGCGTGACAGCACGGACGAAAGCGCTGCGCCTCCGACGCCCCACTTGAACACGAAAATGAACAGCGAGTTGCCGATGAGGTTGACGATGTTGATCAGTCCCGCAATCAGCATGGAGATACGCGAGTTGCCCTGTGCGCGGAACAGCGCCGCACCGGCGTTGTAAATCGCCAGAACAGGGTAGGAGAACACGCTGACCGTCAGGTAGGTGAGCGCGCTCTGCATCACATCGTCCTCGATCGTGCCGAACAGCAGGCGCAGCAGCGGTGCGCGGAACAGCATGACGAGCGCCGAGATGATCAGCGCAATGACCGTGACGACTAAGTACAGCTGCTTGGAGGCATCGCACGCACGGTCGTTCTTTCTCGCACCGAGCAGCTGCGCGACCACGACAGCGCCGCCGGTCGCAAGTGCGGAAAAGATGTTGATGATGAGCACGTTGAGCATATCGACCAGCGATACGCCGGAAACCGCCGCCTCACCGACCGAGGAGACCATCATCGTGTCGGCCAGACCGACCGTGATGGCGAGCACCTGCTCGATAACGAGCGGCAAAATCAGCTTTTTGAGTGCGGCATTGGGAAATAACTCTTTACTCGTAAAAAATACACCTCGAATCAAAGAATAACGCGGTACGCTTCTATCAGCCTCTCGAGCGACCATGCGGCGTTCGCGGGACTGGTGGAGGGCAGCTGCGTGATGGGTACGCCGGTTTTCGGCTCGATGAGTTTGCGGTACAGCTGCGCCGACTTGCCGCCGGTGGCAAAAATACGCGTAATTTTGCTCTCGCGGAGCAGTTTGCCGATGTCGTTCGGCTCGGCGTTGCGGATAGACGTGTCGGACGCGCCCGCAATATCGCATTTGGCGATGGTGTCCCACAGCGCCACATGATGCCGCAGGCACAGCGCGCGCTTGTCCTCGATGGAGACCGGCACCTCCTCGCCAAGCACAGCCGCCAGCACGCGCCAGAACCGGTTCTGCGGGTGGCCGTAAAAGAACCCGACCTCGCGGGATTTCGGGCTTGGAATCGAGCCGAGCAGCAGCACGCGCGACTCGCTGTCGTACAGCGGCGGAATGGTGTGAACGATGGTTTGCAGTTGCATGGATCAGTCCTCCAGTACGGAAACAAAGCTGCGGAACGCGCTCGGCAGCGCATAAGCGTCGCGCAGCTCGGCAGGTGTGACAAAGGTGAGAGCGGGTGCAGGTGCGTCCAGTTCGACATACACGCCGTTCATGTGCCACTCCACATGGGTGAAAATATGTTTGGCAGGCCGCAGAGAGAGCAGCTTTCGCACGCTCCAGTCCATTTCGGTGAGCGCCGCGCGCAGCTCGTCCGGCGAGAGATGGCCATCGAGCGACGGAAGCTCCCACAGACCGGCGAGCAGACCCTTTTTGGGTCTCTGCCGCAGACCGACAAGCTGACCGCAGCGCACAACAAGTACGGTGCGGTTTTCCACTCTCCGTGCCTTTTTTGCGGCTCGGAGCGGCAGCACAGCCGCGTTTCCGCGGTGAAAGCCCTCGCAGAGATGCTGAATCGGGCAGTCGTCACAGTGCGGCGCGCCGTTCGGCAGACAGACGGTTGCACCAAGCTCCATCAGCGACTGGTTGAGGTCGCCGGGACGGTCGGACGGCATGAGTGCGGCGAACCGTTCGCGCGTCTGCTTTTTGAATTTTGCGTCCGTGATCGGCGTGAAATCGTTATCCAGCCGCGCCGCCACACGCAGAACGTTGCCGTCCACCGCCGGAACGGGCAGTCCGAACGCGATAGATGCCACCGCGCCTGCCGTGTACTCGCCGACGCCGGGCAGAGCAAGCAGCCTGTCGTAATCAGCAGGCAGTTCGCCGCCGTATTCTTCGCACAGCAGGACCGCTGCACGGTGCAGGTTGCGCACGCGGCTGTAGTAGCCGAGCCCCTCCCAGAGCTTGGTGTAAACGGCCTCGTCCGCCGCCGCGAGAGCGGGAATATCGGGCAGCGCGTTCATCCAGCGGGAAAAATAGCCGCGCACGGCCTCCACGCGCGTCTGCTGCAGCATGATCTCGCTCACCCAGACGCGGTAGGGAGCAGGCTCAGACCGCCACGGCAGGTCGCGGTGCCCGGCGTCATACCAGCTCAGCAGCGGCTGCACGATGGCCTTGCTTACCCCGCTCAATATTTCATGTCATCCAGCGTAGCGCCGGTGTAGAACATGGTGAAGGTTGCGTCGGCAATATGCTTGCCCTCGTCGTCGTGCACCTCGACCATGTAGACCGACACCTTGCGGCCGCGCTTGCGCTCGTACGCCACAGCGGTCAGCTTTTTGCCGCAGCGGCCCGGACGGTAGTAGTGGATGGTGCTGTCGAGCGTGACGGCCACCGTGCCCTGAGACGCCGCCGCAGAGCCGGCCGCAATGTCGCACAGCGTGAAGATCGTGCCGCCGTGCGCCATGCCGAGCGGATTGAGCAGCTCGGGGGTCAGGTCAAGCTCTACGGTTGCGCCGCCGTCCTTGTCGAGCGTCACAACGTGCATGTGCATCAGTTTGTTTAAGCCGCCGGCTTCCTGCCGCAGCTTGAGGATTTCTTCAATGGTCAAGGTTAGGACTCCTTTATATTTATATAATCTTTTGATAAACGATGGTTTTTCGCCTTCGAGGCGAACGGAACTGCGCTGACGCCGCGCGGGCGCACAAGAGGGTAGACACCAAGGTTTCTACCCTCTTGAGAATCACCCATTTCCTTAGAGGGCACGGCGCAGATTGCCGACATGTGACCGCTGCGAAAATGGGGAACGGCAGAGGAGTTTTTCTTCCGCAGAGACGCACTGCGTGCGCTCATGTATCCGCATATTCGCAGTGTCGGATACCTTTCTGCTACACATGTGGTTTCATCTACGCAAGCGCAACATACCCGTGTTGCGCAATTCGTTAGCGCGTTATTACAGACAGGGTCTACGAGGATAAATGCTGCCGAACGCCTAATTCGCAGGTGCTGTCTGTAATCTCCAGACTTACGAATTACGCGGCACTGTCATGCCGCGTCTGCGTTGACTAAACCGCCTGTGTAGCAGTACGTTATCTGACACTGCAAATAGGCTGCTCATGAGGACGGACACCGAAGGTAGTCCGTCCGTAGCAGAGGAAAAATCCTCTGCCGTTCTCCTTTTTGAAGCGGTCGCCGCTCTCCGATTTTCGCCGGGCTAACAAACAAGGGAAAGGTAGGAGTTCAAAGAGGAAGGAAAACCGCAGGTTGTCCTTCCTTTTTGCCCCCGCGGCGGGCGCCGCAACGTCCCCGCCGTCCGCAGACGGCGAATCCCCCTGCTGAGGTTCAGCGAAAAAACTGCCGCCCGTCAGGGGCGAACCGCCTGCGCAGTTCGCGTGCCCCGGTCAGCCGGTGCTGAAAAAACTGCCGCCCGTTAGGGGCGAACCGCCTGCGCAGTTCGCGTGCCCCGGTCAGCCGGTGCTGAAAAACTGCCGCCCGTCAGGGGCGAACACGCCTGCGCAGTTCGCGTTCCCCGGTCAGTCGGTGCAGAAAAAACTTCCGCCCGTCAGGGACGAACCGCCTGCGCAGTTCGCGTGCCCCGGTCAGCCGGCGCAGGATAACAGGTGAAATCTGCGATACTACTCTATTTTATTATAAAATGCACCCGCTCCTGCGTCAAGCGCAACCGCCCGGCGAAGCCTGACGAATTTTTCTAACAGCCGTCGGATTACATAATCCCCAATATGTAGTTACCAATCGGAAACAGGACAACAAAATGCAGGGAAAAGTGCCGAAAATACAAAGTGAGCCTGTCGAAATGCGTCGAATATGACTGTTTTCTGTACTTTACAAACGGTAATACAGCGAGTATAATATAAATATATATTTTATAGTTGTGCCTTCTGCGGCACAACGCAGACGGAGAATGTTGGAATGAGTGATTTTTCGCGCACGCTTGCGCTTCTGCGACGGGAAAAGAAAATAAGTCAAAGAGCGGCAGCGGGCGACCTCGGCGTTTCGCAGGCGCTTCTCAGCCACTATGAGAACGGACTGCGCGAACCCGGTCTGTCTTTTGTTGTGCGTGCGGCGGATTATTACGGCGTGTCCTGCGACTACCTGCTCGGCCGTTCGATGGCGCGTGACGGCTCTGCTGTGCCTGCCGAGCGCATGGAGGGAACGGCCACCGAGACGGAGCACAGCCAGATCGTGCAGGCGGCAGCCCTGCTGCTGCAGGTTGCCGAATCGCTCGAGAGCAAGCAGCTTTCGCACGAGATCGAGTCGTATTTCGCGGTTGCGATCTACAAGGTGTACCGCTATCTCTACATGGCCGACCCGGCCGGTGTGGATGCGGTGTTCCGAGCGCCGCAGGATCGCTTCGAGTACCTGTGCGATGCCCGCATGAAGGAGCATGAGCTGAAAATCCGTCTGGCGGCCAACGGCGAGGAAGGCTGCGGTCTGACGCAGGAGAATATCCGGCGGATGCCGCTCGCCCCGAGCGAGATTGCACGGCGTTATCCGGATTTGTCGAGCGCACTGCTGACTGTTCTGCAGCAGGTGTCGGATTCGATCGACCGGAAAAATAAAATGCAATAAATTCGGATAAACCTATTGACAAATACACCGGCGTGAGGTATACTAAACAAGTCGCTGAGACAAGACGACTTGATGAAATGCTGGTGTAGCTCAGTTGGTAGAGCAGCTGATTTGTAATCAGCAGGTCGGGGGTTCAAGTCCGTCCACCAGCTCCAATCAAGCTGGTAATTGAATATGGAAGGTTTCCCGAGTGGCCAAAGGGAACAGACTGTAAATCTGTCGTCTATGACTTCGGTGGTTCGAATCCACCACCTTCCACCAAAACAGAAGGACATTCCAAAAGGAATGTCCTTTTTCTGTTTTGGCGGAAGGTGGTTGTGGATTCGAAAGCCGGCTCTTAGAAACGTGCCGGTGGCACGTTTCAACCGGCGTGGCTTCCGTCGCAACGGAAGCGAATCCACCACCGGACGGGCAGGCACGCGTGTAGCAGTACGGTTGTGGGACTGCACCAGACGCTCAAGTTAGACACACGCCCTAAACGGAGTGTTGGCTCTTAGAAACGTGCCGGTGGCACGGTTCAACCGGCGTGGCTTTCACCGCAGTGAAAGCGAATCCACCACCGGACGGGTCGGCAGGCATGTAGCAGTGCGGTTATATGACTGCACCAGAAGTTAGACACGCGCCCTAAACGGAGCGCCGGCTCTTAGAAACGTGCCGGTGGCACGTTTCAACCGGCGTGGCTTCCGTCGCAACGGAAGCAAATCCACCACCGGACGGGTCGGCAGGCGTGTAGCAGTGCGGTTATGGGACTGCACCAGCCAATCACGGCAGGCACGCGCCCGATCCGAAGGGAAGAACAGATTGTTCGATAGCGAAATCAACCTGTACAGGCTATTTGGAACGATATATTGCCGTTTGCGACGTTATCCCGTAGGGGGCGCACACTGTGCGCCCAGGCAGCGCAAAATCATACGGTTCGTGGGCGAACACTCCGACTCGCTAAGAGCCGCCTACGGCGGTTGCTCGCTGGACGTCCACTGCGGTGGGTGTGTTCGCCCCTACGGTTCAGTCGGTGTAGATGAATTTACAAGCGGTGTGCCGAGGTCGTACCTCAGGGCACCTTCTCTTGCGGCTTTGCCGCAGCAAAGCGAATCCACCACCGGACGGGCAGGCAGGCGTGTAGCAATGCGACCATGGGCGGCAATAACCAATCACGGCAGGCACGCGCCTAATCCGAAGGGAAGGACAGATTGTTCGATAGCGAAATCAACCTGCACAGGCGTTTGTAACGATATATTGCCGTTTGCGACGTTATCCCGTCTGGGCGCACAGTGTGCGCCCAGACAGCGCAAAATCATACGGTTCGTGGGCGAACACTCCGACTCGCTAAGAGCCGCCCTGCGGCGGTTGCTCACTGGACGCCCACTGCGGTGGGTGTGTTCGCCCCTACGGTTCAGCCAGTGCAGATGAATTTACAAACGGTGTGCCGAGGTCGTACCTCAGGGCACCTTCTCTTGCGGCTTTGCCGCAATTCACCTTGGCACACCCTACGGGATAGACTGTACAGACCGAAAAATATTTTCTCCGAGTTGACCACTCATGGTCAATTTTTTATATAATCCGGCGTATAGATGAGGGTAGAAGCTATGCCAGTCAAGGCGAATGCAGCGGCACATCAGCGGGCGTGAGAACCACAACGGCGGCGACCTGAGCCGATGAAGCTGCTCCATCGAACAGAGCAAAACCAGCCTTGTTGGGTATCAACAGGGCCTATTCCCATGCCCATCGTTTTTTCTCGTCCGGAAAACGCGATTTCTCGTCCGGAAAACGGCATTTCTCGTCCGGAAAATCCACAGAGCAGAGAAGAGCAGAGGACAGAACAGCAGAGCAGAGAAGAGCAGAGCATAGCAGAGAACAGCAGAGCAGACAAAATTGAGAATGGAAAATGATTCTGTCTGACCTGACCCTGACTGACGAAAAGAGATTTTCTAAATTGCTTTCTGAAAATAAAAAGGACCTCCGGTAAAACCGGAAGTCCTTGATCTATCGTTTTGGTAACGAGATTACTTAGCCATGGAAGCAACTTCTGCTGCGAAGTCGTCAACCTTCTTCTCGATGCCCTCGCCCTTCTCGAAACGAACGCACTTTACGAGCTTGATCTCGCCGCCCAGCTCCTTGGCAACAGCCTTGATGTGAGCCTCAACGGAAACCTTGTTCTCCTTAACGAAAGCCTGCTGCAGGAGGCAGTTCTCCTCGTAGTACTTGCCGATACGGCCGTCTACCATCTTGTGGATGATCTGCTCCGGCTTCGGCTTAGCAGCGGTCTTGTTCTCCTCGAGAGCCTGGATCAGGAGGATCTCCTTCTCCTTTGCGAGGGTAGCCTCGTCAACGTCGGACTTGTCCAGGAAGGACGGGTTCATAGCAGCAGCCTGCATGCCGATGTCCTTGCCCAGCTCCTTAACAGTAGCGTTGTCCTTCAGACCCTCGGAAACTTCCAGACCAACCAGAACGCCGATTACGCCGCCCATGTGGTTGTAAGCAACGTTAACGGTGGAGTTGTCGAAACGCTCGAAACGACGGATCTGCAGGTTCTCGCCGATGGTCAGAACCTTCTCCTGCAGAGCGTCCTGAACGGTGCCTTCGCCCATCTTGCAAGCCTTGAGAGCCTCAACGTCAGCCGGAGCGTCCTTGATAACAACGTTAGCAACGTCGGAAACGAACTGCTGGAAGTCAGCGTTCTTAGCAACGAAGTCGGTCTCGGAGTTTACCTCGATGATTGCGCCTACGCCGCACTCATCACATACGGTAGCCTTGACCAGACCCTCAGCAGCGATGCGGTCTGCCTTCTTGGCAGCCTTAGCCAGGCCCTTCTCACGGAGCAGCTCGATAGCCTTGTCGAAGTCGCCGTCGGCCTCGGTCAGTGCCTTCTTGCAGTCCATCATGCCTACGCTGGTCATTTCGCGGAGCTTCTTTACGTCAGCAGCGGTAAAAGCCATTTTATTATTCCTCCAATTTATGATTTTACGATGAAAAAAACGTAGGGCACAACGAACACCGGCGCGCCGGGTCGTCGCGCCCTACGAACAACTCACTGAATGTTATATTGAGTTATGAATTACTCAGCCTTTGCGTCAGCCTTAGCCTCAACCTCGAGCTGCTCGCCCTGCTTGCCTTCCAGAACAGCGTTAGCCATGGTCTGGGAGATCAGCTTGATAGCGCGGATAGCGTCGTCGTTGCCCGGGATAACGTAGTCGATCTCGTCCGGATCGCAGTTGGTATCAACGATTGCAACGATCGGAATGCCCAGCTTGCGTGCTTCTGCGATCGCGTTCTTCTCCTTGCGGGAGTCAACTACGAACAGAGCGCCCGGAAGCTCCTTCATTTCCTTAACGCCGCCGAGGTACTTCTCGAGCTTAGCGATCTCGAGCTGGAGCTTGATAACTTCCTTCTTCGGGAGCAGATCGAAGGTGCCGTCAGCCTGCATCTTCTGCAGCTGGTTCAGACGAGCGATACGGGTACGCATGGTCTTGAAGTTGGTCAGCATGCCGCCCAGCCAACGTGCGTTAACGTAGAACTGACCGCAGCGCTCAGCCTCTTCCTTGATTGCGTCCTGTGCCTGCTTCTTGGTGCCGACAAACAGGATGGACTTGCCGGAAGCTGCCATATCGCGTACGAAGAAGTATGCTTCCTCGAGCTTCTTTACAGTCTTCTGGAGGTCAATGATGTAGATACCATTGCGCTCGGTGAAGATGTAGGTAGCCATTTTCGGGTTCCAACGACGGGTCTGATGGCCGAAGTGTACGCCGGCCTCCAGCAGCTGCTTCATAGAAATTACTGCCATTTTGTTTTTCCTCCTTGGTTTTTCCTCCATCCCTGATCATCTGACAGCGGCAACAGAACGAGCGTCCCATCACCGACCGCTTTCATCACGGGATGTGTGAATTCATGCTATGATAGTTTACACCAATGGGAGGGGGATGTCAAGAGGAAAGTTGAAAATTGAGGATGGAAAATGGAGAATGGAGAATGAACGATACGGTTTACGGCGTTTCCCCGAGTTTGGATTACATTAAATATACCGTATCGAATGATTGGAATGCTTTGCGGTCAATTAAATGAATATCGTAGGGTGCGACGACCTCGGCGCACTGTTTCTAACGATTGTAACGTGCGTAACCGTAGGGGCGACCAGTGTTCGCCCGCAGCGCGACCGGAGCCTGCGCAAGGAGCGGCCGCGCATCCGGTTAACCATAGTGTGGGAGGCCAATGGCCTCCCCTACGGGGTAGATGTTGCAGATGAATTTACATACGGTGCGCCGAGGTCGTACCCCAGGGCACCTTCTCTTGCGGCTTTGCCGCAATTCACCTTGTCGCACCCTACGATAAAACCGGTAATGAAATATTTTTCGCTGCATAAATTATGACAGGAGGGGATTTCTTTGCGATTGGGTTTTCGTCACACCGCGTTTCAGGCGGTATGCACGGTTTTGGTTTTATGCTTTGCGCTCGGACTGCTTGAGCGTGCCGACACGGTGCAGCCGGTATTCGGGGAGGACAGCGTGCGCGTGCCGATTCTAATGTACCACAGCATTCTCAAGGACAGCGCACGGCAGGGCAAGTATGTTATCTCGCCGGCGGTTTTGGCGGCCGATCTGGACGCCTTGCAGGAGAAGGGGTATACCGCCGTAACGGTGAGCGATCTGCTGGCGTATGTACAGGACGGCGCAGACCTGCCGGAGAAGCCGGTGATGATCACCTTCGATGACGGCTACTACAACAACTACATTTATGCCTATCCGCTGCTCAAACAGCGCGGAATGAAGGCGGTTGTGTCCATCATCGGCAGCCAGACCGCGCTTTTCACCGACAACGGAGAGGAAAACGCCTACTGGTCGCATTTGCGGCTTGACCGCCTGCGCGAAATGCAGGATGTGTTTGAGGTGCAGAATCATTCGTGGAACCTGCACGAGTACGGCGAACGCCGCGGCTGTCTGCGCCGCAGAGGCGAGGACGAAACGCGCTATGAGACGCTGCTCCGCAAGGATACCGAGCAGACGCAGACGCTTATCACGGACGCCGGACTGCCCGCGCCAACCTGCTATACCTATCCGTTCGGTGCGTGCTCCAAAGAGAGCGAAACGCTGCTCAAAAGCATGGGCTTCCGGTGTACGCTCGGGTGCGAGGAGCGCGTCAATACCGTTACACGCAATCCGGACTGCCTGTTTGAGCTGGGGCGGTTCAACCGTCCGGCAGGGCAGAGCACGGAAAGTTTCCTGCACCGCGCGTTAGGAGAGGATTAAATGCAGAATACCATGCGATTTTCCGAACTGCACTGCCGTGAGGTGATTAATCTGTGCGACGGAGCACGGATGGGCGAGGTGAGCGATCTGCTGTTCGATCCGGTCTGCGGACAGATTACCGCACTTGTCGTGCCCGCGCAAAGCGGCATTGTCGGGCTGTTCTCCAAAAATGACTGCGTTATTCCGTGGGGATGCATTGAAACCCTTGGGGAGGACTATATTCTGGTCCGGTACAGACCGAAATAGGGAGGAGGTAGGAGTGGGTGATGATAAACTTTTTCCGTAGGGCGGGCTGCCCTCAGCCCGCCGTTCGTAACGGCATGCAGATGATATACGCGGCGGGCTGAGGGCAGCCCGCCCTACGGTATAGGTAAATCATAAGGAAAACTCCTTACTCCTATCTCCTAACTTCTGCCTTGCACAGGTAAAAGAAAAAGGCGGACAACCGTCCGCCTTTTGGCTCAATCCTTCTTATACTTTGCAACGCCCTCGGTGTAGAGGTTGCCGCCGACCGAATCCTGCGACACGATGGCGGAGAAATTCTCCACGGTGAGACGCTTGACCGACTCACAGCCCAGCTCGTCATACGCGATGACCTCGACATTCTTAATGGATGCCGCCTTCGCCGCGCCTGCGCCGCCGATGGCTACCATATAAACCGCGCCGTTGCGCGCCATTGCGTCCTGCACGCCCTGACCCCGCACGCCCTTGCCGATCATGCAGGCAAGACCTGCATCGAGCAGACGCGGTGCGAACGGGTCCATACGGCCGGAGGTGGTCGGGCCGACCGAGCCGATGACCTGACCCGGCTTTGCGGGGGTCGGTCCGGCGTAGTAGATCGCCGCGCCGTCGAGGTCGAACGGCAGCTTGTCGCCTGCGTCCATCGCGGCAACGATCTTCTTGTGTGCGGCGTCGCGCGCGGTGTAGACCGTGCCGGTCAGCGTTACGGTGTCGCCCGCGCGCAGCTTCGGCGCCATTTCCTTGAGCTGTTCGGTTTTCAAATCGTAGTGTGCCATGCTTATTCCTCCGTTTTCGGGCGCAGATTGTTCAGAACCTCACGCAGTCCGTTTTTTGTCTTGTCCGGCTCGGGATGGGGCGCCTCGCCGTCCTTTTTGCCGAGCGACGCGCTGATCTTGTCAATTTCACCGAGCACCTCACCGGCCTTGCGGGCCAACTCGGCGGATTCCTGCTGGTTGCGTGCCAGCACGGTGCGGTAGTTCTCCTTGGTGGCATCCAGCTGGCGGCGCACCTGCTCGATAGTCTCCATCGACTTGCGGCGCAGCTTCTGCAGCTCAACCTTGGCATCCTCCTCGATCTGCTTGGCGCGCCGGTACGCGGAAAGCTCCATCTCGGCGATCTTCTCTCTGGTCGCATCGTATTCGCCGCATTTGGCCGACAGCTTAGCGTTCTCCGAGGTCAGCCGATCGTTTTCCGCCGCAAGCTGCGCCGCACGGGCGTTCTGCGCCTCGATCTCGGTCGCCTGAAGGGAAAAACCGCTTTCGATCTGGTCCAGCTGTGCGCGGATTTTATCGGTATCCAGCGTCATTTCGCCCAGCCGCTCGAGCAGCTCGGCGTTCTTTGCGGTAAGCGCCTCGTTCTGTGTGCGCAGCTCGTTCATCGCGGACTGAGCCTCGGTCAGCTGAGAGCGCAGCTCGGCGGTCTCGGTGTAGTATTTCGTGTCGGTTTCTTCTATGTAATGCATTACGTCCTCGCGGTTAAAGCCGCCGAAGATGGCACTGCGGAATCCACGGGTTTGCTCGTCCATTGCAGTTCCTCCCACAATAATCTAATTTACAGTATAACAAATTCATGTAGAAATGGCAACAAAATTGAGAATTGAAAATGGAAAATGGAAAATTAACGCATCGTTCAACCGGTTCCGCAGGGCGGGGCACGCCGGAGCGGCTTCTCTGGCCCTTGCGGACAATTCACCGTGCCGCACCCTGCGGGATACCGATTGAACAAGATTGCACGATGCGATCATTCTCGCAATGCACACACACCGCGGGGAATGCGGATTCTTTGTACATATTGAACAGAATGATATAATAATGTAAGGTAATGTGCCCGAATATCTTGCAATCAAAAATGGAAAGTGATATTATAAATCTATCTTGCAAAAACGAGGAAGATGCTCAATGTTAGAATTAAAAGATTTCGAGGCAGCTGCGGACCGACTGAAAAACGTCATCCACAACATTCCGCTGTCTACGTCCTGCACCTTCTCCGCCATGACCGGCGCAGAGGTTTATCTGAAGTACGAAAACCAGCAGAAGACCGGCTCCTTTAAGGTGCGCGGTGCTTACAATAAGATTATGAAGCGCTTCGCTGAGGGCGACCTGCACGCCGTTGTTGCGTCCTCTGCGGGCAACCATGCACAGGGCGTTGCCTTTGCGGCAACCGCTGCCGGTGTAAAATCCACCATCGTTATGCCGCGTTCCGCGCCGATCGCCAAGGTTTCCGCAACCCAGGGCTACGGTGCCGAGGTTGTTCTGGCGGGCAACATTTACGATGAAGCCTATGCCAAGGCATGCGAGATCTGCGAGGAGACCGGCGCAGAGTTCATCCACCCGTTTGACGATGAGGATGTTATGGCAGGTCAGGGCACCATCGCGCTGGAAATCCTGCGCGACCTGCCGGGTGTTGACATGATCTTCGTTCCGGCCGGCGGCGGCGGACTGATCTCCGGCGTGGCTGCCTGCGCAAAGCAGATCAACCCGCGCATCCAGATCATCGGCGTACAGGCTGAGGGCGCACCGGCGATCGCAAATTCGTTCCGCACCGGTGAGCGCACTCCGTCCGATACCGTGCACACCATCGCTGACGGTATCGCCGTAAAGACCCCGGGCGAAAAGACCTTTGAGTATATCAAGCAGTATGTGGACCGCGTTGTCACGGTTTCCGATGACGAGATCGCTTCCGCTGTTCTGCTGCTGCTCGAGCGCTGCAAGCAGGTTGTTGAGACCTCGGGTGCGGCTCCGCTCGCGGCTGTACTCAACAACAAGGTGGATGTAAAGGGCAAAAAGGTCGTATGCGTGCTGTCCGGCGGCAATATCGACGTATCCTTTATTCACAAGATTGTGGAAAAGGGCCTGATTACCCGCTGCCGTCAGCTGAAGTTCTCTGTGCTCATGCCGGATGCACCGGGCGCACTCGAGCATTTCTCGCACATCGTTGCACAGCAGAATGCCAATATCATCCTGTTCCAGCATGACCGCGTACAGACGGACCTCGAGATCGGCGAGGCGATTATCCATGTCGTCTGTGAGGTCGGCGGCGTTGACCACGCCAAGCGCCTCATCGACACCCTCACCGATGATGGCTATAAGGTGTTTACTTCGCAGATTTGATAAAAATGCAATGAAATTACAGCGTTCCGCTTGAATAGAGCGGGGCGCTGTTCTTTTTTCGGAATAATGGAGAATGGAGAATGAACGCTGTGGTTTAACCTTCTTCGCATTGCGATATCATCGTATGAAATGTATACCCCAGGACACCTTCTCTTGAGGCTATGCCGCAATTTTCCATTCTCCATTCTCCATTTTCAATTATGCCTGCCTCCTCACTCCTGCCTGAATCAATGACAAATGTAATATTGACAAGTAAATAACAATGTGCTATTATCTCAGCGTGATAAGGAATGAAAAAACAGGTGGACGCTTTATCGCATTATTTGCCTTAAAACGGATAGACTAATAAAACCAAGCATACAGTCAATCGCAGAAAGGAAGCATTACGCTATGGCAGCACACATCAACGACGAAATGCTGAACAAAATGGACGCATACTGGCGGGCGGCAAATTATCTTGCAGCCGGTCAGCTTTACCTGCTCGATAACCCGCTGCTCAAGGAGCCGCTGAAGCCCGAGCACATCAAGAAGAAGATCGTCGGCCACTGGGGCACGGTGCCCGGTCAGAACCTGATTTACGTTCATCTGAACCGCATCATCAAGCAGTATAATCTGGATATGATCCTGCTGTCCGGTCCGGGTCACGGCGGCAACTTCTTCGTGGCGAACACCTACCTCGAGGGCACTTACAGCGAGGTTTACCCGAACATCAGCGAGGACACCGAGGGCATGAAGCGCCTGTTCAAGCAGTTCTCGTTCCCGGGCGGCATTGCCAGCCACGTTGCCCCGGAGACCCCGGGCTCCATCCACGAGGGCGGTGAACTGGGTTATTCTCTGGCGCACGGCTTCGGTGCGGTGCTGGATAACCCCGACTTGATCGCAACCGTGGTTGTCGGTGACGGCGAGGCGGAGACCGGCCCGCTGGCAACCTCGTGGCACGGCAACAAGTTCCTCAATCCGGTGACGGACGGCGTTGTTCTGCCGATCCTGCACCTGAACGGCTACAAGATCTCCAACCCGACCGTGCTGTCGCGCATTCCCGAAGAGGAGCTGCGCAAAATGCTCGAGGGCTGCGGCTGGAAGCCGTATTTCGTCGAGGGCGATGAGCCGATGAAGGTACACCGCGCACTGGCGGACACGCTCGACACCGTAACCGAGGAAATCCTCGCCATCCGCAAGCATGCGCGCGAGACCGGCGACACGACCCGTCCGATCTACCCGATGATCGTGCTGCGCACCCCGAAGGGCTGGACCGGTCCGAAGAACGTGGACGGCAAGCAGATCGAGGGCAGTTTCCGCGCGCATCAGGTGCCGCTGATGATGGACAGCCCGGAGCACCTGCCCATGCTCGAGCAGTGGCTGCGCAGCTACCATCCGGAGGAGCTGTTCGACGAAAACGGCAAGCTGATTCCCGAACTCAAGGCGCTGGCGCCGACCGGCGAGCACCGCATCGGCGCAAACCCGCACGCCAACGGCGGTCTGCTTATGCACCAGCTGCGTCTGCCGGATTTCCGTGATTACGGACTGAATGTTCCGGCTCCGGGCAGTGTTGAGGGTCAGGATATGATCGAGCTTGGCGCTTATGTCCGCGATGTCATCAAGCTGAACATGGACAGCCGCAACTTCCGCGTATTCGGCCCGGACGAGACCATGTCCAACCGCCTGAGCCACATTTTCGAGGTCACCGACCGCGAGTGGAACGCCGAGCGTCTGGACACCGACGAATTCCTGTCCGCAAGCGGCCGCGTGATGGACGGCATGCTGTCCGAGCACATGTGCGAGGGTTGGCTTGAGGGCTATCTGCTGACCGGCCGTCACGGATTTTTCGCAAGCTACGAGGCGTTCATCCGCATTATCGACTCGATGGCGGCACAGCACGCCAAGTGGCTCAAGGTCTGCAACGGCCTGCCGTGGCGTCAGCCGATCGCGTCGCTCAACCTGATTCTGGCTTCCAACGTATGGCAGCAGGACCACAACGGCTTTACCCATCAGGACCCGGGTTTCCTTGACCACATCGCCAACAAAAAGGCGGATGTTGTCCGTCTGTACCTGCCGCCCGATGCAAACTGCCTGCTCAGCTGCTTCGATCACTGCATCAAGAGCCGCAACTATGTCAACGTCATCGTGGCTTCCAAGCATCCGCGTCCGCAGTGGCTGACCATGGAGCAGGCTGTGCAGCACTGCACCCAGGGCATCGGCATCTGGGAGTGGGCGTCCAACGATCAGGGCGCAGAACCGGACGTTGTTATGGCGTGCTGCGGCGAGACACCGACGCTCGAAACGCTGGCTGCCGTATCCATCCTGCGGGAAGAACTGCCCGAACTCAAGGTTCGCGTTGTCAACGTGGTTGACCTGATGAAGCTGCAGCCCGAGCGGGAGCATCCGCACGGCCTGTCCGACGCCGAGTACGACATGCTGTTTACCAAGGATAAGCCGATCATCTTCGCCTTCCACGGCTACCCGACGCTTGTCCATGAGCTGACCTACCGCCGTCATAACCGCAACCTGCACGTTCGCGGCTACAGGGAGGAGGGCACCATCACCACGCCGTTCGATATGCGCGTGCAGAATGATATCGACCGCTTCCACCTCGTCAAGGACGTTCTGCTGCGCCTGCCGCAGCTTGGCAACCGCGGCGCGTACCTCTACCAGAAGATGAGCGATAAGCTGGTGCAGCATCAGCAGTATATCACCGAGTACGGTGAGGATATGCCGGAAGTCCGCGAGTGGAAATGGAAATAATGGAGAATTGAAAATGGAGAATGACCGTGAAGGGATGGTTCTCCGCAGGGCGCACATTGTGCGCCCTTTTCTTTTGCCTGTTGATAGGGGTAAAATGTGGGTTTTCATTTGTCCTGCTGTTAGAAATGGGAACCGCAGGCAATGTCATAACATAGTATTAACCCAAATGCAATGCTGAAAATCATTGCACAAACCATACCGTAGGGTGCGACAAGGTGAATTGCGGCATAGCCGCAAGAGAAGGTGCCCTGGGGTACGACCTCGGCGCACCGCATCAAACGATTGACATAAATTCAATGGATTGATATAAATTGAACGAATATCGTAGGGCGGGGTGCCCTCACCCCGCCGTGTAACCGATAGGCACATGCGTAATCGTAGGGGCGCCCACGCACCCGTTTAATCATAACGTGGGCGGCCGATGACCGCCCCTACGGGATAAATATTGCCGGTGAATTTACATTCGGCGGGGTGAGGGCACCCCGCCCTACGGAAATGGTTTATCGATGCGTTAATTCCTAACTCCTAATTACTAATTTTGCACAGGTTTTCTCTTGACACCTCGTCAACTGTATGCTATTATCTAACTGTACTAAAACACGCAGTACAGTTGATACACTCTCAAATCAACAAAAGGAAAGGAGGCGCGTCAGGTGATTAAAATCGACTATCGGGATGCCCGACCCATCTATGAACAGGTGGTGGACGGCATTGAGGGACTGGCTCTGCGTGGGGCACTGCCAGCGGACACCCAGCTGCCCAGTGTACGGCAGCTTGCGATGGAACTGTCGATCAACCCGAACACAATACAGCGCGCTTACGGAGAGCTGGAACGCCGCGGTGTGATCTACGCCGCAAAAGGACGGGGAAATTTTATATCGGACAATGCAGCGGCACTGCGTTCCCAGAGGCTTAACGAACTGGGTGAGCAGATTACCGCACTGGCCGGTCAGGCGCGCTCACTCGGGGCGACCGAGGAGCAGCTGCGCGGCTGGGTAGAGAGGAAAGGAGAGAGCGAAACATGATTACGGCAACTAACGCGACCAAGCGGTTTGAGGACATCACGGCGGTCGATCACATCTGCGCGGAAGTCAAGGACGGTTCGGTCTACGGCCTGATCGGCTCGAACGGCGCGGGCAAGTCCACGTTCCTGCGCATGCTGGCCGGCATTTTGCAGCCGGATGAGGGCACGGTGCAGATCGACGGAGCGGACATTTTCGAGAACATTGCGATGAAGGAACGGTTTTTCTTCATTTCGGATGAGCAGTTCTTTTTCCCGAACAGCACGCCGAAGGAAATGAAAAACTACTACAAGCGCTTTTACAGCAAATTCGATGAAGCGCGCTACCGCAAGCTGATGAACGGCTTCGGTCTGGACGAAAACCGCAAGCTGCGGACGTTCTCCAAGGGCATGAAAAAGCAGGTTTCGGTCATCTGCGGCGTATGCAGCGGCACGGACTACTTATTCTGCGATGAGACGTTCGACGGTCTCGACCCGGTCGTTCGCCAGACGGTAAAGAGCCTGTTTGCCGAGGATGTAGCGGACAGAGGTCTGACGCCCATCATCGCCTCGCACAACCTGCGTGAGCTGGAGGATATCTGCGACCATGTCGGTCTGCTGCATCGCGGCGGCATCCTGTTCTCGCGCGATCTGGACGACATGAAGCTCGGCATGTACAAAATGCAGTGCATTTTCCCGAATCCGCTGCCGGATTCCGCGTGGGAAGGCTTTGACATTCTGCACAAGGAGCAGCGCGGCTCGCTGTACACGATTACGGCGCGCGGCAGCCGGGAAGAGCTGCTCGCCAGGGTGAACGCGCTGAACCCGACCTTCTGCGAAATGCTCCCGCTGACGCTGGAGGAAATTTTTATCAATGAAACGGAGGTGGCAGGCTATGATGTCAAGAAACTCCTGTTCTAAGGGTCTCGTACGGGATTGCATGAAACGCAATCTGTGGGCCATCGTGCTGTCCACGGTGGGATTCTTTATGGCGCAGCTGCTGCCGGTGATTATGACGGCGCAGCACAGCCTGGCGGCACATAAGCAGGATCTGGTCAATCTGAGTGCGGCAGATGCTGCGGCAAGCTGGCAGGGATATGTGGAGAGCGTCGGTGAGATGCTCGGCGGACAGAATGTGTTTGTCAAGCTGGCCGTCATCATTCTGGCGGTCACCTGCGGTGTGAGCATGTTCGCGTACCTGCACAATCGCCGCAAGGTGGATTTCTATCACAGCCTGCCGATTTCGCGCAGCCGCCTGTTCGCGGTGGACTATGCGACCGGTGCGCTGTGTGCGCTGGTGCCGTACCTCGTGCTGCATGCGCTGAGCATTGTCAGTGCATGTGCGATGGGCTTCGGTGAGGTGGTCAACGCATCGCTCATCGGCGTGATCGCGTCCAACGTCATTTTCTTCTTCCTGCTGTACGCGATGGCGGCTGTTACGACCATCCTGTGCGGCAATACGGTCATCACGCTGCTGCTCGGTCTGTGGGTGTACTTCGGACCGACACTCGTAACCGCACTGTGGCAGAGTCTCAAGAGCATGTTCTTCCAGACCTATGTGATGGATGCTTCCATGGCTTCGCTGCTGTTCTGCAACAAGTTTGCACCGCTGATTCAGTATTTCGGCGTAAACGGCACGAAAATGCATAGCTGGGCAGTGGAGCCTATCTGTGCGATGGATTACTCCGCCGGGCTGCAGGAGTCGAGTGCTATCGGTCTGCTGATCGGCTATGCGGTTGCGGCGATCGTTATCACCGCACTGGCACTGTTCCTGTTCCGCATCCGCAAGAGTGAGCGGGCGGGCACGGCACTGGCATTCAACCCGATCAAGCTGCCCGTCAAGATTATTATCTGCGTGGTTATGGGTACGGCGTTCGCTGAGATTTTCAAAATGCTGGTCTACGAATCCGAGCTGTGGTTCTGGGTCGGTCTGGTGCTCGGCACGGTCATTTTCCACTGCGTGGTGGAGATTATTTATGCGTTCGACTTCCGCGCCATCTTCCGCAAGCCGCTGCAGCTGGTTATCATCCTTGCAGTGCTGTGTGCGGGTCTGCTGACCATGCAGTCCGACGTGTTCGGCTACGACAAGTGGCTGCCGGATGAGGGCAGCATTGCAGCGGCAGCGCCGATGGGTTACGTCGGTGAATCGGCACTGCTCAGTGAGCCGGAAAACATCGCGGCAGCGCGGCAGCTGGCGGCGCTCGGCGTGGAAAGCCTGAATAATACGGATGAAAATGCACAGAAGGAGTGCATCACCGTCACCTTCAAGCTGAAGAACGGCAAGGTGAAGAGCCGTTCGTATGAGCTGCCGGCCACAGACGAAGTGTTCACGCTCAAAAAGCAGATTTACCAGTCCGCAGAGTACAAGCAGAAGACGTGGTCGCTGTTTGCGCTCGGCGAGGTCAACGAGGGTTACCACCGCAACATTGTTTTTTACACCAACGGTGACGGCTACAACGGCGTCGGCACACTCAGCGACTCGCAGAAGGCGCAGGAGATCATTGACACGCTCAAGGCAGAGACGCTGACCCACACCGGTGATGCCATGCCGGTGCTGTGCATGGAATTCTTGCAGCAGAACAACGACGATTATTACAGCGAGGGTGCCGTATGCGTGACCGACAAGGACGTAAAGACGCTTGCACTCATCAAAAAGTACGCCAATATCGTTCCCAAGGCTGTCAGCGCGAAAAACGTAAAGCTGATTACACTGAGCATCTATCTGCCGGATAAAGACTTCTGGCAGGGCGTGCAGGTGACCGACCGGGCGGACATTGACGCGCTGCTCAAGAACGCGGTCAACATTGACGCAATGAATCTGTACGGCAGCGATGCGATGGCGTATGGCATTATGAAGCAGTTTGCCCGCAGCAACGTATCCGTGACCTACACGGACGAAAAGGGCGACGAGTGGAACGCAAGCGCAGGCTACACCGAAGAGGATTATCCGAAGGATATCATCGAGAAATACCGTGCACAGGCCGAGAAGGACGCGGAAAACGGCGTCGAGTCTGCACAGGACGGTGATGTTGCCTATACGACGGAAGTAGCTGTCGGATAAGAAAGCGCGGTATCATCTGTTTCCGCTCGGGCTGTTCCTGCCGCTGTTCTGGCGGTGGTTCGAGCGGGCAGCACCGCTTGTCTGCTGGCTCGTCATCATCGCGGCAAGTACAATATCCGATCTGCTGATTCTGTGGTAGGAGACAGCGGGTCGCAGGATAGAGAGTAATATACGGAAAACAGGCACACCGAGAGGTGTGCCTGTTTTGGGTGTAATAGGATGAAAATACGAGGCAAATACACAAAAACCGCCCCGAAGAGCGATTTATTGACAGTATGAAGCCATGTATGCTATAATGAAGCTGCTGATATGAAACGGCGAGGTTATCCCCTGGAATAAGGGGGTGACGCGCATGACAACAATGGAGGTACTTACGCTTCTGATGCTGCTTGCGACGGTTGTCTTCGGTATTTTGAACCTCAAGAAATAACCGCCACCTAAAAAGGCAGCGGCGTTTTCCTCAAGCTCTAAACTTGCAACGGGGAACGACCGCACCCGACATGTGAAAGCCGTTCTTATATCAGTATTATAAACGGACGCTCCGGTTTTGTCAAGTGATGAAACCGGAGCGCTTGTTTGTTGAGAGACATGGTTTTGCACCATATATCCCGTAGGGCGAACACACCCACCGCAGTGGGCGTCCAGCGAGCAACCGCCGTAGGCGGCTCTTAGCGAGTCGGAGTGTTTGCCCACGAATCGTATGATTTCGCGCACCCTACGGGATAACGTCGCAAACGGCAATATATCGTTCCAAATAGCCTGTACAGGTTGATTTCGCTATCGAACAACCTGTTCTTCCCTTCAGATTGGGCGCGTGCTGACTTGGCGTTCCTTCGGATTGGGCGCGTGCCTGCCGGGATTGGCTATTGCCGCCCATGGTCGCACTGCCACACGCGTGCCTGCCCGTCCGGTGGTGGATTCGCTTTGCTGCGGTAACAACCATTAAATATTTTAGAGGTTGTCGGCCTACGGGCAAGCCACGCCGGTTGAAACGTGCCACTGGCACGTTTCTAAGAGCCGGCTTTCGAATCCATTCCACCTGACACCAAAAAAGAACCGATACTCGAATGAGTATCGGTTCTTTTGGTGGAAGGTGGTGGATTCGAACCACCGAAGTCATAGACGACAGATTTACAGTCTGTTCCCTTTGGCCACTCGGGAAACCTTCCATATTCAATTACCAGCTTGATTGGAGCTGGTGGACGGACTTGAACCCCCGACCTGCTGATTACAAATCAGCTGCTCTACCAACTGAGCTACACCAGCGTTTTGTCAAGCCGTCTGTCTCAGCGACTTATATATAATAGCATGCAAAGCGCGAATTGTCAACAGCTTTTTACAAAAATCTCGAAAATCTTTCGGAAAAACACAGCGGGCAGATTCACCGAGGAAAATCCGCCCGCGAATTCCTAATCAAACGAACACATTTTGTATGAGCACCATGTAAAGCACCGTGCCGACGCCGATGGACAGCAGGTTATTATGCTTCCAGATATGCAGCAGCGCCGTGATGGCGATGCACAGCAGCTCGGGAATACCGTGGGTACCCGTCACCCAACCGACGTTTTTCAGGCAGTACACAACCAGCAGCGCGATGACTGCGGGCGGCAGGGTAGAGCCGAGGTATCGGATGATCGGCGGGATGGGCTTGGAGCCGTTGAACAGCAGGAACGGCGCAACGCGCGTTGCAAACGTGCAGACGGCTGCCACGGCGATCATGGCGATAGCATAAACAGTTGTCATAATCAGGCGACCTCCTTTGCCAGACGGCCGCGCATAGCGACCAGCATGACGCAGATTGCGAGCATGGCGGGCAGGATGAAATTGTCCGGCCCGAGGATGGCGAGCGACACAGCTGCCGCAGCCAGCCCCATCAGTGCGGGGATGTGGCACTTGGTGCTCTGCCACTGCTCCACGAAGATAACCGTGAACAGCGAGGTCATGGCAAAATCAATGCCGGTGGTGTCAAACGGCAGTATGCCGCCGATGATCGTGCCGAGCACGCCGCCGAGGATCCAGTAGCTATGGTCCAGCATGGCGATCCAGAAACGCATATCGCCTGCATCAATGCCCTCGGGCGTCTTGACCGAGCACAGCAGGGAATAGGTCTCATCGGTCAGCGAGAAGATCATGTACCACTTGCGGCGGCCCATCTCATGAAAAGTCTCCAGAAAGGACAGACCGTAGAAGATATGCCGGCAGTTGAGCAGCAGCGTCATCACCGCAACGGTAACAAGGGACGCCTTGGCCGCCAGAAGCGACACAAGCAGATACTGTCCCGAGCCTGCGTAGATGCTCAGGCTGCAGAAGAAGGACCAGATCGATCCGAAGCCGATATCGCGCAGCATAACACCGAATGCAAAACCGATGAACAGATAGCCGCACAGTACGGGTATCGTGGCGGTAAAGGCAGGACGAAACGCCTTTTTCATGGAAATCACCTACATACTATAAGGGTAAAAGAAAAGCGCTCTGCGAACAGAGCGCTTTGGCATTTCAACGTAAACGCACAGATCGTTAAAATCAGATAGCGCGGGTAACCTTGCTGGAACGGAGGCACCGAGTACATACGTTGATATGGCGGGGAGTACCATCGACCATAGCCTTTACGCGACGAACGTTCGGCTTCCAGGTTCGATTGGAACGACGGTGAGAGTGGGAAACCTGAATACCAAAGGTCACACCCTTATTGCAAATATCGCACTTTGCCATTTTCCTGCACCTCCTTCTTTCGGGCATTGCATAGCAGATATTATATTACCACATGTATAGAATGAATGCAAGCATTTTTTTCAGAAAAAGAGAAAATTTCAAGTTTTCCTGCGGTCCGTGCGGAAATCGTTGAAAATAACAGGGAAATAGGGTATAATACAGCTATATCTACTTTATGTATTATACTATGTATTATACAGCAATAAAACAGCAGAGTAAAGAGGATATAGAATACCTGCCACAGCGGAAGGGAGCATTATACTTATGCAGTTAAAAGAATTCGGTGTCAGCTTGGGCGATCTGATCCATGAATTTAATTTTGAGGTCGTTTACGGTCCGGAGGGCTTTGAAAAGACCGAGATCACCAAGGACGACGTAAACCGTCCCGGTTTGCAGCTGGCAGGATTTTTTGATTATTTCGATCCGAACCGTATCCAGATCATGGGCAAGGTTGAGTCCAGTTATGTAGAGGGTCTGTCGAGCGAGGAGCGCCGCAGCCGTTTCGACCGTCTGTTCGAGACCGGCATCCCGGTGCTGCTGCTCTCGCGCAATATTGACGTATTTCCGGAATGCCTTGCGGCTGCACAGGAGCACGGTGTGCCGATCCTCCGTACCAACGAGTTTACCTCTACCATCATGAGTGTGATCGTCGCCTTCCTCAAGGTAAAACTTGCACCGCGTGTTACGCTGCACGGCGTACTCATCGAAATCTACGGCGAAGGCGTGCTTCTGCTCGGTGACTCCGGTGTCGGCAAGTCCGAGACCGCGATCGAGCTGGTAAAGCGCGGCCACCGTCTGATCGCGGACGACGCGGTTGAGATCAAGCGTGTATCCGACAAGACGCTCGTCGGTACGGCGCCCGAGGTTATCCGCCACTTTATCGAGCTGCGCGGCATCGGCATCGTTGACGTTCGCCGTATCTTCGGTATCGGCGCGATCAAGATGACCGAAAAGGTTGAGCTTGTCATCAACCTCGAGCCGTGGGAGGACGGCAAGCAGTACGACCGTCTCGGCATGGACAGCCAGACGACCTCCATCCTCGATATCGCGGTTCCGAGCCTGACTATTCCGGTAAAGCCCGGCCGTAACCTTGCCGTTATCATCGAGGTTGCAGCGATGAATGACCGTCAGAAGAAGATGGGCTTCAACGCCGCGAAGGAGCTGCAGGAGCGTATGCTCAAGCAGTACGGCAACTGATAAAAGGTAAATAAGGCAGTACAATTCAAACGGTATTGCCTTGAAAATTTAATAAAAGGTGGGGATCTTTATGAAAAAAGCAGCGGTATTGGTATGTATGGCGTCTGTTCTTCTTTCGGGATGCAGCGGTGCCGGTGGGGAAAAGGTGTCGCAGACGGCGGATTCCTGCGCGCAGGCAGTCGCGTCCGAGCTGGCAAAGACCGACTGGACGGCAGTCAGCACGGATACAAACAGCGAGGATGCTGCGTATGTGATGGCGCATACGGACACGGTCGCACTCGACAGGCTGATCGCGTTTACACTTACAGCCGATGGCGGGCCGAGTGAGGGCGCGTGCGAGGAGCTGCGGAGCCGTTTTCTGGAATCGCCGCACACTGTTCTGGCGTATCTGGTGCTGATGGGGGATCAGACGGTATCGTCGGACGACAGCACACCGGCAGCAGAGTTCATCTGCGGGCAGATTGCCTCGGCGGATGCCGCATGGCATGACGGCTCGGAGGAGTTTGCACAGGTAATGGAATCGTGCAAAGCCGACTATCCGGAAGGACCGGCGGCGGAGCTGCTGAGCAAAATGGAGACGGCGCACGAAGCCTCTCTGGAACGAAATAAATAAGGTATGCAGGCAAAAGCGTGACTTTGATGGTCATGTCTTTTGCCTGCGTTTTCTTTTAGGGAAAACGACTAAACAGAGCGGATGTTTTTTGTTGCACTCACCGAAAGAAAACCGGGAACAAAACCGCTCCCGGACCGTCTAACTGGGTATAAAAAGGAGGTAGTGATTATGATGGAGAAAAAACGAATGGCGGCATTGCTTGCAGCGGTGCTGTTCGGCATGAGCGCGATTCCCGCCGGAGCAGTGAACCTGATCGACACGGACGCGGCAGCGACCGACTCCGCCGAGCACGCGGAGCTTGACCTGTACGGCGTGCGCGCCACAGTAACCGACAGGCAGGACGGCGAGCTGACCGTCAGCACCGAAACCGCAGGCACAGTTGTGGTGCACATTGCGGAGCAGACGATCATCATGGACACGCAGACCGGTCTGCCGGCAGGCGCACAGGATATCAAAAAGGGTGACGAGGTGTACCTCTACTGCGGGGAAATGATGGCGCTGTCCGAGCCGCCGCAGGTGTATGCCAAGGCGATTCTGGTCAATCTGACCGACGAACACGAGCCTGCAAGCCTGCTGTCTGCCGAGCAGGTGAAGAGGAACGCGGACGGCAGTCTGACTGTGCAGGCAAGCGACGGCGGCCTGACGCTGAACATTGCACGGAATGCGTCTGTTACGCCGTTCGGCACGAAAAACAAGGCAAAACTTGAGGATATCCGCATGGGAACCCGTTTTTTTGCATGGTATGATACGATTCTGGAATCCTATCCGGCACAGGCGAGCACGGACAAGGTTGTGCTGCTGCCTTCTGAGGACGATACGTTCGCCATCGTCATTGAGGGCGATATGGTCGCTGGTGAAGGCCGCATGACGAACGGCGTGGCTATGGTTCCGCTGCGCCTGACCGCCGAGCTGTGCGGCTTTACGGTCAAGTGGAACGCCAGGGACCGCACGGTGCACCTCACCAACGGCACGGTGCAGACGACTGTGACCATCGGTCGGGATGCGTATTTCCGCGCAACCGCACTGCCGGACGCGGACGGCATGAGCCGCCCGGGAGCACTCGGTGCCGCGCCCTATATCGCGCAGAGCAGAACGTGGGTTCCGGCTGAATTGTTCGGTCTGCTCGGCGAGCAGATTGAGATGCGCGGGGACGCGCTGTATCTCGGCGGGGTGCCGAATGCTTTCACCGGAGAAGCCGATGAGACGAATGCGTTTAACATCGTGTGCAAGGACAAGACGCTCGACAAAGGGCGCATGGAAAACGGCGTGGCTATGGTGCCGCTCCGTGAGGTCGGCGAAGCCCTCGGCTACACCGTGACGTGGGACATAGAGAACCGTCAGGCGAAGATGAACAACGGCAAGGTTATGACGCATATAAACATCGGTGAGGATTCCTATATCCGTTCGGTGATGAACGGCGACGGCACGGAAGCACCGGTTTCGTTCGGCGCGGCGCCGTATTTCGCTGATGGCAAGACGTGGGTTCCGGCAAAGCTGTTTGAACTGCTCGGAGAACAGGTTGAAATGAAGGGGAATACTCTGTATCTCGGTGGAACGGAGAACTAAATACGAGAAAGGATGACCGCCATGAAACGAAAGTGGAAAGCCTGCCTGTGCATAGCCGCGTTCCTGCTGGCCGTGCTGCCGGTCTCCGCAAGCGCGGATTCGGGCCCGAAACCGCAGATCACCATTCAGGTGCAGAATGCGCCGGACGGCGATTATTATGTTGACCTGCTCATTCCGGGCGAGGTACCCGAGCGATGCATCGACAATATCGAGTGGAATCATATCGACCGTGCGTCGCTGCCGCTGGATGCGCTGGAGCGCGACCGCATGGACGGTTGGCACTATGCCATGCTGGACGGCACACAACCGCCTCTGTTTTACAATCATCCGGACAAGGACACGTTTGTGTTCAGCTATTTCGGCACGCCGGACACGTTTCGGATTGCGGTTTATGATGATTCTCAGCAGAAAGTAAACTTTTCTGAGGTGATGAAGCGCACACAGCTGCAGCAGATATTCACCTTTGACTTTGCGGATAATACGGTAAAAACCGGAAATCCGCTGCTGACATATTTCAAACAGTTTGCGTCCTCGCTGCTGCCGACGCTGCTGCTTGAGGGAATCCTGCTGCTGCCGTTCGGCTTCTGGGACAGGCGCAACGCAAAGCTGTTCTTCGTCGTCAATATCGGCACACAGCTGCTGCTCACAGTCGTAACGGCGGCCTGCATGTGGATCGGCATGCCGTTCTACCGGTATCTGGTATTTGCGCCGCTGGAGCTTGTGATTTGGATCATCGAGGCTGTTGTTTACCGCAAACGGCTGCAGACCCGGCGGGAGACGGCTCATCCGATCGCTTACGCGCTGTGCGCCAACGCACTGAGCGCAGCCGCGACTTTGTTCAGCGTGCACATGGTATTTCCGTGGGTTTGAGTGAAAAGAACACAGGTTCTTTTGCGTATTCCGGCATTTTGTGGTATGCTATACGGAGCAAAGGAGGCGAGCGGCCGTGTCAGCCAAAGCATACTATCATCTGCCCGGATTGTTTGAATTTTACGAGTTTTACCGCGCATTCCTGCCGTTATACCGCGCAAATCGTGACTGGTTTTATGACTGGTGTGAGATTGGGTCCATTTACGGCGCACCGGCGGACTGCCTCTGGGGAGGCGGACGAGCGGGTTTCGGTGAGTGCGGCGCACGCGAAGCGCTGGCTCTGGCACAGGAGTACGGCGTTTCCGCGCGGCTGACATTCAGCAATTCGCTTCTGCGCGAGGAACACCTGTCCAACCGCAAATGCAATGCACTCTGCGAGCTGTTTTCGCAGGCAAACGGCGTGCAGAACGGCGTAATCGTGCATTCCGAGCTGCTGACCGACTACCTGCGGACGCAGTATCCGGCGTTGTACCTCGTGTCATCTACGACCAAGGTGCTGACCGATTTTGAAGATTTCCGGCACGAGCTGGACAGGGAAGAATTTCGGTATGTCGTGCCGGATTTTCGATTGAATAAACGGTTTGAGGAATTAAACGCCTTGTCGCAGGTGCACAAAGATAAGGTGGAATTTTTGTGCAATGAGTGCTGCTGGTTCGGGTGCAATGACCGCAAACGCTGCTACGAGGTTGTCAGCCGCAAAAATCTCGGCGAGGACTGCGAGCACCGGTGTAAAGCACCGGATGCACAGAGCGGCTATCGGTTCTCCAAGGCGATGGAAAATCCGGGATTCATCGGCGTTGATGCTGTTCTGCGGACGTATCTGCCAATGGGATTTTCGCAGTTCAAGATCGAGGGCAGAGGACTGGGAAGCGCGCTGATCCTCGAGTTTTTGCTGTATTATATGACAAAACCGGCGTATCAGCTGCGCGTGAGAGAAGAAATTTATCTGGATAATATGTTAGACCTGTTTTAACGCATAAGAAAAGAACCTGCCGTAAGACAGGTTCTTTCAGTCTGTAAAAAAAGTATTATTTTAATTTTTACGCTTCGTGCGGCAGCACGCATAAAGTAGAATTTGCGGAGCAAATTCATAAAAAGTCGGGGCGTGTACCTGACTTTTTATACAAGGGAAGAAAAAATGTGCCCGCAGGGCGCGGTTTTTCTTCAGTATTCGCTCGAAAGCGTGGTTTCAAGCGAGAGGCTGCTCGAAAAACGAAGTTTTTCGACAGTCTCAAAGAACCTGCCGTAAGACAGGTTCTTTTTCGCATAAGCAAGCAGAAATTACTTGTTCTTATTCTTGATGTACTCGTCCATTGCAGCCGCAGCGCGCTTGCCTGCGCCCATTGCGAGGATAACGGTAGCTGCGCCGGTAACGGCGTCGCCGCCGGCGAATACGCCGTCCTTGGAGGTGATGCCGTGCTCATCGTCAGCCACGATGCAGCCCTTGCGGTTGGTTTCCAGACCCGGCGTGGTGTGACGGATCAGCGGGTTCGGGCTGGTGCCGATTGCCGCGATAACGCAGTCCAGATCAAGCACAAACTCGCTGCCCTCGACCGGAATCGGACGGCGGCGGCCGGATGCGTCAGGCTCGCCCAGCTCCATCTGCTGGCACTTGAGGCCGGTGACGTTGAAGTTTTCGTCAGACAGTACCTCGAGCGGAGCGGTCAGGAACTTGAACACAACGCCCTCTTCTTTCGCGTGGTGAATCTCCTCGAGACGAGCCGGAAGCTCCTTCTCGGAACGGCGGTATACGATGTAAACCTCGTCCGCGCCCATGCGCTTTGCACAGCGGGCGGCGTCCATGGCTACGTTGCCGCCGCCGACTACTGCGACCTTCTTGGCGTGATAGATCGGGGTGTCGGCGTTTTCCTTGTACGCCTTCATCAGATTGATGCGGGTCAGGTATTCGTTCGCGGAGTAAACGCCGTTTGCGTTCTCGCCCGGAACACCGATAAAGGTCGGCAGACCGGCACCGGAGCCTACAAAGATAGCCTCGTAACCGTCACCGAACAGCTCGTCGATGGTCTCAGAACGGCCTACAACGAAGTTCAGAACAAACTCAACACCGAGGTCCTTCAGCGTGTCGATTTCCTTCTGCACGATAGTCTTCGGCAGACGGAACTCCGGAATGCCGTACATGAGTACGCCGCCGGCGGTGTGCAGTGCCTCGAAAACGGTAACTTCGTAACCCATACGAGCCAGATCGCCTGCACAGGTCAGACCGGCCGGGCCTGCACCAACGATGGCAACCTTGTGACCATTGGACTCCGGCTTGACTGCCTTTTCGGTGCTGTTTTCGCGGGCATAGTCTGCAACGAAGCGCTCCAGACGGCCGATGGCAACGGCCTCACCCTTGATGCCGCGTACGCAGTGGCACTCGCACTGGCTCTCCTGCGGGCATACACGGCCGCAGACAGCGGGCAGTGCGGAGGTCTCCTTGATCTTGGCAGCCGCCTCGAGGAACTTGCCCTCGGCAACCAGAGCGATGAACTCCGGAATCTTAACCTGTACTGGGCAGCCGGTCATGCAGGGCTTGTTCTTGCAGTTCAGGCAGCGCTGTGCTTCCTCGACCGCCATTTCAGCGGTGTAGCCGAGCGTTACCTCTTCAAAGTTCTTATTGCGGACGTCCGGTGCCTGCTCGGGCATCGGGCACTTCTTCGGATTCATATTCGGCATGATTACTTGACCTCCTTCTTGAACAGATTGCAATGCTCCTCGCGGCGCTCTACCGCCGCGCGCTCCTGTGCCTTGTACATGGCACCGCGGCGCATTGCACTGTCAAAATCAACGAGGTGACCGTCGAAATCCGGGCCGTCAACGCATGCGAACTTGGTCTCGCCGCCAACGGTAAGACGGCAGCCGCCGCACATGCCGGTACCGTCAACCATGATGGTGTTCATGGAAACGATGGTCTTGATGCCGTACGGACGGGTGGTCTCGCAGACAAACTTCATCATGATCATCGGGCCGATGGCGATAACGGCATCGTACTGGTTGCCCGCGTCGATCAGCTCCTTGAGCACCTGCGTAACCAGAGCCTTGCGGCCGTTCGAGCCGTCATCGGTCACGATGTGCAGGTTGGTGCAGGCGTTCTTCATCTCGTCCTCGAGGATGATGATGTCCTTGTTGCGGAAACCGGCGATCAGGTCAACCTCAGCGCCCATTTCGTGCAGCTTCTTTGCCTGCGG
>QEKJ01000003.1:75067-211009 GCA_003096535.1 Agathobaculum butyriciproducens | reverse complement strand
TGAATATCTGGATTACTACAACAACCGCAGGATCAAGGCAAAGCTAAAGGGCTTGCCGCCTGCAATTCACAGACAGCAAGCCCTTTCGGCTGCTTAAACAATTTTTACTTCAAAATATTGTCTAACTTTTTGGGGTCACTTCAGTTTTACCGTCTGGGCGATTTTTACGAAATGTTCTTTGACGATGCCAAGCTGGTCTCCCGCGAGCTGGAGCTGACGCTGACCGGCCGCGACTGCGGTCAGGGAGAACGTGCACCGATGTGCGGCGTGCCGTATCACAGCGCGGAAGGCTATATTGCCAAGCTGGTGCAGAAGGGTTACAAAATCGCAATCTGTGAGCAGATGGAGGACCCGAAAAAGGCAAAAGGTCTGGTCAAGCGCGAGATCATCCGACGCGTGACACCGGGTACGGTCGTGGAAGCCTCCATGCTGGATGAAAACCGGAACAACTTTCTCGGCTGCGTATATGCAGCCGGTGGTTCCGTCGGCGTATGCTTTGCTGATATTACGACAGGTTCGGTGTACGCGACCGGCTCGGATAACTGGAATGACATCACCAGCGAGTTCGGACGCTTTGCGCCGCGTGAGGTGCTGGTCGGCGGCGGAGCCATTTCGGCAGACGGCCTTCAGTCCTTTCTGAAGGAACGTCTGGAGGCGCTCATAGAGCCGATGCCGGAGGAGTGCTTTGAGGCACAGCGCAGTGCGGAACGCATTCAGGAGCACTTCAAGGTGCAGGACTTTGACGCTGCCGGCCTGACTGACCTGCCGTGCACTGTGCAGTGCCTCGGCGGTCTGCTGGATTACCTAGAGCAGACGCAGAAGGCCAGCCTTTCCAGTCTGAATCAGCTGCAGGTGTACCATCAAGGCCAGTATATGGAGCTTGACCTGATCGCACGCCGCAATCTCGAGCTTTGCGAGACCATGCGCACCAAGGAGAAGAAGGGCACGCTGCTGTGGGTACTCGACCACACGCGCACGGCAATGGGTTCGCGCCTGATTCGTCAGTGGATTGAAAAACCGCTGTATAATCCGCTGCATATTGCACGCCGTCAGCAGGCGGTAGGTGCATTGTGCGACGATGTAATTGCCCGCACGGCATTGACGGACGCACTCAAGCGGGTGTTCGATATGGAGCGCCTGATTGGGCGCGTAGCCTACGGCACTGCAAACTGCCGTGATCTGCGTGCGCTGTCGGCGGCAATTTCTTGCCTGCCGGAGATCAAAACGCAGGCTGCTCTGTTCGGACAGGCTATGTTGCGTGAGCTGACCGGCAAGATTGATCTGCTTGAAGACATTCGCGCGCTGGTCGAGCAGGCCATCGTGGATGAGCCGCCGATTCTTCTTCGGGAAGGCGGCATGATCCGCAAGGGCTTCAACGAGGAGATTGACCGTCTGCGCGACCTTGCGTCCGGCGGTAAGGGCAAAATTGCCGAAATCGAGCAGGCGGAACGCGAGCGTACCGGCATCAGCAAGCTGAAAATCGGCTACAACCGTGTGTTCGGCTATTATATTGAGGTCAGCCGCTCCAATGCGGAGGCGGTTCCGGAGAACTATATTCGTAAGCAGACGCTTGCGAACAGCGAGCGCTATATCACCGAGGAGCTGAAACAGCTCGAGAGCACCGTGCTCGGTGCGCAGGAACGCCTGACCGCACTCGAGTATGAGGTGTTTGTCTCTGTGCGTGACCAGATTGCCGCCGAGGTACACCGCGTGCAGAAAACCGCGCAGGCTATCGCAGCGCTTGACGTTCTGTGCGCTTTGGCTGATGTGGCATGTGATAACAACTATGTTTGTCCGGTGGTGGATTTTTCCGACCGCATTGACATCAAGGACGGCCGTCACCCGGTTGTTGAGAAAATGCTGTCCGATAGTCTGTTCATCCCGAACGACACCTTGCTCGACAGCAAGGAAAACCGCGTTGCTATCATCACCGGCCCGAATATGGCAGGCAAATCCACCTATATGCGGCAGGTGGCACTGATTACCATCATGGCGCAGATTGGCTCGTATGTGCCGGCCTCATCCGCGCATATCGGCGTGGCAGACCGCGTGTTTACCCGTGTCGGCGCGTCGGATGATCTGGCGAGCGGTCAATCCACCTTCATGGTGGAGATGAGCGAGGTCGCGGACATTCTGCGGCACGCTACCAAGTCCAGTCTGATCATTCTGGATGAGATTGGACGCGGCACATCTACCTATGACGGCATGAGCATTGCCCGCGCAGTTGTAGAGTATGTAGCGGACAAAAAGCGCATCGGCGCACGCGCGCTGTTTGCAACGCATTATCACGAACTGACGGTGCTTGAAGATCTGGTCAAGGGCGTCAAGAATTACAATATTGCGGTCAAAAAGCGCGGTGATGACATTACGTTCCTGCGCAAAATCGTGCGTGGCGGCGCGGATGACAGCTATGGCATTGAGGTTGCAAAGCTGGCCGGTGTGCCGAATCCGGTCATCAAGCGAGCAAAGGCTGTGCTGACTGATCTGGAATCCACCATGCCGAAAATCGAGCTGCACGCCGTAGCCGAGGAACCGGAAGACGTTCCGCAGATTACGATAGATTCGCTCTCCGGCGATGCAGTCGCAGAGCGGCTGCGTGCACTGCAGGTGGACACCATGACGCCGATCGAGGCGCTCAACGCACTGTATGAGCTGAAAAAGCTGGTTTAATCATTTATCAGGGCAGGAAAGACCAACCATGATTTGTTCCGGAAAGGAAAACAAAGAAAAATGGCAGTGATTCATGAATTATCTCCGCATCTTGCGGATCTGATCGCGGCAGGAGAGGTTGTTGAACGGCCGTCCTCCGTGGCGAAGGAGCTGGTCGAGAATGCGATTGACGCAGGGTCTACCCGCATTACGGTGGAGATCGAAAACGGCGGCATTACCTATCTGCGTATTGCGGATAACGGCTGCGGCATGTCGGCAGAGGATGCACCTGTGGCCTTCCGCCGCCACGCGACCAGCAAGCTGCGTACCGAGGAAGATTTGAATGCTATCGGCACATTGGGCTTTCGCGGTGAAGCACTGGCTGCGATTTCGTCGGTTACGCGCATTGATCTGTTCACGCGTCAGGCAGGTTCGATTGCGGGTCTGCACCTGCATCTGGAAGCCGGTGAGATTCAGACACAGGAGGAAGCCGGTTGTCCGGAAGGCACAACAATCGTTGTGCGCGACCTGTTCTTCAACACACCGGCTCGCATGAAGTTTCTCAAAAAGGACTTCACCGAGGCGGGTTACATTCTCGGCGTAGTACAGCATGCGGCGCTCTCCCATCCGGAGATTGCGTTCACGCTCATTCGCGACGGCAAGCAGGTATTCTCGTCGGACGGCAAGGGCAAGCTGATTGCACCGGTGTTCGGCGTATTCGGCAAGGAAATGACTGCCAATATGATTGAAGTGCCGATGACCGAGCGCAACGGTATGACCGTGCACGGCTACATTGTCAAGCCGCACGCCGGACGTGCCAACCGTTCCATGCAGCACTTTTTCGTCAATGGCCGCTATGTCAAGAGCCGTCTTATGCAGGCTGCAATGGAAGAGGCCTATCGCAATGCGATCATCACCGGCAAATATCCGTCTGGTGCGCTTTTCCTGGATTTGCCGCTGTCGGCGGTCGACGTCAACGTGCATCCTGCAAAAACCGAGGTCAAATTTTCGCAGGAAAAGCCGATTTTCGAGGTCGTGTATATTGCCTGCAAGAATGCGCTTGCCGCAAACGACAATATGCCGCATCTGGAGCACAAGGAGAAGGAAGCGCCTGCCAAGCCGCGTGAAGATAATCTGACGCATGAGCAGCAGCGGTTTGCGATTCCAAAGTCGGTAGACCCTAAGCCGTTTGTCACGCCGAGTGTCAAGCCAACACCGATTGCACCGGTAAAGAACGACGAGGAAGCACCGGATTTAGAGGATTTCCTCGTGTCTATCCCGCCAAAGGCAGAGCGTCCGCGCAGTGCATCGAGTTATCTGTCCGCGCCGCGCATACTGCAGGAGGAACCGCAGGAACCAGTTCGTACGCGAATGGCACAGCCGGTCGAGCCGGTCACAGAACCGACACCTGCCGTGCATACGCCGACACCGGAGCCGGAAGATGAACCGATGGTTGTTGTGCCGTCTGTCAGCGCACCGGAGGTCAAGGGTAAGCCGCAGATCCTGCAGCCGCTGGATACCGGTGTGCGTGTGATCGGCGAATGTTTCCAGACGTACATCATTGCTGAGGACAAGGACGGCTTGATTCTCATCGACAAGCATGCCGCGCATGAACGCATTCTGTTCAACAAGCTGCGTGCGGAGACCGATATGCCACAGCAGCAGCTTCTCACGCCTGTAATTGTAGAGCTGACCGGCGAGGAAGCCGCCGCTGTGCAGTCGCAGATCGAGGACATCCGTCAGGCAGGCTTTGCCATCGACAGCTTTGGCGAGAACAGCTTTGCCGTACGCAGCGTGCCCGCTTATCTGGATAGCGGCGATGTGCAGAGCGTCATCAGTGAATTGGCCGAAAAGGCGATGAACAGCCGTACCACCGTGCCGGATCGTCTGGACGATTTAATTCATACGGTAGCATGCAAGGCGGCTATCAAGGCAGGCAAACCGACCACGATGACCGAGCTGCAGGACCTGTGCGAGCGGGTGCTGAGCGATGACAACGTGCGTTCCTGCCCGCATGGCAGACCGACGACCGTTCGTCTGACCAAATATGAGCTTGACAAGATGTTCAAGCGTGTAAATCAATAAAAAGCGAGGAAACAGCATGGAAAACCGTTTGATCTGTATCTGCGGACCGACTGCCAGCGGCAAAACCGCCTTATCGGTCGCGCTGGCGCAACAACTGCATACTGAGATCATTTCTGCGGATTCCATGCAGCTTTACCGTGAGATGGATATCGGCACCGCCAAGCCTGATATGAAGGAACGGCAGGGCGTACCGCACCATCTGTTCGATGTGTGCGAGCCCGGCGAAGCGTTCTCGGTGGCACGGTATGTCGAACTGGCAGACGCTGCTGCGCAGGATATTCTGTCGCGCGGCATGACGCCGATCGTTGTCGGCGGTACAGGATTGTACATGGACGCGCTCATCGAGTGCAGCGTATTCTCCGGCGATGAGACCGACCTGACCGTGCGTGAGAAATATCAGCGGATGGCGGCTGAGCAGGGCAATCAGGCGGTACATGACTGTCTGGCTAAGGTAGATCCGGCCGGAGCGGAACGTCTGCACCCGAATAATCTCAAGCGCGTCATTCGTGCTCTTGAGGTGTATGAGCAGACCGGTATGACGATCGACGAATTTAACCGCAGGAACAAGCGCCCGGAGCCAAAGTATGATGCGCTCAAGATCGGTGTTTGCCCGTCTGACCGTGAAATTCTGTATGACCGCATCAATCGCAGAGTGGATCTTATGCTGGAAAACGGTCTGCTGGAGGAGACGAAACGGCTGGTGGAACGCGGTCTGCTGACCGGCACTGCCGCGCAGGCCATCGGCTACAAAGAGCTGCTCGGCTATCTGAACGGCGAGCAAACATTGGAAGAATGTGCCGAATTACTCAAACGGCGCAGCAGAAATTATGCAAAACGTCAGCTTACCTGGCTGAAAAGGGATGACAGCATCCACTGGATATATTATAATAGTGGAGAAGAACTTCCTTTCGTCTTACAGGAAACGACAAAATATCTTCAAAACCACGGTGTATAATGATACCATAAATTGTAATTTTAACTGGAGGAATCATTGTGCGAAACGAAATCAACTTACAGGACAGAATGCTCAGTGCACTGCGTCAGCAGGCGCAGAACATCACCGTATTTTTAACGAACGGGTTTCAGATGCGCGGTATCGTCCGCGGATTCGACAGCTTCGTTGTGATTTTGGAGAGCGACGGAAAACAGCAAATGATCTATAAGCACGCAATCTCTACTCTGATCCCACAGCATAGAGTCGATCTCCATGCACCGAGAGGGGAGCGTGCGGAACAGTGAACATATACGAGGTCTTTACATGGGACAACAGACAAAAAGCACAAAATCCAAGCCGCGAAAACGGCGGAATGACGGCGGAAACCGCGTTGTATTTATCATTGCGGCGGTGCTGATGGTGATTTATCTGGGAGGCCGTCTTTCTAACGCGTTTTCGGCTGCACCGGAGACCACACCGGCTCTGCATGTCACAATTAATGACAGCTTTACGAGCGATGGCTGGTTCTTCCGCGATGAAGAACCAATCGACAATGCCACGGGCAGCTCGGTCAAGCACATCGTGTACAGCGGTGAACGCGTACAGCAGGACGCACCGCTGGCGATCATCTATTCTGATCAGGAATCTATGGATCTGAGCCGACAGCTTGATCCGCTGGAGGAACGTATTTCTCTTCTGGATACAGCGCTGCAGTCCACATCGGACAGCTCAAACATCGCAAAGCTGGATCAGGTCATCACGCTGACGATCGAGCAGCTGGCCGAGCAGGTGAAGGAAGGCAGCGGCTCTTCGGTCGCGTCTGCCGCAAGTTCGCTGCGCACGCTGTCGCTGCGCCGCGAGGCCGGCAATGTGGATACCAACGAGGTATCTGCCGAACGTGACGCTTTGGTTTCTGAGCAGTCCTCGCTCGAGCATCAGCTTACCGGCCGAACCACGGAACTCACTGCATCCTCGTCCGGATATTTCTCCGAGGTAGTGGATGGATACGAGAGCATTCTCACACCATCCTCACTGGATGAGATGACCGTGGAGCAGTTTGACAAGACCGTTGCGCAGCAGCCGTCTGCTGAGAACAGCAATTCGCTCGGCAAGATCGTTAAGGGATTCAACTGGTATCTGGCAGCTAAGATTCCGGCCGAGCAGGCCGAGCGTCTGCAGGTCGGTCAGGAGCTGACAGTAAACTTTACGCAGGCTTCGATGGAATCCAAAGTAACCGTGCATTCCATCAACCATCAAGGTGACAGCGATACGGCTCTGCTGGTGATGGAAGGCACAGAATTCAGCAGTGAAATGGTTTCCATGCGCGAACAGCCGATCGAAATTATCATTGCGACCTACACCGGACTCAAGGTGCCGAAGAGTGCCGTCCGTGTGCAGGAACAAACAGACAGCGACGGAAAGACCACGCAGATCCCCGGCGTGTTCATCCTGAGCGGCTCGATACAGAAATTCAAAATGATCAACGAGCTGTTTGAGGCGGACGATTATTATGTCGTCGAACAAAGTGCGACCAACTCCGATATGCTGGTCGAGCGAGACCAGGTTATCGTTCAAGGTAAAAATCTGCAAAACAATATGGTGGTGAAGACATGACGGAGCAAGAAAAGAAAGAACTGCAGGAACGCGTAAAATCTGTGATCGAGCGCGTAAACAATGCCGCCGTGCAGGCAGGGCGCGATCCCAGTGAAATTACACTGGTGGCTGCGACCAAAATGAATGACGCCGAGCGCGTACAGGCGGCTATCGAAGCGGGAATCCGTGTGTGCGGCGAAAACCGCGTACAGGAACTGCAGGAGAAGTATGAACAGAACGCCTACGATGGCGCAGACCTTCAGTTTATCGGCACGCTGCAGACCAACAAGGTCAAGTACCTGATCGGCAAGGTTTCGCTGATTCAGTCGGTCGGCTCGGTTCATCTCGGCGAGGCTATCGCCAAGGAAGCTGAGAAGCGCGGTGTTTGTCAGGATATTCTTCTGGAGGTAAATATCGGCAGAGAAGCTGCCAAAAGCGGTCTTCCGCCCGAAGAACTGCACGATGCAATCGTAAAATTGAGCGCAAAAAAGTCGCTTCATATCCGCGGATTGATGGCAATTCCTCCCGTTGCGGATGAAAAAACAAAAAATTCAAACTACTTTACCGAAATGCGTCAAGTATTTATTGACATTTTGACGAAAAAATACGATAATGTAGATATGGATTATTTGTCTATGGGAATGACGAATGATTTTGAAACGGCGATTGCGTGCGGAGCGAACATGGTTCGCGTAGGCACGGCGATCTTTGGCAAACGGCCGTATCAGATCGTTTCGCCTTAAAACATAAGGAGGAACTTGGCATGGGTTCAATCAAAGGCTTTATTGATTGGGTAAAGGGCAGCGAGTTGGAGGACGACTACGAAGACGAGATGCCCCGTCAGAGAAACGAAGAACCTGCGATGGATAGCGAGCCATCATCTTACAATAGAAGATCCTATGACCGTTCGTACGACAGTGATGCACAGGACGCGCCTCAGGTGCGCCGTCACGATCGCAGCGATAAGGTTGTAAACATCAATACTACTACACAGTTGGCTGTGGTTCTGGTCAAGCCGGATCGCTTTGAGACGGCTGCGGAGATTGCAGATCATCTCAAGGACAAGCGTACGGTTGTCCTGAATCTGGAGCAGACCAACAAGGATATTGCCCGCCGTCTGGTGGATTTCCTCAGCGGTGTTGCGTATGCAAACGAAGGCAAGATCAAGAAGGTTGCAAACAGCACCTATATTATCACACCCTACAATGTTGATATTATGGGCGATCTGATCGATGAACTGGAAAACAGCGGTATGTATTTCTAAGCGCAGATCGTGAGTACTATCGTGAACAGCTTGGTAATATATTTCGTAGGCAGCTTATTGCGCATTCTGCAGTTTATGTTTTTTGCACGGGCAATCATGAGCTGGTTCGTACAGGGCAGCGACTCAAAAATCTACGAGTTTCTGTGCCTTGTTACCGAGCCGGTCATTCAACCTTTTCGCAGTCTGCTGAGCCGCGTGAGTGCGCTGCGGAATTGTCCGTTTGATTTTGCGTTTATGCTGGCTTTTTTTGTTCTGATTGTTTTAGAACAAATGGTGTATATGCTTTAAGCCTGCCGGACAAACGGCGCTGATTTTGGTCGGGCGCAGCCCGACCATTTTTCCGTGTCAGTACGGCAAATGATATAAAGACGGAGGAAAAACATATGACGGTGCAGGAAATACAAGAAATCGGCTTTGAAAAAGCGGTTTTCGGCGGATATGACATGAAGTCTGTCGATACTTTTCTCGAGCGTGTTGCAGAGGAATTTGCAGCGATGCAGAAGGAAAACGCTGCTATGAAGGCAAAAATGAAGGTGCTGGTCGATAAAATTGAAGAGTACCGCGGTGTTGAAGAAGGAATGCACCGTACCCTGCTGACCGCACAGTCGATTGCACAGGAGACAATCGACAAGGCGAAGAAGGAAGCAGAGGAGATCATTGCTTCTGCGAAGGATGAAACCGCAAACAAGGTGAAAGACACCCAGGCGGAAATCAACACCGAGGAACAGAAACTGGAGACTGCCCGCAAGAACACTGCTGAGTTTATCGCTCATGTAGCAAAGCTGTATCAGTCGCAGGCAAGAGCACTGGCAGAGTTGGCGAAGGGCGAAAAACTCGCTCCGGTACAGCAGACTGAAGATGCAAAGAACACAAATGCGACTGGGAAGGGCGATGCACCAGTGGAAGATGCAACGCGTAAATTCGACTTCGGCGAACTGCAGTTCGGCACTGAATACGACCCGAAGGACGTTAAGTAAATAAGCGAAAGGACTGAATACTGCACAATGCAGCAGGATTACAACAATACGATCAATTTGCCCAAAACCGAATTCCCGATGCGTGCCGGTCTGCCGAAGCGCGAGCCGGGTTTTCTGGAAAACTGGGAGAAGAACGACCTCTACCATGAACTGATGAAGAAGAACGAGGGCAAGCCGCTTTTCGTTCTGCATGACGGCCCTCCGTATGCAAACGGCAATCTGCATATGGGTCACGCACTGAATAAGATCCTTAAGGATTTTATTCTGCGTTCGCGCAATATGATGGGTTATCAGGCTCCGTACATTCCGGGCTGGGATACCCATGGTCTTCCGATTGAGCGTCAGGCAATCAAGGCTTACGGCATGGATCGCAGCAAGGTTTCCACTGCGGAGTTCCGCTCCAAGTGTGAAGAGTTTGCACACGATCATGTCAATACCCAGCGTACCCAGTTTAAGCGTCTGGGCGTTATCGGTGACTGGGATCGTCCGTACCTGACCCTGACCCACGATTACGAGGCTGCTCAGATTGAGATTTTCGGCGAGATGGCTAAGAAGGGTTACATCTACAAGGGTCAGAAGCCGGTTTACTGGTGCCCGCACGACGAGACCGCACTGGCTGAGGCAGAGATTGAGTACAAGGATGTTCCGTGTAAGTCTATCTTTGTAAAGTTCGCTGTAACCGATGACAAGGGTGTTATCACCAAGCTGCTTGGTACCAAGGAGAATGTATATTTCGTAATTTGGACCACCACTACCTGGACCATTCCGGGCAACCTTGCAATTTCTCTGAACCCGAACTTCGAGTACGATTTCGTTAAGGTTCCGAATGGCGAGATTTATGTTCTGGCTAAGGAACTGGTTGCTTCTGTTATGAAGACCGCCCGCATTGACAGCTGGGAAGTTCTCGCAACCGTTCTCGGCTCTGATCTGGAGCTGATCAAGACCAAGCACCCGCTGTTCGACCGTGATTCTCTGGTTATCACCGGTGACCATGTAACGCTCGATGCCGGTACCGGCTGTGTTCATACCGCTCCGGGCTTTGGTGCTGATGACTTTATCGTTTGCCAGAGGTACAACATTCCGATTATCGTTCCGGTTGACGGCAAGGGCCGTCACACCGCCGAATCCGGCAAGTACGAGGGTATGTTCGTTGACGATTCCAACGAGGTTATTCTCAAGGATCTGGATGACTGTGGCGCACTTCTCGCAACCGAGGACATCGTGCACAGCTATCCGCATTGCTGGCGCTGCAAAAACCCGATCATCTTCCGTACCACCGAGCAGTGGTTCTGCTCTGTTGATGCGCTCAAGGATGACGCAGTCAAGGCTTGTGAGGACATCAAGTGGATTCCCGGCTGGGGTCAGGAGCGCATGACCTCCATGATCCGTGAGCGTTCCGACTGGTGTATTTCCCGTCAGCGTGTCTGGGGTGTTCCGATTCCGATCTTCACCTGCAAGAAGTGCGGCAAGCCGCTGGTAAATGAGCAGACGATTAAGACCGTTGCTGATCTGTTCCGTGAAAAGGGTTCCAACGCATGGTTCGACATGACGGCTGCTGAGATTCTGCCGGCAGGCATCAAGTGTGAGTGCGGCTGCAGTGAGTTCGACAAGGAAACCGACACCATGGATGTATGGTTTGATTCCGGTTCCTCCTGGCGTGCTGTTATCGAGAACCGCGAAGGTCAGAAGACCCCGGTTGACGTATATCTGGAAGGCAATGACCAGTATCGCGGCTGGTTCCAGTCCTCGATGCTGACTTCTATTGCTACGCAGGGCAAGGCTCCGTACAAGACGGTTATCACCCACGGTATGATTGTTGATGAGGAGCGCCAGAAGATGTCCAAATCTCTGGGCAATGGTATTGCTCCGGAGGATATCCTCAAGCAGTATGGCGCAGACGTAATGCGTCTGTGGGTTGCTTCTTCTGACTACCGTCAGGATATGCGTATTTCCAAGGACATGCTCAAGCATCTGTCGCAGAACTACCTCAAGATCCGTAACACGGCTCGCTACATTCTGGGCAACCTGTTTGACTTTGATCCTAAGACCAACGCTGTTGCATACGCAGATATGCCGGAGCTGGATAAGTGGGCACTGATGAAGCTGAACGACCTTGCTGCAAAGGTTCGTGAGGGATATGATAGCTACGAATTCCACACCGTATTCCATGCAATTCATAATTTCTGTGTTGTTGATATGTCCAACTTCTACCTCGATGTGATCAAGGATCGTCTGTACTGCGATGAGACCGATGGTCTGAGCCGCCGCTCTGCACAGACTACGATCTATCGTATCCTGAGTGCGCTGGTTCGCATGCTGTCTCCGATTCTGTGCTTTACCGCAGACGAAATCTGGCAGGCTATGCCGCACGCTGCTGAGGATGATGTTCGCAACGTAGCATATAACGAGATGCCGCAGGCTGACGAGGCTTTGTCCTTCAGCGATGAGGATCGTGCTAAGTGGGACAAGCTGACAGCATTCCGCGATGATGTAAACAAGGCTCTCGAGGGTGCGCGTACTGCTAAGACCATCGGCAAGCCGCTGGAAGCATGCGTTACTGTTTACGCTGACGCTGAACAGGCTGCATTCCTGAACGGCTGTGGTCAGGATCTGGCTGATCTGTGCATTGTTTCCGAACTTGATGTCGTTGCCGGTGACGGTGAGGGCGCTGCAAGCGAGAATCTGCCGGGTCTGAAGATTGCTGTTGCCCGCGCAGCAGGTGAGAAGTGCCTGCGTTGCTGGAAGCAGGCTAAGACCGTTGGTTCTGATGCAAAGCATCCGGGTCTGTGTGCTCGCTGTGCCAAGGTTGTAGGCTAAAAGAAGAATCCAAGGGGGAGCAGAGCAATTCTGTTCCTCCTTTTTGTTTTGGAGGTAGAAGATGCCGATTTATATTTGTGCAATCTTGCTGATGATTGCAGCAGATCAGGCAGTGAAATACTGGGCGTTTACGTCCCTGCAGGCACAGCAGACCATTCCGTTGATCAATGGTGTGTTTCACTTGACTTATATCGAGAATCGCGGTGCAGCATTCAGCCTGTTCGCGCAATTTGATTCACGCTGGATTTTTGTTGTATTGGCCATTGTGATTACAGTTGCCATTTTCACAGCGATTTACAAGAATATGCTGCAGACTCAGCTGGGCTGCTGGTCTCTGATTCTGGTGGCGGCAGGCGCACTCGGCAACGCCATTGATCGTGTAGCACACGGTTTTGTTGTCGATATGTTTGACTTCCGTCTGATTCATTTTCCGGTATTTAATGTGGCAGATATCTTCATTTGTGCAGGTGGTGTACTGTTTGTGCTATATTTTATGTTTCAGCATAAGGAAACAAGCGAAGCGGAGAAGTAACCATGAGTGAATTACAATTTACAGTTCCGGCAGAGCAATCCGGCAAGCGTATCGACAGCTGGCTGGCAGAGCAGATTGAAGGACTGACCCGCTCTGCGGCGCAGAATCTGCTGTCAGAGCAGGCAGTAAGCTGTAACGGTCAGCCACTTAAGAAAAATTACAAGCTGGTCGGCAGCGAGGCGATTACGGTTCAGCTTCCGGAGTTAAAGGAAGTAGATCTCAAGCCGGAGAATATTCCGCTGGATATTGTTTATGAGGATGCGGATATTGTGGTGGTCAACAAGCCACGCGGCATGGTTGTGCATCCGGCGGCCGGCAACTGGGACGGCACGTTGGTAAATGCATTGATGTACCACTGTGGTGACAGTCTGTCTGGCATTAACGGTGAACATCGACCGGGCATTGTGCATCGTATTGATAAGGATACTAGCGGTCTGCTCGTTGTGGCGAAAAATGACGCCGCACATCAGAGCCTGGCAGCTCAGATTGCGGCGCATACGGCGTATCGCGGCTATGAAGCGATTGTGGTTGGTTCTGTCAAGGATGATACAGGAACGGTGGATAAGCCGATTGCCCGCCACAAAACGGATCGAAAAAAAATGGCAATCGTGGAGGGCGGACGTGAAGCAATCACGCATTACACTGTCATCAAACGATATAACGGCTACACATATATGGCATTTCAGCTCGAGACCGGACGTACACACCAGATTCGTGTACATATGGCATCTATTGGTCATCCGATTATCGGTGATCCGGTGTACGGACTGAAAAAAGACCGGTTTTCCAATATCGGCGGTCAATGTCTGCATGCAGCGAAGCTGACGCTCACGCACCCGAAAACAGGGGAGCGGATGGAGTTTTCGGCATCGCTGCCACAATATTTTATTGAAGTTCTTGATAAATTGGAGCGTATGCAATGAAAAAGTTTAAGGGTATGCTGCTGGCCTGCGATATGGATGGTACGCTGCTCGATGATTCAAAGCAAATTCCGGCAGAAAATTTGCGAGCATTACAATATTTTACGAAACAGGGAGGACGGCTGTCGCTTGCGACCGGCCGTTCTCCTCATGCTATTGGCATATATATAGACCAGTTGCCGGTCAATGCGCCATACAGTGTGATGAATGGTTCGTTGATTTGCGATGAAAATCGCAAGATTTTGTATTGCTCCGGAATGCCGTACGAGACGAAAGAAATGATCGAGCATGTATTGTTAAATAATTCACAATTCGGTTGCGAGGTTTTTACTGCAGAAACGGCGCTGATTCGTCAAATGAGCGATCACACGCTGCAGCACATGCACAAGCTGCATTTGGATTATCAGATGCTTTCTAATGAGCAGTTTGCAAAAAGCGCAACTGCGGACTGGTGTACGGTCAATTTTACCGGTGAACCGGCACAAATCACCGCACTTACACAGGATTTACTGATTCGGTATCCGCATGTATTTGATGTGACATCCAGCATGCCGACATTCTGTGAAATCACAGCCGCTGGTGTGAATAAGGGTTCGGCTCTACGAAATATTGTTGAATACTTACCAGACGTTGAACGTGTGTTTGCTATTGGCGACAGCTACAATGATGAATCCATGCTGCAAGAAGCTCAGATTTCGTTTGCACCGGCCAATGCAGGGCCGGAAGTGCTGCAAAATGTCAATATAACGGTAAGTTCTAATAATGATCGTGCTGTGGCTGATATGATAGAGTATCTGGAGAAAATAGGATGAAAACTGTTAATTATTAATGGCTATAAAATAGATGGTTTGCTAATTATACAAAATCTTTATTTTGTATAATTAGCGGTGCTGGCAATTACGCAGCACATTGGTATTTTTGTGTGCAGTAGATTTTCTATACAGACGAAAGCGGCTCTTACAGAGCCGCTTATTTTAGTTATCTCGCATTCTTCAACCGAAACTGCTCAACCATCCGAATGAAATGCTGATGCACCGTCAAATCCATATCTAATTCCGGATGAAATGCGGTCACGAGCATATTATCCTGCTGTGCAGCAACAATATTACTGTCAACAATGGATAGCACCTCGACATTATTTCCTACGCTCTCAATATATGGTGCGCGAATGAATGTCATCGGTATTCTCTCGCTACCGCCAAACCGATCATCCGTGAAAAAACTGCCAAGCTGTCTGCCATAGGCATTACGCTTTACGCGGATATCCATCACACTGAAGCATGGTATGCCACCATCAATCTGCTTAGCCAGCAGAATCAGACCGGCACATGTTCCGAATACAGGAAGTCCGTTTTGAATCTGCTCACGCAGCGTATCATACAAATCCAGCTCGCGCAAGAGTTTATTCATTACTGTGCTTTCGCCACCCGGAATAATCAAACCATTCATCGGCTGATCCAGATCGCGCTTCTGGCGAATTTCGAAGTGCGGTACGCCGAGTTTATCCAGCACTGCGGCATGCTCTGCGAAGGCGCCCTGCAGCGCCAGAATTCCAACTGCCATTTTACTTGCCTCGCTCTGCCATCAGCAATGCGATTTCGTTCTCGTTAATGCCAACCATTGCTTCACCCAGATCGGTAGACAGTTCTGCAATCAGCTTTGCATCGGTGTAGTTAGTAACCGCCTTTACGATTGCTGCAGCACGCTTTGCCGGATCGCCAGACTTGAAGATGCCCGAACCAACGAATACGCCTTCTGCGCCAAGCTGCATCATCAGTGCTGCGTCAGCCGGAGTTGCAACGCCGCCTGCTGCAAAGTTTACGACCGGCAGTCGGCCATTTTCATGCACACTGCGGAGCAGTTCAACCGGAACCTGCAGTTGCTTTGCGGCCTCAAACAGCTCATCCTCACGCAGATTCTGCACACGGCGAATTTCTGCGTTCATAGCGCGCATGTGACGAACTGCCTGCACAACATCACCTGTGCCCGGCTCACCCTTGGTACGGATCATTGCTGCGCCTTCAGCGATGCGGCGTAGAGCTTCACCCAGATCACGCGCACCGCATACAAACGGAACCTTGAACTGTGTCTTATCAATGTGGTATACATCGTCCGCCGGAGACAGCACTTCACTCTCGTCGATATAGTCGATCTCGATTGCTTCCAGCACCTGTGCCTCAACAAAGTGACCGATACGGCACTTCGCCATAACCGGAATGGAAACTGCTTCCTGAATACCGCGAATCATCTTCGGGTCGCTCATGCGGGAAACACCGCCTGCTGCACGGATGTCAGCCGGAATGCGCTCCAGCGCCATAACTGCACATGCGCCTGCTGCTTCGGCAATTTTCGCCTGCTCCGGTGTGGTTACGTCCATAATGACGCCGCCCTTCAGCATCTGGGCCAGCTCCTTGTTCAGCTTATACTGTACGCTCATGTCGTTCAGACTCCTTTGTTGTTTGGTGTATGAACGCATTATACGCCCAATCTGAATATGTTAAAATGCTCAGATGGCAATTATTTTGTAATGCCAGTTTGTAAGAAATAAAGAAAAGCACGGTTTCTGTTCTAAAACAAAAGCCGTGCTTTATACTGCTTATCAGCTGTTATATGCTGTATTTTCCTCATCAGCTACCGCGTTTGATGTATTTGGTGTGGCATTCAGATAAACCGTTGCACCTTCATCGACGCCCCAGAAAATTTCGGTATTGTTCGCATCTGAAACGCCGGTTTCCACCGCTACCAGCTGATAGCCTTCGGGCGCTTCCATGCCGTCCGGAATCGGCAGTGTATCATCGAATGGAATTTCGTTGCCGTCCTTGTCAATGAGCGTTTTGGTGAATACACCCGTACTGCCATCCGCCGTGTGAACGATAGCGGAAGTCGGTACTATCAGGCAGCTGTCCGATTCGGCAACTGCAATTTTGTAATCGACCATCATGCCGCTGGAAATCGCCTGACCTTCGATAGAATCAACCGTGATAATTGCCTTAAAAGTCGTCAGACTGCCCTGACTTCCCGTGTTCTGACTTGGCTCCGGCGAAACCGAGTCAACCACACCGGTGAGCGGCAGCTCGGAACCATCCATCGTGTACATGTTCATTGTTACCGTTTGACCAGGCTCGACAGACTGCACTTCATCTGTCGTCAGCTCGGCCGTAACAACGGTATCGCTTAGGTCGGAAACAACAACCAGAGGCTCGGTACCATCGGTCTCCTCCCCTTCTTCCGCGTTCAGTGAGGTGACAACGCCGTCGATCGAAGCCGTCATCGTGGCATCCAGAATCTCCTGCTGCAGCTTTAGAATGCGCGTCTGAATCTCGCTCACCTTGGCCTGTGCGGCTGCAGCCGTGCTCTGTGCAGCCGTGAGACTGCTTCGCGCGTCCGAAGTATCCGGCGCTGCAACATTGGAAATTGACATAATGACTGCACCGCTGCTGTATGTGTGGTTCGAGCCGTTATAGGCCGTGATTTCACCGCCGATCGGTGCCGTGATAACCTGCTCCTTGATGTAGTCCAGCGTGCCCGACCCGGAAGAGAAAATCGTGCCGGCACTGTCGCTGTTGATCGTTGCGGTAGCACTCGTTCCCTGCGTCAGTGCACCGGAAGGATTCTGTACGGTCAATACAACAAGGAAAGTACCTTTGCCGGAAGCGGAATCAATCGACGAAACTACAGCGGAAACCTGTCCGACAGAGGTAGAGATCGTAGCCGTCTGACCGGCCTTGATATCTTTGGCATATTCCGAACTAAACTGTACAGCAAGCTGCATCTGGCTGTCGTTGACCATACGGCCGATGGTCTGTCCTGCACTTACCTTCTGCCCTGCTGCAAATGTGCTTGATGCGATAAACTTGCCGCTGAACGGTGCCGTAGCGCTGCCGTGGGTGTACTGGCTCTGCGCCGAGGCAATGCGGCTCTGTGCCTGCGTAATCGCTGCCTGTGCGTTGGTCAGCTCACTCTGCGCGGCAGTGAATTCTGCCTGTGCCGCTGTCAGCTGTTCGCGGATTCCGGTCGGATCGACAACGACTAGCGGATCACCGGCATGCACCTCATCTCCCTCGGAAACCAGCACCTGAGAGATTTTGCCCTCAATTCCCAAGCCAAGTTCTTCCGTATTGCGCGCCGCCGTTTCACCGCTGCCCTCGATATAAGTGCCAATATCGCCATAGGTAACGACTGCAGTCGTCGGAAGTGTGTTCTCCGTGCCGGTATGGCGCGAGCGAATGACAGCAAATACCGAACCGCCGACCAGCAGAATAATCAATCCGGCTGCAATGATAACGCGAATGCACTTGCTTCGATTAAATCTTTTGCAAAAGGATTTGGCAAGCTGCTCTGCCTTCTCGTTTTTTTCGTCAGCATCAGCTTTTTCGGATGCTTCTTCCGGTGCAGTATTTTCCTCCGTCTGAACGGTCTTGTCAGAGTTGTTTTCTGGCATCGGCGGAAGCGGCTGCGTCTGCTCGAGATCCTGCTCCTGCTCGTCCTTGTGCTTGCCGAAGAACTTCTTCTTGTTCTGGCTCATATTTTGATGTTCCTTTCTATGCGCTGTTCCTGTGAAACAGAGCCGTGCCTGATCTTGAAAGTTATCTCTTGATCAGAGCCTGTAAAAAGTCGTGTACTTTTGCGGGCAGTTCCTCCAGCGAACCGTCGTTGAGGAATTCCGCATCATAGGCGTACGCTGCAACGCCGTCGTCTGAGCGGTTGCCCAGCTGTCCGCGTGCCTGCTCAAGTGTCGGTCGACGCACGAGAATGGTCTTGCAGTTTACGCCTGCTGTCTGACGAAACCGCTCGATCTCCTCCGGTTCCCGGATATGGACGAACAGCAGTTCCGCATCATTTTCAGCAAATATCTGCAGCTGTTCTGTGCAGTAGCGGAACGGAAGGTCGTTGAATTCCGTGCAGTCTGCTTTCAGCTGCGAAAGAAAACGACGTGCCGCCGGTGTTTTGGTGCCGTCCCATCCTGCGGCTTTGGCTACCTGCAAAATGGGTGTGATGGACGAAATGTTCTGCACCTTCCAGCTTTGCGCGGCAGCACTGCATACGGTATCCTTGCCGACACCGCCGCTGCCGTTTATGATAAACACTTGTTTGGTCAAGTAAAAGTCTCCTTCAAATGCGCATTTCTATACACTATACATTTTAGCACAGCAAATCGACCTTTACAAGCGGACAGTCTTTACAATTCTGTTAAAAAAGCGTGCCTGTTTTTGGCAGGCACGCTCGATTTCACAGGATGATGCAAATGAGTCCTCCTGCGCTTTCATTGATGATCTTTTCCAGTGTTTCACGGATTTTACCACGGGCATCATCCGGCATACGGCTCAATTTGTGCGACAGTTCCTCACGCACGAGTTCATTGAGCGACTTTCCGAAAATATTGGTCTCCCAAATCTTCTCCGGCTGTTCCTCAAACTCGCTGAGCAGATAGTGTACCAGTTCTTCCGACTGCTTTTCCGTGCCGACGATCGGATTGACCTCGGCTTTGATGTTGGCCCGCATCATATGGATGGATGGTGCAGAAGCCCGCAGACGCACACCATACCGCCCTCCCTGCCGAACGATTTCCGGTTCCTCAAGCGAAAGCTCCTCCACCGACGGCATCACAATGCCGTAACCGGTCTGATATACCTGATCGAGCGCACCATGCAGCCGTTCGTACTGCTGTTTCACCGCAGCGAAATCCTCAAGCACACGAATTAAATCTGCGTCATCCCGCACCTGAATGCCGGTCTGCTCGCCGACAATGCCGTAGAATACGGTTTCCGGTACGTCTACACGCACGACCGCCGAGCCTCTGCCGAGCGCCATATTGTCCACGCTCGCCCGCTCGACGTATTCGTTCTCTTCGAGGGTACGGCATAGCTTCTGTACATCACGCATTTTCTCTCCGTTGGCGGCGGCTGTGCGAATGCACTGGTAAATGCTGTTCTGCACCGGATGATGCAGCGGCAGAGTACCGATATAACGCGGAAGGACAAAACCAATCTCGCAGACCGGAAATTCATACAGCACCTGCTGCAGAATATCCGCAATGCCGCTCTCATCCAGTTCAAGACAGTTCACCGCAATCGGTGCAATCCCGTACTGCGACTGCAGCTCGTCGCATACACGCTGTGCCGCTTCGCCGTTCGGCTCTGACGAGTTTACCAGTACGAGAAACGGCTTGCCGAGTGACTGCAGTTCCTCAATTACGCGTTTTTCTGCCGGTATATAGGCTTCACGCGGCAGCTCGGTAAAGCTGCCGTCGGTCGTCACCACCAGTCCGATGGTAGAGTGTTCACCGATAACCTTGTGCGTGCCGATCTCTGCCGCTTCGGCCAGTGTCATGGGATCTTCCTGCCACGGTGTAGATACCATGCGCGGTGTATCTCCCTCCATGCCGCCGAGTGCACCCTCTACCAGATAGCCTACGCAGTCCACCAGCCGCACCCGACATGCGCCGCCTTCCGGCAGAGCGATTTCCGCCGCTTCTTCCGGCACAAATTTCGGTTCGGCAGTCATAATTGTCCGTCCGGTGCCGGACTGCGGCAATTCATCCCGTGCGCGCTCCCGCTTGTAGGGATTCTCCATATCGGGCAGCACCATAGTCTCCATGAACCGCTTGATAAATGTGGATTTGCCCGTACGAACCGGACCGACAACACCAATATAAATATCACCGCCGGTACGGCTGCTGATTTGGTCGTAAATCTGGTTTTCCATTCTCTTCCCGCCTTTCAGTCCTGAATCGGAATCAGCAGCATGGCATTCTGCACACACTCTGCCTCTGTCGGCAAGTCATTCGCACAGCGGATGGCCTGCTCGGTCGTACCGCAGTTTTTGGCAATGTCCCACAGCCGTTCTTCGCCGTTGATCTGCTTGAGAACCAGTGTTACGCCGTTATGACTGCTCTCCTTTGGCTTGATCTCCAACGCAGAGATATGGCAGAATGTCACACGCTCCTGTGTTGCAGCAGCACCGTTTGCGGTGACAGTCAAAAGCAATCCTCGCTCACCCGCCGCTGTGGCGCGTGCCGAAAGCGTAAGCTCTTCCGGCTCTCCGGCTTCGCTGTACGGCATGGTCAGCGGTACAATACGCTGTACCGCGCAAAGCTGCTGTTCATCACTCAAATACAGCACGCGAACACCAGCTTTGATTTGCAGCTCGCTCTCCGATACACGCTTTGCGCCGCAGCAGACCGCCTGCGCGGCAATCACATGAGATACATGCTGTGCGGTCTGCAAAGTCTCGCTGCCTTCGGAGGTAAACGGCTGCGCGGATGGCATATTCTGCAATACAGGATGCTCTGCCTGCGCAGCAAGCTCCTTGCCGGGCAGATACATATCCTCGATGCAGCGCAGCCTGCGCTCCTGCCGCAGCAGCACCATAGCCTGTGCGCTGATGGTGCAGGACAGCATGCCATCGGATTCCAATCGGCAGTCTGCCTCAGATACGGTCATCCGTACTGCGGTCAGGGCGTCTTCTTCTGCTTCCGGCAGCTCGAGAATCTGCGTGAACGGCGTGCTGCTGTTCAGTACACGCACAGCATCATCCTCCTGCATGGCAAGGCAGTGCAGCACAGCTTCACCTTTCACGATGATTCTGCCATGCATGGCGCGGCACTCGGATACCTGCATCGTGCAATCGGTGTGCAGCAGGGACAGCTCCGCTGCATCCGCAAGCTGTATGTCATCCAGTATTGTCACCGGATAACTGCGTACCTGCTCCAGCAGCGTTATGCTCTGCAAATGGCTCAGGCATTCTATGCCGTCCAGTTCGACCGATTCCGTCACGTTGCATTCAGCTTTGCAGTAGCCTTCAGTTAAAAAGCAAAGCTGAACGCTGACGCTCACCTTGCGGCTGTTCATAGCTTCGGCATCTACTGCAGCAATGCGGCACACGGTGCTGCAGATAGATTCTGCCGTTAAACCCTCACATTCCTCAATATGCGCAAACGTGACCGGCACGGAGAGTCGACGCAGCTTACCACCGTTTTCCGGTTCGTACAGTACGGTCGTCTGCACGGTGCCGGATACTAGCAGGCGGTCATTCTGTGGAGTCTGGTCCTTGATGACCGCCGTACCATACGCGCACACGATTCGTCCGATATCCGGAAACGTGTCCGGCACAATCGAATCCGCACTCTCTGTCGCCGCAGAGATATGCGCTAATTTCTTTTCGTAGTAGCAGATGCTTGTTTGATTCAGTTCCATTGATGCTGCCTCCTTTGGTTTCACCGCTGCTCCTGCATTACCATATGAAGCGCTTGCGTAAAATATGAGCAGATCGGTTTCGCTTTGCTGTCACATTTTCTATCCGAGCTGCTTATACTGGTAACAGGAGCGTGATGCGCTATGTTCTGCCGTGGTCAGGCGATCGGTCTTGCCGTATTTATGTTTGGAACAGGCTTGCTGCTAGGCAGTCTGCTCCCATCCTGTCTGCCGGTGTGGCTATTTGCACTGGCAGTGATCGCGGCAGGGCTGTTCCTGCTGCAGTGCTGAAGGAGGGTAAGGCATGATGAAGGTTGTTGTATGGAAAAGTCCCAAGTGCTTACGCGGGATCCTGTGCTGCCTGTTTCATGTAAACAGGGCATAAGAAAAAGCGCATTCGCAGATAAATCTCTGTGAATGCGCTTTTGGCTGTTTATGGAATTGTTACTTCTTTTCAGTCGTGCTGCCGAAGCCGCCGGTGCGTTCACCGTCAGCCTCATCGTCCACGGTGATACCGAACGGCAGGAAAATACCCTGTGCAAAGCCGTCGCCTGCGGCAACCGATAGGGTTTTGCCCTTGTGATCGTCGCTGGTCATCTTAATGAGAATGTGTCCTTCATTTTTAGCCTCAAAGTAGTCGCTGTCGATAATGCCGACCGTATTGTCAAGCTGCAGACGGTGACGGAAGCCCAGACCGGAACGCGGGTACAGGCTCAGCACCCAGCCGTCCTCGATCATAACGCGGATACCGGTCGGAATAAGGATGGTCTCATGCGGAACAAGCGTAAAGCTTTCCGGCGCAAAAAAATCATAGCCGGCAGAGCCCTTGGTCGCGCGGCGCGGCAGCTGGATGTTCTGATAGACCTTCTTGGCCTCATCCGCGCTGCGGCGGGTAGCCGTGCACCAGTCACGGACAAACTGTTCCTCGGATACCTTGAAAAACTGTGCGATCTGTTGCATAATTCAGCACTCCTTTTTACTTATCGTCATGCAGGACGATACTGTTAGCCGCAAGCGTGCGCGGAACATCAATCACGCGCTGGTTGGCACTGCCGCGCCAGTGAAGCTGCGGATCGGCCTGCGCCTGTACAAAACGACCGTCGATCAGCACGTCAATCTGATCAAGAAACGGCAGCCACTTGATTTCCTCCCAGCGGTAGCCGGTATACAGCCAGATGGTCTTATCCGGAAACTTTTGCCGAATCTCGCGGCACAGCTCGCTGATCTCCTCGCGGTTGCCGGGGAAAAGCGGATCACCGCCGGAAAACGTGATGCCGGAGATATAGTCCTTGCCAAGCTCGGTGAACAGCTCAGCCTTTGCTGCCTGATCAAACAGCAGTCCGCCTTCCGCGTCCCATGTGATGGGGTTGTGACAGCCGGGACAGGCGTGTCCGCAGCCGGCCACCCACAGCACAACACGCAGGCCATCGCCGTTGAGCATATCGTCCTTGGTTATATTGTGATACTGCATTCGTGTTACATACTCTTTCTTTCAGCAATTTCGGCCATCTTGGCATCGTTCAGGCGCGTATCGCCCTTCACGCGAGAGTAGGAAAGATAGCCGTTCATTCTCTCGATTTTGGTAAGGTTGCGGCTGCCGCACTTCGGGCAGACGTCCATGGAAAGCTCCTCATGACCGCAGTCATCGCAGTACGCGAGTGAAAGATTGACACCCTCATAGAAGCCCTTTGCCATGGCGCGGCGCACCAGAGAGCGAATCGCCTCATGGTTGTAGTCAATCGGGTACTTGACGTACTGGATCTTGCCGCCGTTGCACAGATTCCAGAAACGACCCTCAAGATCCTGCTTCTGAATCGGTGTCAGGTCCTCGGTAACGTGGCAGTGGAAGCTGTTGGAGACATACGGACGATCGGAAACACCCTCGATGATGCCGTATTTCTTGCGGAACTGCTCGACCTGCAAACCGCACAGACTCTCTGCCGGTGTACCGTAGATAGCATACAGATTGCCGTCCTCGTTCTTGAACTGTTCGACCTTATCGTTGATATACTGCAGTGTTTCGAGGGCAAACTGACCGTCTTCGGCAAGCGATTTGCCGTTGTACAACTCCTGCAGCTCGTTAAGTGCAGTAATGCCGAACGACGCAGTAGCGGTTTTCATGATCGGCTTGATCTTGTCCGACGGCTTGAGATGTCCGCCGTAGAAACCGCCCTCGCAGTACGCCAGCGGATTGGTAGATGCACGCATCTCCCCCAGGTACGCATAGGTGCGGATATGTAGCTTGCGGATAAGCTCCAGATAGTAGTCCAGCACCTCGCGGAACGGACGGCTCTCCTGCTGAGCCTTGGCGTAGATCATCGGCAGGTGCAGCGATACCGCACCAATGTTCCAACGGCCGACAAATACCGGCTTGTCGTTCTCGTCCGCAGGCTTCATGCCGCCGCGCTCGAACCACGGAGACAGGAACGCACGGCAGCCCATCGGGCTGACAATCGCGCCGTACTTTTTGTACATACTCGGCACATAACCCTCGCCGGTGAGCGAAAGCCAGTCCGGGTACATCGCGCGGGACGAGCACAGGATACCGGCTTCAAATACATCCTCGAGCGGCTTACCGGGACCGTGCAGGTTCTCATCATACAGGAATACGATCTTCGGGAACAGTACGGGCTTCTTCTGGCCCTTTTTACCCTGCCCCTTGCGGCGCACGTTCAGCATGGTGATGGAGGCCAGCTTTGCGAAGCGGCCCGTGCCGGTGCCCATCGTCATGGTGATGAACGGATAGTCGCCGCGGCTGGATGCTACCGTGTTGAACTTGTATTCCCAGCCCTGGAAGCCCTGCTCAAAGTCGTTGAGAATGTCCGCCATAACTTCCTTCTCGACCGTATCAGCATCCAGACCCAGACGAGTATACTTCTCGGTCAGCATTTTGTAGCTGCGCTCGGCATACGGCTCGAGCAGCAGATCGACCGACGGCACGGTAAAGCCGCCGTACTGCTGGCTCGCCGCAGACAGCACGATATCGCCGATTACGTCAAATGCAACATTAAGTGTTTTCGGCTCGTTGTACCACAGATTGCCCATCTCAAAGCCGTCCTTGAGGACACTCGCTACATCAAACAGGCAGCAGTTCATGGTATCGCGGCGCGCCGACATATCGTGGACGTAAATGTAGCCGTCCCGACAGGCCTGCAGTTCCTCGGTGTTCATAAAGAACTTCTGGTACAGCTCCTTATTGAGCTGATTGAAGATCAGGCTGCGCTTGGTGGAGACCAGCGCGGAATCCGTGTTGGAATTTTCCTTATCGCCGATATACATGATGGACTGGCTTTTCTGGTATACGCTGTCCAGCATGCCGACAAAATCCTGCTTATAGTTGCGGTAGTCGCGGTAGCTTTTGGCAACCTCCGGGCGCACCGCCTCCAGCGCGGACTCGACGATGTTGTGCATTTGCCAGATCTGAATCTCGGTCATGTGATGGTCACGGATATAACCCTCGACATGATTGCAGATCGACTTCAGCTCATCCTCTGTAAAGTTGTAGAGGACTCGGTTTGCCGACTTATTAACGGCGATAACAACCTTCTGGATGTTAAACGGTTCTTTGGTGTGATCCTTTTTGACAACTCGAACCATGTGTTGTTCTTCCTCTCTAAATTTCATACGTTCATTATTATATCATATTGTCCGACAAAAAGCGAACAAAAAAGCACTGCCGTTTACAGGCGAAGTGCAAAAGCACATACCCATATATCGTGTGCTGCTATTGCATTGTACCATACAAGATATAGATTTGGAAGGATAAAATTCGACAAAAATATCATACATATTTTTGCGAAAATAATTCTTTGCATAAAATCGTCGGTTTTGCTTGCGGGTCTGCCGACTATCCTCTATAATAGAGGTAGCGATCCTGACAGTAAGCCTCTGCGTCCGCAGATTCTGCATGAAAGGAGCCGTCCACATCGTATTGCAGCGTTTTCTGCACGGAAGCGCCGTTTATATCTGTACCGGACTGCGTCTTTCAGAGGACGCAGTTATTTTTTATTCCGAGGTGTTTTTATGCAAACAAGAGTTGCCGTAATGGGAATCGTGGTAGAGAACACGGATTCTGTGGAACGGCTCAATACCCTGCTGCATGAGTACGGCAGCTATATCATCGGGCGCATGGGTATTCCCTATCGAGCGCGCAATATCAACATTGTGTCCATCGCCATTGATGCGCCGCAGGATGTGATCTCGGCTTTGTCCGGCAAGATCGGCAATCTGGACGGTATCAGCGTCAAGACCGCATACTCCAATGTGCAGAGCGATGAATAAGGCGAAGCAGCTCATTGACCGGCTGGAAGCGCAGCACAGTCTGTCAATAGAGGAATACGAATATCTGATCGAAAACCAGAGCGACGAACTGGCGGCCTATGCCGCGGAGAAAGCGGTTGCCTTACGCAAACAGGTATACGGTACGGATGTGTACATTCGCGGACTGATCGAAATCGGCAATATCTGCCGTAACGACTGCTATTACTGCGGTATCCGGCGTTCCAATCCCGCATGTGACCGCTATCGACTGACCGAGGCGCAGATACTGGACTGTGCCCGGGAAGGTTATGCGCTCGGCTTCCGCACTTTTGTCATGCAGGGCGGCGAGGACGGCGCATTCTCAGTCGATGTGGTTTGCCATCTGGTACGACAGATCAAAGCCGAGTTTCCGGACTGTGCAGTAACGCTGTCGCTCGGAGAGTTCCCTCGTGAAGCCTATCAGGCGATGTTCGACGCAGGCGCGGACCGTTATCTGCTCCGTCACGAAACCGCCAATAAGGCACATTATGAAAAGCTGCATCCGGCGCAGATGTCGTTTGACAACCGCATGCGCTGCCTTCGTGATTTGAAAGACATCGGCTACCAGACCGGCTGTGGCTTTATGGTTGGCTCGCCGTATCAGACGGCGCGGACACTCGCTGAGGACTTAAAGTTCATCGAAGAATTTCGGCCGGAGATGTGCGGTATCGGCCCGTTTATTCCGCAGAAAGACACACCGTTCCGCGATTTTCCGGCAGGAACGTGTGAGCAGACAGTGTATCTGCTGTCACTGCTGCGGCTGATCCAGCCGCATTTGCTGCTGCCCGCCACAACGGCGCTTGGCACCATCCGGCCGGACGGCCGCGAGCGCGGACTGCAGGCTGGTGCAAACGTAGTGATGCCCAATCTGTCTCCGCTTGGGGTGCGAAAAAAATATGCACTGTACGACGGCAAACTATGTACCGGCGAGGAGGCTGCACAGTGCATCGGCTGCCTGTCGCGCCGTGTGGCGTCGGTCGGCTGCCGGATTGTTACCGCACGCGGAGATATTATCCGATAAGTGATACATTTTAAGGGACTCTGACGGAAAGAGTAATCTTCTGACCGCAAGATAAGAAAGGAAAACGAAAAAATGGCTCAGTACAACCCGAAATCACTCCATGCAGAGGAGTTTATCAACCATGAGGAAATCCTTGAAACGCTGAAATACGCCGAGGAGAACAAGCACAACATCGAGCTGATCGACAGCATTCTGGAAAAGGCCCGTCCGCAGAAGACCGCCACCGGCGTACACTGTGCCGGTCTGACGCATCGCGAAGCCTCCGTGCTGCTGGCCTGCGATATTCCCGAAAAGATCGAGGAGATGTATCAGCTGGCCGAGGAGATCAAGCTGGCGTTCTACGGCAACCGTATTGTTATGTTTGCGCCGCTGTATCTGTCGAATTACTGCGTAAACGGCTGTGTTTACTGTCCGTATCACGCGAAAAACCGCCATATCACCCGCAAAAAGCTGACGCAGGAAGAGGTCGCCCGCGAGGTTATCGCGCTGCAGGATATGGGTCACAAGCGTCTTGCCATTGAGGCTGGTGAGGACCCGGTCAACAACCCGATTGAGTACATTCTCGAGTGCATCAACACCATTTACTCCATCAAGCATAAAAACGGTGCGATTCGACGTGTTAACGTCAACATTGCAGCGACCACAGTCGAGAACTACCGCAAGCTGAAGGACGCAGGCATCGGCACTTACATTCTGTTTCAGGAGACCTACCACAAGCAGAGCTACCTCAAGCTGCACCCGGCAGGTCCGAAGCACGATTACGACTACCACACCGAAGCAATGGATCGTGCGATGGACGGCGGTATCGACGACGTTGGTCTGGGTGTTCTGTTCGGTCTGGAGATGTACAAATACGAGTTCGCCGGTCTGCTCATGCACGCCGAGCATCTGGAGGCTGTACACGGCGTTGGCCCGCATACTATCAGCGTGCCGCGTATCAAGCGCGCGGATGATATTGACCCGGATGTATTCGACAACGGCCTGAGTGACGAGCTGTTCGCAAAGGTTATCGCGTGCATCCGCATTGCCGTGCCGTACACCGGCATGATCATCTCCACCCGCGAGAGCCAGCAGGTGCGCGAGCGGGCGCTTGGTCTGGGTATTTCGCAGATCAGCGGTGCTTCCCGTACCTCGGTCGGCGGCTATGAGGAAGAGGAGCGTCCGCACGACTCTGAGCAGTTTGATGTATCCGATCAGCGCTCGCTCGATGAGGTTGTTCACTGGCTCATGCAGCTTGGGTTTATTCCGTCGTTCTGCACCGCCTGCTACCGCGAGGGCCGCACCGGCGACCGCTTTATGAGTCTGTGCAAGAGCGGCCAGATCCTCAACTGCTGCCACCCGAATGCACTGATGACGCTTGCCGAGTATCTGGTCGATTACGCCAGCGAAGACACCAAGCGGGTCGGCATGGAGCTGATTCAGGAGGAACTTAAAAAAATCCCGCGCGATAAGGTGCGCGAAATTGCAGCCGAGCATATCAAGGATATCTGCAGCTCCAACCGCCGTGATTTCCGCTTCTAAGGAGGGTTTCCTATGGGACTGAACGCACAGCCCTCCGGCGAGCGCGTACACATCGGCTTTTTCGGTCTGCGCAATGCGGGCAAATCCAGCGTGGTAAACCGCGTGACCGGACAAACACTGTCCATTGTTTCCGATGTCAAGGGCACGACCACCGATCCGGTGCAGAAGGCGATGGAACTGCTCCCTATCGGTCCGGTGGTTATCATCGACACGCCGGGCATTGATGATGAGGGCACGCTCGGTGAGGAACGTGTTCGCCGGGCGCTCCGCGTGCTGGAAAAGACGGATATTGCGGTTCTTGTCACGGACAGCACGCGCGGTTTGCAGCCTGCCGAGCAGGAGCTTATCGAGCTGTTCCGCAAGCGGGAGATTCCGTTTGTCATCGCGCACAACAAGGCGGATTTGACTTCGGTTCCTGCCGCCATGCCGGAAAACGAGATTTACGTCAGCGCAGCAGCCGACAGCAATATCCGTGAACTCAAGGAACTGATCGCACGAGCCGTCAAGCCGACTGAGCCGGAAAAACGTCTGGTCGCTGACCTGCTTGCGCCGAATGACACAGTCGTACTGGTCGTGCCGATCGACTCAGCCGCACCGAAAGGCCGGCTGATCCTGCCGCAGCAGCAGACCATCCGCGATATTCTGGAAGCAGGCGCAATTTCGCTTGTCACCCGCGAAACCGAGCTGACCCGCACGCTGGAATCCCTGCGTGAGCCGCCGCGGCTGGTTATCACGGACTCGCAGGCGTTCGGCATTGTGGACAAGCTGGTGCCGAAAAATGTCCAGCTGACCTCGTTCTCCATCCTGTTTGCCCGATACAAAGGCAATCTGCGGCAGGCGATTCTCGGTGCTGCACAGCTGAATTCTTTGCAGGATGGCGATACTGTGCTCATCTCCGAAGGCTGCACGCATCACCGCCAGTGCGGCGATATCGGCACGGAAAAACTGCCGAACTGGATTCGCAGATTTACCGGCAAAGATGTGCAGTTCTCGTTTACCGCGGGTAATGAGTTTCCTGAGGACGTGAGCAAGTACGCACTTGTCGTGCACTGCGGCGGCTGCATGCTGAACGAGCGGGAAATGCAGTATCGTCTGCGGCACAGCGCCGAGCGGAATGTGCCGATGACCAACTATGGCATTGCCATCGCTCATATGCACGGCATTCTTGATCGTGCGCTTGCTCCGTTCCCTGATCTGCATCAGGCATGGAGCAGCACCGCAAACGGATAAAACATGGGGCGCGCTGAAAACAGCGCGCAAGAAAAGACGAGTAAGTTTCTCCGAATGGGGTTTGCTTACTCGTCTTTTTGCTTTGGATTAAGGTATGAAACAACACCGGTGCAGTGTAAATGAGTGCAGGGACAAGAAGCTTTCTTCAGCCTTTTGCCCCTGTATTCTTTGCACTTTTTCCTGCTTACATTTTGAAAAATTGAAATGCTTGGCCTGCGTCGGGAATGCACCGCAGTTCACGCATGCCAGTTCTCCCAATCCGCAATGCGGTGCTGCAGCGGACCGGAACCGTGACCAAGATTCAGCCTGAAGTCAATGCAGGCGGTCAGATACCGCTTGGCCCGCTTGACGCTGTCGACGAGCGACACGCCCTGTGCCAGTCCGCATGCGATTGCACTGGATAGCGTGCAGCCGGTACCGTGCGTGTTCGGGTTGTCAATACGCGGCGCGGGAAGCCAGTGCATTCCTGTGCCGTCAAACAGCAGATCATCTGCGCAGTCTGCCAGATGACCACCCTTGACCAGAACGGCACCGCCGGTCTTGCCGACGATCTCGCGGGCCGCCTGCTCCATATCTTCACGATTGGTGATTTTATGGCTGCAGACAGCGGCTGCCTCATGCAGATTAGGCGTTACCAGAGTGCACAGTGGGAACAGCTCCTCCTGCAGAACCTTTGCCGCATCGTGATGCAGCAGCGCGGTACCGCTTGAGGACATCATTACCGGGTCGAGTACGATATTCTTGGCGTGGTACGCCTTCAAGCGCTCCGCTACTGTGTGAATAATCTCTGCGTCATACAGCATGCCGACCTTGACGGCATCCGGGAAAATATCGTCAAACACACAGTCAATCTGTTTGCCAACCAGTTCAGCGGAAACCGGCTGCATACCGAATACACCAGTGGTATTTTGTGCACATACGACAGTGATAACGGCCATGCCATACACGCCGAAGGCTTCAAAGGTTTTCAGGTCGGTCTGAATACCTGCGCCGCCTGTCGGGTCGGTGCCTGCAATGCTGAGAACGGTTTTCATGTTAATTTTCCTCCAATCCTGTGCCGTCAAAGGCGGGAATAAAACTCTCGCTGATGGATTCGTCCTGCTGAAAAAAACCGCCGAGTCCAAGCTCACCGAACAGCGTACAGGCATCTGCGTACTCCTCTGCGGTGATAGTGCGGTCAAGCTCGGGATAATCCTGCATATCAAACGGCGTGTACTGCCGCATAAGGCTGACAAGCACGCTGTCGCCCCATCGAGAGGCAATATCCCGAAGCACCTGCGCTGTGTCGCCGGCCAGTCCGGGCAGCATCAAATGCCGGATGACGGTGCCGCGCTTCAGCAGACCATTTTTATCAAACTGCGGTGCACCTGTCTGGCGCACCATTTCATCAATAGCCGGAACGGCGAACTCACGATAATCCTCCGCATGCGAGTACAGACCTGCATAGTAGCTGCTGTAATACTTGTAATCCGGCAGATAGATGTCAATGTGACCATCGAGCAGCTGCAGCGTTTCCACCTGCTCATATCCGCTGGAATTGTATACAACAGGAAGCGAAAGCCCCTGTTTTCGGGCAATTTGCAGCGCTTCGATAATTTGCGGCACATAATGGGCACCGGTAACAAGGTTGATGTTATGCGCACCTTTTTTCTCCAGAGAGAGAAAGGTTTTCGCCAGTGCATCTGCCGTAATGTTCTGTCCCTCGGCCTCTCTGCGGCTGATCTTGCGGTTTTGGCAGAACACACAGCCGAGCGAGCAATGAGAGAAAAACACCGTGCCCGAGCCATTTGTACCCGAAATCGGCGGCTCCTCCCACATATGAAGCGATGCGCGTGTAGCTTCGATTTCGATGCCTGCACCGCAGGCTCCGCGGCTCTTTGTGCGGTCTGCGCCGCAGGCGCGCGGACACAGCTGACAGTTCTTAAGCATATCGGTCAAAATAATCCCTCCGATACGTTATATTATATCGTATTTTTGTCTGGAAATAAAGTAGAGAAATGTGATATAATAAACACTACGGCTTTGGAACGTATAGAATTTTCACGCGGATCAAAATCGTGTCTTTTTTATTAAACAGAAATACGAGTAGAAACATAGGAGATGCAACATGAAGGTTTCTCAACTTTTGAATCAGGATAAAGTAACCCTTTCTTTTGAGGTATTCCCGCCCAAGACCAGCAGCAGCTATGAGTCTGTCGCACACGCAACACAGGAGATTGCGGCGCTGCGTCCGGACTTTATGAGCGTTACATACGGTGCAGGCGGCGGCACGAGCGAACACACGGTTAACATCGCGGCAGATCTCAAGAAGAAGTATGATGTTACCGTTCTGACCCATCTGACCTGTGTTTCCTCTACCCGTGAGCACGTTGCAGCGATGGTAAAAAAGTATAAGGATGCCGGTATCGAGAATATTCTTGCGCTGCGCGGTGATATTCCGGAGGGCGGTGCTCCGCATTCTGACTACCACTATGCCGCTGAACTGGTACGCGATATCAAGTCGCAGGGCGATTTCTGCGTTGGCGGCGCTTGCTACCCGGAGGGTCACGTTGAGGCAGCCAATAAAACCGAGGATATTCTGCACCTCAAGGAAAAAGTAGACGCAGGCTGTGAATTTCTGACCACGCAGATGTTCTTTGATAACAACATCATGTACAACTTCCTGTACCGTATCCGAGAAAAGGGCATTACGGTTCCGGTTGTTGCAGGCATTATGCCGGTGACGAATGTCAAGCAGATCAAGCGTATCACTTCCATGTCCGGCACCTACCTGCCCGAACGCTTCAAGGCCATCGTTGACCGTTTCGGTGACAATCCGGCGGCTATGAAGCAGGCAGGCGTTATCTACGCGACCGAGCAGATCATCGACCTGATTGCAAACGGCGTCAACCATATCCATGTTTACTCGATGAATAAGCCGGAAATTGCCGCAGGTATTCAGTCCAGCCTGTCGGAGATTCTCAAGTGATTGAACTGGACAGATCGGAAGCCATCCGCTACATGGGTTATCACGGCACGCAGCCGGATGAGGCTGTGCAGGCCAGCCTGACACGATGCGGTGAAGCACTGCAGCAGGCGGCGGAACCCAAGTCGATCTACCGCGTGTTTCCGCTGCAGCATATTGACGCGCAAACGCTCGAGATCGCAGATGTACAAATTCACAGCAAAAATCTGGCACGCAATCTGCAGGGCTGCAGCGAGGTCTGTCTGATGGCAGCAACACTCGGTATTGGGCCGGATCGCCTGATTGCCCGCGCGTCTGCAGTTCGGATGAGCGACGCAGTGATCTATCAGGCGGCGGCAGCGGCTATGGTCGAGACCTATTGCGACGAGGTCAACGAACGCATCCGGCAGGAAGCCGCTCAGCGCGGCATGTACTGTCGACCGCGGTTCAGTCCCGGTTACGGTGATTTTCCGATCGCACACCAGCGGGATTTCAGCCGCCTGCTGGATACGCCGCGCAAGATTGGCTTGACCGTGACCGAAAGCTGTCTGCTGGCACCTATCAAGTCGGTAACGGCGGTGATCGGTCTGTCTGAAACACCGCAGCCGTGTCACCGCAAGGGCTGTGAGGAATGCGGCAAGACGGATTGCGCTTACAGGAGATGAAAAGAATGAAACTGACCGAACGACTGGGAAAAGAATGGATATTTTTCGATGGCGGCATGGGCACCATCCTGCAGGAGCATGGCTTAAAAGCCGGTGAACTGCCGGAAACGTGGAATCTGTCCCATCCGGATGAGATTATTGCGCTGAACCGCAGCTACTTTGAAGCCGGCTGTGATGTGGTGAACACCAACACTTTCGGTGCAAATGCCCTTAAATATCCGGATAACCTGCAGGAAATCGTACAAGCTGCAGTTTCGCATGCAAAAACCGCGCGTCAGCAGGCAGGCCGAGAGGATGCCTATATTGCGCTCGATATTGGCCCAACCGGCAAGCTGCTGCAGCCGATGGGCGATCTGCCGTTCGAGCGTGCGGTCGAGCTGTTCGGCGAAACCATCCGTATCGGCGCGAAAGCCGGTGCGGACCTCGTGCTCATTGAGACCATGAGCGACAGCTACGAGGCTAAGGCGGCTGTGCTGGCTGCCAAGGAAAACTGTGATCTGCCTGTGCTCGTAACGCTGATTTTCGACGAAAAAGGCAAGCTGCTGACAGGCGGCACGGTGGATTCCACGGTTGCCATGCTCGAGGGCTTGCGCGTAGACGCGCTCGGCGTTAACTGCGGTCTGGGACCGAAGCAGATGCATCCGATCATCGAACGACTGACGCAGATAAGTTCACTGCCAATCATCGTCAACCCGAATGCCGGTCTGCCGCGCAGCGAAAACGGCAAGACGGTATTCGATATCGCGCCTGCTGAGTTCTCCGACCTGATGGAAGAAATCGCAGGCATGGGCGTGCAGGCGCTTGGCGGCTGCTGCGGCACTACACCGGAGCATCTGCGGCTGACCATCGAAAAGTGCCGCAAGGTGCCGTTCCGACCGCCGGTAGCCAAGCGCCGCACGGTGGTCTCCTCGTTCTCGCAGGCCGTGGAGATCGGGCCGAAGCCGGTTATCATTGGTGAGCGTATCAACCCGACCGGCAAGAGCAAATTCAAGGCAGCTCTGCGCGAGAATAACATCGAGTACATCCTCGGTGAAGGCATGGCGCAGGAGGACAGCGGCGCACATATTCTTGATGTCAACGTCGGTCTGCCTGAAATCGACGAACCCGTGATGATGGAGCGCGTTGTTACGCGCCTGCAGAGTGTTATCGCGCTGCCGCTGCAGATTGACACCTCGGATACCACCGCAATGGAGCGCGGCATGCGCCTGTACAACGGCAAGCCGATGATCAATTCGGTCAGCGGCAAGATGGAGAGCATGGAAGCTGTGTTCCCACTTGTACGTAAGTACGGCGGTGTTGTTGTTGGTCTGGCACTGGATGAAAACGGCATTCCGTCCACAGCAGAGGGCCGCATCCGGATTGCAAGGAAGATTTACGATACAGCGGAGAAATACGGTATTCCGCATGAGGATATCGTGATTGACGGTCTGGCAATGACCATTTCGTCGGACAGCGGTTCGGCTCTCGTAACGCTTGAAACGCTGCGCCGCATTCGTGATGAGCTGCACGGTCACTCGATTCTCGGCGTATCGAACATTTCGTTCGGTCTGCCGCAGCGTGAGATTGTCAACTCGAACTTCTTCACAATGGCGATGCAGAGCGGTCTGTCCTGCGCGATCATCAACCCGAATAACGAGGCGATGATGAAATCGTATCGTTCCTATCTGGCGCTGGCCAACCTGGATGAGCAGTGCGCAGGCTATATTGCGGCCTACGGCAACCAGCCGGCAGCAGCGACTCCTGCGGCAGCAGGCAGCACGGCGATGCCGCTTGCGGAGAGCATTGAACGCGGCCTGCGCGAGCGCGCTATCGACGCGGCAAAGGAAATGCTGCAGACGGTTCCACCGCTCGAGGTCGTCAATAACGAGCTGATTCCTGCGCTTGACCGCGTCGGCAAGGGCTTCGAGAAGGGCACCGTATTCCTGCCGCAGCTGCTCATGAGCGCAGAAGCGGCCAAGGCGGCTTTCGAAGTCGTAAAGGACGCGATGAAGGGTGAGAGCCAACAGATCAAGGGCAAAATTATTCTTGCGACCGTCAAGGGAGATATTCACGATATCGGCAAGAATATTGTCAAGGTTTTGCTGGAAAACTACGCATATCAGGTGCTTGATCTCGGCAAGGACGTTCCGCCCGAGGTGATCGTTGATACCGCCATCAAGGAAGATGTTCCGGTGGTCGGCCTGAGTGCACTGATGACGACGACGGTTGTCAGCATGGAAGAGACCATTAAGCAGCTGCGTGAGAAAAAACCGGGCACCAAGGTCGTTGTCGGCGGTGCCGTGCTTACGCAGGAATACGCAGATTCCATCGGCGCGGACTGCTACGCGAAGGACGCTATGGCAACCGTGCATTATGCGGATTCCGTATTTGGCGTATAAGATAAGGAAAAGAGACTGTATCACCGATACAGTCTCTTTTTTATGAAATTAAGCGGCGTCTTCGAGTTCTTCGAGCGCCTCCTGTTTGGTGTCGGCAGAGAAAAGAAACGCGCCGGTTCCGTCATATACTTCAATGTGTCCGTTTACATATTCGAGAGTGCAGTTCATCTTGCGCATCCCCTTTCCTTTTGTTGTACATAGTATAACAAAAGGAAAGTACGTTAAACGGTACTTAGTCTATGAATTTGTGAATCTGCTTTTCAAACGCTTCGCAGACCTCCGGCGGGTTTACAATGCGTACATCGCCTTCCAGACTGAACACCCAGGAAAAAAACTGCGGACTGACGACAACATCCACATCCAGATAAAAATGTTCGTTATCCGCCGGAAACAGACGCAGACTGCTGCCGAAGCGGTCGAGCATGACACCGATAAAGCGGTTCAGGCATTTCAGCTGCACGGTTTTCTCCTCGCCGGAGAACATGCCGAACACCTTACGGGAGTAGGCTGCCGCGTCAAACCGATCGTCGAACAGCTGTTTACCCTCACGAGGCAGGTCGGTCTGCACAAGTGAATCCATCTTATCTACGCGGTAGTGGCGGATTTCACCGGCATCGTGATCGAAGGCAATCAGATAGTAATTTTCATTGTCCCACGTCAGCGCCCACGGACTGACGCGGTAGCGCGCACCATCTCGGCGGTACTGCTTTTGAATGCGCGGACTGGCAGAGAAATTCAGCACCCAGTTGAAATAGTGAAACGTAATCTGGACATCGTTGGATATGGCCGCATGCAGCGCATCAATATTGTAGTAAATCTGCTCATTAAGCGTTTTCACCCGTTCGGAAACATACACCTGACGCTGGAGCGTATGTGCTTCATGGTCACTGGTGAGGTGCTCGATTTTGCCGATGAGCTCGTTGGACTTTTTCTCGGTGATAAAGCGGGAGCACTGGATTGCATCCACGAGCAGCTTGAGCTCAGGCAGTTCAAATTCGCGTGACGCGACGTAATAGCCGCCGCCGGTACCTCTCTGACAAATTACATCCAGACCAAAATTCTGGAGTGCTTCGATGTCCGAATAAATGCTTTTGCGCTCAGCGGTAATGCCGCAGCGCTCGAGCGCCGCACGCAGTTCATCTGTGGTGAGTTTATGGTTCTCATCCGTTCGCTGCAGCAGGATTTGGTATAAATACAGCAGCTTCAGCTTTTGATTCGGATTTTTAGACATGGTTAGCCTCCCGTTCAGAAAGCGCGTTTTGATACGCCGAAAGCGTGGTTCCATCAAAGCAGATCATGCTTACCTGCTCAATTTCTGCATGAGTTGAAAGATATTCCTCAATCGTACGGATAGCGATTTCAGCGGCACGATTCAGCGGAAAGCGATACACACCGGTGCTGATGGACGGAAACGCCACGGTTTTGCAATTTAATTCAGATGCAATGCGCAGGCAGTTTTGATAGCAGCCTGCCAGCAGTACCGCCTCACCCGCATGTCCGCCGCGCCAGATCGGTCCCGGCGTATGAATAACATACCGACATGGCAGACGGTATGCTCGTGTTGCTTTGGCTTCGCCGGTCCGACAGCCGCCGAGCGTGCGGCATTCCGCCAGCAGCTCCGGTCCTGCCGCTCGATGAATGGCACCGTCCACACCACCGCCGCCCAGCAGGGACGTGTTGGCAGCGTTTACGATCGCATCGGTCGTGCATTGAGTAATATCTCCGCGCTGAATAGAAATTCGGCTCATCAGCCATGCCCCTTCCATTAAGTTGTTGGCTTTATTATACGTTGTTTTTCCGGAAATTGCAAGTTTGACGCAAATTGCAGAATGCGTTATAATAAATACAGCATCACAGCAGGCGAGGAGAGCGCAGCAATGGACAAGCCGATGAACGAATACGCCGCAGACGCACCGCGCGTTTTGCGGGATTTTTTAACCTATATTTCCACAATACGCGGCAAATCTGCAAAAACCGCACACGAGTATTATCTTGATCTGCGGCTGTTTTTTCGCGTACTCAAGCACAACAAAGGCGCAGTCGATAAAAATCTTCCGCTTGATGAGATCGACATCAGCGACATTGATCTGGATTTTATCCGTGATATCACGCTGTCGGACACCTATGATTATCTGGAATACATGGCGCAGAGCCGCCCAACGCAGCAGAACAGCAACCACACCAATTACGGATTGAGTGTCAACTCGCGTGCACGCAAGGTCTCTGCGATACGCGCATTTTTCCGGTATTTGACCGATAAACAGCATGTTTTAGAGGTCAATCCGGTCAGCGGCCTGGAAGCGCCGACTGTCCGTAAATCTCTGCCGACTTATCTTACAACGGACGACAGCGTGCGGCTTCTGGAATCCGTCACCGGCCCGTATGCCGAGCGAGATTACTGCATCCTGACGTTTTTCCTTAACTGCGGCATGCGTGTTTCCGAACTGGTCGGACTGAATCTGACCGACTTCAAGGACGATACCGTGCGCGTGCTCGGTAAGGGCGGCAAGCAGAGGACGGTATTTCTCAATGATGCGTGTCTTGCCGCGCTCGAACAGTATCTGCCCAAACGCCTGGAGCCGAACGAGCAGGACGCGGACGCGCTGTTTGTCAGCAAAAAGCGCAACCGTATTAACGTACAGACGGTCAAGTGGCTGGTAAAGAAATATATCGGTCAAGCCGGACTCGACCCCAAAAAATACTCTGCGCACAAGCTGCGTCACACAGCGGCAACGCTCATGTACCAGAACGGCGTGGATATCCGCACACTGCAAAGCATTCTTGGTCACTCGAGTGTGGATACGACCATGATCTACACCCACATCGAGAATGAAAACATGCGCGAAGCTGCGGCAAGGAATCCGCTGGCGGAAATCCGGCCGAACGGTGAGCGTGTGCCTGTAAAACAGCCGAAAAACAGCGATAAGTAATATAAAAGGGCGCGCTGCAAAATAGTGCGTAAGAAAAGACGGGTAAGTTTCCCTGAAAGGGATTGCTTACTCGTCTTTTTGCTTTATGATTAGGTGTGAAACAAGACCAAACCACCCATTTTTGAAAACAAACGCAGGGACGAAATGCCTTATGCGACTTTTCGTCCCTGCGTTCTTTGCGGACCTGTTCTGCAACAGACTCTTTTTTTATTACAGCTGCATCTCCAGCGCGGCATCGCAGTACGGACAGCGGTCACCGACCTTGCCGTGCAGCGGTACATACAGCTCGCTTCGCGTAATGCACTTGTGGTTGGAGCAGCGGATGCCGGGATCTGCACCGATTTCATGATGACCGGCACGCTCGAACGGCAGCTTGGACAGCGTCAACAGCAGTGCCATACGGCCGAACATGCCGAACCGCGCCTGGCGGAAGTAGACCGCACGCGGATCATCATCCACGTCCTGTGCAATCTCATCAACACGCGGCAGCGGATGAAGTACCAGCATGTCCTTCTTGGCGCGCTTCATCTTCTCAGCTGTCAGCTGATAATTGCCTTCAAGGTTTGCGTACTCCTCTGCCGTGACAAAGCGCTCGCGCTGAATGCGAGTCATGTACAGCACATCCAGCTCGGGCAGAACTTCATCAATGCTGTCTACCTCGCAGAACGGCATATTGTTGTCTTTCAGGAATTTTACCATATAGTCCGGCAGCTTGAGTGCATCAGGTGCGATCAGGTAAAACTGTACATTATGATACCGCTGCAGAAAATGCAGCAGAGAATGCACGGTACGGCCGTACTTCAAATCACCGCACAGACCAATCTTCATATCGTCAGCAGAGCCGCGCATACGCAGAATGGTAATCATATCGGCAAGTGTCTGGGTCGGGTGCAGATGACCGCCGTCGCCGGCATTGATGACAGGCACAGACGAGTACAATGAAGCTACCTTGGCTGCGCCCTCTCGCGGGTTGCGCATGACGATCATATCCGCATAGCTGGATACCATGTTAATAGTATCCTTGAGTGTTTCGCCCTTAGACGCAGAAGTGGCGTTCGGATCAGAAAAACCGACAACACTGCCGCCCAGTCTCATCATCGCGGTGGAAAACGACAGGTTGGTACGGGTAGAAGGTTCATAAAACAGGCTGCCCAGCACCTTGCCGCGGCAGGCATCTACATAACCCTCCGGTCGGTCGATAATATTGCTGACCAACTTGTACAGATCGGAAAATTCTTTTTCCGTTAAATCACATAAATCAATAATATGGCGCATGCAAACTCCATCCCTTTCTACGGTACAGTCGCCCTATTCGTTATTTGTCACTGTTAATGATAGCACAAATAAAGGCGAAAGAAAAGAGTTATTTGCATATTGCGTCGATTGGATTGAGAGCGGCCGCACGAACCGCCGGGAGCAGTCCGGCAGCGGCTCCGCTGAGTGTGGAAAGTATCAGCAATCCGGCAAACACACGGCCTTCCGGCAGGAGCAGTGCTGCTCCGAAGTGCAGGAGCGCACCTGCGGCTGCCAGACCGACGATTCCGCCGAACAGGCACAGCAGCACAGCCTGCAGGAGAAATGTCCGGCGAATATCATGCGGCTGTGCGCCGAGCGCCAGCAGAATGCCGATCTCCCCTGTTTTCTCGTGAGCGGCAGCCAGCATGCTTCCCATCACACCGATGAGCGCGACAAACAGTGTCACCGTACCGACGGCGGCAAACAGGCCGATTCCCATTTCGGCAAGCTGCTGTACGGTCTGCACCGCACCCGACATATTCTGTACATGCACGCCGCGCACCTGCTGTCGATCGGTCAGGTACTTTTCGATCTGAGAGCTGACCGAAGCAGTATCTGTCTGCGAAATGCACTGCACAAACACTTGATCCGTGCGTTCGGTTTGCGACGCGATACACGCATACGGCACATAGACCAGATGCGGTGCAACCGCCGACAGCATTCCGCCGAATGCCCCCGTCTGTGCCCGCACAACACCGCACACCGTGAAATACCGGTCGGTGCCGTTTACCTTTAGCCGAATCTGCCGTCCGGTGATATTTGTCCGTCTGTACAGCGTCTGTGCCAGATCATCGCCGACCACGGCAACTGGCTCAGCGTTTGCACACTGCCATGCGTTCGGCAGTGTACCTGCCAGCATCTCCATTTGCATGACTTCACCGAGCCGTTCGTCTGCACCGAGAAGTACCGCGTGCTCAGTTGTGTGTCCGACGCGCACGGTGCCGCTCTGCGCCTTGATCGGCATCAGCGTGCGAATGCCGTCCACATCCTGCTCTATCTCATCCGCCAGTGCTGCCGAGAGTATCGTTCCCGCGTGTCCGCTTTCCGTGTACACCGATAAACCGCTGACGCCGAGTGTCTGCAAACCGACGTCCACCTGTTTTCGCCCATACAGACCAATGGAAAGGATAAGCAGCAGTGCACCGCTTCCAACCGCAACAGAAAGCGCGCAAAGTGCCGTCCGCAGCGGACTTTCCCGCAGATTATGCGCCGCCAGTGACAGAATATCCCGCAGTCTCATGTCTGTACCTCCACCGGATCACCGTCAGTCAATTCATCGGGCGGCGACAGAATGACCGATACACCTGTCGGCAAGCCGTCTATAATTTCAACCGTATCCTCGAGCAGATAGCCGGTCTGTACCGCGCACTGCACGGCATGGCCGTCCTGCACGCAGAATACAAACTCTTGTTCTCCGCGCTGGCAAATTGCTTCATATGGTACAACCGCAGCACCGTCTCGATGGTCTGTGAATACCTTAACGGTCGCGGAATATCCGGGGCGCAGATTTTCGGTTGAGCCGTTCAAATCAAGCAGCACCTCAACGGTTGCTTCGGCATCTTCGTTTGTCAGACTAAAGGTTTTCACAGCCGCAGGAGCAATTGCGGTTAATCCGGCGTGAAAGGTGCCGTCCACTGCCGAAAATGTGATGTTAGCGCGCTGCCCGACAGCAAGCTCTCCTGCATATAGCTCGGGAGACTGCGCACGCACGCGCAGCTTATCCGGATTCGCAATTTGTATGCACGGCATATCGGCCGATACACTCTCGCCCGCCTGCGGAACAGTCAGCACAGTACCGTCCATCGGCGCATACAGCGCGTGAGCGTCCTCGGCAGTGACAGTGTTCACCGTGCCGGAAATTGCAAACACGCTCTGTGCGGTCTGCCAGTAATCCGCAGCTGTTTGCGATCTGCCGATGTCAGTCAGCGTGCACAGAATATCACCCTTCTGCACGGTGTCGCCTGTTGCGGCATACACTGCACTTACTACACCATTTTTCGCCGGACAAACCGCTGTGCTCTCTGCGGACTCGACCGTACCGAAAATCGTCACACTATTGTAGATATCCTGCGTTTCGGCGGCCACTGTGCGTACCAAAACCGCCTCCGGCGGACGGTGCTTCCACGACCAGAACAGCATTGCCGTCAGCACAGCTGCCGTCGTAAGCAGCACCGCGCGGATCTTATTCTCCAAATGCAAAACCTCCCCTGACGCAAACTGAGTTTAGTCTGCGGAGAGGAGGTGAAAATTATGCTTACAATACGGCACGAATCGCGTCACCAACGGTTTTCGCACGCACGATATTCATTTTCTGCAGCAGGTCCTCGTCCACATCCTGCATAGGCATGATGCAGGTGTGGAAACCAAGGCGGTATGCCTCATTGATACGCTGTCCCGGATTGGACACCGCACGCAGCTCGCCGGTCAGGCCGACCTCGCCGAAGCTCATGACGCCTTCCGGCAGCGGCTTGTCCCGAAAGCTGGATGCGATTGCCAGCACCATCGGCAAATCCACAGCAGGCTCGTCCAGCCGCATGCCGCCGACGACGTTGACATACACATCGCTCGACGACAGAAACAGCCCGCAGCGTTTTTCCAGAATGGCGAGCAGCAGCACCATGCGATTGTAGTCCACGCCGGCAGCGGTGCGGCGCGGCACACCAAACTGCGTTTTCGCAGCAAGTGCCTGCACCTCGGCGAGCAGAGGACGGCTGCCCTCCATCACGCAGGCAATGCAGTTGCCGGACGCACCCTGCGGATGACCGGCCAGCATAGCCGCAGACGGATTCTGCACCTCGAGCAAACCGTGATCGCTCATTTCAAACACGCCGATTTCATTGGTTGAGCCGTAGCGGTTTTTCGCCGCACGCAGACAGCGGAACGGACCTGCGGATTCCCCTTCGAAATACAGCACGCAGTCCACCATGTGCTCAAGGATTTTTGGGCCTGCCAGCGTACCCTCTTTGTTGACATGACCAACAATAAAAATCGTCACGTTGCGATTCTTCGCGTACTGCATCAGACTCATCGCGCATTCCTTGATCTGGGTCGTACCGCCGGGAGCGGCAGTTAAATCGCGCTTATAGACCGTCTGGATAGAGTCCACGATTAGAATATCCGGCTCGAGCAGCTCGGTTTCGTTGATGATCTGCTCCATGTCGGTCTCGGCAAGGATGTACAGCTCGGGTGAAGAAATGTGCAGGCGTGCCGCACGAATTTTGATCTGCTTGAGCGATTCCTCGCCCGAAACATAGAGCACGCGGGCATTTTTGCACATTTCCTGACACATTTGCAGCAGCAGCGTGGATTTGCCGATGCCCGGCTCACCGCCGACCAGCACAAACGAGCCGTGTACAGCGCCGCCGCCGAGAACGCGGTCGAGTTCACCGATTCCAGAATGGAACCGGCTTTCGTCTCCGGTATCAATATCCTTGAGCAGAGTCGGCCGCGATTCGCCGCGCTGAAATGTATTCGTGCCGCGTGCCGCCGAAACCGGCTTCTCCTTGAATTCGCTCATGGTGTTCCATGCGCCGCAGGACGGACATTTGCCGTACCATTTCGGACTTTCATATCCGCAGTCACCGCACAGAAAAACTGTCTTTTGCTTCATATTTCCTCCGTTACATACCGCTCTGGCTGCGTAAATATCCGCAGATCACGGCGGCAGCAAGTTGTTTGTGATAGGCTTCGTCCCGCAGCCGCGCTTCTTCGGCCGGATTGGACAGAAAGCCGCATTCGATAATAACCGCCGGGCAGTCCAGCTTTTTCATCAGATAGATGGCGCTGTCTGCCTGTTCAGCCTTGCGATGATTCAATGGGTCGCAGCCGTCAATCAGGCACTGCTGTATCTGCTCGGCCAGCGGCTTGCCCTGCACATTCCCTGTCGAGTAAAACACCTGGGCGCCGTGGTACTGCGCGTCGCTGAATTTATTCAGGTGAATGCTCAGGAACACCGGTGACGGAATGCTGTTTACCAGCTTTTCCCGTGCCTTGATATCTGCGATTTTGTTCTCTCGCACCGTGCGGGAAGGATTGTAATCAAGTGCATTTTCATCCGGCCGCGTCATAGCAGTCGGCACACCGAAGAAATTCGCCAGCACTTGCACCCGTTTTGCAATGCTCAAATTGATATCTTGCTCGGCGGTTCCATCCGCGCCGACCGCGCCGCCGTCGAAGCCGCCGTGTCCGGCATCAATGACGAGCGTGGTTTGAGCGTTCCCTGCCGTCTGCATTGCACGGGTTTTCTGCTCCATGCTAAAGCACAGCACCAGCGCCAGTGCCGCCGCGGCGCAAACGCCGCATTTCAGCCGTCTCTCCATCTCCGCACCTCCGTATCACACAAATATGCGAAAAAGGCGGAACTTATGCGTTTACTTGAGCGCGTTCAGCACAGCATCTGCACCGGTTTTGTCCAGTGTGCTGATGATAACAGGCTCTGCCGTCATGCCGTCCAGCGTGAAGGCTGCGGAAACACTCTGCCTGCGAATCGTACCGCCGCTGACCGACTGCGTTACCGTGGTCGGCTGCAGCCGAACGGCTTCGTCTAAATCGCCCATTGCACTTTCGACCGACCAGAGCAGTTCGGTGTACGCGTTCGGCGTATCGGCACAGATAATGGTCCAGCTGCCTGCACGCTGACTCAGCGAATCGACACATACCAGCGGTACGCGGCCATACATCGCGGCAAGGCCCTCCTGCTCAGCGGCAGTCACCAGCTCTGCCGACCACGATCCGTTCAGCTTGTGGTACAACGCACCGTCCGACAGATAACTCTGCGTCAGCAGCTGCTTATCCGATGTATTCGGCGCGGAAAGCGTCATTTTGCGGTCGGTGAGCAGTTCGTTCTTCTCGCGGTCGAACACGGTGGTCTCGCTCGTCTGCACCTGCATGACCGTCCTGCCGTCATGGGTCACAGCCGCCGGAGACGCAAACTCGCTGTTGACCGAGTAATGCAGCAGAGCATCCATACCGGCGGTTGCCTCGCGGTACTGTGCATAGCTTGAAAACAGGCTCTGATACCGCTTCGCGTCCGCTTCGGTTATCGCGTTTTCGCTGACAAGCTGATCGAGCAGCGTGCCTTCACTGTTCTTCGGCGAAACGGACAGCACCGTGTAGCTTGCCGCTGCAGCATCGTCGCGCAGGAAATTCTGTACGTTGATGATACCGGTGTCGTAAATACCCTGCTCACGAGCAGTCTCTATCGCGTTCGCATAGCTGAAATCCGCCGTATCCGAGTAGCCGAGCGCACGCAGCAGGAACACCGCGTACATCTGCGCGGTGCACTTGCCGGTCGGATTGAAGGTCGTCCGGTTCGTGCCATTCGCCAGACCGTTGCTGTACAGATACTGCACATACGGCTTTTCCCATCCCTTGAGATCGGTAAACGGTGCAGTATACGTCAGCGCCTTGGCCTCATCCTCCTTGCCGAGCAGACGCACCAGCATGACAGCCGCTTCCGCCCTGGTCGGCGTGCGGTCGAGGTCATAGCCGTTCTGCGTGCCCTGAAACAGCCCCATTTCGTGCAGTGAATCTGCACAATTCGTATAATTTGCCGCAAAGGCCGAAGCGGTCAGCATGGCAGCGGTAGCCGCGCCGACGCAGACAGCGCGTAACCATTTATTCATAGTTCTATCCTCCTGAACTGATATTGCCTGTAAAAATACAGTATAAGTATAGCACAAAGCCATGTGTTTTCCAACAACAAAACGGATATACTACTCGCAGAAGGAGTGTATCCAATATGACGAATATTCAAAAATGCGGCGTGATCGGCGTGGGCTTTGTCGGCGCGACCTGCGCATACACATTGGCGGTTTCCGGATTGTTCTCCGATCTGGTACTCGTGGATATGAACCGCGACAAGGCTATCGGTGAAGCTGCGGACATCAATCATGGTGTGGCGTTCAGCAAGCCGTGCCGCGTCATGGCCGGAGACTATGCTGACCTCGCCGAATGCGGTCTTATCATCATTGCGGCAGGCGCAAACCAGAAGCCCGGCGAAAGCCGTTTGGAGCTGCTCGGACGAAATAAAGGCATCCTGTCCTCCGTCATCGCACAGCTTACGGCAGTCAATCGTGAGGCGATTCTGCTGGTTGTGTCCAATCCGGTCGATGTGCTGACCTGTCTGGCGCAGCAGCTGAGCGGCTTCCCTGCCGGACGTGTACTCGGTTCCGGTACCGTGCTGGATACCGCGCGGCTCAAGTATCTGCTCGGACAGCGGCTTGGCGTGGACAGCCGCAACGTGCATGCGTTCATCATTGGCGAGCACGGCGACAGCGAGCTGGCGGTATGGTCGAGCGCTAATATCTCCGGTGCCGATCTGGACGATTACTGCCGCATTGCCGGCATCACCAAGCCGGCAGATGAGCTTTCCCGCATTTACGAGCATGTGCGCGATGCAGCGTATCAGATTATCGACAGCAAAGGCGCAACCTATTACGGTATTGGCATGGCGGTGCGGCGTATCGCGGAGGCCATTGTACGCAATGAACATTCCGTGCTGCCGGTCACTTCGATGATTTACGGACACTACGGCGTGGACGGTATCTGTCTGGGTGTGCCGACTATTGTCGGACGAAACGGCGCGGAAGCTGTGCTGGATATGCCGCTCTCCGAGGAAGAACTGGCACAGCTGCAGCGTTCTGCGAACACAATGCGCGAGATGATCGACAAGCTGGACGGATAATACAAAAGGGACAGAGCCAATGCTCTGTCCCCTGTTCTATATGCGTATTTTTAGAAGTCGAGGTTTACCATAACGTCGGAAACATCCGGCTTCTCTGCGATCAGGCCCTGATCGTACATCCAGTCAATATTTTCCTGCCAGCACTGCTCGGTCTGAGAGAGGAACTTCGCGTCCTCGGTCTCCATGAGCGGCAGCAGCGTCTCACAGGACTTCTTCTCTACATCCGGGTCGAGTGCAAAGTTTGCCTCATCCTGATTGTCGAGCAGAACCTGCAGAACATCGTCGGTGTTGCTCTTGAAGTCCTCAAAGCCCTTGCTGCAAGCGCGCAGGAAGCCCTTCAGCGTATCGGAATTGTTCGCAATCATATCATCGCTTGCGAGGAAAATACCTTCGTAATACTTCGGCACACCGTAATCATCCGGGAAGAAGTAATTGACCTCGAAGCCTTCCTTCTCCATCTGCGGTACCTCGTGGTTGACCAGACAGCCGATGGTTGCATCGACGTTGCCGGTGGTCATCGAGCTCATCAGGTCGAAGCCAACGTCAACCATGTTCACGCTGTTCGGATCGGCACCGTTGGACTGCATGATGCTGCGGACCAGTGCCTCGGAAAGCTCGGTGCCCGCGTAGCCGACAGTCTTGCCCTCCAGATCCTTCGGCGTAGTGATGTTCTTGTCCTTGAGCGACAGGATGATGTTCAGCGGACCCTGAACCACTGCACCGATGGACTTAATCGGCACATCCTGCTCAGCACGAGCCTGAATGACATCCTGCTGATAATACAGACCAATGTCTGCCTTGCCGGCGGCAACCATGCTCATGGCATCGTTTACGCCTGCCGGAGACTGGATATCCACATCCAGGCCTTCCTCTGCGAAGTAACCCTTCTCCTGCGCTTCGTACAGGAATGCATGCAGGGCATTCGGATACCAGTCGAGCACAACGGTCAGGTGCTGCAGATCATCGCTGCCGCTTTTTGCCGCATCAGACTGTGCGGCGTTCTGTGCGCCGCAGCCGGTCAGCAGCATGGTGCCTGCTGCCAGAAGTGCAAGAATACGCTTTTTCATATATGATTTTCTCCTTATGTTAGAACAAAAATTTCGCTTTTTCTTAAAATTGTGTTATCAAGGTTATAAGCTGCTGCGCCAGGTGATAATTTTCTTTTCCAGCCAGCTTACAATGCCTACTGCGATCATCGCAACCACGCTCAGCAGTACGATCGGTGCAAACACGCCGGCGCCGTCCAGCTGCGTCATCATGCGGCGGCTGAAATAGCCGAGACCCGCCTGTGCGCCCAGCCACTCGCCGATCGCAGCTCCGATGATCGACATCGGGATCGCCATTTTGAGCGCCGAGAAAAAGTACGGCAGCGCTGCCGGAATCTTCAGCTTGAGGAAAATTTCCTTCTTGCCTGCGCCGAAGGTCTTGAGCATATCGACCATATCGGTCTTCGCCGAGCGGAAGCCGTCAAATACGGTCATCGCGATCGGGAAGAACGTGATGAGCACGGTGACGAGCACCTTGCTCCAGATCGTGTAGCCGAACCAGAGCACAAACAGCGGCGCAAGTGCGGTTGTCGGAATGGTCTGTGAAGCGACGATGAGCGGGTACAGCATTTTCTCCGCCGACGGACTCGCGTCCATTACGATGGCGAGCAGCAGACCGAGCGCGATCGAGATCGCAAGGCCGACTCCGGTACACAGCATGGTGGCCGGCAGATGTGCGGTGAACAGCGGTTTGCGCAGCTCCCACAGGCGCACAAGCACCTGTGTCGGCGACGGCAGAATGTAGGCCGCATTCATGCCCATGGCTATGCACTGCCAGACGATGAGCAGCGCGAACATAAAGATCAGTGCGGGCAGATTTGCATTCTTTTTCATGCCTGCACCTCTTTTCTGAGCAGAGAAATCAGATTTTCTCTCAACTCAAGCATCTTCGGGTCGGTCAGGCACGCACGCGTGCGCGGATACGGTGCAGGCACCTCAAACGAGTGCAGCTTGCGGATTGGTGTATCCTCCACGACCAGAACACGGCCGGACAGGAAAATAGCCTCCTCTACATCGTGAGTGATGAACAGGACGGTCTTGCTGTCCTGCTCCCATTGGTCGAGCAACCACTCCTGCATAGTGATGCGCGTGAGAAAGTCGAGCGCGGAAAAAGGTTCATCGAGCAGCAGCAGTTCCGAGCCGGTCAGCAGCGTACGCGCGAATGCCGCACGCTGACGCATGCCGCCGGAAAGCTCCTCCGGGCGCTTGTCGCCCCAGCCAGCCAAACCGACGTGCTCGAGCGTTTCCGCTGCACGCTTGTCCATCTCCGCGCGGGAAATGCCGCCGCGAATCTCCATCGGCAGACGCAGGTTTTCGTTCACCGTGCGCCACGGAAACAGCAGGTCGCGCTGCGGCATGTAGCCGCAGTAGCCGCGCCGTCCGTCAATGCTCTTGCCGTCTACCAGAATCTCGCCGCTCCTGCGCGGCAGAAGCTGGTTGGTCAGGCGGAAAATCGTGGATTTGCCGCAGCCGGACGGCCCGATGACCGACACAAATTCTCCCTTCTCAAGATGGAAGGACAGACCGTCAATGATGTTAAAATCCTCACTGTCGTACTGAAAAACGACGCTCTGAAACTCCAGCATAGCTTACATCGCCTCGTTCCAGGCCATGTCCCAGAACATGCTCTCGTAGCGCGAGCACGCGACGAAAATATCGGTCAGACGCGCAAGCTGCGACTCGGTATAGCCCTCACTCAGACGCTCCATATAAGCGACCAGCTTGCGGTTTTCTGCCGCATAGTCCTCGGATGCGTAGCCCTGCACCCATTCACCGTAGAACTCATGCTGATCGGCGTTCGGGTAGTTGGCGACGATCCACTTGGCGATGTATTCATAGCTGAGTGCACACGAAAGCACAGCCGCCATAATCTCCGCCGGACCTTCCTCGGCTGCAACAGCGCGCATGTAGGATGTGTAAGACTCGTTATTCAGCGATGGCTTGACGCGCTCTGCGTCCTCCTCGGTGATGCCGAGACGGTTCATGTAGCCGCGGTGAATGTTCATCTCACCGCCGAGAATATTCGCCACCGAGGTTGCGAATACACGCATGATCTCGGGATCGCGGGACTTGACAACGCCCTGCGCGAACACCTTTGCGTAATCAAACAGGTAAACATAATCCTGCAGAAGATAAAAACGAAATTTTTGAATGTCGAGGCTGCCGTCGGCAATACCGTGGACAAACGGATGGTTCAAATAGCCTTCCCAGATGTCCTGCGTTGCGGCAAGCAGTCTTTCGGTGGTTTTGTTGTTCAAGGTGGTACCCCCAATGAAAGTATGTTGATGATTTTCCTAAGACTGACGGCAAAATTCTGCCGGCAGCATTTTTCTGCTTACAGAATCTGCAAACAGAGGTTCGTCGTCAGTTCGTCCGCATTCAGCAGACTTACTGCGTCGATCAGGCGCGTACGAAAGGAAGCGGTGCCCTCCATCTCTTTACGCACACGCGCCTCGGCTGTTTCTCCGCAATGCTTCATCACCTCCGATGCAGTGACTGCGGCTTCTAACAATATATCTGGATTCGCACCGCAGTACACGCCGGTCAGTGAGGTGAGCATACAGCCTGCGCCGGTAATCCGCCGCAGATACGCACTGCCGCCGCGTACCACTGCGGTACGGGTTCCATCGGTAATTACATCCATCGCGCCGGTGAGCATGACGACAGCTCCGGTCCGGCGGCTGAACGACCGCAGCCACGCTGCGGATTCCTGTAAATTGTCCTCGGTCACGCTGTCGAGCGCACTGGCTTCCACGCCGGTCTCCTGCTCGGCTCCTGCGGCGAGCGCCCGCACCTCGGATGCATTGCCGCGAATGACCGAAACAAGATTTTCGCTCAACAGGCGAGAACACATTTCACGCCGGAGCGTGCTGGCACCGGCGGCTACCGGATCGAGCACGACCGGACGGCCGTTGCGCTTTGCAATTTTGGCTGCACGCAGCATGGCCTCCTGTGCACGGACAGCGCCCATGTTGATTACAAGTGCCTGTGCGTGCGAGGTAATCTCCTCGACCTCACGCTCATCCTGCGCCATAATGGCCGTGCCGCCTGCCGCAAGGATGATATTCGCGCAGTCGTTGATGGTAACATTATTGGTGATGGAATGCACCATCGGTGTGCGGTTCTGCGTGTTTTCGAGAACGGCTTTAATAGTATCGATCAATGCTTAGCACCTTCCAGTGCGCTGAGAACATGCGTGCGCTTGAGGGCGCTCAGCACCAGAACCGAAATCGCCGCACCTACCGCAGTGGACACGAGGAAGGACGGCACAAAGGTGAACAGAGCTGCCTTGGTATTGCCCATCACGAATGCGGCAATCGGGTAGGAAGCCAGACCGCCGAGAATGCCGGTGCCGAATACCTCACCAACGTAAGCGACCGGCAGCTTCGGGCAGGCCTTGTAGGCCAGACCGCACAGCAGCGCACCAATCATCGAGCCGGGGAATGCCAGCAGACTTCCCAAGCCGAGCACATTGCGAATCAGTGCTGCTGCAAAGCCCATGCCGAGCGCGTACCACGGGCCCAGCAGAACGGCGCCGAGCACATTTACCATATGCTGCACCGGCGAGCACTTTGCGCCAAGCACCGGTATGGAAAACAGGCTGCCAACGACTGCAACTGCGACGAGAACGCCTGCAATGGTCAGTTTACGGATAGAATTCTTTTTCATTGTCTTTCACTCCTCCGAAAAAATACGGCAAAAATGATTAAGCGGACCGCAGCCATGCCCCAGACCGGGTGCATGACGGATAGCGTCGGTGACGTACTCTTTAGACAGCTTTACCGCCTCGGGCACGCTGTGGCCAAGCGCCAGATTGGATGCGATCGCAGAGGACAGTGTGCAGCCCGTGCCGTGCGTGCTGGTGGTGTTGATCTGCTCAATCTCAATGCGGTGACAGGTCTCGCCGTCAAATAGTACATCCACCGCACCTGCGATGTTCTTGCCACCCTTGACGAGCACGTTCCTGCAGCCCTTGGCATAGATGCGGCGTGCTGCCTCCTCCATGTCCTCGGGCGTGCGGATTTCCATATCTGCCAGATACTGCGCCTCCGGTACGTTCGGAGTCAGCACCTCAGCAAACGGCAGCACGGTCTCAATAAGTGTGCCGACAGACGCCGGATCCATCAGTGGATCACCGTTTTTGGCGAACATCACCGGATCAATCACGATGTGCGCCGGCTTGTACTGTGCCAGCTTGCCGGCTACCGCCTTCATGCACTCCGGCGAGGACAGCATGCCGATTTTAACCGCATCCGGCACGATGTCTTCAAACACCGCGTCAATCTGCTCCTCGATCATCCGGGGACTGATGTCCTGAATGTCGATCACGCGTGCGGTGTTTTCCGCTACGACTGATACGATAACGCTCATGCCGAACACGCCGTGTGCCGCCATGGTTTTCAGATCGGCCTGTACACCTGCACCACCGGAGCAGTCCGAACCGGCAATGGTAAGCACTGTTTTCATTCCTGTTCCCTCCAATTTTATCATCGCTGCCGGGAAAATAAAAAACGCCTCGTTTTCACCCTGCGGCAAAACCGAAGCACTCAATCCCAGCAATGCGACAGCTTCCCTACAATGGCATTAACCAACAGGTTCAAAAGGTTGGGTTTCTCGCCCTCTCAGCCGCTCATCACAGCACCCTTGCTTGTCTTTTATATAATATCAGTATAAGCCGTGTAAAATGCATTTGTCAAGTATAGAATCTTGCTGTATCTGATACGCCGTTAAAAAATAAACAAATTTTTATTTATCAATACTGCCGGATTTGCAGGTGTTGCCCAAATTGCATTTTTCGTCTCCTGTCCGGTTGACAAACGGCAAAAAGAGGTCTATTATACGAATTGTTCAGCAGCCAAATGCTTTGAACAGGACATGACGTATCCGTATCACCGCTCACAGAAAGCCGTCGGTCGTGCAAGACGGCAGCAAGGCACGGGTTCGCTATCCCCTGCGAGCAGCTTCGATCAAAGGCAATGCCGAGTAGTCGAGGCCGGATATCCACCGTTAACAGGAAAAGCCCTCCGGAAGAATGCGGTACCGGGCGGCAATGAGAGGTCGGCAGCGTACTGTCGGCAAGCAAAGTGGTAACGCGGAAGTAAATACAGCAATAATGTATATGCCTTCGTCTTTGCAGGATCATCTTCGTGATCCTCCTGCATGGACGAAGGCTTTTTTGCGTACCTTTGGCTGCGGAATCGCAAATCATTTCAAGAAAGAGACGAAAAAACATGAACACACTTGTAATTGTGCTGATCGCGGCTGTTGTTCTGTTCGGCGCGTACGTTTTCTACGGACGCTGGCTGGCGAACAAATGGGGTATCGACCCGAAAGCCAAGACGCCTGCCGTTGAATTTAATGACGGCAAGGACTTTGTACCGACCAACGGCTGGACGGTATTCAGTCACCAGTTCTCCTCCATCGCGGGCGCAGGCCCTGTAACCGGCGCAATTCAGGCTGCGGCGTTCGGCTGGCTGCCGGTACTGCTGTGGGTGCTGATCGGCGGCGTATTCTTCGGCGCGGTAGCCGACTTCGGCGCACTGTACGCTTCGGTTAAGAACAAGGGCAAGTCGATGGGTATGCTGATTGAGAAGTACATCGGCAAAACCGGCCGCAAGCTGTTCCTGATTTTCTCGTGGATCTTCTGCTGCATCGTTGTTGCGGCATTCGCAGATATGGTTGCGGGCACATTCAACGCCTACACTGTCACTGACGCAGGCGTTACCGAGCTGGCTGCTGCCGCAACCACCAACGGTGCGGCAGGCATGATCTCCATCATGTTTATGGTATTCGCGGTTGTGCTCGGCCTTATCCAGAAAAAGTTTAACCTGACCGGCTGGAAGGAAGCCGTTGTCGGCATTGTGTGCATCGTTGCCTCCTTTGCAATCGGCATGAACTGCCCGCTTATCTTCGGCAAGGCAGCATGGAGCTATATCACCTTCGTTTATATCTTCTTCGCCGCTGTCCTTCCGATGTGGCTGCTCAAGCAGCCGCGCGACTACATGACCACCTTCATGTTCATCTGCATGATCGCAGGCGCAGTTGTCGGTCTGGTTGTTGCACATCCGACTATGAACCTGCCGGTATTCACCGGTTTTACCAATGAGAAGCTCGGTACGATGTTCCCGATCCTGTTTGTAACCGTTGCATGCGGTGCGGTTTCCGGTTTCCACAGCCTGGTTTCCTCGGGTACGTCCTCCAAGACCATCGAGAACGAAAAGGACATGCCCAAGGTTGGCTATGGCGCAATGGTGCTGGAAAGCCTGCTGGCTGTTCTGGCACTGTGCGTTGCCGGTGCTGCTGCAGCAGCTGACGGTACGCCGGCAGCGGGCACGCCGTTCCAGGTATTCAGCAGCGGTGTCGCAGGCTTCTTCGAGATGTTCGGCGTTCCGGTTTATGTTGCCACTGCATTTATGACCATGTGTGTTTCCGCACTGGCGCTGACCAGTCTGGACGCGGTTGCGCGTATCGGCCGCATGAGCTTTCAGGAGCTGTTCTCCGTCGATGACATGGAGCATGCCGAGGGCTGGCGCAAGCTGTTCTGCAACGTATATTTCTCCACGGTTATCACGCTGGCATTTGGTTTCCTGCTCACCAAGATCGGCTACGCCAATATCTGGCCGCTGTTCGGTTCTGCCAACCAGCTGCTGAGCGCTCTGGTGCTCATCACGCTCTGCGTATTCCTCAAGGTTACCGGCCGCAGCAACAAGATGATCTTCCCGCCGCTGATCATCATGCTGTGTGTTACCTTCACCGCGCTGGTGCAGCGTTTCCTCGCTATGGTAAAGGCGATCTCTGCTGCCGCCTCAACGGCTATTCCGGCCGGTGAGACCACTTGGGGCGCGGTATTCATCGCAAACGGTCTGCAGCTTATCCTTGCGGTACTGCTGATCGTGCTCGGTCTGACGATCGTTATCCACTCGTTCAAGAGCTATGCCAAGAGCGAGAGAAACAGCGAGAACGCGTAAAGCTGATTTCTCCATATAACAAAAACGGCTTCGAAAAACCGAAGCCGCAAGACTATCGAAAAACCCGGTTGCAGCCTAATCGCAACCGGGTTTCTTGATAGGAAAAATTCACGGAGTAATAATTACGGATTACTCATTCCTGATTATTCTTAAAGCTGTTCGCGGATCAGTGCACCCATCTCGGAGGTGGACAGTACCTTCTCACCCTTTGCGGCGATGTCCGCGGTGCGGTGACCTGCGTTGAGGACATTCTCAACAGCGGTTTCGATGGCGTCTGCCTCGGCCTTGAGGCCGAACGAGTAGCGCAGCATCATCGCGCACGACAGGATGGTCGCGATCGGGTTCGCGATGCCCTTGCCCGCGATGTCCGGCGCGGAGCCGTGGATGGGCTCGTACATACCCTTGCCGCTCTCGTTCATGGAGGCGGACGGCAGCATACCGATGGAGCCGGTGATCATGGAAGCCTCATCGGACAGAATATCGCCGAACAGGTTGCCGGTTACGATAACATCGAACTGACCCGGATTGCGGACAAGCTGCATCGCGCAGTTGTCAACGTACATATCGGTGTACTCGACCTCCGGGTACTCGTCCTTGATGCGGTGCATGGTTTCGCGCCATACGCGGCTGGTTTCGAGCACGTTTGCCTTGTCTACCGAGCAGACCTTCTTATTGCGCTTCATCGCCATCTCAAAAGCACGGCGGCCGATGCGCTCTACCTCATAAACCGAGTAGTTCATGTCGTCCGCGCCGGTCTCGCCCCAGCCCTTGTCGCTCTCGCGGCGGTAGTGCTTGCCGAAGTAAACGTCGCCGGTCAGCTCACGGCAAACGAGAATGTCGAAGCCGTCACCAATAATCTCAGGCTTGATCGGGCACGCATCCGCAAGTGCCTTGTGCATCTGCGCCGGGCGCAGGTTGACGAACAGACCCAGTGCGGCGCGCAGACCGAGCAGTGCCTTCTCCGGGCGCTTTGCGCTCGGAACATCGTCCCACTTCGGGCCGCCTACCGCGCCGAGCAGCACGGAATCCGCATTCTTGCAGATCTCGATGGTCTCATCGGTCAGCGGGATGCCGTTCTTGTCGATCGAGCAGCCGCCTGCGAGGACCTCCTGGAAATTGAACTTGTGGCCGAACTTCTCGCCGACCTTATCGAGCACGAGCATAGCCTCGGATACGATCTCCGGGCCGATGCCGTCACCCTTGACAACAGCAATATTGTATTCCATGGGATTATGCCTCTCTCTCCTTGAGCGACTTGAGCAGGCCGCCCGCCTTGATGATGTTCTGGATAAACGGCGGGAATGCAGCTGCCTGCCAGCTCTCGCCCTTGGTAACGTCGGTGATCACGCCGGTGTCGAAGTCTACTTCTACCTCGTCGCCTGCATCAATGCCGTTCGCCGCTGCCTCGCACTCGAGGATCGGCAGACCGATGTTGATGGCGTTGCGGTAGAAGATACGCGCGAACGAGGACGCGATAACGCAGGAAACGCCGTTCTCACGGAGAACAAGCGGTGCGTGCTCACGGGAGGAGCCGCAGCCGAAGTTGCGGGTCGCGACAACGATGTCGCCCGGGTGCATATTCTTGACGAAATCCGCGTCGATGTCCTCCATTGCGTGGGTGGACAGCTCCTTCGGGTCTGCGATATTCAGATAACGTGCGGGGATGATAACGTCGGTATCGACATTATCGCCGTACTTGAAAACCTTGCCTTTTGCGTTCATGGTATGTGTTTCCTCCCTTACTTCAGGTCGTCCGGTGCGCAGATATAGCCTGCTACCGCACTTGCGGCAGCGACGGCCGGGCTTGCCAGATAAATTTCCGAGGTGATATGACCCATACGGCCGACAAAGTTGCGGTTGGTGGTGGAAACCGCCTTCTCGCCGTGCGCCAGGATACCCATATGACCGCCGAGGCACGGGCCGCAGGTCGGCGTGGAAACGATAGCGCCAGCCTGAATGAAGATCTTGGTCAGACCCTCCTCAATGCACTGCAGGTAAACTTCCTGTGTTGCGGGGATGATGATGGTGCGCACATTCGGATTTACCTTGCGGCCCTTGAGGATTTCGGCTGCAACGCGCATATCGTCGATGCGGCCGTTGGTGCAAGAACCGATGACCGACTGCTGAACCTCAATATGGCCGAGGTCGTCAATGGTCTTGGTGTTCTCCGGCAGGTGCGGGCACGCGATGGTCGGACGGAGTGCAGACAGGTCGATCTCGATGGTCTGCTCGTACTCGGCGTCAGCGTCGGCCTCGAATGCGGTAACCTCGCGGTTTACGCGGCCCTTGATGTAATTCATCGTCTTGTCGTCTACCGGGAAGATGCCGTTCTTCGCACCGGCCTCGATGGCCATGTTGCAGATGGTGAAGCGGTCGTCCATGGACAGCGCGTGTGCGCCCTCGCCAACGAACTCCATCGACTTGTACAGCGCGCCGTCCACGCCGATCTTGCCGATGATGTGCAGGATAACGTCCTTGCCGGATACCCACGGGCTCAGCTTGCCGGTGAGCACAAACTTGATGGCGCTCGGCACCTTGAACCATGCCTTGCCGGTCGCCATGCCCGCCGCGAGGTCGGTAGAACCGACGCCGGTCGAGAATGCGCCCAGTGCACCGTAGGTGCAGGTGTGGCTGTCCGCGCCGATGATAAGCTCACCGGGAGCGGTCAGACCTTTTTCCGGCAGCAGCGCGTGCTCGATACCCATTGCGCCAACGTCGAAGAAGTTTACGATGTTGTACTTCTTGGAGAACTCGCGGCACTCGAGGCACTGCTCAGCGGACTTAATATCCTTGTTCGGTGCAAAGTGGTCCATTACGAGTGCGATCTTGGTGTTGTCGAACACCTTATCGAAGCCCGCCTTCTCCATCTCTCGGATGGCAACCGGACCGGTGATATCGTTTGCCAGCGTGAGATCTACGTTTGCCTCGATCAGCTGACCTGCCGTTACGCTTTCCAGACCCGCATGCTTTGCGAGGATCTTCTGCGTCATTGTCATACCCATAACAGCGTTCCTCCTGCTGAATTAGTCGTTAAAATACTTGTTAATGCCGTTGATGTACGCCTTGATGGACGCCTCCATAACGTCAACCGATACGCCGCGGCCGGTAACAACCTCGTTGCTGCCGTCTACGCGGATCTTGACAATAGCTTCGCTCTGTGCGTCCTCGCCGTCGGTCAGTGCGCGCAGCGAGTAGTCCTCCAGAACGATTTCCTTGCCGATGATCTTGTCGATTGCATGGAACGATGCGTTGATCGGGCCGTCGGAAGCGGCAGCGCGCTCAAACATCTCGTCGCCCTTCTTGACGCGGATAACAGCGGTAGAGGTAATGGTGTTGCCAGAGTTGATGACAAAGCGGTCGAGCGTGTAGCGCTCCTCGCCGGAAACCGGAACAGCACCGATCAGACCCTCGAGGTCGCGGTCCTTGATGACCTTCTTCTTGTCAGCCAGAATCTTGAACTTCTCGAATGCCTTCTCGAGCTTCTCGTGATCGAGCGTGTAGCCCAGCTCATGCAGGCGCTCCTCGAACGCATGGCGGCCGGAATGCTTGCCGAGCACGATGGCGTTCTTCGGGATGCCGACGGATTCCGGAGTCATGATCTCGTAGGTTTCCTTGTTGGCCATCACGCCGTGCTGGTGGATGCCCGCCTCGTGTGCGAACGCATTTGCACCGACGATCGGCTTGGTCGGTGCAACAGCAACGCCGGTAATGGTCTGGATCATGCGGCTTGCGCGGTAGATCTGGGTGGTTTCGATGTTGCAGCCGATGCCGAAGTGGTCGGCACGGGTCTTGAGCGCCATAACGCACTCCTCCATCGAGGCGTTGCCTGCGCGCTCGCCGATGCCGTTGATGGTGCACTCGATCTGGTCAATACCGGCTTCAACGCCTGCCAGAGAGTTTGCAACTGCCATGCCGAGGTCGTTGTGCATGTGGCAGGACAGGATTACGTTCTCGATACCCTCGGTGTGCTCACGCAGATACTTGATGCGGGATGCGTACTCCTGCGGAATCATGTAGCCGACGGTATCCGGAATGTTGATGGTAGTAGCACCGGCCTTGATGGCGGTTTCCACAACGCGGCACAGGAAGTCGAGGTCGGAGCGGGTTGCGTCCTCAGCGGAGAACTCGATGTCCGAGCAGAACTTCTTAGCGAAGGCTACGTTGTGCGCTACGGATTCCAGCACCTCATCCGGTGTCATCTTCAGCTTGTACTCCATGTGTACCGGGCTGGTTGCCAGGAAGGTGTGAATGCGGGCAGACTCTGCACGGCGGATGGAGTTCCATGCCGCCTCGATGTCCTGCTCACGGCAGCGCGCCAGCGAGCAGATGGTAGCGCCGCGCACGGTATCAGCGATTGCTGCGATAGCAGCAGCATCGCCGGGAGAAGCAGCCGCAAAGCCTGCTTCAATGATATCTACCTTGAGGGCTTCGAGCTGCTTTGCAACCTCGATCTTCTCATTCAGGTTCATGCTGCAGCCGGGAGACTGCTCACCGTCACGCAGCGTCGTATCAAAAATCTTAACTGTTCTTCCCATGGTATCTTGTCCTCTCCTATTCAGAATTTTACCGGGTTTACAGGGACAAAAAAAGCTCCGTCCCTTAATCCAATCATTAAGAGACGAAGCGAAAGCTCCGCGGTACCACTCTTGTTGCCGCAGTATGGTGCGACCCCTCTATGCACATCTGACAATGCGCTCCCCTGTAACGGTGGGTATCCGTTCCCTCCTACCGGTCCGAAGGACTTTCAGCGGACAGCTCCCGGGCGAGTTTCACTGCTTCCTGACGCTGCCTTACACCAACCGGCAGCTCTCTGCGGACAGGGGTGACAATTACTTTACCCGTTCATCACCTTTATCAATATGTTTTTATATTAGACCTCTGAGCCGCTGTTGTCAAGACTTTTTTTAAGGCAGCGCCGGGCATACTGCACCGCAAACAGATTTGACAAACCTTCTCCAATATAGTAAAATAACACTGTGTACAGGAAAACGCTGTTTTCCTGAGCACATCTGTTAAAAGCAGTGAAGAGAAGAGTACGCAGTGAAGTACGTCAAAGCGAGTTCCGGGCGGTGAAAGCGGAACGCGGAGGGCACTGCCGAACATGGTCTTGGAGCTTCGCACCGAACTTACTTTGTAATAGTATGCAAGGCTGCGGCGGCAAAGTCCTGCCGTTATCGAGGACGATGGGTAGCATCCTACCCGCTGAGGCGTCCTTCCGCGAGGAAGGCGTAAAGCAAGGTGGTAACACGGAAGGTTTGTCCTCCGTCCTTGCAGTGGCAAAATACAGGCCATTGCAGGAACGGAGGATTTTTTGTTCCCTGTTCCCTGCTGTCACGCATAAAACATATTTATATATGTAAGGAGAGAATACACGAATGGACAAGAAACCCTATTATATCTCAACGGCGATCGCCTATACCTCGGCGAAGCCGCACATCGGCAACACCTACGAGATCGTGCTGGCCGACGCTATCGCACGCTACAAGCGCATGACCGGTTACGACGTTTATTTCCAGACCGGCACGGACGAGCATGGTCAGAAGATTCAGGAGAAGGCCGAGGCAGCCGGCATCACGCCGCAGCAGCACGTTGACAAGATTGCCGGTGAGGTTAAGACCATCTGGGATCTGATGAACACCACCTATGACAAGTTCATCCGCACCACCGACCCGATGCACGAGAAAAAGGTGCAGAAGATCTTCAAAAAGCTGTATGATCAGGGCGATATTTACAAGGGTGCGTACAAGGGCAAATACTGCAAGCCGTGTGAGTCCTTCTGGACCGAGAGCCAGCTCAAGGACGGCTGCTGCCCGGACTGTGGCCGCCCGTGTGTAGACGCCGAGGAGGAGGCATACTTCTTCCGCATGAGCAAATACGCCGACCGCCTGATGAAGCACATCGAGGAGCACCCCGAGTTCATCCAGCCGGAGAGCCGCAAGAACGAGATGGTAAACAACTTCCTCAAGCCGGGTCTGCAGGACCTGTGCGTTTCCCGCACCTCGTTCAGCTGGGGCATTCCGGTGGACTTTGACCCGGGCCACGTTGTTTACGTTTGGCTGGATGCACTTACCAACTATATCACCTTCTGCGGCTACGATCCGGACGGCAACCACGATGAGCACTACAAGAAGTTCTGGCCGGCTGATGTGCACCTGATCGGCAAGGATATCATCCGCTTCCATACCATCTACTGGCCGATCTTCCTGATGGCGCTCGGCGAGCCGCTGCCCAAGCAGGTATTCGGTCATCCGTGGCTGCTGGTCGGCGACGGCAAGATGTCCAAGTCGCTCGGCAACGTTATCTATGCGGACGATCTGGTTCGCCTGTTCGGTGTGGATGCCATCCGCTACTACGTTCTGCACGAGATGCCGTTCGCAAATGACGGTGTACTCTCCTACGAGCTGATCTGCGAACGCATTAACTCTGATCTGGCAAATGTGCTCGGCAATCTGGTCAACCGCACGATTGCCATGACCAAGAAGTATTTCGGCGGCATTGTTCCGGCGCCGACCGCACCGGAAGCACTTGATGACGAGCTGAAGGCAGTCGCACTCGGTCTGCCGGCAGCTGTTGAGAAAAAGATGGACACCCTGCACGTTGCAGACGCCATCGACGAGGTATTCGCACTGCTGCGCCGCTCCAACAAGTATATCGACGAGACCATGCCGTGGGCGCTCGCCAAGGACGAGAGCAAGCAGGCGCGTCTGGGAACGGTGCTGTACAACCTGCTCGAAGCGATCCGCTTTGCCGCTGTTGAACTGAAGCCGTATCTGCCGGACACCGCCGACAAGATTTTCGCACAGCTGGGTGTTGAAAACAAGGGCGTTGAGAGCCTGACCTCGTTTGACGGCATGCAGCCGGGTCAGCCGGTCGGCGAAGCCTCCATCCTGTTCGAGCGCATCGACATTCCGAAGAAGCTCGCTGAGATCGAGGAGGAAAAGAAGGCTGCCGAGGCAGAGCAGAAGCCTGCAGTTGAGTTCCTGCCGGATATCCCGTTTGACGATTTCTGCAAGGTCGATATGACGGTCTGCAAGGTACTCGCATGCGAGAACGTCAAGAAGAGCAATAAGCTGCTCAAGTTCCAGCTGGATGACGGCTCGGGCACGCCGCGTCAGATTCTGTCCGGTATTGCCAAGTATTACAAGCCGGAGGAGCTGGTCGGCAAGACGGTCGTCGCCGTCACCAACCTGCCGCCGCGCAAGATGATGGGTCAGGAGTCCAATGGCATGCTGCTCTCCGCCGAAAAGGACGAGAAGCTCAACCTGCTCATGCTGGACGACAGCATTCCGGCTGGCGCTAAACTGTGCTAAAATAAACACACTTTACAACGGATTCCGCAGGGCGGGGTGCCCTCACCCCGCCGCACATAAACGGGAACACTCGGTTGCAACGGCGGGCTGAGGGCAGCCCGCCCTACGAATGGGTTAACAGATGTGTTATCCCATGTATAATTTCGCACACACTACAATCAACAATTTAGGAAGCGAAAATTATGACAAGAGGGCGAAATGCAATGTGGATCATTTATGCGCTGCTCTCTGCGGTATTTGCCGCACTGACAACGATTTTAGCCAAAATCGGCGTGGAAAACGTGGACAGCACGCTTGCTACTGCTATCCGAACCGCTGTGGTGCTCGTGATGGCATGGGGCATGGTCTTCCTGCTGGGAAAACAGGGCGGCGTAAGCGCAATCGGCGCCAAAAGCTGGGTATTTCTTACCCTGTCCGGACTGGCGACTGGCGGTTCGTGGCTGTTTTACTACAAGGCCCTGCAGATGGGCGAGGCCAGCCGTGTGGCTCCGATCGACAAGCTGAGCGTTGTTATCACGATGATTCTGGCGTTTGTTGTCCTGCACGAGACCGTGACGGTCAAGGGCGTGATCGGCGGCATTCTGATTGCGGCAGGCACGCTCTGCATGATACTGTAATAAGAGTGGAGAGGTTTTAACAGAGTGGAGAGTGAGGAGTGGAGAGTTGGGAGCGAAGATTTACGTTCTCTTCATTCTCCAATCTCCACTCTCCACTCTCTTATGGCTCTCCACTCTGCACTCTGTTATTGAGGGTTTTACATGCACAAAAAATACTTCTTTTTTGATATTGACGGCACGCTTTCCACCGATCTCACCACCATGATGCCGGAAAGCGCAGTAAAGGCACTGGCGCAGCTTCGTGCGAACGGCCACTTTACCGCCATTGCGACCGGACGGCTGCAGGCATCTGCAGCAGCCGTTGCCGCGCGCTACGGCTTCACGGACATTGTAGCGGACGGCGGCTGGAGCGTAACGCACAACGGCGAAATTGTCGAGATGGAGTCGCTGCCGGCGGCCGACTGCATTGCGCTGATCGAGCGGCTCGAGCAGGCCGGTATTCCGTGGGCGGTGTCGCCGGAGAATGAGAAACTATGCGTAACAACAGATAAAAATTATCTTCCGTATGCACCGGAGAACTACTTCCCTGTTCTGTGGGACCCGCATTTTGATTATCACAGGCTGGAGCATCTGTACAAGGTTTACTACGTCTGCACGCCTGATGAGGAGAATCATATTGACGCGGGCGGTCTGCCGCTTGTGCGGTACAATCCTCATGTGATTTTCGTTGAGCCGAAGGAAAAACAGCGAGGTATTCGCTATTTTCAGCAGCTTTTATCCATTCCGGATGAGGATATTGTGGTGTTTGGCGACGGTATGAACGACATCTGCATGTTCGGTCAGGGATGGCTGTCTATTGCGATGGGCAATGCCCGCGCCGCGCTCAAGGAGAAAGCGGATTACATCACAACCGACGTGGATAAGGACGGACTTTGGAACGCCTGCAGGCATTTCGGCTGGATTTGAGGAAGGTTTACTATGCTTTTTGATACACATGCACACTATGACGATGAACGGTTCGACGAGGACCGCGATACGCTGCTGGCTTCCATGCCCGAGAACAATGTCGGCCTGATTCTCAATCCCGGCTGTGATGTGGAAAGCTCTCGCAAGGCGGTCAGCTACGCGAATAAATATCCATTTGTATATGCGGCGGTCGGTATTCACCCGGAGAACATCGAGGACGGCTGGGAGGCTGATCTGGAGACCATCCGCGCACTGGCACAGAACGAAAGCAAGGTTCGCGCCATCGGCGAAATTGGTCTTGACTATTACTGGGAAAAAGACGAGCGTGCGCGTGCGCGGCAGCAGGTTGTATTTGCCCGCCAAATGGAGCTGGCGCGTGCACTGCACCTCCCTGTCATCGTGCATGACCGCGATGCGCACGCCGACAGCATGGAGATCACCCGTCGGTATCCGGATGTGATCGGCGTGTACCACTGCTATGCCGGTCACGTCGAAATGGCACGCGAACTGCTGAAACTCGGCTATTATCTGTCGTTTACCGGTGTTATCACATTCAAAAATGCCAAAAAGGCGAAGGAAGTCATTCGTGAAGTGCCGATTGAGCGACTGATGATCGAGACCGATTCGCCCTACATGGCACCCGAGCCGTTTCGCGGCCGCCGTAATTCCTCGCTGTATGTGCATCGCATGGCTGAGACTATTGCGGAGATCAAGGGCATAAGTGCCGCAGAGGTTGAACGGATTACAACCGAAAACGGCAGACAGCTGTTTGGTATTTCCGGGTAAGATAGAACAAAACAGGGACAAGAGGTAAAACCTCTTGTCCCTGTTTTGTATGGTGGAGACGGTGGGGATCGAACCCATGACCTCTTGACTGCCAGTCAAACGCTCTCCCAGCTGAGCTACGCCCCCGATTCGGCTAATAAACTTTTCATAAGAATTATAACGCAACGGATTGGTTAATGTCAAGCACAGAGTATCTGGCAGTATCACCGAAATCGCAAAGTAAAAATTGGTAGTGCTGCCGAAAATTTAGGTGGAACTGCCAAGTTTTATCCTCTCCTGTTAGCTTTGCAAACCGCTTTCTGTTATACTGTTTGCATAAGGAAGTGACAGCCATGTATTTCGCGTACGGACAGACCGAAACCGATTATCTCAAGGCCAAAGACAGCAGACTTGCCGCTGTCATCGACCGACTCGGCCATATTAACCGAACAGTGGACACCGACCTGTTTTCCTCGGTCGTGCACCATATCATCGGGCAGCAGATTTCCACAAAAGCACAGACGACCATCTGGCAGCGCATGCAGGACGCGCTCGGCACGGTAACCGCCGACAGCATCGCTGCAGCCGGTGTTCCCCTGTTGCAGTCGCTCGGCATGACCTTCCGCAAGGCGGAATACATCACGGATTTTGCCGAAAAGATACGCAGCGGTGCTTTCAATCTGGAAAGCGTGAAGTACATGAGCGACGCGGATGCAATCCGCACACTCAGTTCGCTTAAGGGTATCGGCGTATGGACTGCCGAGATGATCCTGCTGTTCTGCCTGCAGCGGCCGAACGTGTTCAGCTACGATGATCTGGCGATCCAGCGCGGACTGCGCATGGTATATCACCACCGCAAAATTGACCGCAAACTGTTTGAGAAATATCATCGGCGATTCAGTCCGTACTGCAGCGTGGCCAGTCTGTATCTATGGGAAGTCTCCGGCGGTGCGATACCGGGTATGCGCGATTATGCGCTTGTAAACAAATAAAAATCCGTTCCGGCTGCTTCTTCACGGAACGGATTCATCAGAAAATGGAGTGTTGACAGACACCTGCTTTTCCGTTGTCTGCACATATATAGTAGCGATATTTTCCGCGTTTGTCAACCTTTTCAGCGTTTTTTGTGCAACGTTTTAACCCGATTCGTCAAAATTCGCAATTCATCGACCGAATCAGCAAATTTTCGGTTAAAAATACCGTATAGAGAAAGTCCCGGACAGTTTTCCGCTGCCCGAGACTTGGGGTGGTTTTATTTTGATTGCATAGTTGATAGTTTCATGCGAGAATGGCTGGTGCATCAGCAGGAATACCGGGCAGGAGAAATCACACGAGAAGAATACTTTGAGTGGAAGCTGAACTGGCCGGACACCTGCGACGATCTGGGCAAGGTCACACCGACTATTAAGTGGCGCAAAAATAAATAAAGAGAAGCAAAAAAACGCCCTGCTGAATTTTGTCGTTCAGCAGGGCGGTTTTACTTGTCCTTTGCAATTATTCTCAGCGATACTGTTCAGACTAACTTAGTATCAAATCAGTATCAGCAGGCAAAGCGACAGGCAAAAAAGCCTGTATTTATGCGGGTTTCGGAGGGTTCCGAAATTATTCCCATTCAATCGTAGCCGGCGGCTTACTGGTAATATCATACACAATACGGTTTACGCCGACGACCTCATTTACGATACGGCTGGAAGCCTTATCAAGCACCTCATACGGAATGCGCGCCCAGTCAGCGGTCATGAAGTCGCTGGTGGTTACGCCGCGCAGCGCGAGTGCGTAATCATAGGTGCGGCTGTCGCCCATAACACCTACGGTGCGGGTGTTGGTCAGAACTGCAAAATACTGGTTGATCTCCTTGTCCAGACCTGCATTTGCGATCTCCTCGCGGAAGATTGCGTCTGCCTCACGCAGAATGTCGCACTTCTCCTTGGTGATCTCGCCGGTAATACGGATGCCGAGACCCGGCCCCGGGAACGGCTGACGCATAACCAGCTGCTCGGACAGACCAAGCTCAAAGCCGAGCTGACGAACCTCGTCCTTGAACAGCATGCGCAGCGGCTCGATGATCTCCTTGAAGTCCACAAAATCCGGCAAACCGCCTACGTTGTGGTGGCTCTTGATGACAGCGGCATCGTCCTTGCCGGACTCGATCACGTCCGGATAAATAGTGCCCTGTGCCAGATAGTCGATCTTGCCGATCTGCTCACCAATCTGCTTGCCCATCTTCTCAAACGTACGGATGAACTGTGCACCGATGGCCTTGCGCTTGTCCTCCGGATCGGTCAGACCCTTGAGAGCGCCGAGGAATGCGTCCTCCTCGTTCATGCGGATCAGGTTGATGTCCCACTTGGAGAAAGCTGCCTCAACCTCATCACCCTCGTTCTTGCGCATCAGACCGTGGTCTACGAATACGCAGGTCAGCTGATTGCCTACTGCCTCAGCCAGCAGAGCCGCTGCAACCGAGGAGTCAACGCCGCCGGACAGCGCCAGCAGAACCTTGCCGTCGCCGACCTTCTCGCGGATGGCCTTGATGGAGCTGTTCTTGTAGTCGCCCATGGTCCAGTCGCCCTTTGCATGGCAGACCTCGTACAGGAAGTTCTTCAGCATGAGCGAGCCGTTCTCGGTATGGTTTACCTCCGGATGATACTGTACGCCGTAGAAGCCGCGCTTCTCGTCAGCGATGGCAGCGGTCGGGCACATATCGGTGTGAGCGACCAGCTCGAAGCCCTCCGGCACCTTTGCCATGTAGTCGCCGTGGCTCATCCAGGAAATACCCTGCTCCGGCAGACCCTTGAACAGCTTGCAGTCCGTGTTATAGAAAGTCTCGGTCTTGCCGTACTCGCGCGCAGTGTCCTCCTGTGCTGCGGTTACCTCGCCGCCGAGGGTGTGCGCCATAAGCTGACAGCCGTAGCAGATGCCCAGAACCGGTACGCCCAGCTCGAACAGAGCCGGATCACACTTCGGGGACTTTTCCTCGTAAACGCTGTTCGGACCGCCGGTAAAGATGATGCCGATCGGATTGAGCGCCTTGATCTCCTCAATCGAGGTCTTATAGGGCTTGACCTCACAGTAAACATTATGTTCGCGGACGCGTCGTGCAATCAGCTGATTGTACTGACCGCCGAAGTCGAGCACCAGAACAAGCTGATGATTTTCCATCGCCAATCTCCTTTCTGTTTTCCCAATGTATATATAATAGAATTATGCCACATTTCTGCGTTTTCGGCAAGGGCTTTTGCGGAATTTTCCGTTTCCCGACAGGAAGAAAACATACACGAACCGGAATTCTGCCGATCCGGTATAAAATTTAACAGCCGCGTGCATACTTTCCGATAGAAGAAACGACCGGAAAGGGTGAAGGATTTTGAAAAACAGACAGATTCGCATCATTGCGGTGCTGCTCGCAACCGTGTTCGCCTATGCGGGACTGATCGGCGCTGCCGCCGTAACCGCGCAGGCGGCGGACAATGCACCGGTGGTGCAGCCGGTCACGGCGCAGACCTGCGTGGATATCGCCGTGGAGGCTGAACTGTCCGCGACCGACGCGGATAACGACGTAGTGCTCTATCAGCTTACCGAAAAGCCGCGGCTGGGCACAGCGAAGATCGAGGGCAGTACCTTATATTACACACCGGGCCGCAAAGCCGGACGCGACAGCTTCCACTATACCGCCGTGGATGCCGAGGGAAACACAGCGCAGCCTGCCGCTATCACGATTGAGATTAAAAAGAATAAGACCGGACTCACCTATTCGGACATGGACGGTGATCCGGCGCATTACGCGGCGATCTATCTATCGCAAAAGGGTGTAATGACCGGAGAAACCATCGGCAGCTGTGCGTTTTTCCATCCCAACCGACCGGTAACACGCAGTGAGTTCATCGCCATGACAGCCGCCGCGGCAGACCTGTCCGTTGAACCGACAGACCAGACCGACTTTGCGGATGACAGCGGACTTTCCGCGTGGGCCAAGCCGTATATCAGCGCCGCTGCCGCAAACGGACTGGTCAACGGCTACGCGACCGTCTCCGGCGTGAGTGAGATTCGCGGCGAGAAAACCATCACAACGGCCGAGGCAGGCGTGGTGCTCGACCACCTGCTTGACGGCACGCTGAGCGGTGTGCAGTACGCTTGGTCGATGTCCGACCATTCTCCGCAGGATTGGGCACAGCCGGCAATCGCTCGGCTGGAACGCGCCTCCGTACTCACCGCTGCACAGGCACAGAACCCAGAACACCCGCTCGACCGCCGAACGGCGTGCGAAATGCTTTACCGCGCACTGATTTTGCTGGATTCTTGACGAAAATCAGCAGCAGTGTTACAATAGTGCAGGGAGAAGCTCGGACTTCTCCCTGCTTTTTTCTGATTTTGAAAGGACTGTATTCGTTTGCAGCAAATTGATTTTTCTCAGGGCAGCATCCGCCGCAGGATACTTGCGGTGGCCACACCGATGCTCATCGCGCAGTTGCTCAACCTGCTGTATAATATTGTAGACCGCATTTATATCGGCAAAATCCCCGGCGAGGGCACGCTTGCGCTGGCAAGTATCGGCTTGTGCTTTCCCTTTGTGACGCTCATTACCGCGTTTGCCAATCTGTTCGGACTGGGCGGTGCTCCGCTGTGCGCGATGGCGCGCGGCAAAGGCAACCGGGAAAGCGCACAAGGCATCATGGTCAACGCCGGCTTTATGCTGCTGCTGAGCGGTGCCGTGCTGACCGTGCTCGGCATCGCGTTTCATCGCCCGCTGCTCTACCTGTTCGGCGCCAGTGAGGTGACGTACCCGTATGCGTCCTCGTACATCGTGATTTACTTGATCGGTACGCTGTGCGTCATGCTGTCGCTCGGTCTCAATCCGTACATCAACTGTCAGGGCTTTGCCCGAACCGGCATGCTCACCGTGGCACTCGGCGCGGCAGCCAACATCGTGCTCGACCCGATTTTTATCTTCGCACTGCACCTCGGCGTGCGCGGCGCTGCTATCGCGACCGTGCTGTCGCAGCTTCTGTCTGCTGCATGGGTTGTCAAGTTTTTAACCGGCCAAAAAGCCGAGTTAAAGCTGGATTTCCGCGGTTTCCGGCCGGACTGGCACTGTATCCAGCGCATTACCGTGCTCGGCATCGCCAGCTTCGTCATGTCGTTTACGGATACGCTCGTGCAGGTGGCGTGCAATGCTACTCTACGCAATTTCGGCGGCGACCTTTACATCAGTGTCATGACTGTACTTAACTCCGTGCGCCAGATCGCACAAACGCCGGTGCTCGCCATCGCGGACGGTGCATCTACCGCCATCAGCTACAACTATGGCGCGAGGCTGTACAGGCGCACCCGGGACGCCATCCGGTTTATGACGCAGATCGCTATCGGATATACCATGCTTGTCTGGATACTGGTCTCTCTTTTCCCTGCCCTGTTCATCCGCATTTTCAATCAGGACGCGGAACTGGTCGCGGCGGCTGTTCCGGCGCTGCACATTTACTTTTTCGGCTTTGTAATGATGGCGTTCCAGTATTCCGGTCAGAGTACGTTCCGCGCACTGGGTCGGGCGAAATACGCGGTGTTCTTTTCGCTTTTGCGCAAGGCGTTCATTGTTGTGCCCCTGACTTTGCTGCTGCCGTACTGCTGGAATCTCGGTGTGAGCGGCGTATTTGCGGCAGAGCCGGTGTCCAACTGCATCGGCGGTCTGGCGTGCTACTTTACCATGCGGCATGTGGTGATGCCGGAGCTTAAAATGGAGAATTGAAGATAGAGGATGGAGAATGAACTTCAAATTGAATCTCATGCTCATTCCATTTACCGTCCCTCGGACGGCATTCAATTATCTCCCTTCGTGCGACACCATAATTCTCAATTTTCCATTTCGACTCGCTAAGAGCCGCCTGCGGCGGTTGTTCGCTGGACGCCCACTGCGGTGGGTGTCTCCATTCTCAATTATTATAAGTACACTCGAAAAAGGAGTCGGACAAATCCGGCTCCTTTTTCTGCATTGCGAGGGGAAATCAGCAGCACTTTCGCTGGAAGGACTTACAGTCGGTGCACTGATCCATCGTTGGATTAGCCTCGTGCGTGCCAACGGTAATGCTGTCCAGCGCACAGTAAGAAGCGGTCGGACAATGGTTTGCGCACTGCTCCACCGTGCAGTGGATAGACTTGTTGCAGCGATCGTTACTCATAGAGAATGACCTCCTTTTGTGATTTCGGTAATATTATCTCACTCGTTTCCACAAATTATACTTTGGAATTGCGGAAATGCTTTCCGTTGTGCTATACTAAAACAAAAAACATTACAATAAAGGTTGTGACATTCATGCAAAAGGGAGATTCCGCGAAGCTCAAGCTGCTGCTGGCAGGCATTTCAGCACGGCTGACCAAAAACCGCGATTTTTTTGTGCAGGCAGACTGCACTCTGGTTTCCGGCAAAAAGAAATTTGACGCAAAGCTGTCCCGCGCGGACGAGGACTACACGCTGCATTTTCAGGGCAGCGACCGCCGCGTAGACGCGGCTGAATTCTGCGCCTTCTTTGCCGAGCAGGCTGAGAAATACGACGAGAGCGTGCTCACCTATACCGAACGCAGCACGGTCGTTACGCTGTCCGTGACGGCACGCGGCGTACAGATGAAGCAGGCCGAGCGCGAAGCGACCGCCGAGGAAAAGGCGGCTGCCGCCAATCCGCTGCTCGACAGCGGCCGGCAGTACCTCATCCGCGTCGATCAGGCGGCGGCACTGCTGCGCGAGATCGGCATCCTGACCGCAGACGGCAAGCTGAAAAACGACATGATCCGCAAGTACAATCAGATCGACCACTACGTTGAGCTGGTTGCGCCCATGTTTGAGCAGGACGACAGCGACGAGATCGTGCTGCTGGACTGCGCCTGCGGCAAATCCTACCTCAGCTTTGTCATGAATTACTACATTCACGAGGTACTGCATCGCCGCTGCCGTGTCATCGGCGTGGACATCAAGGAGCACGTTATTGACGAGAGCCGTGCGATGGCGAAGCGTCTCGGCTATCACAATATGACGTTCATCTGCGCGGATCTGCGGACGTACCAGCCGCCGAAAAACGTCACTGCTGTGATTTCGCTGCACGCGTGCGACATTGCGACCGATCTGGCTCTTGGCACAGCTATCCGCGCCAAGGCGAAATACATCGCGTGCGTGCCGTGCTGCCACAAGGAGCTGCTCGATCAGTACACCATGCCCGGACTCGAGCCGCTGACCAAATTCGGCGTATTCAAGGCGCGTTTCAACGATGTGCTGACCGACAGCATGCGTGCGCTCAAGCTGGAAGCCGAAGGCTACAAGGTTTCTGTCGTTGAGTATATTTCGCCGCTCGATACCCCGAAGAACCTGCTCATCCGCGCAACGCGCACCGGCAAGGTGAACCACCGCGCGAAAGCCGAGTACGACGCCGTGCGCCGCACGCTCGGCACGACCTCGGAGCTTGACCGCCGATGCGCGGAACTCGACAACGAGTTTTTCGTCACCGATGAGGACTTGATGGGTTAATTCCCCTGTTTGCGTTTTCCATGTGCATTTCAGACAATCTGCCGGATACGCTCTTGTTCTTTGTGTAAATCTGCATTATAATTTTTGTATACTCTCATGAAGGTGATGCCTGTGAAACCACCCGACAAAGGCCTGCTGCTCTCGTCGCATGTGGACTTTACCATTCCATCTCCGTTTGCGCAGGAGCACCTGTATTATCTCATCCAGTACGGACGCTACCAGTGCGTACCCGGCTATGAGGTCGAGCGGGATTTTCTGGATATGTACCTGTGTGCGTATGTACGCAGCGGTTCACTGCACACCTTCTGCGGAGAACAGAGCGCGAACGCTACCGCCGGACAGCTTGTACTCATGGACTGCCGCCTTCCCCACCGGTATTACGTCACCGAGCCGACCGAGTTCCTCTGGTTTCACTTTTCCGGCGGCGAAAGCGCGGCTTATGTCCGGCTGCTGACTGGCGGCACCGGCATCTGCTTTGACGGAAATCATGAGATTCTCCAATATTTTGAGCAGATTTTCTACTACGGAGACAAGCAGATGTGCAATGAGCACCGCATTTCGGTCTGCATCCAATCCGTGCTGTGCTGTCTTGCCGTGCCGGACGCCAAGCCGGATATTCCCGAGGTGATTCGTCCGGCGGTCGAGTATATCGCTGAGCACTTCCGGGAAGAGGTCACGCTCGAAACACTTGCCGATTTGTGCCATGTAAGTGTCACGCATCTCATTCGCTGTTTTGCCAGGTACATCGGCTTCCGTCCGCATGATTATCTGCAGGAGCAGCGTCTGCGTCACGCAAAGGTGCTGCTGACCGGTTCGGCGCTCTCCATCGAGCAGATCGCCGAGCAGAGCGGCTTCAACAGCGCAAGCCACTTTTCCCGCGTATTCCGCAGCCGCGAGAAAATGACGCCGAGTAAATTCCGCTCCATGAACTTCTGATGTTAATTTCTGCACAGAATAGGTTAATTTCCTGACGTGACTCTGTGTAATTTTGTTCTATAATAGAGGCATAAAGAGCGCCACGAAGAACAAAAAGGAGGCACGGATCATGGAGAAGAAAACGATTTCGGCAGGTATCATCGGTGCGGGCGGCTTTATCGGTCAGGAGCACCTCAAGCGACTGACCAAGCGGATCGACGGCGTTGCTGTCACCGCGCTGTACGATATCAATAAGGAAAAGACGGATGCGCTCGCTGCTGCATACGGTGCGGAGAGTATGGAGAGCGTGGACGCGCTCATCGCATCCGACAAGGTTGACGCTATCGTCATCACTGCGTGGGACGGCGTTCATGCCGAGATGACTAACAAGGCCATCGCAGCCGGCAAGCCGGTATTCTGCGAAAAGCCGTTGGCAACCACCAAGGCGGACTGCGCCGAGATTGTCCGCATTGAGCAGGCTGCCGGCAGGAATCTGGTGCAGGTCGGCTTTATGCGCCGCTATGACCCGGATTACCGTAAGATCAAGGCCATTCTGGATTCCGGTGAGCTGGGCAAGCCGCTGATGGCGCACTGCATCAGCCGCACGCCGCGCATCGCAGCCGGATTTACCAACGCCATGCAGGTAACTAATGTGCTCATCCACGAGATCGACCAGTTTCGTTGGCTGTTCGGCGAGGAGCTTGTCCGCGGTCAAATGCTGGCGGCACGCAACACCGCGTTCGCTGCTGACGGTCTGAATGACCCACAGCTGGCGCTCATGTGGACCGAGAGCAACATCCTGATTGACGTGGAATGCTCGGTCAACAGCTATTACGGCTACGAGATCGGCATGGAAATTGTATGTGAAAAGGGCACAATCCGTCTGCCGCTGCCCGCAGAACCAATCGTCCGTTCGCGTCTCAAGGTCGGCAATGAGATTATAGACAACTGGGCAGAACGTTTCCCGGAGGCTTATGATAACGAGCTGCAGCACTGGATCAACCATCTGCGCGGCATTGAGCCGACCGCAGGTCCGGGCAGCAAGGACGGCTTTGCAGCCTGCTGCATCGCGGATGCAATGATCGCATCACAGACCTCGGGAAAGGTAGAGGCCGTAAACTTTGATATGTAAAATGTAAGGAGTAATTATTTATGCTGAAATTTGGTATGATCGGCGGCGGGCTTGGTTCATACATCGGCAAATTCCACCGCTGGGGCGCTATGCTGGACGATTCCGCCGAGCTGGTCTGCGGCTGCTTCTCCCGCAGCATGGATAAGAACCGCGCGACCGCTGAGGCGTATCACCTGCCTGACACCAGCCGCGTGTATGCGGATTTCCGCGAAATGGCAGACAAGGAGTCCACGCGCGAGGACGGTATTGATTTTGTCTCCATCATGACGGCAAACGATACGCATTACGAGATTGCAAAGTGCTTTCTTGAGCATGACATCCACGTTATATGCGACAAGCCGCTTGCGCTCCGCACTGAGGAAGCCGAGGAACTTGCCCGCATTGCAGAGGAGCGCGGTCTGCTGTTCGGCATAACGTATTCGTACACCGGCTATGCGCTCATCCGTCAGGCGCGTGAGATGATTCGCGCAGGTGTAATCGGCGATATTCTGCACGTCCGCGTGCAGCATCCGGAGGACTGGGTCATTTCCGGTGCGGTTGACGGCAAGGTGGACACCTCGGCATGGCGTTTTCAGCCGAAAAAGGTCGGTTCCTCGCTGTGTGCAAACGATCTCGGCACACATGCAGAGCAGATGGTAACGCAGTTTACCGGTCTGCACGTCAAGCGCGTGCTGGCGATGATGGATACCTATCCGCGTGATCTGCCGCTCGATACCAATGTAAACGTGCTGATGGATTTCGGGGGCGGCGTAACCGGTACGCTCTGGGCATCCCAGATTGCGATTGGACACGAGTGTGACAGCGGTATCTACGTCATCGGCACCGAAGGCTCGCTCGAATGGACTGCGACCGACTGCGATCACCTGATCTACACGCCGCGCAGCCAGCCGAGTCAGCGGCTGTCCGCCGGTGCAGACTATCTGCTCGATGCCAGCACGCGGCTTTCCCGCGTCGGTGCAGGCCATAATGAAGGCTTTATCGAGGCGTTCTCGAATATTTACCGTTCGTTCTGTAATGTGCTCTCCGATCGCAAGGCAGGTCGTGAGAACACGACCGACACCTTTCCGACTGTGGAGGACGGCGTGCTCGGCGTTCGCTTTGTCGAGGCCTGTGTGCGCAGCCATACGGCCGGAGGCGTCTGGATGGACGTATAAAGCAGTCCCATCCCTCTTTGACGGAAGTCCCCCTGTATTGAAGGTACAGAGGGACTTCTTAATGTAACACCCCGGAAAATCTCCGAATAGATTGATACTGAAGTTGCTTCAATTTTTGTTTGGAGGTAATATACATGGCTGAAAAAGTTTGCTGCCCGGGTCCGATCGGCGGCAATAACGGCAACAGTGCAGGCGGCTTCCGCGAAGCGGTCTGCGTCCACACCAAAAAGGTTTACGACTCCTGCCGCAGCAAGGAGTGCCTGCGTGACATTCGCGTGTATCTCACCCGCGATGCGCAGGAGCTGATCAATGCCGGTGGCATTGCATCTGTGAAGCCGCGTGAAGCGGAACTGCTCTGTGTTTCTATTGATGTTGAGCGGATTCAGTTTAATCGAGGTTTCTACAGCGTTGATATCCGCTTTTTCTATCGCATTGAATGTGAAATCAGCTGCGTAATCGGTCGTCCGCGTATCGTGGACGGACTGGCGGTATTTGACAAACGTGTTGTACTGTTCGGCGGCGAAGGCGGCGCGCGCATCTTTTCCTCGCAGTATATCGAGGACGGCCGCGATGTGCAGCTGCGGCCTGACAGCAACAAGCCGACTGCGGTCGTAGAGGTCGTTGATCCGATCATGCTGGACGCGCGTGTGGTTGCGCCGGAAACCAGCTGCAACTGCTGCTGCTGCGCGCTGCATGAAGTACCCCGTTCAATCTGCTCGTGCTTCGGCGGTGACGATCTCGTGCTCAGCAACGATGGCTATCAGCTGTTCGTAACCCTCGGTCAGTTCTCGATCATCCGGCTCGAGCGCGACATTCAGCTGCTCATGCCCGCTTACGACGTATGTCTGCCGCGGCGCGACTGCTCGAACAGCGGTGTCGGCGGTGAGCAGGACCCGTGCGAGATCTTCTCGAGCTTTGACTTCCCCATCGACGCCTTTTTCCCGCCGCAGAGCGACAAGGCAGGCTGTCTGTTCACCGGCAGTGCCGGCGTAAATGACAATCGCAGCGGCTGTGGCTGCAGCAATAACAATTCCTGCAACGGCAATAATTCCTGCAGATAATCTATCTACCCGTTTACACGCAGCCGGCTGGGAGTATTTGCTCCCAGCCGGCTGTAAATTCGCCGTTCTGTATGACGGCAAGCCGATGGTTTTCGACTGTCCGTTTAAAATGAAGCCGTCGGCAAATTCGACCTATGACCTGAAGGATGCCACTGCTTCATTCTTCATTCTCGTTAAGAATACAGACGGCGGCTTCCTGATCGGCAGCTTTGCAACCGGTATCTGATCACTGCCGCACAAACCGTTCGATCTGCTGAAAAAGTTTCTCTATTGGCGCAAAAAGTCCCCCATCGACTGATGAGGGACTTTTTGCTTGTACAGTTTTTTGGTTCTGAGACTTCGCTTAGTACGCGATGCCCCAGACAACCATCTTGTTTGCAGGCTTGCCGCAGACCGGACAGGTATCTGCGATGTGCTCCTGCTCAAACGGCATGCAGCGGCTCGGCATACCGGTCTCTTCCTTGACCTTCTCCTCGCAGGCGAGGTCGCCGCACCACATGGACTTGATAAAGCCGGTGTGCTCAGCAAGGATAGACTTCATCTCGTCAAGAGACTTTGCGGTATAGGTATGCGCCTCGCGGTTTGCGAGCGCCTTCTCATACAGCGACTTCTGGATATCCTCCAGCAGTGCCGGAATGGTCTTTTCGAGATCCTCGAACTTAACAACGGTCTTTTCGCGGGTGTCGCGGCGAACCAGTACGCACTGACCCTCAGCGATATCGCGCGGACCAACCTCCAGACGAAGCGGAATGCCCTTCATCTCGTACTCGGCAAACTTCCAGCCCGGGGTATTGTCGCTCAGGTCGATCTTGGCACGGATGCCCGCTGCCTTGACCTGCTCGTACAGCTCGGTTGCCTTCTCCTTAACGCCTTCCTTGTGAGCCGCAACCGGAATAACAACCAGCTGGGTCGGAGCGATGCGCGGCGGCAGAACCAGGCCCTCGTTATCACCGTGCGTCATGATAATTGCGCCGATGATACGGGTGGAAACGCCCCAGGAGGTCTGATACATATACTGCAGGGTGTTGTTCTTATCGGTGTACTGCATGCCGAATGCGCGTGCAAAGCCGTCACCGAAGTAGTGCGAGGTACCGGACTGCAGAGCCTTACAGTCGTGCATCATGGCCTCGATGGTGTAGGTGTTCTCTGCACCGGCAAAGCGCTCCTTCTCGGTCTTTTCGCCCTTAACGACCGGAATGGCCAGCCATTCCTCGAAGAACTTCGCGTAGATGTTCAGCATGCGCAGAGTCTCTTCCATAGCCTCCTCGGCGGTAGCATGAACGGTGTGGCCCTCCTGCCACCAGAACTCACGGCTGCGCAGGAACGGACGGGTGGTCTTTTCCCAACGGACAACCGAGCACCACTGGTTGTACAGCTTCGGCAGATCGCGCCAGGAGCGAACGATCTTTGCGTAATGCTCGCAGAACAGCGTCTCCGAAGTCGGACGAACGCACAGACGCTCCTCCAGCTTGTCGTTGCCGCCGTGCGTTACCCATGCACACTCCGGCGCGAAGCCCTCAACGTGGTCGGCTTCCTTCTGCAGCAGGCTTTCCGGAATGAAGATCGGCATTGCTACATTCTCGTGACCGGTCTCCTTGAACATGCCGTCCAGCGTGTGCTGGATGTTCTCCCATAGCGCCTGTGCGTATGGACGCATGATGATACAGCCCTTTACGGACGAATAATCGGCCATTTCAGCCTTTTTAACAATATCTGTGTACCACTGCGCGAAGTCCACGTCCATAGACGTGATCTCGCTGACCAGCTTTTTCTTTTCTGCCATTATTCTTCACCTTTCTGGTTCGCAATAATCTTATCTATTTTTTCCTGTTCGTTTTCCAGCGCATCGTTACCCCAGATGTAGAATACATCATCGGTTGCAGACCGGACGGTAATCCTTCCGTCTTTCAACAGGCAGGTATAGTGTCCGCTTCTATGGCCCTCTGTCGGAATAGCGATTGCGAAGCGAACAGCACCGCTTTTGACCGTCTTTACCTCGTCGATCAGAATGTCATCGAGTGTTGTAAGCGTGGTCTGCGTTCCGTCCGGCGCGATACGCACGAGCATATCACCCGCCATGTATCCGATACCATCCGAATAGTATTCCGTCCGCTCAGACTTATCGCAGGAAACAGCATAGTAGGCCCCATCCGCATCCTGCTTTACGCTGATGACCGGAGAATCTGTCACCTGCACCAGACGGCCGTTCTCTTCGCGGTACAGCCCAGCTGTGCCCCAGAACAGTGCACCGTCGCTGCCAATTATCCGCGGCGCACAATGCTTGCGCACCTCGGCATCATCCGATTGATACGCATTCGAGATGGTATAGCTGTCTGTCTTTTGACCGTCCCAGTTATACGCCGTCAGCACGGTTTCGTCCGCCGTACAGTTCTGCGTAACAGTCATGCCGTTATCCGTCAGCCGGCAGATACCCGCTGCCACGCCCAACGGCTCCACGCCTGTTTCCGTGAGCTTATAACCGGTCGTCTCGTCCGGGCAGATGATGCAGCCGCGTACGCTCTGATAAACGGTATGTGCTGCCTGCTGCTGTGCTTCGGTCAGGGTCAGTTCGGTTTTGACCGTATCGCCGTGCACTGAGCACAGCGAATACGTTTCCGTTTTCCGGTCGTACACCAGCAGATAATCGGTTTCTCCGGCACGGCCGAGATATTCCACAGAGCTTTCCTGCGGCAGCGAGAGCACTTGCGTCAGTTTCATCGTCTTGCTGTCCATGCGGTACAGGATAAAATCCGACTGCTCCATATCGCTCTGCGCATAACGGTCTGTACCGCTGACAGGCTGCACTCCGTCAATCGGACACTGCGCCACTGTCACATCTGCGATCTGGCAGACGAACGGCGAAGCAATCAGGTTCCATTTGCCATCGTACTGGTAATCATTGCCGTAATCACGCGGCAGAACGTCCCATGCCGCATTTTTGAACTGTTCCGCCGTGAAAACGCCGTCGTCGATCAGCTTTTCCGCCACACTGCGGTCGCTTTCATCGCCATTTTTCGCGTAGTTCGTACTGAGCAGCCGCGCCGAGAGCGAAACCGCATCTCCGCGGATAAAGCCCTCCTCGTCCGTCTGCCGTACCTCATCGTTATCGACAAAAGCCATACCCTGATAGCTGTCCGCATCCAAATGCGCCCGGGTCAGAAAAATGCAATACTGGCCGCAGGTGACATTGCGCTGCGAGCCGTACAGTGTCGCGGAAACGCCCTTGGTCAAACCATTCTGATACAGCCAGCCGACGTATTTGTCCGCCCACTGCGGCACATCGGTAAACGGATGCTTCCAGTTTCCTTCCAGCGCGGTCTTTTCTGCGCCAAGCAGACGGGTCAGCATCACCGAGGCCTCTGCGCGGGTCATGGATTTCTCCAGCGCAAAGCCCTTGTCGGTGCCTTTGAACAGTCCGAGATCATAAAGCATCTGCGCCTGCGCTTCGGTATCGCCGGGATAGTTGTTGTTGATCGTACCGACCTGTGCCGCACCGGCGGCACAAGTCAGCAGACCTGCCATCAGACACGCGGAAACAAATTTTTTCATGCCGCACCCTCCCTGCATACATGACAAAACTCTATGAACCTTTATTCTATTGTGACGGAGAACGGAATATCGCTTCCGCTCTCCGTTTTGCTGCTTACTTCAGCTTATTCTCAACCTCATACGCGAGCTTCTCGATAAACTCGCCGGTCTCCATAGCAGTGGTCTCGCCGGTCTTGCGGGTACGAACCGAGATAACACCCTTTTCCTCGTCCTTGTCGCCAATGACGATCATATACGGAACCTTGTGAACCTGTGCTTCGCGGATCTTATAGCCAATCTTCTCGTTGCGGTCGTCCATGGTGACGCGGAAGCCGTTGTCGGTGAGCTGCTGCATGACTTCCTTGGCGCACGGGATGTTGCGGTCGGTCATCGGCATGATGCGAACCTGCTCCGGTGCCAGCCAAGTCGGGAATGCGCCTGCAAAATGCTCGGTGATAACGCCGATGAAGCGCTCAATGGAGCCGAGGACAACGCGGTGGATCATAACCGGACGGTGCTTCTCGCCGTCTGCGCCGGTGTACTCAAGCTCAAAACGCTCCGGCAGCTGCATATCCAGCTGGATGGTGCCGCACTGCCAGGTACGGCCGATGGAGTCTGCCAGATGGAAGTCCAGCTTCGGACCGTAGAACGCGCCGTCGCCCTCGTTGACAACGTAGTCCTTGCCGATCTCGGTGATGGCCTCTGCGAGGGTCTTTTCCGCAAACTGCCAGTCCTTCAGTTCGCCCATGTGATCCTCCGGCATGGTGGACAGCTCGATCTGATAGGTCAGGCCAAAGGTGGAGTAAACCTCATCGAACAGACGAACGACGTTCTTGATCTCGTCCTTCATCTGATCCCAGGTCATGAAGATGTGGGCATCATCCTGCGTGAAGCAGCGCACGCGGAACAGACCGTGCAGTGCGCCGGACAGCTCATGACGGTGTACCAGACCCAGCTCGCCGACACGCAGCGGCAGCTCCTTGTAGGAGTGCGGCTGAGCCTTGTAGACCAGCATACCGCCCGGGCAGTTCATCGGCTTGATGGCGTAATCCTCGTCATCGATGACGGTGGTGTACATGTTCTGCTTGTAGTGATCCCAGTGACCGGAGCGCTCCCACAGCTTGCGGTTGAGGATCATCGGGGTGGAGACCTCAACGTAGCCGTAGCGCTTGTGCACCTCGCGCCAGTAGTCGATCAGGGTGTTCTTGAGGATCATGCCGTTCGGCAGGAAGAACGGGAAGCCCGGGCCTTCCTCGGTCAGCATGAACAGGCCGAGCTCCTTGCCCAGCTTGCGGTGATCGCGCTTCTTCGCCTCTTCCAGCATGTTGAGGTACTGGTCGAGTTCGTCCTTCTTCGGGAATGCGGTGCCGTAAATACGCTGCAGCATCTTCTTGGAGGAATCGCCGCGCCAGTAAGCGCCGGTGACGTTCATCAGCTTGATGCCGTTGCCCTTTACGCGGCCGGTGGAGTCCAGATGCGGGCCTGCGCACAGGTCAGTGAACTCGCCCTGCTTGTAGAAGGAAATGGTAGCATCTTCTGGCAGATCGTTAATCAGCTCTACCTTGTACGGCTCCTCACGCTCTTCCATGAACTTGATGGCCTCTGCGCGCGGCAGCTCGAAGCGCTCGAGCTTCTCCTTCTCCTTGCAGATCTTGCGCATCTCTGCCTCGAGAGCATCGAGGTGCTCCTGCGTGAAGGAGAACGGCGCATCAAAATCGTAGTAGAAGCCGTTGTCGATGGACGGGCCGATGGCCAGCTTGACCTCCGGATACAGGCGCTTGACCGCCTGCGCGAGAATGTGCGATACCGTGTGACGGTAGGTGTCGCGGTATTCCTTGTTCTCAAACGTGTACTTGTTTTCTTCGGACACTTTTATTCAGACCTTTCTTGTAAAATCATAACGAGTGGAGTAATTGATAGTGGAGAATGGAAAATGAAGGTATCCGTCCACGGGACGGAATTTTATAACGTGCTTTGCGCGTAACCACAATTCTCAACTCTCTATTTTCAATTTTCCATTACTGCAGAGTAACAAAAAAGCGCTCACCCCTGTATCTCTCAGGGGTGAGCGCTTGCCCACGGTTCCACCCTGCTTGCAGCCCTTGAGGGACTGCCGCTCGGAGTTCTTAACGCGAACGACACGGCACAGCATACTGCGGTTTTCCGCTGTGCGGCTCGGGAATCGGTACTGTTTTCTCCGCATTGCGTGTGCTTGCAGCCGTGACGCACGCTCTCTGCCAAATGCTTTTCGGAAAACAGGATTTCCGTCATTGCCTATAACTTAATAAATACAGATTTATTATAACGCTCATATCCGCACTTTGTCAACCGATTTCGCACGAAAAATGAAGAATTGAAAAATGCAGGATACCATCATCCTCTATTTTTCATTCACCATTACTGTGCCTTTGCCTTGGTAATTTTATCTGCAGCAAGCAAAATGCCCAGCTTGCCGGATTCATATGTCAGGCCGCCCTGCATATAGCAGACATACGGCTCACGCATCGGTGCATCGGCGGAAAGCTCAATGGACGCGCCCTGCACGAACGCGCCTGCAGCCATGATAACCTGATCGTCGTAACCCGGCATTGCCCACGGCTCCGGCGTTACATAGGAATCGACAGGTGCACCGGCCTGAATGCCCTCACAGAAGCGGCGCAGCGGGTCAGGCGCACCGAACGCGATGGTCTGGATGATGTCGTAACGCGGCTCCTCTGCCTTCGGGCTTACCTCGTAACCGAGCTTTTCCATGACCTTTGCGCAGAACATCGCGGTCTTGATGGCCTGCATGGTGACATGCGGCGCCAGGAACAGGCCCTGATACAGCAGGCGGTTCTGCCCCATCGTACAGCCGCATTCGCCGCCGATGCCGGGTGCGGTCAGCTTGTAGGAGGCGTTCTCGACCAGATCGGCACGGCCTGCAATATAGCCGCCGGTCGGGGCCAGACCGCCGCCCGGATTCTTGATGAGCGAGCCTGCGATGATGTCCGCACCGACCTGCGTCGGCTCGATCTCCTCAGTGAATTCGCCGTAGCAGTTATCGACCATGATGGCCGCAGTCGTGTTGACCTCGCGCACGGTCTTGCAGATTTCGCCGATTTCCTCGACAGAAAGCGTCTTGCGGACGCCGTAGCCGCGGCTGCGCTGAATGAATACCAGCTTGATATTCTCATCTGCCGCCGCTGCCTTGATGGCGGGCAGGTCAGGCTCGCCGTCCTTGAGGTCAACCTGCCTGTAGCCGATGCCGTAGCTCTTCATACTGCCGCAGTAATCGCCGGTGATGGTGTTCTGCAGCGTGTCATACGCCGGTCCGGTGACGGACAGCACGGTATCGCCGGTCTTGACGGCGGAAAACATCGCGCAGGACAGCGCGTGTGTGCCGTTTACAAAGCCGATACGCACGAGTGCGGCCTCGGTGCCGAAAATATCGGCGTAGATCTTGTCGAGCGTGTCACGGCCGTAGTCATCGTAGCCGTAGCCGGTCGTACCGGCAAACAGATTGTCGGATACGCGGTTCTTCGCAAATGCCGCCAGCACCTTCTCGGTGTTGCGGTCACAGATCTCCTCGAGACGCTCGAAATACGGACGGATCTCGCGTTCAGCCTCACGGCCGAGCGCACGAATCTCCGGTGAAATCTTAATATATTCAGACATTTATGTGTAATCTCCTTCTATCAGAGTGAAGAGTGGAGAGTTAAGAGTGAAGATAGCGAAACGGTTTCGCTGTCTCTCCACTCTGCAATCTCCACTCTCCACTTTTTCTATATAACGCTTTCGCCGTCCGGCAGCGTAAACAATTCACTGTCCGGCGTTTCCGTGCTGAGCTCGCTGACGGTGACTTTGCGCGTCAGCGTATCGCCGTCATAGAACGACGCCTGCGCCAGCAGACCGCTGACCGTTGAAACGGCATATACGCAGCGGTAGCCGTCCTGCTCAAACGTAACGGCAATACACGGTTCACCGTTAATATCCTGCCTGCCGGCAGCAGTCAGCTGTACTTCGTCAGCCAGAACATCCTCGTATGTCGGCAGCATAGCCGCTGCGTCATCGGTAAAATCGCCGGCTTTGCCCTGATAAGCAGTGCTGTCCCCTGCATTCCACGCGTACACCTTGCTGTCCGGAACGCGAATCAGCGTAGACTGCACCTGATTGTCACTGCCGAGTGTATCCGTGCGCATCACATTATCCCGCACATAGCGATGGCAGTACAGAGCCGCCGAGCCGCCATCATAGTAGATCGTGTTCTCGATCCTGCTGCTGTATGCCGCCGGACGTGCGAGCGTTGCAATAACGGTCTTGGCGTTATTGACATCAATGGTAATATCATCCACGCTCTGCCCAGTGAGCAGCGCACTGCCTGTGCCAACCGTTGGCGAATCGCCCTCACTGCCGGGCAGGATAATGCCGGTGCTGCTGCCGTGCATCCAGCCGGAGGACAGCACAAAGCTGAGCACCACCAACAGCACGAGCACGGTAGCGCCCGCAGCCGCAATCTTCGGCGTAGTGTCCGGCAGATAGTGTTTCGGCGTATGCTTCTCTTTTTTTACGGGTTTCACGGGTTAAACGGAGCCGGACCGTCCTCGCGCAGACCAAAATACTGCTCGATCGCCTGCACGATACGCTGCGAGGTCTTTCCGTCGCCGTACGGATTGACAGCGTGCGCCATTTTTGCGTAAGCGTCCTCATCGTCAAACAGCTCACGCGCGAGCTTAACGATATTGGCCTGCTCCACGCCTGCCAGCTTGACCGTACCGGCCTCGATGGCCTCCGGACGTTCGGTCTCGCGGCGCAGCACCAGAACCGGCTTGCCGAGGCTGGGCGCCTCCTCCTGCAGTCCGCCGGAGTCGGTCATGATGAGATAGCAGCGTGCCATCAGGTTGTGCATCTCGTCCACGGCCAGCGGATGGATGAGGTGAATGCGGTTATTGCCGCCGAGGAATTTCTCCGCAGTCTCGCGGACATACGGGCTGAGGTGCACCGGATAAACGAAGTGTACATCCGGATATGCTTCGCTCAGCTCGGCAATGGCGCGGCAGATGTTCTCCATCGGCTCGCCGTAGTTCTCGCGGCGGTGCGCGGTAACGAGGACAACGCGGTTGTTCTCAAAGTCCAGCGTTTTGAGCTGCTCATCGCGGAACTCAAAATCCGGCTTTACGGTCATGTGGATTGCGTCAACAACCGTGTTGCCCATGACAAACACGCCGTCTGTGATACCTTCCTTCGCAAGATTATCGCGGTTGCGCGGAGTCGGCGCAAAGTGCAGCGTTGCAATCTGACCGGTCAGCTTGCGGTTCATCTCCTCCGGGAACGGGCTGTACTTATCGTAGGTACGCAGACCGGCCTCTACATGACCGACCGGTACCTTGTGATAGAACGCCGCGAGCGCACCGGCAAAGGTGGTCGAGGTATCACCGTGGACGAGCACGATGTCCGGCTGTGCCTTTTCGAGCACCTCATCCAGACCGTGCAGGCTCTTCTCGGTGATGGTCGCCAGCGTCTGACGCGGCTGCATGATGTTCAGGTCATAATCCGGCTTAATATCGAAAATATCAAGCACCTGATCGAGCATCTCACGGTGCTGCGCGGTAACACACACAATGGATTCGGTGTTTTCATTCTGCTCGAGCGCGTGCACCAGCGGCGCCATCTTAATGGCCTCCGGGCGGGTGCCGAAAACCGTCATTACCTTGATTTTATTCATCGTCTTTATCCTCCTTGTTTTCGGGAGCGTGTTTGCTCCAGTGTTCCGCACCGTAAATAATGCATGCACCTACCAGAATTGCAGCCAGCACTGCCAGCAGCAGTACAATCGCCTTAACCTCGCCGGACGAGGTGAGCACCACGGCGGTCAGGCCGAGTGTTGCGCTGATAGCGTACAGGATAGCAACCGCCTGCTTCTGGTTGAAGCCCATGTCGATCAGCTTGTGATGCACATGGCCGCGGTCCGGACTCATCGGACTTCTGCCTGCCGCCACACGACGGATGATGGCGTTGGCTGTATCAAAAATCGGCAGGCCGAGAATCAGAAACGGCACCGCAAACGAGATGACTGCGTAGAATTTGAACAGACCCATGATGGACACGGTCGCCAGCATGTAGCCGAGGAAGGTCGAGCCGGTGTCGCCCATGAAGATCTTAGCCGGATTGAGGTTGTACGGCATAAAGCCGATGCACGCACCAGCGAGCGCCGCCATCGTGATGGCAATCGGCATGTTGCCGGTCAGCAGTGCAACGGCAAGCATGGTAATCGCCGCGATAGACGAAACACCGACCGCAAGTCCGTCCAGACCGTCAATCAGGTTTACCGCATTCGTGATGCCGACAATCCAGATAATCGTGGCCGGCACTGCCAGAATGCCGAGATGGACAAACGGCGTATCCGACAGCGGATTCAGATTGGTGAACAGACCGATCTGCAGATCGCCGATGCAGACCGGAATGGCTGCCGCCACAATCTGCACCACGAATTTGAGCTTGGCGCCGAGCGCCAGCACATCATCGAAAATGCCGAGTGCGACAATGATGGCCGCTCCGAGCAGGACGCACAGCATGGTCTCATCGAGCTGCCCGAAAATCAGAATCGAACACAAGAAGCCGCCGTAAATGGCCAGACCGCCCAACCGCGGGATCGGCTTTTTGTGCATGCGGCGTGCATCCTTCGGCACGTCGATCGCGCCGACCTTGTGTGCAAAGTTCTTGACCGGCGGTGTGAAAAAATAGCTCAGCACGGCAGCTACGGCAAACGCTGCAATGATCGTGCCGATAACAATATATTCAGACATGGTTTACTCCCTTTTGGCTCAGCGTGCGACAAAGCCTACCTTTCGATAAACCTTATCCAGCGTTTTGCGCGCCAGATAGGAGGCCTTCTGTGCGCCCTCCTTGTAGACCTGCTCCAGATAATCCTTGTTGTTCAGCAGATCGGTGGTCTTTTCACGAATCGGACGCAGCAGCTCGACAACGGCCTCGCCGACTGCGGGCTTGAACTCACCGTAGCCCTTGCCGTCAAACTCGGCTGCCGCCTGTTCGATGGTCTTGCCGGTCGCCAGAGCGTAAATCTGCAGCAGGTTGGAAACACCCGGCTTGTTCTGCGGGTCAAAGATGATGCGGGAATCCGAGTCGGTAACCGCACGCTTGAACTTACGCATAATGTCCTCCGGCTTGTCCATCAGCAGGATATAGCCGTTCGGGTTCGGGTCGGACTTGCTCATTTTGCTGTTCGGGTCAACCAGGCTGGTAATCTTGGCACCCTCGCCAACCTTCGGGTAGTAGCCCTCCGGAATGGTAAAGGTATTCGGATGCAGATTGTTGAAGCGGTTTGCAATATCGCGGCAGATCTCGATGTGCTGGCTCTGATCCACGCCAACCGGAACGAGGTCGGTCTGGTACAACAGAATGTCAGCCGCCATCAGAACCGGATAGGTGAACAGACCGACATTGATGTTGTCCGCGTGCTTGGCGGATTTGTCCTTGAACTGGGTCATGCGGGAAGCCTCGCCGAACATGGTGAAGCAGTTGAGCACCCACGCCAGCTCCGCATGCGCGGGCACATGGCTCTGGATGAACAGAATGCTCTTTTCCGGGTCCAGACCGCAGGCAATGTACTGCGCGATCAGCTCAAGCGTTGCACGGCGGAGCGCCGCAGGCTCCTGCCGGACCGTGATGGCGTGCTGATCGACCACGCAGTAAATGCAGTTGTACTGCTCCTGCAGGATCGGGAAATTGCGGATAGCACCCAAATAGTTACCCAGCGTCAGCTTGCCGGACGGCTGCACGCCGGAGAAAATCGTTTTTTTCTGGTTATCGCTCATGTATATACTTCCCTTGCTTAGAATTTTTCGGTTCAATTCACCCCGAAAGGTTTCCATACTTAATTGTAATGATACCACACTTTGAGGGAGGTTGCAACCGTTCAAAAAGAGTGAAGAGTGAGGAGTGAAGAGTGGAGAGCTTTTAAGAGAGTGGAGAGTGGAGAGCGTTTGTTGTTTGCGTGTACCTGTTTTCTCCTCGCACTCACAAAAAGAAAGGGCGGACACGCTGGTCCGCCCCTACGGCAAGTGAAGCCTCAGAGAATCTCTTCACTCTCCAATCTCCACTCCTCACTCTATTAAAACTATTCCGGCCGTTCCTTGACCTTCCGCAAAATGGCCCACTCGCTGACCTTGAACGGGAACGCAAAGTGTACGCGCATCTGCGGCACGTTGAACAGCTCGCGCTTCGTGCCCTCGTCATCAGTGACGTTCTCTGCGCGGAACACATACGGCACCTGACCCGGCTGGATCAGCTCCAGCTCTTCCCCATCGAAAAAGCGGTTCTTGAGTGCGAACACGGCTTTGCCGCTGTCGTCACACTCGACCGGCATGCCGACAACCTCGTACTCGCGGATATACTGGCTGTCGCCGTAATGCTGCCCGTTTTCCTGATTGCCGAAGTAGAAGCCGGTGTAATACTCGCGGTGGCTGACCTTATTGACCTCATCGCGGCAGAACTGCGGCAGAACGAAGCCGTTCGGGTCTTTTCTGTACGCATCGATCGCGGCACGGTATGCACCGGTGACACAGGCTGCATAGTACGCAGTTTTGTTGCGGCCCTCAATCTTGAACGAGGTAATACCGGCCTCGATCAGCTCCGGAACGTGCTCGATCATGCACATATCCTTGGAGTTATACAGGTAGGTGCCGCGTCCGTCCTCCTCGACCGGGAAGAACTGCCCCGGACGCTTCTCCTCCATCAGAGAATAATTCCAGCGGCACGGCTGTGCACATGCACCATGGTTGGCGTCGCGGCCGGTCATGTACTGCGAGATCAGGCAGCGGCCGGAGTACGAAATGCACATGGCACCATGAACGAAGGCCTCAATCTCGAGTTCCTTCGGGGTTTTGGCACGGATTTCGGCGATCTCCTCAAGGGAAAGCTCACGCGCGAGCACGATACGCTCGGCGCCTTCATCCGCCCAGTAGTTTGCCGCCTCGTGGTTAAGGATGCTGGTCTGAGTCGAGATGTGCACCGGAACCTTGGGCGCGTATCTGCGCGCCATGCGCAGCACGCCTACATCCGCGATGATGAGTGCGTCCGCGCCTGCGTCCTGCAGCAGCTCCAGATAGGCCGGAAGCGCCGGAAGGTCGCGGTTGGACGGCATAATATTGACTGTAATGTAGCACTTGACGCCGTGCGCATGCGCGTAGGCAATGCCCTCGCGCAGCGCGTTATCGTCAAAGTTGGTTGCAGCGGCACGCATGCCGAAGCGCGTTCCGGCCATATAGACCGCATCCGCGCCGTAGGCAATGCCAAACCGCATTTTGTCCAGATCGCCTGCGGGCGACAGTAATTCAGGTGTGTTATTCACCGGTTGCCTCCGTTGTTGTCGTGTCTGCCGAAGCGCTTGCAGCCTGCGCCTGTGCCTGATTGGAAGCCTCGATGTTGCGCTCGTGCTCCTCATAGCTGCTTGCAAACAGGTGCGAGCCGTCCGGCATAGCAACGTAATAGTAGTAATTGTTGTCCTCCGGATGGCTTGCTGCGTACAGCGAAGCATAACCCGGGTTGCAGATCGGTCCGGGCGGCAGACCCTTGTGGTTGTAAAGGTTGTACTCGGAATCCGATTTGAGATCCTCGTCACTCAGCTTGCCGCCGGTGCGTCCCAGACCATACAGAACGGATGCATCCACCTGCAGATACGGGAACTCGGAGGAATTGTTCAGACGGTTGTAGATAACGCCCGCAATGCGTGCGCGCTCATCGTCACGCTGTGCCTCACGCTCGACAAGAGAGGCGATCGTGACAATATCGTGCATCGAGCGGCCGAGATTCTCCGCGCCGGACTTGATGTCCGCGTCATACTTGTTGCCGAAGTTGTTGAGCATCTTGTTGATGGTATCGACAACCGCAGCGTTGCCCTTGTATACCTCATAGGTATCCGGGAACAGATAGCCTTCCAGCCAGCCTTCCGCGGCCGGTTTTTCATCCTCAAGGAAATCGTGCTTGAAGGAATAGTCATTCAGCACCTCATCCAGCGCATCCTCGGTGCAGATATGGTTGTCCAGCAGCACCTGACGGATCTGCGAGATGGAATAACCCTCCGGAATGGTAATCTGCACGGTCTCCGTGCTTGCGGTGTTGGCCAGTGCATCTACGATCTGACCGTAGTCCATCGACGGGTTCAGCTGATAGGCGCCTGCCAGAACCGAGGTATCGGTCTGGTGCTTGAGCGTCAGATACAGCTTGAACACCGAATGATAATTGATAACGCCCTGGTCGTCCAGCTCCTTGGCGAGCGAGGATACCGAGGTGTTCTCCGAAACCGTGATCTCCTTGACCGCATCCGCTTTGACAAAGGCAAAAATGTCGTTTGCCATGAACAGCGCTGCAATCGACAGCACCAGCGAAACGCCGACTACTGCGATCATGTACACCATCGAGCCTGCACAGCCTGCGTTCATCTGGCGGCGGCTGCGGCGGCGTCTGGGCTGCTTCTGCGGCTGCTCCGGCTCCCGATCGTCATCGAAATGCTCCGGCGTGAACTGCTCAGGCACCGGCGATTCCGAACCCGGCAGCGGTACGCGCCGCGTTTCATCGTTGTTAAAATGATTATCCATAATTCACCTCTCTGCGGATCAGCCTCAGCCGATCCAGTAATTCAGAATGATTTTACCGGCAAATGCCAGCACGAACACAATAAATCCGGGCTCTTTCACCAGCAGCCACAGGTCGTACCAGCCGGCGCTGACCTCAAAGTGCGGAATGGAACCGCGCGCCAGCATTTTTCCCAGTGTGTCCAGCGTTAAGAACACAAACAGCAGGAAAAAGAGCACAGTCAGCGGCAGCAGAATGTTCCAAATGCCGAACGGTGCATAGGTATCTGCTATCCACTGCATCACCACGGTGACAAATGCCGCCGCAGCATGGGAAAGTACCGCCGCCCATACGGTATCAAACACATAGGTCAGATAGGTAAACGCCAGTCCGGCGCAGAAGCCTGCCGCCAGATCAAGCGGACTGCCGTGCAGCAGTGCGAACACGATGCCGCCGAACAGCAGGCACGCCGAGGTACCGACTTCTTCACCGTACACGCTGAACAGTGCACCGCGTAAATAGATCTCCTCGACCAGAGCTGCTATCACAACGCCGATCAGCAGCCGCCATGCAAACGACATACCGCCGAGCGGCATCGGCAGGGATGCAATCGTCAGCCGGAGACCGGTATGCGCCAGCAGACGATATTCCAGCATGTTCAGGCTGAGGGCGGCAAATGCGGTCGCCGCGCCCATAAACAAAATGAGCAGCCAGCCGCCCTTACGCGGCATTTTGAATGCAAGCCGCTGCTTAAAGCGCTCCCGATCCATACCGGGCAGCGCCATTGCAAGCGCCAGACCGAAGCACACGATCTCACCGAGCGCCATCAGCGACGGCGGCAGATTAAAGTGCGTGATCAGCTTTTCCATGCCTGTCAGCAGGCAGAAGCACACAAACAGACTGAGACCCGGCAACAGTGTGCGTTTATCTTGATTCATCGGTGCGCAGCACCTCTCTTTCGGTGATAATGTAATGACAGCAGCGGTCGAACGCCTCGTGTGGCAGGGCTGCGCTCATGCGCTGCGATGCACACAGCGCCGCACAGACCGCGTTTGTTCGGCTGAGGAACCGATCATAGTAGCCGCCGCCGTAGCCGAGACGGTACCCTTTTCTGTCGCACGAGAGCGCAGGCGCAAGAATCAGGTCGATGTTCTCCGGTGCAATCTCGGGCGCCGTGTTAGACGGCTCCAGGATACCGTAGTGACCGGCCTGCAGCTCGGAGAGCGCGGTGATTTTCCGCGCGGTCATGCTGCCGCCCTTGCCGCACAGCGGCACGCAGACCGTCCTGCCGGACGCAAGCGCGTTTTCGAGCACCGTACGGGTATCAATCTCCTCAGCAGTCGAAACATAGCAGAAAATGCAGTCTGCCTGCTGATAGAACTCACTTTGCAGAATGTTCTGTGCAATGCCGCGGTCAATCGCCTGCTTTTCCTCAGCGGACAGACTTGCCCGTTCCGCAAGATAGCGCCCCCGCAGCGTTTTCTTATCCGTACACATGATGTACGACCGACTCTGCGATCTCGTCCGCCTTGGCCTTGCCGCACAGCGCGGTAATCAGCTCGCACGCGAAATCCAGCGCACCGCCCACGCCGCAGCCGGTGATGATCTTCCCGTCGGTGACGGCGTTCGCCTTGACCGGGGTCGCGCCCGTCATGCCGTCCTCCATGCCCGGATAGCAAGTGGCTTTCTTGCCCTCGAGCAGACCCATGCCGCCCAGAATGATGGACGGAGCCGCGCAGATGGCCGCAACGTACTTGCCTGCATCTGCCATCGTGCGAACCGCATCGGTGACGCGCTTGTCCGCGTACAGATTGGTCGTGCCCGGCATGCCGCCCGGCAGAACGAGCATATCGGCCTTTGCAAGGTCAACCTCGTCCATGGACAGGTCGGTTACGACATTGATGCCGCGTGCACCGCACACGGTTGCACCGGTCACACCGACCAGCCTGGTCTCCACGCCTGCACGGCGCAGAAGATCGACCGGAGTCAACGCCTCGACTTCCTCGAAGCCCTCTGCCAGTAATACATATACCATGTTTGTCACACCTTTCAGTTGAGCATTAAATTCATATATCCAGCGGTTTCATCCGCTTTCTCATGCCATTTGCATACGCCGAGTGCTATTTCGCTGCCGATTTCCGTCACGGTGAGCATATCGCGCCGCAGCACGTCCATCAGACCCTGCATCTGCGCGTCATCTGCGCCGAGCAGCTCCTGCGCATTGTCCTCCCAGCAGAACGCATAGCCAGTGAGCGTTTCGTCCTTGAACCAGCCGTATACGCCCGCGCCGAGCGTGTCGAACAGCGCAAGCTGTGCATTCCAGTACGCCGTGTCCCGCTCGATGCGGCATTTCGGCACCAGCTTGTCATACAGCGCCGCCAGTGCAGGCACATCCGCCGAGGTCAGCCGCCGAGGTGCTTCGCGCTCCCCTGCCGTGCAGGTAATCTCCCGGCGGGAAATATGGAAGAACGGCTCGTAGCCGAACGGTTTGTAAAAATCAAACAGCCACTTTTCTGCCGGAATGAGCACGGACGCAATGCGCCCTGCTTCCCTGTCCAGCTCGAACGAGCGCTCGAGCAGCCGCGCCATATACCCCTTGCGGCGGTGCGCCGGGTCGGTACACGCGCCGTAGATATACGTCGCCTCGCGGGAGAGACCACCCACCGTCATGCGGTACGGGAGCATCTGCACCATCGCCACGAGCGTTTCACCCTCGAGATACAGCAGCGTATATTTCTCTTTATAGAAGTGCGCGAAGAAGTAGTCATTGAAGCCGCCCTCATCCGGAAAACAGGTTTCCCAGAGGGCGCGAACGGCAGGAAAATCTCCTTTTTCGGCAAATCGCATCATTTCAATCAACCTTTCGGTGTTGCCACATATTTCACGCCGCGCATGACCGGATAATAGGACTTCTTCGCCTTGCGCAGGCCCTCGAGTCCCAGATCCTCCTCGCGGTTGACGTATTCCACATCATTGCAGTTGCGCTGTACGAACTGCTGGTTGATCATCTGGTACGCGCCCTGAATCGTGTGGTCGGCCTTTTCAATCTGTACCACGAACATATCCGGCGTAGCCTTGCAGCCGAACGTGAACGCGATAACCTCGCCGTCCAAGCGGAGCAGTCCGCCGCGCAGATTCAGGTAGTCGAAGTTGTGGAGCGCCTGCACGATCGCGCAGGTCTCGCCCTCAAAATCGCGCTCGCGTGCACAGCCGTTCAGGTTGCACCAGTGGATGTGGAACGCGAATGCGTCCTTGATGTTTTCCCTGGTCATATCCTCGTAGCTCCAGCGGCCCTCGTAGGCAGCCTTGAAGCGGTTGACGAGGTTGCGCTTGCTCTGCAGCTTTTTGCCGGACAGCGTGCGCAGCTTTTCCGCGAGGTAGATATAATCGTCACCGTCCTCGCTGTCATGCGAGAACGTGAACTTGCCCGGACGAACGGCTTCGATACGCTCGATCATCGGCTCAGCGACCGAGACGATGACGAACGGAAGACCGCGTTCAGCGGCATCCTGCTCGAGCGCATCCAGCGCCGCGCCGAGGTCGCCCTGACCGACAGGCGCAAGATAGCAGTCGTGTCCGCCGTCCAGCGGAGACATTTTCACCAGCATAAAGCCGTCTTTGAAGCAGATCTGCGTATTGTAGTGGCTGCGCCACATGAAAAGATCGACAAAGCAGCGCTCACACAGATGATAGTTGTAATGCGAGCCGCAGTGCTCGACCATCGGTTTATCTTCTAAGGTAATTTCTCTAAACGGTAACATATAATTCCTTTCGCAAGATTGATTGAGGGTTACTTGCCCTCGCGCAGCGTCTGATAGTGCGCGCGCACCTCTGCAGCCTTGCCGCAGGACATTTTGCCCTCTGTGCAGACACCGTCCACGCAGGCCGGTCCGCAGTGACCAAACAGCGTCGGCGCAACAGCGTATACCTGCTTGTACATCTCCTCGGCAAGCGCACGGATCTCCCACTGAGCGCGATTGCAGCAGCGCAGGCGGAAAAAGTTCTTCAGGCTGCGGGCGTTCGCCGTCATGACGATGCGGGTCGCGCAGGCGTTCGGCAGAACGTAGCGTGCGTCCTCAATGGCGTGCTTTTCAGCCTTGCTGCGGGCGGTCTTCTCCGGAACGCCCTGCTCGAGCAGCTCCTTGAGGTAGCCTTCCATCAGCACGGCCGTCAGTTCCTCGTAGGTGCGCTGATCGTCCTCCATCGCCTGAATAAATTTTGCCCGGGCAGCCGGAATTTTATCAATCTCTGGCGGAACAACATACTCAAAGCCCTTCTCACGCACATAGCGCTGGCTCTGTACCGAGAACGATGCAATGCGGTGGCGCGTGATCTGCGCCAGCAGAGAACGCGATACACCCTCGATTGCAAAGGTGAACGACACATGCTCGATCGGGCTTTCGTGGCCGATCTCGGAAAGCATGTTGACAAAGCTCTCGGTCTTTTCCTCGGTCAGACCATCCAGCACGCTGTCCACGTCCGTGGAGGAATAGCAGTTCTTTGCTGCAGCCGCGACCAGCTTTTCCGGGTCCGGCGTGTAAGCAAGCAGTTTTACTTTCATTCTTATCACTTTCCCTTCCTGCCGAAAAGCCGCTCCTTGATAACGATGAGCAGAAATTTCGGCAGCTTCATCATACGGCCGATACGGCTGGGCTGCTTGAGCAGACGATAAAACCACTCCAGACCCAGCTTGATGAAGATATCCGGCGCACGCTTGGCAACGCCTGCAAACACATCCAGCGAGCCGCCGAGACCGCAGAACAGTGTGCTGTGGATATCGTCCATGTTGTCCGCAATGAATTTCTCCTGCTTGGGCGCACCCAGACAAACGAACACAACATCCGCACCGCCTGCGGCGTTGATGCTGTCAACAACCTTCTGCGGGTCGGAGAAATAGCCGTCATGCGTGCCGGCGAGCACCAGTCCCGGATACTTCGCACACAGGTTTGCACCTGCCTTTTCGGCAACACCGGGCTTCGCACCCAGCAGATACAGGCGCATGTTCTCCTTGGCCATCGCGGCAACAAGGCTCTCGGCAAATTCAATGCCGGCTACCTTACCGTGCAGCTTTTCACCGAGGATCTTCGCAGCATAGATGATGCCGATGCCGTCCGGCAGGACAAGCGTCGCATGGTTGACAACGCCCATGAATTTTTCGTCATGGCGGCAGAGATCGACGATCTCCGGATTCGGGGTAACAACGTAGCCCTTCTGCCGGGAACGGATCTTGCTCATTGCAAGCTCAACAGCCTGCTGCTTGGTAACGGCGTGAAATTGCACGCCCAGAATAGAAGCAGTATTCATCTTCGTATCTCCCATATTTTCCAGCCTTTTATTTGGCGGTAAACATTCCTAATCTATTGTATTATACAGCAGCAAACTAAAATCTGCAAGTCCAGCTTGCAGAGAGTGAGGAGTAGATTGCGATAAACATATCATGCAGGGTGGGCTGACCCCGGCCCGCCGCCTGTAAGTATGTGCATATCGCAGGGCGGCATGAGGTCATGCCGCCCTGCGATATGCCTTGGCAAACATCGTTCTCTTTCCGCATAGGCTGTTAAGGGGAGGTGAACCCATGGAAGAACTGACGCAGTATATCAAGGCGGATTTCGCGGTTCTGGTGGCGGTTTTATACTGTATCGGACGCGGACTCAAGGCAATACAGCGGTTTCCCAATCAATTTATCCCTCTGGCACTCACGTTCTGCGGGATTGGACTGGCCTGTCTGTCGGTCGTATCGCGCTATGCCAGCTACGGCAACTGGGCAGCCGCTCTGTTTGAAGGTGTGGTGCAGGGTGTCCTGTGTGCGGGCATGTCGGTCTATCTGAACGAAGTCATAGCGCACTGCAGTTCAAATAAAGGGAACGACCCGCCGAAATAACACGCGCAAACCCAAGAAGAACGCATAAGCATTCTCGCAGATTATCGAAAAAACAAAGTTTTTCGACGGTCGCAACGGCTTCGGATTTCCGAAGCCGTTTTCATTTATCCTTACTTGCAGCGGCAGGCAATTTGCGGTACAATACCCATATAAACTCTGTCCCCTGCTTTGGGACACCAAGGAGAGAGACACGCCTTGTACGATTTACAAACTCTGATTTTTTACGCCAAGGAGAAAAACACCTCCGATGTGCATTTAACCGTTGGTCTCCCGCCGATGCTGCGTATCGACGGTGAGCTGCGCACCCACGGTGACGTACCTCTGACCGAGCAGGATGTGCAGGATGCGGCGCAGCAGCTTGCGGATGAGCATCAGCTGCACGAGCTGAAAACCATCGGCGAGTCCGACTTTGCAGTGACGTTTGCCGATTCCGTGCGCATGCGCTGCAATCTGTTTCGCCAGCAACACCACACGGCGCTGGCGCTGCGTCTGCTGCCGATGGAAATCCCGACTGCGGAGCAGCTTCGCCTGCCGGATATCATTATACAGCAGGCCGAAAAGCCGCGCGGACTGGTTATCGTGACCGGTCCCACCGGCTCCGGCAAAAGTTCCACACTGGCGGCACTGATCGACCACGTCAACCGCACCGCGGCACGCCATATCATCACGCTCGAAAACCCGATCGAGTATGTACACCCGCGCATTCGCTCAATGATCAACCAGCGCGAAATCGGCGCGGACACGGACAGCTTCGCGAGCGGTCTGCGGGCGGCTCTGCGGCAGGACCCGGACGTTATTCTCGTCGGTGAGATGCGCGATCTGGAGACCATTTCGACCGCTATCACGGCTGCCGAGACCGGTCACCTTGTATTCGGCACACTGCACACCAAGGGTGTTGCCGGTACGATCGACCGTATCGTAGACGTATTCCCGCCGGAGCAGCAAGAGCAGATTCGCATTCAGCTTGCCGAGGTGCTCGAGTGCATTGTCTGTCAGACGCTCGTACCGCGCACCATGGGCGGCCGCATAGCCGCATTTGAGATTCTGACCGGCACTTCTGCCGTGCGCAACCTGATCCGTCAGAACAAGTCGTATCAGCTGATCAGCACCATGCAGACCAGCCGCAATCAGGGCATGATGCTGATGGACGATTCGCTCGGTGAACTCGTCCGCAGCGGCGAGGTCCGCCTCGACGATGCCGCCGCAAAGGCAGCCGATCCGGAAGCGTTTCCGCAGTCTGTCTTCCGATAAGACAGCAAATCCCGCGTTGAATTTCACGCGGGATTTTTATGGCAATGCCGCATAAAGGAGCCGCGGCTTTAATTATGCGGTGTCGCCTTATGCTTGCAGTGCGCCTGCTTTGGGAGTGCCGTGGCGGTATCCGGGACGGGTCAGGGCGAAACGACGCAAAGCCTTGCAGCGCCTGCGTTTGCGGGATTTTCCCCGATTGCCGAAAGCGGCACAAAAGCGGCTTTGACCACAGGAATGACCACAGACAGAAAAAACTTTATTTTTACCGTTCGCCGTGGTATCATGGCAGAAAAGTGAATATCCGGGTGTGGCCCAACTGGTAGGGCGCGACATTTGGGATGTCGAGGTTGGGTGTTCAAGTCACCTCACTCGGACCAAAAGCCCTCTGAAATCGTTGATTTCAGAGGGCTTTTCTTATTCTTTGTCTATTGCGGCGCAAACATTGAGTTTGTCATTCTTAACATGCCTTTTTGACAAGCGCAGACTTAATATTGTAATTTTTTGCCGAATCGCAGTATAATTAACTAACGGTAGGCCTTTGTGCTACCAAGGCAGCCGTATGGGAATATTCTCATGCGGCTTTTATCACTTGAAGATGAATTGACACCAGATTGGAAGGAGACAACTATCCTCATGAAAACAGTAGAAGAATTAGTGTATTACTGTCACGAATGTGAGCCTGTAGGGGCACTATTGCTTTCAGGTGAATGGGGATGTGGAAAGACACATCTAATTGAACATGAGTTGAAAGATGCACTTGCTGACACATCAGTCGTTCTTCGAATTTCGTTGTTTGGTATGACCTTACCCGAAGAAATCCATGTCACCGTTCGACGTGAGTGGATGGCTGAATACTGCAAAATTAAAGGTATTGACAAAGTTACTGAAAAGATTGGTCAGGGTAAAGAATGGCTTTCAAAAATGGATTTTCTTCCAGAATGGATACGGGGAATCGCAAAAAAGGTCAATAATTTCCTTCTGGAAATATCCATTCTCAGCCGTCAGCAAATTCGGGACATTTTCCATTACAAAATATCCGGGTCGAACAAGGTCTACGACTTTAACATAATACTTGAATAAGAAGTTACGCTCATCGTGAATTGTTTTACGCTGCCCTTTTGGAGAGAACCCTTGGCATGGGGGACCACCAATAATTACATCGATTTTTCCGGAAAACACTCCGAAAGTGTTTTCGAGATCTAACGCCGTGATATCACCGACCACCATTTTTGTTTCAGGGTGATTTTTTCGGTATGCGGTTGCAATTTCATCGTCATACTCATTTGCCAATACAACATGAAAACCGGCTTGTTCAAAACCAAGTGACAAACCGCCAACGCCTGCAAAGAGGTCAATGACTGTAGGTTTCATTCCGTTCGACCTCCTTCGATGCGTTTTTTTGCCATATCAAAGTAATTTTTATCCAGTTCAATTCCAATAAAATTGCGACAGGTTCGTTTCGCTACGACTCCAGATGTACCGCTTCCCATGAAAGGATCGAGAACCCAATCGTCTGCGTTAGACAAAACCTCAACAAAATGACTCATGAGCACCTCTGGCTTTTGCGTAGGGTGCTTACCATATCTACGCTCACTGGCAGGAGTTACTGCGGTTTCAATAAAATCGTGCAACACCACACCATTGTTGTTAAAGGTGCCGGTGCGTGTTTTGTATGTAAAATAAATCCATGTTTCCGTAGAGTTTACAAAGTGCAAATTCATATTCCGGGGCATAGGATTCAGTTTATGCCAGATTCCAGTGGTCTTATAATAAAATCCGTGCTTTTCGGCCAGACTGATGGTGGTTTCGACTTTGATGGCCGCCATAAAGACAATCATAGACCCGCCCTTTTTCAGAACTCGCGCAGCTTGCGCAAAGAAAGCGTCCATAGCATTTGCCCACTCATCATATTCAAGGTTATCCCAACCCGCAGCCCCAAAGAAGTTGTCACGCATTTTTTTGAGGTTGGTATCTCTGCTTTTCATAAAGTTGCCGAGATTATACGGCGGATCAGTAAGAATCAAGTTTATAGTTTCTGCTGTTCCCTCAGGATCTGCCCGCTCCGATCTGCGATTCTGATTTTCGCTTAATCCTGTTGTCGGCAATGCGGTATGCGGTAGGCAGGAATACTTGCATGCCCGTGGTAGTTGCCAATTATATCAAGCGTCACATTCGGCTTCTGGATGATAAGTTTCTCGTATTGGCTGCCGATGATATTCGGCGGCACCTTGAAGACTATGCAGAGCATGAACTGAATCCAAATCTTTGGCAGGGTCTTTTAGATGCACTTGAAACAGAGCAGAGAGAGCGTGCCACTCGTCAGGCAAGGAAGATCAGACCGTGCCCCGCCTGTGGGAAGCCCTTGGAGGGCATGAGCATTACTGACAACCAACATTCACCCGGCGGATTCGATGTAATTGATCACTGCCAAAATTGCCACTCTGATTACGAGTGGTTCTGCGATAAGGATGGCGGTGTCTCAGATATGAAGCAGTATTTCTTCGGGTAAGGCGAGCATAAATCTCAGTTAGCGTTTTGGGGCGTATCTCTTTATCTCTGGCAACTTACCTGAACTACTACTAATTCGGAAAATTTTACACACATTTAGCCATTTATCATATTAAAATAGGCATTCCCCCTAATTAATCTCATTGCAAAACTGAAATGAAAAGTAGGCACCACCTCTATTTTTGAGGTGATGCCTACTTTTGTATTATCTACTTATACCTTGAAAAGATACTCTTCAAGGCCTTTTGCCAAATGGAGTGGTAGGGGCAGAACCGTCGACTGATTGTACTGAATCGGAAGATCTCTCAATGCGTTGGTATAGAAGATCCAGCTTGCTGCATCATCCCCCGGTTGAAGCTGCAATGGGTACAATTCAATCATGTCCTTTTCGGCAAAGAAATGTTTGGGGTAATCGATCTTGGATTCTTTCAGACTATGTGTATAGCGCATATCGTTCGGCTTCGTATGAATGCCCCAATACACATCCTCGTATTTAAAAATACCCGATGCGGAAGAACGCTGCAAATTTTCGTCAGAAGCTTTCGCGCTCAACTCCGTGAAATAATCCGGAACTTCCTGATTGCTCCTGATCCGGACGATCCGCACGCCTGAATCAGCCAAGGAGAGTAAGTACGGACTATGCGGTGTCCCGACGTTTACCTGAGTCGGGTAATACGCCTCTGCCCTGTCATATCCGCCGATCTCCTTGTCGGAGATACCGCCCCATACTACCCGTGTATCTCCATCGGATTGTACCAAAACCAGCACTCTGTTTTCCGGTGTATCGTACCGGTTTTTCAGCTCTATGAGTTTTTGCTTCGCGGGGGTGCGGCTTGCGGCAACACAGCGCTGTTCCAAATCGCTGTTCCAGAAAAGCCGCGCCATCTCAAGGCACGCTTCCCGATAAGAGACCGTCCGCTTTGAGAACGCGTCACAATGTACCTGCGTCTTTCCCTCTATCAAATCAACCGTAATGTAAAACGGAAGAAAACGCGCTTTATTGGAGATCCCATGAACTTGCGTACACAAATGCATCCCCACACAGGGTGTATGCGCCAAATCAGGCTGGTCCCGTTCAGAATCCAGCAGGGTTACAACACCCAACTGCCGATAGAGGTCATACACAGCATTTTCAATTTTGTTCTGGCTGGCATCCTCCTCCGGGGTAACGAACTGCACAACTCGTCCCGTTTGGGCAAACGCATTGCGAAGGACGGATTTCGGATCGCCAGCGCCATAGTTTTCTTGCCCGGGCAAAACGAACATACAAGCCGTTACCCCATTGGTATCGCCTAATTGCTTAACGATTTCGCCGCATCGCGTAATCTGCGTTTGCCTTTTATTGTCCGGCATTTCGTCGGCAAGACTGCCGGTTTCTTTACACACATACCGCACTTTCAGGCTGGATATATCCTTTTCATCGCCAAAATCCCGTTCAATTTTGGCCTGGATCTGTTTCAGCAGTCTTTGCTGTAAAGCATCCTTCCACAGACCATACAGCTCGAATGTGATTTGGTCTGTCGCGGCGCATTGCCTGACCCAGTTCCGGAAAACTTCAGGATCCCCGTATTCCTGCGGAGAGTCATATTTTTTGAGTTTCTGTCCTCGCAGCATGACCCGCTCCGCTTCGGGCTGCTCACAAATCATATCACCGAGCAGAGCAGACACCGACTGGTACAGTGACGCCTTGTCAACAACGGACACGCCTGTTCCGATTTTGGGAGCCACAAAGCCGGCCATGCCGTTTTTATAGGGAAGGAGAATTTTTCCCGCGTATGCCGCGGGATTTTTCACAACAGCTTCCGCCGATGGCAATTGCTCATATCCCCAAATGTTGTAGCACTCCTCGTCCTGCTCTTTCCATACGGGCTGCTTGGCAGCGTAACCATAGACAATGGGCACTTGACAATATTTGCCCTCTGAGATCTTGATATGGGAATTGACCGCATTCGTTAAAAACGGGGGCCGCTCTTTATTGCGGTTATCGGGGATCCAGCGGCGAATGCTCATCTGGCACAGCAGCAGCGCTTTTCTTCCCGGAGGAGTTGTCTGTACAGATAGATCAAATACAAAAGAGTATTGATGATGACTTTTCATATCCGTGATCGGATCGCTGACCAGCTGATTCTTGGCGGCATAGCACAGGTGTAGCGTTTGCCCGCTCAGGGTAATCTCTTTTCCCAACAAACGGTTGATCGCCAGAAGCGGAATCGCCTGATAAGCGGCTTCGCAAACCGTTCCGTTCTCAAGCGTAAGACAGACTTCGTCCGTGGAGCGAACCGCCGCAAGTTCTTCCCAATTCATCGTATCGCAAAATTCTTTTGCGAGTTTTTTTGCTATGGGGTTTACTCTTGAAGACGTGACATATGTGGCTTTTACCCAGGTCATAATAATGCCGCACAATGCCCGCAAATTCTCCTCGGAGTATTCATAGCAGGACGTAAGCCAACGCTCATCATGGCTGTCCTTTTTTAGCGGAGCTAAAGCGATGATACCTTCCATCCAACTGTCGACCAGCTTCTTCAGCGCATTCGTTGGAAGTCCATACTCATCCTTAAACTTCGGGTTCGTCTTCCGTGCGATGTTTAGCAGGACCGCTTTCCAGGATGTGGGAAAACCCAAATAATACAGGGTGCAGGTTTGTTTGGGAGACAGTTTATATGCCAGCGGATAGATTTTATGATTCATACGGAATGTCCTTTCGATAAGCTTTATAAAATGGAGCATACAGCGTTTCGGCAATTTCCGCACTGTCTTTGCAGGTCATCAATGCATCTAAGTACCTGCCCAACTCGGAGAGACAGTCAAAGTCACCTTGCTTTTCTTCGCGGCCGCGAAATGCGCCGTCAATAAAATAAACATGCGGTTCCGGCTTTGTCACATCCGTTACACGCGCCAACCGGCCAAAAATCTGAAGGATCAAAACAAACAGTGTTGCAACCACATCTTTCCGCTCTTCGGTATCCAGCTCAGCCAAACCAAACGATTTGCTTTTGCTCATCTTGGCCCACTGCTGTGCCGCAAATTGCCGGATGCGCACATTGTATGCGAACAGAGATTCCTGTGGCCCCCGATGACAGTGGGATTCCACAAATCCATTGAGCTTGCTGCCCTTCTGCTGGATATCGTCAGGAACAGCCATCGGCCGCACCATGAAAAACACCGCGCAAAGGGCAGAGTGGCCGTACTCATCGACAATGTTGTGTCCGCGTTCGATCGCCATAGCGGGCGCAATCAGGATCTCCTCTTTCATCCCGGCAAACCGGCTGACCTCCCCCCGGCGCACCGTTCCCTGAACATTCTCGCTACTGACGGCATCAGAGATCATCCGGCAAACCTGTGCAGGGCAATTGACCTTCCGCAGGGCCGTCTCCAGTGTTCGCTGTACTTCCTGTGCCTGAACATAGCTGTTGACGACCAACAGGATCTTCCCGGTCCTTCTCTCATATTCTCTGACGATCAGATCGACAGTCCGTTCGGTCGCAAACCGCAGCTGCACCATGCGCTGATCATCCGACGCACCGGAAATACGCTCCGGAAAACCGGATTCAAAGAAACGCGTTTTCTCTAAAAATGCGCGTTTCTCACAATCTGCCTCAAGGATATAGTTCACCGGCCGATTGATGTGGTACTCATAGGAGCCCTCCGCCCAGCTGGAACCGGACAGCATGATCACATGAGGACCCGCAGGATCGCCCTGTGCGTCAGTGCGCAGATACGGAAGATCCTTCATCAGGCTTCGGCCAAACGCGAACTGGCGGAACAGAATAATGTCTTCGTCGTCTGTCTTTTTCAGGCCGAACAGGTTGCCGCACAGCGCAGAGGGTAGGAAATACTGCTGCTGCCGAAAACGGGTCTGCAGGAATCCGAACAGCTCATTTTGTCCGTAAGAGGTTTCATGGCTAGCCTCATACGCATCGCTGAGGTCTCGGATAAAGTGATCAAAATAAATGAGCCGCAAAATAAGCTTGATGCGGGCATCTTGGATTTGTTTCACTTTATCCTTCTCAGACCGCGAAAAATCATCGCCCAGCTCATTCAGCCAAACGCGGTACATTTGGTTAAAGAACGTCTCGTCGGTACTCTTGCAGGAGCTCTCAAGAACGGCCCATAGCGTACCTTGACGGATGCCGTCTTCATCCTGCATATCGATCAGGTCATAGATGGCTTGATAGACGGCATATGGAATTCTATATTCCGACTCATCCCGGTACATATCCTCTAAGAGGGTAAGTGCCGAGAAAGGATCGCCATGCGCAATTTTCTTCCATGTACCCAATTCATGGTGCAGAGATTTTACGAGACAGCTCAGGACTGTCACGCTCTGGCGCTGCATTTCATCGTATCTCTGCTCGGCCAGATTCTCCTCTCTGCGTTTGCTGCTCAGCCGCATATAGGCGCTGCAATCTTCGGCACATTCGCGGATATAGCTATTAAAGCTCGTTTCCGGCATAAAAAAGTGATCAAGCGTTTTTTGAACTCTGTCGCTTTCATCAAAGACGACCACATCAAAGCCGCGCATTACCAACTCCAGAAAGGTTTCCCGCTGCGCTCCTACCCGAGATGCCGCAAAGCCCGCAACTGTTGTGATAACAACGGAAGCGGTATAGCATTCACGGAGCATTCTGGTGCCCAGGCACTGATGAAAATACGGACACAGGTGATTCTTGTTACCTTTTTTCAGGGCGTAGCATGGCTCTTTGCCGAAAGCGACCGCTTCACTATGCTGCGCATCCATCCCATCAACCAAACATAACGGCGTTAAGTATTGAGAAAATTCTGCCGGCAAACAGGTCTCACAGGGCTGCGCGACCTGATTGATATATTTTAGCCTTTCACCGCGGCCAATCAACGGGCTTGCCTCAACCCCAAAGGCTGATAAATATTTCTGCAGGTTCATGACTTCGGCTACCGTGTCAACAACGATCGTCATCCGGTACCCATTTTTATGACACCAAAATGCCAACACCTTGATCAGCGTGGATTTGCCCGCGCCAACCATGCCAACGATATTGACGACCTCAACAATCGTGAGCTTCGTACATGTACTGACGGAAGCCTCATTGATCTGCTTGAGAATATTGGTCGATAAAATCTCGCAGCACGGGTCACCGGGATGCATCCCGGCCATTTCCTTTGCGGTGTTCAGCAGTTCGTCCAGAGTGACGGAAATTGGTTCACTGCGTCCCTTTTCAGGAATTCCCGGTGGAACGGGTGCGGTACAGTCACTGTCAAATCTGACTGAAACAGTTTCGGTTTCCCCGGTTTCCAGATTCAGATACGGATAGCGATATGTTCCGGCTCCGGCATAAGAAGTCGGCTTGGCTTCTTCAAGTCTTTCCGTCCAAAATCGTTCCCACTCCCTTTGGCGCTGCTTATACGGATAGGGATATTCCCCCTCTGCTTTGGAAAACGAACGACTTTCCCCCGATTTCTCAAACGAAAAAGCGCGAACTGCATCATATTTCGGATCCTGATATGCCCGCAAATCATCCTGCCAGTATTTTTGAGAACGATAGTAACCCAATGTGTGCCGGGCCTGCTGCAAGGTGTGTTCCATAGCCGTACACGCCGTTGTGCCAATAAGCTGATATTGGGTAAATAACAGATAGGCTTTTGCCGGATCGGTGGCCGGTGCATTCAAGGCAAGCAAATGCAGAATCGCTTCGATCGCCGCAAATCTGGCAAGCGGCATAGGCTCTTCCATGCCTTGAAATCGTGCCGCAAGAGGAGCGTACCAGCCGTCCCTGCTCTTATTCATCATTGCATGCTGCCTCCTTCTTCGTAATTGCGGTTTTCAGCGTCTTCAGAGTCACGCACTCTACATTCTTTTGATCCTTCAGTACGCAGTTGATGATCGCGGTATAGTTTCGCTGATTGACCGTATATTCGTTGGGAATCGCAAAATAGCCGCGCGCATAGTCCCCGGAAGGAAATCCACCGTCATTCTGAATCTTCGTGCGGAGCGCGATAGGATTTCGATATGCCTTTGCATCGATTTCCCAAATATCCCCGTCAGGGAACCGGATCTCCACATCATAGCGGTCCATCTGCGGCCACAACGCCCATCGAAGTTCCTTTTTCTCACAAAACGCCGCAATTTCAAGTTCAAGCTTTCCCGGCGCGGCAAAATACCGCATAATGCCTTTCTTTAACCGATAGAGATCACCAGCCGAAATATCCAGCTTCATCTCATCCGTGAGTTCGGGGAGGGTATCTGTGCAATGCGTCGAATGACAGCTGTATCCGTATTTTCCTTGCATCATCGTCCATCCGCACCGAGGACAGCGGTAGCTTTCCTCCGTAATTTCCTCGTAGGCAAACTGGAAGGCATCTCTGGCCATCGGATCATCGGCCAGCTCAAGAGACATGGTGCGCCTATCCTCGAGTGTGATAATCGGATGCTCGATGATATATCTTCTGACCCTGCAGTAATCTTCTTGACTTAACGTAATTATTTTTTCATAGAGAATACGCTCATCTGTTCCATTCATGATGTCACTGTCCTGCGTTTCCAGGAACTCATAGCAATCCGAGCTGGGAACATATACGTTACCGGCTTTTTGATACGCAAAGGCGTCATAGGCATAAAACGGCTCTTCCTGAAGATGCAATTGCTCGACAGCTCCCGATTCCCATGTATCGAACCATTTCTCAACAGGTCTGGTGATAAAATGCGTAAGGAAAGAGACCTCGTCGGGATACTCGACAGCGGCTTGGCTCCCCGCCCATTGACTTGCGGCCAAAAACATGTTGATCCCATGCTGCATGGCTTTGCTGTAGGGATACCTTGTCGGTTCCGTCTGCAGAAGCTGTTCTTTCTCAATCAATCCTTTTGCGATCAGCGCAAATGTTTTTCGCATAAATGCCGTATCCATGGAAATCCCTCCTGTCTTGAAGCAAAATAAAACGGCTCTCTTGATATGTACAAGAGAACCGTTGAAAATACAATATGACCGGAATATATAAATCGTGAAACAAAATCTATATACCGAATCGATGCGCTTTTAACTTTTCTCGTGTACAAATACAATTATATGAATTGCCTTACGGCTTGTCAAGAATCATTTTCACTTTCTTCGTATATTGTGGCTGATGAGCATTTCAGACAGAGCTGGTGGTAAAGGCACAGCAAAGTTCATTACACAGGTTATTCATGCTTACTGCGGAAATTGATTCTTCTTTGTCTATAGCTCTACTGTACACGGTCTTTTAAGCCGGTAAAATGTATCGCATCTGCTCGTATGAACAGGTGCGATCCTCTAAAAAGTTGCTCCTATTGAACGGAATCTAATTTAGCCTGAAATAGCAGGTATTCTTCCCGCGTCCTTCCTTTTTCAGTTCACCGGCTACGACCAGTTTTCGCAAGGCTCCCTCTATGGAACTGTCGCTGAGCGTTGGGCAGAGTTCCCGGATGTCCTGCTTATTGAACCGCCCGATTCTATTCTTGCTTGCTCTGCGCACCATTTCTAGTGCAGGCAGCTTGGTTTCCACAAGTGCCATACGATCTTCAAAGTCTTTGTAGGCGGCAAGGATCGTCCCGAGCAGGTACTTGACGAAGGGCACTACATCCTCGGTGCCTTCGTGCCAGCCGGTTTGCGCCTGTGCAAGCGCGTTGTAGTACAGGTCCTTGTTTTTAGCAATTTTGGCTTCGAGGGAGGTATATTTGCCGACATAAAAGCCGTTTCGGTACAGAAGCAGCGTCGTGAGCAAGCGGCTCATTCTTCCGTTTCCGTCATTGAAGGGGTGGATGCACAGAAAGTCATGGACAAAAACCAAAATTGCAATCAATGGTTCCAGTTCCATATTTCCAATCACACGGTTGTATTCCTCGCAGATTCTGTCCAGCGCTTCCGGCGTTTCATAAGGGGCAAGCGGCGTAAACAGTGTTTCCACATGACCGTCCGGATAGGTGGCAGTGATATAATTCTGCACGCTTTTTGTGCGGCCCGCAAGCGGGTTATTCATGTGGCTGTACAGGATTTTGTGAAGCTGCAGGATATAGTTCTGCGTAATTGGTATCGCGTCAAAGCTCTCATGAATGATACTCAGCACATCGCGGTATCCAGCAATTTCCTGCTCGTCACGGTTTCTCGGCGTGGTTTTCTCCTCGACGAGTTGCCGGATTCGGGTACTCGTGGTGACGATGCCCTCGATGGCATTTGATGCCTCGGTGCTCTGTATCTTGGCAATTTCCACGAGTTTTTCGAGTTCCTCCGGGCGCTGCTTCAAATACAGTTCCTGCTTGCCGGCTTCCTTGTATATGGCCGCAATCAGGCCAAGAACATCCGAGTCCCACTTCTGCTCCTTGATTGCGGAGTAATTGAAGGTTCTCATTCCCTCACCTCTCTTCGTTTTCCCTTAAATAATATCGAAAAATAAGAGAATAGTCAATAGGCTGTGCCATAAATCCCTTACTATTATGCCTGTATTAAGGGATTTATACCCAGGGAGCAAGAAAAGTACCTCTGCCTATCTACCTGCCTATTCTCTGTCTATAGCGGCTCAACCTTTGAGCTGCTATCCTCCCAGAAAACCACTTGCACACCCCTACCATTAGAGTTACAATTTAGGCAGTCCAAAACGATTTCCGCTTGTACAGGTGAAAGTTCACCGAAAGGAGCAACTGACATGGATAAAGAGCGTATGGCAGAGTTAGAGGAAATCGAAGCCCATGGTGCTGAGAACGGCTGGGTTGCCCCGATGACAGAGGAGGACAGAGCGTTCTTCGCATATTTTCGTTCGGTGTTTAAGCGTTACAATATTTCGCCCTCAAAGGCAACGCGGCCGGAGTATGATTTTGTGACGCGAGTTGCGGAGAGTGAGTTTTATCTCCAGAAGGCAAATGTGTGAGGTTATTCTTTGTCTATTGCGGCTCAACCTTTGAGTTGCTGTCTGCGTAGAAACAACTTGCACAACTGCCTGCTCAGAGTTACAATGCAGACGGTCTGAAACACAAAACGCTTCCCGCCCGACACCGGTGACAGTTCACCGGAAACCGGGCGGGAAGCGTTTTTGACCACATAGATTACCACATACGGCACTGGAGCACCCGGAAACAGTGGAGATAAGAGCGCCAAAGAGTAAGTGAAACAAATTAAAAAGTGCAGAAAACCGCTATAAACGAGCGGAAAAAGTGTTCCCGATAAGTTTGGGAGCAGGATGCCGCAGGTTCGCTCTTACGTTAATTCTCCATTCTCAATTTTCCGCAACTCTACGGAGCGTTCATTGTATTCTCCTCCGTTTTCCGTATAATAGAACGCAAGGGAGGTGATCCGAATGGATCAGGTAAAAACCGGCAGACTAATCCGTACAATGCGGACAAAACTGGGACTGACACAGCTTGCGCTGGCTGAACAGCTTAGCGTCAGCGACAAGGCGGTATCCAAATGGGAGCGCGGAGTTTCCCATAGTTAAAGATACCACACCAAATATGATGAACCCACGCTTATACACTACCAGCTATAATAAACCGCAAGGACAGCAATTTGATACTGCTGTCCTTTCTTTTATAAAATTGCAGTACACAGAAAAAAGCTGTAAAATGATAAATATATTTGTCCTTGTAACAATTCTCGGACATTTGCCTGTTATACTATTTGCAAAAAGAAAAGGAAGTGAGGATATGAAGCAGATTTTAATTGTCGAGGACGACAGTTTTTTGAATAAGATGTTGGCCTATAACCTGACCGCAGACGGCTACGGCGTGACTTCTGCCCTAAATGCCAGAACCGCAGCCGACGCCATCCGCCAGCGGGAATTTGATCTGGTGCTGCTGGACATCAACCTGCCGGACGGGAATGGGTTTGAGCTGTGCAAGCTGATAAAGCCCCAGTACCCGGACACCATCGTAATTTTCCTGACCGCCAACGATCAGGAGAGTGACCAGATACGGGGCTATGAGGTGGGCGCGGTGGACTACATCACAAAGCCCTTTGTGATCGGGGCCTTGCAGCGGAAAATCAAAGCCATGTTCGCCATGCTGGAACATCACAAACCGGCCAAGGACATTTACGACGACGGGCGGCTGTTTCTGGACTTCTCGGAGCAGACGGCTTCCTTAAACGGCAAGCCCCTGACCCTATCCCTGATGGAATATAAAATGCTGAATCTGTTCCGTAAAAATCCCCGGCAAGTGCTGACCCGTGGGCAGCTTTTGGAAAAGCTGTGGGATATAGACGAAAGGTTTGTAGACGAACACACCCTGACAACCTCCATTAGCCGAATTCGCAGCAAGATCGAATCCGACGGCGGCGCGCCCTACATCAAGACCGTTTACGGCATGGGTTATCAATGGACGGGAGGCGAGGCAAAATGAAGTTTCAAAACCTATCGGTAAAGCGGCTGTTTAGCCGGGTGGCAATAGGACTTGTCCTTTCCATGTCCGGGATCACCATAGCCCTGTTTCTTGTGACAAAACAGACGGCGGTGCTGCTGACTGGCGGGGCGCTGCTACTGTGCGCCCTTGTGGGGATTTTTGTACTGACGCAGGCGTTTGGAAAGCGGCTGTCGCAGTTTACCGCTAACCTGTGCCAGACTTTAGACCACATGATCGCCGGAAATGAAGCACCCCAGCGGCCAGAGGACAGCGAAACCCAGCTTGCCAGAATCGGACACCGGTTGGCAAGGCTTTACCAGATCATGCAGGAGAACCGCCGCCGGGTGGACGAGGAACGGCAGGAGTTGCAGACCCTTGTATCGGATATTTCCCATCAAGTGAAAACGCCGGTAAGCAATCTGAAAATGGCGACGGACACCCTGCTGGAAAAGCCTATGACCGAGGCGGAGCGCACCGACTTTATCCGGGGAATCCGCAGCCAGACGGATAAGCTGGACTTTCTCTTTCAGGCCCTTGTGAAAACCTCCCGTCTGGAAACAGGCGTGATCCAGTTGGACAAGAAACCGGGTCGCCTCTTTGATACCGTGGCGCAGGCCATGAGTGGGATCGTGTATGCAGCGGAGAAAAAGGAAATCGCCGTGTCTGTGGACTGCCCGGAGGATTTGACCGTTTCCCATGACAGCAAGTGGACATCCGAAGCCCTCTTTAACCTGCTGGACAATGCGGTGAAGTACACCCCGGCGGGAGGGAAAATCGCTGTGTCGGTGGTGCTGTGGGAAATGTATGTGGAGATCAAAGTGACCGACACCGGCAAGGGCATTTCCGAAAGCAATCAGGCTGCCATCTTCCGGCGCTTCTATCGTGAGGAAGAAGTACACGAACAGCAGGGCGTGGGCATTGGCCTGTATCTGGCCCGCGAGATCGTAACGCGACAGGGCGGCTATATCAAAGTGGTTTCGGAGCCGGGCAAGGGTTCGGAATTTTCCATTATGCTGCCTACAAAATAGAACGCGGCGGACGGCCATTCCCGGCTGCCCGCCGTAAATTTTTTTGAAATGTCCGAGCGTTGTAACATTTCACCCCGATTTTCAATGAAATTTTTTGGCCGCTGTAACATTTCGCGGACATTTGGGTTTTATAATACCCTTATCAACAGGCAGGAAGCCTTGAAAGGAGTTTTGAATATGAGCGTTTTACAGACTATCGACCTGAAAAAGTATTATGGCACAAAGCCGAACATTACCCACGCCCTTGACGGTGTGAACTTCTCCGTGGAGGACGGCGAGTTTGTGGCTATTGTGGGAACATCTGGCAGCGGCAAATCCACCTTACTTCACATGATGGGAGGGCTGGACACACCCACTTCCGGCAATGTGATTGTCCGGGACAAAGAACTGTCGAAAATGAACGATGAACAGCTTACTATCTTCCGCCGCCGCAACATCGGCTTTATCTTTCAGAACTATAACCTTGTTCCCATCCTGAATGTGTATGAGAACATCGTCCTGCCGGTGGAGCTGGACGGGGACACGGTGGATCAGAAGTTTTTGGACGAGATCGTTCATCTGCTGGGGCTGGAAGATAAACTGAAAAATATGCCGAACAATCTTTCCGGCGGACAGCAGCAGCGTGTGGCTATCGCCCGCGCCTTGATTACCAAACCGGCTATTGTGCTGGCCGACGAGCCGACCGGCAACCTTGACAGCAAGACCAGCGCCGAGGTGCTGGGGCTTATCAAGCGCACCAGTGCAGAGTTCCGGCAAACTGTTGTGATGATTACGCACAATGACGACATTGCCCGCCTTGCAGATCGGATTGTCCGCATTGAGGACGGCAAGATTGTGGAGTAAGGAGGTGGCAGGCTATGACATGGCCTTTTGAGAATGATACCAGCGCCATTACAAAGAAGCTGGCAAAGAAAAGTTTGCAAAGCGAGAAGCGCCGGAATCTGATGGTGGTGATTGCCGTTGCGCTGGCGGCATTTCTGATCTGCTTTACGGGAATTGTGTCTACCTCCCTGACACAAATGCAGCGCAATCAGGTTGTCGATACTTATGAGGCGGTCTGGCTGGGCGTAGAGGAAAACGACATTGAAATCCTGAAAGGACTGCCGGAGTTTGAGCGCGTAGGCGGCTACTATATGCTGGGTGAGGAGCTTTCAGAACAGGGCTATCATGCGTCTTATGTGTATTGCGACGCGCAAATGATGGAGATTACCAAGGCGCAGATGGAGTTGTTAGAGGGCCGGGTTCCTGAAAAAGCAAATGAAGTTGTTGTAAGCGAATACTTTCTTTCCACCTATGGAAACAATGCCAAGATCGGGGACACTGTGACCTTAGATACAGAGAGTTTTCATGGTGATTATGTCGTTACCGGCATTATGGACAGCGTAAATGAAAAAGAAGCGAATACCTGCGCTATCATTCTTTCCAACGCTGCCCTGACAGGATGGAAAGGGTTTGACCCGACTGGCTATCGCGCCTATGTCCATTTCAAAAACAGCGACCAGTTGGGCGAAGAACTGATGACCTCTTATTGCAGGGAGATTGCGGAGGAATATCAGCTTCCTATGCCCAAAATGAACAGCAAGTATTTTGCCTATGCTTCTAAATCCTTTGATTTTGCACTGATGGCTGGCGTGATTACCATTGTTCTGATCGGCGGCTATATTGTGATCCAGAGTATCTTCCGTATCTCCATCAATGACAAAATCAAGAGCTACGGGCAGCTTCGGACGATTGGTGCAACGCCAAAGCAAATCAAGCGGATTGTAAAGCGGGAGGGGCGTAAACTCGGCAGTATCGGGATTTTGATTGGTACAGTGCTGGGTGTATGCGGCGGTTTTCTTTTGTTTCCCAAGGGATTTAATGCTGTTTCCTATGTGGCAACGATTATTTTGACACTCATAAGCAGTTGGATCATGGTATCTGTTTCCATCCGTAAGCCGATAAAAATTGCGGCAGGGATTTCCCCGATTGAAGCCGTCCGTTTTACCCCGGCACAAAAGGACATCCGAAGCCGAAAAAAGAATATCAAGCTCAATCCTGTTTCAATGGGAATTGCGAATTTTAAGCGTGACCGAAAAAAGACCGTTGCTATTGTAGCCTCATTGAGTTTGGGCGGAATTATTCTGCTTGTGGTATCCTCCATTGTTTTGCTGCGTTCTCCAGAGGCGCTTGCAAGACGGTTTTTCCCGGACGGCGACTATAAAATTTATTTGGATTCTGAAATGACAGAAGAAAAGGTTATGGCAGCGGGAAATCCGTTGAATGAAGAATTAAAACAGGAAATCTTATCTATTGATGGTGTTACAGATATAATTCCAAGCAGACAATCTCTCTATGCAACCCTTAAGACGGACATTTACCAAAGCGGTGGTATGTGTGATATGCTGACCGACCAGAATTATGCAACAGTTGAAGCGGCTCTGACAGCAGGAACGATGCCAAAAGATTCCCGTAGTATTGTAATTGACTATAATGTGCTAAAGCAGAATGAGGATATGGGTGTTGGTTCAACAGTTGACTTTTATTTTGGAGAGGGGCAACCGCCTGTTTCCGTCACTGTATCAGGATTGTTTGATTCCAACAAGACGCCTTCCGGGCATGGAAAACTGGCCCTCGATGGAGTACTCTTTTTCGCACCAGAAGCATTGTTCCATGAACTGCACCCGGAAATCGCTTCTTTCGACTATTCATGGAGCATTGTAAACGATCCGAAAAAAACGGACTATGTGGGAGCTGAATTGAAAAATATTGTTGCCAGCCATAGTAATATTGCCTTAGATGAAATCAATACAGTGATTGAATATGAAGAAATGACAAATTCTTTTGCGTTTGGCAGTATGGAGATACTTTCATGGTTGGTATTTCTCTTTGGCGTTATCAACCTTATCAATACGACACTCTCTAACCAGATAGCCCGAAAGCAGGAAAACAGTATTCTGCGTTCTATCGGCCTAACACAAAAACAGCTATGTGAAATGAACATCTGTGAGGGGCTGTGCTATGCGCTCTTTGCAACATTGGCGACGCTGATCGTTGGGCTTCCGGCTTCCATCTTTGCTTGCAGAAAAATGAGTATAGGAGCTTTTGCCGGAAATGTAGTGCCTTACAAATTCCCGGTTTTGGAAATGGGACTGTTCATTCTGGTATTGTTCGGAATGGAACTGATCTTGTCTGTATGGACAATCCGCAGACAGAAAAAGCAATCCCTGATCGAACAAATGCGGGCGATGGAATAACCGTATGGGATCGGCGGGGCGGCGTGTGCTGCCCCGCTTTTTTCGCCATTTCTCAAAAAATTTTTGAAATGTCCGAGCTTTGTAACAATTCAGCCTGTTTTTTTGTCGAAATCAAAGGCACCTCGGACATTTATAGTTCTTCCAAAAGTTTGATGATAATATTACCATTCATGGAAGAAGCAATCTGTTATTGCAATAATGCGAAATTGACGATAGAAAGTTTTTCATATCTCGGTCAGCTCAACAATTACATTACTCTGCTGATACAGCCAGTCCGTAAATTCTTTCGGGCTGGCCGTTCCTGTTTTTACAGCCTTTTTTCTCTGTAAGGCTTCTTTCTTAAAGTCGGAAAAGGAAGCCTGTATTTTTTCCAGACGGTCAGCCGGAAAGCCTGCGGTATTTTTTACCCGGTTTATTTTGTTGCGCCAGTTCTGGCATTCATTTTTATAAAGCAGGTCATAGTTATTTTCTCTTGCCCTCTCGTCAAATTCCCGCTTGTTTTGAAGCGCCTGTGCTTTTCGGCACTTGTCGCTGCACAGCTCATACCGCTGGCTCTTTGCCAGAAAATATTTTCCACAGACCTTGCACCGCCGGAAGCAAAGCCCCCAGTCATTCAGCCTGTTCAGATAATAGGTAATCAACGGGTAGAGGGACGCATAGGCAGACACACATTCTTCTGTGCGCCGGTTGTCCGGGAACCAGAGGTCAAGCCGGGTATCTTCTGACGGTGCGCCTTTGAAATAAAGGCTGCCAGCTTGAAATTGTTTCGGTTTTCCTGTCTCCCTGTCAAAGCTCATGGTTTCGTTTTGGAATACCCCGGTCAGTCTGCTCATTTTATCCATGAAGCGGTCACAGGCAGCGTTACGGTCACGGGGTTCTCTGGCAAGCAGATAGCTGTTCCAGATACGGAACGCCACATACATTTTCAGAGGGTCGTTGCTAAGATATTTCTCCCAAAGAAATTCGCTTGCCGCCTGCTCCAGCTCCGGCTGTTTCCATCGGTTGGAGTGGAGAGCTTGCCGCAGCGGAGAAAGCCCGTATAAGTTCCAGTCTCTGTCCGTGTCACGCTCAAAGTTTATCAAAAAAGTTCCCAGTGGGCGTGTCATATCACAAAGCACCTCTGCGTTTTGGCTCCCGTTCAGACGGAAGCGGATCTGCTGTTCTTCCCCAATCAAAATCCGCTCTTTCATTTTCTTCCTGTCCAGCGTCAGGACAAACAAAATCCTCTCAAAACATGGCTCATGCCGTATAAACTGATTCTCCATCCCTATCCCCTGCCTTTGTTTATGGTAATTATATAATTCAGTTATATCCGTTACACTCATGGTATCGCAGAATCATTGTTTTGTCAAGGATAGTACGCTATGATGATTGCGGTTGGTAATTTCGTACCGCACAGTACCTTGACAAGTGAATGACCGTCCAAAAGGGATATGACCGGCAGGAGAAGTGACGCATTCGGCGCACCAATGCAGGGAAACACCGCAGGAATGGGGCAGGAAAACGGCTTTTGGGGAGAACGGCAACAGGAAGCATTTTAACCTATTTGATTTATGGGAGGAACAGAATGAACGATAAAAAGAGATTGAACAGCTACGAGGATTTACCGCTGGTTCTGGATGTGGCGGACATTCAGTGGATTATGGGAATTTCAAGAGCGAGCGCCTATGAGCTGGTACACACACCCGGCTTTCCAGCGTTCCGCAGGGGCAGACTTATCAAGGTCAGCAAAATTGCTTTCTTTGAATGGATGGCAAAAGGCTCCGAAACCGTACCGGGAAGCGACAAATAAGCGTGAGGTATCATTCCCTGACTTGCAATACTGCCGCACTTTCCAAAGGGGCATACAGAGGGAAAAAAACTTAAAAATGATACCGAGACGCTACATCAAAACAGCCTATCTGCGTACATCAGATAGAAACGGAGAAAGGAGCCGGTTATGGCAAGAATGAGTAACAAGCGGCGGTTGGAATGGTCTTTCTTCTTAAATGACCGCAGCCGTATCACTTACAACGAACTGTGCCGGAAATGCCAGCACGAATGTAAACAGAGCTTCCGGGCGGTTGTGGTTGACTGCCCGAAGTATCTTTCCAAGCGTTCCAAGAAAAAGGACAAGACTGCCGGAAACGGCAAAATCCCTTAGGAACTAAGGGCGCACTTCTATACATAGTCTAAAGACCATGTATCGTGCGTCCTGCGGAGCTTACCTCTGCCGCTGATAAAATCAGCAATCCGAGGCCTGCGTTCGCTTCGCTCCGACAAGGTGGCTACACCCCCTTGCGCCGCTAAAGCGGCTATCCCCTGTGTACTCGCCGCAAAGAGAAATCCGCTCTGCGGTTTTCCCTTTTCATCGGGTTTTATAGAAGCACTGACACACGGACTGTCTGCGGATGGTCTTTCTTTATCTTATCAGCAAAGGATGTGAGAACATGGAAAAATCTTTGGAACAGTTGAAGCAGGAATATGAAAAAACCACTGTCCTGCTGGAACAGGAAAAACGGAAAATGCAGCGTTTGAAAAACCGGCAGGCGTATCTGGAAAGCGGTTCCCGGAAACAGAGGACGCACCGGCTGATTACCCGTGGGGCAGCTATTGAGAGCATTGCACCACAGACAAAGGAGCTATCCGAAGCGGAATTTTATTCCCTCATGGAAAGCATTTTGAATCTGCCGCAGGCGGAGCATTTCATCCGGTCTGCCACAGAGAACCACGCCCGTATTTCCGGGCAGGAGAAAGGCGGTGACTAAGGATAGCACTTTATCATTTTTCAATCGCACAGATCAAGCGCAGCGCCGGTCAGAGCGCCATTGCCAGCGCAGCCTATCGAGCCGGGGAGCGTCTTTACAGCAGCTACTATGGAGAAGTCAGCGACTACACCAAAAAGAGCGGCGTGATCGCTTCGGAAATCATGCTGCCGCCCCATGCGCCGGAAATATATCTTGACCGGGCGACCCTCTGGAATGCTGTGGAGAACTGCGAGAAACATCCAAAAGCACAGCTTGCCTATTCCTTTGATATTGCCATGCAGAATGAATTGACGCTGGAAGAAAACATGGAGCTGGCGAGGAAGTTCGTACAGGAGCAGTTTGTGACAAAAGGCATGATTGCCGACCTTGCTTTTCACAGCCCGGAGAAAGAGGACGGCGGCATCCCTAACCCGCATTTTCATGTGATGACAACCATGCGCCCTTTGAACCCGGATGGCACATGGGGACAAAAACAGCGTCGGGAATATCTTCTTGATGAAGATGGAAACCGAATCCGGGATAAAAACGGCGATTATATGTTTAACGCTGTCCATACAACAGACTGGCATGAGCCGGAAACGCTGGAACACTGGCGGGAGCAGTGGGCGGCTGCCGTTAATACAAAATTTGAGGAAAAAGGGCTGGATGTGCGTATCGACCACCGTTCCTATGTGCGGCAGGGGCTTGACCTGATACCTACTGTCCACGAGGGAGCTAATGTCCGGCAGATGGAAGCAAAGGGCATCCGCACCGAGAAAGGGGAACTGAACCGCTGGATTAAAGCCACCAACCGGCTCATGCAGGATGTGAGGAAGAAGATCAAAGCCCTGTTTGTCTGGATGGCAGAGGTAAAAGAAGAACTTTCCAAACCGCAGACACCGAGCCTTGCCGACCTGTTGATCGCTTATTACAACCAGCGCAACGCAGGGGCATGGAGCAATAAAGCCAGAACCGGAAACTTAAAGCAGTTTGCCGAAGCCGTCAATTATCTGACGGAAAACAAGCTGCTCACATTAGAGGATTTGCAGGAGCGTCTTTCCTCTGTCAACGAAGAATTTGAAGCGTTAAGCGACTCCATGAAAAAGAAATCTGCCCGGATAAAGGAATTGCAGGAATTGATACGGGAGGGCGAGAATTACCAGCGGCTAAAACCTGTTCATACGGAATTGAACAATATCAAGTTTAAGAAACAGAGGGAGAAATTTGAAACATCCCACGATGCGGAGTTACGGCTGTTTTATGCCGCCCGCCGTATTTTGAAAGAAAAACTGGACGGAAAACCCATTGCCCTGAAAGCATGGAAACAGGAATACGCACAGTTAAAAACAGAGTATGCCGAACTGTCTCCGCAGCACAAGCCACTCCGGGAGGAAGTCATACGGCTACGGCAGGTGCAGAACGCCGTAGATACCGCACTGCGCCGGAGGGAGCAGCCACAGGCAGTACAGAGAAAGAAACATGAGATGGAGCTATGATATAATCGGCAGCTTTACCGCTACCAGTATTTTTATGGAGGGAGCATTTGAATGTATTTGAAGCGGTGAAACAGTCTGTTACCACTCGGCAGGCTGCTTCATTCTATGGAATCCGGGTGGGGAGAAACGGCATGGTCTGCTGTCCATTCCACAATGACCGCACGCCCAGCATGAAAGTGGACAGCCGCTTTTACTGCTTCGGCTGCGGGGCTTCCGGGGATGTGATCGACTTTGCCGCTTTGCTGCATGGATTGGGGAAACGGGAAGCTGCGGTCAGGCTTGCGGAGGACTTCGGCGTTTCCTATGAGAAATCCGGCAATGCGCCGCCAGATAGGAAGCGTCACAACAGGTCACAGCCCCGACAAAAATCAGCGGAGCAGAGATTTCAGGAAACGGAACGGTATTGTTTCCGGGTGCTATGCGATTATCTGCGCCTGCTGGAGCATTGGAAAACAGCACACGCCCCACAGCCGCAGGATGCCATCTGGCATCCTCTTTTTGTGGAAGCGTTGCAGAGGATAAGCTACACAGAATACCTTTTGGATATTTTGTTATACGGAGAAATAGAAGAAAAAGCGGCATTGATCGCCGCACAGGGAAAGGAGGTGTTGCGGCTTGAACAGCGAATTTCAGAGCTTGCCGCCGGAAACGCAGGAAGCGGTCAAAAGGACGATGGACACAATGGAACCGGCGCAGACACCGGCAGAAATCCGGGAAACATTAGAGGGGACGCAGAAAGGCGGCGTGAAGAACAGCATCCGAAACTGCCTGACGGTGTTCCAGCGTGACCCTCTGTTTCGCGGGGCGCTGCGCCTGAACCTTTTGACGGAGCAGATTGACATTGTGAAGCCGCTGGGCTGGGAGCGCACCAGTACCACGCTGACCGACATGGACATGAACTACCTGCTTTTGTATCTGGAAGAAAATTACGGGCTTACCAGCGAGAAAAAGGTGCAGAGCGCCATCAAGATTGTTGCCAATGAAAACCGCTACCATCCAGTCAGGGATTACCTGAACAGCCTGCAATGGGACGGCACAGAGCGCATCCGTTACGCCCTGCATCACTTTCTGGGAGCCGATACGGACGAATACACCTATGAAGCCTTGAAACTGTTCCTGATGGGAGCCATCCGGCGGGTATTCAGACCGGGGAGCAAGTTTGAGGTCATGCTCTGTCTGGTTGGTGGTCAGGGAGCCGGGAAATCTACCTTTTTCCGGCTGCTGGCAGGCAGGGACGAATGGTTTTCAGACGATTTGAAAAAGCTGGACGATGAAAATGTGTACCGCAAGCTGCAAGGGCATTGGATTATCGAGATGTCGGAGATGATTGCCACAGCCAACGCCAAGAGTATTGAGGAAATCAAGTCATTCTTAAGCCGCCAGAAAGAAACCTACAAAGTGCCGTATGAGACACATCCGGCAGACCGGCTGCGGCAATGTGTATTTGGAGGGACGACCAACCGGCAGGACTTTTTGCCCCGTGACCGCACCGGCAACCGGCGCTTTCTCCCCGTGACGGTGTACCCGGAACGGGCGGAGGTTCACATACTGGACGATGAAGCGGCGGCGAGGGCGTATATCGAACAGATGTGGGCGGAAGCCATGACGGTTTATCGCAGTGGGAAGTATAAGCTGTCATTCAGCATGGAAATGAACCGATACCTGAACGCCACCAGCAGGACTTTATGCAGGAAGACACACAGGCCGGCATGATCTACGCCTATTTGGAGGACTACACCGGCGACAGGGTATGTTCCAAGCAGCTTTATGAGGAAGCGCTGGGGAACTTAAATTCCCCGGCAGACTGGGAGACACGGGCAATCTGCGAGATTATGAATACCGGCATTGCGGGCGGCATCATACAGGGCTGGGTAGCCTACAAAAGCCCGAAGCGGTATAAGAAATACGGTTCTCAAAAAGGCTGGGAGCGTGTCAACCAAGCTCCGCCGGAGGGGGACGGTTTTCAGGAAATCACGGAAGAAGAAGCCCGGCAAATGGAACTTCCATTCTGAAAAGCCACCGGTTGACAGTTTGGTTGACGCTTTGGTTGACAGCCGGTTGACGGGGAAAAGCCTGATATTTGGGGCATTTCTCTCCTTTGTCAACCATGTCAACCAAGAAATCAAAGAAAAAGTAAAAAGTAATAATAGAGCGCCTATGGATTGTTTTCAAAGTCTTTTCTGCCGGTTGACACGGTTTGGTTGACACGGAGACAGTCTGCGGCTGTACACCTGTCTGACATTCCCTTGTCGGGCATATTTCATTTATGGAGGTAACTGCCTATGGCAAAAAGCAAAAACGAGAGCAATAACAAAAACAGCGGCACCCTGCTTACCGAAAAAGACGGCACCCAGTATTTTGTCATGGGGAAAGTCCGTATCAAGGTATCGGAGCATTTCGCACAGGATGGGAAGCCGCTTGACAGCCTGCTGGAAGATGTGATCCAGCACGCTGCCGCCGCTTCCTGAAAAAATACGGAATAACGACTGTCAATCAGCCCACGCTTATGATATACTTGTACCAGCGAGTATTGTATAAGCGTGGGTTGTTTCTTTTAGAAGGAGGATTTTTAACCGTGAAACAACCATACAATACAACGATTTATAACACTGCACTATATTTGAGATTGAGCCGTGACGATGAATTACAGGGGGAAAGCGGCAGTATCCAGACCCAGCGCATGATGCTTAGACAGTATGCCGCAGAGCATGGGCTGACCGTTGTAGACGAGTACATTGACGACGGATGGAGTGGGACAAATTTCGAGCGTCCAAGTTTCCAAAGGATGATTGATGACATCGAAGACGGGAAAATCAACTGCGTTGTCACAAAGGACTTATCCCGTCTGGGAAGAAACTATATCCTGACCGGTCAGTACACGGAAATCTATTTCCCCAGCAAGGGAGTACGCTACATTGCCATCAATGACAATGTGGACACCATCAACGGAGAAAGCGAGCTTGCACCGTTCTTAAACATCCTGAATGAAATGCACGCCCGACAGACCAGCAAAAAGGTCAAGGCTGCCATGCACACAAGATTTGCCAATGGCGCACACTATGGAGCCTATGCACCGCTGGGCTATGTAAAAGACCCGGACAAAAAAGGTCATCTTCTGATCGACCCGGAAACACGCTGGATTGTAGAGAAGATTTTTGACCTTGCTGTACACGGGCGTGGAGCCGCCAGCATTACACGGATTCTGGTGGAGGAAAAAGTACCTACCCCCGGCTGGCTGAACTATGAAAGATACGGGACTTTCGCCAATATCTACGCCGGTGCGCCCGCAGAAAAAGCCTATGCGTGGACGATTGCACAGGTCAAGAGCATTTTGAAAGAGGAAACCTACATCGGTCACAGCGTTCACAACAAGCAGAGCAACATTTCATTCAAGAACAAGAAAAAGGTGCGGAAGCCGCAGGAAGAATGGTATCGTGTGGAAAATACCCACGAAGCCATCATTTCCGAAGAAGTGTTCCAAAAAGTTCAAGAGCTGATTGCAAGCAGACGCAGGAAACGCAGAAACGGTACGACACAGATTTTCGCAGGATTGATAAAATGTGCAGACTGCGGATGGTCTTTAGCCTATGGGGAAAACAAGCAGAACAAAAACCCATACGGGTACTACCATTGCAGCAAGAACGGACAGGGATTACGCCAGTGTTCCATGCACTATATCCGCTATGATGTACTGTATGCCTATGTGCTTGCAAGACTGCAATACTGGTCTATGCTGGCACAGAAAGATGAGGACAAGCTGCTGAAACGGCTGCTCAATGTCAGCGACAGGGAAAGGAACTCTGCGAAGAAAAAGCAGGCTGCGGAGCTGAAAAAGGCAGAGAAGCGTAAAGCCGAGGTTGACGGGCTGTTTGCTAAAATGTATGAGGACTGGTCTGCCGGACGCATAACCGAGTATAACTTCAATATGCTGTCCGAGAAGTACCAGAACGAGCAAAAGGAGCTTGAAACAAAAATAAGACAGCTTCACGAAATGATGGAAGCCGCCGTACAGACCGCAGCGGATGCTGAAAAGTGGATTGCCCTAATGAAACAGTATGTCAACCCTGTGGAGCTGACCGCCGAACTTCTGAACACTCTAATTGAAAAAATAACCGTCCACGAAGCTGTCAAGGGCGAGGATGGAAGCCGTGAGCAGGAAGTAGAAATCTACTACCGCTTCATCGGCAAAATCGACTGACCTTTCTTTTTTACCCAACAATATCTTTAATTAAGGGAAACGGGCGGCGGTGCTCCCGATATCTCGCTTCTCCCATTGTTATCACAGGCCCTCGGCGTGGACACCGAAGCCCTGCTGAGAGGCGATCTGGAGGAAAACGATATGACTAACGGCAATATGAAGAAAATGCGGTTTTACCGCTGTCCGGCCTGCGGCAACCTGCTGTTCTCGACCGATGACGCAGATGTGACCTGCTGCGGTGCAAAATTGACCAACCTCGTTATGCACAAACCGGACGAGGAAAATGCACTGCAAATTGAGCACAGCGACGGCGAATGGTATATCACCGCACCGCATGAAATGCACCGCGAGCACTACATCTCGTTCGTTGCATTTCTCACCGGAGACACGATGATCGTCAAAAAGCAGTACCCGGAATGGGGATTAGACGTGCGTCTGCCCTATATTCGGCACGGTATGCTGCTGTGGTACTGCACGAGGGACGGACTGTTCTATCAGAACATCTGAGCAAAGGCAGGGCAGCCTGCCTTTTTTATTTTTGCAGGAGGCTTTTTACAATCCTTCATTTTTGGTTATATTTTTCGTAAAATCGACTTGCTTTTTTAGAAGGGCAATGGTATAGTCAAAGAGAACTTTATACTACTAAAGCTTGGAGGTAGTTCAAATGTACAAAGAAATGATGGATTCCATCGGTATGATCCAGTCGATCGACCCCGAGCTGGGCAGTGCGATGAACGAGGAGCTGCACCGTCAGCGCCAGAATATCGAGCTGATCGCCAGCGAAAATATCGTTTCTCCCGGCGTTATGGCTGCTATGGGCAGCGTGCTGACCAATAAGTACGCTGAGGGTCTTCCCGGCAAGCGCTACTACGGCGGCTGTGAATTTGTTGACAAGGTAGAGCGCATCGCAATCAAGCGCGCATGTGAGTTGTTCGGTGCAAAGTATGCGAATGTTCAGCCGCACTCCGGTGCACAGGCCAACCTTGCGGTTTACTTCGCTCTGCTCGATCTGGGCGACACTGTTATGGGTATGGATCTGTCTCAGGGCGGTCACCTGAGCCACGGCTCTCCGGTCAACCAGTCCGGCAAGAACTACCACTTTGTTTCCTACGGCGTAAACGAGGATGGCTTCATCGACTACGCTGAGCTTGAGAAGGCTGTCAAGAAGCATCGCCCGAAGCTGATCGTTGCAGGTGCATCCGCATATCCGCGTGCCATCGACTTCGAGAAAATGGCCGAGATCGCACATGGCTACGGCGCTTACCTGATGGTCGATATGGCGCACATTGCCGGTCTGGTTGCCGGCGGTCAGCACCAGAACCCGATGCCGTATGCTGACGTTGTTACCACCACCACCCACAAGACGCTTCGCGGTCCGCGCGGCGGCCTGATCCTGACCAACAACGCTGTTCTGGCAAAGCGCATTAACTCCGCTGTATTCCCGGGCACCCAGGGCGGTCCGCTCGAGCATGTTATCGCGTCCAAGGCGGTTTGCTTCGGTGAGGCACTGCAGCCGGAGTTCAAGGAGTACGCACGCAAGATCGTCGAGAATGCCAAGGCTATGGCTGCACAGCTGCAGGCACGCGGTGTCAAGCTGGTTTCCGGCGGCACCGACAATCACCTGCTGCTCGTTGATCTGACCGACGAGGAGTGCACCGGCAAGGATCTGGAGGCGCGTCTGGATTCGGTTCACATCACCGCCAACAAGAACACCGTTCCGGGCGAGAAGCGCAGCCCGTTCATCACCTCCGGTGTTCGTCTGGGCACCCCGGCCGCTACGACCCGCGGCATGGGCGTGGAAGAGATGAAGGTCATCGCGGACTGCATTGCAGACTGCATCTATCACTACGATGAGAAGAAGGACGAGATTTCCGCACGCGTTCTGGCACTCACCGAGAAGTTCCCGCTGTACGAATAATCTCCGGCTGCCGCGGAACTGCTTCATCCGGATTTCTGAGCAATACAGCATGAAGCTCCGGCGCACGCAAATCCGATGATACTCATACAAAACAGAGCGTTTCACTGCTGTGAAGCGCTCTGTTTTCATTTCCGGGTAAATCTCAAGCCTCTTGAAGAATCCATCAAGCACATTTGCATCTGTAATTTTTCGACAACGGAAAAAGGCCGACGCCTGCAAAATGCAGGCGTCGGCCTTGTACATATCTGATGCTTTTCCACTGACGATTATCACAAATTTTCCTTTTAACCCTTGAAATCCCCAGTGTTTTCAGCGTTTTGGGGTACTTCTTAGTACATACCGCCGCCCATATCCGGAGCAGCCGGAGCAGCCGGAACCGGCTCCTTCTTATCAGCAATCAGGCTCTCGGTGGTCAGGACCATCGAAGCAACGGATGCTGCATTCTGCAGTGCGGAACGGTTTACCTTGGTCGGGTCAACGATGCCGTTTGCAATCATGTCACCGTAGGTCTCGGTTGCAGCGTCAAAGCCGTAGCCAACCTTGTCAGCGTGCTTTACCTTATCAACAACGATTGCGCCCTCGATGCCTGCGTTGGCAGCGATCTGCTTCATCGGTGCTTCCAGACCGCGTGCAACGATCTGCATACCGGTCTTCTCATCGCCGGTTGCCTCTGCAGCCAGAGCCTCAACCGCTGCGATAGCGTTTACATAAGCTACACCGCCGCCTGCTACGATGCCTTCCTCAACAGCTGCGCGGGTTGCGTTCAGTGCATCCTCGATGCGGAGCTTCTGCTCCTTCATCTCGGTCTCGGTTGCAGCGCCAACCTTGATAACTGCTACGCCGCCGGCCAGCTTGGCCAGACGCTCCTGCAGCTTCTCACGGTCGAAGTCAGAGGTGGTGCGCTCGATTGCGCCGCGGATCTCAGCAACGCGGTTTGCGATAGCCTGCTTGTCGCCTGCACCGTCAACGATGGTGGTGTTCTCCTTGGTTACCTTGATCTGACGGGCAGAACCCAGCATATCCATGGTAGCGTCCTTCAGCTCGATACCAACCTCCTCAGAGATTACGGTACCGCCGGTCAGGATTGCGATGTCGCGGAGCATATCCTTGCGGCGATCGCCAAAGCCCGGAGCCTTAACAGCTACGCAGGTGAAGGTGCCGCGCAGACGGTTTACGATCAGGGTAGACAGAGCCTCGCCCTCAACGTCCTCAGCGATGAGCAGCAGCTTCTTGCCAGCCTTAACAACCTGCTCGAGGATCGGCAGCAGCTCCTGAATGTTGGACAGCTTCTTATCGGTGATCAGCACCAGAGCGTCATCCAGGTTTGCTTCCATCTTCTCGGTGTCGGTGCACATATACGGGGTGATATAACCGCGGTCGAACTGCATGCCCTCAACAACCTCAGAGTAGGTCTCAGCGGTCTTGGACTCCTCAACGGTGATTACGCCGTCGGTGGAAACCTTCTCCATAGCCTCTGCGATCAGGGTGCCGATCTCGTCGGAGCCGGAGGAGATAGCGCCTACACGGGCGATGTCGTTCGTGCCGTCAACCTTCTTGGAGTTCTCAGCAATCGCTGCAACAGCAGCCTTGACTGCCTTGGAGATACCGCGGCGCATTACCATCGGGTTTGCACCTGCTGCTACGTTCTTCAGACCCTCACGAACGAAAGCCTGCGCCAGAACGGTAGCGGTGGTGGTGCCGTCGCCTGCGATGTCGTTGGTCTTGGTGGCAACTTCCTTAACAAGCTGTGCGCCCATGTTCTCGAAAGCGTCGTCCAGCTCGATCTCCTTAGCGATGGTAACACCGTCGTTGGTGATCAGCGGACCGCCGTACTTCTTATCCAGTACAACGTTGCGGCCCTTCGGACCGATGGTTACCTTAACGGTATCAGCGAGCTGATCAATACCGCGCTGCAGAGCCTTGCGCGCGTCCTCGCCGTAAATAAGCTGCTTAGCCATGATGAATTACCTCCTGAAAATTACTCTACGATTGCCAGAATGTCGCTCTGACGAACGATGATATACTTCTCGCCGTCCAGCTTAACCTCGGTGCCGGTGTACTTGCCGGTGATGACCTTCTGGCCCTTCTGAACTTCCATCTTGATTTCCTTGCCGTCAACAACGCCGCCCGGGCCTACTTCGATAATTTCAGCAACCTGGGGCTTCTCCTGTGCGGATGCGGTAAGAATAATGCCACTTGCGGTGGTCTCCTCCGCCTCGACCATCTTGATAACTACACGGTCGCAAAGGGGCTTGAGCTTCATAATGGATTCCTCCTATGAAAAATAAGATTTTACAATGTTGGGGGTTAGCACTCAAATTACCCGAGTGCTAACTTCGAGTATTATCTTACACCAAGGAGCCGCAATATGCAAGGGGGTAATCCGGAATTTTCACAAAAATTTTCTGAACAAATTATGAACAGTGCCCTATAGCGCTCAGCGTTTTGCCGGCCGTTTAGCAGACGGTCGGTCGGAGTGCTTATTCTCTCCCCTGTTCGATGCAGACGGGTCTTTAAAATACATATGCAGCTCGCACTTGATCATGCCGTTATACAGCTTGCGGCGCTTATCCGCCTTGCGGCCGTAGCAACGTTCGAACAGCGGGTCCGAACTAAGCAGATACTGCTTCATCGGACTGTTTTTTGTCGCTCGGCCGAGGTCGGCGTACAGCTTTTCCGCCTGCTGCAAGTCCAGCAAACGCTCACCGTACGGCGGATTGGCAAACAGTACGCCCACATTGCTGTAATCGCGCTTGGTCGCGTCCGCGCGCTCGAAAAACACCGTGTTGGCTACACCGGCCTTGCGCGCGTTCTCGATGGACAGCTGCACGCAGTCCGGATCGATGTCGCTGCCGACGATATCGAATTTAGCGTCCGGCTGGGCAAGGTCGAGCGCACTCTCGCGCGCCTGCTGCCAGACCGACTTGTCAAAGCAGCTCCACTTCTCCGCATCAAAGCGGCGCAGCAGACCGGGCGCACGGCGCTGCGCGATCATGGCCGCCTCAATCGCAATCGTGCCCGAGCCGCAGAACGGGTCGAGGAACGGGTCGCGTCCGCGCCAGCGCGCCAGCTTGACCATAGCCGCCGCCAGCGTCTCACGGAGCGGCGCCGCGTTGCTGTTGGCGCGGTAGCCGCGCTTGTGCAGACCGGCACCCGAGGTATCGAGGTACAGCTCGGCTACGTCGTGCATGATGGCGAACTGAATCTGATACTTTCCGCCGATCTCGTCAAACCAGGTTTGACCGTACTTTGCGCCCAGGCGCGATACGACTGCCTTTTTGATGATCTTCTGGCAGTCCGGAATCGAGTGCAAAGCCGAGTCCAGACTGTGACCCTTGACCGGAAATGCGCCGTCCGCCGGAATGAACTGCTCCCACGGGAGTGCTTTTACGCCCTCGAACAGCTGATCGAACGTTTTGGCTTTGAATGTGCCGATACGGATGAGCACGCGCTCGGCGCACCGCAGGTTCAGGTTCGCCCATGCGAGCGTGTTCTCGTCACCGGTGAACAGCACGCGACCGTTTTCCGCGTGTACGTCGGTCAGCCTGCCGCCGAAGCGCAGCTCGTCCGCGACGATGCCCTCCAGCCCGAACAGGGTCGGGCAGCATAATGTGAGTTGCATATGGTTTTCCTCCAAAAAGGCTCCCGCCGTCAGAGCAGGAGCCGAAATTCCTTTTTAACTATTATAGTGTATCGGTTTTTGCGAATTTTGTCAAGATTTGCGACGAGATGGTCTATTTAAAATTTGGTGTGGATAGGGGGTAAAACGCATATCCCATGTCTTCTTTGCAGCTTGTCAGGCGGATCTCATTGAGGAGGTCAACAATGCGGAACACCTTCTGCGAATTATTCGCTACAAACTCATCCAGCGAGCCATAGTTCGTGAACGCATTGTCATCCGGCGGTTCCGGCCAACTCCACTGCTTGATCGGTTCATTGGTATTCACATCAAAGAACTTTGTTTCCGGTTCGCCGCCCTCACATTTCGTTTCAAAGAGACAGTCCGGCATAAACTCTATTCCGTGCCAGCCTTTACCTTCTCCAGTTTCTGCATTGTACTGCGTAAAGTACCAGCCGTTGCCCTTTGGTTCTCCTTTTCCCTGCTCAAAATGAACATATGGGAGATAGACCATTTTGCTCATTTTTCTCACCTCTTTTCCCTTTCTTATTTGAGGACTATTTTGGCCCCGGACAAATAAAAAAGTGCCGGTAATGAGGATTTCATTACCGACACTTTTTATCGTGTCATTTGATGACTTTTTAGCGTTACAATATTACTGCTTGTATTTGTCACCCTAAAAAACCATCAAACATCACCCTAAAAAGAGTCCAAACCCTGCATTATACCATACCAATGTCAACCCTGCTAAGTGCAAAATGGAATAGGCTGCAGCGACGTGTAGACGGCGTATGAGGCACGATACGGGCAAGAGTAAGGGGTTCTTTCCGAACTACTTGTCCCCTGCCATACTAGCGATTCTGACGCAAATTTTGTAGTATATCACAGTTCACTTCCCTTTCGCTAATGCAAAAACTGCATAAGTCCGAGCATCGAACAATTGTTTGCTTTTTCACCGGAATATGGTATAATAATTACAAAGCAAATGTTGCGTTCAAAGAAAGAAGGCTATTATGAAATTAGAACATGTAACCATTGACGATAGGCTTCGTTCATATCTAAAGTCTAATTTCGCTAACCGCAACACACTGGTCATTTGGCCTTTAAGCATGTGTGATTCCGAAGCTGAAGTTGAGACTATTAAATAAGATCTCTTCGAATTCGGTTATCTTCCGCCGAAGAGCTATTGCCGCAATGGATTCTGGATTATAGAGATGCCCACGCATACGGCATTTGAAATCATCAACCGTCATAGTAAAGGTACACTTGCGATGCGTTGTTATTGCGGCGATGAATGTCTCCACGAAAATATGTGATTGAGACCTATTGAGACCTATGTTAAGCCCTGTGCAAAAACAGACAATCTCGTTTGAGATTTATGCAAAATTAAATACCTCCAAACCTCTGCCGGTGTTCGAGTATAAAGACCATCAGGTTTGAGGCCTATGCAAAACTGTCTACCTCTAAAACTATCCTGCACCGCCCGTTTGAGTTCTATACAAAATTACTCACCTCCAAACTCACTGATTGCCAGACCTCTCGATAATGGCGGTTTGAGACCTATGTAAAACTATCTATCTCTCAATTCCATCACAAGGAGTGATTCCGACGAAGAAGACCTACCAATTTAACGCCGAATACCAAACAGACGACTTAGACTTTGCTGTTGGCGTTTCCCTTTTCGATCAGAACGACAATATGGTGTTTTCGGCATGGAATCTAAATGAATGCCCTGAGGATGCTGTAATTGGTCGAGACCTGTTCGACGAAAAGGACTTCATTAAGGCTGTTAAGCTGGGAATGGAGTTAGCAAAGCAGGGATATGACGATGTTAAGTACGTCGATCCTACGGGGTTGTATGGTCCTCAAATTTAAGTGTTTGAGACCTATGTAAAATCACTTACTTCCAAAGCTCAAGGTTTTTCGCAAAACTGTAACTTTATGTTTGAGACCTATGTAAAATCACTTACCTCCAAAACCGACGGCATTCCAACATAGGTTCGCGCTTAATTTGAGACCTATGTCAAACCTCTTTCAGCGGCTATCCCGTACCGCTACGCGCGTTTGAGTTACTTAACCTTGTAAATTCACAACCATTTTCCCTTATATATAGGAGGCGATTTCTTTGTTTATCGTCGGCATTATTGCTGGCCTGTATCTTTTCGCAACGGTTGTTTGCGTGACCGCTGTTATTGCGGCCGGACAGGCTGATTACAACAAAGCTACTCGGAGAGATTAAGACCTTTCTCTTCTTACACGGTTCCTTTTTGAGCGCCTATTTACCTCTATTATTACCGTTCAGACCGGTCGTTTGAGCCCATTAAATCCTATACCTCTATTTTTAGTATGCCAAATACAAGCGTTTGAGACCTATGTCAAGCAGAACACTCTAAATCAATCGACATTTCCGGCGATATCTCAAGTAAGTTTGAGACCTATGTAAAACGAGATACCTCTATTTTCTACTTATTACATTGCTACCTTATTTGCGTCACTGAACTTACCTCTTTTCTAGCGGAACAGTCGTCATCGTCTAATTGAGTCTTTTGTGAAAATTCCCCTTTATTTTCCCTACAGGGTACCCTGTTTGAGTTTGGAACCTATGTAAAAACAGATATCTCCAAACCTTAGCTATAAGAGGATTGCTGAGGGAATTTGCTTGAGACTTATGTAAAATCACCGATAAGCTATCTATTGCATTATTATTCCACTTTTTGAAACCTATGTAAGACTATATGCCTCTAAAACTTGTCACCAAACGAGTCGCAGGAAGTGATTGTTTAAGACCTGTACAAAATTATCTACTTCTAAAACACACAAGCCTTCAAAATGCTGAAGGATAGATATTAACTTGTGCTCATTGTGCGCACAATCTTGCATTTTCCCAATTCTAAATCAAATTCGGAGGATTATTTATGTCTCAAAAGACCTTAATCGACAAACAGACTATTCTTTTGCAAATCAAAGATGTTATGTTTTCATCGGCATTGGCTGGGGCGCAATGTTGGCTGTTGATGCTGCATGTGCCATACTGGCCCTCGAATCTCCTGTTTTCTGCCGTATTAACGCTTTTCCACTGGGGAGCATTTATCTTTGCTCCTTTGTATGTCGCCAGCGCAGCATGCAATCTTATTCAACTGCTTGTTATCCTTGTCCGAGCAGCCGCTCAAAGAATGAAATAAGCGAACGTGCGACATTGAGTATCATGTGATTTTTCGTCTCCAAACCTGCGCTTCTACTGGTTTTTACGGTTTCTTTGCTTGAGAACCATGCAACATGTAACGAAGCACTTCTATCTCTATTTTCATACTTATTTACCAGAGATATATTCGCAGGCCCTCTTCCGGCGGCTGTTGGTATCTACATAACATACATTTTAACTCATCCTGCTCTATTTTCCGGCTATTTACCCTTCCTCGAAGGGAAAACAATCCCCATTGTGCTTGCATGTGTCATTGGATCGGTGATAGCAATCGTACTATACGGTATTTGGTTCAAGGAGATTCTGACCGTAGAGCAACAAACGAAAAAGTAATCCAAACAAGAAAAGAAGGATAGATGTCAATTACCCACGCCCCTTTCGGGGCGTGGTATCTACCGAGGTGATTTATACGAACTATCTCTACTACATCGGCTACGCATACACCGTTTATAGACCGGTCGTTTGAGTCCTGATTTACCTCGTTTTGCTGAATTTGGTTTAAGCTGTTTTGAGATTGGGTTAAGCTACCCTACGGCTTTATGGAGTCGATCAGTTTATTTGAGCCTATACGAAACTGTCTACCTCTAAAATTAACTGTTCGTTCAGATGATATTCTTGCTAATTTGAGAGCTATGTAAAATTGCACCTTTGCAGTACGTCAAACTTTATGATTTGAGACCTATTTGAAAACTGTACAAATCAGACATTTCTAAACCAGCAGCTCCTCAATCTGCCTGTTTTAGATCTATGACAAATTAGATACCCCCCAAAAAAAGACACTCTTCATTCATCTTTGAGCCTATGTAAAACGGCCCACCTCTAAAACCGGCTTTAGCAACAGATTCTGGAACTGCCAGTTTGCGACCTATGTAAAACGAGATACCTCCAAGCCCAATGCGCTTTGCGTATTATTATCTTAGTCGTTTGAGACCTATGCAAAAACGAGATACCTCCAAACCATTTTTTCTCTTGTTTGCCCGTTATTCGCTGTTTGAGACCTATGTAAAACGAAATACCTCAAAACCTACCTCAAAGCCGTGCAGTCAGAATTTGTTGTTTGAGGCCTATGCAAAACGAGATACCTCTATTTTCTATCAATTTTTGTTCTCAAAAGGAGCTGTTCCTCATGTTGTATCCCTACGCCATAAGCCGTGAGAGCGTCAATGGGCATCGTGTCTGGATCGCCAAGAGCCTGCATTTGAAAGGCTGCGTCGCCCAAGGAGATACTCGCCTTGAGGCCATCAAAGAGCTGGAATCCAATGAAATAACATGGCTTGAGACCGCCAGAATGCTGCATATCCCTCAGTCAAATTAACACCCATACAATCAAAAATCCTTACTCCATCTGTACCCTTGCGGTTAGATGGAGTTTTTTTATAAAATTTGTTTTTTGCGCTACAAAAATCATTTCTTTGGTATTTATATAGACATATACGGAATAACGACAATTCTTTAGAGCGGCTTTAGAAACATCGTGAGCTTGCAAACCCACTTCTTGCCTTTGGTGATGAGCATTACATAGAGGAGATGCGTTTCCTTGCTCTCGCTAAAAAGGCGATGGAAGCTAAGAACAATAAAATAATGTGAATATAATATTCTATTGTTCTGTGAGGAGGTGAGGTTATGAGAAAATATAACGTTTTGAAAGTTGATAGTTTGCAAGATTGTTTTTTGGTGATTGCTAACACATGTGAAAACCCCATAAACGATTTGCTATGCGATGGAGATGTTTCGTTTATTGAAAATGGGAATGTTATATTTGACCTTGCTGTAATTAATGGAATAAACTTCAATAGATTTATTCAAGTAACAGTAGAGAGTCACCGATTGCAAGCAAAAACTATTAAGATTATATCTGACGTTCCTACAAGTATACTTGAGATAAGCGAAAAATATTTTAAGACGCATAAAGAAGTTATTCAACAAAGCTCATTGCCATCAGCAACCAAGTATTTACTCACAAATGCATAAATAATGGTAAAACTTTTGATTCTTACTCTTGACAAAACTTACTCCATCTATACCCCTTGCGGTTAGGTGGAGTTTTTTATGAAAATTAGTTTTTTTTGCGCTACAAAAATCATTTCTTTGGTATTTATAAATGTAGATGGCGAATGCGGACAACTGTATATTTGAGGATTATGCAATGCTTTTCGGATATCTTTAAGTCTTTTCCCCACACACGTGGGGGTGATCCCAACGTAGAAACCATGACACGGTGTGACATGTGCTTTTCCCCACACACGTGGGGGTGGCCGCTGGAAAAGTCATTCCCAGCGCGTCCTTTTCCCCACACACGTGGGGGTGATCCCTGGGACTTTCAATATTTTTCGACATTTCCCCACACACGTGGGGGTGATCCCAAATTCCAGAAAGGAAGTGACCCAATGCAGTTAATACATGAACTTTCATGGTTATGGAAAGGAATAGCTATTATCGCACTTGTAAGTGCAATCGTTCTCATTGCAGCATTCAAGCTGCACAAAGAAGAATACAAAATTGAGATTGCATGCATTATTCTTATAGTGACTATACTGATTTGTATTATTGCTATGATTCTATGCGCTCGGGTTCCGATGCCCATATAAGCAGTCAATGACCCATGACTGAAGTCACGGGCTTGTGCAAACGAGCTCAGATTTTAGGCATGCTCGCAAGAGTGCATTGACTACCCTATGCACCGTAAGAGGTGCCCCGTTGCTCGCGAATAGATAGTTACCGCATGGCGTTAATCCTAACTGTGCGCTCTAAGACAACACATCACGTAAAGCTAAGGTAAGGCCGACAGGTGTGGCTGAATAAACCGCTTGCAACCTTGGGTAAGGATTTCGACTCCTCTTTTGAGGAGAGCGGCTTCTTCTTAGCTGCTAGTTTTTAGGGCGAGCCCTTGATGCCATGCTCATCACGCAAGGCTCGTACATTGTTGAACAATAAGAAAGCGTGCGTAGCAAAGCGCACACCGTTTACCATTAAGCTCCTGCACGGTAGTGCAGGATACAAACAGCCGATTACCCTTGGCGTTGACGCAGGAAGTAGGTATGTTGGTCTTTGGTGATTAGTTTTTTCATACGTCCTGATACTCGCCCTCTTATCACATCTGAGGGCGAGTAACAGCATTTCATCTTCATTTCTTTATCGAAGCCAATGCAAGTCATTGGCGGAAAGCAGCTTCTACTTGAAACTACTTGTAAGTTACTTGAAAGTTTGCTTTCAAGTGTTTGCAACTTTTTGCGGTTGCTAATTTCTCATCAGCAACGTTGCGCCAAATTGCCATATTTTCCTCTTAAAATGCTATAATTACAAAAAGCTACTACATTGTGAGATAATAATCAGGAGGTATCAAATATGGTTTTAGTCAGCGTACAACCCGAAGATAACGGCTTAACATCATTTAAACAATAGAATTATGGAATCTGATTACCAGAAATTCAACATGCTGTTAGGCCCTTATATGGATCGCATAGAGTCCGCAATGCATTAAACCTTTCCTATTCCTCTGCTCAATATGAGCAGAGGTTTTCTTTTTGCCCAATCACTCAGGCTGATTATCGTCTGCACGACACTGCAGATGAACCTCGCTCAGTTTCCGGTATTCCACCTGCGCAGTATCAAGCATCCGCAACCCAATAAGGACATCATCATCCGGCAGCGTTACAACAGAAGACATCTTACAGCGTCTTGCATCAAAGCTGTCTTCCGGGACATCGCCGCAGAACTCCGGCTTTACAAGCACACGGAACATCTTGTCTTTGTTCTTCTCTGCAAATCTACTGAACGAACCATACGTATTCCATGTATAATTGACTATCCGCTCAGCAGCTTCATCAGTACAATGTCGTGTCATGTCTTCTTTGCAGCTTGTCAGGCGGATCTCATTGAGTTTGTAGTATTCCAGCGTATCCGTATCATACAGCTTTCCATCATCGCTCTCCTGCAGCACCTGAATGCCCAACAGAGCGCCTTTATCTGCCAGCTCTATCATCGTACTCAGGCGACCATAGATTATGCAGGGACAGTCCTGTGCTTCTTTATTGCAGTCAACAATGCGGAACACCTTCTGCGAATTATTCGCTACAAACTCATCCAGCGAGCCATAGTTCGTGAACGCATTGTCATCCGGCGGTTCCGGCCAACTCCACTGCTTGATCGGC
>QEKJ01000003.1:0-74969 GCA_003096535.1 Agathobaculum butyriciproducens | reverse complement strand
CTTCTGCGAATTATTCGCTACAAACTCATCCAGCGAGCCATAGTTCGTGAACGCATTGTCATCCGGCGGTTCCGGCCAACTCCACTGCTTGATCGGCTCATTGGTATTCACATCAAAGAACTTTGTTTCCGGTTCGCCGCCCTCGCATTTCGTTTCAAAGAGACAGTCCGGCATGAACTCTGTTCCATGCCAGCCTTTACCTTCTCCAGTTTCGGCATTATACTGCGTAAAGTACCAGCCGATACCCTCAGCTTCTCCTTCTTCCTGCTCAAAACGAACATATGGGAGATAGACCATTTTGCTCATTTTCACACCTCTTTTCCCTTTCTTATTTGAGGACTATTTTTGCTCCGGACAAATAAAAAAGTGCCGGTAATGAGGATTTCATTACCGACACTTTTTTATCGTGTCATTTGATGACTTTTTAGCGTTACAATATCACTGCTCACGCATCTTTGCGAAGCACTCGCTGCAATATACCGGGCGGTCAGATTTCGGCTCGAACGGAACGCGAGCCTCGCCGCCGCAAGCAGCACAGGTAGCGGTGAAGAACTCACGCGGACCGCGTGCAGCATTCTTGCGCGCATCGCGGCAGGCCTTGCAGCGCTGCGGCTCGTTCTGGAAACCGCGCTCTGCGTAAAACTCCTGCTCGCCAGCGGTGAACACGAACTCCTTACCGCATTCCTTGCATACTAAAGTCTTGTCTTCGTACATGGTTTTTACCTCTCTTTGATACTGTTCCCTCGGGAAACTTGAAATATATGCGTACAGACACTGCGCCTGCTATCGCCTAAATAGGTTTAATGGCTGCCGATTTTCGCTTGATGCGCTGGACGGCATTATCCACAGATTTGATTGGTTTGTGCAGCGCTTCGGACATCTCTTCATACGATAAGCCGTCCAAAAACAACGTCAAAACCTGTGCCTCAAATTCAGACAAAAGCGAGTAGAGCTTCTTTTTCCGCTCTTCCCTCTCCTCATTGCCGATAACAAGCGATTCAGGATCACCATTCGGTGCAGTTACCCGGGTACGCGATTCCGCAAGGTCTTCAAACAGAGGTCGATCGATTGACATGGACTGATTGAGCGGGTCGTGCTTGAGCGACGCTGCCGCCTTCACTGCGGAATAAATCTTCCGCGTGATGCACAACCGCGCAAACGCTCCAAAGGGTGCGCCCTTGCTCTCGTCGTACTCCCGGACGGCATTCAGCAGCCCGAGCATACCCTCCTGCATTAGATCCTCTGCATCGGCGCCTGCCAGAAAGTATGGCCGCGCACAGGTCTTGACCAGACGGGTATAACGACGGATCAGATTCTCCATCGCGGGTCCGTCTCCCTGCCGCGCCAGACGGCACAGCTTTTCATCGGGAATCCCGTTCGATGGCTGTATTTGATAATCATTTCTCATGTCAATAGCTATTATACGCGGTAGAATTGGAAATGTCAAGAAACGATTGTCATCTTTACCGATATCACACAAAAACGTTCTTCCGTTTTTGTGCAATTATGACAATATTATTAACGTTTTACTCTACAGTTACCGACTTTGCCAGGTTGCGCGGCTTATCAACATCACAGTTGCGCTCCACTGCGATATAGTATGCCAAAAGCTGCATCGGAATAATCGAAAGCGAAGCGGAAAATTCATACAGGCACTTCGGCAGGCGCACGATGTGCTGGCAGACCGACTCGTCGCCGGTGAAATCGTCCGTGGTGACGAGCACGACGCTTGCGCCGCGCGCTACAACCTCACGGATATTGGAGACTGTCTTCTCAAACAGTGCCGGCTGCGTTGCCAGAGCAACAACCAGAGTACCCTCCTCGATCAGAGAAATGGTGCCGTGCTTAAGCTCACCGGCAGCATACGCCTCCGAATGAATATAGGAAATTTCCTTCAGCTTGAGCGAAGCCTCGAGCGCGGCGGCATAGTCCAGCCCGCGGCCAAGGAAGAACACGCTCGAGCGGTTTGCATACAGCGTAGCGATACGCTGCATATCCGACTGGCATTTCAGGGTCTGCTCGATGCACTCCGGCAGGCGCTGCAGCTCAGCGCACAGCGCACGCTCGTCACCGATGGAGATCAGGCCGCGCACACGCGCGATCTTAACCGAGATGAGGTACAGAGCGGACAGCTGTGCGGAATATGCCTTGGTTGTCGCAACCGAAATCTCCGGGCCGGCCCACGTATACAGCACACCGTCTGCTTCGCGGGCGATGGTGGACGAAACCACGTTCACGATCGCAATCGTGAACGCACCTGCCTGCTTGGCCAGACGCATGGCAGCCAGCGTATCCGCCGTCTCGCCGGACTGGCTGATAACGATGCACATATCCTTTTTGCCGATGATCGGGTTCTCATAACGGAACTCGCTGGCAACCTCTGCCGTGCAGCGAATGCGGCACATTGCCTCAATCACGCGCTTGCCGACCATGCCTGCGTGCAGTGCAGAGCCGCAGCCGATGATATGGATATGCTCGATCTCACGCAGACGCTCGTCGGTCAGACCGTTGTCCTCGAATACAACCGCATCGTTTTTGATACGCGGCTTAACCGTATCGGCAACTGCCTTGGGCTGCTCCATGATCTCCTTGAGCATAAAGTGCTGGTAGCCGCCCTTTTCCGCTGCGGACATATCCCACGTTACGGTCATGATTTCCTTCTCTACCGTATCGCCGAACTCGTTCATGACAACTACACTGTCCGGGCGAACGATTGCAACCTCGTTATCATCCAGAATAATGTAACGCTTGGTGCGATTGATAATAGCGGTAATATCGGATGCGATCATGTTCTCGCCCTCACCGATACCGATAACCAGCGGGTTGCCGCGGCGTGCAGCAACGATCTCCTGCGTGTTATCCATCGAAACTACGCCCAGTGCGTAAGAGCCGCGCAGACGCTGCACGGCCTGCAGAACGGTCTTTGCCAGATCCTCCTGCTTGCCGGTGTGCAGATAGTCCACGAGGTGCGCGACAGTCTCCGTATCGGTCTCGGACTTAAACTCGTAGCCGTGTGCCTCCAGACGCTCACGCAGCTCCTTGTAGTTCTCGATAATGCCGTTGTGTACAACTGCTACCTTGCCCTTGCCGCCCAGATGCGGATGCGAATTGCGGTCGGACGGCTCGCCGTGCGTTGCCCAGCGGGTGTGGCCGATACCGCAGGTGCAGTACATGTCGCCGCCTTCCTCCTTGATCTTCTCCTCAAGGTTTGCAATGCGGCCGCGCGCCTTGACAACGCGCAGACCGTCCTTCGTGAAGGCAGCCACACCAGCAGAGTCATAGCCACGGTATTCCAGACTGTACAGACCCTTGATAAGAATCGGAAGCGCGTTCTCGCGTCCGGTGAATCCAACGATTCCACACATAAAATAATACTCCTTTGCAACGGTAAATATAACATATCTTCCGCAACATTTCAGTATGAGCCTTAGGCAGCACGGAACAATGAAAGCTACGGCTTCTTGCACGAACTCCGGTCGCGCTGCCGCGCCGCTTTGTGAAGATTTTACGTCCTGACTGCGTTGCGATTTTACGATAATACATCAAGCATTACCGCCAAACACGCCTTGTTGGTCCGCAAAACGCTCTCACAAATCGCTCTGGTTTAATTATTCCGTATTGCCTTACCTCAATATATGCGGTGAATTTCTAATTTTGGGTATAAAAATAGTGCGTTACGCATAACTGCTCTGTCGATACGGTCGCCCGTATGTTTTAACAGCCTGCTGACGATCAACCCACTTGTGACCGAAGGGCACCCGCCGAATACTTTCGATTAACCCTTTCCTCGTCAACTGCGATACCGGCTGCACCGCAGTTCTGGCGCTTAGCATGTTATGGAATTGTGCGCAAATGCTCCCACCTCCCTGTTCAGAATGCAGAAAGTGGGTGTGCAAACCACACCCACTCCCGTTGGCTCTTTTATATTATACAACAGACTCGATGACTTTGGCAACCTTTTTTGCCAAAGTATCTACCTGCTCACTGTTCGTGCCCTCTACCATGACGCGCACGAGCGCCTCCGTACCGGACGGGCGAACCAGGATTCGGCCGTTATTGCCCAGCTCTGCGGAAGCCGCATCGATAGCCGCCTTGACCTCGGGCAGCTGCTGCAGGGTAGCCTTCTTATCGTTCGGCACCTTGACATTGATCATCAGCTGCGGCCACGGCTCAACCTCAGCTGCGATCTCCGAGCACTTCTTGCCGCTCGCCTTGAGGATAGACATAAACTGCAGTGCAGTCAGCTCACCGTCACCGGTGGACGCATACTCAAGAAAAATAACGTGTCCGGACTGCTCGCCGCCCAGAATGTAGCCCTTCTTGAGCATCATTTCGAGCACATAGCGGTCACCTACATTGGAGCACTCGATCTTCATGCCGTTCTTATCGGCGTAGGCGTGCAGACCCATGTTGGACAAAATGGTGGCAACAAATGCGCCGCCGCGCAGCTTGCCTTCCTTCTTCATGTGCGCCGCGCAGACTGCCATAATGCGGTCGCCGTCCAGCTCCTCGCCGGTCTCGTCTACAATCAGGCAGCGATCTGCATCACCGTCAAAGGCAACGCCAAGATCAAAATTGCCCGAGCGGACGCGCTCCTTCAGCTGACCGAGATGGGTGGAGCCGCAGTTATCGTTGATGTTGATGCCGTCCGGCTCATAGAAACGGATTTCCGCCTTGCACTCGACCAGACGCATGAGGCGCTCCACCGTTGTGGAGGAGGAACCGTTTGCACAGTCCACCGCTACGCGCAGACCGGACAGGTCGCCCTTGATGGTATCTGCAAGGTGGTCGGTGTACTCGACTACCGGGTCGATCTCGCTTTTGAGTACACGACCGATCTTCTCGTGGGTCATCTTCGGAATAGACTCGAAATCGTCGATCAGGTCCTCAATTCTTGCCTCGGTTTCGTCCGGCAGCTTGTAGCCGTTGCCTGCAAAAATCTTGATGCCGTTGTACTCAAAGGAGTTGTGGCTTGCGGAAATGACAATACCCGCATCTGCCTTGTGCTTGATGGTGAGGAAAGCGACCGCCGGCGTCGGGATAACGCCGAGCAGCTCTACATCCGCGCCAACCGAGCAGATGCCCGCAACCAGCGCGTTCTCCAGCATATCCGAGGATACGCGGGTGTCCTTGCCGATCAGCAGCTTCGCCTTGCGGCCGTGTGCAGACTCCTGCGTAAGTGCGTATGCCGCTGCCGCGCCGATCTTGAACGCCAGCAGTGCATCAAGTTCCGAGTTCGCTACACCGCGAACGCCGTCTGTTCCAAAATATCTACCCAAATGAAACACCTAACTTTCTTGTATGATAAAGGCGGGGAAATGATTGCATTACAGCATTTGCTGTCCGTCCGCCGGTTCCAGATTCAAATGACGGTAAGCCTGCAGCGTCACGCAGCGTCCGCGCGGCGTGCGGCTGAGAAAGCCGATCTGCATGAGATACGGCTCATAAACATCTTCCAAGGTGATCGCTTCTTCGCCGATAGTCGCGGCCAGCGTGTCCAGTCCGACCGGACCGCCGCCGTAGTTCTGGATGATGCTTTTGAGCATCCTGCGGTCTACATTATCCAGACCTAACTCATCAATCTCGAGTGCACGAAGCGCAATGTCGGCACTTTTTCTGTCAATCGTACCGGTGCCGATTACCTGTGCAAAGTCTCGCACGCGGCGCAGAAGCCGGTTGGCGATTCGCGGCGTACCGCGGCTGCGGCGCGCAATCTCGAATGCGCCCTCGTGCTCGCACGGTACATCAAGAATGCCTGCCGAGCGTTCAACAATACCGCACAGCTCCTCCGGCGAATACAGCTCCAGACGGAGCATGACGCCGAAGCGGTCACGCAGCGGACTGGTCATCTGACCGGCACGCGTAGTCGCGCCGATGAGCGTAAATTTCGGCAGGTCGATACGGATCGAGCGCGCCGAAGGCCCCTTGCCAATGATAATATCGAGTGCATAGTCCTCCATCGCAGGATAGAGAATCTCCTCTACCGCACGGTCGAGGCGATGAATCTCGTCAATAAACAAAATATCATTCTCTGAGAGATTTGTCAATAAAGCCGCCAAATCTCCCGCTTTTTCGATTGCCGGACCGCTCGTAACACGGATATTCACGCCCATTTCTGCGGCAATGATGCCCGCGAGCGTGGTCTTGCCCAGACCCGGCGGACCGTACAGCAGCGTATGGTCGAGCGATTCACCGCGCATTTTCGCGGCCTGTATGTAAATGCTCAGGTTTTCCTTGGCTTTTTTCTGACCGATATAGTCCGCCATGGATTTCGGACGGAGCGAATTCTCGGTCTCGTCCTCGCTGAGCTGGCGGGTGGAGATGATGCGCTCATCATCCGTCATGCCGCCGGAAAATTCAATACTCAAAGGTACACTCCCCTACTTGATCAGGCTTTTATCGTCCAGAATCAGGACTTGACCAGCTTTTTCAAGCACTGACGGATGATCTCGTCCGCCTCCATGCCGGCAGCATCCAGACCCTCCATCGCGTGCAGCGCCTCTGCCTGCGTATAGCCGAGCACCATAAGCGCCGCGACTGCCTCCTGCGTGTGGTTGACACCGCCGGAAACGGCGGCTGCCGCCACCGGAGACGCTGCAGATGCGGTCTCCAGCTGCTCCTTGCTCATCTTGTCGCGCAGCTCAAGTACAATGCGCTGTGCGATCTTCTTGCCGATGCCCGGCGCCTGCATGAGCATTTTTTCATCACCAGTGATAATGCTGAGCGCCAGTCTGTCCGGCGGTGCGACCGACAGGATGGACAGTGCCGCCTTCGGGCCAACACCGTTAACGCTGGTCAGCATCAGGAAGCAGGACTTCTCCTCCTCGTCGATAAAGCCGTACAGCTCAAACACGCCCTCACGGACATTGAGCCAGGTCAGCAGACGCGCTTTTTCGCCGGTTTTCAGCTTGCCGATGGTGTTCTGCGAAGCGTGGCAGGCATAGCCTACACCGCCGCAGTCGATCACCGCAAGACCCTGCTGGAGCACGGAAACCGTGCCGTCTACATAATAAAACATCTATTTAAACCTCATAATAAGCCTTCATAGCGCATGGCCTGCCGGGAATGCCCGTGGCAGATGGCCAGCGCAAGCGCATCCGCGGCATCGTCCGGACGCGGCAGCTTGGTGAGATGGAGAATGCTTTTCGTCATTTCCATCACCTGTTTTTTCTCCGCGCCGCCGTAGCCGACAACGGACAGCTTCACCTGATTCGGTGTATAGGATACCGGATGCAGTCCCTTCTGTGCCAGCGCCAGCAGAATTACACCGCGCGCCTGCGCAACCTGAATGCCGGTTGTGACGTTTTTCGAGAAGAAAAGCTCCTCGATTGCCACCTCGTCCGGGTGAAATGTGTCCACCAGCGTACAGATATCATCGTAAATCTCACATAAGCGCAGGTGCATCGGTGTTCCGGGAGCGGTTTTTGCCGCACCGTACTGCACCGGCGTAAATTTCATATTATCGAACCGCACCACGCCATAGCCAATCGTGCCGTAGCCCGGGTCGATGCCAAGAATCGTTATCATTTCTTTATAACCTCAAAATTATACCACGTTCGCACACATTGTGCAATAAATTTTAGTGGCAGGTTAATGGAAAATTGAGAATTGAGAATGGAGAATGGAAAATGAAGGTGTCCGCCCACAGGGCGGTAATTAAATAACGCGCTTTGCGCGCAACCTCAATTCTCCATTATCCATTTTTCATTCTCAATTCTTCTTCCGTTGGCATAACCGCGCCCTTATGCTGCACGGTATACGCCGAACATTCGGACGAAAATGTCAGATAATCCGCAAGTTTCTTCTGCGGGATGTCTGCGAGCGTTTCCGCTGTCACACCGTCGCGGGTAAGCTGATACAGGAACGACCCGATGAACGAATCGCCCGCTCCGGTGGTATCCGCGACCGTCACCGGCAGCGCTTTGGTTTCGGCGCTCGCGTTCGGCGTATAGACTGCCGCGCCGCCCGCGCCGCGTGTCACGAGCAGCAGCCTGCAGCCCTGCGAAAACAGAAGCTCTGCCGCTTCCCTCTCGGTTTTGCAGCCGGTGCAGAATTCAACTTCATCATCCGACAGCTTCACGAGGTCTGCATACGGCAGAAACTCACGAATCGCTGCCTGACAGCTTTCCGGGCTGCCCCACAGCGGCAGACGCACGTTAGGGTCAAACGAGAGGAACGCGCCTGCGTCCTTTGCCAGCCGGATGGCCTTGCGATGTGCCTGCTTGACAGGTGCATCTACCAGATCGACCGAGCAGAAGTGCAGCACGGCACAGTCCGCGAAAATATCCGGCGTGATCTGTGCTTCATCGAGAAACAGGTCTGCCGAGGGATTGCGGTAGAAGGAAAACTCGCGGTTGCCGTTCTTATCAAGTGAAACAAACGCTAACGCGGTATTCGCCCGTCCGGTGCGGAACACCGTTGAGATGTCCACGCCGTTTGCGTGCAGCGTTTTGAGAATGTGCGTACCGAATGCGTCCTCTCCCACCTGCGAAATCATCTGCGCTCTGCCGCCGAGACGCGCCACTGCGGTTGCCACATTGGCCGGCGCACCGCCCGCGACACGCTCAAACTGCACGACCTCATCAAGTGCACAGCCGCGCTGCTGCGGCACGAAATCAATGAGCAGTTCACCGATTGCCACTACTTTTTTCATCGTTCATCCCCCAGAATATGTCGGTAAATCGCCTGCGCGACGCCGTTTTCCGTATTGCTGCCGGTGATAACGTCCGCTGCTTCGCGGATGCACGGCTCGCTGTTTGCCATGGCGACGCCCAGTCCCGCCATCTGCAGCATGGTCAGATCGTTTTCGCTGTCACCGATGGCGATGACGTTGGCCAGCGTGCAGCCGAGGTGATGCGCCAGCCATTCCAGTCCGCGTCCCTTGTGCACACCCACGCGGTTGACCTCGACATTGCGCAGCTCTCCGCCGTACATGACGGACGGCGCAAGCTCGAAAATACCGTATTTATCGAGCGCAGCCGTCAGCGGCGCGATTGCATTCGGGTCATCGTGATAAAGAATCGCCTTGGTGAATGGGCGCGGCTCGTCTGCGAGCACAGTGCGCCACGTATTCTTGTCCCCGACAAAGTGATAACCCTCGTCGGCCTCATCCATCACGACCCGTCCGCGCCGCTGCAGGTTTTCGAGGAAATGCCGAAAGGCATGTCCATAGTACAAATCCTGCGTGGTATACAGGCATGGGTCGGTGTCAATGGCAGTGCACTCGTTCAGGATGATGTCCACCATTTCTGTGCTCAGGCCGTCGAAAAACGCCGGTTCCCTGTCGTCCGGATGCTGCACTGCCGCGCCGTTTGCGGTGACGAGCCAGTCCGGTGCGGCTTCCAGCTGTTCGCTGAAGCGGCGCACCTCGCGCACGTTGCGTCCGGTGCACAGCACGATCTGCACGCCCGCCTGCTGCGCCATGCGTACCGCGCGGGCGTTCTCCGGCGTAATGCGGCTCTGCGCATCCAGCAGCGTTCCGTCTAAATCCAATGCCAGAATTTTGTATTGATTCGTCATATTCATACTCGTTTCCTGTTCTCATTCGCGCAGCATGGCACGCCGCGCACGATAATCGGGTAAATAGCGCTCCACCAGTGCCCAGAACTGCGGTCCATGGTTTTTATGTGCAATGTGCGCCAGTTCATGCACCACCACATAGTCGATAGCGGGTTCGGGATAGTCCATCAGCCGCCATGAGAAGCAAATACTGTTTTTGCCGCTGCACGAGCCGAACCGTGTTCTCGCTGAGGTGATCTTCAGTCCGGTCGGGTACAGGTTCATCAGTTTTGCGTAATGCTGTACCTTGGGCGGCAGCTCTATTTTCGCTCGGCGGATAAGCTCAGCCTGCTTGGCCTCATCCGGCTCCGGATGTGCCGCACGGCGGGACTGCTGATCGGCAAGTGCGCGGGCTATCCAGTCCGTATGCTCCGCGACAAACCGTTCAATACGGTATTTTGCCAGCCGCAGCGGCGCACGAACGATCACACGTCCCTCGCGCGTCACCTGCACAGCAAGCGTCTTGCGTTTGGAGCGAACCAGTTCGTACTCGATCATATTACTGTCCCTTGCGCTCCAGATTGCGGTTGTAGAAGAACACCGCGACCGAAATGCCGCAGATCAGCAGATAGCCGAGGACGCTCCAGCCGTCCGGCAGCTGGCCGAACAGGAAAAAGCCGAGGACAGCCGAGAAGATGACCTGCGTGTAGTCGAACACCGAAATCTCTTTGGCCGGTGCGTTGGCGTACGCGAGCGTTACGCCGAACTGTCCGAGCGCGGCTGACGCACCTGCGCCGATCAGGCAGAAGAACTGTCCCCATGTCATTGGGTGGTAGTCCGTGATCATAGCCGGTACGCATACCAGCGTGGAGAACATCGAGAAGAAGAACACGATGCGGGCGCTCTTTTCGCCTTTCCGGCTGAGTGCGCGCACACAGGTGTAGGCCGCGCCTGCACCCATGCCGCCCAGCAGGCCGATAATTGCCGGGAAGGTTGCCGAGGAAAAACCCGGCTTGATAATCAGCATGCTGCTGCCGAATGCCGCAAGCACCGCCGCGTACTGGAATACGCTGGCCCGCTCCTTCAGCAGAATGAGCGAGAAGATGATAGCGAAGAACGGCGACATTTTATTAAGAATGTTTGCATCTGCCAGTACGAGATGGTCAATAGCGTAGTAATTGCAGAAAATGCCGAGTGTGCCGCAGGTTGCGCGTATGATCAGCAGCGGCAGGTTGCCCTTTTCCCACTTAAAACCAACCTTTTCGCGGCACAGCACCACGGCGGCCACTGCCACCGCGACCAGATTGCGGAAAAATGTTTTCTGCGTGAACGGCAGATCACCCGCCAGACGCACGAATGCCGCCATCATCGCAAAACCGAATGCGGACATGATGATAAAACCGATTGCCTTACTTTTTTTAGAAAGCACTGAAGTCTTCCTCCTTTTTCGCTGTGAGTTTTCTGACTGCTTCTATTGTAACACACAAACTGTTTCGCGTGTCAGAGAAATCGTCTGTTTTTCGCGTTTTGAAATTTTTTAAAAAAATTTGAAAAAAGGTGTTGACATTTGGCGTCCACATGGATATAATAATTCTTGTCGCTGACAGTGAGGCGACTCGATGAGAACAGAATGCGAGTGTGCTGGAACTGGTAGACAGGCACGTTTGAGGGGCGTGTGTCGATCGACGTACGGGTTCAAGTCCCGTCACTCGCACCACCTTCTTTCAACAACCAAATATGCGGATGTGGCGGAATGGCAGACGCGCTAGCTTCAGGTGCTAGTGTTCGCAAGGACGTGGGGGTTCAAGTCCCCCCATCCGCACCAAGTTAAAGAGCTGAAATCTTTTGATTTCAGCTCTTTTTCTGTACTTTTCAGAGTGTTTCGTTTTACGATGTAATTCGTGAAAAACTGCTGTCTAATACCAGTGTCTAATACTTTGCACGACCTGTGTTTTCGCACTAAATTCTTTGCGCTAACATTAGCATTGTATTAGACGAGTTTAAACATTTCCCCTTTTCATTTCTGCAATCACCGAATAGGCATAACAATTTTGTTATGCCTATTGTCAAAAACAATATTGTACAAAAATTTCGCTATATGCTAATATAATTATGTTGCAACAAGTCAAAAAGCGCGCCATTAGATCAGAAAACAAACATCTGCATAAATGGCTGTTTTTGTTATTCAGAAAATCAGCTTGCGGTGTTCCAGTATCTGATTACATACGACCCTTATGGTGTAAAGAAAGAGAGGAAATCCCTATGACTTGGTCTCCTATTTTGGCATTTGCGATAATTGCATTGGCCTTTGGCATTGGCGACGTCATTGCGGCTAAAACACGAGGTGTTATCAGTTCTGTTCTGGTCGCTATCCTGTTGTTTTTGATATTCGGCAGTACATTAAAAGTACTTCCGGCGGATTTGATGGAACAATCCGGTCTGATGAGTCTGATCCCGACATTCGGTATGGCTCTGATTCTGGTAAATGTAGGTTCCATGCTAGATTTGAATGATCTGAAACGCGAATGGAAAACAGTAATCATTTCGCTGGCTGGTGTTGCAGGACTGGTCACAATCTACCTTACCGCAGGTACACTGATTTTCGGCAAAGAGTATGCGCTGAGTGCAATGGGTCCTGCTTCCGGCGGCATGGCTGCAACGATGATTCTGACCGCTGCGGCAAATGAAGCTGGCCGCGCCGATCTGGCTGGATTCGTAGCTTCCGTAATGGCATTGCAGGTTTTGATCGGGCTTCCGATTGCGTCGTTCTGCCTCAGAAAAGAAGCAAACCGGTTTTTAGTCAACGATGCAAAGCAGGTCGGAAAAATGCTGTCTGATGAAAAGAAACTGAGCATTCGAATTCTTCCGCCAACTCCTAAAACGCTGGATACGCCTAACATCCATCTTGCGCGTGCAGCTTTTGTTGGCTTTATCGCCTATACAGTCACTACACTGACCGGTATTTCGTCCGGCATCACTTATCTGGTCGGCGGTATTCTCTTTGCTGCTCTGGGAATTATCGAACCAGGTGCGGTTCGGAAAGCCGGAGGTGAAGGTCTGCTGATGCTAGCCACCTATTGCAGTGTTACCAGCAGCTTTGTCAGCATGACATTAAAGCAGTTCGGCGGTATGCTGCCGGTTGTTATCGGTTTACTGGTTCTTGGCGCAGTCGGTGTTGTCATCTTCTCTATCATTATCGGCAAGCTGCTGAAATGGAGTCCCTGGCTGTCTATCGCGGTAGGCATCGGCTGTATGCTGGGTTATCCTGTGAACTATGCAGCAGCGACCGAAGTTTCTTCTGGTGTAGCAAGCGCAAACGGCATCGATGAAGAGGAAGAAAAGAAACTGCTGAATCATTTGCTGCCCAAGATGATCGTTTCCTGCGTGGTATCGGTAAGCATCGCTTCTGTTGTGCTGGCAGGATTGGTCACTCCCATTCTGCTGGGTTAAAGGTGAGGTGTTATCCATATGAATCAGATTTTAACGGATGCACAATCCCTGCACGACGAGATCATTACCAATCGTCGAACGATCCATCAATTTGCGGAAATAGGATTTGACCTGCCGCAGACTTACGCTTATATTTTCAACAAACTAACAGAGTATGGTTATCAGCCAAAAAAGGTAGGCAAAATGGGTATCACCTGTCTGGCGGGCAAACCCGGCCGCACCATTCTGCTGCGAGCAGATATGGATGCACTCCCAATGGCCGAAGAGAGCGGCGAGAGTTTTGCTGCTGTAAACGGTCATTGTCATTCCTGTGGACACGATTGCCACAGTGCTATGCTTTTAGGTGCAGCCAAACTCCTCAAGCAAAGAGAAAACGAACTGCATGGTACGGTAAAGTTTATGTTCCAGCCTGCTGAAGAAATCATGGGCGGTGCAAAAGATATGCTGGATAACGGCATTTTAGAGAATCCTAAAGTAGATATGGCACTGGGCCTGCATATTATTACCGGCAATACATTCAGCAAAACCGGACGAATCTGCTGCATTCATCATTGCGTAGCCGTTTCTGGTGATGCGGTAAAGATCACAGTACACGGCAAAGATGCACACGGTTCACTGCCAGAAAACGGTGTTGATGCAATTCATATTGCCGCGCACATCATCCTCGCACTGGAAGAATTGACCGCTCGTGAGCTACCTATGGAACAGGACAGCATTGTTCTGGTAGGCCGCATTGCAGGCGGAACAACCTGCAACAGCGTAGCAGGCGAAGCAGTGCTGGAGGTATCTATCCGCACCAACAGTCCGAAGGAACGTGAATTTCTGCTGAAACGAGTGGAAGAAATTGCTGTTGGTGTAGCGGCAACATTCCGCGGATGTGCAACAGTCGAGCACTTATATGGTGTTCCGCCGCTCGTCAACCCGGAGCCGGAACTGCAGGAATTCCAATCATATCTCCGTGAAATGCTTCCTCGTGAGTCCGTAGCGGATTGTCCCAAGATGGGTGGCAGCGAAGATTTCACTATGCTCGCCGAAAAAGTACCTGCTGTATTTCTCCAGCTTGGTGTAGGCAGCATTGAGGAGGGATACACACTGGGGCCTCACCAGCCTGCTATGCGTGTAAACGAGTCTGCGCTGCCGATCGGAACCGCAGTATACGCGCAATGTGCAATGCGCTGGCTGGAAAACCATAATTCTTAAAAGCTCAACGACTCTAATCGCTATCTTTTATAAACATTTCCCTTTATTTATAATCTTTCTTTACTCACTCTTTTCCGCATGGAATTTATGTGATATAGTATTGATATAAACAAAAGAGAAAAAGGTGAGCATATGACGATTGATCGACTGTGTTGCTTTGTAACTGCGGTAAAGCACATGAATTTTACTCGAGCAGCAGCAGAATTGCATATGGCACAGACTGCCATGAGTCGTCAAATCGCTATGCTCGAAAGCGAGTTGGACTGTCGTTTATTCGACAGAAGCAATCGAACAATACAGCTCACACCTGCCGGTAAGTGTTTTTTTGACGGAATTTCACCGTTATTAAAAAATTACGATAAAATCGTAAAAGAAACACAAATGGTGGGAAAGCGTCTTGCAGGAGAACTGCGGATTGGGATTGGGCAGTATGAGCAGAGTTTTGTTTCCGAACTGGTAAAGGAATTTCATCAAAGCTACCCAATGGTCGAGGTAATGGTGACTAAATACGGCTATCAGGAATTGCTGGAGCACCTATCTACCGGCGAAATCGACATAGCTTTCGCGCTTCCGGTCAGCATGGAATACTTAGCCGATCAGGCGGTAGACATACAAACCTTGTTTTCTTCCGAGGTCTGTATTGCAATGAACACCGATCATCCGTTGGCTGGTGCAGCTACCTTTCCCAAAGAACGCTGTGGACAGGAACGGCTTTTAACAATCAGTGAAGAATCCGGTCCGTGCTCCTTAGATAATCTGTTGGAAAAATTTCAAAAGACGCAGGTCCACTTTGCCGATGTGCGCCGAGTTAACAGTTTAGATGCGGTGCTGTTGATGGTAAAAGCAGGTATCGGCATTGCTATAATCCCGGAATTTCTCAAAAATGAATTACCGGAAGGTGTCATCACAGTACCGACCAACGACTGGCATGCAACAGCAAACCAGTTTGTTGCAATCGCTCGCAAAGGAGCAAAAGAACCGCAGGTGGAAACATTTATTCGCGGACTTTTTACATCAACTACTCTGTGGGAGAAAATGGAGCAGTTGAAAGGACAATAATTTTATCAAGTAAAAGCGCTTCAAAATATTTTGAAGCGCTTTTCTGTGTTTTTTCGATGGCCGTTGGACAAGATGGGGTTTTAGCTGAGTTTCAGCACCTTTCCCATCGCGGCAGCCGTTTCCTTTTTCGCCTCCTCGTCGGTGTGGACGTAGATGTTCAGCGTGGTCGTAACATCGGAGTGACCGAGAAATTCCTGAATCTGTTTAATGTTCACTCCCTGCGCCAGAAGCAGGCTTCCTGCCGTATGACGCAAATCGTGAAAGCGGATTTCCGGCAGGCTGTATTTCGCCAGCAGCTTCTTAAAGTTGTGCGAAACATAGCCCGGCAGGATGATACGGCCATCCGGCCAAACACAGACAAAATCGGAGTCGTGATACTTATCGCCGTACTCGCGCTTATTTGCCTCCTGCTGCGCTTTCAAGCGCTTGAAGTATCCGATTACATCATCCATCACGCTGAGCATGCGGTGGCTTGTAGCGCTTTTGGTGTGTTCATCCATCAGCAGAGTACGCATTTGAGTTGTTGTAAAAGAAATGACGATGGTCTGCTTTTCTAAATCAATGTCACTCCATCGTAAACCCAGTGCTTCACTGCGGCGCATACCAAACAACAGACCCAGCATGATAACCGGTTCCAACACTTCACCGTGAATGACTTCCAGCAGCTTGTTTGCCTGTTCTACTGTATACGCCTGCCCCTTAAATCGGTCTTGACGATTCTGGCGAGGTAAACGAGCGCGGTCGCAGGGATTGACTGAAATCGTTCCCTTGTCCAACTCCCTTTCGAGAGTACCGCGAATAATAATATTGTGCTTTTTAATCGTTTCTACGGACAGTCCCTCCTTCAATTTTGCCTTGTAGTAATCTTCAATATCATCTATCGTAATTTCCGTAACCAGCTTGTTTTTCTTCTCGAAAAACGGCATAATATGCTTGTTAAGGTTCAGAGTATACAGTTCATAAGTATTTGTGCGGATTTCATACTTCTTATATTCGACCCATGCCAGCAAAGCCTCAACAAATTTGAGTTTTGTGACAAGAAACGAAGTTGATTTCGCATTTTGCGCTTCTAATTCCGTTAAAATACGGTGCAGTGCCGCATCTGCTTTTGTCTGGTTACGTCCCTTGGATGAAATTCCTGTTGGAATCCACTTTTGACGAAGTTTTCCGTTTTCATCCTTTTGATAAACTACGACATAATACTTATCGCGTTTTTTCTGTAAACTTCCTTTCATTGAGCATCACCTCCCTCTTGAAGTGATGAAAATGTGTTTTTGTTCATATAAAGTCCTTTCCGTATGGAAAAGGGTTCGTGATTTTTGAAAATTGGGATATAACGATTCGTGCATTGTTTACGATAGACATTCCACACTGTTGAAATATGTGGAGGCTTTAGACCTCTTACCTTCATAGTATGTATTAAGTCGATGTGAAGAAAAACAGGAGCGCAACAGCGCTCCTGTTTTCTTATGCCCTCACGACTTAAAACGGTCGATATTCATTCAGGTTGCCCTCGAGGTACATACCTTTCAAGGTGTAATGCAGACGAAACAGCGCATCAATAAAGGTATCAGGGTGCGGACGGCTGACATGACCTGCCATTTCGTCAATATCCTGCATCGGACTAAGACATGGCGGGAAATCGCCGTCCAAGAGCGCGTGCAGGCAACACTCCGCATCACGATGGAGCGGCAGGGCGACCTTTTGAAAATCCTGAAATGAAACGTGCTCGAACAGTTCTTTCAGCATGACAATCATGTGGTTCAAATCCTCCATCTTGTTCTCTCCGAGAATAATGTCGGGCAACATGAAGAACAGCTTACCATCAAAGCAGTTCACGAGGAACAGAACACAGTTAGGGGCACCGTTCGGCCACGGGTACTGGAAGAACATGAACCAATCGAAAACACGCTTCTCTTTTTCGGTCATCTGGCTTTCACAATCCAGCAGATTGAACTCCAACTCGTCCAAAGTCGTGCAATAATCCAGATGGAAACGATCACCCAGTTCCCATGCAAGCTCCTGCACCCGAAGCACCAAATCTCCGGTGACAGCGAACCGTTCCGGCTCACCAAGGTTTTTCACTTCCTCGCGGAAGTGCATTACAGTTGTTCCCAGTTCCGACTGCGGAACATTCAGCATATTTTTAAACAGGGATTGTACAGCTTCAATAGCAAAATTATTCATAATCGTAACCTCCAAGACCGTTAAAACAGTTTTCCGTCAGCGTAAATCTTCATCAGCAGATGGTGCAATCTAAACAATTCCTGCACCAAATCATTGTGCCGTCCGCGATAAAGGACTGCCATTTCCAGCTCGTCAATGTGGCACAGCGGGTCAAGTTCACGCGATACACGACCGGTTAAAAGTGCATAAAGGTAACCCTCGACATTGCAATGCATCGGCACAGCAATCTTCTGGAAGTCGGCGATTGTGAGAACGTGGAACAGCTGCATGAGCATCACGATGGCCTTGTTGACTTCTTCCGGCGTGCGACGGGTAACGACGACATTCGGTGTGAGGAAGAACAGCTCGTCCTCGAAGCAGTCGATGAGCAGGAGTCGGGCCTCCGGTGCTCCGTCACGCCAAGGATACATCAGAAAGTCGTAAATCTGAAAGGTACGACGGTCGCTCTCGGACATTTGATTAACCAACGCAGCCAGCTGACAATCACGGTCAGCCTTGTTGAAATACTCAACGTGCAAATCGTTAGTAATGCGCTCGATTTCGCGGCATACATCGTTTTCAAGCACATCGGTCAGCTCTTTCAACTCGGACTTGCTCAGCTCCATCGCATGATTGCGAAAGTGCTGAACGGTGTCGTTCAAATAAATGGACTCTACGGTCTGGATTTTACGAAAAGCGTCCTGAAAAGTGATAAGATTAATCATGAAAAAACCTCCTCAATCAGCAAAAACAGCGAACTGGCGATAGAATTTGGGGTCGGTGGACAACTCAGCAATGATGTGTGCGAGAACTTCGTCTGCCTCGTCACCGATGCCCTTGCTCCACTCGCGGTAATCGTTCGGACACTGGTTGACAGTGTAGGCGAAAACCTTGGTCGGCGCGATACCGGAAGCCAGATCGTGCAGCGCGGCATAAACCAGATGCACGAACCCGCACAGGCGCGGCATGGTTTCCAACGTTTCGCGGAACAGCGGATGGTTCGGCGGGACGATAACCACACGCAAACCGTTGCGGCAAACCAGCTCGAACTTGGATTTCGGGTCGATGCAGAGAAGCAGCACTGTGCCGACTGCACCCTTGCCGAAGTTCTTCTGCGTTTCAAGAATGCACTCGGTGAGCGGCTTCAAACGCTTCGGCAGGCGGTATGGGTAGACGATAACAGTAACCTGCTCTCCGGTCGTGGTCATGCCAAGTCCACCAACTAAATGCTTAGATTCCATAAAAGAACCCTCCTTTGAAATTGTTTGAAAACAAAAACAGCGTGTAGGTGTGCCTACACGCTGTCTAACAATTTCGACTGGAGGAAAATCCGGGTGCGCTAAATAAGCCCGTTTCGCTTGCATTTCTGCTTAAAAAAGGGTATACTTATTCTGCGTGGTGCGGAAGTTTTTCCGTTGTGTAGGTGGGATAGACACCTATGCAGGTGCAAGAGAGTTGGCGCTCTCTTGTACTGCCACGTTATTTTGTTTTCTGATGTTATATTACCACCATACAATGGCTATGTCAACATTAAATATAGCGATAACGCCATATTTAATGTTTTGTTTACATTTTTATTTTTCTGCGATATACTATAAATACAGATATTACTTATAGGAGGAATTCACATGGCTTGGTCCTATATAAAGCTGTGGAAATTACTGCTCGACAAGGGCATGAAACGTATAGACTTGGCAGCAGCCGCTAATTTGACCTCAAACACACTTGCTAAATTAGGCAAGAACGAAGAGGTATCGATGGAAACGCTCAACAAGATTTGCAACCAGCTTGATTGCGGAATTGAGGACATCCTCGAACACATTCCTGATTGAAAAACAGACCGAAGCCGAACCGCAAAATGCAGCAATTTTTTGACTTCGGTCTATATTTTTAGGCACAATGTTTTTTGAAATTTTCAAAGTTTATTGATTTTTTCAATGATTATAGAACTACAAACATTGACAATCAAAAATGCCTACATTACCGCACTTGCTATTTTCCGCTTTCCAATCAATAATTATTTTGTATATCTATACGAATTTTGTTGTCTGTATTTGTACAATTCGACTGTGCTTTTATCACCTGAAAAACCACGAAAACCCGTGTTTTTGCAACCAAACCCCGTATGTGATTTCGACCCCTGATTTTATGATTTCGGGGAAACCGTAATGATTACGGGGTCTGGACAGAAAAAATCGTATATTTTTCGATTTTACGTCTTTTTCTCGCTTTTTTGATGCAATGATTTTGATGTTTCCTATACGGTTTTTGTTCGATTTTTTCTGGTTACGGGGTTTTTCGCCTGTTCTCTGGCTGCAACTTTTTCGCCGTTTTCATTTTCACTGTAAATAATTTCATATTTTGCACTAACAGCACCGAAATCTCCGGATTTTCGGTGCTGTTGTGTTTTTGCCGACTATCACTTCTCACATAATCTTTATGTAGCTAATTATTTGACGAAAAGGAGGCTTTAGTTGTTTCAAGTAATTGTTTCCGGCGGTTAGGAAAACCGCACGATATGCACCTTGAAACAGCGTCCGTGGTTGTGTTTTCAATGAAAAACGCAATCACAATCAAAGTTGGGACGTGTGCAATCGAAACGGAATTGGTGAACATCGGCGGCTCGGACGAGCGCATGACATGACAAATATTTCCTGTCGTTCACCAACCTACTGCTGCAATTATTGGTCGTAAATAACACATCGAACGCGAATGGCTTAAAGGTTATATTGCACGAAAAAGTGCAATATAACCGATTAAGCAGCTGCTCAATCGGATTTTCTCAAATATCACCGATGCGCCACTGGCTTTACTACGGCAATGATTGTAGCCTCTCACGAATTTTTTCTTCATATAGATGTTAGGTTGTTCAAAAATTGATTTGTTTCCCAACTAATTCGCCCAATTAGGTTTATCATCTTTCCCACTGATTCGAATATCAGCGAACAAAAAAGATGTCTCTCGGGCGAGAGTTGAACGGCATGGCGGGTTGAAATTCCCGGTGCGGACGCACAAAAATTACGGGATAACTATATCCATTCGCAAAGCAATTTTTGTATAGGAGGATTTTATGGACAACAGGAATAATAACGGAAGCCTTTTTCATCAGCTTATCAACGCGCCGGGATTGATGGAGCGGCAAGACCTCTCTCAACCGGTATCATTCCAAACAAGGGAAAATTATTGCAACTGGTGTCACAAAGCGGCAGACGTTTTCAAAAGCTATGGCATCCGAAATTTAAGCGAAATCGGCAAAGACGAAATCCAACGTTACGAGAATCAACTTGAAGCCGAGGGCAAATCTGCGTCTACCATTCACAATTATCTGGTGCCAATCTGCAAGGCCACGGGCATTGCAATCAAAGACATTCGCAAACCGATTCGTGCTTCAAGCGAATTCAAGCGCAGCGCTGGCAAAGGGCGTGGTGATGGCGGTAAACCGGCAGAACTGAATAAGTTCCTCGGTCTGCGCGAGGGCGACCTCAAACGGCTGCGCGGCGATTCGCTTATATACAAAAACGGGCATTGCTATGTTGTCGTTGATAAAGGCAAAGGCGGTAAATATCAGGAACAGCGTGTTTGCGACAAAGATATTTCTCAAGTCGAAAAATTCTTCGACGGCTCACATCGCAAGCTGTTCATTGCCGGAGATTTTGGCCACAATTTCGACTACCACGGTCAGCGCCGAGAATATGCTATGAATATCTGCGCCTACTACACCGAGCAGGCCAAGGACCCAAAGTTTCGCAAAGAGTTGTACAAAGAGGTTGCGACCCAGTGGCACCAGCTTAACAAGAAGCATCGCGGCCATCTTGAACCGTTGAGCTTCTTCGATCAGCCGTATGTTCTGCGCGGCAAGAACAAGGATTTAGCCATCAAGCAGGGACGGCCGTGGATTCTCGACCGGCTGGCCCTGCGGGCCACGAGTGTGCTTCACCTCGCACATTGGCGGGATAATGTTACGGTGCAAAGTTATTTGGCAAGACGGTAAAACTCTAGGCATAACATATTCCTATGATAAGATGTTCCACATATATAAGTTTTCGCATTAACTTCGACATATGAGGTCACTTTCTCCGAAAATATCTTTCTTAAATTGTTTTTTACTCATATCTTGTTCTATATAGAAAAGTATGATATACTAGCATAGATTTCAGCGAATGCTGATTTTAATTCTTCTAATTATGAATTATAAAATTATTATCGGAGTGTAATGTATGGCTGTTAGTTATAAAAAACTTTGGAAATTACTTATTGATAAAGATATGAAAAAGAAAGACCTCTGCATCGCAGCAGGCATCAGTCATGCATCGATGGCGAAACTTGGAAAAAACGAAAATGTTACAACCGATGTACTCGTAAAGATTTGTACCGCTTTGCAATGTGACATCGGTGATATCATGGAACTTATCCCGAATTCCAAGGTCTGAAAGGAGGCAGCTAAATGCAAAGTAATACTGCAACACAAATCTCTACAATAGTGGCTAAACCCATTCTCAAATGGGCTGGCGGCAAAACCCAAATGTTGAAAGAGCTGCTTCCTAAAGTTCCTTCTAGCTATGGGCGTTATATCGAACCTTTCATCGGTGGTGGCGCAATGTTTTTTGCATTGCAACCAGAAAATGCGATTATTGCAGATAGTAACCCTGAGTTGATTAATATGTATCGTCAGGTAGCAGAACATGTTGATGAAGTGATTTCCTATCTTGAGAAATATGAAAACACAAGTGAAATGTTCTATGCTGTGCGCAGTTTGGACTGGGAAGAACTTCCCGAAGCTGAAGCTGCTGCAAGAATGATTTATCTAAACAAAACATGCTATAACGGACTCTATCGTGTCAACAAAAAGGGGCATTTTAATGTTCCTTACGGAAAGTATAAAAAGCCCAAAATATGTGACATTGAATCACTTTATGCTGCATCAAAATCCTTGCAGAACGCTGAAATTGTATGCGGCGATTACTTTCTTGTGCTGGAGCATTATGCTGAACCAGGAGATTTTATTTTCTTAGATCCACCATATCTTCCGATTTCTGAATATTCGGATTTCAAAAGATATACTAAAGAGCAATTTTATGAAGAGGATCATGTTGAACTTGCTAAACAAGTTATGCGCCTGCATGAAAAAGGATGTCATGTTATTCTAACCAATTCCAATCATCCTCTTGTTCATGAATTGTATGCCCCTTTTAAAATTGATGTTATCCAAACCAAACGCCATATTTCCTGTAACGGTAATACACGCAAAGGCGAAGATGTAATCGTCACTGTTCCACCTAAACAGCGTTTTCTTATCAACCTCGCGCCCACACCGTTGCCCAAACAAGTTTCTCTCTATCCCCCTACTCGTTTTATGGGCTCAAAGAGCAAATTGCTTTCTGAAATTTGGGCAGTTGCTTCACAATTTCAGGCAGAAACAGTGGTAGATTTATTCTCAGGTTCAGGCATTGTCGGATATATGTTCAAAACCCAAGGCAAAACCGTAATTAGCAATGATTATATGTCTATGTCAGCTACTTTCACCAAAGCAATGATTGAAAATAGCAATGTTACTCTGCCACTGAATGAGGCAGAAAATTTATTGATTTCGCACAAAGAGTCCGATCATTTTGTTGCAAATACATTCAAAGACTTATATTATACGGATGCCGAAAACGATCTAATCGATACCTTGCGCACCAATATTGCTGAGATACATGACCAGTACAAGCGTGCCATTGCAATGACTGCACTGATTCGTGCTTGCACCAAAAAGCGTCCTCGCGGTATCTTCACATACACAGGTCAGCGCTATAATGACGGACGTAAAGATTTACAAAAAACACTTTCTCAGCAATTTCTTGAAGCAGTTGAGGCTGTAAATAAAGCCGTATTTGACAACGGAAAACCAAATAAATCAAAGAACGGCGATGCTATGGACCTTCGCATTGAGCAAGCTGACCTCATATATATAGATCCTCCGTACTATTCGCCGCTCTCTGATAATGAATATGTACGCCGATATCATTTCGTGGAGGGTCTTGCCCGAGATTGGAAAGGCGTAGAAATTCAAGAACATACTCAAACCAAAAAGTTCAAATCTTATCCCACACCCTTTTCTACGCGTAAGGGTGCAGCCGATGCATTTGACAAGCTATTCAAAAAATTTTCCAATAGCATCTTAATTGTGTCCTATTCATCTAATAGCTTGCCCACCCAAGATGAGATGGTAGCCATCATGGCAAAGCACAAGGAACATGTCGAAGTTGTTCCGGTCGATTACAAATATTCTTTTGGAAATCAGAATAATGCCAAAACCCATAGGAATTCCGTCAAGGAATATCTTTTCGTCGGGTATTAATTGGAGGTTGTCGCATGAGTATGAAGATAGAAATTTGGCTTGCCGGTAATACGGGATTGCGCAATCCGAACCGCATTCAAGATGGTTTCGCTGTATTTGCAAATTCACCCTATGTTGGGAATCTCCATGGAAGAGATAACGAAATAGGCTTTATGCGTCTTTTGGATGAAAAAGGAATCATCCAAAATGAAAATGGTAAAGATGAGTCCGGAAGTCACGCGCGAAAGTGGCGCTTGATGTTTTCCAGAAATGGTTTTATTTATCCCCAGATCAAGAAAAAAGATGGTGTGCAGGAAGAGTTAGGACCGCTTGATGAAATCACGCCATTTGGCAGAACCTTTCTGAAAGCAGACACATACCCCGCTGTGCAAGAGTGCTTTCTTCGATCAATGAGCATTGAACAATATCCGATGCCTAATAAGACACACTATTTCTCTCCGTTAAGATGGCTGCTGGCAATCATGCTCGAACTTGAGCGACGAACCGGCTCGTCTGAATTGAGCAGAATCGAGTTCGCACTGTGGGGACATACCACTAATCCCAGCTATAATGTAGATGAGGTCGTTGATAGAATTCTTGATCTGCGCCAGCGAAGGACCGCTGCCCCTGCCAAGCGTTCTTTTGATAAAAAAGAAATTGTAGCCAGAGGTGAAAATTACGACAAGAAGTCTGATAATTTCTTGGATTATAGTGATATGAATATGCGCTATCTTCGCATTTCTGGCATACTCCAGCGAAAAGGCAGAGGACTTATCATTGTTCCGACAAAGCATGTGATAGCAGAGAAACTTGCGAAAGCAACTGCAAGTTCAGAACCTATTATAGAACAATATAAAATGCTTTGTATGGGTGCGCCCCTGCCCACTGATAACAAAGAAATCGCCAAATCTTTGCTTGACGATTTGATTAAGCAGATGCGAGAGCGTCATATTCTATTTGATATTTCTGATCTCCCATTAAACACTGCAGCAGAAATAAATATCGCAAGGCAACGACTTGAAAATATTCTGGCTCAGACGGACGAAATTCAATATGCCAAAGAGCAATGTAATCAGTGGCAAGAAATCAGAGACTATATGACCCTGCTGATTAAAGGTGGTGGTAAATTGGTCTATGACGAAGATGCTGCCATTGAAGTACCTAAGGACGAAACTCCAGCTTACCTTGAATGGACACTTTGGCGAGCTGCATTAGCAATCGACCATATGGTAAATAAACCTTATGAAGTTCGCGGATTCAAATTGGATTCTGATTTTATGCCTGTTTCAGCAGCAGGTGGAGGTAAGGGTGACTTATACTGCGAGTTTGAGGAATTTACTATTCTCACCGAAGTCACGATGTCTACATCTTCGCGCCAAGAAGCTATGGAGGGGGAACCGGTTCGACGTCATGTTTCTGATGCAGTCCTGAAATACGATAAGCCGGTATATGGTATGTTTATTGCCGTTCGTATTGATACTAATACTGCCGAGACATTTAGACATGGCGTTTGGTATGCCAAAGGTGATGTCAAACAACGATTGAATATCCTTCCATTGACACTTGCTCAATTCAAAGACTACTTTGTAGCAATGTTTAAAGCCGACAAAGCAAGTCCAGAAAAACTTCGAGATTTAATTTTGCAATGCGAGTCTAGAAGAGATTTGTTGGAGGCTCCTACTTGGAAACGGTATATTGATACAACCGTTTCTGAAAAGGTAACTGAAATTGTAAACGGACTTGTTATATAAACCCTGTTAATGTATCTAGATGATATGTGATTTCTCACATTGCAAATAGATGTTAAAATTGAAATCTATATTTCTACATTAGATATGATATAACCGTTAGGATGTGAATATTTTGAGTAAGAGTCTACATACTCCCCGAAAAGTCAAAGCGGATACTCGCTCCGGAAGCCTTGCTTATAACCGCTTAGATATGCAGGTCAGTCAAGCTATTCACATGGCTGTCGAATTATTCGATAATCTTGACTATTTACTGGTTTTAGACCATTATGATGATATCTCTATCTTTGATAGTGAGAATTCTCCTGCAGTTGTCAGTTATTATCAGATGAAAAGTCATGAAGAGTCTATCACGATCAGTACGGTTATTCGTGAAGAATGGCTCCCCAAATTATATCAGCATCTTAGCAACAAAGAATGGAATGTGAAAGAACTTGGATTGATCACTCCATGCGTTCTAAAAATTACTGCTTCTTCAACCGATGGCATTAAAGGGCAGGTATTTTCAAGCGAAAAAACCCCATTTTTAAGCATGGATAGCATTACCCAAGCAAAGATAAAAAAAGATATTGGTACAGCACTTTCGATATCTCCCGACACTGTTGACCTCTCTAAATTCGTTCACATACGTACAACATTAACAATAGCCAAACATAGAGATATAGCTGAACAGAATTTGAATGAGATTTTACACGAAAAATATCCAAACATTACATTAGATATGGCCAAAACCATATTTAACACGCTAGTCGAATTGTTATCGCAGCGTCAGTCTTATGAACAGCTAAATAATGATTCGGATTTTGAAACCATAAGAAAGCATAAAGGCGTTTCAAAAAATGATATAACTCGAGTTATTGATAGTGCTATGATCGTCTGCATTCCAACATATGAAGAAATAGAACAATGGACAGAATATCATGAATCAGAACAACATGAATTGTCTCTTGCGTATCTTCAAGTATTAACTGATGGGCAGAAAAAACTTAACTCACAACGTGAGTTATTTCGAAAAACCGCTCAGCGAATTTCCGTAACTCCAAGAGAAAAAGCAGAGAATATGCTTGAATACTCTAAGCGTATCGCTGTAACGATAGAATCCTTACCGCCAATATATAATGACCTTTATATGCTAGTGGTAGTTACAAGTATACTGATAAATGATTGGAGGCGTCAAAAATGAGCGAAATGTATTTCAAGAGCATCTTAATTGCAGATATTGTTTCACATAAGGCACGTTTTCAGCAATTCCAAAAAGGATTAAATGTTATTACAAGCACTAATAATCATGTAGGTAAATCTTCATTATTAAAATCTCTGTATCATACATTAGGGGCAAATGTAAAATATGATAGTGTATGGAATGTAAATAACAAATTATTTGTCTTGGATTTCTGTGTCGATAATATTGATTATAGAATAGTGCGTCAAATAAAAAGTTTTGCAGTATTTAAAGGCGAAGAATTGATTTTAGTCACAAGCAAAGTTATGTCTGAACTTGCTCCGCTATTAGAAAAAATTTTTCACTTTGGAATATACTTAGACAGCAAGAAAGATGGTCGAGTTACTCTAGCCCCACCAGTCTTCACATTTTTACCATATTATATCGACCAAGATAACGGTTGGAGTGAATTATATGGCAGCTTTCAAAACCAAGAGCAGTATAAAAAACATGACAGAATGAAATCTCTGTATTATCATCTTAGTATTTATACCAAAAGCGCTGTAGAGTTGATGGCTCAAAGAGATAAGTTGCAAGAAGAACTGGATACGTTAAAAACAGATGCGACTAAATTACTTGATATAATTGAAGCGCTTACTGATGAAATTCAAGGTATTGTTCCCGCAGATGATGTAGCGCAGTTTGATAAAAATATTCAGATCTCTAAAAACAAAATCCGGACTCTTGTCAAACAGATTGGCGAGAAAAGAAATCGTATTCAAGAACTAGAGATTTCATTGGAACAGCACGAACACCAATTGCAAGTCATTACAGAATATCATACTATCGCAAAAACTGCACAGAGTAACCAAGAAATATTTACTCATAGTTGTCCACGGTGCGGTTATTTGTATGATGATGAAATCTACAACAGAGTCCATGCGAATTACCTAAATGTCAGCGATTCCTATGTAAAAACATATATCGGACAAGTGATTATATCAATCCGAGATGATCTTCAGAAAGAAAAACAACAATATATCACTCTAACGAAGAAACTAAACAATTTAGAAACCGCATATTCCAATAAGGAAGATGAATTTGATTTATATATTCGTCATCGCGGAATAAGCGAATCCGTTGATAAACTTAATACCCGATTAGGTAAAAATCAAAAAGAACAATCTGATATTCGAAAAGCGCTTAAAGATATTGCCAAAGAACTAAAGTCCTTTCCCAGTAAAAAAGAAGTTGAGAGTAAATATATCGAGTTTACCAGACTAAATATTATAAAATTGGGAGCTTGGAATGCAGCCTATGACGGTACCATCAAATTACTTTCTCCGATAAAAGCGCAGGGAACATTGGAAAATAAAATAATTTTATCTCAATTTGTAGGCTTATTTCAGACAATGGAATATTTTAAAACGCAAACTATTCGCTTGCCGTTTGTCGTAGATTCACCACGAGGCAAGGAAGCCAGCCAAGAGAGCAGTAAAGAAATTTTATCAATGATCGCCGGAATATCAATGCTTCCACAAGTGATTCTTGCGACAATAGATTTTAACGATTACAAGGACAGTCTCGGCGATTCTGCAAAAAACGCTACCGTCATTACATTACAAAAACATAATCGTCTTCTTGATGAGGCGGATTATATAACTCACGAAGCTGAAATTGAGCAATTATTAAATTTGTTTAACGTGTGTAAAGAATAGCAATCGCTCCCGCTATTAAATGAGAACGTGTACCTTGTGTCGCGAAAATACTTTATTGCGACCTACATTTTATGTAATACGTTTTTTCTAATAATGATGCTGTCTAATATGTGTCTAATAGATTGTATTTCCAAGCAAAATTTCCGCTGCAAATCAGATTTTCTACCAGAATATACCGATTTTCTGCTGGTTTTTTCTCGAATTTTTTAGTATTGTAAATTCTGATTTTATGAAAAAGCACCAGCTATTCAGTACAAAATTTAAGTTTCACACTCGTATTATTCATTTTGCAGCTGGTTATATGCACAAAAATCGTATCTTCAGGTGCTAGTGTTCGCAAGGACGTGGGGGTTCAAGTCCCCCCATCCGCACCAAGTTAAAGAGCTTCAAACTTATGTTTGAAGCTCTTTTTCTGTACTTTTTACGGTATTTAGTTTTGTGATGTAATTCGTGAAAAACTGGTGTCTACCACAAGTGTCTACCAAAATCGCAGCGCTTCATTTTAGTGCAGGTTCAGCACCTTTTTAACGAGTTTTAGGATGACAGGATATCGTTTCAGAACATATGCTACCGATCGGCAGCAAAAGCACAATTTCCGCATCACCAAAAGAGCTGAAACCCAAAAGTTTCAGCTCTTTCACGCATTTTCAATTCCCCCCTGCCTCCGCTACCTTCATACGCGAATACCCAATCGGCATATTCAACGGTACGCTTGCGCGAATCGAGCAGTATACACCATTTGCGGTCTGCAGCAGTACGCGATCGCCCTTAGAGAGATTCGGCAGCCAGCCTGCGTCCTGCTGCGCTGTCTCGTTGTAAATGCCCAGATTGTATTTTCTGCCCGGTATCGTCACCGCAAACGCACTGACCGTCTCACCGTTTCCCAGAAAACTGTAAAACGGCTTGTACTTCACATCTTGCGTCAAATACACATTCCGGTAATAGCCGCTGATCGAATGCGAACCGACATCAGCCACCTCAGCCAGTGTCGTACTCGATACCGAAGCCGCTTGCTTCGGCACTGTCCACCCGGGATACAGCGCCGAGAACTCCGGTACCGGCTCTACTGTGCCGTCGCTGTGCTGAATAGCTGCCGCACCGTTCACCGTCCACGCCTGACTGCCGTAAATGGCCTTCTCGCGTGCGGCTTCTGTGCCGGTATTCGCCGCACCGGCGCTCATCATCAGCGCAGAGACCGCCATGCAGCCTGCCAGCGCGGCGCTCAGTATTTTTCGAAATCTGTTCATCATTTAACCCTCCCTGTTTGCTCTCTAATTACTATCCATACCTTACCGGTTTTCATTTCAACATAGCATCGGACTCACCTCAAAAAAGCAGTTATCTCAGCAGATAACCCATGCACATTGCATTTGTCATGGTCTATCTGTAAGATAACTGCTTTTCACCGAAATTGCAACCGGCTATTCCTGCTTAGTCGTTATTCGTTCCTGCTTGGCACGTTAAGGAGCAAAATATCGCAGATGAACCGGTCGTTCTGCTTATAAAACCGAATCAGTCCCTGATTACGTTCCACCGCCTGCCGCATATTCTGAATGCCGAAGCCGTGGCGATACCGGATATTTTTCGTGGTACGCAGTGCCGGATTGTCCAACAGCACCGGATGTGCGATATCATTGGCAATCACAATCGAGCTGTATGCTCCCTGCGGCTGAATATGAATATCCACCACCTTGCGCTGACTGTCTTTTGCGGCACGAATCGCGTTGTCCAGCGCATTGCCGAGGATGATGGTAATATCCTCCGGCGAAACACCCGCCAGCGGGGTTGTGATAATAGCGCTCAGCCGAACGCCTGCCCGTTCCGCGGCTGCGCTTTTGCTGTTGATGATCGCATCCAGCACCTTGCTGCCCGAAAACATGATCAGCTTGTTGACAGTATTCTGCTGCTGCAGAAGCTGCCCTGTGTACTGCTCGATACCCTCGACATCCCGTTCTTCCGCCATGGATAAAATACAGAGCAGATGATTTTTGAGGTCATGCCGCAGCGCACGAACCGTGTCATACATGTTCTCAATGTCCTTGGCGTTTTCCTGCAGGCATTCGTTCTGCAGCGCGAGCAGCGCCATTTCGGTCTGGATTTTGCTGACCTGCCCCAATCGAACAAACAGGAAATAAATCAGGATATTCAGCGCCAATACGATGCACACCGCATAAAATACAATATTTTGAATATGCGGTTCCTGTATCGCCGCGTACATCATCAGCGTAATCGTAATAATGGATAATGTCGGAATCGCTGCCAGCGGGATAACATCCAGCCATTTGATTTTACCGTTTTCCTTCACCCGCAGGATAATCCGCGTGATAACAAAAAACAGCAGCTTGGTTATCAAAATCGAGATAATACGAACCGAATTAAACCGGCTGAGCAGCAGGGTAACATTATTTCCGGATAGCTTTGCAACAAGCAGTGCTGTAAAAGTTGCAATAACAGCCACAAGGCCCATTGTAAATGCAGAAACAAATATCTTCTGCAGAATTGACCCGCGCAGCAAAATACAGCAAAACGCAATGTTAATCAATATCTGTACCAAGCTTGCATAGCCTTCATACAACTGCCCCCAGGAGAAAAAGGCTACACTGCCGAAGGACAGCACGCCAAAGAGTGCCGTCCATATGTATTTCGCCGGACCGGCCATGCGGTAGCCGAAATACTGCACCAAGAAGCTCAAAATAAGGGTTATCTCTACGGCGTTAATCGCCATTTCAAACCAGAAATTCATGGGCGCAGGCTCCTCATATACGCCATAAAGGCGGTCTGTGTTTCCTCTGCCTTGGCGCGGCTGACCGGCAGGACCGTTCCGTCCGTCAAGGTGACGCTTGTCCGGCTGCAGATTTGAACAAACCGGCAATTCAGCAGATAGCCAACGTGGCAGCGCACGAAAAAGTATTTGCTGAGTGCCGTTTCGATATCGCTCATGCGTGCCTTGAACCGCAGGGATTTCTCGTTGTAATGTACAACGATATAATGTCCCTGGCTCTCAAAATACGCAATCTCCGTGATTGGAATGCGGGTGCTGCTGCCGTTCATCGTAACCGTGTAGTGAATCTGACGGCTGTTGAGAAGCTGCAGCATTTTCTCGGTTACCTGCGGCAGCTCCTCCAGATGCGTTTTGCGGAGAAACCAGAACGGCTGAAACGCAAACGACTGATACACCAGATCTTCCATGCCGGACAGGAAAATGATAAGAGGCTTCGACGGCATGGCTGACAGCTCTTCCGCGACCGAAAAGCCGTTTTTTTCAGGCATATCAATGTCTAAAAACAGCACATCCGTCGGCCTGCGTGTAATCTCGCGCAAGGCTTCCACGCCCGTGTGCGCGGACACGATCTCCGGTGTGATCCCGTATTTTTTGAAAACGGTCAGCAAGCGTTTTTCAAAGACCTGCGTGAATGCGGTATCGTCATCGCACAGTATAATGCGCATGCGTGCTCCTCCCTGTTGTGTTCTGAACTAACTATACCATAAAGCAGCACAGCAGACAATATTTCACAAAGCGTTCTGTCTCCTGCTGCCCCGTTTCTATTATACCGCAGATTGATGGACGTCCGGCTGCAGAGCGGGAACGCAAAGTGACCAATCAGGAACGCGCTATTGATTTTCCCCTTGAAAACGGGTATCGTGCATAACATAACCCGATAGGAATCAGGTGAACGATCTATGACGGCACAGGACAAGGAGCTGTTTTCTCAATTATACGACAGGAATTACAAACGGCTGCTGTATGCGGCCATCCGCATTGCACACAACCCGTTTACAGCAGAGGAACTGACAAACGAGGCGTTTACCATCCTGCTGACGCATTTTGACCGGGTGCGCCAGCACCCGAATCTGCCCGGCTGGCTGCACACCGTGCTGACCAATCTCGCGCTTGATGAGTACAAACGGCAGAGCCGGTATGTGCAGGTGCCGCTGGACAGCGTTCAGAATCTTGGCTGCGAACCGGCGTCCCTTTCTATGCTCGACCTGCTGCCGAATGAATTATCCCGCACGGATAAGGAGATTCTATATCTGCGGTATCAGCTGAATCTGAACTGTGTGGACATTGCCGAGTATCTGCATATCAGCCACGAGGCCAGCCGTGCGCGCTTGAGCCGCGCCAAACAGCATTACGCCCACCTGCTTGCGAAGGAACGGCTGATGTGAGTTTTCCATCCTGCCGAATAGTTCCGCTGTGTGTATGCTGCGGGCAGCAGAACTGCACTATACAGGAAAAGTCAGCCGTTTTTGGCTGACTTTCCTTTATATCGTATTCTTTCTGCGCTTCTGCTCCTATTTCCGCGAGGATTTGACAAACCGCTCCAGCGTTTCCACCATCTCCGAGCCTTCCAGCGGCTTTGCAATATGCATATCCATGCCCGCAGCAAAGGCACGCTGACGGTCCTCTGCGAAAGCGTTTGCTGTCATGGCGATGATTGGAATGGTTCTCGCATCCGGACGCTTCATCGCACGAATACGCCGCGTCGCTTCCAGACCGTCCATCACCGGCATCATCACATCCATTAAAATCGCATCAATTTCTCCCGGCCTGGAATCGGCAAAAATGCGTACCGCCTCCTCGCCATTCACTGCCTTGATGATGAAGGCTTCTTCCACATTGAGTACAAACTCAGCGATCTCCATATTCATCCTGTTATCTTCCGCAACCAGCACATGCAGTCCGGCAATAGAGCTGGTCTGCAGCAGGCGTTTCGGCTTGTTCCGCTTCTCCGGTGCATGGCAGATGCGGAACGGCAGCGACAGCGTAAACGTCGTGCCTACGCCCTGCCTGCTGACAAAGGACAGCGTGCCGCCCATTTTCTCCGCCAGACTTTTCGCAATCGGCATACCCAGACCGGTACCGCCGTATTCCGATCGAGCCGTATTCCGCTCCTGTGCAAACGGCTCAAATACATGCTTCTGAAACTCCTCGCTCATGCCGATACCGGTATCCGCACAGGTGAATTCAATCTGTGCAGTCTCCGGATCCGCACTCGGCTTTTCGCAGCATCCCAACCTGATTTCGCCGCCCACGCGGTTGTACTTGACCGCATTGCTGATGATATTCATCAGCAGCCGCCGCAGGTGCAGCGGACTGCCGAGCAGGCAGCGGTGCTCAACCGGATAGCCATCCGTTATTATCGTAATGCCCCGCTCCCGCGCCTGCTTATCCACCACCATGCCGACGCTGTCCAGCAGTTCCTTGAGGTCAAACTCGCGTTCCTCCAGCATGATCTCGCCGGATTCGAGTTTGCCCATGTCCAGCACCTCGTTTACCAGCTCGAGCAGCAGACCGGAGGCATCCCAGATTTTCTTCCGGCACTCGGTCTGCTTGTCCGGATCGTCCTTGTAGTAATTCGCAATCTCAATCATACCGCGAATGCCGTTGATCGGCGTGCGGATATCGTGGCTCATGCGCTGCAGGAACTCGGTCTTAGCGCGGTTGGCCTGCTCGGCCTTTTCAGCGGATTCCATCAGCTGCTCACGGAATTCCCGCTCGCGCCGATCCCGCTCGGCCAGATATTCCCGCGCGGAACGTCTGCGGAACATCTGAATCGCGGTCAGCATGACCAGATAGATGATCAGCGCCGCCATCATATTTTTGACCATATCAGTCGCTACCATGCGGTCGGATACATAGGCGTAGATATAGTAATCGCGGCTGCGGTCCAGACCGCCGAAATAGATGCTGCCATCGCACTTGAAATGTCCGACCGCGGCGGACGAAAGATTCGACTTGATCTGCTGCAGAATACGGCTGTCCTCCACCTTGGTATCAACCAGCTTTTCATCGTTGGACGCGATAATGCGGTCGCCGTTTGCCACCACAATCACACCGTCGTCCCTGGTATTATAGCCCGCAAGCGAACCCTGTATGGTCAGCGTATAATTGCGTGCATACTCCGCAGTGGTGTGATAGTATGCAACGATCACACCGGGCACATCTGTACGGCCGTACGCCGAAATATCCACATAGGAGCCGTCCGGCAGGTCAATCCGCGAAGCATAGGTCTTCTGCGGATACCTGACCACATCGAGCACTGTATCCCGCTCTATATACTCCTGCAGCGTCAGAAAATTCAGCAGATCACCGTTATACTCGCACTGCACGCTTCCATCTGTGTCCAGCAGAATAATGCCGGTCAGCCGCTGTTCCTGCGCATAGAACCGAAGCCGTTCTTCATCTACAGCCGAGCCTTCATAGCCGATATTGCGGTTTACCTGCTGTGCGTTGTCCATGATACGCATCAGGCTTTTGGTAACAGCTGCAGCATTGTAGCGTGTATAGGTCGTGCACTGCTCCTTCACATAATCTATCGTATTGCCGAGCTGTTCCCGTGTCTGCGCGCTCTCCGCACGCATCGTGTTAAAGCCGACCACGATAACCAGCACGGCGCCGATTGCAGCCGCAATCCGTTCGTACCGGCGTGTGGCTTTGCCCTTTTTAATCTGCAGCACAGTCCACCTCCAAATATTTATCCGGATCGGACAGATACCTGCCTATGATCGTTCGAGTCGTACCGTCTGCACGCATTTCCTCAAAAACCCGGGAAAGCTGTTCGCTCAGTCCGCGCGTATCGTTTTTTGCAAATGCCACACCGATTCCTGTCGTGAGAATGCTTTCGTCCAGAATACGGTAATCCGCATCATAATCCTTCATATACTGCCGAATAGCGGTTTCGTGCGCCGCGATCGCATCCACATAACCCTTGCCGAGAGAGGTGTAGAGCAGTTCGCGATCCTCCAGACTGTATACTTCACGCACAAGCGGAATGCGGCTATCCGTTCGCTCGAGGAAAATACTCTCCGGCTTGGTGGTGGACTGCACAGCAATGGTCTTGCCCTCCAGATCGCTCAGCCGGTAAATATCGCTGCTTCGGTTGACTGCAACCACCTGGCGGCTGATCATATACGGTTCGGTCCAGTTGTATTCGTTCTCGCGCCCATCAATGGAAAAACATCCCCAGATACAGTCAATATCACCATGTTCAACCAGTTTCTTCTTTTCTTCCCAGTCAATGCCGACGAAGGATACTGCATACCCCAGCCGTCCGAAGGATTCCTTAGCCAAATCCACATCCACGCCTGCCGGATTGCCGTTTTCATCGGTATAATTAAACGGCGGATAGTTGTCGCTGCCCACCTTGATCGTTATCGGTGTTTCCGTCCGGTGCTCCTGCATACCCTCGGCAGCCGTACATCCGCACAGCAGCACACCCGCCAGTGCTGCTGCAAATACACCGAAAATCCGTCTTTTGAGTCTCATGGCTTCCCCTGCTTTACTTTTTATCCTTATTATACCATTTAAAATCTATGAATGCCAGAGAGAATATGACATTTTATCCCAGTATTTTTCGACAACTTTTTTCACTTTATGTCGATTTTTTCGTACCCAAATCCGCCAGCAGCACCTTCATCTGCCCGCCGCAAACCATACCTTCCTGCGCAGCAATGTCGTTGCTCATGTCGATGGTGACGCACTTGTGCTCGCCGGTGCCGATCAAGTAATACGCCTGCCGCATAACGGCACTCTCACTGCAGCCGCCGCCGATGGTGCCCGCAGTAGCCGTATTGGCATCGACCACCATGTACGATCCGGATTTTACTGGCGTGGAACCGCTGGTCTCGTACACGAGCATGAGCGTTTTTGGAATATCACCGCGTGCAGCGGTTTCCAGCAGCGGCAGGTCGATATCCTCTGCGGTGAGAATGCTGCTCTTGGAACGGCGGTCGGTCGTGCGGCGGCGTTCCGCGATCAGCTCTGCCACGATAGAAATCGCGATCTCCTTGACGGTCAGTGCACCAATGTCCAGACCGATGGGCGTATGAATGCGGTCGAGATCTGCCCGAGAGAAGCCTTCTTCCTCAAGCATGTTCAGCAGACCGACCGTGCGTCTTTTCGACCCGATCATGCCGAGATAGCGCGGCATGATGCCGCGCAGAAGCTCCCGCAGGCAGTCCGCGTCATAACGATGCCCGCGCGTGATAACGGCAACGTAATCGCTCTCTCGGATGCCGATTTTCTCGATTGCCGCCGGAAACAGATCACATACAATCTGCTTTGCTTCCGGAAAGCGCGGATGGTTGGCAAAGGACGGTCGGTCGTCCGCCACGACCAGTTCAAAACCGAGATCGGCCGCATAGCGGCAAAGCGGCTGCGCGATCGTGCCGCCGCCGAGCAGAATCAGGCGTTCCTGCGGCATGAAATTGCGCGTATACTGTACGCCGTCCGCGTCGATGGTCAGCGCCGCCGGAAGTCCCTTGCGCGCATTTTCTGCGGCAGCCTGCAGCTGTTCCAGCAAAGTCATCGTGCCGCCGCTCCTTCCGCGTGATAATCGCCGCTTTTGCCGCCGGTCTTGTGCAGCAGCAGCGTCTCATCAATACGCATACCGCGGTCCACCGCCTTGCACATGTCGTAGATGGTCAGCGCAGCAACAGAGGCCGCCGTGAGTGCTTCCATCTCAATGCCGGTCTTGTGCGAGCAGCGCAGCGTGCTGACAACGCGCACCTGCGTCTCCGAGACAGCCTCAATGGCGATGTCCACGCTCTCGATCGGGATTGGATGACACATCGGGATCAGCTCTGCCGTCCGCTTGGCCGCCATAATGCCCGCGATGCGCGCGCACGCGAACACATCGCCCTTGGGCGCTGTGCCGTCAAGGATCATGCGCAGCGTCTCCGGCTGCATGGTCAGCACGGACTGCGCCACAGCTTCGCGCTGCGTGACCGGCTTTGCGCCGATGTTGACCATGTGCGCTGCACCGTTTTCATCCAAATGGGTCAGTTTCATGTTGTTCCTCCCGAAAATTCATTCTGTTCTGCAAACGCAAAAAACACCGCTCAAAACGACGTTTAAGCGATGTTTCATCTGGTCCGAGTGACAGGACTTGAACCTGCGGCATCTTGTTCCCAAAACAAGCGCGCTACCAACTGCGCTACACCCGGATAGTATTGTGAGCGCCCCGTATTCCGAGGAACCGAGGCGCTTGATGGTGCCGGTGACCGGACTCGAACCGGTACGCTGTCGCCAGCGGTGGATTTTGAGTCCACTACGTCTACCAATTCCATCACACCGGCATAACATGGTTATTATATCGTAAATCGCACCGGTTGGCAAGAGGAATTTTCCGAAAAGGGTATTTTTCTTTCACTGCTGCAAAAGATAACAGCCATTCCCACGGGAATGGCTGTTATCTGTTAAAACAAATGTGCAACGCCAATTACACCCTGAGAACCGAGCAGCATAATGAAGCCTGCAACAATTACGCCGCACAGAATCGAAGTCAGCGCTTTGGTTTTCGGCATTTTGAGCAGCGTTGCGATCAATGCACCCGACCATGCTCCGGTGCCCGGCAGCGGGATCGCCACAAAAAGGAACAGACCCAGCCGTTCATACCGGGTGACCTGACCGGTCTTTCCGAGCAGCTTTTCACGGTACTTGGTGGCAAATCCGGAAAGCGGGCCGAGCGAGCACACCCAGTCCAGCAGCTTTTCGCCGAAAAACAGTAAAAACGGGATCGGGATCATATTGCCGATCACAGCCAGCGGGATCAGCTCGATCGCCGGCACGCCTGCGACCGCGCCCAGTGGGACCGCACCGCGCAATTCTACCAGCGGAACCATGGAGATGAGCACAACCGCCAGTTCACGGCCTGCGCCCATCAGCCAGTTGAATAACGATGAAAACACGATTTTTTCCTCCTGACAAGTGTTCTATGATAAACAGCGAATACTCACACAGATATACTTGTTAATAATACCCTATTCCGCATACAAACGCAAGCGCTGCAATCGTAAAATCTGTGTAAAATAATTTGACGCACCCCTTGCGAACGGTTATACTGAATATATAAAGGAGGGGATCTCCATGCCGCGAGGACAAAAAGACGCTGCCTTTTACGACAGCGCAGCTCTGCTTGTACTTTCTCTGCTTGAGGAGGCGGACAAGACCGGTTTTCAGCTGCTGCATGAGGTGGAATGCCGCTCAGACTGCGCGTTTGCCATCCGCGAAAGCCGCCTGTATCCCCTGCTGCACGGACTTGAGGCACGCGGCGATGTCCGCTCCTGTGAACGGCAGACCGAGGACGGCACGCACCGGTTTTACCGACTGACCCGTCAGGGCGTGAAAACGCTCACCTGCTGCCGGGAACAGTGGAAAACCTGCCGCAAGCCAATCGGAGGTGGCGCCTGTGTCACCAAATAAGCTGATTGTGCCGTACCTGCACCGCGTGTGCCGGCATCTCCTGTGGCCGCCTTACCGTGCCCGCGTTCGGCGGGAGCTAACCGACCATATTCTCAGCCGCGCGGAGGAGCTGCGCTGCCGCGGCAGTCTCACACAGGAGCAGGCTGTGCGTCAGGTGCTGCGCGCACTCGGTGACCCGGATGTACTGGGAAAGGCTCTGCGGCAGGCACGTCTGCCGCTTGCGCGGGTAGTGTACAATGTAATTTTCGCCACTGTGTGGATCGCGATTCTGCTCTGTGCGTTATATCTGACAATTCACCTGCTGTAAGCAGCACAAAAGCGTTCTGTATGAAATTTACAGAACGCTCAGTTTGTAGTAAACCAATTTTATCCTATCGCGCGGTAGCGCGTGTTTCAATAGAATTTGCCATGCAAATTCCAAAAATCCGGGGACATGTGCCACGCAGCGCGGCCAAGAAGCCGCGCAAGGATGGCGTTCGGTTTTTTATACTTCTGGAGGGAGAAAGTTTCTGTATAGGAACTTTCGGACGACTTTGGAACGGCCCACGGTCCGTTCCTGCTTGTCGGCGAAACTGCAGTTTCGCGACAGCCTCTTACAGAACGCTTTCTTTATTTTCTTTCGCTGTGCAGCAGCCACAGCTTGCCGAGAGTCTGCACCAGGCACGCCACAAGGATGACGCCGAACGCCATCGCGCCCGCCTCCTCGATGAACAGCGTACCGTATCGAGCAAAGCCTGCTGTGTCGCCCTGCACGAGCGCAAGCGTCGTGTAATACAGGTCGCCGCCCGGAATCAGCGGCACCAGCATAGGCACAAGCAGCGTGATGACCGGCGCTTTGAGCAATCGCGCGAGCAGCTCGGCCAGTGCGGCCGTTGCCAGCGTAGAGACAAAAAACGCGGTCACGCGGTTATCATACCACTGCATCGCCAGCAGGTATACACCCCAGTTTACCGCAGCACCCAGCATGATCGTGATCAGGCGGCTGCCGGAAATATGAAACAGCAGTCCGAAGCCGAGCGCACCGATCATCGCCATGACAATCTGCAGAAGGATTTCACCCGTCATACGGCACCGCCCCCAGTCTGCATGAGCACAAGCGCGCAGCCTGCCGCGATGGCAAGCGCTCGCAAAACCGCTTCAAATGCACTGAGCAGTCCGGTGATGGTGTCGCCCACGAAAATATCGCGCATGGAGTTGACGAACGGAATGCCCGGAATCAGCAGCATGATGTTGCCGATAATGATATAATCCAGATTCTGTCCCATGCCGGTTTTTACCGTGAGAGCCGCTGCCGTGCACATCGCCGCCGAGCTGACCATGGTCAGCACCAGCGGCTGCAACGAAATCCGATCACCGAGCACGCCGATGACATACAGCAGCACGCTGCACAGCATGGCGGCTATGCCGTCTCTCCAGGTGCCGCCGAAGAACACAGCGAACGAGCCTGACGTGATCAGATACGCCAGCGGCAGCCGGCAGCGCAGCTTATCCGGTGCGGTGCGGATGGCTTCCAGATGTGCGTGTAATTCCTCCGGCGGGATAGGATTCACACATACCTTGCGCGACAGCTCGTTGACCGCCTCAATGCAGCGCATATCGGTTCCGCGCCGCAGGATGCGGCGTGTCTGCGTAATCACCTGATCGTCTGCCGTCCGTACCGTTACTGCCATGCTGGCCGTGATGGTCAGCACATCCGCTCGTACAAAACCGTAGGCGCGTGCCAGACGGCGCATGGTGTCCTCTACGCGAGCTGCCTCAGCACCCGAGGTCAGCAGCAGCTCTCCCGCATCCAGCACAGCGGAAAGTGTCTGCTCCGGTCGGTCCATCAAACCACGCTCCTCTCATTACAGCAGCGGCGCGAACAGACGCAGCACGCTTGCCATGATCGACCGAATCCACGGCACACGGCGCAGCCATTCGTCATCAATCCGGCGGCTGACATTGATGGTCTCCATAATGTCCTGCTTAACGGCGGCAACGACCGAGCTGTTGTAGAAGCAGGTCGCGCACTCAAAGTGCAGGAAGAACGAGCGGAAATCCATGTTGATCGTACCGACCACCGCCGTATCATCGTCGGACACGATGGTTTTCGCGTGCAGAAAGCCCGGTCGGTACTCATAAATCTTCACACCCGCTCGGTGCAGCTGCTGATAGTACGAACGTGTGATCATGTACACCAGCTTTTTATCCGGGATGCCCGGCGTCAGGATGCGCACGTCCACGCCGGACTGCGCCGCAATGGTCAGCGCCGTAATCATCTCGTTATCCAGTACAAGATACGGGGTGGTGATATAGACGTACTTTCGCGCGTTATGGATGATCTGCAGGTAGGTGGATTCACCGATATTGATGTCGTCGAGCGGTGAATCCGCAAACGGCTGCACATAGCCGTCTGCCGGCAGCTTGGCAGTCGGCAGATAGTTTTCGAGCGGCGGCATATCCTCGCCGGTGACATACTCCCACATCTGCAGGAACAGGGCGGTCATATTGGCTGTTCCCTCACCCCGCAGCATGATGCCGGTGTCCTTCCAGTAGCCGAAGCGTACCTTTTTGTTGATATACTCATCCGCCAGATTGATACCGCCCATATAACCGACATTGCCGTCAATAATCGTCATCTTGCGATGGTTGCGGTAGTTGAGATAGGTGTTCAGCGTCGGGATAAAGCGGTTAAAGCGCACCGCGTGAATGCCGAGGCTCATCAGATAGCGGTCGTAGTTTTTCGGCAGCGTGCAGATCGAACCAACGTCGTCGTACAGCACACGCACATCCAGTCCGGCGGCCGCCTTCTCCCGCAGGATGTCAAGGATAGTATCCCACATGATGCCTTCTTCGATGATGAAATACTCCAGAAAGATGAACTTCTGTGCGCGGCGCAGCTCCTTACACATGGAGTCGAACATTTCCTCGCCGATACGGAAATATTTCGTCTCCGTGTTGGTCCACACCGGCATACCGTCCAGCGTCTCGATATAGCGGGCGCGTGCTGCATGACGCGGATGCTGCTCGATCAGCTCCTTTGTAGCAGGCGTGCGCATATAATCAGTGAAATCCGGCGGTTTCGGCTCGTACTGATGCTGGGTACGCGCCCGATTGAGCGGCGTATTGCCCCAGAACAGATAAAACAAGCCGCCGAACAGCGGCAGCAGCACAATAACCAGCATCCATGTGATCTTGTACATCGGGTTGTCGTACTTACGCACCAGCCAGATGACAATGATAACGCTCAGCACGGTCAGTGCCGGTGTCAGCCAGTGATATTCCGTACTTGCCCAGCTTACGCCGAACATAACGATTGCAAGCTGAATCAGCAGCAGGAATCCTCCGACAACGCGGCGGTCGCCCAGCAGCTTGCCTACTTTTCTGCGCATCATAATCGCTCCCTTCCCTGCACAACGCAGTCCTTCCATAGACTATAATCATATCGCACAAGGTATAAAAAGTCAACGCGTCTGCGTTGCTCTCCGGTTAAATATGTGCTACACTAAAAGTAACATTTTTGTAAACCACCGTTAATCATACAGGAGGATCATCCATGCCCCATATTCCCGTGCCCGCCGCCGAACTGAACACGCGGCTCGACCGTCTGCGCTGTGCCATGACCGAGAAGGACCCTGCGTGGTCCATGCTTCTGCTTGACAACACGCTCGACATGTACTACTTCACCGGCACCATGCAGGATGGCGCACTTGTCGTGACACCCGATCAGGCTACGCTGTTCGTCCGCCGCTCGTTTGATGTTGCAAAGGACGAATCCGCCTTTGCAGACATCCGTCCGATGGGCAGCTTTCGCGGCATCAAGGAGGTCTATCCGGATATTCCGGAGACCGTCTACGTTGCCGCAAAGACCATGACGCTGCAAAAGCTCTCCATGCTGAACAAGCATCTGCCTTTTGCACCCAAGCCGATGGACGGCGTTCTGAGCGGTCTGCGCTCGGTCAAGAGCGCGTATGAGCTTGACTGTATGCGCGAATCCGGCAAACTGCACCGCTATGTCATCGAGGAACTTGCTCCGGCATTCCTGCGCGAAGGCGTCAGCGAAGCACGCCTGTGCAGCGAGATCTGCACCGCCATCGTGGACCGCGGCGGCATGGGTATCTCGCGCTACAATCAGCCGGCAGCCGAGGACGTGCTCGGTATTGCCAGCTTCAGTGAAAACAGCCTGCGTCCCACCGCACTGGACAGCCCCTCCGGCTGTGTCGGCACCTCGACCGCAATGAAGTCCATCGGCTCGTCCGAGCGCACGCTGCACGAAGGCGACACCGTCCTGCTGGATATTCCGTGCGGCTGGCGCGGCTACCATACCGATAAGAGTATTACGTTCTACTACGGCGAGCTGGACAAGCATCCGCAGAGCGGTGTGATCCGCGCGGCACGCGAGCAGTGCATTGCGCTGGAGAACGAAACTGCATCTCTCCTGCGCGCCGGTGCCGTTCCGGCTGAGATTTACGAGAAGATCCTCTCTCTCGTCGATCCTGCGTTCCGCGAAGGCTTTATGAACGGCTGCAAGTTCCTCGGCCACTCCATCGGTCTGACAATGGACGAAACACCGGTTCTCGCCAAAGGCTTCTCGGCTCCGCTCGAGTCCGGCATGACGCTTGCCGTTGAGCCGAAGATCGCGATTCCGGGTGTCGGCCTCATCGGCTGCGAAAACACCTATGAGATCACCGCAGACGGTCCTGCGCAGTCGCTCACCGGCGCATGCGACACGCTGTTCGAGGTACTCAATCAGTAATCTATACAAAAATATCCGCTCTCTGTTTGTACAAAGAGCGGATGTTCTCTTTTCACTCCTCTTTTGCATCCGGCATAGAATGGCGCAAAGGAGGTTTTTGCTTATGAATCAATCGACGACTCTCGCCGTCGTCGGCGGCGACGTGCGTCAGGCATATTTAGCCGAGCTGCTGCATGAAGCAGGCCACACCGTGCGCACATTTGCACTCGAGCGCCGCCCCGCCGCAGGCTGCACGGCTGCAAGTGACCTGCAGGCGTGCCTTGCTGACGCACGCGCGGTCATTCTGCCTATGCCGGTGCAGACGGGGGACGGCAGTCTGAACGCGCCGCTTGCCAATGCACAGCACACGATTGGCGATGTACTCGATGCCATTCCCGCCGGAACGCTGACGCTGGCCGGTGCCGTGCCCTTTTCCGTACACGCCCGCGCGGTGCAGAACGGACTGACACTCATCGACTACTTATCCCGCGAGGAGCTGGCGATCCGCAACGCGGTACCTGCCGCATTTGCAAAAAGCACAGGCTGTCCGGTTACAGGCGGCAGGCTTCCTGCCGGAGATACTCCACGAGAGCCGCACAGAATTCGCGGTTGCTCGGCGGCTCCTTATCCTGTGCACGCGCTTCACCGAAATACCTGGCAAGCACGGCTTTATCACACTTATCCCATGCGCGGTGAACGGCATAGCGCATATTGCGCTCCACATTACTGCCTTCGCTGTTCATCTGCTGCGCGACACTGTGGTAAATGATCTTGGTGATGCTGGCACCGTCGGTCTCCCGATACAGGCACACGGTCAGCAATGCACACTGATAGCCGATCGTCTGCTCGCGCATACCCAGCTCACGCAGGATCTGGGCCAGCCGCTGCTCCACCGTGTCTCCCCGACTGGTACAGGTGACCGCCAGCTTGATGCGCTCATACAGTGCATCCGCGCAGATTGGCTTACGCAGCAGCACGTTAATGTGCAGCAGGCTGCACTCCACATAGGTCTGACCGCCGATGAACGAGCTGAGCAGGATAATGCTCGTATCCCACATCTTATTCTGTCTCATCCATGACGCAACGGCAAAGCCGTCCGCATATGGCAGGTCGGTATCCAGCACGACCATATCCGGCATTTTTTGTCGAATCATTTCCCACGCCTTCGTGCCGTTCGACGTACAGCCGACAAGCTCCAGCTCTTTGCTCGCCTGCATAAGCCGTTTTGTCTGTTTCAGCAGAGACTCGTCCGCACACGCCAGTAAAATACGCATTTTGCCTTGTTTGATCTTCATTTACTGCTTTCCCCCGGCTTTCTCTATCTTATGCCGATTGATGGATTACATCTTATTTTTACATATTCAGCGCGTCCGCGCAAGCGGATATCCCTGCTTTTTCCCGCATATTTATCGACAATTTTCGACAAGACCGCATTTTTTCTGTCGAATGTCCGGTTTTCTCCCAACCAGACAGGTGCTCTGCGCTTCTCTGTGAAACCGCATAATCTCTCTATCAAAAAACGCATTTTGGTGCTTTTACACTTGCATAAACGATAAAAATACGCTATACTATCGTTTGTGCCGTTCGGCACTTTGCTTCCGGATATGGAATGACAGTTCGAAACCATCCTGTCGTAAAACAAAACTAGGGACAACGAAACAGAAAAACTTTACGTTTCTCAATCAACGTTGTTGTGTGCATTATTTGGAGGTGAACGAAATATGGTAAAAGAAAACATGAGCAAGGTTCAAAAACTGACCGTTTCTGCTATGGTGATGGCACTTTACGTTGTTGTGCTGTACTTTACGCAGAGCTTCTCTTTCGGTGCGTACCAGATCCGCATTGCGACGGCTCTGTATGCGCTCGCTTACCTGTTTCCGTTCCTGGTTTTGCCGCTTGGTTTCGCGAATTTCATTGCCAACTTTCTGTTCGGCGGACTCGGTCTGCTGGACTGGTTCGGAGGCTGCTTCGTCGGTATCATCGTTACCGCGATCATCGTGCTCATCCGCCGCAAGGGCTGGAGCCTCTGGCTGATGATCCTCCCGATCATCCTTGTGCCCGGTCTCGGCGTACCGAGCTATCTGAGCTATCTGCTGCACGTTCCGTATTCTGTACTTGCCACCAGCCTGTGCATCGGTCAGTCCGTACCTGCGGTCTGCGGTGTCGTTCTGGTGAACGTACTGCAGCGTGCACTGTATCCCAAGGCAACTAAGGCCTAATTAAATGTAAGGAGAATGCAACCATGACCGGAAGAAATAAAGAAGAACTGAACGGCGTCACTCTGCTGGGCAGCCAGAAGAACCAGTATCCCTCGGACTACGCGCCCGAAATGCTGGAGACTTTCCCGAACAAGCATCCGGACAATGACTATTTTGTCAAGTTCAACTGCCCGGAGTTCACCAGCCTGTGTCCGATGACCGGCCAGCCGGACTTTGCTACTATCTATATCTCCTATGTGCCCGGCGAGCGCATGGTAGAGAGCAAGTCGCTCAAGCTGTATCTGTTCAGCTTCCGCAACCACGGCGATTTCCATGAGGACTGCGTAAACATCATTATGAAGGACCTCATCCGCCTGATGGATCCGAAGTACATTGAGGTCTGGGGCAAATTTACACCGCGCGGCGGCATCTCGATCGACCCGTACTGCAACTACGGCAAGCCCGGCACCCGCTGGGAGGAGGTTGCATTCGAGCGTCTCACCCACCACGATCTGTACCCGGAGAAGGTGGACAACCGATGAGCGAAAAGGCAATGGTCCTGTGCAGCGGCGGCGTGGACAGCACAACCTGTCTTGCGCTTGCCATCGAGAAGCACGGCAAGGAGAATGTGTGCGCGCTGTCCATTTACTACGGTCAGAAGCACGTTAAGGAGATCCAGGCTGCAAAGGCGGTTCTCGAATACTACGGCATCGAGGGCACGTCTCTCGACCTGACGCCGGTGTTCGCGTACAGCGACTGCTCGCTGCTTTCCCACTCGACCGAGGACATCCCCGAGGAATCCTACGCCGAGCAGCTCGCGCAGCGCGGCGGCAAGCCGGTTACGACCTATGTGCCGTTCCGCAACGGTCTGTTCCTGTCGGCAGCGGCCAGCGTTGCGCTGTCCAAGAACTGCAGCGTGATTTACTACGGTGCGCATCACGACGATGCCGCCGGCAATGCCTATCCCGACTGCAGTGAGGATTTCGTAAATGCAATGAACCACTCCATCGTACTCGGCTCGGGCGGTGATGTCCGCATCGAGGCTCCGTTCGTGCGTTGGAACAAGGCGCAGATCGTTGCCGAAGGTCTGCGGCTGCAGGTTCCCTATCAGCTGACGTGGAGCTGCTACGAGGGCGGCGACAAGCCGTGCGGCAAGTGCGGCACCTGCCTGGATCGCATCCGCGCGTTCGAGGCCAACGGCGTGACCGACCCCGCAATGAGGTAAAACAAAAGACTGCTGTTTCATCGGAGACAGCAGTCTTTTTCTGTCCATCTTGACTTTTTCCTATAAGAATGCTATGATTATAGCCGTTAACCTTATTTTGAGGAGTCCATGCTATGATTTATCTCGATTATGCCGCCCATGCACCCGCTGACCCCGTGGTGCTCGAGCGATTCTGCGATATGGAACGCCGCTTCCCGGCCAACCCGAACTCGGTACACGCGGCTGGCAAAGCCGCCCGTGAGGAAATGGCGCGTGTCACCGAGCAGATTGCGGCACTGACCGGCGCGTCCCCTGCCGAGATCATCTTTACCTCGGGTGCGACCGAGGCGAACAACCTCGCCATCAAGGGCATCGCACAGGCGTCACGGCATATCGGCAAGCATATCATCTCCACACCGCTCGAGCATTCCTCGGTCAGCGGCAGCCTGACCGCCCTGCAGGAGCGCGGCTGGGAGATTGACCTGCTCTCCATCGGTCTGGACGGCACGGTTGACCCGGAGGAAGTGCGCGAGCTTCTGCGTCCGGATACCGTTCTCGTTGCCATCTGCGCGGTGGACAGCGAGCTTGGCACCATTCAGCCGGTAAACGAAATCGCAGCGCTGCTGGCTGACCATCCGAACTGCCGTCTGCACATTGACGCAACGCAGGCTATCGGACGCATCCCGGTGGACTTTTCCGGTATCGACACGCTGAGCTTTGCGCCGCACAAGTTTGGCGGCATCTGCGGGAGCGGCGTGCTGCTTAAGCGCAGCCGTATGCCGCTCGAGCCGCAGATGAACGGCGGTGCCAGCACGACGCTGTACCGCAGCGGCACGCCTGCACTCGGTCTGGCGGCTTCATCTGCGCTGGCACTGCAGCTGGCATGCGATGAGCGTGAGAGCCGCTGTGCGGTCGTTCAGCGCCACAGCGAACGGCTTCGGAAGGCACTTGCGGCGTATCCCGCGGTGCATATCAACAGTCCGGAGCACACCGTGCCGCATATCCTCAATCTGAGCGTCAAGAATGTGAAAGGCACCGTATTTCAGCGCGCGCTGTCCGAAAAAGGCGTGTGCGTATCGGTCAAATCCGCCTGCTCGGCAGACGGTCTGCCGTCCCGTGCAGTGTTTGCTGTCAGCCGTGATCGCAGAAATGCACTGTCCTCATGGCGCATCAGCCTGAGCCACCTTACCACGGACGCGGAAATCGACGAATTTCTGTCCGTTTTCGACGCGTGCTATCACGAGTTAGTCAAGTAATACAGGGAGCATCATTATGAAACGAGATTTACAGCCGCACGAGCTGATCGAGCGCAGTATCATCAAAAAATTCCGCAAGACCATCTGGAACCCGTTTACACTGGCGGTTCGACAGTATCAGCTGATTCAGCCGGGCGACAAGATCGCCGTGTGCATCTCCGGCGGCAAGGATTCCATGCTGATGGCCAAGCTGATGCAGCTGCTCCAGCGGTACAGCGAGGTGCCGTTTGAGGTAGTTTTCCTCGTTATGGACCCCGGCTACAACGAGATCAACCGCAATAAGATCGAGAGCAACGCCGCGCTGCTGCATATCCCGATCACCGTGTTCGAGACCGATGTTTTCGCGGTCGCCAACAGCAGCGAGAAAAACCCGTGCTACCTGTGTGCGCGGATGCGCCGCGGCTATCTGTATAGCAAGGCGCAGGAGCTTGGCTGCAACAAGATCGCACTTGGCCACCACTTCAACGACGTCATCGAAACCACCGTGATGAGTATGTTTTATGGCTCACAGATGCAGGCCATGCTGCCCAAGCTGCACAGCACCAACTTTGCAGGCATGGAGCTGATTCGTCCGCTGTACTGCATTCATGAGGAGGATATTCTCGCGTGGAAGCAGTATAACAACCTCGAATTTATCCAGTGCGCGTGCCGCTTCACCGAAAACTGCACGATGTGCGACAACGGCGGCGGCGGTTCCAAGCGGCAGGAGGTCAAGATCCTGCTGCGCCGTCTGCGCCGCGACAACCCGAATATCGAGCGCAGCATTTTCAACAGCATCCACGCGGTAAATCTGGACATGATGCCCGGTTACAAGACCGGCGGCGTGCTCCACTCGTTCCTCGATGATTACGACGAACGCGGAAAGAAAAGCGAATAGTGTTCAGCCGTCCGTGCGCTGCACGGACGGTTTTTCTCTGCCCGAAAGTTCGAAATGCAGCGGTTCGGACACGCCGTGCAGATATACAGTCAAGCCCTCCCCCGTTGCGGTGATATGATCGAGCAGCGCGCTGTAAACCGTTTCACTGTACAGCTTTTTTCGTAAAATTGTACAGAATTGCTGCCTTTCGGTGCGTGTGAGGTCGGGTATGGCGCGCAAGGTCTGCCGCAATACCATCTCCATGCCGATTGGTAAATCCTGTACAATTTGCTTCATGCAGTCCAGCAAAATCCGATTCCCAACTGCCGGAGCCGCACACGCTGCCACGCCGTGCTGCACCCGTTTCCCGCACACCCATCGCAGACCGCCGTCCGCCTGTGCCCCTCTGCGCGGCACAAACCGACTGCCGCACCGTCCGCAGACCACTTTTCCGGAGCACCAGTACCGCGCGGAGGGTCGGCTGCCGGCTTTGCGGTTTGCCTGCCGGCGGTCGAGTTCCCGCCGGACAGCCTCGAACATCGAGCGCGGCACAATCGCCTCGTGATGATCCCGCAGATAGACCTGCGGTGACTGCCCCTCATTTTTCACCTTGCGATGATCGAGAAAATCCGGCGTGCAGCTTTTGCGCTGCAGAAGATCGCCGCAGTATTTCTCGCTCCGGAGCAGCCGCAGCACCATCGTAGACGACCACGATTTCCCTTTTCCGCTTGGCGGCGGGATGCCCTCGGCGGTCAGCTCCCGTGCGATGATGTAAGTACCTTTGCCGTCCATCAAGAAACGGCGATACACCTCGCGGACGACTGCCGCCTGTTCGGGATTCACTGTCAATTCCCCACCCCGCAGGGAAAACCCGTAAATATTATCGCATCCGAACACCACACCGCGCTCCATCGAGCGCTGCTGCCCCCACTTGACGCGCTCAGAGATTTTGCGGCTCTCCTCCTGCGCTACGCTTGCCATTATGGTAAGCCGAAATTCACCGTCGTTCTGGCGGGTGTCGATCTGATCTCCAATGAATACAATACCGACTCCCTGACGGCGCAGCAGCCTCGTGTACGCGAGCGTGTCAACCGTATTTCGGGCAAAGCGTGAGACCTCTTTGGTTAAAATCAGGTCAATTTTCTCTTCTGCTGCCGCTGCCAGCATGCGCCGAAAGGCAGGCCGGTCGGACGAGGTGCCGGACAGACCCTCGTCCGCATAAACCTCCACAAGCTCCCAGTCCGGCTGGCGGCTGATGTACTCCGAAAAATATCGCCGCTGATTCTCCAGCGAGTTTCTCTGGTCCTCCTGCGAGGTGGAAACGCGGCAATAGGCGGCCACGCGCAGCATGTCAGCGGCCTGCGCACAGCAGCTCGAGCACCAGCTCCAGACGCTCGGGCGGCAGCACGCCTTCCGCGTGCAAAGCGCGGAGCAGACCCTCGATCATGCCGCGCGAAACAGCAGCCTGCTCCTGTTCGGTCAGTTTCATGGCTATCCCTCCTTCGCTTGCAGTCTATGCGAAAGCAAACCCGTTTATGCGCCAAACCGCTAACGCCTTCCCTACCTGCGAGGGAGCACTTCAGCTCGCGATGGAGCAAACTGCGTTCACGCTGCAAAATGCACGCTGTCTGGTGATTGGTGCCGGACGGATCGGCATGCTTCTTGCACGCAAATTGTACGCTCTCGATGCACAGGTTACAGTCTCCGCACGCTGTACGCGTGATTTTGCACGCATCGCCGCCGCAGGACTGCACGCACTGGATACACGCAGGCTCGCCGGTCACCTTGCCGGTTTTGACCTGATTTTCAACACCGTACCCGCTCCGATCCTGACAACCGAGGTACTATCCGACATGAAACCGCCCTGCTTCATCATTGATCTTGCATCTCTGCCGGGCGGTGTTGCCGCCGATACCCTGCTTCCGGATGGCTGCCGCGTGCTGCACGCACTGTCTCTTCCGGGCAAGGTAGCACCGCTCAGCGCTGCACGCGCGGTATTCGATACCGTGGACACCATTCTGCACGAGGAGGGCATCTTATGAGCAAACTCCGCATTGGCTTTGTACTGACCGGTTCGTTCTGTACCTTTGCCAAGGTCATGCCGGTTATACAAGCACTCATCGAGCGCGGCGACACGGTCACGCCGATTCTGTCCGACAGCGCCGGTACACTCGACACCCGCTTTGGCACCGCCGCGCACTGGCGCGAGGAGCTGACCGCACTCACCGGCATCTCCCCTATCGACAGCATTGTTTCCGCCGAGCCGATTGGACCGAAGGCGCTGTTTGATATACTGATCGTTGCTCCATGCACGGGCAATACGCTCGCCAGACTGGTGCACGGTCTGACGGACACGCCTGCAACCATGGCGGTCAAAAGCCATCTGCGCGGAGAACGTCCGGTCGTGCTGGCGGTCTCCACCAACGACGGTCTGTCCGGCAGCGCCGCCAATCTCGGCACGCTGCTGAATCGCCGGCATTACTATTTCGTGCCGCTCCGGCAGGATGCGCCGCACAGCAAGCCGCGCTCGCTTGTCGCAGATATGACGCTGATTCCCGCTGCCATTGACGCAGCCATGAACGGCAGACAGCTTCAGCCCATCCTGCTTGCACCCAACGTATAAAAACCCCGCAAAGCTGACACTGAATCGTGACAAGTAATTATTGTGCCGCAAAGAACGGTGTGACCGTGAAAGTCACGCCGTTTTCTGTGATCCCGGGCTCTGCCGATACGAAGATTTCCACCTCGTCCATGAAATTGAATAAGTTTGCTTTTGATAAACAGCAAAAAATCAACCGCCCCTTCCTTTCGGAAATGGGCGGTTGTCTTTGCGTTTGTGGTCCTTGCACACCTGAATCCATCGGCTATCCATAATAAGACTGCATTCGTTCCTTATCACGGTTAAGCTCGCATTCTGCAGGACTTTTCTTATGATTCTTTGCATTCCGGCTCCTTGCCGGTGGCAAATGTGATCGCACGGCTGCAGTTGGTAATCTGCACATTGTGCAATGCACCGCCGAACTCGCCGTCCAGCGTCCACGTTACCTCGTCATCGGACGAAAAACTGATTTTTGACGTGCGGAAGTACGCGAAGCGGTTAGATTCGATATTGTGCGTCAGCAGGTCATTCGCCAGCCACTGCAGCTCCATCGGATTTTCGACCGGGTAAATGAGCAGCACCTCGTACAGCCCGTCATCCAGCGCCACGCCATCCGGCCGGATGGTCTTAAAGCCGCCGACCGACACCGTGTTTGTCACCATACCGTAGATGAAATCGTCCTCCATCTGCGTTTCCGCGCTGTTCACGCGGATGTGGTAGGTTTTGATGTTGGTCAGCGCCTTAATGCCCTCGATGATATACGCAGCACGCCCGAAAATGTTCTTGGTCTGCTGCGGTGTCTCATAGGAGACCTCAGTAAACGCACCGAACGCCGCAATATAGTTAAAATAGCGATCGTTGAAGCGGCCAATATCCAGCGCCTGCAGCGTATCGCCTGCAGCAATAACCGCCGCCTCAGCGGGCACCTTGGAAATGCCCAGACTGAACGCGAAGTCGTTTGTTGTACCGGCAGGCACATAACCGAGAACCGGACGGGTCTCCGCCTGCATAAGACCGGTAATCACCTCGTTCAGCGTACCGTCACCGCCTGCACACACAATGCGATCGAACTCGCCCGCACGCTCCCGTGCAACACGCGTTGCATCCTGCGCACCCTGCGTGATATAAATCGTCACATCATATCCTGCCTGCTGAAATGCGGTTACGCAGCCGATGATCTTTCCGCTCATTGCACCGCGTCCCGCATGCGGATTGAGTATCCACAGCATTCTCTTCATGTTTCATCACCTTCCGGTTTTGTTCATAAATAAAATGTAGTATCGACACAGCCGAGCCGCATCGCTATTCTCAATCCATCAATCATTCACTCTTTTATCCCCGCGTATATAATCTATTATATACTAACTATATTATTATATATCTCAGGAGAGCAAATTGCAAACAGCATTTGCGTAAGCCACCGGATCATCCACCGGCATACCCTCGATGAGCAGCGCCTGCGTGTACAGGATATCCGCATAGGTGCTTACCTTATCCGAGCCTTCTGCCTGCAGCGCACACAGCTTCTTAAAGATCGGGTGCTCGGCATTCAGCTCCAGAACACGCTCTGCGTGTACGCTCTGACCGCCGTTGACAGCAGCCTGCTGGTTGAGCACCTTCTCCATCTCGAGCGTTACCGGGCCTTCGGCACGCAGGCAGCACGGATGGCTCTTGAGACGGCTGGTCAGCTCGACCTTCTTAACCTTGCCCTCGAGCGCCTTGCCGAGCGCTTCGAGGACATCCTTATTGTCCTCACTCAGCTTTTTGATCTCTTCCTTCTCGTCCTCGCTGTCCAGACCGAGGTCTGCATCCGCGATGGACTTGAATTCCTTGTCGTTGTACTTAGCGAGCATCTTGACGCAGAACTCATCAATGCTGTCATCCATACACAGCACCTCGTAGCCCTTGTCGGACAGCGTTTCCATAACCGGCAGCAGCTTGATCTTGTCGATGGTCTCGCCGCAAGCATAGTAGATATACTTCTGGTCTTCCTTCATGCGGGAAGCGTACTCCGCGAGCGATACCAGCTTGTCCTCCGTGGAGGAATGGTACATCAGCAGATCCTGCAGCAGCTCCTTGTGCGCGCCGTACTCAACATAAGCACCGTACTTGATCTGACGGCCGAACGCTGCCCAGAACTTCTCATAATCCTCGCGCTTATCCTTCTGCATCTTGAGCAGCTCGCTCTTGATCTTCTTCTCAAGGCTCTGCGCAATGGCCTTCAAATGGCGGTCGTGCTGCAGCATCTCACGGGAGATGTTGAGCGACAGATCTGCCGTATCGACCATGCCGTGTACAAAGCTGAAATGATCTGGCAGCAGATCCGCGCATTTGTCCATGATGAGTACGCCGTTGGAGTACAGCTGCAGACCCTTCTCATAATCCTTGGTGTAGTAGTCCATCGGCGCGTGAGACGGGATGAACAGCATTGCCGTGTACGTTACCGCGCCTTCCACACTGGAATGGATGTGGCACAGCGGCGGCTGATAATCGTAGAACTTCTGCGTATAGAAGCTGTTGTAATCCTCGTCCTTCAGCTCCTTCTTGGACTTCTTCCAGATCGGAACCATGGAATTGAGGGTCTCATTCTCGGTGTACTCCTCCCACTCCGGCTTATAGTCGTCACCTGCATCCGCCGGCTTCTCCTTCATGCGGGAGCGCGTCATATCCATCTTGATCGGATAGCGAATGTAATCGGAATACTTCTTTACCAGACCCTGAATACGGTACGGCTCGAGAAATTCATCGTAATTCTCGTTCTCCGTATTGTCCTTGATGGTCAGCACGATTTTCGTGCCGTTTTCTGCCTTTTCGCACGGTGCAACCGTGTAGCCGTCCGCACCGTCGGACTCCCAGCGGTTGGCCTCGTCGCTGCCTGCCGCACGGGATACGACCTCAACATGCTTTGCGACCATAAATGCCGCATAGAAGCCAACGCCGAACTGACCGATGATGTCGATGTCGTCCTGCTTTTCGTTTTCGTTCTTGAACGCCAGCGAACCGGAATGCGCGATCGTACCGAGGTTGTTCTCCATTTCCTCGGCAGTCATGCCGCAGCCGTGGTCCTCGATGATAAAGCGGCGGTTTGCCTTGTCGAGCGTCAGCTCAATCGGCAGACTGTCGCGGGTGATACCGGTCTTGCCTTCCTTCATTGCATTATAGTAGAGCTTATCCGTTGCGTCGGATGCGTTGGAGATCAGCTCACGCAGAAAGATTTCCTTGTGCGTATAAATGGAGTTGATCATCAAATCGAGCAGGCGCTTGGATTCTGCCTTAAACTGCTTGGTTGCCATGATTACATACACCTCTGTGTTTGTTGTTTGGTATTAGCACTCTCAATCACCGAGTGCCAACATTGATATAATAATCCCAAAGTCAGAAAAAATCAAGAGGGCTTTACAAAATTCATGGTTTATTCAAAAACGGTCATCAAGCCGTTTAAACATCCGTCTTTTCTCTGCACCGATTGACCGGGGCACACGAGTTGCGTTAGCAATATACCCTGTCCGGGCGGCAGGTTTTTCGCTGAACCTGAGCGAGGGAGTTGCGCTCCGCAGAGCGTGAAACTCTCACCGCTCACAAGCGGCAAAAAAACTGCACTTTGACACATCGCAGTCAGTATGTTATACTTTTTATACTTTATAAAACATAAAACGACAAAAAAGTTAGAACAACTGAAATGGTGGAGTGATAGCATGGTACATCTTGGCAACGATTGGGACGAGATCCTTGCCGGTGAGTTTGAGCAGGATTATTACAAGCGCATTCGCTACTGGCTGAAAAAGGAATACGCCGAGCAGACCATCTATCCGGCGGCAGAGAACATCTTTAACGCTCTGCGGTACACGCCGTATTCCAAGGTCAAGGCCGTCATTCTCGGGCAGGACCCGTATCACGGTCCCGGACAGGCGCACGGACTTTGCTTCTCGGTTCAGCCAGGTGTTCAGCCGCCTCCGAGCCTGCAGAACATCTTCAAGGAGCTGCAGAGTGATCTCGGCATTGTACCTCCCAAGGACGGCACGCTCACCAAGTGGGCGGAGCGCGGTGTGCTCATGCTGAACACGACTCTGACCGTACGCCGCGGGCAGGCGAACAGCCATAAAAACCTCGGCTGGACGACCTTCACCGACCATATAATCGAAAAGCTGAACGAGCATGAGCAGCCAATCGTCTTTCTGCTCTGGGGCGGCAATGCCCGTAGCAAAAAGAAACTCATCACTGCACCGCAGCACCTTGTGCTCGAAAGCGTGCATCCCTCTCCTCTGTCGGCGTACAATGGCTTTTTCGGCTGCAAGCACTTCTCCAAATGCAATGCGTTTCTCGAAGCGCACGGCATCGACCCCATCGACTGGGATCTCAATCATTAAATCGTGAGCTTCCGCACCATTTTCCGGGTGCGGAAGTTTTTTTGACTTTTTTCAAAATTCCTATTGACAAACAGGAGTTTCGGTTGTATATTTAATTCATACAAAACACATATGATTAAAGTGAATTAAGGAGAGTGATCTCAATGATGATCCGGCGAATGTGTCGATGTTGCATCGACTGAGTTTTCCCATCATTCCTTATTAACATCACATTCTAATTTTTCTTAATTTTGAAAGGCGGTTTATCCCATGTCTGATATTAAAAAGAGCTTCTCCGACCTGATCGGCAACACCCCGCTGTATGCGGCTGAAAAGTTTGCAGCTAAGGCTGGCGCTAATGCACAGGTTCTCGCAAAGCTGGAGTACTTTAATCCGGCCGGTTCCGTTAAGGATCGTATCGCAAACGCCATGATCAACGAGGCCGAGAAGTCCGGTGCACTCAAGCCGGGCGCAACCATTATCGAGCCGACCTCCGGCAACACCGGCATCGGTCTGGCAGCAGTTGCAGCTTCCCGCGGCTACCGCATCATCCTCACCATGCCGGAAACCATGAGCGTTGAACGCCGCAACATGCTGAAGGCATACGGCGCTGAGCTGGTTCTGACCGAAGGCACGAAGGGTATGTCCGGTGCGATTGCAAAGGCAAACGAGCTGGCTAAGGAGACCCCGAACAGCTTCATCCCCGGTCAGTTCGTAAACCCGGCAAACCCGGCTGCGCACTACGCAACCACCGGTCCCGAGATCTGGGAGCAGTCCGGTCACAAGGTTGACATCTTCGTTGCAGGCGTAGGCACCGGCGGCACCGTAACCGGCACCGGCAAGTACCTGAAGGATCAGGACCCGAATGTCAAGGTAGTAGCTGTTGAGCCGGATACCTCCCCGGTACTGTCCACCGGCAAGGGCGGCCCGCATAAGATTCAGGGTATCGGCGCCGGCTTCGTTCCGGATGTACTCGACACCAAGGTTTACGACGAAGTTATTCGTGTCGCAAACGAGGATGCATTTGAAACCTCTCGCCAGTTCGCTCACAGCGAGGGTCTGTTCGTGGGTATTTCCTCCGGTGCTGCTCTGTGGGCTGCTGTTGAGCTGTCCAAGCGTCCGGAGAACGCCGGCAAGGTTATCGTAGCTCTGCTGCCTGATACCGGCGACCGTTACCTGTCCACCCCGCTGGTTTCCGAGTAATTTTAATTCTCAAATCCTGCAATTCTCTCCAAAAATCCATTCATCTCCAAATGTATAAAAAAGACACCTCTGCATAGCGGAGGTGTCTTTTTAATAGAAAATGGAGAATGAACGTAACGTTTCTCCAGTTTCCGCCCACGAATTTAACAACGAAAAACCACCCTGCGAAAGCAGGGTGGCTTCGTTATATCCTGGAATAATAAATTGCAGTAACCGTGCCGTCCTCGATGGAGGGATAGCAATGCCGGTAGGTACTGCCGGTGCTTGTCGGCGCATTCAGCTGATGGTACGGCTGACTGACATCGATAGCTACGCAATCGGCGGCCGCCGGAATGCTCACTGTACCCTCACCGTCTGCGAAGGTGAACACGCCGTTCGTGTACGTTACCGTGCGGTCGATCGCGCGTTTGCCGCTCAGCGAAACGTAGGTAACGCCGCCGACTCGTCGGAAATCCGTATACCCCATCAGACCGGTATACGTCACCGAAGGATCATAGTTCTCGATCACAACATCGCAGTAATTCTGCGTACCGATACACAGGTTGACCAGATCGCCGCGGCTCTGATACACAGCGCCGCTGCTCTGCACGGTCAAATGCGTTGCCCGATAGAGCATCACCGCCATCTCCGCACGCGTTACCTTGGAAAGCGGATTGATCTTTCCTTTCGAGCCGCCGATCACCTTAGCACCGACCAGTGCACTGACGGAAGGCTTCGCGTAATTGGAAATCCTGCTCGCATCCGAGAAGCTGCTCACCGAACCGGTGCCCAGTTTGAGCGCCGTGCGGTCAATCGTGCGTTTGAGGAACACCATTGCGTCCTGACGGGTCATGCTCTGCTGCGGCTGAAACTCACCGGTCGCGGTGCCCGCCGCTATGCCGAAGGCTTTCGCCGCGATAACCGCCTTGCTGTAATAGGCGCTGCTCGGCACATCGACAAACGAGCCGTTCGAATTGACCTGACCATTGTCGAGCGCTTCACTCATGCCATAGGCGCGGTCGAGCATAACGATGAAGTCCGCTCGGGTAATGGCGTTGCCCGGATAAAACAGATGGGTTCCGCCGCCCTTGATCACGCCTGCAACGGCAAGCGTATCAACCTCGCGGGAAGCCCACGCGTACTCTCCTGCTGTATCATAAAAGTAAACCGAGTGTTCAGGAAGATACGCATACGTCTCCACGGTGTTCGCGCTCAGTGCATAGGCTGCCGTGATCGCGCTTACGACCACCGCAACCGCCAGCACCGCAACGGTCACCAGCTTTCGCGTTCTTTTCATAATATTCTCCTTGCTCAGTGGTTATGATAGATAGGGTGTATTCCCCACCTATGTAAACTTGCTTCAAAATTATAGCACACCGTTCCCCACTTGACAAGTTAAAATATGACTAAATTTGTTGTAACCATTCTGTAATTTTAACCTTTTTATACAAGAAAAGCGCGGTTTTCCAGCAAACCGCGCTTTCAAAGTTCATTTTTCGTCTATCACTGCTGTTCTGCGCGGTACCATCGCCAGCTCAGAACAGTCGAGATAATCGTTGCCGCCACCATTGGCGCAAGCACCAGCACAAACTTTGCAATTTCGTTCGGAACGAACGAGCCTGCCGCACCGATAATACCCGCCGCAAACATCATGCGGCCTGCCACACGATGCGTTTTCGTCCAGACAGTTTCGCTCGACAGCGTCCACGGTGTTTTGAGTCCGCAGTACCAGTTCATGCGAAACTTCGGCATAATGTTGCCGAGGCACATCACCAGCAAGCTGACGAGCAGACATACGACTGTCGGCACATCAACCGTACCCGGACGCAGTGCTTCCGCAATACAGATACCGCACATTGCGGTCAGGAACAGGTCGATCATGATCTGAAACCCGATATAGACATCGTAAAACTTGCTGTAGTTCCTGCTTTTCGGGTCAAACCGCGGCAGAAAGTAAAACAGAACCGCAAACAGCGGTGCCATCCCGGCCACGATCCACAAATGCCATCTGGTTTCGTAATTCATATGGCCGGCAAGATCCCACTGCATGGGAATTTCCGCGGGCAGCCTGCTGTAAAACACCGCTGTCATTGCCGCCGGCAGCAGCGACAGCACCCACGCCGTCACCTGCAGTCTACTGATTTTTTTCATTCCTGACATCTCCTTTCAAGGCGCTGATCCATTCGAGAATCTCATCCACGACCGACATATTCAGCTCATAATAAATGTACTTGCCCTGCTTGTCATCCAGCACCAGACCCGCATCCCGCAGGACGGACAGGTGATGCGAAATGGTTGCGCCCGACACCTCGAAGTGCGCCGCAATATCGCCCGCCGCCATCGGTCCGCGCCGCAGCAGCGACAGAATTTCGCGCCGCACCGGATCGCTGAGTGCCTTAAAGCTCTGCTGAAACCCCATTACTGTCCCCTCTTTCGTGCGGCAAACCACGTTTTGCGTCCGCAGACCGGACAATATAGCTGCCAGTCATTTCCCACATGCGTGCGGAAAACCAGCCGCTTCCACGGTAGATTCTGCTTCGTGCCGCAGGATTTACAAATTAAATCGCACCTTGCAAGCGCTTTTGCCTGCCAGAGTACCAGTATTGCCGCTAAAATCAGCGCAATCGCGCAAATCAGAATAGTAATGTCCATTCCGTTCACCGCCCTTCTCGTTATCCTGTTAATTAGATGATCATCTAATTGTTTTCAGTATACCACAGTTTCTGCATTTGTCAACACATTTCGATAAATATCTAAATGATGCAAAAAGAAAAACCGCAAGTTAAACTTGCGGTTTCGATGTTCTATACCAGAACTTACGCCATGCCGTTGAGCTTGGTAGTCATCTTGCTCTTCTTGTTGGACGCATTGTTCTTGTGCAGGAGGTGCTTGGCAGCCGCCTGATCGACAGCCTTGACAGCGGTCGTGTAAGCAGCAGTTGCTTCAGCCTTATCGCCGCCAGCAATCGCAGCATCAAACTTCTTCAGAGTGGTCTTGAGCTCGCTCTTAGCCATCTGGTTGTTCAGCGCCTTTACGGAGTTAACCTTAACGCGCTTCTTTGCAGACTTAATATTGGGCATTCTGAAAACACCTCCTTCGTTTTCTATTCAACAGTGATATTATTCTATCATCTTCTCACAAAAAAAGCAAGTGTTTTTTTCATTTTCTGCATAAAAACTTTTTCCTCGAAAAAACTATCCTTGTAAGGAGGGATTGCGCATGGCTTTCCGCACCGATCTGGCCGTTGAGGCAATCGAAAACCATAAAACAGCCGCTGCCCTGCCGCATGTCCGGCAGTCCGATCGCACGCTTGAGGGCTTCGCCGTACACGAGGTACGCATTCTCTCAGAGGATGCTGCCCGCGAGATCGGCAAGCCGCAGGGGCGCTATCTCACGCTTGAGCTGGATGCACTCATCCGCCGTGAGGAAGATGCGTTTCCGCGTGCCTGCAAGGCGCTCAGCACGCTGCTGCGCGAGCTGCTGCCGCATCCGAATGACGGTCCGGTGCTCATTGCCGGGCTGGGCAACCGTATGATAACCCCCGATGCCATCGGTCCGCAGACCGCCGATCATGTCATTGCTACGCGGCATCTGGTAGCGCAGTCACCCGCTATTTTCGCGGACTGGCGGCCCGTTTCCGCACTGGCTCCGGGTGTGCTCGGACAGACCGGCGTCGAGACCGGCGAGGTCATCTGCGGTGTGCTCGACCGCGTGCGCCCTGCCGCTGTCATCGCCGTGGATGCGCTTGCCGCCGGTCGGCTGTCGCGGCTGCTGCGTACGGTTCAGCTGGCAGATACCGGCATTACGCCGGGGGCCGGCGTGGGAAACGCCCGCGCAGCGCTCAACAAGGAAACACTCGGCGTGCCGGTTATCGCCGTTGGCGTGCCGACCGTGGTGGACGGTGCAACGCTCGCACATGAGATCAGCAGCCAGCTCGGGCAGCCTGCCTGCGAAGCGCTGGACGACCTCTCTCAGCCGGTGATGATCACCACGCGCGACATTGACCGCGAGGTTGCCGACATCTCCCGCATGATCGGCTATGCGGTCAACATGGCGCTGCATCCGCACCTCAGTGTTGCCGATATCGACCTGTACCTCTCGTGACAGGTTTCGGGCATACTCGCACGCTGTACGGCGTATGATAGATAGCATGAAACAGCAAGGAGGATGGCGCAATGAAGCGGCGTAAACATCAGAAATTCCGATCGAGAGGCGGCATCCGCCTGCCTGCCGCCATCACCCTCTGTCTGGCGCTGTCGCTGCTGATTTTTTCCCGGGCAGGCGGCGAGCCGATCGCACAAAAGGCACTGACTGGTCTGGCTCGCAACAGCGGCTTTGTCACCCGCGCAATGGCGCTCGAGTTCGGCGTTTCGCCGGAGGATACCGCCGAGGTGTACACGCCGCGCACGGCTGCCGCAGCGCGGGATGAGCAGGCGGAAAATCCGCTTGCAGAGAGCACCTATGTGCCCTCGTCCGACACCGAGAACGACAATCCGGTGCTGTCGGCCGCTGACAAGGCTGCCACGGTCTCCATCAACAACGAGACCTCGTATGACGTGGATGCGGCAGACTGTCTGGCCGCAGACGAGCATTTTTCCGCTGATGGAGATGGGCCGCAGGTGCTTATCTATCACACACACAGCAGCGAAAGCTACACGCCGGATGCCGCTTTTCCGTATACACCGACCGAGACCGAGCGCACGACCGATACCAATTACAATGTAGTGCGCGTCGGTGACGAGCTGCAGAAGGTCCTCGAGAACAACGGCATTGAGGCCGTACATATCCGCGAAATTTTCGATTCGCCCGTGTACACCGGCGCGTATGACCGCTCGCTTGCCGTGGTTGAGGACACGCTGGCAGAATATCCATCCATCACAACCGTCATTGATGTGCACCGCGACTCGATCCTGACCGATGACGGCCGCGCCTACAAGACCTCCTGCACGATAAACGGCGAGGAAACTGCACAGCTTATGCTTGTGGTCGGCACAGATGACGGCGGCCTGTATCACCCGGACTGGCAGGAGAACCTGAAGCGTGCAGCATCGCTGCAGTACCGGCTCAACCGCACCTATCCGACGCTCATGCGTCCGCTTAATCTGCGGACCCAGCGTTTTAATCAGCATGCAACGCACAGCGCGTTTCTGGTGGAGGTAGGTTCGTCGGGCAATACGATGACAGAAGCGCTGAAGGGAATCAAATTATTTGGCGAGGTTCTTTCGGCCGAATTGACCACTTGACCGCAGGGCGGAATGAGGTCACCCCGCCCTACAAGATAACTTTCCGAATAATTTTTATCATAGTGCGCACCCTAACTCGGGGTGAAACTATGGAAACGATCACATTTACCGCCGATCTGGAACGAAACATCCGCATGATGCAGGAGCTGTTCCGGAACGACGATACGCTTATCATACGGCGTGCCATCGGTCAAAACGGACTGCGCTGTGCGCTGTTTTTCTTTGACGGCATGGTAAATTCCCTTGCCATCAACCAGAGCCTTGTGCGGCCGATCCTGCGCTGTGAGCAGCCGCGGCTTTCCGCCGATATACTCGCCGCCGCTGTGCTCCAGGCCGACGAATGCCGCGTGGAAACCGATATGAACAAGGTATTTGCCGCCTTTCTCTACGGCGACGCCATTGTACTGACTGACGGCGATGCACGTCCGGTTCTCGTCAACACCAAGGGCTTCGACAAGCGCAGCACCGCCGAGCCGGAAAACGAGCGCGTGCTTTCCGGCCCGCGAGAGGGCTTCACCGAGTGCTTTATGCCCAATCTGGCGCTCATCCGCCGCCGCGTGAACGACCCTCGGCTGAAATTCCGGTTTATGCGCGTCGGCAGCCGCACGAACACCAACGTGTGCCTGTGCTATATCGCCGGACTGTGTGAAAACAGTCTGGTTGAGCGTCTGGAAACGCGTCTGACCGCGCTCGATATCGACAGTGTGCTCGACTCCAACTATCTTGCCGAGCGCATCCGCGACCACCGCTGGTCGCCGTTTCCGACACTCGGCACGACCGAACGGCCGGACGTTGCCGCTTCCCGTATGCTGGAGGGTCGGTGCGTCATTGTCGTGGACGGCAGTCCGGTAGCGCTCACAGCGCCGTTTCTGTTTCAGGAGTGCTTTCAGTCCAACGACGACTACTATATCAGCTTTCTGCAGGCGAATCTTTCGCGCATCCTGCGTGTCATCGGATTTGTATTCACGATCACGTTTCCCGCCATGTACGCCGCACTCATGCTCTATCACCGAGAATTAGTGCCCGCGCGGCTGCTGTTCGCTGTCTCCGCCGCACAGCGCGGCGTTCCCCTTCCCATCGGTTGGGAGATTCTCCTGATGCTGTTCGTGCTCGAGGCGCTCAAGGAAGCCGGAGCGCGAACGCCCGGTGCCATGGGACAGACGATGAGCATTGTCGGCGGTCTGGTGCTCGGTGACGCGGCAGTTTCCGCGCGATTTGCCGCCGCACCGACCGTTATCGTAGTCGCTATCGCGGGTGTCACCGGTCTGATGGTGCCCAAGCTGCAGACTGCTGCCCTGTGGCTTCGCTTCGTGCTGCTCGCTGCTGCAGCCTCCTGGGGACTGTATGGCGTTGGTCTTGCACTCGGATTAACACTCGCAGCACTGTGCCGCATGCACTCGTGCTCGGTACCGTATCTGCTCAATCTGGTGCCGCGCATCTCTGCCGAGCACGAGGACACCTGGCTTCGCTATCCATGGTTTTTCATGCGCTGCGACCGCTTTGCCGTCAAACGCCCGTCGAAGGAGGAACGCCCGTGAATCTGCTCAGATTCCTGCCGCTGCTGCTGTTGCTGTGCGGCTGTGCGAGAGAGGTTTCGCCGGTATCCGCGCTTGCGCTCGACTGCAAAAACGGTGTGTACTGCCTGACCGCCGAGGTTGTGCGGCAGGACTCGCCGGACGACACCGCCGCACCGGCTTACCTGTCCGCCACCGGAACCGATGTAACGGACGCACTGCGCAACCTGCGCAGTATCCTGCCGGGCGACCTGTATTTGAGCCATGCACAGGTGCTGCTTTTAAGCGAGGATGCGGTTTCCGAGAGCATTCTTCCGCTGGCGGACTATCTTTGCCGTGAAAACGATGTGCGGCTCAGCCTGCGGGCAGCCGTCGTGCGGGACGGCTCTGCCGCCGAGCTGCTGGAGAACGACAACGAGGTGTACGCGCTCAGCGAGCTGCTTGACCGCTCCGCGCAGGACGGCATTCTGCCGGATATGCCGCTGTACCGCGTCACCGATGTGCTGCACGCAGACGGCACGGCCATTCTTCCGGCCTTGCGCGTGGATGCGTTCGGACAGACAGCACCGGCAGGCACGGCAGTGTTCAAAAACGAACGGCTGAACTGCTTTTTAGACGGTGAGATCGGCGGTGGCGCCTATGCGTGAGCGGCTGTTTCCGCGGTGGTGTACGGCGCTGTTTGCCCTGCTGCCGATGAGCGAATTACTGTATCTTCCCGCCGACGGGCAGAGCGTGTACGCCGCTGCACTCGCGTGTACGGTCTGTGCACTGGCCGGTATCGGAGCAGCAAGGCTGTCCGACCGTATTCGGCATTCGGCTCCTGCACAATGGGTGCTCGCCCTGACCTCGCTGTTTCCGCTGCTTGCATCCATCGCCCGCATGAGCATTTTCCTGCAGAAGACCGTGTTCACCGGACGCTCATGCGGCAGCACAGTTGTGCTGCTGACAGTCTGCATCCTGTTCATGGCATCAATGGGGCTCAACCGCTGTGCCATGTGGGCACTGCCGATTGCGTGGCTTGCCGGTACGGTACTCCTGCTCTCCGGCGTGCTGACATTCACACAGCTTACGCCTGCCAGCTTTTCCGCACCGACAGCGGCATTGCTGCCGCAATTCCGGCATATTCTGTACTCCCTGCTGCCGGCATCGGTCGTACTGGCGTTTTCTCTGCCGGAGACCAGGCTGTCCGCAAGCGTGTCGCGCGGACTCAGCGCAGGCGGTGCATTGCTCGCACTCCTGCTGCTGCGCACAGTGCTACTGCTTGGAGCTAACACCGCTGCCCTACTCCCCTATCCGGCGTTCACTGCCGCCGGACTGGCTGCCATCGGCAATTTTGCCCGACACGGCGAGGTATTCTTCGCAGTGCCGCTCCTCCTGTGTGAGGTTGGCCGATGCGCCGCACTTGTCTGCGCGCTGCTGTATCCGTTCACACGCACCTGCGGCGTTTTGCACCTGCGCCGACCGCAATAGGATTTGGGCAACACCGCACAATTAAAACTGCGGTTCCTTGCGCAGGCTCCGGTCGCGCTGCCGCGGCGCTTTGCGCAAATCGCTCTTGTTCAATTATGCGGTATTGCCCTTGTTTTCCTCTCCCAATTCTGCTATAATGCAAACAGCAGAGCAAAGGAGATTACGGCATGAATATTCAGATTTTCGGTAAAAACAAGTGTTTTGATACCAAAAAAGCGCAGCGATGGTTCAAGGAGCGCGGCATTAAATTCCAGATGATCGACCTTGCGCAAAAGGGCATGTCCAAGGGTGAACTGGACAGCGTGCTGAAGGCTGTCGGCGGACTGGACAACCTGCTCGACCAGAAAAGCAAGAGTTATGCGTCGCTTGCCTACCTCGCCTACGACGAGGACAAGAAGGAAAAGCTGCTCGAGGACGGCACGCTGATGAAAACGCCAATTGTCCGCAACGGCCGTCAGGCAACTGTCGGCTACCAGCCCGATGTTTGGGAGCAGTGGGAATAACTTCTCCAAAGCCGTTCTATGCCTCAGAACGGCTTTTTCCGTGTCCGTTGTCCGCTTTAGCGCCTTGTATAAAATATTTTTAGGAAAATGCTGTCATTTCGCAAAATATACCCTCTTTCTGTATCTGCTGTCTGATAAACTATGTTCGATAATAAGAAGCGGCATTGATTTATGCTTCTGATTTCATGCGAAAGTGAGGGAGAGCTCATGAAGAGAAAAGGCAAGCGTTTTCTTGTTCTGCTGACCACCGCCAGCCTGAGTCTGAATATGCTCGGCATCAGCGCTTTTGCAGCAGAAGATTCTCCGGAGACGGACGCTGCTTTCGTTTCAGAGATCTCAAAGAACGAGACTGATTCATCTGTAAACCGTCCGGATTCCGAGGTTCCGGAGATTTCCTATGAGCCGATCATTATCGACATTCCCGATGGACCGATTCCGGCCGGTGAAACCTGCGATAACGAGGTTTCGGCTACTGATATTGCAGAGAACGATATCCCAACGTCTGACAGCTTCAAGGTGCACTTGTCTGACGGCTCATCCAAGCTGTGGATAAGCGTAGGGGTTGTCTCCGGTGCAGGCGTGATTTTCACTGCCATGTGCCAAAAAGGCAACGAGAACCGGTAAAAACAATAAACGCCCACTCATTTTTGAGCGGGCGTCTTTTCGTCTCACAGGCATAGCATAAAAACAGCTCAGGCATTGCTGAGCTGTTTTTATGCGCTTTATGCAGTTAGTTCTTGAGGCTCTGAATCGGAGCCGGAATACGGCCTCCGCGGTTAATGAACTTCGCGGGAGAACCGGTCTTGATCGGCATGATCGGAGCCGAGCCAAGCAGACCGCCGAACTCGACCATATCACCGACTCCCTTGCCGATGGCCGGGATAACACGGACAGCAGTGGTCTTGGTGTTGACAACGCCGATTGCGATCTCGTCCGCGATCAGGCCGGAGATGACCTCAGCAGTGGTGTCACCCGGAACAGCAACCATGTCGATACCAACCGAGCATACCGCAGTCATTGCTTCGAGCTTCTCAAGGGTCAGTGCGCCTGCCTGAGCCGCCGCAATCATGCCCTCGTCCTCGGAAACCGGAATGAATGCGCCGGACAGACCGCCGACACTCGAGGATGCCATAACGCCGCCCTTCTTAACGGCATCATTCAGCATCGCGAGGATTGCGGTCGTGCCGCAGCCGCCGCAGACCTCCAGACCAACTTCCTCCAGAATACGCGCAACCGAGTCACCGATCGCCGGCGTCGGTGCGAGAGACAGGTCAACGATGCCGAACGGCACACCCAGGCGCTGGCTTGCCAGTGCGCCGACCAGCTGGCCCATACGGGTGATCTTGAACGCAGTTTTCTTGATCACGTCAGCTACCTCGCCGATGGAGCAGTCACCTGCGCGGCGAATTGCGGACTGCACAACGCCCGGACCGGAAACGCCAACGTTGATAACGGTCTCCGGTTCACCGATGCCGTGGAACGCACCGGCCATGAACGGGTTATCGTCTACCGCGTTGGCAAAAACGACCAGCTTGGAGCAGCCCATGGAATCATTGTCCTTGGTCAGTTCTGCGGTCTGCTTGATGATGCGGCCCATCAGACCGATGGCATCCAGATTGACGCCCGCCTTGGTGGACGCAACGTTGACCGACGAGCAGACCAGATTGGTCTCCGCCATTGCCTCCGGAATGGAGTTGATCAGGATTTCATCGCCCTTGGCAAAACCCTTCTGCACCAGAGCCGAGAAGCCGCCGACGAAGTTGACGCCAGTGGTCGCAGCGGCACGGTCAAGCGCCTTGGCCAGCGGTACATAGCTGTTTGCCGAGGAGGTCGCACCGACCATGGCGATCGGCGTTACCGAAATACGCTTGTTGATGATCGGGATACCAAGCTCGCGCTCAATCTGCTCGCCGGTGGCAACCAGCTTTTCCGCGCGGCGCGTTACCTTGTCGTATACCTTGTCTGCCAGCACATTGATGTCGTCCGCTGCAAGGTCGCGCAGCGAAATGCCCATCGTGATGGTACGAATGTCGAGGTGCTCCTCCTCGATCATCTTAATGGTTTCCAGAATATCTTTCGTGTTGATCATAGACATTTAACTAAACCTCCTGAAAAATTGAGAGTTGAGAATCGGTTACCTGCTCTCGATTCCGTCAATTTGTCAGATTTTGTGCATTGCGTCGAAGATGTCCTCGTGCATGGTGTGAATCTTCATGCCGAGTTCCTCACCATCCTTGTCAAGCAGGTCGATGAGCGTGTTGAAGTCTACGGTGCACTTGTCGATGTTTACCAGCATAACCATTGCAAATACATCTTCCATGACGTTCTGCGAAATGTCGATGATGTTGACCTGCTGCTCATAGAGCGTGTTCGAAATCTTGGCGATGATACCGGTACGGTCCTTGCCTGTTACTGTGATTACTGCGCGCATAGTGATTCCTCCATTTTTGCGTATATGTTAATTTATCACAAACAAATGAATAATGGAAAATTGAGAATCCGTCGTTCTCAATTATTCTCCGGCTTCCACCACAGCATTGATAATGCTGTTGGAAACCAGAAACCCCTGTTCGGTGAGATACCACCGTGTTCCCTCGTGAGCGGCAAGACCGTGCTTTTCCAGCATGCAGAATACCTGCTCGTAAGGAGCCGTACTGACATGGTATCGGTTTTCGAGATCGTGCATATCCGCACCGTCCGAGGTACGCAGACGCACCATCAGGTATTCGCCCTGCCGCCGGAAGTCCGAGACCTCCTCCTCGTCCTGCGGGATGCTCTCACCGCTGATATAAGCCCTGATATCCCGGGCAAACGCGAACCGGCGGCCATTCAGGAAAGAATGGGCGCCCGGTCCCAGTCCGAGATAGTCGGAAAGATCCCAGTATTTGAAATTATGCCGGGAACGAAAACCCGGTTTTGCGAAATTTGATATTTCATAGTGCTCGAAGCCGTTCCTGCAGAGCAGTCTGCACATGGCAAGATAGGTATCTGCCTGCGTGTCGTCATCCGGCAGAACCGGATTTTCACGTCCCATCGGTGTTGCAGGCTCCAGTTTGAGTCCGTAGCACGACAAATGCTGCGGATTCAACGTCAAACACTGCGTTACCGAGTCGAGAAACTGCGCCTGCGTCTGGTCCGGCAGGCCGTACATCAAGTCAAGGCTGATGTTGGTAAAGCCGCACTGCCGTGCGAGTTCTACGGCTGCCTGTGCCTGCGCAAAGTCGTGGATACGGCCGATGCGTTTAAGCTCGGTGTCGTGCGCCGCCTGCACGCCAAACGAGAGCCGGTTGACGCCGTGCTTATGCATGGCCTCCAGCACCGCTTGATCCGTGCTCTCCGGATTGCATTCCACCGTGATTTCGGCGTTTTCCGCAATTGCAAAGCATGCCCCGACCGCCTGTAAAATCTCGCTGAGATAGCCTGCGCCAAGGCAGGTCGGCGTGCCGCCGCCGATGTACACGGTATCGACCGTGTAACCGGAACAGCGTTCGCCGTACGCCTTTATATCACGAATCAGCGCCGCCGTGTAATCGGCTTTGAGTGACGCATCCGTGATCGAATAAAAATCGCAGTACGCGCACTTTTTCACGCAGAACGGGATGTGCAGGTAGAGGCCGAGCGGCTTGCCGCCTGTTGCAGCGTTAGTTTTCTTCATCGAGTTTAAGCACAGCCATAAAAGCCTCGGTCGGCAGCTGAACCGTGCCGAGCGCACGCATCTTCTTCTTGCCTTCCTTCTGCTTTTCGAGCAGCTTCTTCTTACGCGTGATATCGCCGCCGTAGCACTTAGCCAGTACGTCCTTGCGAAGCGCCTTGACGGTTTCACGAGCGATGACCTTGCCGCCGATGGCTGCCTGGATCGGCACCTCAAACAGCTGACGCGGGATATTCTCCTTCAGCTTTTCGCAGATACGGCGGGCACGGCCGTAGGCCTTGTCGCGGTGCGCGATAAAGGACAGCGCGTCCACCTGATCGCCGTTGAGCAGCATATCGACCTTGACAAGATCGCTCTTGCGATAGTCGATAAATTCATAATCGAGCGATGCATAACCCTTGGTACGAGCCTTGAGCGCGTCGAAAAAGTCATAAATAATCTCACCGGTCGGCATTTCGTAATGCAGCTCGACCAAATTGGAGTCCAGATACTGCATATCCTTAAAAATGCCGCGGCGGTCCTGGCACATCGGCATGATGTTGCCGACAAACTCCTGCGGCGTCATGATGGACGCCTTGACATACGGCTCGCGAGCCTCCTCGATAACATCCGGACTCGGATAATCGTGCGGATTATCGCAGCGCTGCACGGTGCCGTCGGTCTTGCTGACCTCATAGATAACGCTCGGCAACGTGGTAACAAGGTCGAGGTCGAACTCGCGTTCGAGACGCTCCTGAATGATCTCCATGTGCAGCATACCGAGGAAGCCGCAGCGGAAGCCGAAGCCGAGTGCGACCGAGCTTTCCGGCTCAAACGACAGCGCTGCGTCATTGAGCTGCAGTTTTTCAAGTGCGTCACGCAGGTCGGGATACTTGGAGCCGTCCTCGGTGTAAATACCGCAGAATACCATCGGACGTGCCGGGCGATAGCCGGGCAGCGCCTCCGGCGTCGGATTTTCCACACCGGTAACGGTATCGCCGACACGAGTGTCGGATACCTTTTTAATAGAGGCGGTAAAGTAGCCTACCTCACCGGCACACAGCTCCTGCTGCGGAGACAGACCGAGCGGCAGCATATAGCCGCACTCAAGCACCTGAAATTCGGCACCGGTGGCCATCATTTTGACCTTCATGCCCGGGCAGATCTTGCCGTCAAGCAGGCGCATGTAAACGACAACGCCCTTGTACGGGTCATACTGGCTGTCGAACACGAGCGCACGCAGCGGCGCATCCGCATCGCCCTCCGGCGCCGGAATATCAGTGACGATACGCTCGAGCACCTCGTGAATGTTGATATTCATTTTTGCGGAAATTTCGGGCGAGTCCTCTGCCGGAATGCCGATGATATCCTCGATCTCCTTCTTGACGCGCGGCGCGTCTGCCGCCGGCAGGTCGATCTTGTTGATGACCGGCACGACCTCCAGACCGGCGTCAATGGCAAGATAGGTGTTGCCGAGCGTCTGCGCCTCAATACCCTGTGCCGCATCAACAACCAGAAGCGCACCCTCACACGCCGCCAGAGAACGCGAAACCTCATAGTTGAAGTCCACATGTCCCGGGGTGTCGATCAGATTCATTTCGTAGGTCTTGCCGTTGTCCGCGGTATATTCCATGCGGACAGCACGCGCCTTGATGGTAATGCCGCGCTCGCGCTCAAGCTCCATATTGTCGAGTAGCTGCTCCTCCATTTCACGCACGGAAACGGCCTTGCACTGCTCCAGCAGACGGTCTGCCAGCGTAGATTTGCCGTGGTCAATATGCGCAATGATGGAGAAATTGCGAATTTGCTCGCGATTTTTCACGTCGAAAGCTCCTTATCTGTAAACTGTAAAGCGAACAAGGTAATACCGCATAATGGAACAAGTGTGATTTGCGAGTAAATTTCGTGTACTGACTATACACAGTTTTGCGGTAATACTTGCTGTATTACCGTGAAACCGGAACGAAGTCAGGGCGCAAAATTTCCGCAAAGCACCGCAGCTTTCATTGTGCGGTGTTACCTCAAATATAGGCTCATTATAGCATATTTGACGGGGTGTCACAAGCGTTCTTTCGCAGTTTGCGTTTGTTTCTCTGCTGCAAACGTGAATTTTGTATTTTTTCATAAATTTCATTTTCTGATAAAGGGAATTTCATGCAAAGCGGTTATTGCACTATCATGGTGAAGCGGTAAACCGACAAAGAATTAACAGTGGCTGGCGGTTTGGGTAAAACAAAAAGCACCGAATACATCGGTGCTTTTTTGATTTAGAGCGGCTGACGAGGCTCAAACTCGCATCCACACCCCGACCTCTGATTTTATGAAAGTGGAGGAAGTGAGTGTGCTGCGGATAAAAAAAACACCGAATTACATCGGTGTCCTTTGATTTGGAGCGGCTGACGAGGCTCGAACTCGCATCCACACCCCGCAAAAGCCGCAGGCTTTCACGGGGACCCCGACCTCTGATTTTACGAAGGTGGAGGAAGCGAGTGTGCTACGGATAAAAGAAAAACACCGAATTACATCGGTGTCCTTTGATTTGGAGCGGCTGACGAGGCTCGAACTCGCTACCTCCACCTTGGCAAGGTGGCGCTCTACCAGATGAGCTACAGCCGCATATTTGGTTTTTCGCGCTAACGCGATTTTTTGACTCGAAGATGGGTTACTTGCCGCTCCGACGCTACATCTCCGGGCGGAATCGCTTTTTCTGCGGAAAAAGCCACGCTGGTTGAAATATGCCACCGGCATATTTCCAAGAGCCAGCTTTCGATTCCTCAGCACGGAGGTATTATTTTTTAATGAGTGCCAATGGCACTCATTAAAAAATGGTGCCTCCGGGCGGAATCGAACCACCGACACGGGGATTTTCAGTCCCCTGCTCTACCGACTGAGCTACAGAGGCGTTTTTTACAGCGCTTGTTTAGTATATTATATTCTCTCAGAAATGTCAACAACTTTTTTCAAAATTTTTTGTATATTCTGCAAGCAGACGAAAACAGTCACAGCAGTTCAGTCTGTGACTGTTTCACTTTTCTCTTCCGTTTACGGCGGATTTGTCCCCACAACAAGTCCGCCGCTCTATCCTTTTCATGCGGGAGCAGCCACACGGTGCAGCCCAAAATAGTTCAAGCGAAACGCGCCTCCTTTATGTATGCCTGGTCATCTATACTGTCTGCCACCTGCCTTGCCGTTTCAAATGTCGGATAGCGTTCTCTGCAAACCTCATCATCCGCCGATACGGCAGCCGACAGACTGATCTGTGAATCAATCGAGTCCAGTTTCCACACGCCGTTCTCTTTCTTCATAGTCGCAGTGATGGTATCCCGATTGACCGGCAGCTCCACCGAAAATCCCTGCTCCGGATTGCCGGAGATCCGTTTATCCCAAACAACGGTCTGTGCCTGCACCACCGCCGTCATTCGGTCTGCATACAGCCGCACGCTGTCAAATCGGCAGTCGGCCACGCCGCCGAACTCGCTGTATTCTACATCAGAATCGCAAGCCGTCAGAAAATCCTCGTTCAGTGCAATGTATCGTTTTCTGCAGGGATTTTTCTCGGTGTAGTACTGCTCCACCCGTGAAGTGTATGCCGTCTGCAGTTCCGTGCGTTCCCGCTCGGTCAGGTCGGCCGGTGAGCCGGTCTCCGACGGATAGCACCCTATCCGCATCTGCGTTTCCATCGCGCCGAGGAACGCCCTCTGTACATTTTTCGCTTCCTGCGCACGGTCGGAGACAACGGCCGCACCGCCTGTGCAGACAGCTGCCGCAGCCAGTACGCCGCCTAATCGAAACCATATCCTGCGATTGTTCATGCACTCCCTCCTTTCCGGCTCTCCTGTCCTGCTCATACTATATAGACGAATGTCCTTCCGGTTTTGTGACACGCTCCCGCAAAAATTTTTGAATTTTTGCGGCATGAGAAAAACCGGCCTGCAAATCCGCTCTTTGGATTGCACAGCCGGACACAATATGCTATAATCTGCTAAAATAACAGGCAGGAAGGCGTAAAAATGTTTCTCTATCTGGCAATGATCGACTCGGATGCGGACAAGTCCAAGTTCGAGATTCTTTACAGCGAATACAAAAATCTGATGTACTACACCGCAAACCGCATTCTGTGCAACAGCAGCGATACGGAGGACGTGGTGCATCAGGCTTTTCTCAAAGTCATCGAAATTCTGGATACCATTTCTTCACCAAGGTGTCACAAAACGCGTGCGCTGCTCGTCACTATTACCGAGCACAAAGCAATCGACCTGTACCGCGAAAAGCAGCGCCGCAATGTCCTGCCGCTTGCCGAGGAATATATTGGAGCTGCGCCTGCCGCCGAGATCGAGCGTCTCGCCGCGCGCGACGCACTGGCCGCCGCTATCGCGTCCCTGCCGCCGCGTTACCGCTCGGTACTGCTCCTGCGGTACGACTGCGGCTATTCCAACGCGGAGATTGCGAATATTCTGGATACGACCGAGCCGAACGTGCGCAAGCTCATCCAGCGTGCCAAGGAAAAACTCAGCGCAGCGCTGAGCGAGATGGAGGAACCGTAAATGAAGATCACTGACGATATGCTGTCCGCGCAGGCCGCCGAAGCGCGCGAACTGTGGCTGCAAGCCTGCACGCCGGATGCGCTGCCCGAGCACCGTTTCTCCCGAAAATTCCGGCGTGAAATGCGCCGTCTGGTGCGTGCACAAAAGCACTCTGCAGCGTTTAACCGGAGCCTCCGTCTTGCGCGCCGCACGGCCGCTGTTCTGCTGCTTTCCGCTGCGGTTTCGTTCGGCTGCGCGATGAGCGTAGAGGCATACCGCGTATCGCTTATCAATACTGTCGTGCGCGTGTTTAACGACCTGACCGACTATCGTTTTTCATCGGCCCTGCCGTCCGAAACCGACAGCAAGGCGTTCACACCGCCGGTTCTGTTCGATCTGCCGGATACCATGCACAAAACCGATGAGCACAGCACACCTAACGGCTATACCGTCACCTACGAGAGCACTACCGATTTTCTCGACCTGACCTGCACCCGGATTACGGACACTTCGGAGGCACACAAGCTCGTGGACACAGAAAACGCATCCGTTACCGAATTTGCTTTGCACGGCAGCCCGGTTACGATGATCGAGAAAAACGGCACGGTCACGCTCCTCTGGACGCACGATGACATCGTCTATCACCTGTACAGCAGCCTGTCCGCTGATACCTGCCGCAAACTCATCGAGAATCTGCAGTAATTCTCTGCTGATATTACAGCTGAGTAGCAAGAGCAAAATTAACACAAATTGATAGAAGATTTTTAGGCATTGTGTACATCATACACAATGCCTTTACTTTTTACACTTTATAAGCACTTTTTTAGGGTAATTCGAGGTATTTTAAGCACGCCAACAAGGAGTGACTTTTTTCGCCACTCCTAAAATGAGAAAATATGCGATTTTGATGGCTTATTCCTGCTGCTGCATATACAGTTCGTACACTGTATTAGAGGTTGCCCAACTGAGAACCTTGCGTGGATAGTTATTGATCCAGTCCTGCAAAGCAGCGATCTGTGCTGCCGTCACCTTGGAGAAGTCAGTACCTTTTGGAAACCATCGCCGGATTAGACGGTTAGCGTTCTCATTAGAACCACGCTCCCAGCTATGGTGGGCATGACAGTAATATACTTTCGTGCGTTTCTCACTCTTGCGCAGGCCGGAGTTCTCCATGCCATCTACATTGGCAAATTCGCTGCCGTTATC
>QEKJ01000002.1 GCA_003096535.1 Agathobaculum butyriciproducens | reverse complement strand
ATTTGATGCTTTATGCGGTATTAGCAGCCGTTTCCGACTGTTATCCCCCTCTTAAAGGCAGATTGCTCACGCGTTACTCACCCGTCCGCCACTAAACTAAAGATTCCGCTCCCGAAGGAGTTTCCAAAATAGTTCCGTTCGACTTGCATGTGTTAGGCACGCCGCCAGCGTTCATCCTGAGCCAGGATCAAACTCTCTAAAAATTGTATTTAAAGAACCGAAGTTCTTAAAATCGACTTTAGAGTCTGACGTGTCACTTTATTTTAACTGGAGTTGTGACTTCCAGCGATTTACCAAGAGTAAAAAACTCTCGAAATTTCAGGTTCGCACTACAACCTTGTTCATATCGAACAAAAGTTTAAGCACATCGTTGTTTAATTTACAAGGTACAATCTGCTGTTTTCAAAGAGTTTTCACAACTTTTCGTTGTTCTTAACTGCTCATCAACAGCTTATTTAGTATATCAAAACTAGAAGCGTTTGTCAAGAACTTTTTTCAAATTCTTTTTTGAAGAATCAAGCCGTTCTAAATCAAACTTTTCGGTTTTGCGCCCGTCTCTCAGAGACAGCTTTAATAGAATACCAAATCCCAGATCAAATGTCAAGAGTTTTTTCGTCCCTATCCGACATTTATTTCTCGTTTCTCCTCACAAGACTAATTACGAAAGCCGCAATCGACAGTCCTGCGCTGACCGCTGACAGCGCACACGCAATAATATCCAGTGTCAGTTTGGCTTTTTTCTGTTTTTTATTCATTTTTGAGCATTTCTCCTTGTATAACTACAGCATGTACCGCTTCGAATGCTTTTACATAAAAGACCCGCCTGAAAGTACGGCGGGTCTTCCTCTATGCAGCTTTGCATCATTTCTTCATCAGTTCTGCCAGCAGCATAACCTTATCCACGTTGCCTTCCACCTTGATCTTGCCCTCAGCGATAGCAACCTGCGGAACCAGCTTGCCGGTAAGCATCTTCTCCAGATTCGTCATCGAACCGGAAACGATTGCATCGTGGTCAATATACTCATACGGCATAACGGACACATTGCCGTTCAGGATTTCGATGTAGAATACACCCGTAATCTTGCCCGTAAGATTAAACTGCACCGCAACCTTGCCTTCCGTGCCGGCAATATCTGCCTTCTTTAATCTGTTGTAAAACTTTCCAATCAGCTGATCAATATCCATCGGACTCACCCCTGCTCTATTTTCTATCTTTATTATACAACATATGCAAGAAAAAGCAAGGATAATTTTGGTGATTTAGCCGTGAAACCGTAATGAAACGGCTGTGCAATTTTTAATGCACAGCCGCTTTGTAAATTGAACAGTAATCAACAGTTAATTTCAGGTCTTTCGGTCGAATTTGATGTGACAATGCGGGCAGGTAATCATAATCTTTCCCTTGCCCTTTGGCACGCGCAGGCGCTGACCGCACTCCGGGCACTTGAAATAGCAGTGTGTCTTACGGTCAGCGAAACGGCCCTGTGCACCGCGAATCCTGTTCGATACCGGACGCCACCATCTCATAAACTTTTCATTCTCCGCATACCGCGCCTGAATATTGCGCGAGAACATGCGGAAATAGCACAGGCACAGCAATGCGAGAATAAATACGTTCATCCACGCCCAGCCGAGAATGCGCGCCACGATAATGAGTGCAATGCCGAGAATGAGCAGCGCGTTATTGAGCGGGTCGCTGCCGTAGCGGCCTGCCATAAAACGGCGGAAAAAATCCATTTATGCCTCTTCCTTTCCGCAAACGTGCTCGAAAATCAGGTCGAGCACCTCATCACGACCGAATCCCTTCTCTGCCGAGAACGGAATGACCGGCACTTCCTCCGGCAGGAGCAGCGTCTGACGGATCTCCGCGATATTGCCCTCAAGCTGGCTCTTCTTGATCTTATCCAGCTTATTGGCGATAATCACCCACGGCTTACCGGATGCGCGGAACCACTCCGCCATCGTCATATCGTCGCGCGTCGGCTTGTGACGAATGTCCACGATCTGGATACCCAGCGTCAACAGATCCATTGCAAAGTAGGTCTCCATCAGAGCACCCCACCGCTGCTGCTCAGCCTTAGAAACGCGCGCGTAGCCGTAGCCCGGAAGATCGACCAGATACATTGCCTTGTCGATCGTGAAATAGTTGATGTGAATGGTCTTGCCCGGCTGTGCGCTGACACGCGCAAAGTTCTTGCGGTTCAGCAGCTTGTTGATGACCGAGCTTTTGCCCACGTTGGATTTGCCCGCAAACACGATCTGCGGCAGCGGGTCATGCGGAAAATCGCTTTCCTTGACCGCCGAGCGCAGAAATTCCGCGTTATGCAAATTTGGTTTCTTCATTTCCATATTATTGTACCACCGTTGTCGATGCCGTGTCCGCTGCACGCTTTACCGGTGCGGACTTGCGTTTTTTCTGCTTAGGACGGCGCGAAAAGTCGATCGCGGTCTCCACCACCGTGTCCATGTGCTCCGCAATGACAAAGTTGATGTTTTCCCGAACGACCGGCACGATGTCCTTCAAATCGCTCTCGTTGTCCTTCGGAATGCACACGGTCTTGATGCCCGCACGGTACGCCGCCATGGTTTTCTCGCGCAGACCGCCGATCGGCAGCACGCGGCCGCGCAGCGTTACCTCGCCGGTCATGGCAACCTCGTGACGAACCGGCGCGCCGGTCAATGCCGAAATCAGCGCCGTGGTGATCGTCACGCCTGCGGACGGGCCGTCCTTCGGAATCGCTGCCTCCGGGAAGTGAATGTGCAGATCGTTGTCCTTGTAGAACATCGGGTCGATGTTCAGCGACTCTGCCTTGGAGCGCACGAACGTCACAGCCGCCTTTGCGCTCTCCTGCATGACCGTGCCGAGATTGCCGGTGATTTCGATCTTGCCGGTGCCCGGCACGACTGCCACCTCAACCTCGAGCATTTCACCGCCGACACTCGTCCACGCGAGACCGTTTACAATGCCGACCTCGTCCTTCTTGCTGACCAGATCGTCCTTGAAGGTCGCCGTGCCGAGCAGCTCCTCGAGGTTCTCCTTGGTTGCGGTCAGGCCTTCGTCACCGTCCGCGATATGCTTGGCCGCCTTGCGGCACAGCTTGGCGAGCACCTGTTCCAGCCGGCGCACGCCTGCTTCACGGGTGTAGCCGCTGATGATCGCATCAAGCGTTTCATCGTCCACGATCAGCTGATTTTCGCTCAGGCCGTGCTTCTTCATCTGCTTGGACAGCAGATGACGGCGTGCGATCAAGCGCTTTTCCTCCGCCGTGTAGGACGGCAGCTCGATAACCTCCATACGGTCGAGCAGCGGACGCGGAACAGTCGAAAGATCGTTCGCAGTCGTCAGGAATACCACGTCGGACAGATCAAACGGCAGTTCGATGTAGTGATCGCGGAAGGCAACATTCTGCTCGGTGTCCAGCACTTCGAGCATCGCCGACGCCGGATCGCCGCGGAAGTCGTTGCCCATCTTGTCGATCTCGTCGAGCAGGATGAGCGGGTTGGACGTACCGGCACGGCGCAGCGCATCCATAATACGGCCCGGCATTGCGCCGATGTAGGTCTTGCGGTGACCGCGGATATCCGCCTCGTCACGCACACCGCCGAGGCTCATGCGCGTGTAATTGCGGCCCATGGCCTCTGCAACGGACTTGGCAATCGAGGTCTTGCCGACACCCGGAGGGCCGACCAGACACAGCACCTGTCCCTTGAGGTCGGGCGCAAGGCTCTTGACGGCAAGGAACTCCATAATGCGTTCCTTGACCTTCTCCATGCCATAGTGGTCGCGGTCGAGGATCGCCTGCGCTTCCGCGAGATCATGACGTTCCTCGCTCTTCTTATTCCACGGCAGGTCGAGCACGGTATCCAGATAAGTACGCACGACACCCTGCTCGGCCGTCGAGCCGCTCAGCTTGGCAAAGCGGTCCACCTCACGGATGAGCTTGTCCTCGCACTCCTTCGGCAGCTTGAGGTCGAGCACACGCGTGCGGTAGCTTTCCGCTTCTGCGGCTACGTCCTGCTCGCCGAGCTCAGTCTGAATGACCTTGATCTGCTCGCGCAGGTAGTATTCCTTCTGGTTTTTATCGATCTGGGTCTTGAGCTCGTCCTGAATCTCGTTTTCGATCTTGAGGACCTCGGTCTCCTCACCGAGCATGCGGATCACCATCACCAGGCGGCGGGTAATGCCAAGCTCTTCGAGGATCTCCTGCTTGGCTGCCACATCGACCGGAATATTCTGGGCGATATAGTCTGCCAGATAACCCGGATCGCCGCCCTCGGCTACGGTCAGCTCCACATCGGGCGACAGGCGGGACGCATACTGTGCGTACTCGCTGAAGCGCTCCTGCGCGGTGCGCACAAGTGCCTGTGCGCGGCGTTCGGTCACGCCGTAAACGTAGTCCTCGAGTTCCTCAACCTCGGCATACATGCAGTCCTCGTCCTTTTCGGCGGCGATAAAGTTGTGCGCGAGTGCACGGGTCTTGCCCTCGACCAGCACGCGGATATTATCGCCCGGCAGACGCAGGATCTGGCGAATCTGGCAGATCGTGCCGATCTGGTACAGGTCGCTCGGCGTCGGCGTATCGGTTTTGAGTTCGCGCTGCGCGGTCAGGAAGATGGTCTGTCCGTTCTTCATTGCCGCTTCCAGTGCGCGAATCGACATCATTCTGCCCACATCAAAGTGGACGATCATATTAGGGAACGCCGTCAGTCCGCGCAGCGGCAGCACCGGCAGGCGGCTGAGGACGATTCCGTTAAGCTCTGTCATATATTCGTTTCTCCTTGCACGGAAAATTGTCTATTAGTTTCAGTATAGTATATCTTCCGGGGTTTGTAAAGGCGTTGAACGTTAAAAATACGGGCGGGAATCTCGTTCCCCGCCCGTATTGGTTTTGATTGATTATGCGCTCTTGGTCGGCTTTCTGCGCGAAGCCTTTTTCGGCGGCTTCTTTTCCGCTGGAACAGCCGTGCGTTCGCCGTGCTCGACAACCGGCTCACCGGTACCGTCCACAACGCCCGGCGTGATCTCCACGCGGCAAACGGTCTCGTCGGACGGAATGCGGAACATGATGTCGGTCATCACGTTCTCCAGCACGCCGCGCAGACCGCGGGCACCCGTTTTGCGCTCGAGTGCGACCTCAGCCACACGCTCCAGCGCCTCCGGCTGGAACTTCAGCTCTACGCCGTCCATTGCGAACAGCGTTTCGTACTGCTTGACCAGTGCGTTCTTCGGCTCCTGCAGGATGCGGACGAGTGCGTCCTTATCCAGCGTATCGAGCGAAACGATGGCCGGCAGACGACCGATCAGCTCGGGGATCAGACCGAACTTCATCAGGTCATGCGGCTCGATCTTGGCCAGCAGACGGTCGGTCTGCTCGTCTTCCTTTCCCTTTACCTCAGAACCAAAGCCCATACCCTGCTTACCGGTGCGCTTCTGGATGATACCCTCGATACCGTCGAATGCACCGCCGCAGATAAACAGAATATTGGTCGTGTCGATCTGAATGAACTCCTGATGCGGATGCTTGCGGCCGCCCTGCGGCGGTACGTTGGCAACCGTGCCCTCGAGCATTTTCAGCAGTGCCTGCTGTACGCCCTCACCCGAAACATCGCGGGTGATGGACGGGTTTTCGCTCTTGCGGGCGATCTTGTCGATCTCATCGACGTAGATAATGCCGTGCTCTGCCAGCTCCACATCAAAGTCCGCCGCCTGGATCAGTCGCAGCAGAATGTTCTCGACATCCTCACCGACGTAACCGGCCTCGGTCAGCGTAGTCGCGTCCGCGATCGCGAACGGAACCTGCAGAGTCTTGGCCAGCGTCTGCGCCAGCAGCGTCTTGCCCGAGCCGGACGGACCCAGCATCAGGATGTTGGACTTCTGCAGCTCTACCTCGGTCTCCGGATGGTAGATGCGCTTGTAGTGGTTGTAAACCGCAACCGAAAGGGCAATCTTCGCACGATCCTGACCAATAACGTACTCATCGAGCACCTTTTTCAGCTCCTGCGGTGTCGGCAGGTGCTCGGGCTTTTCGAGTGCATGGCTCTGTGGCTCGTACTCCGGCATGAGGTCCAGCTCGTCATCCAGAATGCTGGTGCATACGCCGATACACTCATCGCAGATATACACGTTCGGTCCTGCGATCAGCTTGCGCACGCGGCTCTGCGGCTTGCCGCAGAACGAGCATTTCAGTTCTTTTCCATCATCATAATTCGGCATATGCCACCTCTATACTACGAAAAAAATTACAATTACGACAATGCAGAATTGCCTTAGTGCTTATCGAACACCTTGTCGATCAGGCCATATGCAACAGCCTCGTCCGCGGTCATGAAGTTATCGCGCTCGCAGTCAGCCGTCACGGTCTCAACCGACTTGCCGGTATTTTCGGACAGGATCTTGTTCATGCGCTTCTTGATGATCTCAAGGCGCTTCAGGTGGATCGCCATATCAGTGATCTGACCCTGCGTGCCGGCGGACGGCTGATGGATCATGATCTCGGCATTCGGCAGCGCGTAGCGCTTGCCCTTGGCGCCCGAGGACAGCAGGAACGCGCCCATGGAAGCCGCCATGCCGATGCAGATGGTCGAAACATCGCACTTGATATAGTTCATGGTGTCGTAAATCGCCATGCCTGCGGTTACGGAGCCGCCGGGGCTGTTGATATACAGCGAAATATCCTTATCCGGGTCCTGTGCTTCCAGATAAAGCAGCTGAGCCACGACCAGAGAAGCGGTCGTGTCGTTTACTTCATCGCACAGCATGATAATGCGGTCATTCAGCAGGCGGGAGTAAATATCAAACGAACGCTCACCGCGGCCGGTCTGCTCTACGACCATAGGGACTAAACTCACTTGGGAAAACTCCTTTCAGCAAGGCGGATAAGCTGCGAAAAAGCGCAGATTTTGTCCTCCTTGAATATAGGTGAAAAAGCGCGAGCGTCGCTCGCGCTTTTCTTATGAACCAACGCTAAGCGTTTGGTTTGCTGTTGTTTGCGCGCTTTGGGGAATCAGCAGAAATTACTCTGCGGTCTCCTCGGTGGTCTCCTCAGCAGCCTTCTTCTTTGCTGCCTTCTTAACCTTGGCGTTCTTCTTGATGAACTCGAGCGCGTTCGAGATCTTCAGATCGCCCTCCAGAGCTTCCTTGGAAACGATGGCCTTAACCTTCTCAACTTCCATCTTGTACTGCTCTGCCATCTTAGCATACTCTTCCTCAAGCTCCTTATCGGAAACAGTAATGCCTTCCAGTTCAACAACCTTCTGCAGTGCCAGACGGGTCTTAACCTGACGCTCTGCCTGATCCTTGAACATTGCGCGGAATGCGCCCATCTCAGTGCCGGTCATCTTGAGGTACTGCTCGAGGCCCATGCCCTGCATCTGCAGGCGGTAGCCGAAGTCCTGTACAATGGTGTCAACCTGGGAGTCGATCATAGCAGCCGGAATGTCAGCCTTCATGCCGTCGATTACAGCGTCCAGAACCTTCTCCTCGAAAGCGTTGTCAGCAGCTTCCTGACGCTCTGCCTTCAGGCGCTCGGTGATCTCCTTCTTCAGATCGTCGAGGGTCTCGCAGGTGTCGGAAACGTCCTTAGCGAACTCGTCGTCGATCTCCGGCAGGATGGTCTCCTCAACCTTGTGTACCTTGCACTTGAAGGTAGCTTCCTTGCCTGCCAGCTCCTTAGCGTGGTACTCCTCCGGGAAGGTAACAACTACGTCCTTCTCGTCGCCGGCCTTGCAGCCGATCAGCTGATCCTCGAAGCCCGGGATGAATGCGCCGGAGCCCAGAGTCAGCTCGTGATGCTCTGCCTTGCCGCCCTCGAACGGAACGCCGTCTACGAAGCCCTCGAAGTCGATGTCAACGGTATCGTTCTTCTTAGCCTTGCGCTCTACGGTCTCGGTGCGGGCATTGCGCTGAGCCATGCGGTTCAGCTCTGCCTTAACGTCAGCCTGCAGAACCTTAACGGTCTCCTTCTCAACCTCGATGCCCTTGTACTCGCCGAGCTCAACTTCCGGCTCAACCGGTACCTTGGCGATGATGGTCAGGCCGCCCTCTTCTGCCGGGTCGCCCAGGTCAACGTCTGCACGGCCGACCGGCTTGATGCCAGACTTCTCAACAGCCATTTCCATAGCGTCCGGGTAAATGATATTGAAAGCTTCTTCAAAGAACACGCCTTCGCCGTACAGCTTCTCGATCATCTTGCGCGGTGCCTTGCCCTTGCGGAAGCCCGGAACGGTGATGTTCTTGCCGGTCTTCTTGAATGCCTTGTCCTTAGCTGCTTCAAACTCAGCCTTGGTGATCTCGATAGTCAGAGCAACGACGCTGTGCTCCTGCTTTTCAGTGTTTTTCAGTTCCATGTTGCCAATCTCCTTACTTACTTTCGATTGTATCTAAATCATTCTACCAGATTATTTTGAGAATTTCCATAGTTTTTTCTATTTTTTCAGAAAAATCGGGATAAAATCCACAAAATCTCCGGAGACGAGCTTCCATTCAATTCCTTCCTGCTCACCTGTTACGGCATGACTCAGGCTTTTTCCATGCAAATGTCCGTAAATACAGCGCTTTACACCGTACTTATGCAGCAGTTCGATGATCTCACCGCAGCGGTAGGACGCGTAAAGCGGCGGATAATGCAGGAAACAGAGTATCTCCTCCGGATCTGCGGCAGCGCCGAGCTTCAGCGATGCCTCGAGCCGCAGCAGCTCGCGCTTGAAGATCTTCTCGTTGTGCGGGTCGGCGAAGTCCTCCTCAAAGGGCCAGCCGCGCGTGCCGCACAGCGCGGTCTTTTCATAGAAAAAACAGTTGTTATGTAGAAAATCAATGGTAGTAAATCCGTTTTCATCTAAGAAACGGTGCATTTTGGAGGCGGTTTCCCACCACAGATCGTGGTTGCCCTTCAAAATGATCTTTTTGCCCGGCAGCGAGTCGATCAGCGCAAAATCGCCTTTCGCTTCCGCAAGGTTGATGCCCCACGAAATATCCCCGCCCAAAACAATGGTGTCCTCCGGCGCAACAAGCGCACGCCAGTTTTTGATGATCTTTTCCGTGTGCCCCTGCCACCGGCCGCCGAAAATATCCATCGGCTTGGCTACATCGGCGGCAAGGTGCAGATCAGCAAGCGTATAAAGCGCCATTACAGATCCTTGAGCAGACCGACGGTGGACAGAATGTCGGCCTTGTCTACCACGCGGTCAAAGCGCGGTGTTTTGCCTGCCAGAGCGGCAAGCGGAGCGGGTGCCGGTACACCCGTCAGCTGAGAGAGCACCTCCAGCTGGGTAACGTCGTCGTTCTCGAGCGTACCGCCGAGCGCCTCGATAACCGAGCGGCAGAACTTGAACGGAGACGCGGTGGACGCGATCACGGTCGGCGTTTCGTCGCCGGTGCGGGCGCGGTAGTCCTCGTATACACGAACGGCAACTGCGGTGTGCGTATCGCACAGGTAGTTCTCGTCCTTCCACAGCTTGTTGATGGTATCAGCTGCATGACTGTCGTCGCAGCAGCCTGCGTCGAACTCAGCCTCGATCTTGGCAAATACATCCTCGGCTACCTTGTAGCTGCCCTCGGTATTCAGCTTGCCCATCAGCTCTGCGACCAGCTTGTCGTTGAAGTCGGAAGCGAAGAACAGCAGACGCTCGAGGTTGGACGAAATCAGGATGTCCATCGACGGCGACGTGGTGGTGAAGAAATCGCGGTTGCGGTTGTACTCGCCGCCCTTCTTGAAGAAGTCGGTCAGCACGTTGTTGCGGTTGGACGCGCAGATGAACTTGTTGACCGGCAGACCCATCTTCTTGGCGATGTACGCCGCAAGGATGTTGCCGAAGTTGCCCGTCGGTACGCAGACGTTGATCTTGTCGCCCTGTGCAATGGTGCCTGCGGCAACCATATCGCAGTACGCGGAAACGTAGTACGCGATCTGCGGCGCCAGACGGCCCCAGTTGATGGAGTTTGCCGAGGACAGCATCATGCCGTCCTTGTCGAGCGCTGCGCGGGTATCCTCATCGGTGAAGATGCGCTTTACCGCACTCTGTGCATCGTCAAAGTTGCCGCGGATGGCTACAACCTCGACGTTTCTGCCTTCCTGCGTTACCATCTGCAGCTTCTGCATGGGTGATACGCCGTCCACCGGATAGTACACCATGATCTTGGTGCCCGGTACATCGTGGAAGCCGTCGAGCGCTGCCTTGCCGGTATCCCCCGAGGTAGCGACCAGAATGCAGGCGGTACGGGTCTCGCCGGTCTTGCGCAGGGACGCGGTGAGCAGGTGCGGCAGCATCTGCAGCGCCATATCCTTGAACGCGCAGGTCGGACCGTGCCACAGCTCGAGCAGGTTCTTGCCCTCGCCCAGCTTTACCACCGGTGCAGTATCTGCGCCGCCGAACTTCTCATCGGCGTAAGCCTTGGACGCAAAGTCCGCCAGCTCCTCCGCCGTGAAGTCGGTCAGGAACTTGCCGAGAATGAGCGCCGAGCGGCCCTTGTAATCGCTCTCCGCAAGCGTTTTCCAATCCGCGTCGGTAAGCGCGGGAAACGCGGTCGGGCAGTACAGGCCGCCGTCCGGTGCGATACCGTTGGCGATGGCGTATGCCGCGGAAACCTTGCGCTCCTTATTTCTTGTGCTTACATAATCCATATTTTTACAACCTCCGCAGTGGTTTTGATTGCTTCTTCTATTGTATAGCAAATATGTATGTTTGGGCAATAGGCAATTCCGTGGAAATTCCGCCGTCCTGTCACAACATTTTCTGCATAAAGTTGAATGCGTTGTCATAAAACAGCCCATCGACCGTTTCCTGCTTGTAGCCAAGCGTCAACATGCGGTCTGCCAGACGATACATATCCGCCAGACCGTCAATGCCGATCGGCAGGGTATCGCAGCCGTCAAAGTCACAGCCGAGCGCGACCACCTTCTCGCCGTACATGCCGATGAAACGCTCGATGTGGTCGATGGCGTCATCAATCACCGAATCGCTCTGCCGCACGAGGAACGGCGTGTACAGGTTGACGCCGACCAGTCCCCTGCGGTTTGCAATCTCAGCGAACTGCTCGTCGGTCAGGTTGCGCGAGTTGCGGCACAGAACCCGCGAATCGCTGTGCGTCGCAACAAACGGACGGTCGGTTGCCTCGCACACGTCCCAGAACCCGCGGTCGGACAGGTGCGATACATCAACGAGTATCCCCTTCTCGCCGCAGTCACAGACCAGCTGCTTTCCCAGCTCGGTCAGACCCTCGTTCTGATCCACGGCGGATGAGCAGCCGTAGCGGCTGCGGTAATTCCACGTCAGCGTGATAAGACGCACACCGGCGTCGTAAACATAGTCGAGCGCGTCCGGCCGGTCGGGCAGCAGCTCCGCGCCCTCGATAGAGAGCAGCGCCGCCGCCTTTCCCGCCTCCACCGCCGCGCGGATATCCGCCGCCGAACGGCAGAACGTCAGCCAGTCGGCGTTGGCGGCAAACTCGCGTCTGGCAGTCGTCAGCATGCGGTCGAACCGCTCATCGGCGGGCGTATCGAGCAGACAGTCGCGCGTTTCCGGCGAATACGGCTGTCTCGCGCCGCAGAACAGCGCAAAAAACTGTACATACGGCTGATACCTGTGCGCTGCTGCATAATTGATATGTAAATCGTTCTCCCGCAGGTGTTTTCCTGTCTCGCAGCACTCATAGATGGTGTCACAGTGCAGATCAAACAGCTTCATACTCACCCTCCAAAGGCGTTTTCCAGATGGTTGATGCGCGGCGGAACCGATGCGTTTTCCTCGCCGTAAACCTCGATCACGTCAAACCGCGGCTGCTTTTCGGTCGGGTGCTCCTGCAGCCACGCCTGTGCAGCGGCGATGATCTTCGCCTGCTTGGCCGGTGTGACGGCTTCACACGCCAGACCGTAGCGAGCGTTTTTGCGCGTCTTGACCTCCGCAAAGATAACATACTGTGCGTTCTCCGCAATAATGTCAATCTCACCGAACCGGGTGCGGAAATTCGTCGCGGCCGTGTGCCAGCCGCGCTTTTCGAGGTACAGCCGAGCCGCTTTTTCACCCCACGCGCCCTTCATCGCGGTGCATCCGGATGCTTTTCGTAAAATTTCTTGAGGAAGGTCATCCGGTGGATCGGGCATGGGCCGTGTTCGAGCAATGCCTCATCGTGCGCCTTAGTCTCGTAGCCCTTGTGCTTTTCAAAGCCGTACTGCGGGTACTGCTCGGCGAACTGGCGCATCAGGCGGTCTCGCGTTACCTTGGCGATGATGGACGCTGCCGCAACAGACGGGATTTTTGCATCGCCGGAGACCACGCACTCGTGCGGCTGCTCGAGTCCCTGCGAGCGATTGCCGTCCACATAGACAAAATCCGCCGGGCGTGTCAGACCGTCCACCGCCTGCTTCATCGCGCGGTAAGTCGCCTGCAGGATGTTGATCTCGTCGATCACCCGCTCGTCCACGAGCGAAACCGACCACGCAAGCGCGTTTTCCGTGATTTCGTCGAACAGCTTCTCACGCTTCTTTTCGCTGAGCTTTTTCGAGTCGTTCAGTCCCTCGATGACGATTCCGGCGGGCAGGATGACCGCAGCAGCGCACACCGGTCCGGCGACCGGACCGCGTCCGGCCTCATCCACGCCGCACACCGAGTCGTAACCGTTCGCCCATGCTTTTTCTTCGTATTCCCAAGTCATGTTTGTCTCTCCTAAAACCAAGGGCGAACACTGCGGTTCGCCCTCGAAATGTTGGTTTATTCCGGCTTCTCGAGCGTAATGCGGCCGAGAACACCGCCGCGGAACTCATCAAGCAGGATGCGCGCCATGCGCTCGGTGTCGATCTCACCGCCGCGCAGCAGGAAACCGCGGCGCCTGCCCGCCTGCTGCAGCAGCTCATAACCGAGGAAATCGCACTCCTCCTCCGGGATGGCGATGCTGTAGCGGTCGATGATGGTCTGCGGCGCCTGTTCTGCAAGCAGCTCCATCAGCTTGCAGCCGAGTGTCTCAACATCCAGAATATCGTCCTTGATCGCACCCGTGCACGCCAGCAGAATACCGACGCGCTCATCGTCGAACTTGGGCCACAGGATGCCCGGGGTGTCGAGCAGGTCAATGCCGCTCTCCACGCGGAACCACTGGCTGCCGCGCGTCACGCCCGGACGATCCGCCGCCTTGGCGGATTTTCTGCCGAGAATGCGGTTGATGAACGTGGATTTGCCCACATTCGGGATGCCGACGACCATCACGCGCACGGACTTGCCGACCAGACCCTTCTCGTTCCACTGGGCGATCTTGTCCGCCAGCAGCGTGCGAACCGCGCCGGAGAACGCCTGCGTACCATTGCCGCTGCGGCTGTCGGTCTGGATGACCGCCATGCCCTGCTCACGGAAATGCTTCGCCCAGACAGCCGTCATGTTCGGGTCGGCCAGGTCGATGCGGTTAAGGATCATCATGCGCGGCTTGCCTGCCGCGATCTCATCCATATCCGGGTTGCGGGACACCTGCGGAATGCGTGCGTCCACGACCTCACAAACCGCATCCACCTGCTTGATATACTCCGCCATCTGCCGGCGGGTCTTTGTCATATGTCCGGGATACCATTGAATGTTCATATTACTTCACCGTTCCAAAATCGCTGATTGGGAAAACCACGCTCTGCACATGACCGAGGATGTAGCGCTCATCCACCATGCCGAGACGGCTGTCGCGGCTGTCAGTAGAGGCGTTGCGGTTGTCGCCCATGACGAACACGCAGCCCTCCGGCACGGTCTGCGGATAGGTCAGATCGCCCATATGCTCGAGTACATCGATCGTTTCGTTGATATACGGCTCATCGAGAACCTCGCCGTTGACGCTCACGTCGCCGGTTACGGGATCAATGTCCACCGTATCGCCGCCGGTCGCAATGATGCGCTTGACGATCGGCTGATTGTTGTAAAAACCCTCCTTGCGCAGCACGACAACGTCTCCGCGCTCGGGCGTATAGTTCAGGTTGCTTACCAGCATGATGCTGTGATCCTCGAGGGTCGGGTACATGCTCATGCCGTCCACGCCGATCAGGCGCACGAAAAACGTGAATACGACCACGAAGAACACCAGAACCGCCATCAGGGATTCGCCCCAGCCGAACAGCTCGCTCGAGAAGCGTCCCTCACTCTTTTTATTTTCGGTTTGCTGCATTATGATTTCCTCCATCAAAAAGATAGCATACAATATTATTATAGCGATAATACAGCGTATGCGCAAGTGAAAACAAAAAACGGAGAGCAAAAGCTCCCCGTTTCATGTGTTTGGTTTTTACTAAGGTGATACTGCAAGCAGTATTGCCTTGAAATTAAACCTTCTCTGCGATCTTGGCAGCCTTGCCTACGCGGCCGCGCAGGTAGTACAGCTTAGCACGGCGAACCTTACCGCTGCGAACAACCTCGAACTTAGCAACGTTCGGGGAATGTACCGGGAAGGTCTTCTCTACGCCTACGCCGTAAGAAATGCGGCGAACGGTTACGGTCTGGTTTACGCCAGCGTGCTTCTTAGCAATGATGATGCCTTCGAATACCTGAATACGCTCGCGGTTGCCCTCCTTGATCTTTGCGTGTACCTTAACGGTGTCGCCGATCTTCAGAGTGGGCAGATCGCTCTTGAGCTGCTGCTCGGACAGGACTTTAACGAGATCCATTTTTTAGTCTTCCTTTCGTCTTAGACATTCTTGCCGCATCGTAAACCCATAAATGAGCAGAGGAATGCCCGTGTTCATTGTTACTTGACTATAATATCATATCATGTGGCGGATTGCAAGTGTTTTTTCAATCCTGCGCAGATTTTTGTCTCATTCGCTCGACAGACTCGGCGTGCACGGTCTCGGTCTGTGCCTGCGCCTTCTCGTTTTCATAAAAGCCGATGACAACGTAATCTCCCACCTGCAGGTCCTCAAAGCCGATTTCCTGCGTTTTGCCGGAGTCGGAATTGTAAGCAGAAAGCGCTGCTTTCGAGCAGTCTGCCGTGCCATGCTCGCCGAATACAGTCGTCTCTCCCGCATCCCGCACAGTGATTGTTTGATTTTGGCTGTCTGTGGACACAATTTCTGCGTCAGCAAGCAATCTAATCGGCTTTTGCTGACTGCAGGCGCATAAAAGCAGACAAATCCCCAATCCCGCAGCATAAGAAATTTTTCGCATTTTATCGCCACCTTGCATAATTTTTATCACAAACTGCTTGCATTTCTTGTTCACTTTTATTATACTGAAAATACCACCCGCTGTAAAGGAGTGTTTTTCATGTGGGCATACGAAAGCGTATTTTATCAGATCTATCCCATCGGCTTCTGCGGTGCGCCGCGCGTAAACGACGGCGTGACCGTTCCGCGCATCCGCAAGGTCAGCGACTGGGCGGAGCATATCGCGTCGCTCGGCTGCAATGCCGTGTACTTCTCCCCGATTTTTGAATCCGACAGCCACGGCTACGACACCCGCGATTTCCGCAAGGTGGACTGCCGTCTCGGCACCAACGAGGATTTCGCCGCCGTCTGCAAAACGCTGCACGAGCACGGCATCAAAGTTGTGCTGGATGGCGTATTCAATCATGTCGGACGAGGTTTCTGGGCGTTCAAGGATGTGCAGGAGAAAAAATGGGATTCCCCCTACAAGGACTGGTTCCACATCTCCTTTGACGGCAATTCAAACTACAATGACGGCTTCTGGTACGAGGGCTGGGAAGGTCATTTTGAGCTGGTAAAGCTCAATCTGCGCCATCCGGATGTGCAGCACCACATTTTCGAGTGTATTCGGCAGTGGAAGGACGAATTCGGCATTGACGGTCTGCGGCTGGACGTGGCGTACTGTCTCGACAAGGATTTCATCCGTGCGCTGCGCGGATTCTGTGACTCGCTCTCGCCCGACTTTTTCCTCGTCGGCGAGCTGCTCCACGGCGATTACAATCAGTTTGTCGGAGACGGCATGCTGCACTCCTGCACGAATTACGAGTGCTACAAGGGTCTGTATTCCTCGATGAACAGCTTCAACCTGTTTGAGATCACGCATTCGCTGCTGCGCCAGTTCGGTCCGGAAAACTGGACGCTGTATAAAGGCAAGCACCTGCTTTCGTTTGTGGATAACCACGATGTGACGCGCGTTGCGTCCATCCTGCAGAATCCGGCGCATCTGCCGCTGATCTATGCGCTGCTGTTCGGCATGCCCGGCATTCCGTGCATCTACTACGGCAGCGAATGGGGCGCCGAGGGCAAAAAGCAGGACGGCGATGACGCTCTGCGCCCCTCGTTCGAGCAGCCGATCGTGAACGACCTGACCGCCCGTATCACCGCAATGGCGAAGGCGCACCGCGAAAGCCGCGCGCTCTGCTACGGCGGCTTCAAGCAGCTTGTGCTCACCAACAAGCAGTGCATCTGGGAGCGCGAGACAGACGGCGAACGAGTGCTCGTTGCCGTAAATATCGACGAGCAGCCGTACCACGCACACTTTGACGCGCGCTGCGGCCGTGCTGTGGACCTCATTACCGGAGAAATGCACGACTTCGGCGGCGGCAGCGAATTGCCTCCGTACTCGGCTTACTTCTGGAAGTGTGAGCGATAAAGCAAACAAAAAAGACCTTGAAACTCAGGTTTCAAGGTCTTTTTCTATCTTATTTGCGCTTTACATAGTCGATAACGAGGGCATACGCCGTGCCGTCCGCCAGATCGGCGCTGAATACGACAGCCGTACCGTCCTTGCGGTAACGCTCGAGCGCAGACTTTTTCAGCGTCAGCGTCTGACCGCTGATCGTGTAATCGCTGCCTGCGTTGAGTGCTTCGGTCACGCCGTTGTTCTGCACAGTCACCATACGCACGCTTGTGCGCGTCAGCGGCAGCGTGAACTTCGGTTCGCTCGGCGAGAACGTGTTGTACTCCTCGACCGCCCAGCTTTCGCCGTTCGGTGCGGAATCGCTCACGGTCAGGGTAAACGCCTCGGTCTTGCCGTTTTTCAGCTCAACGCTGATGGTGTAGCTGCCCGCTCGAAGCTGCGCCAGCACACCGCGCGGCAGGATGAGCGAACGCGTCGAGGAATCGAACGTGTAGTCGATGCTCGACAGACCGAGCACCACATCCCGGATATCCTCCGAGGTATTGGCGCCGCTCAGACGTGTGTGCACATCCGCGTACTTTTCCGACTTGTAATAGCGGTCAAAAGACGCATTCTGCACATTTTCGCTCACCGAAGAATCGGTAACCGCAATGGCGATTACCGCCGTTTTACCGTCCGAGAGCATCAGCGTCAGCTTGTAGCTTCCGCGCGGCAGCCTGCCCAGCCAGTCCGCGCTGATGGCGGCTCCGGTCGAGGTCTGCGTATAGTCCGTGCCTGCGGCGAGGACTGCACCGTTACTCTCGATTTTCTCAATTTTCAGACCGTTCGGCACGGTGACCGCAACATTTTTGCCCAGTGCAGAGAGGTTATTCAAATCGACCGCTATGCTTTCCGGCGAAACAGCCGCCGTCACGCTGCCCGTGAGCGTCTGTCCGCCTGCGGTGGCGGTCACGCCGTTTGCGATCGTGTAGCCGGAGACCCGCACGCTGCTGGCAAAACTCACGCCGCTGCTCTTGATCTCCGCCTGATAAATCGTGCCATAGCCGGTGACAGACGCAGGCTTGCTGGCGGTCATGCGGTAGACCGACGCATTCGCGGTGGTGGAAACCGTGGATTCGGTATCCAACTCCAGATGATTGATATCCGCATCCAGCGTCAGCGAAACCTTCTTATCGCCGTTTATTTTTACATCCGCGAAGCCTTCATAGCCTGGGGTGGTCAGCTTTTTCTCGTAGAGCACCGCTGTGCTGCGGACCTCCGTGTTCGGAAAACGAGCGGCGCCTGCCGCAGTAACCTGCAGCAGGCGACCCATAGGCGAGGACACAACGATGTGGTCGCTCATTGTATTCGTCATTGTTACCGTGCCGCCGGCTACGATGATCGTACCCTTGACGTACACGTCATTCAGCTGTACCGCATCCGAGGCAAGACCTTCGGTCAGGTACAGATCGCCGTCGATCGTCGCATCGGACAGCGTGCAGCTTTCCGAGATGGTGACGTTCGCGGTATCGCTCTTGAGGTCGGAGCCGGTATAGGCTTTGCCGGCCGTCGAAAGCGAGGTTCCAAGGTAATAGTACAGGATCTTCGCCAGCTCTGCGCGGGTGATAACCTTGGTCGGCTTGAAGGTATTATCCTTGTAGCCGGTGATAATGCCCTTGTCCACAGCCGCCTTGACGTAGCCCGCCGACCACGTCGCAACCTGCGCCTTATCCTTAAACGACAGGTTTGCCGGTTTTACATTGCCCGGATTGGCCTTGTACAGCCGTCCGAGGATAACCGCCGCCTGCTCACGGGTGACATACCCCTCCGGATTCATCCTGCCGTTGCCGGTGCCGTTAATGTAGCCGTACTTCTCGGCAATGCGCACCGTATCGTAGTACCACGAGTTGGACTGCACATCGCTGTACGAAATGCTTGCCTTCTCCGTAAAGTGAAACGCACGGTTGACATAGCGCATGAACTCCGCACGAGTGACCTTGCGCTCCGGCTCGTACTTGCCGGTGGTCGCACTCGGATTGATGATGCCCTCATCATCCAGATATTCGATAAAGTTTTTGCTCCAGTGTCCGTCCAGATCGGAGGCAAACGCTGCCGGTATCATCGTTGCCAGCATCGCTGCACACAGGAAAGCAGATAGTAAGCGTTTTTTCATAAGATACACCTCGTATGTGGGTTACAGGCAATACCAAATGATTGAACAAGAGCGATTTACGAGCAAATTTTGCGTACTGATTAGGCGTGGTTTTGCAGCAATACGAGGTATTGCAAAAAATCACAACGACATCAGGACACAAAATTTCCGTAAAGCGCCGCAGCTTTAATCGTTTGGTATTGCCTAAAGTATAACATAGACAAACCCGCTTGACAACAGGCTTTGCCGGACACATTCTGCCAATGTTTACGCATTTCGGACATATTCGAGGAAAATTCGTCCTTTACGGCTCGTACCGCCGAACGCCTCCACGCGCGCACGGCCGACGCCGCGCACGGTCAGACGGTCGCCTTCCGTAATCTGGTGCTCCGGCTTCATGCAGGGTGTGTTATTGACGAACACCAGTCCCTTCTCGATCCGCGCCTGTGCGTCCTTGCGCGGCAGACCAAAAATCAGAGCGGCTACGCTGTCCAGACGCGGAGACGCCACCGAACCGGTCCCCCGTTTTTCCTCGACTGCCGCGTACTTCAGGTCGCTGAGGTCCTCGCGTGTCAGCGAAAGCTGCTTGCGGCCCGCTTTGGCGAAGTGCATGAGGATGAACTCCGCCATATCCTCGAGCACGATGATGTCTGCTCCTTCCTCGTGCACGAGAATGTCACCGACCACCGAACGGTCGATCTGCAGGCCCATCAGCGAACCGAGGTAGTCGCGGTGCGTGAGCGTGTCCTCCCGGCGCTTGCGGGCGCGCAGCAGCGCCAGCGGCGCGGACAGCTTTGCGCTCTCGGCATCCATGTAATCCGGATAAAACAGATAAATCCCGCGTTCCGCGTCCTCATAGCCGCCCCAGAACAGCGCATGACCGGTCGCTCCGGCAAGGCGCACCGCATCCGTGCACAGCGCCCGCTGCTTGAGGTCGAGGAACTTGGTATGGGTCAGATAACCGCGCTGCTCACACGTCTGCTCCTTGTCGAGCAGTCCTGCCAGCAGCAGCTTATCGTCGCCGCTGTGTGCAAGCGCGGTCAGGATCTCTTGCTTGGTCTTCAAGGTATTTTCCTCCATTGCGGCATAGATTTTCCGTTATGCCGCCTATTGTTTTGCATGATAGTATTGTACTATCTTCTTTTTTCGTTTACAATAGAGATTAGCATTTTAATGATGGAGATGATCGAATTGACCGTGAAGGACGCCGTTTTGCAGGCACTCGAACAGGCACGAGGCACCCGTCTTTCCGGCGGACGGCTGGCCGAGCAGCTTGGCGTATCCCGTGCGGCGGTGCACAAGGCGATCGCCGCACTGCGCGAGAGCGGCCTTGCCATTGACGCCGTGACCGGAGAAGGCTATCGCCTGGCCTCGGATGACGACAGCCTGACCGCCGCAGGCATTGACGCACTGCTCGATACCGCGGTCATCGGACGCGAAATCCTGGTCGAGCCGTCGCTCACCTCGTCCAACACAACGATGAAGGAGCAGTATCTCGGCAGAACGCACGGCTTCACGCTGTTTGCCGAGGAGCAGACCGGCGGACGCGGACGGCTCGGCCGCACGTTCGTCTCCCCTGCCGACACCGGCGTGTACATGACCATTCTGCTGCATCCGACACTGCCGCTGTCGCATCTGTCGTTCGTCACCATTTCGGCGGCGATCGCGGTCGTGCGCGCCATTGAGCAGACTGCAGGCTTCACGCCGCAGATCAAATGGGTGAACGACGTGCTGATGAACGGACGCAAGCTGTGCGGCATCCTCACGGAAGCGACCATCGAGGGCGAAACCGGCACGGTAAGCTCGCTTGTGGTCGGCATCGGCATCAATCTGCAGCCCAATCCGGCGTGGCCCGAGGAAGTACAGGCGGTCGCGGGTGCCATCAGTGACTTCGGCAAGCCGCCCCGCAGAGCCGAACTGGCCGCCGCTGTCCTCAACCACTTCGAGGATGTGTACCTGCTGCTCGAGCAAGGCAAGGAACCCGAGCTGCTCGAGCAGTACCGCGAACGGCTTTGCTGCATCGACCGTCCGGTGACGGTCAGCAGTCCGGCAGGCCGCTACGAAGCCGAGTGCATCGGACTGGACGAGAATGCACATCTGCTGGTGAAAACCGCGGACGGACAGGTGAATGCCCTGTCCTCGGGCGAGATCAGCATCCGACTGTAAATCGCATTTTATACATTATATATAAGGAGATATTTCTATGTTTCAAACCGCTGCAGGCGTGACCGTTCCGTTCCCCGAAAAGCTGTCCGAGCAGTACGAACTGGACGGCAACACCATCACCGCAAACCTCAGCTTCGAGAAGCTGAGCGACTTTGTGCATTCGTTCTACGCCGAGCTGGACGAGCCGCTGTTCCTCGCCATCCATCCGGATGCGGAAAGCGATGAGGTCTGGTATCTGGACGGCATGACGAAAAAGCAGCTGACCATGATTTTAGACGGCTACGGCGAACTGCTGTATCAGGACGGTCTTTCGGCATTCGCTATTGGCTCTCTGACCACCGAGGAGGAGCTTTTCGTACAGAAGTACAAGGTTCTGTCCATTTACAGTGAGACTGCAAAGCGTTTCGTTCCCCTGCTGAAAAAATACGGCATGGAGCCGACCGGACATCTTGTCACCGCATGGGATACGTTCTCCGAAGAAAAGCCCGGCGCCGCAGAGCGCCTCGAGATCGCCGGTCAGACCGTGCCGGATATGATTAAAGAGCTGTGCAAGATCGGCATGTATAAAGGTTAATTACAGGGCTTATACGAAAAAAGACACCGATTTCTCGGTGTCTTTTCTTATCCATCTTACATTTAGATTTCCATGATGATCGGCAGGACCATCGGACTGCGCTTGATCTTCTTGAACAGGTAATCACTGACATCGCCCTTGATGGCGGATTTCAGGCTGTTCCAGTCACGCAGATTCTCTACCGAGCAGCGGTCGAGCGCCATCTGCGAAATGGTACGCAGCTCCTCCATGAGAGCCTCAGCTTCCTTGACGTAAACGAAACCGCGCGATACGATATCCGGACCCGCAATGACAACGCCGGTCGTTGCGTCAACCGTGACAACGATAACCAGCAGACCGTCCTCGGACAGATGCTTGCGGTCACGCAGAACGGCAGTGCCGACATCACCGATGCCCAGACCGTCTACCAGCAGACGGCCGGCCGGCACGGAATTGCCCAGACGAGCCGAATTTTCGCTGATCTCGATTGGACGGCCGATCTCACTGACGAGAATGTTCTTCGGGTTGACACCCATCTCGCGTGCCAGACCGGCATGCTGCACGAGCATGCGGTACTCGCCGTGTACGGGAATGAAGTACTTCGGCTTGCACAGACCGAGCATCAGCTTAAGATCCTCCTGGCAGGCATGGCCGGAAACATGGATGGCTGCCGAACGGTCGTAAATGACCTCAGCGCCCTGCTTGTACAGCTCGTTGACCATGTTGTTGATCGACTTCTCGTTGCCCGGGATAGCAGACGCTGCGATCAGGATACGGTCGCCGGAATTGACCTCCACCTGCTTGTGACTGCCGTACGCCATACGGTACAGCGCGGACATGGTCTCACCCTGAGAACCGGTGGATACGATGATCAGCTGGCTGCGCGCGTAGCGCTTGATCTCGGAAATGTCGATCATGACCTTGCCGGAATCCTTCAGATAACCCAGCTCCATCGAAACCTTGGAGATCTTCTCCATGCTTCGGCCGCAGACAGCTACCTTGCGTCCTGCCTTGGCGGCAATGTCGAGAATCTGCTGCAGACGCGATACATTGGACGCGAACGTTGCAATGATGATGCGCTGGTCGCTCTCCATAATAAATTTCTCGAGCGATTTGCCGACGATTTTCTCACTCGGCGTGTAGCCCGGACGCTCGACGTTGGTCGAGTCGCTCATCAGCGCAAGCAGTCCCTTCTTGCCCAGCTCACCGATGCGGACAAGGTCGATCATCTCACCGGAAACCGGCGTCAGGTCGATCTTGAAGTCGCCCGTGTGCAGGATGGTGCCCAGCGGCGTGGTGATCGCCAGCGCAACCGAATCCGCAATGGAGTGGTTGGTGTGGATAAACTCGATCTTGAAGCAGCCGAGCTTAATCGTATCACCGGCGCGCACGCGGTTCATCTTGACCTTCTGGGGCATCTTGTGCTCGGACAGCTTGGTCTCGATGATGCCGCAGGTCAGTCGGGTCGCGTAGATCGGTGCGTTGCACTCGCGCAGAACATACGGAATAGCGCCGATATGGTCCTCATGTCCGTGGGTGATCACATAGCCGCGCAGCTTGTTCAGGTTGCGCTTGAGGTACGTTGTATCCGGAATGACCAGGTCAACGCCCAGCATGTCGTCATCCGGAAAGGCAACGCCGCAGTCAATAACTACGATGTCATTGCCGTACTCGATCACCGTCATGTTCTTACCGATCTCGTTCAGACCGCCGAGCGGTATGATCTTCAGTTTTTCCTTCATAATAGTATTATCACTTTCCTTTATCTGATTGTTGTTTATTATATGTACGCGGATGTCGTTTCCGCTTTTCTGAAAAGGCAGACCATGCGATCCCGTCTGTCTTTATCCACATGTGAAGGATGCGGTCCGTTTTCGCTGCAAATGGCACAGCGCATTCCCACACGGACTGCAAACACTTATTTTTAATATACCACAGCTCAGCAGAATTGTAAAGAGTCAGTCATCAAAGCGCTCTGCGCGGCCTCGTCGAAACAGCCAATCTACCTATATACTATTTATGCACAGTGCCCCACTGTTTTACCCATTCTGCGTGTCCTGCATAATGACCGGTCAAACCGGACAGACTTCCCTTTCGGTCCCTGCGGTTTGTAACAAAGCCGCCGATGTGCGTTTTACACGGCTAACCGTAAAAAACCGTATTTTCGCCCAATTATGCCATACAGATTAACGAAATCCAGCGATAAACTCTGTGAAATGTGCACAAAATTCTATGAAACCGTTTGACAAATCGGAGAGGATGCAGTATGATTGGTTACAGTTCGGAAACAGAACGTAAACAAAACAGTAACAACCCAGAAAACAACATCGGTTTTTCCGGTGGCGCGGGAAGTGTTCCCGCTGCGTTTTCACCTGACTTTTAGGAGCGTAACACAAATGTCTATTTCTCTGCGTAAGCATGCTGCCATGTTCCTCGCGGCAACCTTCACGGTAGGCTCGATGGCAACCTTCGGCGCTGCTGCACTGGATCAGCCGACTGCGGTACTCTCTTCCACTCTGAACCATTCTGTCGGCACGGTGCTCACCTCTGCCGAGATCTCCAATGCACAGCAGGCTATGGCGAAGGCAAAGGCTTCCGCACTCAAGGCACAGCAGGATGCTGCCAAGAAGGCGCAGGAGGAAGCTGCTAAGAAGGCTGAGGTTGCCAAAAAGGCCGCTGAAGAAGCAGCTAAGAAGGAAGCCGAGATCAAGGCCGCTGCAACCCAGACCGCTTACAACCAGCTGGTCGCAAGTGCAGCCACCGCCCGTCCGGTAGCTTACTCTACAACGTATCTGGCAAGCGATGCCATCAAGGCAAATGCCACTGCGCTTGGCAATTATAAACTGACCTTCTACGATCCGTGCGTTGAATGCAACGGCAACAATCTGGCACTGACCGCTACCGGCACCACCCTGACCGAAGGCCGCACGATCGCAGTTGACCCGTCCGTCATTCCGCTCGGCAGCCGCGTATTCATCGAGGGCTACGGCGTGTTCATCGCTGAGGACACTGGCGGAGCGATCAAGGGCAACAAGATCGACATTGCAGTAAGCACCCACGAGCGTGCAAATGAGCTTGGCGTGCAGTACGCAAATGTATATCTGCTGAAGTAAATTTTCGAGGAGCTGTGCGAAAGCACGGCTCTTTTTTTCTGCCTGTTTGAGCGGTTTTACGGTTGCAGACATGGATGGCATCGGTTTTTGTTTTGTATTTCGCGTCAGAATCGCGTGTGATGAACTTTTGATGGATTGGTTCAAAACTATACGGAAAATTTACAAAGTCGATTGTGCGGCGTTTGAGTGGGTTTTCATTATCATTCCAGAAATTAGGGTTTTCGCTTGCGAAGCGAGAGAATCCTGCCTGCCCGGCAGGAGCGCAAGAGGGTAGACAACCTGCGGTTTTCCACCCTCTGATTTTCTCCCCTTTCCTAAGATAATCCGGTGCAAGCCAGAGACCGGCGACCGCTGTGAAAAGGAGAACGACAGAGGATTTTTTCTTTCGTGTCGTTCTCTAACTATTCGCAATGTCAGATACCTTGCTGCTACACAGGCGGTTTCATCTCCGCAGGCGCGGCACAAGGTGAATTGCCCGAAGGGCAAGAGAGGGTCCCCTGGGGGATGACCGTGACGCGCAACTCGTTGGTCTGGTGGCTACAGACGGCACCTGCGGGTTCCATCTGATAACGCATGTTACCGTAGGTTGCGGCAAGGTGAATTGCCCGCAAGGCAAGAGAAGGTGCCCCGGGGTACAACCTCGGCGCACCGCTTCTGACGAAAACCATATCGCAAACTACCACGGACACCATTTTTATATAATATCCATAGAGCGGGGTACCCTCACCCCGCCGTCTGCAAATTATTTGTACCATTGTAACCGTAGGGGCGCACATTGTGCGCCCACGGTATCGTTAAATGGATACGGTCATTCTTCTATGCACAGGTTTCATTCGCACTGCGGGAGCACACTGTGCTCCCCTGCGATTACACATCTGCAAATGGTAAAAAACGGCATCATGCGGTCATGCCGCCCTGCAATATAACATGATATTATGGTTCACATGATAAATCCCCGAAAAAGCAAAAGAAAACAGCCGCAGACACCTGCGGCTGTTTTGATTCAATTACGCGCTCTCGCGCTCCTCCTGCACCTTGGCGATGCCATGCTGGATCGGTTTCCACTCGACCTTGCCGACCAGAGCGGCGATCGAAATCGGAACATAGGTGAGCATGAAGAACGGGAAGGTAAAGGTATACAGCACCTTTTTCCACGCCGGACCTGCGATGCGCTTCCACTCGGCGATCATCGTCACCGCGCCGAAGGCAAACAGGCTGAACGTAATGCCGCGCACGGTCAGCATCAGAATACGGCCGAGCATGCGCATAACGCGGTATGTAATGTATGCCGGCTGTGCGAAGCTGGTCACGCACAGGAGTACGGCCAGCAGCAGCGAGCCGATGGTAACAAGGTTGCACGGTGCAACCGTCATCAGCATATCATAGCAGGACATGCCCGCCTTGCCGCCGCGCGTACAGCCGCGCAGCAGTGCGCCGGTATACTTTGCGTCCACCTGATAGAAGCCCTTGCTCCAGCGCAGACGCTGATCCCACGACTGACGGAAATGCTCCGGCTGCTCATCGTAGATGATGGCATTGCCGCAGTAGCCGATCTTACGGCCGCGAACCGCACTGGCGATGGAGAACTCGATATCCTCGGTCAGCAGATGATAATTCCATCCGCCTTCCTCGCGGAGTACATCAGCCGAAATCAGAAAACCAGTGCCGGAAACCGCACAGTTGACGCCCAGACGAGTTCTCGGGCGGTTCAGGAAGCGCGACTCACGCAGGAACCACAGTGCATAGCCTGCAGAGATCCAGTTCGCGCAGAAGTTCTGCGAATTGCGGTAGCTGGTCAGTGCGGAATACTCGCCGGTATCGTACATCTTGTTCATCTCACGGACGAACTGCGGATCTACGATGTTGTCCGCATCGAATACGAAAAACGCGTCGTACGCATCCTCACCCTGCTCCTCAAAAATATGCTTGAACAGATAATCCAGCGCGTAGCCCTTGCCGACCTGCACCTTATTAAATCGCTCGTACACGATCGCACCGGCGCTGCGCGCTACCTCAGCGGTATTGTCCGTGCAGTTATCTGCAACAACAATGACATCGAGCAGCTCTGACGGATAATCCTGCTCCTTCAAGGTGCGGATCAGTCTGCCGATAACGGCGGACTCATTGCGTGCCGAAATGATCGCCGCGTAACGGTGCAGCTCTGCATTTTCTACGCCGCCGCGCTGCTTGCCCCACAAGCCAACCAGAAGGTAAAAGATCTGGTACGCATACGCTGCAGTAAAGAAAATGAACAGCACCCACTGCATGCTCTCCAAAAACCGAAGCATAAAAATTCCTCGTTTCTTCTCCTGATGTATTTCTCTATACTTTAGATATTGTGGCGGTTGTTTCAACCCTTGTACTATAATAGCACTATTAACGCATTATGCAACATATTTTTAACCGGATTTCACAAAATTTTTAATTTTTCACTGTTCGCACAAAATTTTTGTGCTTTCATGCGTTTTTTTCATGCCACTTTGCCCTGTCTTTTCGTAAAAAACAGTAAACCGGGAGATGCATTCGTTCCGCACCGCTGACGCTCTTTCACTTTTCCCTGCTGTTTGCCTGGACAAAGCTGGGTTGTCTTTATAATATCATCAATTTCGTATACATTTCATAAAGGAAGGGAGGGCATTTTCCCTCGCCGCTCTCCCCTGCATATACAGCAAAACGGCTGCCGCATTGCGACAGCCGCCGGTATTTGATTATTAAGGCAACACCGCACAATTAAAGCTGCGGTGCTTTGCGGAAATTTTGTGTCCTGACTTTGTTGCAGTTTCACGGTAATACATCGAGTATTACCGCAAAACTGTGCCTCGTCAGTACGCAAAATTTACTCGCAAATCACTCTTGTTCAATTATGCGGTATTGCCTTAACCGTTTACCTGCTTTGCCAGCTCGTCAGCCAGCGCTTCGAGTGCGCCGAGCTGGTTCTCTGCCAGTGCAGACTTGATGGAGATCGTGTTCTCGAGGATGGTCATGTTCTTCATGCCCTCGAGCGTACCGATCATCTGCTTGCCCGCAGTAGCGGCCCAGGTGCCGTTGTCAATGACCGCAACCGTGCGGTTCTGCAGGTTAAGCGCCTTGATATCGGACAGATATGCCTCCATCTTCGGCTGAATGCCGCTGTTGTAGGTCGGCGCGGCGAGCACCAGATGGCTGCAGCGGAAGCTCTCGGCTACCAGCTCGGAAACATCGGTCTCGGACACGTCGTACATCGCGATATTCTTCACGCCCTTGTCAGCCAGCATACCTGCGAGCACGTTTGCGGCGTTCTCAGTGTTGCCGTACATGGTCGCGTAGGCGATCATGACCGTCTTGTCCTCCGGCTCATAAGTGCTCCACTTCTGGTACTTCTCCAGCAGCAGACCGAGATCCTTGCGCCAGATCGGGCCATGCAGCGGGCAGATCATCTCAATATCGAGCGATGCCGCCTTCTTGAGCAACGCCTGCACCTGTACGCCGTACTTGCCGACAATGTTGGTGTAGTAACGGCGGGCATCGTTCATCCAGACCGTGTCGAACGTAATCTCGTCATTAAAAATGTTGCCGGCCAGTGCGCCGAACGTGCCGAACGCATCAGCAGAGAACAGGATCTTGTCCTTCTCATCGTAGGTGACCATGACCTCCGGCCAGTGCACCATCGGCGCCATGACAAAATGCAGGGTATGCTCACCCGTAGACAGCTTGTCGCCTTCCTTGACGACCAGCGCACGCGCGGCAACGTCCGTTCCGTAGAACTGGGCAAACATGCCGACCGCCTTGGCACTGCATACCATCTTCGCCTCCGGATAGCGGCGCAGCATGTCGTCGATCATCGCACAGTGATCCGGCTCCATATGCTGAACAACCATGTAGTCCAGCGGACGGCCGTTCAGCGCGTGAACGACGTTTTCGATATACTGACGGCTGATGGACTCGTCCGCCGTGTCAAACAGCACGGTTTTCTCATCCAGCAGCACATAGCTGTTATAGGATACGCCCTTGGGGATTGGGAACAAATTTTCAAAGCGGCTCAGGCGGCGGTCGCTGCCGCCAACATAAATGAGATCATCCGTGACCTTTCTGGTACTGTGCATCGCACGACACCTCCGTATAAATATCTATATTGAATTGTAGCATATTTTTGTGCATTCGTCCAGTGGGAGGGTTAGTCGCGGCGTACAAAAAACGACCGGTGAAACAGCCGGTTTTTGACGGGATACAGGTTTCGATCGGTTACAGCAGCGTGCAGGTACCGAGCACCATGAACAGACCAAGCGACAGGCTGATCAGCCGGCCGACAATCTCGCCGGGAGTTTGCCGTTCAGTGCTCCGTGCAGCATATCGAATGAGCGTTCTGTTTTTGCCATGTGCATTCTCCGTTTCGTTTTTTGTCTGCTTCTATTGAAGCACGGTTTTATTGATGAGAAAAGCACATGTTTCTCATGTTTTGCATTGCAATTCTGCATATATATTGTTTTGTCCGAAAGCAAAGAAAAAGTGCAGAAAACTTGCGTTTTCTGCACTTTGAAAGCACGAATATATGATTAGCGCTTGGAGAACTGCGATGCACGACGTGCAGCCTTCAGACCGTATTGCGCGAGTTTTTGAGCTGTTTTCCCTTGATACTCCGGGCTTTTCCGGCTTTCTGCCTCTCAGTTATCCGGTGTGCGGACCATAAAAAACGGCCTTTTTCATTCAGCAATAGCCTGATGAAACGCACCATTTACTACCCCAAACAGTTCCTCTGGTTTATTATACTTCACTTTTGCATAGATGTCCATAGTTGTTTTGCTGTTTTCGTGTCCGGCAAGGTATTGTACTGTCTTTGGATCAACGCCTGCATAGAGAAGATTGGTGATGTAAGTGTGCCGCAGCTGATGAGGTGTCACATCAAAGTCCAGCGTATATTTGATTTGGGGTTGATTCTTCTGGGTCATACCCAGCGTTGGAGTAACCGTATATTTGATACTCTCCCCATTTACATACTTATAATAGTTCCGGGGCTTAGTGGAGCGGACAACGACATACTGCCACACTCTTTGGAACTGCGAGGCAGCCAGTGGCTCTCCTTTGCTGTCAGCGATCACATAATCTGATATGGAATTTTCTTTCGTTTCTCTCAGACAATCCACCAAACACTTCGGTATCGGAATATCCCTTTTTGCCGCCGGAGTCTTTAGCACCGTAGAAACCACGGGTCTGTTATGCTCTGTACGCCATGCCCGCCTCACCGATAGATAAGGTGTATCCTCGTCCAGAAATACACAATCCCATTGCAGTGCAAGAATTTCTTCCCGACGCAGACCGGAATACAAACCGAGCATAATAAACAAATATGGAGGAAGCCCCTTGACTGTATCCAGAAGCACGGCTACCTGCTGATCTGTCAATGCCTCCTTCTTTTTTGTCGGTTTTCCGCCTTTACCGGATATTCCCGCACAGGGATTGTGTTCAAGAATTTGGTTTCTCTCTGCCGCATAAAAAATGCACTTGAGCAGCATATTGACCTTATTGTATAAGCCTTCCGATTTCTTTGACAATGGAACAAGAGCCAGCCGAATATCGTCAGCAGTCACTTCTTCCATATACATCTCTCCCAGAGGTTTGATGATATAGTTTGTCATATCCCTCGTATAACCTCTGAGTGTAGACGCAGACACCTTTGCTGACTGCATCAGCAGCCACTTCTCGCCATACTCGGCTACTGTCGGGTGCTGCCGGTGAAAGATAATTTCTTCTACCTGCTTCCGGGCCTCTAACTGCTTCTCATACAATTCTTCACAAGTAGCGGCATACAAACTCAACTCTTTGCCATCTGCATCCGTAATCCTGGTTCTGTAATACTGGATTCCTTTCAATGTAATGGTCCCGTACTTCGGGATCTGTGTTTTCTTTTTTGCCATCTTTGATTGTCCTTTCTTGATAATGTGTAGTCTCCGTATCTACACTCTCTTTTTATCAGAAAGCCTCGATTTAATCAAAGATACGGCTGATGTAAAACAAAGAGCGAGACATCCTTGCCTCGCTCCTGCTTTACTTCCTGTTTTATTATTACTGTGTTGCGTCCCAGCTTGCAAACGCGCAACTCATTGATCTGACCAGCTCATCTGGTCTGTTGTACTTAACCTTTGCATAAATGTCCATGGTAATCTTGCTACTTTCATGGCCTGCCAGGTATTGAACCGTTTTGGGATCTACCGATGCATGAATGAGATTGGTAATGTAAGTATGCCGCAGCTGATGGGGTGTTACTTCAAAGTCCAGACTGTAAACCACTTTTCCGTTATGAGCGGCCTTTTCTCCCAAGACAGGTGTGACAGTATGCTTTACTCTTTTTCCATCTTCATACCGATAATAGCTCCGCTCCTTGACCGTCCTCGTAACAATATACTGCCAAAGTCGCTTAAACTGCGTGTAGGACAGCGGTTCGCCGTCCCGGTTTGAAACCACATACTCCGAAGTCGATGTTTCCTTTGCTGCTTTCAAACACTCAGCCAAGCAAACAGGAAGAGGGATATTTCTCTCCGCAGCCTTGGTTTTCAATTCGTCTGAGATTACCGGTCTGTTGTGTTCTGTGTGCCATGCCCGCCTTACCGTCAGATATGGAGTATCCGTATCCAGATATACTGAATCCCATTGCAGAGCAAGAATTTCTTCCCGGCGCAGCCCTGCATATAAACCAATCATGACAAAGACATAAGGCGGCAAATCTCGGATAGCATTCAAAAGGCGTGCTGCCTGTTCATCTGTCAAAGCCTGACGATCCTCTTGTGGAACACCGCCACCTTTTGTCGTGAGATAAATCGTCGGGTTATGGTCAATGATCCTGCTTTCCATCGCTGCGCGAAAGATAGATTTGTAAAGGATTACCACAGATTTATAAACCGATGCAGATTTCTTGGAAACCGGAACAAGGGCAAGCTGAATATCATCCAGGCTAACCTCACCCATCCGTTTATCTCCCAATTCCGCTATAATATGCCGCCTGACCTTTGAGGTGTAATCCGTCAAAGTAGTAGCTCGTACATGAACCGACTGCATCAGCAGCCACTTTTCACAATACTCTGCAACTGTGGGCGTTTTCCGATGAAAAGTGGCATTCTCAATCTGTTCCAACGCAAGCGTTTCTTTGTTGTATAGTTCTTCAGGTGTTTTTGCGTAGATAGCTACGAGCTTACCATTCGTGTTTTTGATTCTGGTCCTATAATATAGGACACCTCTTTTCATAACTGTGCCATATTGAGGAAGCATTATTTTCCTATTTGCCAATTCCTCCACCTCCTAAGAATATACTCCAGCGCTGTATCTATGTTTTATCAGACCATTATGATTTCGACAAGGATACGGACCGGCTCACACTCCAGCTCTGCGAGGTTTACGATATGTTGCGTTCTTTTCTGCTGGCTTTGCTCTGTGGGTGCATTTTGCGATATACTCCTGAAGGCCCGCCGAGGTAAAGTACACACAGCCATTCTGCACATATTGCACATAAGAAATAAGGCCATTGTTACGGGCCGCGTCCAGCGTTGCAATGCTGATACCCAAAATTTCTGCTGCTTCTTTTCGCGTAATAAGTTTTTCCATAAAGCATATTTCCTCCAATCCGTCAAGTTTGTCATCGTGTTTGTTCAAAATCACATGAATACGCTGGCAGCCGAAACCACCAGCGCATGGTATCTGATTTTGAACAGAAAGCGGCAAACGCTTCCTATTTATATTTCTCAGCTTTCGTCACATTTGCCACGCCCCCTGACGATGGGAACACAATAGGTCTCCGCTGGCGCGGATGTCATAACTCCGCAGCATCGTTCGTAACGTGTGCCGCAGGGTTCCCCCCAAGTCTTTGGCGGGCCGTGAGGAAGTATCTTTAAGCCCCCATGTAGTCATCGCGCCAAATCTGCCACCATTCTTTTATGAAATCGTAGATCGCTCCGAAGCAGTGCTTTCATCACCTCCCTGACTGCTCCATCCTCGCGGCGTTTCATATTCGCTCATACATGGGTTTATGTACCTGTTGTGCTGTCTATTCGATTGTCAATGTGCAGATGAAGGAGGAAAACTTGTCCTTCTTATTAACACTGACAAAAAAGGCAAAAAACAGGCGCATCAAATGAAACTTTATCAAAAATATTTTCCGAGCTGCTTTAAGCCACGGCGGATACTGTCTCGAACACGGCTTGGATCTACACCTTCTACCCCGGCAATTTCATTTACCGTCATTCCCAGGTAATATCGGGCATAAATCCTCTTTGCCTGTTTTTCCGGTAAATTCATCACAGCAGAATAGACCTGCTCCTGAAGCTGCTTTTCCTCCAGAAGCATCTCCGGTGTTTTCGGCTTCAACAGCACCGCATTTTCAATGCCATTCTCCCAATCCAGAGAATACTGTGCTTTATAACGATACATCTTTCGCTCATACGCAGCCTCCGCACGTTCAGCTGCTCGAATAGTCTCCATTACTTCCTCTGTCACATCTACAAAAAAGTCTGTTGTATAAACATCAGGATAAAGTTCCCGAAGGTTAATTTTCTTCATTATGTACCTCCATTTCGATTCACGGGTGATTGACGAGTGAATCGAATGGAGGTGGGGAACGACACCGGTATACAGCCGGATTATCTCCGAAAAAAAGGCAACAAAAAACGCCAGATTCCCGCAATGGGAAACTGGCGCACCAAGAACAGTTATTATTATGCTGAATCACATGGAACGATAATGCCGATGCAATGCTATACTTGCCCGGAGGAGGGGCAATGCTTTTTTTAATTGATGTAGATCATGGGAGCTTTGAAAAAGCAAAAGAGACACGGCAAATTAACCTCCAAGCGGCTACCGTGTCCCTGCAAGTCGTCATTAGTTTGTGTAAACGCAAAGAAACGGCGGCTCTGAAATTGTCCTTCAAAACCGCCGATTGAGTTCAAACCTTAAAATAGCGCACGAAATTATCTGCCCCAGTCAACGGTTTTTTTCTTTCCCCGGACGGGGCAGATAACTTATTATGCAGAGCAGAGCGGAGCCGATGTGCGCTAATCGGTTCCTTGTACTTTCTCCTTCAGCTTTCGGAAAGATGTATCACTGATGGCGTGTTCAATCCGGCAGGCGTCTTGTTCCGCTGTTTCCTGATCGACGCCAGCAGCGATAAACTGCTCCATAAAAAACAAATGGCGTTCATAGATTTTCTCGGCAATCTCCCGACCTATGACGGTCAGATGAAGGAACCCATCATCATCCACGGTCAGAAAACCTCCATTTTTCAAAACGCCTACCGCATGGCTGATACTCGGTTTGCTAAAGCCCATGTGCCGGGCAAGGTCAATTGAGCGGACCATGCCCATTTTCTTTTGTAGAACAAGGATAGCCTCCAGATAATCCTCCCCAGACGCATGAATCTTCATCAGTTCCTCCTTTATGCTTATTGTTGAATCCTCCACCCCTCAGCCTGTTCCCGAATCTTAATAAATTCCTGATAGGTTCCCCTTTGAGCCAGCAATTCCTTATGGGTTCCTTTCTGCACGACGGTTCCACCATCAATGACAAGAATTTGATCCGCATTTTCAATCGTCGCCAGTCTATGGGCAATCGTTATGATTGTTTTACCATGTGTCAGTGCGGAAATAGCCTCTTGAATCAAATGCTCATTCTCTGGGTCAATGCTGGCCGTGGCCTCATCCAAAATAACAATCGGCGCATCTTTCAGCATGGCTCTGGCAATCGAAATCCGCTGCTTTTCACCGCCGGAAAGAGAAGAACCGCCCTCCCCAATGACGGTATCATATCCATCTGGCAAGGCCATAATAAAGTCATGGCAGCGCGCTTCTTTTGCAGCGGCAATCATCTGTTCCTCCGAAGCGTCCGGGCTGCCGAATTTGATATTGTTACGGATTGTATCCCGGAACAGATATACATTCTGGAACACCATACTGATATTTTTTAGTAAGCTGTCACAGGTAAATTCTCGAATATCTGTTTCTCCTAAAGTGATTTTTCCGGCGTCAACATCATAAAAGCGTGCAATCAGGCTGCACAGGGTAGACTTGCCGCTCCCGGAGGGACCTACAATCGCTGTTGTGGTATTCTGCGGAATCGTGAAATTCACATCGTGCAATACAGTCCGTTTATCGTAACCAAAGGATACATCCTGAAAAGTAATGTCATACGAGGTCGGTGTAATATCTTTTCCGTCTTGGTCGATATATTCTGCATTTTCCAGAGCTTCCAGCTTATTCATAGCGGAATCTATAAGACCCAGCATGTGAGCCGCGTCGTTAATGTTTTCCACACTTCCAAAGATTACGAAAGAAAACAGAACAAACATCAGGAAATAAGCAAGACTCATTTGCCCGTTAAGTGTCTGCCATGCACAGATAAACACAATCCCCATAGATGCCAGTTTTAAGGAGAACAGATGCAAGCAGTTAAATGGCGTATAGCCTTTTTCTACTTTGATATGAATATTTTTCAAATCCGTATTTGCCTTGCGGAAACTTTCGATAGAAGCCCCTTCCTGTCCGAACGATTTAACGATGGACAGCCCGCGGATATATTCAATCGCAGAGCCAGACATATCCTCCATGGCCTGGTGCGTGATAGCAGCGGTCTTTTCACTATGCCTGCTGATACCATGTAAGGCCAATGAGGAAAAGGCAACGCCGACAACAGAAATCACTGCTGCGGCTGGACTCAGGAAAAGGAAACACAGGAGAATTGCAATAAACTTTGCATATCCGTTGATGATGATGTCAACCATCTTCATTCCCTGCAATTCAAGTGTGGATAGCTCCGTGGTAACACCTGTCAGAATATCGCCCACGCTGTTTTTAGAAAAATATCCCAGAGGAACCCTTTTCAGCACATCGCCTAAATGGATTCGCTGCCCTGCGGCTACTTCATAACCAATGCTTTCCTGCAACACCGCCCGCAAATAAGAGAGTAGAAAGTTAAGCGCAATCGAGCCAACAATAATCCAAAGCGTCTGCCAGATCAGGGAGGATTCTATTGTGTTGCCTGCCCAATAAGCTGCGATTGCTTTATCAAGGGCATAAGCGGCAGCCATTGTAGGGATCGCCGTAGACAGGCTGCTGAAAAAGGAAAAAACAGAGCCAAGATAGAGGCGTCCCTTATATTTCCCCGCCCATTTAATGATCCGTTTCATAGACTTAAACATGAGCGGCCACCTCCTTCTTTTCACTCACAGACCAATTCTTCGCCCCGATGTGGGCTTTCCACATATCCGCATAAAGCGGACACCGCTTCAACAATTCTTTCTGCTTTCCGCAATCCACAATCCGGCCTTTTTTCAACACGACAATCTGATCTGCGTTCTGAATGGTGGAAAGGCGGTGGGCGATCACAAGAAGAGTTTTACCCTTTGATAACGCCATGATAGATTTCTGAATTTTATCTTCGTTCTGCGGGTCAGTAAATGCTGTCGCTTCATCCAAAATAACAATCGGGGCATTTTTGAGGATCGCCCTCGCAATCGCAATTCGCTGTTTTTCGCCGCCGGACAGCCTCTTTCCGGCATCACCGGCAGGGGTATCATATCCTTTGTCCAAACGCACAATAAATTCATCACAGCAGGCCGCTTTCGCCGCCGCATATACTTCTTCATCTGTGGCGTTTGGATTTCCAAGACGGATATTTTCTTTCAGGGAGCAATTAAACAGGAAGTTATCCTGCGTCACAAAACTGACCAGTTCGGAAAGCTGGCGTATAGACAACTCTTTGATATTCTTCCCCCCAATGGTAATGTTGCCGCCTGTCACGTCCCAAAACCTTGCAATCAGACGGGCAATCGTTGATTTACCGCCGCCAGACGGTCCTACAAGTGCCGTAAAACTTCCCTCTGGCAATTCCAAGTTCACATCATGCAGTACTTCATTTTGCTCGGAGCCGTCATAGGAAAAGGTTACATGCTCCAACACAATATCATTGCGGGGTATGGATACGGTTTTCCCTGAATCCGGCAGCACAGGCAGGTTCAAAAGTTCATTTGCCGCCTCTACTGCATATTCCATAGACTTTGCTTCGTTAATGAAAGTGGTTGCTTTCATCAACGGCCCAACAATGCTGAGGGAAAGAATAATCCCCATTGCAAGCTCTGCGGGGGAAATACTTCCATTCTGTACCAGCAGAAGGCCGACAGGAAGAACCCCCAGTAGCGTTGTGGGCATAATCGCCATCATCAGGTTCATCGTTTTCCATGTGCTCTTAAACCATGCCAGGGTAAACTCTTTGAACGACTGGACAGCATTAACAAATTTTTCATAGGAGCTTGTGCTTTGATTAAAAGCCTTTACAACCTCGATGCCTTCCACATACTCAATAATAATACTGTTGACATGGTTATTTGCCTCCATATAAGCGGCGTACTGACTGTTATAATTCCTCATAAGGAAAAACATAGGAATCATGGCCAGCACCGGAGCAATCAGAACCGCCAATCCCATGCGCCAGTCAATGACCATCATCCAGGTAAAAATTGCAACAGGGAGTAGGAGGTTAGAAGTCAATTCCGGGATCATGTGTGCCAAAGGCGGCTCTAAATCCTCCACCTTATCCATGATGATATTTTTCAGATAGCCGATTCGCCGCCCCATCACTTCGCCGAGAGGCGCTTTCATCAGCCGGTCCGCAATTTTAAGCCGGATTCCTTCCAAAATGGTATAGGCTGAAATATGCGCCATGATCGTAGAGATTCCATGGCAGGCAACCCGCAGCAGGTAGCCCACTGCTCCAACCAGACACCAAATCAGAATGCCATTCAGGGTCACATTCTGATTGATAAATGCCAGCAGGATTTCATATACAGCCCAAAAAGGAATAAACCCTCCTGCAACGCTCAGAATGGCGCAGAATACCGAAAGAGCCATTTTCCCCTTGCATGGTGCGGCGAAGGAAAACAGAATTTTCACCCAATTATCTTTTTGCTGCTTCATTACAATCACCTTCCTTCTTTTTAGTCAGCAAAGAAAAAAGGATGGGTAGTCTTTGCTAACCATCCTCATTGTAGCAGTATTCAATTCTTCTTTCCTCTCCAAAACGGCATTTATGCACCGTTTAGAAAAAAGATTTTCGATATTCCATCGGCGTCTGCCCTATCACCTGCCGGAAAGCTGTTGCAAATTTACTGGGGCTTTCATATCCCACAACTCCTGCAATTTCCGCAATCCCTTTTTTGGAATCCTGTCGGAGCATTGTGGCAGCAACGTTCATCCGATAACGGCGAATATAGGAATACATGGAATCTCCGTATATTTCCTTAAAGCAGGTTTTCATCCCCGTCAATGAAATCTGGAATCGTTCAGCTAATTCATCCATCGTGTAATGCTCCTGCAAATTTGCCGTAATAAGATCATGGATCGCTTTGATTTTTTCTACCTGCCCTTTATAGAAATAAGGGCGATCTTCTTTGGAATCAGAAAACTGCAAAGCGTCCAGATATAAAAGCAGCTCCAGGGCTTTTACTTTATAGTAGTCACCTTTGATCTGCTGCGGGACAAAGTAAAGCTCTGAAAAAATATGTTCAATTCCTGGCTCATTATGAATCACAAACGGTTTCTTGTCATTGCAATATTTTTTTTGAAGCTCGTACAAATCAACAGAAAATCCGCCAAAAAAGTCTTTCAGCGCCGGCACAGCAATGTCCAAATCAAATCCCAGGGTCACCCCATGATAGTGGCAGAGTGGAAAGCAGAACCGTCCCGAATGGGAACGCCGGTCATCCACACGCATCTCATGCTCTTGCAAATAGCTATACGCATGATTGCCAATCTCGCTTTCGATCCGTCCCTCCCTGCAATGGTCTATATAGAGAAGCGAACTGTCCGTACTACTCTGAAAGTAGGAGGTACATTCTTTCAGGTGCATATCGCTATACATCACAAAAGCGCCATCAAAAATTTTGTGGGCTGTCATGGTTCCCTCGCCGCTCTCGTCAAAAAGCTGCAGGACAACGCAATCCTCAGTTTCAATGACATTTTTAACATTTGAGCCGCAGTTTATTTTACCATCAAACAGTTTGATTTCCGCCGCCTCCTTCCATCATAAAGAAATTAAATAACCGTTCTCGTCCTTCCGTATCCTGGAGGAAATAGTTTTCTTCCAATCTGCCGTTTTCCAGATGGATCACATAATTGCAGCACCTGAGTATAAATTCAGGATCATGGGTCACAATCACAATGGTTTTTCCTGAATCGGCAAGTCCTTTGACCGAATCGGCCACCTGCCTCATGTGAAAGAGATCAAGGCCGCTGGTAGGTTCGTCAAATAGTATAACCGGACGTTCAGAGGCAATCGCAGAAGCAATCGCCACACGTTGTTTTTGTCCTCCCGAAAGCCCCATCGGATGGCAGGCTTTGTACGGGAGCAAATCCATTTCTGTCAAGATAGCCTCTGCCTTTGCCACATTTTCAGGCGATTCATCGGAATCTTTCCCCGGCATACTTAACAGGACTTCCTCTAAAACGCTCTCCGTAAAAAGCTGATGATTTACATCCTGCATGACCATATAGCATAGCTTCAGCCGCTGTTTGCTTGAATAGGAAGTACCATCTTTTTCGAGGATACCTTTACATCTTTTTTCCAATCCGCATAAGCAACGGGATAGTGTCGTTTTGCCGGCTCCATTGTGCCCGATGACCGCCGTTACATTTCCGGCAGGAAGCTCTATATTTTCCAGAGAAAGCGTTTCCGGCTGTTTCTTGTATGCGAAATGGAAGTGGTTCAGTTTCCATATCCCCTGCCCTGAATGTAGACTGGCAGGCTCAATGTCTGCAAACTCACCCAGGCCAAGAGGCCGTAATCCCATTTTAGCTTTTTCCGCCGCCGGAATCAACTGAAATTCCGGCAAAGTATAATCCCCTTGTATTTCCCCGTCGCTTAAATATATGATCCTGTCTGCCAGATCATAAAGATAGTAGAGCCGGTGCTCCGCAATAATAATTGTTTTGCCCTGTGACTTCAATATTTTTAACAGTTTCCGAAAATCAGCGATGGAATAGGCGTCAAGGTTGGAAGATGGCTCGTCCAAAACAAATACATCCGGTTCCACAGCGGCGGCAGATCCACAGGCGATTTTTTGCTTTTCCCCACCGGAAAGGGAGAAAATACTTCTGTCCAGCAGATTTGTAAGGTTCAACTGCTCTGAGACCAGCTTTACCCGCTTTCGGATTTCTGCTTCTTCCAATCCATGGTTTTCACATCCAAAGGCAATTTCGCTGGTCGTATCCACATTAAAAAATTGAGAACGTGGATTCTGAAAAACAGAACCCACTTTTTTTGATATATCAAACAGGGAAAGCCCGCTCATATCTTCTCCATCAAGCATGACAGTGCCTTCCAGCTTTCCATCGTAATAATGAGGAATCAGTCCGTTAAACAGCCGTGTCAGTGTGGTTTTACCGCAGCCCGATGTTCCGCAGAGCAGTACAAAATCCCCGTCGTTAATAGACAGGTCAATATTTCTTAATGTTCCGTGTCCTTTCCTGTCTCCAATGTCAGTTTCATTTGGAGGGTAGGAAAAAGAAACTTTTTTACATTCGATCATAGGCCTACCTCCCTGTAATCATCGTGACAATAGGAATTGCAAAAGCCACCACACATAGCAGCAGGAAAAAAACATCCTGCACATGAAAGCCGATTTCGCAGATGTTTGTCCTCTTGACCGGACCGCCCAATCCTCTTGTCAGGGCTGCCGCATTTAATTCTTCCCCGATCTTGACGGAACACATGATAACAGGGACAAGCCTGTATTCCAGCATTGCACTGGCTTTGCCCCCGCCAAAACGGATTCCTCTCATTTTCATAGCGTCCCCTATGGCATTATATTCTTCTACAACCGTAGGGAAAAATCGGAATATCACGGACATAGGAATGATGATCTGCTCCGGTAAATGCAGCTTCTTCATAGAGGCAACAAACTCGCTGACCGTCGTTGTCCTGACCGTGATGTATCCCATCATAATCCCCGGCACAAACCGCATAAAGAAACCGCAGATTGCAACAACAAGAAAGTTAGGAAGGCCGGACAGGTGGGGGAGCGCCCATAGTTGCAATATATAGCTGCCGCCATATAAAACAAAATAGATAACCGATCCCTTCCACGATTTTTCCGTGAGCAGCAGGATCAATGGAACAGCAGCCAAAATAGGAGCAAACTGTTTAGAAGCAGCCCCACCTCCGCCGCTCAAGACAAAGAGGGCAATCGTGATAAGCAATGCCAACTTTGTCCGAGGGTCTAACGACAGGCCGGTTTCCTTTTTTTTGCTTGCTAACAATTCACGGCGCATTATGCAATACCCGCACGCTTAAAGTGCTTTTTGAAAATTTTCTGGCCGATCACACCGCCGATCACGCCGCAAACGAACCCGGCAATCAAAAGAAGGGGGAGCGTATATGCCGAGATATAGCTCATAATGGAATCTGCATACTCTTGTCCATAACCGCTGATTAGCTGCTGATAGTAGCTGTCCCGTGTTGCAACAATGGGGATGTAGTTTCCGATGATCCACATAGAAAAAACACCATGCGATATGATTCCTTTTTTTGCACTCTTATAATCGCCGGATTTCAAAACAAGATCAGCCAGGACACCGAACACGGCACCGGTAATAATGCTCCAATACCCCATGCCGGTCAGCAACATTAAAATACCGCAGATCAGTCCTGTCAGCGATACCATTCCAAACTTCTGGACTTTAGAATAATACAGCATCATTACGATTCCGCCAATCAGCGGAACCAGCACGATCAGAAGCGGAAGAAAAATAGGGATAAATCCCAGCATGGCAATCGCCATCATCACCACAAAATAGATCGCAGTGAAGATTCCAACATTGATAAGGTCTTTTCCTTGTAGTTTATTCATTATTTGGTCCTCCTGTTTGCTTTTGTGTTAGCACCAGCTAACCGCATTTCAGTATAGCAGATATGTCGGTATGTTTCTTCTCCAAAAAGGCATTTTCGCTCCAAATAGACAATTACTTTGCTCTTGCTGTCTTTACGGGGAGTGATTGCCTGCGTGTGTGCGTGAACATAGAACTATTCAACATTGAACAGAGGCGGTTCTTGCATAATTTGAAATGGAAACAGCCAAAATCTCCGCTTCAAATTGTAGTATTAGTAGAAGGAGAACTAGAAGGTAGGGTTTCGATAGCAAGCACAGCAAGTGAGTACCCGCTTGCGATTTTTCGTATTTTCAGATCTCTTGACCGAAAATGAAAAATGTTTGTTGAGATAATCTCAAACTCTTATGAAGAATGGAGGCAGCGCATGGCGAACCGGAAACGGAATATCCAGATGAATTTTTATGTCACAGAGAATAAAAAACGGCTTATAGATGAGCGGATAAAACTGCTAGCCTCCCTACCGCATTCAATATCATTCTCGTTTGGCAACGAACTAAAAGCTGAAATCTGCAATTCATCCTCATAGTTCAATTAGTAGCTGGAAACGCCATAATCATGGAGCAACCATGTTATCAAAAAGAAATCAGCATAATCAGTCCTGTTCTCAAGCACAATAAGGTTATTCCTTTGTGCAAATCGGAACGATAAAATATATTTGAGGTGAACGATTATGCCGATTGATGATTTAACTGCTTTAGGGCAAAAAATGCGGGAAGCCCGAAAGAATAAAGAACTGACACAACAGGAACTTTCCGATCTAAGCCATGTTTCTGTAAAACAAATTGCCAATATCGAAAAAGGGAAAATGAACCCGTCCTATTTGATTTTGAGAGCATTGGCAAAGGTCCTGCACATCTCTTTAGATACGCTTATAAATCCAGATATTTCTCTGGAGGATGAGGGTGTCAATCAGATGAAAATGCTTTATTCCAGCTGTCCGCCAGAAATGCGTGACACCCTGCTGCATCACACCCAAGAAACAGTGAAGGAACTGACAGAGTTATCCGAGAAATTTGAAACGAATTGAGCCAGTGAGTGAAATTTAACGATTCTCTCACTGGTTCTTTTCATTTTCGGAGAAAAGAGGCAAGCAATGCCTGTGTTAATACACACAGGCCCGCAGGGAAGAAAATCCCTTTGTGATTTTCCTCTCTGCTTGCTTGTTGAGGGCAGCGCCCCCACCCCCCCCCCCTTGAACACAGAATTTCATTCTGTGGCTACGCGTTCTGCGAACGCTTTTGACCAGGACCAGCTTACCGCTGGCCGTGGTCTTTTTCTTTTTCAACATCCTGTTCTACCTCCATTTTCAGGACCCGATCTACATTGGCCTTTGCCGTTAAAAGCTCTCGCATTTCTTCACGGGAACGCCGGTACTCGGCATAGGTCTTTTTCTTTTCTTCCAGCAATTTCGCATACTCTGTCTGCAACTCTTTGACCTTGGGCAGCTTCTTGACGCCCATCTCATCAAAGGCATTCTTAGCAGCCTGATGGAGCAGAATTTCTTTCTCATGTTCTTCCCTGAATTTCTTAGAGTAACCCGCCTTGCGGTATGCCACATAGACCTCACGGGTCTTGGCATAATTTACGATGTGAGTACGCAGAACAGCGATCTCTGCCATGCGCTTTTCAGCCGCTTTGATCTGCGCCGAAAGTTCATTGTGATGTGCCGTGGCAGCCGCAGCCTTTTCTTCCAAAACCGCATACTCCAGCAGGTTGTGCTCTGACAGGTAATTCATGGTCTGCGCCATCTGCTTGAGGTTGAACACCTTAGCCCATCGAGCATAGCCAGCGCCTTTTCCAGCCTGCAATTTTGCCTGAATGTCCACCAGCAGATTGATCTTTGGCGGCTCTGCCTGTGTGACTGTTTTCTTTCGCGTGGTATGTGCTTTCTTCCCGGAGAGAACTGCCCGCAAATCTTCCAATCCATATCCTTCGCCCAGACTGTCCATGCGGGCGGCTTTCTCCCAACCAGAGAGCTTCAGTCGATACGATTTTCCGCGCTTTGATACCTCACAGCCGGACTCTTGCAGCAGCTTCAGCAGCTCCTCAAAATTAGCAGGACTTTGTGATAATGCGTTGTCAATCGCCACACGAAGCAGCTCTCGGTGAGAGGGCTTTGCCTGATCTCCCATCCATTTGTTATAGCTCTTTCCATGAGGGTTCGGATTCTCTACAATGGACAGTCCGTTTTCAATGCAGATGGTATCACTTAACCTGCGAACCGCCTTGGTACTGCCCCAAAAGTTTCGGAATTTCCGGTCATATTCTAAGCTGACCGATGACCAGATAATGTGATTATGAATGTGCGACTTGTCTATGTGAGTGCAGACCACAAAGGCATGATTGCCTTTAGTAAAACGCTTTGCAAATTCTACGCCCAGCCGGTTTGCTTCTTCCGGGGTAATCTCACCAGGGCGGAAGGACTGGCGCACATGATAGGCGATCACATCATCTGCGCCGCGCACCCGTCCGGTAGCGGCAATGTACTGCCGCTTTGCCAGAAGGAACTCCGCATCCGCAGTCCGGCTGTCACACGCATAGCCGGTAATGAGCTTGCCGTTATCTGTTTTCTGTGGATTTGCTACATAGTCGATGATGTCACTGATTGCCCGACTTTCTGTGCGACCCTTGCCAACATGAAGCGGCATGATTCTTGTAGTTGCCATAATAGAAGGCCCTCCTCTCATAAATATTTTTTCGCTGAACTCTTTGCTTCTATCGTTGCAATAACTTTCTCCGCTGGGTATAATAAAAAAGAACATTCTACAACCTCAAAGGAGGGATTTTATGATAGAACAGCTCATTGCCGAAGCAACGGAATGTGATTTCAAAGTTGCTCTCGAAACAAAAAAGCCAAAAAGCTGGTTAAAAAGTGTCAGTGCCTTTTCCAATGGAATCGGCGGCACTCTGTTTTTCGGAGTCTCCGATGACCGGGAGCCTATCGGCTTGTCCGATGTTCAAAAGGATGCTGAAGCGATCAGCCGCTTAATCAAAGAACGTATCACACCACTACCTCAGTTTATCTTAAAACCATTACAGGAAGATGGTAAAAATCTATTAGCTCTGGAGGTTTCTCCCGGCCGCAGCACCCCATATTATTACAAGGCAGACGGAGTGATGGAAGCATATATCCGTGTTGGAAATGAAAGCGTAATTGCCCCGGATTACATTGTAAATGAACTGATCTTAAAGGGAACCAATCAGTCCTTTGACACCTTAACAACAGAAGCTGTGAAAAAGGATTACAGCTTCACACTCCTGGAGGCAACCTATCTGGAACGAACCGGCCTCCGCTTTGAGCCATCCGATTATGTTTCCTTCGGTTTGGCTGACAAAAATGGGGTCTTGACCAATGCCGGAAAGCTCATGACCGATCAGCACACAGTTTATAACTCCCGTATGTTCTGTACCCGGTGGAATGGCTTGGAAAAAGGCTCTATCTTTGATGATGCACTGGACGATAAAGAATACGAAGGGAATCTGATTTATCTACTGAAAAGCGGCAGTGAATTTATTCGCAATAATTCCAAAGTCCGTTTTGTCAAAGAGGCACAGTATCGTGTAGACAAGCCAGATTATGCTGAACGAGCTGTGACAGAGGCTCTTGTTAATGCGCTTATCCATCGTGATTATATTGTACTTGGCAGCGAAATCCATATTGATATGTTTGATGATCGGGTGGAAATCACATCTCCGGGCGGTATGTTTGGCGGCGGCTCAATTCAGGAATACGATATTTACAGTATCCGTTCGATGCGACGAAACCCTGTGATTGCTGACCTGTTCCACCGCATGAAGTACATGGAACGCCGTGGAAGTGGCCTACGCAAAATCGTCAGTGAAACCGAAAAGCTGCCTGGATACACAGAGGCATATAAGCCCGAATTTTCCTCAACAGCGACAGATTTCAGAGTCATCTTGAAAAATGTAAACTACAACTTAGAGGGTGACGCCCACCAAGTTATCCACCAAGTTACCCACCAAGTTATTGAACTATCAACGGTATCCAAACAGATTTTGGCTTTTTGCACAACACCAAAATCCAAGAAAGAGCTTGCAGTATTTTGCGGCTTCAAAGATTTAAGAAACTTCACCTTGAAGCATATCAATCCGCTTTTAGAATCCGGGCAATTAGAAATGACTATTCCCGATAAACCTAAAAGTCGCAATCAAAAATATATTACAGTTCGTTCCGAATAAACAGAGAAGCAGGGCATTGGGTCTCATCTCCCATTGTCCTGCTTCTTTTTCATTCCAAATTATATTCACATCATTTACCCATACACCCAATCCTGGATCGCAAATTTCAAACTCTGCACCTTTCCCAGCAGCCAGATCGCAGCCAGCGGCAGCCCCATCGGGCTAATCAAAAATGCCATAATCAGCAAAATTGCACCATTCTGCGGGGAATAGGTAATAAGCACAGCCACGCCAAGCAGAGCAATTACCGTGCTTAGTAGACCAAGCACCAGACCGGATATGTAGATCAGCCCCGTGCAGAGCCAGACAAAAAGCGTCAACACCAAAACGACCGGTGCAGTTACGATCATCAGCAGACATTTCAAAATCTTCATTCCTGTTCCTCCTTCCAACGCTCCAGATACCGTTTGCACAGGGCATCCGCTTCTCTCTCATCATCTTCCGTCAACTCCCGTCTGCCTTTGGTCAGTTCAATCTCCACATAAGTCCGGTAATCATCAGTTAAGAGATTGAACAGTTCCTTGGGAGTATGGCACACCTCGCCAGAGCAATAGTGAAAATCTTGGTCAAATTCAACTCTTACACATCCATGGCGGCTGATATAAACTTCTATGGTCTCGTCTGCGGTCAGGTAATCCGCAAAAATCTCCAGCACCTTTTCAAAGGTCAGCATCTGTTTTCACTCCTTTGCTACGCTTCTTATTCTACTCATATTATCCGGTACGGACAGGCAAAAGACAAGGATACAGACAAAAAGAAAAAGCGGAGGAAGGTGCGGCGAAGAAACGCCGTTCCTCCCTCCGCAAATGGAGTATCTATCCCTGTTATGAAAGTTTGGAGAGTTGGGTAAGGATTTCCTTCACACCCTCCCACAGTTGTTCCTGCCGCTGGGATATATCCTCCAAGTCAGCATTATAAACCCGCCCGGTCTCATGCACTTTGCGGGTCAGCTGGTTCAAGTTGTTGCTGCTTCGGCGCATCAGGGAGACCAACTCCTTCAGCTCTGGCAGTTCCAACTTGACCACATAACCATCCAGCGCCATTTTCCGCAGATAAGCACTCAAATTCTCTGTCCCGTATTGCTGCATCTTTTGATGGATCAGCTCCAGTTCTTCTGCGGACACCCAAAACAAAACCGGAACATCCCGCTTGCGCTTTGCCATGGTTATCGCTCCGGCTCCCGTTTTTTCGGGGCGGCAGACTTATGGGCGGGCAACTCCTGTTTGAGCTTTTGCAGGACAGAACTTTTCTGCTGTTCTTGAGCGACTTTTCGGAACTGTCTGGTGAACAGGTCGGTCAAACCGGGATTGACCTGATCTACCACCAGATAGGCACAGTGGCGGGAAGCGCCGCTGTCCTCCAGCGTAGGAATGTTTTTTGCCCATGCTTTATTGTCCTGAGAGATACGCCCGTCATAGTTCTTGCGCTGGATGGTGTTGGCAAGAATAAACTGTACCCGTTCCGTCCCGAACTTTTCCAGCACATCTTTGACCGCCGCCTCCGTATCCAGCCGATTCTCTGCATAGTGGGCGCTGATGGTCTGCTCAATGGCTTCTTTGCAGGCGCTGTTCGCCTGATATGAGAGGTTGTACTGTGCCATTTCCCCATGCTCGGACGCATAGGCAGCAGAATGTGGATAGACCGGTGTTGTTCGCAGTTCCTCTTTGGCTCTGCACACATCGTCGGCACGGCTTTCAATGCTGTCCCGGATCACATCCATATAGCCGGTCTCCAGCTTTTCAAAATAGCGGTACACATCCGCCAGCGGAGAGGGAGATTCCAAAAGTGCCTGAGCCTGGGTGTCGGTCAACTCCAGTTCCTCCATTGCCATCACGATGTCCTCGCGGATGGTGTACTCATAGGCATGGTTTAAGACTTCTTCCGGGGGCTGGCTTTTCAGCCAGTCCCGGAACTTGTCCTGTTCGGCAGCCATCTTTTCATAAAGGGCTGTATTCAGATCGTTAGTATTCATGTTATCGCACCTCCTCATGCTGTTTTGGTTTCTTGTCTGTACTACGGGGTTGCACCGGGCGTTTTAGGGTATCCAGCACCGAAGGCCGTGTGCTTTTGGCAACAACAGACTCGGTGTGTGCCTGCCCCTTTCCGTCGATGTTGAGCAGGGTATCCAACTCCACCAGACGGGCGTTTTTGTTTCTCAGTTCTTCTTCATAAAGGAATGGCTTTCCGACTTCCTCCTTTGCGGCAGCCTGCTGCTGATAGAGGTTATCCAGCTGGGCCTTTGCCGCCTCCAGACGCTGGGGCATCTGGGCGAGGGCATTGTCGATACGGGTAAGATTTCCGCGAGGGTCTGTACCAAGGGTTGCCCGGTGGGTCATCTGTCCTTTCAGCAGGAGCGTATATTCCTGTTTCCAGGCGGAAAATTCCACGGACATGGCATAACCCCGGTAGCTGCCGATCTGCACCGGATCGGAGGTTTTGACCTCCTTGCAGGCATCCAAAAGAGCTGCACCAGCGTTCTCCTTATCGGTCAGCAGGTCTCCACGAATCTCCATACCGGCAAAGCCGTCCTCTGGGTGCGGGTGAGCTGCCAAAACCTCCAGATCAGATTCAAAGCCCTTGATAAAACCTTTGTGCTTTTCAATCTCCTCCGGGAAGTATTTGAGCAGCTGGTCCTCCAGACGATATTGCTTGCTCTGGTGGTCGGCTTTCATCAGCTTCAGGCGGGATACCTCCACATCCAAATCCATACGCTCCTTGATACGGGGATCTCCGGCACACAGAGCCTTGATCTCGGCAAAGGAAAGTGCTGTTTCGTCCACATCATCGCAGGAGCGCACCGGCGATTTAGAAGTCATGATCTGACTGATGAATTTTTGCTTATTCTCCACCGTCTGCCAGAGGTATGCGTCAAAGGTTCCTTCGGTCACATAGCGGTACACATGGACAAGAGGATTCTGGTTACCCTGGCGCTCGATACGGCCCTTGCGCTGGGCAAGGTCTCCCGGTCTCCACGGACAGTCCAGGTCATGAAGTGCCACCAGACGGTCCTGCACATTGGTGCCTGCGCCCATCTTTGCGGTGCTTCCTAAAAGGACACGAACCTGGCCGGTGCGGACTTTAGAGAACAGCTCCTTTTTCCGCACTTCGGTGTTGGCTTCATGGATAAAAGCGATCTGGTCGGCAGGCATTCCCTGAGCAATGAGTTTCTGACGAATATCGTCATATACCGTAAAGACCGGTTCCTGCTCCGGCAGAGGCACAGCGCCTTCCAATGCGTGAAGCAGTGGATTATCCAGCGTTTTCGCCGCCTTGCTTGCAGGAGCTTTTGCCTGCGGTGTAGAAATGTCGCAGAACACCAGCTGGGTCAGCTTGTCAGCTTTGCCATCCCGCCAGATCTGCATGATGTTGTCCACGCACTGATTGACCTTTGTGCCAGGTTCATCCGGCAGCATCTGGTTGACGATTCTCTGGTCCAGGCCCAGCTTACGGCCATCCGAGGTAATCTTGAGCATATTGTCCTGGGATGGGTCAACGGTTCCACTGTGTACCAGCGATGCGCGCTCCGAAAGGGTCCTGACCATTTCCTGCTGATGTTCGGTAGGCTGCGCCACGATGTTGTGGTATTCCACCTCCGGGGTGGGCAGGTTCAGTTGGTCGGCGGTCTTGATGTCCGCCACTTCTTTGAACAGGTTCATCAGCTCCGGCAGATTAAAGAACTTGCTGAATCTCGTTCTTGCTCGGTAGCCGGTGCCTTCCGGTGCCAGTTCCAATGCTGTGACGGTCTCTCCAAATCGGGAAGCCCAGCAGTCGAAGTGGGTCATGTTCAGTTCTTGCAGGCGTTCATACTGAAGATAACGCTGCATGGTGTAAAGCTCGGTCATGGAGTTGCTGACCGGGGTGCCGGTGGCAAAAATCACACCACGGTTTCCGGTGATCTCATCCATATAGCGGCACTTGGCAAACATATCGGAGGATTTCTGCGCGTCCGATGTGGAAAGACCAGCCACATTCCGCATTTTTGTGTATAGAAACAGGTTTTTATAGTTGTGGGCCTCGTCCACAAACAATCGGTCCACACCCAGCTGCTCAAAAGTTACCACATCGTCTTTTCGCCCCTCGGCTTGCAGCTTTTCCAGTCTGGCTTCCAGAGACTTTCTGGTACGCTCCAGCTGCTTGACGGTAAAACGCTCGCCGCCACTGGCCTGTACCTCTGCAATCCCCTCAGTGATCTCGTCGATCTGTTCATAGAGAAGCCGTTCCTGACGCTCCCGGCTGATGGGGATACGCTCAAACTGGCTGTGTCCCATGATAATGGCATCATAATCACCCGTCGCAATACGAGCGCAGAACTTCTTTCGGTTATGGGTCTCAAAGTCCTTTTTTGTGGTGACTAAGATATTGGCGGAAGGATAGAGACGTAGAAACTCCGACGCCCACTGCTCAGTCAGGTGGTTGGGAACCACAAAGAGAGATTTCTGGCACAAGCCCAGGCGTTTGGCTTCCATCGCAGCGGCCACCATCTCAAAGGTTTTGCCCGCGCCTACTTCGTGTGCCAGCAGGGTATTTCCGCCATACAGCACATGGGCGATGGCACTTTTCTGGTGTTCCCGCAGGGTAATGGCCGGGTTCATGCCGCCAAAAGTGATGTGGCTGCCATCATACTCGCGGGGACGGGTAGAGTTCATTTCTTCGTTATACTGGCGCACCAAAGTCTGGCGGCGCTCCGGGTCTCTCCAGATCCAGTCCCTAAAGGCTTCCCGGATCGCCTGCTGTTTTTGAGCTGCCAGGGTGGTCTCCTTGGCGTTCAGCACGCGGCGCTCTTTTCCGTCTGCGTCCTCTATGGTGTCATAGATGCGGACATCCCGCAGGTTCAGGCTGTCCTCTAAAATCTTGTAGGCATTGGCACGACTGGTCCCATAGGTGGTATAAGCTGCCACATCGTTGTAGGATACAGAAGATTTCCCCTTGATCTGCCATTCAGCGGTAAAGGACGAATAGTTGACCTCGATACTGCGCTGGAGATAAAACGGGGTGTTGAAGGTCTCGTACATAAACTGCTGGATGTACTCTTTGTCGATCCAGGTAGCGCCCAGACGCACCTCAATCTCCGACGCATCCAGGTCTTTGGGCTGGGCGGCGGTAAGAGCTTCCACATTGACTGCATAAACCGGGTCCTGCTGTGCAGCCCGTTGCGCCTGACGCAGTTTGCGGCGTACATTGCCGGAGAGGTATTCATCAGCAGTCACATAATGGGGTGTGCCGTCTTTCTCCAGCTGTCCCGGTACACGGAAGATTACGCCTTGCAGCTCTCCGGCCAGTTCTTCTTTTGTTTTTCCGGTAAGCTGGCTCATATAGTCCATATCCACGCGGGCTTTTTCCGAGATGGACACCGCCAGTGCTTCACTTGCCGTATCCACCACAGCCACCGCCTGATGGGGCTTGATGGTCCGCTTGGTGAACATATCTGCCTTGCGTTCCAGCTTTCCGTTCTCGTCGATGACTTCCAGCGCACAGAGCAGGTAATAGGAAGAATCGTCTGCATAGGCCAGACGGTTTGCACGGTCATTGATGAGACCGCATTGGGAAGAAAAGCTGTCATAGAGGCTGTTCAGTTCCGCCTGCTTCTCCCGAATGATGCTGTCCGGAACCGCTGCATCCATCTGAAGGTCGATCAGTTCCTGCACACAATCACGCAGTTCCACAAGACCTTTTACACGGGCTTCGGCGGTGGCGTTGAGGTCAGGGCGCACCATACGGCTGTTTTCCCGGTAGTACACCTGCCCGTCTACAATGGCATAGGAATAGTTCTTCACATTGGGGTCGGCAGGAATGGAGGTGTCAATAGCTTCGCCTTCGCCCAGTTCCGGCAGCTCTGCCTCCTGATAAGTCCCATGAATGTACTTCACAGCATCATGCAGCTGGTCGGAAAGCTCCAGTCCCTCGATAGGGTTCACGGTGTAATCCATACCATGAGCAGTGCTTACCGGCGCCTGTCTGCCCAGCACCATTTCCGGGTGGTCGATAAAATACCGGTTGATGGAAAATCCGTCCTCCGTCTGTCCGATCTGGGTCCATTCCGGCACGATGTCCAGCGGGCGGTCCCGCTTTTGGAGAAAGATGATGTCCGATACCACCTCGGCACCGGCATTCTTTTTGAACGCGTCATTCGGCAGACGGATCGCTCCCAGCAGCTCAGCACGCTGGGCAAGATAGCGGCGCACGGTGGAATCCTTGGCGTCCATGGTATATCGGGAGGTCACAAAAGCCACCACACCGCCGGGACGCACCTGGTCGAGTGCTTTGGCAAAAAAGTAGTTGTGAATACTGAAACTCAGCTTGTTGTAGGCTTTGTCATTGACCTGATACTGACCGAAAGGTACATTGCCGATGGCAAGGTCAAAGAAGTCACGCCTATCGGTGGTCTCAAAGCCGCCTACTGTGATGTCCGCCTTGGGATAGAGCTGCTTTGCGATGCGCCCGGAAACAGGGTCCAGCTCCACGCCGTACAGACGGCTGTTTCGCATTTTCTCCGGCAGCATACCAAAGAAATTGCCCACACCCATAGACGGCTCCAGAATATTTCCGGTCTCAAATCCCATACGGTCCACCGCTTCATAGATGGCCTGAATGACCGTAGGGCTGGTGTAATGGGCGTTGAGGGTAGAGCTTCTGGCGGCGGCATATTCCTCCGGGGTCAGCAGTTCTTTTAGCTGGGCATACTCTAAAGCCCATGCCGGTTTCTCCGGGTCAAACGCATCAGAGAGACCGCCCCAGCCCACATATCGAGAAAGAACCTCCTGCTGTTCGGGGCTTGCCTGCTGTCTGGCAGCTTCCAGCTCTTTCAGCAAACGAATCGCATTGACATTTGCCTGGAACTTGGCTTTCGGACCGCCTTCGCCCAAATGCTCATCTGTAATGCGGAAGTTTTTTGCATTGCGGCGCAGGTTAGCCTTGTATTCCTCATAAGATGCTTCCTCGGCAGCTTTGGCATTGGGAAAGGTCTGCCACTGGCCATTGACCTGAATGGAAACCGGGTGTTCGTCCAGCACTTCCTCAAAGGTTTTCTCCGGCTCAGTCACAGGGGCTGGCGGCTCCGGCTCCTCGATATGCAGTCGTTCCACCACCACATCATAAGGCAGATTGTTCTTATCGCCCGGATAGACGGCCATGGTCTCGGAATGGAAGGTCGGGGATTCGGTAGCCGGTTGGGGCTGTTCCTGTCCAAAGCCATCCAGCTGACGGGCATACATCCCGCGCAGCAAAGGCGCAACCTCATCCCAGCGGAAATACAGCACAGCCAGACGCTTTTCCTCTGCATCCATGACTTCCAGTTCTATGCCCTGTGCCGTGGTACGGTAATCGACAATATCGCCGGTCTCCAGATTCAGTGTCTCAATCTCACCGGAATAGGCTCTGCTCAGCCAGTAGGCGATCTCGCTGTTGCTCCTGCCGGATTGCAGCAGCGTGGAAATCTGCTTTTTATCCGCTTCATCCATCAGTCCATGAGCCAATACATCCCGCAAGTCCTGATCTGCCTTGTCCGGGTCAATAGGAAGAAACTCGGTATAGTAAGCATTGCGGCGGTCTGCCCGAAGCAGCTGCTCGAACTGTTCTTTGCGCTCTGCCCGGTAGATGGGATATACCATCCCGGTGGGCAGAAGCTGTACGGTGTCCTCCCGCAGCTCGGTGATCTGATAGGCGTCATCCTCGATATACACGGTATCGCCCACGGCATAGACCGGGGCGGCTGGGTCATAGGAGGTTCTTTGCGGAATTGGGCGGCGAACTGCGTCATATTCCTCATCGGAAATGGAAACTTCGGAAGTCTGCTCTGTCTCGGCATCTGCAATCTGCTCTGCATCTGACCTCACCTGTTGGATAAATGGATCATTGTCCAGTTTTTCCGGGTCTGCCACCTGGCCGTTGACAATCCCTCTTTCCTCCAGAGCTTCCCGGATGGCGATGGGGTCGATGTTGTCAAAACGGTCCTGTTCTTCTTCGGTATAGAACCGATCCTCCTGAATGAGCTGGGCAAGCCTGCGCTGTACCTTCGGCCATGGCAGCTGTGTTTCCTCCGGGCTTCCGGCACGGACAACGAACAGGCTGTTGCTGCCGCCGTATTCCTGAGCCAGCCATGCGGCGGTATCTTTTTCCCTTGCATGATCCTTCATGTAGCGGACAACGGCGTGTTTACTCTCAATATTGCCGTTCCATGCACAAAGGGCAGTATCAATATCTTCCTGAGAAAGAGGGCGCAGAAGCTCATGGAGCTTTGGATAGGTTTCGTCGATCACTTCCCGGTGCAGACGCTGGCGGAACTCCGGTATATCAGAATAGAGACGGATCAGCTCCATATCCTTAGAACCAAGGACCGCACGGCGTACAGCAGCATTGCCCTCGATGACAGCATTTTCACGGTCGGAATGACCGCAGGCATTTCGATATGCCACATCCTCAGATATGGCGGCAGTCACCACAGGCTTATACTGCTCAAACTGCTCCCGAAGGGTAGGCTTTGGCGTTTCTTCCTCTATCTCCGGCTGCTGGGCATGAATGGCATCTTCTTCTGCCAGATCCTTTTCAGCCTGGATCTTGTCATACTGCGCTTGTTCCTGTTCGGTAAGATAGCGGCCTTTCTGGACAAGTGAGGTAATGCGCTTGGCAACCTTTTCCCAGTTCAAGTGAACATCCGGGCAGTCCTGCTTTTTATAGTGCAGTCCTTTCCCATCGTGATCTTCGCCGCTGTGTGTTGCGCCGGACAGGGCATGAGAGCGTCCGCCAATGCCATACTCGTCTTTAAGGAATCTCACTTTTTCCTTATCCGTATGATTTTCCATGAAGAACGCATAAATACGGCCTTTTCCTCCGGCAAAACTGCTGCCGCCGGTCATGGCGGCGTCGATCTCATCCTCGGTAATGAAATGCTGGACGGTTGGCACTTGGGAAAGGTCCGAAGAAAAGGTCCTGCGGGGCAGGTCAAGGTCTTTCAGGTTCTCCCAGATTTCCCTTGGCCTATGGTAATGAAAGCGCAACAGGTCACGGTCCTGCTGATAGGCAGTCCAGAAGGCGGCGTATTCTTCCTTGAGTGTCTGGCGGAAAGCCGGGTCACTCAGCTGCTCGGCAAGCCATGCAGTTTCTTCCGGGAACCCGGTTCTCTGAATACCGGACAGGCAGGACAAATATCCGGCTTCTCTGGCTTCCTCGCTGAAATCGTGGTACAGATACCAGAGCTTTTCTGCAAGGAGGGAGCGTTCATAGCCTGCCGCTTCCGCAAGCTCCACATTGGAGGCAAACTGACCACTCTCCAAAAGCTCCCCGATACGCTCTGCGGCACTCTCCCAGGAAATGACCTGGGCAGACCTGTCATAACGGACAGACTTCCCGTGGGAAAGATGGATACCATCCTCGGCATACCATGCGCTCACGCTGCCAAGGCCGTTGCCGCCGTGGTACAGCGTTTTCAGTATCTCGGCAATCTCAGCGGTGGTTTTCTGCTTTTCAAAGGCTGCAACCACACGCTCCCTCTGACGATCTGTATTGCCTCCCAAACGCAGCACATGGTCAATATCATTTTGAGCAAAAGAAAAAGCAGAGGATGTATGCGCTACATTCTCTGCTTCATCTATGGATTGGATCTGCTCCGCTTCGGAGAGGAACAGGTTTAGGGTCAGCTGTTGATAAGCTCCACCATCAGGATCTCCTCTGCCTGGGCTTTGCAGGTGTTCATCAGGCCCACCCACTTCATGGGATCGCTGGCTTTCAGTTCCTCGGTGGCTCCCGCTTCCTTCGCCAGCTGGGGCATCATCTGTTCCAGTCTGCTCTGGGCGGTCTCGTCGATCTCGATGAGGTGCGGGTACAGCTTCTCGCTCAGCAACATCTGGTTGTAGAGGATGGGACGGTGTTCTTTCAGGTAGGTTTTCCTCATCCTGCCGTACTTGCCCAGGGATTTCTCCGGCTGCTGGCTCAGCTTCAGGTCGGGAATCTGATAGTCTCCGTTCTGGATGTAGGTCATGGGATTGTTCATCTTGCTTGCTCCTTTCTTGGTTGGCTTCGCGCTCTGCATTTCGGACGGTAACGCCGATCTGCCGCAGCACCTGCTGGTTGATCTGGCTGACCGCTGTTCCCAGCGCCCCGATGGTGGACGGGGTGTTGAAATCAAAGATCGCCATGAAATCTTCGTGGTCGAAGTAGCGTTCCGGCTCCAGTCCACAGCGGGACATCAAAGCGTAAGTGATGCTGACGGTGGCGGCTGCCTTGAACTGCACTCCGATGTTATACTCATCATATTCCTCCAAAAAGGAACCGTCAACGATATAGAAGAAGTCCTGCTGATGCTCCGTCCAGTATTCCTCGGCCAGTTTTCCGGCTACCTCCGTGAGCTGTCCGGCAAGATCATCACCGGAAACATCATAGGTGCGCTCCAGCATGGCCTGCACGGAATCCAGATGGCGCTCCTCCAACTGCCACAGCCAGGGAGTGCGGGAATGTTCACGGGTTCCGGTGTCGGAAATGTCAAAGACATAACGCAGGCGAGGTCTGTCCCCGGAATCATCCACCAGAGCGATTCCCTTGGAACCGCGCCTTACATAACGGCCCATCTTTTCATTCCACAAATCGTACTCCGCACAGGCGGTGGCGTCCGGTCGCTGGGCATAGATCATCAGCTGCTCATGGAACGGGTACTTGTAAAGGCGGGAAGCAGTAGTGAGAAACCCTGCCCATTCCTGCCAGCTCCCCGTGAGCTGTGTTGCCACCTTGTCCGCCATCTGTGCATATAGTTCAGCTTTGGTTGGCATAGTGTTCTGTCCTCCTTTCAGTTTTGGGGTAAAGAGGCGGGGTGGCAGATCGCCACCCCATCCCTGCGGTTATGTTGTTTACTGGTCAAAATCCGGGTACAGCTCCAGTTCGGCAAACTTCTCATCAGTCATCGCACAGAGCTTCGTAAGAGCGCTGTCGGTCAATTCCCTCAGTTCCGTTTCCTCCGGGGCCAGCTCGCCGCGCATCTCACGCAGGCTGTCGATCAGTCCGGTGCGGCTGCCGGTATTGTAAATGCACATCAGGTTCATTTCCTCAAAAGTAAAGTTTCCCATATCAAATCTCCCTTTCCGCACTCTTTTTTGGCGCTATCTTTTTGTGTTCTGCCTTGGGCTGGCTTTTCAGCTGATCCACAACGGACTTTTTCTTTTCCCGTTCCTCCCGATGGGCAGCGGCAGCCAGATCCATCAGGGAAATGGGCTGACCGCTGCGGGCCTGCTGTTCCAGCTCTGCCACCGTAGGCTCTTTTGCGCCATTGTTGATGATACCGTCGATCATGCCGTAATCGTCCTCCACGGCCATCTCCGCATTTTTCAGCGGATTTTCCGGCAGGAATCCGGGGATCTGGGTAAAACCAACGCTGTCGCAGTAATGACGGGATACCTTACCGTCCTGCCTGATCGCAACGATGTCGCTGACGCTCATGGAGGGACTGTGAAAGTCCACGGGCTTTTCCAGATTGAATTGCTGATAGAGTTTTTCCAGCTGCTCCGGCACGGTGCCAGACTCCCTCAGAGGAGCTGTGTAAATGAGGTCATAATTGCTGCGGTCTATGGAAATGTCATGGGACTTTAACCAATCCAGATTCATAAAGCGCACATTCTGCGGATCGTCACGGCTCACCTGATAGATGGCAAAGCAATCTCTGTTCTGAGCAAGAAATGCCTGTTCCCGTTCCTGCTGATGTTCCTGGCGCTCCATGACCTTTTCGTGGAACTGAGGGCTTTTCTCCCATTCCTCATGGTCCACACCGAAAAGACCGCCATGATCCATGATTTCCTGCGGGTCAAACACCATGCTCTCCGTGTTATCTTCATGGAGGACATAGACGGTCAACCCGGCAGCGTCCAGTTCCAGCGCCCGTTCTCTGGTAACAGGGAGCATCCCGTCATAGGAGTAACCGTATTCCTGCATATCCGGTGTGGAGACCTGCTCATCCGGCGTTGGGTATTCATCCAGCGCCTGCTCCTGTGCCTCCGGCAGCTGGGAAGAAGCAATCATCTGACTGGCCTCTGCCTGCATCTGCTGATAGGCCGCTTCCTGCAAGGTCTCGATCATAGACAGGGGAGCGTGTCTAAGCGAAGTGCTGTCCAGATCGTTGTCATCACAAATCTGGAGAACTGCATTTTTGCGGGAAAGCTCCGGCATATCCAGCTGACCGCCATCCATCTCTTTCATGGACGCGGCATCATAAAGGGTATAGTCCCAGCCGCTGTCACAGGGCTGGATATGAAGATAGGTGGCATCGTCGATCAGAAACAAAGCCTCCTGCTGGTTGGCGTCCGCCCCCAGCACCTCCATTTCCGGCATGGCCGCAGCCAGTTCCTTTACCGCTTTCTGTACCAGCGGATTGTCACGGTAATAGTCGATTGCCTGGATGGTATCCAGATCAATGGTCTGCCCGGTCAAAATCGGAAAAGGTCCTTCATAGTCGCTTCCGTCTTTCAGCTCAAAACCAATTCCTTTGATCCCGTTCATTCGCTCTGCCGGAATCTCCTGATAAATGCGAACCGCTTCCTCCAAAGACAGGTTATCGTGGTATTCTCCGAGGTTTGGAAACTCCATGCACTCTGCTACATAGTAGGTCAGATTGCCGGTCGGCTGCTCTATCGGGGCGGTTTCCGGCTCTGCTTTTGTATTGGGGTCAATTCCACGCTCTTTGCAGATTTCCTTATAGTGGCGCTCAATGTCACAGATCAAAGTGCCGGAGGTCTTATTGATGGTCTCCAAACTGGCTCTCAGCTCTTTCAGTTCCTTGCCCTGACTCCAGCTTGCAATATAGCCGAAGCTGTTTTCTCCGGTCTCGATGCCAAAATATTTGCAGACTGCGTAGGAGATGCTTTCAGCCTCCACTTCCTCCGTGTGGCGGTCTTTCCTATGTTCTTGCAAAAACTGGGTGAGGGTAGAAAAGCCGCCAACAAAATTCAGCCCTTCTTCCTCGGTCAGCCTCAGGCGTCCATCTTCCGCCAACTCCAGCGGCTCTGTCAGCAGAACGGAACCTGCATGGTTTACAACCACTTGTTCTTCTACACAGACCGGCTCTCCGGGGTCGTAGTCAGAACCGCGCAGGTCATAGCAATAAACGCCCTCCGGCAGATTATCACGGACAATCCGCCCATTGGAGAACAGACCGGGTTTATCAAACAGCTCGATTTCCTGATATTGCTCGTCATTGGCAATCTGAATCTTTTTCTGATTGTGGAGCTTGCTGTGGGCAATCTCGTGTACTGTGGCCGAAACCGTCTGCACCTCGCTCATGCCCTGGCGAATGGCAATTTTCTGATGATCGGCAGAAAAATAGCCGTCCGTATCGGCGGCCATTGCTTCAAAAGTAATCGGCACCGGTGCGCTGCGGCGCAGGGCCTCCATGAATGCCTCATAATTTGGCACATTGCCGGAAAGGGAGGAAGCAAGCTCCGGCAAAGGTTTCCCGTCGGTCTGGCTCACATCAAAGACCTTGACCGGACGAAACATGGGGATTTCGATTTCTTTTTCCTCTGTGACGATCTTTCCGTCTTTATCCAGAATCGGAGCCTTGGTATCCGGGTCCAGCTTCTGCTCCTCGATTTTCTTCTTATACGGTGTGGGGGCGATGATGGTAATGCCACGCTCGCCCTTTTTTACATGACGCTCAAACTGGTCTTTCCACTTATTGTATCCGGCTACCAATGTAGCGTCCGGCTTCTGCATATAGATGAGCATGGTGTTGTTTACCGAATAGCGGTGGAAGCGGGACATGACGGACAGATAGCGCATATACTTTTCACTCTCAAACAGTTCTTTGATCCCCTGCTCGATGCCATCTGTGATTTCCCTTAGCCGCTCTCGGTTGGTGGGTTTGTTCTCAGCCATGATTTTCAATCTCCTTTCCAAGTGTGTGATTTCTGCTGTGTGTTCTGCAATCCATGCCTTTTGTTCTTCTTCACTTTCATAAAGAAAAAGGTCCAACAGGTACTCTACATAGGTTTTTTTCTGGATTGCTTCCACAAAACGGGGGTGCGGTTCTTCCTCCGGTGTCCGGGGAGAATTGTCGGCCTCCCATTTTTTCAGCAGATAGTAGTAATCGGACAGTACGCGATAACACCGCTGCCGGTCCTCCCGAAATTTCTGTGCCTCGTTTTTCTGCCGGACATACCTCCTGCGGGGAGGGGCCTGACTGTCATAGATCAGGCCAAAGTCCTGTGCCAGTTTCTCCGCCGCTTCTTTTGAGGAGAGGTCAAAGAGCTTTGCGATAAAGTCGATCACATCCCCATCTTCACCGCAGCCAAAGCAGTGGAACCGCTGGTCTACCTTCATGCTGGGGTTCTTATCATCGTGAAAAGGACAGCAGGCCATGCCATTTCGCCTGACTTTTATCCCATAAAACTCTGCCGCTTCTCTGGTGCTGACCGACTGCTTGACTGCTTCAAATACATTCTCTGCCATGTGCCTTTAACTGCCGGACTTTTTCACAGGGGGCTGGTATCCGGCGGCTTTCGCACGCTCACTGGCAGCTTTGCGGCGTTCTGCGCTGTATGGCTCCCTGACTGATACACACCGCTTGGGGACGGTAAAGTTATGGGCGTCCTTTCGGGTGATCTGGTCGGGGTGCTTTTTTGCCAGCAGTTCCAGTTTCTCCATCAGGCGGGGATCGTGGGTGTAGACCTCAGCCATTGGTTCTGCCTGGTTATAGAGGAGAATGGTTTCCCGTTCCACTAAAGAGAGCTTCATCGGCTGCCTCCTTTCCGCTGGTCAAATTCCAGCTTGAAATTGGCATACTGTCCATCGTCCTCCAAAACCACAGTGGCATCGTAGGTCTTGCCGGTTTTCTCCGAATATAACCCCGTCACACGGACACGGCCATCGTTCAGCAGCGCAGACACCACAGCCTTGGTCGGCTGTTTTTTCTTGGCAGCCCACCATTTGTTGTTTTTCCAGATTGCAAATTTGCAATCTTTGTTCTGACAGAAGAAGCCTTTTTGCAATTCTGCAACTTCACCGCCGCAGCGAGGGCATTTGCCCACCACCTCACGGGGCGGCGTGAACAGGTACTCCGTTCCCTTGATGACCTGATAAGTCCCCACCAGATCTTTCAGCATGGTGCTGATCCCGGCCAGAAACTCCTCTGGGGCAAGCTGCCCGCGCTCGATCTCTCCCAGGCGGTACTCCCACTCGGCAGTCAGAAGCGGCGATTGCAGCTGTTCCGGCAGCACTGTGATCAGGGAAACTGCATCGTGGGAAGGAAGAAGCTGCACCGTTTTCCTGCTCTTTTTTCGTTCCAGAAAACCGGCAGATACCAGCTTTTCCAAAATACTGGCACGGGTGGCCGGTGTCCCCAGACCTTTTCGCTCGGCATCCTCCGGCATATCCTCTTTTCCGGCAGTCTCCATCGCGGACAACAGGGTGTCCTCCGTAAAGTGCTGGGGCGGACTGCTTTTGCCTTCTTTGACGATTGCCGCAGAGACCGAAAGGGTCTGTCCTTCAGTCAGCTCCGGCAGGGCTTTCTCTGCACCCTCTTTTTTCGGCTCTGCATCCTTCATTTTGGCACGGTAGGCGTCCTCCAGTGCTTTCCATCCGGGGTGCTTCACCGTTTTTCCTTTGGCAGTAAACTTCCTACCGGCACACGTTGCAATCACAACGGTTTCCGAATAGATATGGGGCTGGGCCACGGCACACAGCAGACGCAGGGCCACCAGCTCCAGCACCGCTTTTTCTCCCGCAGGAAGGGCAGAAAGGTCTGCATCCTTGAGATTTCTGGTAGGGATTACTGCGTGGTGGTCGGTTACTTTCTTGTCGTTGATGACCGTCTGCGGATCACAGGTAATGGCGATCCCTTTGCGAAATGGCATAGCATTGGCAACCAGATTCACCAGCACCGGCAGGCTGTCTGCCATATCACCGGTCAGATAGCGGCTGTCAGTACGGGGATAGGTGCAGAGCTTCTTTTCATACAGGCTTTGCAGATAGTCCAGGGTCTGCTGGGCTGTAAATCCAAGCAGGCGGTTGGCATCTCTTTGCAGAGTAGTCAGGTCATAGAGGGCAGGCGGCTTTTCGGATTTTTCCTTGCACTCCACTTTTTTGATTGTGACAGCTGCACCCTGACAGGCTTCTTTCAGCTGCTCTGCGCTTGCTCGGTCACTCATGCGCTCCCCGGATACGGTAAGACCGGGCAGCTCCAGCGCCACGGTATAAAAGGGAACCTGCTTAAAGGTGTCGATCTCAGCTTCTCGCTGAACAATCAGTGCCAGCGTTGGGGACATCACGCGCCCGATGTTGAGGGTGCGGTGGTACAGCACGGAAAAAAGCCTTGTGGCATTGATCCCCACCAGCCAGTCGGCCTTGGCACGGCAGAGAGCAGCATCCCGAAGTCCATCATAATCTACACCTGGGCGCAGGTTTGCAAAGCCCTCCCTTATGGCGGAGTCCTCCATCGAAGAAATCCAGAGCCTTTTCATCGGCTTTTGGCAGCCTGCCAGCTCATAGACGCTGCGGAAGATCAGCTCGCCCTCGCGTCCGGCATCACAGGCATTTACTACCTCCGTCACATCCGGGGCGTTCATCAGCTTTTTGAGAATATCAAACTGCTTTTTCTTGTCCTTTCCCACCACCATCTGCCAATGCTCCGGCAGGATAGGCAGGTCATCATATCGCCACTTGGCATACTTGGAGTCATAGCTGTCTGCATCCGCAAGACCGGCCAGGTGGCCCACGCACCAGCTGACACGCCAGCCGTTACCCTCCAGATACCCATCCTTACGAGCAGTTGCACCGATTACCGTAGCCAGACTTTGTGCAACCGATGGTTTTTCAGCAATCACTAAATTCATAATCTTCAGCCTCCCATTCTTCCCGCACAGGCGTGTGCAGTTTTTTCTCTATGCTGTTTTCCTCATCCAGTAGCAGGTTATAACCAAACCGGTAGTCATAGCGGTACAGTTTCCCCAGCAGGTCATTGATGATGATACGGCAAGCCAAAATGACACGGGTTTTATCCACCTGCATCAGCTGGTAGCGTTGATAATTGCTGTAATATTCTTCGTGACGGCGGGTATTGCAGGCGGCATCTTCAAGTAAACTATCTACTGCATCCTGACAACCATCTTCTTTTTCCCCTTCCATGCAGTTCAGAAGTTCCATCATCAAAGGAAAGCTCTGTTCATCCATAGGAGCTTCTGCTGCAAGAAAACCGATCAGAGCGGATAAGAGCAGATGAGCCGCCGTCTGTTCTTGTTCCGTCAAAACGGCCATTGTTTTCTCCGCATTTGGCAGGATCTTTTCTTCCACAAAATCTGCCGCGTCACCGGAATAAAGCTGACGGATAGAATCTATGGACAATGAAACTGTCATGGTATCTAAGGAGAAATCAAAGGGGTCATCCTGCTTTGGCTTTCTCCAAAGTTTGTTTAACATGGTAGAAAGAATGTCGCCGCCAAAATACACAGCAATCACAAGCAGGTCAAAAACAGCAATCAGCTTGATAAATATAATCAGAACACTCATTTTTTTCGTTTCCTTTCTTTGAGCCAGCGTTCCATCTCACGATGGCAGATACCTACGCAGGGACTTCCATAACTCCCGCAACCATAGCAGGGGTGGTTGCGGGATAAAGAATGAGGACGGGAAGTTTCCCTCCCGCCCTCCGGCCTGCGTGTCATCATGCGTTCATAGGGACTGTCTGTGAAACGGGTCATTTCACGCTGTCCTCGTCATCTTCTTCTGTGCTGCCCCCATCAGCGTCCGGTTCGTCCGACTCCTCATCCTCGGTTTCCCATTCCTCGGAATCCTCCTCGCCATAATCATAATCGTCCAGACTGTCATTGCCCTTGGTCTTAGGTTTATTCTTCATGAGCTTCATGTAGGCAAATACGCCACCGCCGCCCAGCAGAGCCAGCAGAAGAATCAGCGCAGCCGGATTTAGTCCGGCAGGCGTCTCTTTTTCCGGCTCCGGTGTTTCTGCCGGAGGTTCCGGTGCTTTGCCCGTACATTTACTCTTATCAGTTGCGCAGACCGGGCAAGCCGTATTGACTGCCCCTGCTTCACATTTTGTCGTGCAGCTACACACAGCAGCCGGCTCCTCTTTGACATTTTCATCTTCCATCAGTGCCATCAAATCCGCTTCATCCACCTGGTTCAGAAAGTGAACAGCAGTCTTTTTATCCTCATTAGCCCTGTCGATCAAAATGTAAAAATAGTTGCCAGCCTTGGTAGTAACGGTAATGAGCTGCTTATTGCCACCAAAATCATCCACCAGAGCGGCATTGCCATCTGGTGTAAGTGCCGGTGCCGGTTCTGTTTCTTCCACAATCACATTGCTGTCATTGGTAGAATCCTCTGCCGGTGCCGCCGGAGCCTGTTCTGACCCCTGTGCAAAAGCAGGGATCGTAAAGCCAAATGCCACAACCATTGTCAGGCAAAAGGCGGAAAGTGTTTTGCAAATTCTTTTATTCATAAGCGGTAGCCTCCTGATTATTTGATTCCGACAGTGCTGTATCTCTGCCGTGGTTCATTCCACCGGAAAGCATAGCGTTCAGCTGTGCTGGAGTCATGCGTAACGCACGAACCATCTGAACGATCTCCAAATTTTCTGCCTCGGTTTTCTGTGCTTCCAGCGCCTTGAGCTTTTCCTGATACTCTGCGATCTTCTCGCGGACCTTTGTAATCTCCTGGTCAATGCGCTCAATTTTGTTCTTTGCCATCGTCTATCACTCCTTCTTAAAAATCTCTGTTACCAGTTCATCAGGCCGTAGCCCTTAATGCTTTGATAATTCAGGTCATAACTTTTGATCTTGCAGGCATCGCCGGAATTTCCCTCCACGGTATAAACACGGCTGCCATCCGTACCGATCACGATACCTACATGGTCTGCTGTCCCATCCAAATCCCAGTCAAAGAAAATTGCATCTCCGGGAGCCAGATTGTTATAGCCTCTTGCACCCCATTGTCCATGGGACTGGAACCACGGAACGCCCTGCCACTCACAGCCTGCAAAGCGCGGTTCACTTTTTCCTGCCTGGTTATAGCACCAGGATACGAAGCAGGCGCACCATTCCACACGGGAGTCAAAGCCGTACCAGCTCCAGTAGGGATAACCGCCCACATTGCCCACCTGACGCTTGGCCAGTTCCACCAGCTGAGGATTGCCGGGGCGGGTACCGTTAATGAACTGCACACCGGACAGATCTTCCGAGCCGCTGGTATCAGGGGAGCCGCCGCCAAACAACAGCGGCTTATTGCCCATGGTCTGCCGGTAAACCTGATACATTTTCATCTGCTCCGGGGTCAGAAGCTCCGACACCACAGCGGAAATGGGCTTGCTGGCGAGTTTCACATTCAAAATGTAATACTCATAGGGGACTTCTTCTGAGGTGGTCTCGCCGGTCTCCGGGTCGGTGGAGGTCTCCGTGCGGTAGCGAATCTCCACTTCCTCAGTAAGCGTCAGCTGATACTGTGCTGCAAACACACGCGCCAGCTCTGCCTGAGCGCTCTGCCGGGTGTAGCCTTGCAAAACGGCAGACAGAAATGCTGCCAGCTCATGAGGGTCATGGCCGATCATACCAAGGTCATAGCGATACTCGTCATACCCTGGGTGGCTGCTTTCTATGTTGTCGATTTCCTCCTGCAACTGGGCTTCTCTGGCTGCATAATCTGCCTCCACCGCCAGCATTTCCGGGTCATCCGACGGATAGGTGGTGCCGGAGAGAACGGAACCGATGCTCTGCGCCATCATGGAGCAGGAGGACATGGTATTCATCAGCATACAGGTAATGAGGAACAAAACCCCTGCCATCAGGAAACCCTTCTTGTGGCGCATGACGAATGCCCCTGCCTGCTGTACCTTTTCTTTTACCGTCCTTGCGGCTTTTCCTGTTTTGGATGCAGCCTGGGCAGTATTTCCAGCAGTCTGACCGGCATGTTTGGCGGCGGCATACTGCTTTTTGATGGCCTGCTTTTGCTGCCAGCGGGAAAGTGGATTGCTGGCAAACTGGGGATTTTCCTGCAAAGATTTCTGGTACAGAACATTTACATTTGCCTTTTCCAGTTGGCGCTCTGCCTGTGCTGCTTTGCGGTACGGCTTCAGCTTGTGGCTGCGATAGCCCTCCCGCACCAGATAAGCGCCGGTCTCCACCGCTTCCTCGGACTTGTGGGCGCTTTCCACGCCCACATTGTCCTGTTCTGTTTCCCGGATCTCTTTGTGGAGCTTGTCCACAACCAGATGGACGGGAGCTTCCTTGACCCCTTGAGAAAGTTTGGAGGGTGGCTTTTTCTTGTCCTCAAAGGTCAGCTTCGAGGTCTTTTTTCCGGTATCCGGGTCGATGACCGTCTGCCTGACCTTTTTCTTTGGGATATTGGCCTGCGCCTTATCTGCTCTGGCCGCAGCTTTCTCCGCTTTACGGATCGGCTTTTCCAGTGCAGGGTCAGACCGTTCCTCATCAGTAAAGCGCAGGCGCGGCTCCTTATTCAAACCATTCTCCCAGCATGAGGGAGGACATCATGTAGTGCAGCTCTGCATAAATGGCCATTCCCACAGGATCGTTGAACATACAACCGGACAGGTAGGCGTAAAACTGTGCCACCACATCGGACAGGATTTTCGCTTCGGTTCCTTCCAGAACCAGACCACCCATACCTTCCTTGGCACGGATGGTGCTCCAGACCTCTGCCAGACGGAGCAGCCCCACCTGACCGGTCTCATTCAGTTCGGCTGCCTGATCTGCCGCCGTGCGGCACTCACTTACCGCATCGGCCATGACCGTAAGCAGCTGGCTGCGCTGGGCATTTACCGCCCTGTCAAAAAACATCAACGGGTTTTGATTCAAAATGTTGGGGTTCATCATCATTCATCCTCCTTTTTCAGTTCCTGGGGTTTGGTGGTCATAATGCGGTAAAGCTCGGTATTCTTCGGGAAGTGGTCCACGAAAGGCAGAATTGTGGAGCCATAGAACAGCAGGCCCTCGCCCTCACCGGAGTGGGTCACATAGCTAAGCTGGTGTGTGGAAATGCCCAGCTGCTTGGCAAGTATCTGACGGTCTCCGCCTGCCTGGTTGAGCATATACACGAAGTCGGAGTTTTCAAAGATGTTCTCTACCTCGCGGCTGCTCAAAAGGTCTTTGACATTCTGGGTAATACCTGTCGGAATACCGCCCCATTTACGGAATCGCTTCCAGATTTCCACCGTATAGGCAGCGGTCTGTTCCTCCTTCAAAAGCAGGTGCATCTCGTCGATATAGTAACGGGTGGACTTGTGGGCGGCACGGTTAATGGTAACACGGTTCCACACCTGATCCTGTACCACCAGCATACCGATTTTCTTAAGCTGCTTGCCCAGTTCCTTGATGTCATAGCAGACAATGCGGTTGTTAATGTCCACATTGCTCTGGTGGTTGAACACATTGAGGGAGCCGGTTACATAGATTTCAAGGGCCGTAGCGATATACTGAGCTTCCTTTTCCTCCTGTTCCCGAAGCAGGTTATACAGATCCTCCAGTATGGGCATATTCTCCGGGCGCGGGTCATTGAGGTAAGTCTGATAGACCAGACGCACACAGCGGTCGATGATGGTTTTCTGCACCGGCTGCAAGCCCTCCTTACCGCCCACGATCAGCTCACACAAGCTGAGAATAAAGTCAGACTTGAGGGACAGCGGGCTTTCATCATCCGAGTAGTCCAGGTTCAGGTCCATCGGATTGATGTAGTTGGTGGAGGTAGGCGAGATCTTGATGACCTGCCCATGCAGACGCTCCACCAGAGGTGCATACTCCGCTTCCGGGTCACAAATGATAACATCATCACTGGTAAGCAAAAAGCAGTTTGCGATTTCTCGTTTTGCGCTGAAGGACTTACCGGAACCCGGCGTACCCAAAATCAAGCCGTTGGGGTTTTTCAGCAGCTTTCGATCCACCATGATGAGATTGTTGGACAGGGCGTTGATGCCGTAGTACAGAGCTTCTTTGCCGTTCTGGAATAATTCCTGTGTGGTGAACGGTACAAAGATGGCCGTAGAACTGGTGGTCAGTCCTCGCTGGATCTCGATCCGATTGAGTCCCAGGGGCAGACAGCTCATCAGCCCTTCTTCTTGCTGGAAGTCCAGCCTGGTCAGCTGACAGTTATACTTCTGGGCAATGGAGCCTGCCTGGAAAATGTTGTTGCCAAGCTGACGGGGATTGTCCGCTGTGTTCAGCACCAGAAAGGTCAAAAGGAACATTCTCTCGTTGCGGCTCTGCAAATCCTGCAAGAGTTTTTTCGCTTCACTGCCGTATGTGGCAAGGTCAGAGGGAATGATGTCCATGTCATATCCGGCGCGGACTGCTTTTTTCTGTTCCTCAATCTTACTGCGGTCAAGGTCGGTAATCTTGCGCTTTACCGTTTTGATGGCTTTCACCTGATCCACCGACTGAATGTGCATACTCACAATGAGCGAGCTTTCCATATCCAGAAAATCAGCCAGCAGACGGTCATTCAGCTCCGGTGCGAGAATCTGCAAAAAAGAAACAGCCCCGTATTTCTTGCCCATACGGAACTGCTTGCCGGTGCGGAACTCAAAGGAGCTTGGTGCAATAAAATCCTTTGTGGACAGACCGGAAGGGGCCAGCCAGTCCCATTCAAACTGAAATGGGAGCTGTTCGTCCATGTGGAATACTGCATGAAGCTGAGAAAGCCTTTCTTTACCGTCCAGCGTTCTGGCAGCTACACCAAGACGCTTGAAGTTATTAAGTATATCGGTCTCAATACGCTCCAGACGGGGCTTGGCAGCTTTGATGCTGTCTGCGTCGATACCAAAAGTCAGGTATTTGGTCTTGATGAGACCGTTGTTACCTCTGGCCAGCTGATTTTGCAGCATTGTGGTGTATTCCTCGCGGATACTGTCAAAGGCATCCCTCTGGGGCGGGATGGAAATGGAGTTAGCAAAGGTCTCCTCCGATGCCGCAAGGTTCAAAAAAGACAGCTGGAAATGAATCGAGCTGTCAAAATAATTGAGGAAATCACACCAACCCTCAAAGATTGCCGTCTTATCTTCGTTTTGGGAGAGCTGATAGTTGATGTCCTGAAACTGAATGGTCTTTGTGTAGTGGCTGTCCGATATGCGGCAGATTCCGTCCGGCCACATCCGTTCATAAGGGATACTGTCCTGCGCAGATTTTCCTTTTTTGTCCGTGCGGTTGGCGCGGACAATGGCCGCTTCGATCTGCTTCTTATCGGCGCGAGACAGCTTTTTCTTTGTCTTTACCGGCTGCACAGTTTTTTCCTCGGTTTTCCCGAACATCCGATGCAGCCATTTTTTTATTGCGGTGAACAATGTCATACACCTCCTTATCGAGCATTTCCTGCCGCTTTAATACGGCATAAAAGTTATTGGTCTGGTAGGGACGCTGCTTGGGACGGATCACAGCTACTTTGAGAATGTTGCCCACGATCTTTTCCAGGGGCTGTCCATGCTTTTCGTACATAGCCATCATAAAGAATGGCAGCATAACCAGCATCATACACATAGCCGCTACACTGTTTCCGGTAGGTTTTCTGAGCAAAAAGAAAAGCGGTACGCCAATAAGCGCTCCGCCCGTGAAGCAGATAAGCTGCCGCTTGGTCAGATTGAACATGACCTTTGTTTTGACTTTTGTTAAGTCCTTGGGTACGGGTACATAAGCCAATGTGGAAACCTCCTTCCGTTTTAGTGCGCCTGAAAGACTGATTTGGCGAGACTGCCGGTTTTGAACAGCGTAAAACATAGCAGTACGGTGTAGCCCACGCAGCTCCAGATTGCCATGATGATGTCATCTTCCAGAGCGATGTTCTGCACCAGCACAGCATAAATTGCCACGCAGACGATAATGAGAAACGCCTGAAAGCCCAGCGCCAGCAGGGATCGGAGGTAATTCTGGCCCATACCGCCCCATTCTTTCCCCATCATTGCAGCCATTGGAACGGGAGCCACCGAAGTCACAAGGTAGATTTCGATCATACGGCCATAAATAACGATAAAGATACAGATATATAACGCCCACATAGTAATGCCAATAAAGAGGGATTGGAACCACAGTCCGAACAGCGGTCCCAGATCCATTTCCATCAGCCTCGGTTCCAGATCGGTCATAACTGAGGAAATGTCAATGGACGCATCCGAATTGATAACCCCTGCCGCCTGCGCCACTACGCTCTGCGCCATATCAAAGACGCCCATCACGATATTCCATGTGTTTGTGACAATGAGGATGGCAGCGGCTGATTTGAACACCCACTTGAAAATCATCCAGGTGTCCACATCATGCAGGTTGTTCTTGTCTGCGATCATCTGGATCAGGTCTACGGTCATCACGATAGCCAGGATCACGCCTGCAATCGGCACCATGATGGAGTTGGACAGATTCTCAATCATGCTGAAAATATTGCCATTCCATCCCTGTGGGGTCTGGCCTACCTGTACGGATATATCCGCGACCTGCTGATTTACACTGTCAAACATCCCCGAAAGGTTGCTCATAATGCCGCCCACCAGCATTTCTTTCAGCCAATTTGTCAGGGCTTCAAGTAAGAAATCCATACGGTGTCAACCTCCTTTCCGCCGCCCCCGCAAAACTGCGGGAGCGGCAAGGATTTCATACGGAGACGCTTAGACAGAGAAAAGCCCGGAGAGCAGAGGTACAAGGACCATGCCTACCACGGCTACACCAGCACCGGCCATGAGCTGTTTCATACCAAAATAGGTGTAAAACTCTGCTCGATGGCGGGCGGCGGCGTGTCAAGAAATTTATGGAATTTTTTTAGAACCGCCCCGGCGGGAACAGGTCAGGCCGTGACCTGTTCCACCTCCGGGATGGGTTTGAGATTAAAATGAATTTCAATAGAAATGTGTCGTGTCTTATCGCTGTCGATGTGTTCATGGACAACGATTTCTTTAATCAGACGGTTGAGGGTGGCAGCGTCCAGCTCCGTGATGTCGGCGTATTCCTGAATGGCGTCCACCCATTGCTTGGCGTCCACGGCAAGGCGGATTTCATCAGCCAGCTTCCTGCGCCCCTGTTCAACCCGTTCCTTTAGTTCAGCCTGTTCCTTCTGCGTCTTATCCAGCATGAGATTGAAGTTTGCTTCGCTGATACGTCCGGCAACCATGTCCTCATAGAGCCGCAGCACCATTTTTTCCAGTACCTCAATCCGTTCCTCGTGCTTCGTCAGGGAACGCTCCAACGCTTCCCGCTGGCCTTTCTGCTCGGCTTCACAGGTGTTGGTAAGCCGTCCGGCAACAGCTTCCCCGTCCATCAGGGCGGCCTTCGCACATTCCCGGATTTTGTTCAGCACAAGGCGGTAAAGGGTTTCGTACTCCACACGGTGCTGGGTACAGTGCTGTTTCCCATAGGCATTATAGGTCTTACAGGAATAAATCTGCTTCGGGTGCTTGTCGTTGGTGTAGCGGATAGTCAGTGATTTCCCACACTCGCCACATTTGAGAAGCCCCGCAAACAGGCTGATTTCCCCGGTCTGGCGGGAACGCTGCCGGGATTTCAGCTTGTCCTGCACGATGTCAAAGCTCTTGCGGTCAACAATCGGCTCATGCCGTTCCTCCACCACAATCCAGTCCTGCGGCTTTTTTTCCCCGATGGTGCCGATTTTGAAGCGGTAGTCCTTCTTCTGGGAAGCGATAGCCCCGGTATAGACGGGATTCATCAGGATGTCCTTGATTACCGAAAAATCCCACATATACCGCCCGTTTACCGGGTCTTTCTTTTCCCATTTAGTGCGGACATTGCGGAAGCCCCGTTCCCGGTTCCACCATGTAGGGCAAGGCACCTTCTGTTCTTCCAGCCTGCGCCGGATAAAGTTCGGGCCGTGTCCTTCCAGCGCCCAGCGGAAGATTTGCCGGACAATGGGGGCGGTTTCCTCGTCCACCAGCAGATGGTTTTTGTCCTCCGGGTCTTTCTGATACCCGAAAGGGGCGATACAGCCGGTAAACTGGCCTTGCTGGGCTTTCAGAAGGTAAGAGGAATGTACCTTCTTGGAAATATCCTTGCTGTACATCTCGTTGAGGATGTTCTTGAACGGCGCAATGTCGTTATTCTCCCGCATGGTGTCGATACCGTCATTCATGGCGATATAGCGGACGCCGTGGCGGGGAAAGAAGTCCTCAATGAGTGTGCCGGTCTGCAAATAATTTCTGCCCAACCTCGATAAATCTTTCGTTATGACAAGGTTTATCTGCCTGCGCTCGATGGCTTTGAGCATCCGTTTCAGGTCGGGGCGCTCCATGTTCAGCCCCGTGTAGCCATCGTCCTGATAGACTGCCACAACCTCCCATCCCTGCTTTTCGCAGTATTTTTCCAGCATATCCCGCTGGTTGGCAATACTGGCGCTCTCCCCGTCAAGGTCATCGTCTTTGGAAAGCCTGCAATAGATGGCTGCCCGGAAGCTGCCTGCCAGTATTGCGTCCATGTCTGTATATTCATATCCGTTCATCATAACCGTTTACCCGCACAATCCAGACGGAACACGGTTCTTCTGAACCTCATCCTTATTATACTCTAAATCTTGTGTTTTCGCAAGATTTTCTTTGCTGGTATTCTGCCCATATTTTTGGGCAATCAGGCTCACAAAGACGTCTGTGGCGTCCAGTTCGCCGTCAAAAACTGTGGTAACATGAATCTCTGTTTTCGTTTTTGCCATAGGCAGTTATCCTCCATAATAGAATAAGCCAGACAAGGAGAAGGTCGGCAACGAAGTCCGGCAACGGGCTTCAAAAAACCTGAAAACTATCTCTGTCTGGCAGTTTGGCTCTTATTTTTATTTTCTTTTATTTTTCTGTTGTTTTGGTTGCTGATAAGGGGAAAAGCCCGCAGTTACGGGGGGTTTCCCGGCAACCGGCTCGGCAACGGGAGTGCAACAGGGTCGGCAACCGGCTGCATTTTTCAGAAGGGAAGCTCCATCTGTTCCGTGACTTCCTCAAATCCTTCCGGGATTTTTTCAGCTCCGTTGCTGATGTCCGTTGCTTTCGTTTCACGCTCCCAGCCCTTTTGCCTGCCGTATTCCGGGAACACACGGGGGTTGGAAAAGTAATTCCAGCCCGTCACGCAATGGTTCATGATGTCGTTGACTTCCCGGATTTCCCATTGCTTCGGCTCGTCAAAGGGGTGGTTCAGGGCTTCCTTGAAAAGCTGCTTGGAACACACCATGCCGCCGGTATAGCGGTCAAGGTATGCCTGTATCATCCCGGCCTTGGTGTCCTCCGGCATGAAATCCCGCTGGTGTTCTTTGAGATAGCGCACCATTTCCGGGCTGAAAGACAGCTTAAAATCCCCGCTGCGGTAAACCGTCATGGCTTCTGCCCAGACCTGTGCAAGATAGGCTCTGGAAGCGGCTTCGTCCTCCAAAATGTGAACCTCGGCCTGTTCCGGGTACACCATGACCGGCAGGAAGCGCCGGTTGCCGGAACGGTCAAGGGGCAGGAAGTCAAGGGCATTGGAAGTGCCGCCGAACACACATTGCCGCAGCCTGTCCTCCGGGTGGGTTTCGTATGGGATTTTATAGACCTCCTTCTGTCGGCTTAAAAATGACTTGATTTCCTCAATGCTCTTGGCATTGGCGGTGGCAATCATCTCCGACATCTCGATAATCCAGTGGCCTTGCAGCTTGCGGTACACGTTATCATCATCCAGCTTCCGCAAATCATCGGAAAACCACTCGTCTTTTACTGCCAGCAGCCGGAAAAAGGTGGATTTCCCGGCTCCCTGACCGCCCACCAGACAGAGCATGACTTCAAATTTACAGCCGGGGCAAAATGCCCGGTGGATGGCTCCCAGCAGGAACAGCCGCAGGGCTTCATAGGTGTACTGGTCGGTGTCGGCTCCCAGAAAGTGGCGCAGGCAATAGCGGATACGCTCCTGCCCATCCCATGAAAGGCCGTTCAGGTAGTCCCGGACGGGGTGGTAGCCGTTTTCATTGGCAACAATCCCGATGGCGGCGGTAATCTTTTTCTCACTGGTAAGCCCATAGGTTTCTTCCAGATACAGGAGCAGATAGTTCATATCCGTGTCCGTGATGGCGGTGCCGATGCGGTGGTAGCCGATGGGCTTTACAATGTCCACTCGCTCGGTCAGCAGATTTTTTGCGATTGCCCCGGAAAGCAGCGGGTCATTCTGAAAGACGGTCAGGCAGTTGCGGATACTGTTGCGGACGCTGCCTTTCTCGGTGCTTTCCAGCATGGCCTTTACTTCCTCAATGCTCCGGGGCGGGGCTGCTTCTTGTATGGTCTGTTCTGCGGCCTGCCGTATCTTGGGCGGCAAGCTCTGCCATTCGTCTTTCAAGATTGCTCACTTCCTTTCCATAGTCAACGATAAGGACTGCCCGTTCCTCCATATCCGGGGAGAGCAGCACATCCAGCAGATATTCCACATGGGATTGCTTCTGCAAGGCTTCCACAAAAAGCGGGTGCCATGCTTCTTCCGGCATCTTAGGGGCATAGTCCCGTTTCCAGCGGCGCAGAAGATGGTAATAATCGGACAGCACCCGGAAGCAGTAACGCTCCATGCGGCAAAACCGCTGTTCCGGGGTTTCCTGCCGGGGTTTGGGTTTTCTCCTGCCGGGTGGTTCCCTGTCCTCATAGGGGATGGAGAACTCCTGCGCCAGCATGAGGGCGGCTTCCTTCGGACTGACAGCTTCCAGACGGGAAACAAAGTCAATCACATCCCCGTCTGCCTGACAGCCGAAACAGTGAAAGCGCCGGTCAACCTTCATGCTGGGGTTTTTATCAGCATGGAAGGGGCAGACACACATCCCGTTTCGTCCCACCCGGATTCCAAAATGCTCCGCAGCCTGCCGGGTGGTAACAGACTGCTTGACAGCTTTAAATACATTCAAATAAATCCTCCTGAAAATAAGAAAAGCGCCTGTCATTCTCGAAAAAGAAAATAGCAAGCGCCTATTAAAGTTCCATATCCTGTTTTTTCTCTGTGCGGGGCTGCTTCCGTTTCTCGGCCTGTTCTTCCCGGATACGCTGCGTCCGGCCTTTGACTGCCTGCTGGATGGACGGTTTCTTTCCCGGCTCGGCGGTCTGGCGGTACTGTTCAGACGGAAGAACCTGATTGAGCCAGTGACGCACATCCCGGAGAATCTTCACATCCTCCTGTAATGCGGACAACCGTTCCTTATATCCGGCAACTTCTCCGGCAAGCTGTGTCTGTTCCTCATTCAGCTTTTTAATGCTGTACTTCTTCTCCTTCAAATGCACCTTGAAATAACGGATAGCGGCATTATAGGCGTCCAGCTCGTCCCGATGGGCGGCGGCAAACTGTTCCCGTGGCTTCTTAAACCGGATGGCAGCATACTCCACATGAACCGGCTTATGGGCTTCAAAGTTGGCGATATGGGAAAGCAGGGTGTTGATTTCTTTCATACGCTGTTCTTTCGGCTTCATCTCTGCCCGGATGGAAACGGCCTGCCCGCTGACGGTATCCAGATAAGCGTCCAAACTCTGCACAGTGGACAGCTCCTTTTCCCGCAGATAGCGGATAGCTTCCATAACCTTGTTGAAATCGGCAACGCTGCCTGTAAGCTGGCCTTTGCTTGTCCAGCCTGTACGTTCCTCCCGGCGCAAATCCAGATATTTCCCCAGCAGCTCCGGCAGGGTGGGTTCCTTCGATTCCTGCAAGGCTTCCAGCAGGGCGGCTTTTTTCTCCTTCAGGTCTGCAATCCAGCCTTTCAGGTGGCGTACCATCTGCCGGATAGATTGCATAAGGGAATTGGCGGCTTTGATGTCCCGGTTCAAGTTGCCGATGTTGGTCTGTATCCCTCGTTTCTCCATCTGGCTGACTGCTGGCCCCATATGGACGGTGGGGATTTTATCAAGCCCCTGCCGTTCATAGGAACGAAGGTCAAGGCGCTCCGGGCGTCCGTTGGCTTCCAGATAGCGGTTAGCGGTAGCCGCCCAGCCCTGCCGCCAGATCTCTCCGTACTTCTGGTCGTTCCAGTCCACGGTATCCTCCTTGTGGCTTTTCCAGCTCCCGGACGGGAGCCGGATACGCTCGCCGTTCTCGTCAAGGTCATAAACCTTCCGGCTCTTGGGAAGCCATTTCCCGTTTTCGTCCATTGCCCGCATGGTCAGCAGGATGTGGGCGTGGGGATTCCCATTCCCTTTGTCGTGGATGGCAAAATCGGCAATCATGCCTTTAGAAACAAAAAACTCCCGGCAGTAGTCCCGGATAAGGTCGGCGTGCTGTTCCGGGGGGATTTCCCTCGGTATGGCAAGCACGATTCTCCGGGCAAGCTGGGAGTTCCATTGCTTCTCGATAGCTTCGGCGGCGTTCCACAAAGTATTGCGGTCTGCATACGCTGGTGGGGCGTGGGGCGGCAGCATGATTTCTGTATGGACAATCTCGCTTTTATGGGAATAGTATTTCTGCTTCTGGTCGTACTCGGAAAACAGCCGTTCCCCACTCTGGTAGGCGGCAGACGCAACGGCTGACTGGTGGTTGCTGCGCTGGATTATTTTTATATCATGGTGTGGACAGGGCATAGCGTTCCTCCTTCCTGTGGTTGATTTTGGGCAAAAGAAAAGCAGGAAACCGTTTCTGATTTCCTGCTTAGTGGTGTCGCTGGTAGGCGATTAGTATTCAGTTTTGAAGATTCGGGTCAGGTTGGCTCGATGATGGAAAGCTGTCTAATAGCTTAAAAGTTTTTGTTCGCAAATTTACTTGTAATTCCAGTTTCTGTTTTATAAAATCCAAAAATCAGAAAAATAATTCCAACAACTACTCCTGCAAATACGGTAGTCTGTGTAGAAATATTAAGAAGAAGTAAGGATATACACAAAACGATTTCTACCAAACCTAATGTTTTGCCAATACCAATAAAAATATTAGGTGCTATGCTTTGTGCATAATCCCAATGCTCTTGTGACTTCCGAGATGTAGGCGTATTGTATCCGTTACCGGATGTCATATCTTTTACCGGGTGCTTCTTTAAGATATATCCTACAAAAACCATAACAAAGGGTATGATGAAATTCAAAGCAATCAATCCATACATAAAACCATCTCCTTAGATAGTGTTCGTCATTAGCTTTATTATACTACGGGCAGTCCTGTTTTGGAATAGATAAATTGTAAACTTGCTGGACGGGAACAGCTTGCAGCGCAAGGTGTTCCCGGGCGGCAAGTCCACAAAGGGGTAGCTGGCGCAGCCAGCGCAGGGGAAGTGTAGCGTCCCCTGTGATGATTGGAAGCAGCCGCAACGGTGCTGAAAATCATCCGCTTTCCGCAGGAAGCCCCCGGCAGGGCGCAACGCACCGGCTTGACCGGTGTATAGTTGCGCCCTTACTCCGTAAGGGATTCCCCGGCTACCCGCCCTTTCACGCTTTCTGCAACTATTTTCTTCATGCCACTTTGAGAAAATGCCTGTTTCAGAATGTCCATCACATCCTCGTCTGTCAGCACTTCCGGCCTTAAAAGGAAACTTTCCAGCATAGCTCCTCTGGTACAGAGCCGGTGCGTCCGTTCCTTCCGGGTAAGCTGCTTCACCTGGTGTTCCAGTATTTTTTCTTCATGCTGCGCCCGCCGCAGTCTGGCTTCGCCTTTGGCAATCTCCTGATTCAGCTTTTCCAGCTTCTCATTTATCATGGCAGCCCTCCTTTGGGAAGCAGCGTGTAAATGCGGTTTGGTTCTCCCACACCCCGGCGCACCCGCAGGATAAGCCCGATGTCCTCCAATTCTTTCAGGGAACGCTTCACAGTGACGGGGCTGCGGGAGAGGGCTGCCGCTAATTCCATGATAGGAAAACGGACAAACAAAATGCCGTTGCTATCCTCTATCCCTGCCGTAAGGGTGGTGTTCAGCAGACGGGCATACATGACTTTTGCTGTGCTGCTGATCGGCAGCCGAAGCATTGCGGCGGGTAGCGGCATACAAGGCGGCAGAACCGTGTCTGCGCTCATAAATTCAAATTCCATTTAACTGATTTTCTCCTTTCGCTTGGCTCGTTTTGACAGGTAATGGGGGCAGTCTATCACGACAGCCCGGAAACTCTGCTTGCACTTATGCTGGCACTTCCGGCACAGGTCGTTGTAGGCCACACGCCCCCGGTCATTGAGGAAGAAGGAAAGCTCCAACTTCCGTTTCTTGCTCATTCTCGGCATAGTGCCTCCTATCATAGAAAATCCGCCCATTTCAGCCGTAACAACGGGAACAGGCGGATAAAGGTTTTTGGTGTCATGTTTCGGGGCGATTTTCAAGGAAAATACGGCCATAGAGCCGCTTTGAAATGCCCCATAGTATTACGGACGGGGCAGACTACACCCCGCCGATTTGTCGTGTTTGGGTAGCGTTTTGGTATCAGTTCTGCCGGGTTGTCCTGCTGTCGTTCCTGCCCCTGAATCTCACAGCGGCGTTTCGTTCCCGTTGGTACGCTCGCTGCGGTCAAGGTTCCTCCATTTCCTTGCCGCAGGTCGTTGCGCTACATCGCCGGGGAGCATATCCCATCAGGCCGGTCATTCGATTGGAAATAATCCATCGATGAACTGACTTAATCATAGCTCATTTTTGAACCCTTTCCCGTATGTCCATAAAATAGGAAAACCGCCCCAAAATCGAAAAATTCCACGATTTCGGAACGGTATATGGTATAATAAGGAATAACAGCGGCAGCCAGCCGCAGGAAGGAGCGATGTGTTTATGAAAACCCGCATTTCCGTACAGGAACGCCTGAAAGATTTACGGGTGGAACGGGGCTTGAATCTGGAAGAACTGGCACAGGAAACCGGCATTTCAAAATCAGCCCTCGGCAGTTATGAAAACGACAACGACGAATACAAGGAAATTAACCACGGCAGCCTGTTGAAGCTGGCAGACTTCTATCAGGTGTCGGTTGACTATCTGCTCGGCCTTACCAATAATCGGAGATATGAAAACACCCCGATAGAAGAATTACATTTGAGTGATGAAGTCGTGGAACTGCTGAAAAGTGAACGCTTCAATAACCGGCTGCTGTGTGAGATTATCTCCCATGAAAAATTTAAGGAATTGCTGGCAGACGCAGAAATCTATGTGGACGGGATAGCAACCATGCACTTCCATGACACAAACAGCTCACTGGCTGCTTTACGGGCTATGGTACTGGAAGAACACCCCGAAGCTGCGGCAGACCGGGCAATCAAAGTGTTGGAAGCCTGTCAGATAGAGGAAGAAGATTTTTTCTGCCATGTGACGCACAAAACATGGGACGTCATTCTCCATGATATACGCAAGGCGCACGAAAATGACAGCGAAAGTGCGCCGGATACCACGCCTGCCGATGAACTTATACGGGAAGTACAAAAGGCCATGCAATCTCCGGGGGACAGGGTTCAGCAATTCACGGAGATATTCTGCAAGGCGTTCCGGCTCAAATACAAGCGGCTCTCACAAGAGGAACGAAGCCTTTTGAAAAAGCTGTTCAAGAAATCCCCGCTGATAAAACAGTCTGGTATGAACTTCCGGCGCAGGCCGTGGAAATAAAAACAGCCGTTGTAGGATTTTGTTCCTACAGCGGCTGTTTTTATTTATGAATCTTCTCCAACAAAAGACAGGATATTTTCATCAGTTTGTAATGTAATTGTTGCGCTTTCTGAATCATCAGAATAAACTCTTGTTCCATATACGCCTGTAACAGGCTCCTCTAAATTTTCAAAAGTTAATCCGAGTTTCGAAGAAGAATTGTCAATCTTTTCAAGCGAATATGTACCTGTCCATTCTTGTTTATGAGTGTTATCTGTTAAGATAAAACTTTTTTCTTCAAAACTCAATGTCAAATCCAATACTGGTATGTCATCATGCACTGAACCTGAGAATAACATATTACCATCTAAATCAGTAATAAATTCTAAAGACCAGTTATATGATGATACCGACCGAGTTTGGGAAGAATCACACGAACATAAGCCTACACACATAAAAAAACATACGCATATTGCCAATAACCGTTTCATTTTACCTATTACCAACCTTAATTCACAACTGTTTTGCATTTAATTAGGGAAGTGTCACAGGGTAAGAAATAGCGAAAGCTCCACCGCCTGCCAAGGCATTATTAGCGGTAGCAACACCAGAAACAGAAACCGTTCCCTTATCTCCGCTATTACCTGTTCTTCCAGTATCCACATCAGTTTCGATTGTTTCTTCACCGTCGGCTAATTCTGCAAATGCCGTATTGGTGGATTTTTTGTTCATAAGCACATTAACTGTACCAGTCATACCAGTGAACTCCGGTTTTGGAGATTCATACCACGGTACATACAACTTCACATGAACTTGAATCCCATCATCCTCATCATAAGTTGCATAAGAGTTAATACGAACATTAGCGACTGCTCTTTTGGTGACACCATCGGAAATCATAACATCGGTTAAGTATCCGTCATATTCTCCAATGACTACCGGCTGTTGAGTATCCGTTATTTCCGTTGTTGTTTCCGCTGCAAAAGCAGGAACCGCACTCACAGAAAAAAGCATACAAAACGCTACCAACGAGGTAAACAATCTTTTACTAAATTTTTTCATAAACAATACTCTTTTCTAAAATGACCAGAACCTACATTTTTTGTATTCAGTTATTGGCAATATGCTACTAACCTGCAAGCACACTCTCAAATCATAAAATGTTTCAAATGTACTTGTTTTATTTTATGATAGCACTTATTTACATTGGGTGCAATAGAAAATATACACCATTAAAATTTAATTTTTTGTGCAAATCGAATCAAATATAAAATTATATCGCTTTAGATATTGTCCTGTTCTAATTTAATCACATTCATAATACCACAATTCAAGGCTTCACAAATGCGAACCAGCGTTTCCATGCTGATATTCTTTCCCTTGCCCATGTTGGCAATCATATTTGTGGTAAGACCGGCGGCAAGCCGCAAATCCTCTTTCCTCATGCCACGCTCTTTCAGTGTGTTCCATAGTGGCTGATAACTAATGTGCATAGGCTTCCCGCCTTTCTTTCCATCGTCAAGTGTTTTATACCCATTATAGCAGAAATCTTGCGTTTCCACAATATTTCTTGACTACACCGCCGGTTCCGTCTGGATTGTGCTTTTCCTTTCTCCGCTTTTATTACATCTAATTAGCCATGAGCTGCTTCATGCCCTGGCTCTTGGCGCCGGGGTTGTCGTTGCCGTAACCTTCCAGCAGGTTGATAACGCCCCAGATACCGAGACCGGCACCGAGCGCGATAACGAGGGTCTGAAGAACGGTGATTGCCTGTTCAAAAAATGCCATATAGTTTGTTAGCCGGAATCTGATTAAAAAATAGGTTTGTCATGTTTCATAGGCATACAAAAGCCGGAACAATCTGCCGCCCGGTTTCCGGGGGCATGATTCCGGCTGTCCTCCTTTTTCATTATTTTTTCTCGCGATTGTCCGCTTTGTACGCCAATGGCCCATAGAGGGCAAGTGCGGCGAATAGATAAGATCACTCCCTTCTAAAGCGGAACGAAATTAAGCGCCCTTTGTGTCTACTTCATATACATCGCAGACCTCATTGGGCTTGAGTTTCAGCCTTGCAGACAAGAATGCTTCAATGTCAAAAGCGTTCTTATCATCCGCGTCGGCAGTGTACTTGAAATTGGGGTGCTTGGTGATGTCGTACTTATCCGAAAGGAAAGGACGCACACCGCGCAGCTGGAGGATACACTTGCCTCCATCCATAACAGCAAGCTCATCCTGGCTCATCAGCTCTTTCCCCAATTTTTGATAGTTGAGTGAATGGGAGGTTTCCCTCCCACGGCTCTCTCCGGTGTTGTAGGTGTCGATGGTTTCCTTTCCCAGCACGGCAGCCAACTCTTTGAGGGTAGTCGGCTCTTTACCGCCCAGGAAGATGGATGTATCCATGTTACCGATGATGGTATCTGCGTTATCCTTATAGATCGCCTTGAGCTGACTCTGTGCCTGCAACACCAGACAGGCAGAGATCTCACGGCTTCGGATGGTGGCCACCAGCTTTTCCAGTTTCGGAATCTGCCCGATGTTAGCACACTCATCAATCAAACAGCGCACATGAACCGGAAGCCTGCCGCCATACACATCGTCGGCTTTTTCGCAGAGCAGATTGAAAAGCTGGGTATAACACATGGAGATCAGGAAGTTAAAGCTGTCATCCGTATCACTCATAATGAGGAACAGAGCAGTTTTCCTGTCTCCCAGAGTATCCAGCTCCAGCTCATCATAAGCCGTGACCTCACGCAACTCTGCAATGTCGAACACGGCAAGGCGAGCGCCGCAGGAAATCAAAATCGACTTGGCTGTTTTTCCAGCGGCCAGCTTATATTTCTTATACTGGCGCACCGCAAAGTGGTTTGGCTTCTCGGCTTCCAGTGCATCAAACATCAGGTCTACGGGGTTTTTGAACTCCTCGTCATCCTCACGGACTTCCATGGCGTTGATGAACTCAATGAGGGTGGAGAAGTTTTGTTCCTCCACCGGAGCCTCATAATGGATATAGCCAATAAGCGCGCAGTACAACAAGGTTTCTGCTTTTACCCAGAAATCGTCTCCGGCCTTGCCTTCGCCTTTGGTATTGGCGATCAGCGTTGTTACCAGCTTCAAGATGTCCTTTTCGCTATGGATATAGGCGAAAGGGTTATAGTGCATGGACTTCTTGAAGTTGATGGTATTTAGGACCTTGATTCGGTACGGCTCATAAATGACCTTGCCGTGCTTATCCTTCATAGGCTTTCCGTCTTTCCCCAGCTTGGGTGCGCCCCTTTGGAGCATTTTTCCGCACTCCACCAAAATGGTTCCCTTCGGGTCTGTGACCACATAGGAACTGTGCATCTGCATCAGATTCGGTTTGAGCCAGAAGCGGGTCTTACCGGAACCGGAGCCGCCAATCACCAGCACATTTTTGTTTCTGGCGGTCTTTGGGTCCTTGGGGCGGCTGTTCATTGTCAGGCTCTCCGTTTTCGTCAGAATCACATTGTTCTGGAATACCGGGTCGATGTAGGGTGCAATGTCCTCATGGGTTCCCCAACGGGCGGAACCGTATTCCATGCCGTGCCTGTACTTCTTGGCGTTCTTGCTTTTCAGGTACACAGCCAGCCGCAGGCCGCCGCCGCAGCACAGGCCCACCAGCAGGTCCAGCGGGTGCAGGCTGGGCCACCAGCTGGCCAGCGCCACCGGCAGCGTGGAGAAGAACGAGAGCATTTTTGCCGAAGCGTCCGCACCCACGGTCATCCGCCACGCTTCACCGAAGTTGGTGGAGAAAAGCCCCATCAGGATATACGGCAGATTCAGCAAAATGAGCTTTTTGATGTTCAGCTGCTTTTTCATCGTTCCAGCTCCTTCCGCTTGTTCCGGTCCACGACGGCGTGTTTTACCAGTTCTTTGAACTGGCTCAGCTTTGCCAGCACGGACGGGCGCTCGGATTTCTCCGCCTTCTTGACCTTTTTCCCGGTGTACTCGGTAAAAGCAGCGGTTAGGGCATCCGCGTCCCGACCCTTGAAAAAGATCAGGTACTTGGGTGGGGAGCTGCTGCGGTCCTTCTTCACCGCATAGTCCACGCCGTATTTCCGCGCGATCTTCTCAAACTCCTTGATGGAGGGGTCGGTGATCTCGATGTTGGAAACGCCCTGATTCTGGCCGATCAGCTGTTTCACCGTCTGCTTGCCGTGGGGAATCACGGGGGTATCCCGGCTTTTCTGCTTTTGCAGCTTCTTTTCCTTGCGGTGGGCAAGGTATTTGGTGATGGCGGCTTTCATCAACCGCCCGGTAAACTTTGTTCCGCTGACTACCAGCGTCAAAGTCCTGTTTTCCACTTCCTCCTGCATAGGTCATCGCCTCCTTTCCACGGATTTTGCAGGGGTGGCACTTGATACTAAGGCGGAACCACCAGCCGCCGCAGCAGGTATTTCAGCATGGCAGGCTCCTTTCAGCGCAGCTGGTCGGAGCGGTCATAGTACAGATGGCCCTGGCGCACTTTGGCATGGCTGAGAATCTTGATGTGGCCCTTTTCCTGGTTCTCCAGGCTTTTCTGGTATCCGGCCTCCGTCAGAAACAGGCGGGTCCGTTCACCTTTCCAGCCCACCGGGGAATCGTCGGTCAGCACATCGAAGATAATCATGTGCCGGGTGTCCTCGGCAAACCGCTCCAAATCCATGTACTCATGGCCGTGGTAGTTCTGCGCCCCGGCTTTGAGGCGCATTTCCTCCATCAGCTGGCCCACGGTCTTACGCTCAAGCATGGCGTGCGCCTCCTTTCCCGCGTCCCTGGCCCTTCACGGTCAGGATACCGTCCAGGGTGGTGGCGGTGATCCGCAGGCGCTCGGCGGTGGCAATGTCATTCTTCACGATCTCGTCGATGCCGTGGCCGCAGACCACCAGCACATGGGACCGGCGCAGGTAGTCCCGCGCCATATCCAGCCCGTCCTTGTGTTCCTGGGGAATCTCGTCTTTGAGGAAGGTAGGCAGGAACAGCACCGGGCAGATGGGCGAATACCCGGCATCGTACACCTGACGGCAGTAGGCCGCAGCGTTCTCGGCGTTCTCATACTGGCTGTTGCTCCAGGGAGCCGTAATGTAGGCAAGAGGTCGTTTCATGGCAAAATCCTTTCTCCCGGTGTTTTCGGGCAGCAGAAAAGCGGCTGTTTACCAGCCGCCTGCGTACATATCGTGGTTAACTTGTGCGGTGTAGTGGTTGCTGATCGTGGTCGGCGCATTAAACAGCACCGCAAGCAGATACTGCTTCATGTTGCGGATTTCGGTGGTATTGTTCCGCAGGCATTCCATGACAAACTCGATGTGGGAGCAATCCAGCTTCAAAAAACGGGAGCGGACCACCTCATGGGGGAAGTCGCTGCCAGCGATCCGGGTGGTTTTCCGCTTGGCACAGACGGTCTCCACCATCAGCTCCACAATCTCGTCCAGGTCCTCCCGGTAGGTGGTAAACTCCCGGCACATGTGGTCATACTCGATGTTCTCCAGAATCAAATCCCGATAACTTTCCATCTCTGAGACAGACATCGCATCCCTTCCTTTCCGTTCCGGCAGCTGTGCTGCCACTGGCTCCCGGAAGGGAATGGAATCGGTACTTGATCCATAAGTAATTGTTTTTTCTGTATTTGATTTCTCTATATTTAATTCTGCGGGCTTTTCCGTATCCGGTTTTACCATATCCGGGTTTTCCGTATCTGGTGAAGCCGTATCCGGCTGGGGCGTATCCGGGTTCTTCGGCTGTGGTTGCTCGTAGATAACATACTCGGTATCGCTGATCCGACCTTGCCGGTCTCGCAGCTGATGGCGGACAATGTACCCAGCAGTTTCCAGCTCCCGCAGCGCGCCGCCGATAGCGTCCACGCCCTCTTTGCAGATGGCGGCAAGCCCTCTGGTGGTATAGTTCCAGTCCTCCGGTAAGGACAGCATCATGGAAAGCAGCCCCTTGGCTTTCAGGGACAGTTTCCCGTTGCGTAAATGGTGATTGCTCATCACGGTATAATCTCTGGTTCGTTCAATGCGAAATACGGCCATTGACCTCACTCCTTCCAAATTTCTCAGGGTATGAAAAAAGCCACAATCCTGTAAAAAGAATTGTGACAGTCAGCTGTTTTGTTCACTTTTTCTGCGCCGGTAGGGGCGCTTGGGAATGGGCGGTCTGTCCAACAGGTCATTTCCCTGAGAGAATGGCAGAGTTTGCAGAACACGGTCAATCTCTATAAATTCCATACCATGCTGGGAATGGCAATCCTCCCAGATTGCTTCCCGGATTTCCTTTACAGTACACATTTCAATCCTTTCCTTTCGCAGTAATGATTTGTTTATGAGTGGCGGCGGTGTTTTCCCGGTTTGAAATCGAGGATATGTCCCTCAATCACACGAGCGTAACGCTTGATCTTGATCTCCCGACGCTGCTGGCTTTGCAGGGCGGCCTGATACCCGTCCTCAGTCAAAAACAGTCGTATTTCCTCTCCGGGGCTACCGTAAGCTGTGCTGGGACGCAGGACGGAAAACTCAATCATCCAGCGGGTGTTATCCTGAAAACGCTCCACGGCAAGAATGTTGTGTCCTTTCAGCTCGCGGGCTGAAATATCCCTCATAGGCGGCTCCTTTCATCGTTCCTGATCTCTCTGGCGTTTTTTCTGCCACTGTTCCAGCAGCTTGATAATAGTTTCCTGCATCCGCTGGGGCGTGTAGCTCTTGGGAAAATATTTCCGCAGAGTGTCCGAGGTGAATGTCACCTTGTCCAGATCGCTTTTCTTTTCCTCTCCCATAATGGCCCGCATCACATCAATGGATAAATGTCCCTCCTGACTAAATTTCTTGAGCCGCTGAGCCTGGGAGAGAGAAGGGGTGGCCTGTTCGCTGTCCATCGCGTCCAAAAGCTGGGTCTGTTCCTCTTTTTTCAGGAACGACAGCTCATACGCCGGATTGAGAGCGATTTTTCGCTCATCCACCATATCCAGCAGTTCGGGAATTAGTTCGGTCAGGCGGATGTAGCGGAAAATCTGATTTTTACTCTGGCCTACCTGTTCAGCTAACAATTCGCTGGACTTCTTTCCAAAATCGTTCCCAACTTGGGAACAATTTTCTTTTGTTGGCCTACCAGCCTGCCGCTTCATAGCCTCCAGTTTCATGCGGTAGGCAAAGGCTCTTTCACTTGGGAGCAAGCTTTCTCGCTGCAAGTTGCTGTCAACCATAATGATCGTGGCGGCATCATCATCCAAATCCCGAACAATGACTGGCATGGTCTCCTTGCCTGCCAGCTCACTGGCTCTGTGCCGCCTGTGTCCGGCTACCAGCTCATAACCGCCCTCCGGGTCCGGTCGAGCAATCGCCGGAACCAGAACACCATACTGCTTGATACTGTCAGCGGTCTCCATCATGGCTTCGTCATCCTTGACTTTGAATGGGTGGTTCTTAAAGGGATGCAGTTCAGACAGCGGAATCTCCTGAATCTTTTCCAGCTTTGCATCCTGACGGCCTTCTTCGGTGGAGAACAGATCATCTACCGAGGCCAGCTCTATTTTTTTCGCGCTGCTTTTCAAGTTTCAACACCTCCTTCGTCAGATTTCGATACCCCTCTGCCACTTTGCCGCCAGGGTCATGGGCAAAAATGCTTTTTCCCTCGGCGCTAATTTCCTTTGCCCGGACAGAATGGGGAATCTCTGTGCCGAATACTTTGATCTTGCTGCCATAGGTCTCACGCAGGAGCGCGGAGATCTCTTTGGCAAAGTTGGTTCGGCTGTCCACCATCGTCAGCAGGATACCGTCTATCTGGAGCTTGGGGTTGATCTGCCGCTTTACCTTGTTTACCGTGGAGAGCAGCTGTTCCAACCCTTTGGCGGGCAGATACTCCGCCTGAACGGGAATGATGATCCTGTTCGCAGCGGCCAGCGCATTGACCGTGAGCATCCCCAGGGAGGGCTGACAGTCGATGAGAATATGGGAGTATTGCCCCTTCAGCGTGTCCAGATATTGCCGCAAGATAGTCTCACGGCTCATGGCATTTACCAGGGATACCTCCATACCGGATAACTGGATGTCCGCAGGCATCAGGTCAATGCCTTCCGCATGATGCAGAATACCTTCTCCAGTGCGTATAGGCTGATCCATCAGAATTTTGCCCATTGCATCGGACAATGTAAATGGCAACTTGTCCGGTTGCGGATTTCCCAGGCTGATTGTCAGGCTCCCTTGTGGGTCCCCGTCGATCAGAATGACTTTCTTTCCGGCCTGCGCCAGCCCGATTCCCAAGTTGGCACAGGTCGTTGTCTTGCCAACGCCGCCTTTCTGGTTGGCAATGGCGATGATTTGCGTGTTCATTGACTTCACCTCATTTCTAATTATTGCTGTTGCTTCTGGAAATAGAAAAAGCCGCCACTTCAAAATTAACAGTGAAGTGACGGCTCTTTCTATCGCCGGAATACGAGTTCCTGAAATGAAAAAAGCACCCAGCATTTATACTGTGTGCTACATCAAATTCATATTCAATTATTCAAATTAGCTCAAACTATGCCAAACTGCCACAGCCAAAAAACGAGGGAAAGGAGGGCTGAAAAGCACCCCAAAAATCGGCTCTCGGTTAACCACTTTGGGAACCACTTCCCCCTCTTTTCGCCCTCTTTTTGGCCAGTTAACCACTTGCGGACCACTAAAAATTGGATGAAATCGGCTCTCGTTTTGCCAAATTTGGTCAAACCATATCAGCCCGTTTAGATATAGCAAAAGCCCGGAAAACCTTGATTTTCCGGGCTTTTTGAACCATTTTGATATAGTCTGAGCAGTCGATTATCGCTTGCTGAACTGCGGAGCGCGACGGGCTGCTTTGAGACCGTACTTCTTACGTTCCTTCATACGCGGATCGCGGGTCAGGAAGCCTGCAGCCTTCAGAGCTGCGCGGTACTGGTCGGAATCAGCCTGCAGCAGAGCACGAGCGATGCCGTGACGGATTGCGCCAGCCTGGCCGGTGAAGCCGCCGCCGGTTACGGTGCACTCTACGTCGAACTTGCCCTCGGTGCCGGTTACTTCGAACGGCTGACGGCAAACCATCTTCAGGGTCTCGAGACCGAAGTAGTTGTCGATGGTGCGGTTGTTAATCTTGATCTCACCGGTGCCGCCCGGGAAAAGACGAACGCGGGCAACAGAGGACTTTCTTCTGCCGGTGCCATAGAAATATGCCTTCTTAGGTGTATACATCAGTTAATCCTCCCTTACTTTTCCCAGTTCTCGGGCTTCTGAGCCTGATGATTGTGGTTCTCGCCAGCAAATACCTTCAGACGGGTAGCGGACTGACGGCCGATGGAATTCTTCGGCAGCATGCCCTTAACTGCGAGCTGCATAGCGAACTCCGGCTTCTCAGCCATCAGGGTCTTGTACTGAACTTCCTTCAGACCGCCGACCCAGCCGGTGTGATGACGATAGTACTTCTGGGTGAGCTTCTTACCGGTCAGAACCGCCTTGTCAGCGTTGACGATGATTACGAAATCGCCGCAGTCAACATGGGGAGTGAACGTGGTCTTGTGCTTGCCGCGAAGCAGCATTGCAGCGGTTGCAGCAGTACGGCCCAGCGGCTTGCCAGCTGCGTCCAGTACATACCACTTACGCTCGACATTTTCTGCCTTAGCCATAAAAGTAGACATGGTTTTTTCCTCCGTTTATATATATCAAAAATACTTTGACAACTGATTGATCGCTCGAAACGAGCATATTTATTAAAACACATCATTTTGCGCAAGTCAAGCGAAATTTTGAAAAAATATCTTCAATCCAATACATTCTCTCGTTTTCGCTTCTATTCTCTCTCATACTCTCGAATACTCACTTTGCATTTCATTTTTTACATTTGCGATTTTTGACGTTTTCTGATAAATTTTAATATGTACGATCAAAAAGGAGACTGTTATGCAGAAAATGCTTTCCTATGTCCGCCGTGCGGTGGACCATTACCATATGATAGATGAGGGCGACAGGATTGCGGTCGGTGTTTCCGGCGGCAAGGACTCGCTCGCACTGCTCGTGGCACTCAGTCAGCTGAGCCGCTTTTATCCGCACCACTTTACAGTCGTGGCTATTACATTGGAGATGGGCTATGATGAGATGGACTTCTCCCCTGTACAGACGCTGTGCGACAAGCTGGGCGTCGAGTACATCCGCGTCCCCACCCAGATCGGCCCTATCGTGTTTGATATCCGCCACGAGGAAAATCCCTGCTCGCTCTGTGCCAAGCTGCGCCGCGGCGCTCTGCACGATGCCGCCCGCAAGGCAGGCTGCAGCAAGGTTGCGCTCGGCCATCACTTTGACGATGTAGTCGAGACCTACATGCTTTCCTTATTTTATGAAGGCCGCATTTCGTGCTTTTCGCCGGTAACCTACCTCGACCGCGCCGACATCACGCTCATTCGTCCACTGCTGTATGTGCCGGAGCATTATGTGCGCTCGTTCGCCAAACGGCACGAGCTGCCTATCGTGCACAATCCGTGTCCGGCGGACGGCAACACCAAGCGACAGGAGATCAAGGATTTGCTGAAAAGTCTCGAAAAGACCATGCCCGGTGTACGCGAGCGCATTTTCGGCGCCATGCAGCGCTACCCGCTCGAGGGCTGGGAACCCGACAAGACCCGCCGCGATTACAAATGATCTGTTCCCTTTATAAAAAGAAAGGAGACGAGAACCATGATCCAGATTGGCTTTTGCGACGACGATCCCAGCGTGCTCGATGAACTGCACGAGCTGCTCGGCAGCTACCGTGCGGAACACAACGCCGATATTGCCCCGACAGCCTTCCAAAGCCCGTTCGAGCTGCTGGCGTCCATCGAAAAGGGCGCACGCTTTGATATTCTGCTGCTCGATGTGCTCATGCCCGGCGAAAACGGCATCGAAGCCGCCCGTGAGATCCGTCAGTACGACTCCAACGTGAAGATCATCTTTCTCACCTCATCCGCAGAGTTTGCCGTGCAGTCGTATACGGTGGGCGCGTATTTCTATCAGCTCAAGCCGATCTGGCCGGAGAGCTTCTTCCGGCTGATGGATTCGGTCATTGCCGCCTGCTCGCGCGAGAGCAGCGTCAGCCTGATCCTGCGCTGCAAAACCGGCATCACGCGCGTTGAACTGGACAAGCTGGAATACTGCGAGGTCATCCGCCGTTCCCTGCTGCTGCACAAGACTGACGGCACCGTGCTCGAAGCCGCCGGCAGCATGGACAGCCTGTGCGAAAGCCTTGCCGAACACAGGAATTTTCTGCGCATTCACCGCTCCTACCTTGTAAATTTAGAGCATATCCAGACGATCATGCCGAAAACGCTCGTCATGTCCAGCCGCGCCGAGCTGCCCATTCCGCGCGGACGCTTCAACGACATCAAGGACGCGTACCTTGAACACGCCTTCCAGAAAGAGCAGGTGTTCCTGACATGATTGCACTCGCCGTTGACCTTTGCAACTCCGTTGCCGTTACGCTGTTCGGCATCGCGCTCTCTGCGGCATTCTGCAATATCCACTGGACGCCCAAGGCGAAAAAGCGCATGCTGCTGTACACGCTGATGATCTTCTGCCTGTCCGGCATCGCCTACCTCGGTGTGGACCCGGGCTTCGGACGCTATCTGTATCCGCTTCACACCCACCTGCCGCTTGTGCTCGCGCTGTGCTCGCTCAGTCACGAACGCCTGTGGCCGGTGATTTCCGTGCTCACGGCGTACCTGTGCTGTCAGCTGCGGCGCTGGCTGGCGCTGATCGCGGTCGCTATCTTCTCCGGCGGAGACACCATGCAGTACGCTGTGGAAATAATCGTCACCGTGCCGCTGCTCATTCTGCTGCTCAAGGCCGCACCTGCCATCCGGTCGGTGTCGCAGTATTCGCGAGCGGTGCAGTGTCAGTTCGGCATTGTGCCCGCGGTGTACTATGCGTTTGACTATGCCACCCGCGTTTATACCGACCTGCTGTTCTCCGGTTCGGCCGTAGTCGTGGAGTTCATGCCGTTCGTGTGCAGTGCGGCGTACCTGCTGTTCCTGATTCACATTTCCAAAGAGCAGCACGCACGGCTGCGTTTGGAGGAGCTGAAAAGCAATCTTGACCTGCAGGTGCATCAGGCCGTCCGTGAGATTGAAGCACTGCGTATCTCTCAGCAGAAAACCCGCGCCTACCGGCATGATCTGCGGCATCATCTGCAGTACATCACTGCCTGCATCGAGAATGAGCAGTATGAGCAGGCACTGCAGTACATTCACTCCATCAGCGAGGAAATCGAAGCCAGCCGCGTGACCGTTTACTGCGAAAACGAGGCCGCAAACCTGATTCTCTCATCGTTTGCCGACCGCGCCAAGGCGCAGGGCATCCCGCTTGCGGTGCATGCCGTGCTGCCCAATCAGCTGCCGCTTGTCGAGAGCGACCTGTGCGTGCTGCTCTCCAACGCGCTTGAGAATGCGATTCACGCATGCAGCGAGCGCGCGGACGGCATTCCCGGACACATCGAGGTGCAGACATACGAAAAAGCTGGAAAGTTCTTCCTGCAGGTTGTCAACGACTGCACGCAGCCGGTGCAGTTCAGCCACGGCGTGCCGGTCTCTGACCGCGCCGGACACGGCATCGGCGTGCACAGCATTTGCAGCATCGTCGAGCGATACGGCGGTGTATACAGCTTTTCGGTCAGCAATCAGCAGTTTATCCTGCGAATTTCACTTTAATAATCGCATAAGAAAAAACGCTCTGTTTTCACAGAGCGTTTTCTTATAAACAGTACCCAGGCAAACACCGTGCGGAACTGTAGTTCCGCGACAGCATTTTATCTCTTATTGGAGCGCTTCCAGATACGCATCTTCTCCGCTTCCTGAATCAGCTGCTCGCGGAAATCCGGATGCGCAACCGAGATCAGAGCCTCCGCACGCTGCCATGCAGTCAGACCCTTGAGGTTTACCTTGCCGTACTCGGTGACGAACCAGTGCGCGCACGGACGGGCATCGGTAACGACTGAGCCGTTCTCGAGCGTCGGACGAATTCGGCTCTCGAGCGTGCCGTCCTTCTTCTTAAAGGTGGACGAGCAGCAGATGAAGCTCTTGCCGCCCTTGGACAGATACGCGCCCAGAACGAAGTCCAGCTGACCGCCTGCACCGGAAATCTGCTTGATGCCGGCACTTTCCGCGTTCATCTGGCCGAACAGATCCACATCCACGATATTGTTGATAGAAATGAAGTTGTCGATCTGTGCGATGGTGCGCGCATCGTTGGTATAGGATACCGGTGCGGACATGCACTCCGGATTATCATTTACAAAATCGTACAGCTTCTGGGTGCCTGCGCCGAACGCGAACACCTGACGGCCGCGGTCGATGGCCTTCTTCGAGCCGTTGATCTTGCCTGCACGGGAAATGTCAACGAAAGCGTCAACGTACATCTCGGTATGAACGCCGAGGTCCTTCAGGTCGGACTCCGCGATCATCGAGCCTACGGTATTCGGCATGCCGCCGATGCCCAGCTGCAGGCACGCGCCGTTCGGGATTTCCTCCACGATCAGCTTTGCAACCGCCTTATCGACCTCGGTCGGCTCGCCGCCTGCGCCCATCTGCGGCATTTCGGTGTCGCTCTCAACGATCATATCCACCTGCGAAATGTGAATGCCGTCCTCAAAGCCGCCAAGGCAGCGCGGCATATACTTGTTGACCTCAACGATGATAACATCGGATACATCGCAGATCGCCTTGAGGTGCGAAGCCTGCGGACCGAAGCTGAACCAGCCGTGTGCGTCCATCGGCGCCACCTGAATCATGGCTACATTGACATGACGGACGTTCTCGCGGTACCAGCGCGGCATCTCGGAGTAGCGCAGTGCGCTGTAAAAGCCGAAGCCCTCCATGCAGGCCTTGCGCTCAATGCCGGACATGTGCCACGAGTTCCAGGTGATCTTGTCGGCTGCATTCGGAATATCGAATACCGCCGGTCGGCGCATGAGTACGCCGCCGCGGAAGTTTACGTCCTCCAGCTCGCCCATGCGGGCAGCAAGTGCCTTGTCCAGTGCAACAGGCGTACCCGTACACCAGCCGTAGTCTACCCAGTCACCCGATTTAACAACCTTAACGGCTTCATCCGCCGTTGTCAGCTTCTGCTGATACAGTGCAGTATAATCCACGCTGATTCCCTCCGTCTTACTTGTTCTTCATTGTTTATTCTTTAACAATCATGCTTACTTATGATTATAATCTCTTTTTTTGTACAGGTCAACACAGGTTCGCAAAAAAGAGTGAGAATCCGTCCCAACCGCTCCCCGTCCTCTTTTCCATATATTGCACCCTGTTATTTTAGATTTTGCACAAAATACCGCCCGATTATCCTTCAAAAATGCTGAAAATCTGCATGAAAATCAGGGGTTGATTTTCTGCGCTAAAGTGTTATAATAGTAAACAAGATATGAACCGAATTACAGGAGGTTTTCTAAAAATGAAGACGAAGAAACTTCTCGCACTGCTGATGGCAGGCGCAATGAGCGTATCCATGCTGTCCGGCTGCGGCGGCTCTGCTGCCAAGACCGACGACTCGAATGCCGATGCGGCTGACACCTCGGCTTCCGCTGAGAGCGATATGGATTATGTAAAGAGCAACGGCAAGCTGGTTATCGGCATCACGGATTTCGCGCCGATGGATTATAAAGAAGACGGCTCGGACGAGTGGGTCGGCTTTGACGCGGACATGGCAAAGGCTTTCGCTGAGAGCCTGGGCGTAAAAGCCGAGTTCATAGAAATCAACTGGGACAACAAGATCATGGAGCTGGATTCCAAGGGCGTTGACGCTGTTTGGAACGGCATGACCCTGACCGATGAGGTTAAGACCTCCATGAACTGTTCCGACCCGTATGCGACCAACGCACAGGTTGTTGTTGTTCCGTCCGACAAGGCTGACGCTGCCAAGGACATCGAGTCCATCAAGGATATGACCTTCGCTGTTGAGTCCGGCTCTGCCGGTGAGGCTGCTGCACAGGCTGCCGGTCTGAATGCAACCGCAGTTCAGTCTCAGGCTGACGCACTGATGGAGGTTGCCGCAGGCACCTCTGATGCCTGCGTGATCGACCTGCTGATGGCAGGCGCTATGATCGGCGAGGGCACCAGCTACCCGAACCTGACCTACACCGTAAACCTCAACGAGGCCAACGGCGAGGAGGACGAGAACTATGTTGTAGGCTTCCGCAAGGGCTCTGACCTGACCGAAGCATTCAACAACTTCTACAAGGGCGCCTACAAGGACGGCATCGTTCTTTCCTTCGCTCAGAAGTACGGCGTACAGGAAGCAATCGTAGATCCGGAGGCTTAATCTCCCATTCCCACAGTTCAATATAAGGCAGAAGGCGGACTACCGTCTTCTGCCTTATGTGTCAAAGTAAAAAAGAGGTAAAGAGGAAACGACATGTTTGCCAATGTAACACTCAGCCTGATGGGTGGCTTTGTTACCACCGTACAGCTTTTCTGCCTGACGCTGGTATTCGCTCTGCCGCTCGGCCTGCTTATCAGCTTCGGCTCGATGAGCCGCATTACACCACTGCGCGCACTCATCAAAATCATCGTCTGGATCGTCCGCGGCACGCCGCTTATGCTCCAGATCATCATTATCTACTATGGCCCTGCTCTGGTGTGGGGAATCAAGCTGCCGCGCTTCAGCGCTGCTCTGCTGTCCTTTGTCATCAACTACGCCTGCTACTTCTCGGAGATCTTCCGCGGCGGCATTCAGGGTATCCCGAGCGGCCAGTATGAGGCCGGTCAGGTGCTTGGCATGACCAAGAGCCAGATCTTCTTCAAGGTAACGCTGCTGCAGGTCATCAAGCGCGTTATCCCGCCGATGGGCAACGAATTTATCAACCTTGTTAAAGATACCGCACTGGCGCGTACCATCGCGGTGTACGAGGTGCTGTGGGCAGGCGAAAAGTTCGTCAAGAACCCTGGCATTATCTGGCCGCTGTTCTACACCGCCGTATTCTACCTGCTGTTCAGCGGCATTCTGACCCTGCTGTTCGGCTGGATCGAAAAGAAAATGGATTACTTTAAATAAGGAGGAGCCGTTATGCCTATTCTGGAGGTACAGCACCTTTATAAGAACTTCGGCTCTACCAAGGTGCTCAAAGACATCAGTTTTACATTGGAGCGCGGCAAGGCGCTTGCCATCATCGGCTCGTCCGGCTCGGGCAAGACCACGCTGCTGCGCTGCCTGAATTTTCTCGAAACCCCGAATGAGGGTAAGATCATCGTAAACGGCGAGACACTGCTCGACGCTGCCGACCATGCCGCCAAGAGCGATGCGCAGATTCGCAAGAACCGTCTGCACTTCGGCATGGTGTTCCAGTCGTTCAATCTGTTCCCGCAGTACACCGCACTCGAGAACGTCATGCTCGCTCCCCTGCTGCAGGCCAAGGAACGCCCGGACTACAAGCAGAAAAAACGCGAGATTCACGAGCAGATCGAGCACCGCGCCATCGAGCTGCTCGAGATGATGAGCCTCGAGGGCCGCATGAGCCACTATCCGCACCAGCTGTCCGGCGGTCAGCAGCAGCGCGTTGCCATTGCGCGTGCGCTCGCGCTCAAGCCGGATATCCTGTGCTTCGACGAGCCGACCTCGGCGCTCGACCCCGAGCTGACCGGCGAGGTGCTGCGCGTTATCCGCTCACTGGCGGACCAGCACACCACCATGATCATCGTCACCCACGAGATGGCGTTTGCCCGCGATGTGGCCGATCATGTCGTGTTCATGGACGGCGGCACCATCGTTGAGGAGGGCACGCCGACAGAGGTATTTGAAAATACGCATAATGAGCGAACCAAGGCATTTTTGAGCCGTTTTTCGCAAAACAGCTAAAGAACGGAAAATTATACAAAAACTTTTCGGTACTTTTCACCATTACCCCATTTACAAATCACAATAAATACGTTAAAATAGTCCCGTAATAAGATTGCGGGACTTTTTATTGTCTTTTTGTACAGGTTTAGTTGGTCAATTTTTGATGAAATTATTGTTTGTTTGTGTTGAAGTTTTGGCGCAAATTTGCTACAATAAGAACACAGGAAAAAACCACCCTGTAAAATCATGTAATAAAAAGCCGCACGGCCTTTTATAAAATTTTTGAATGGAGATGTTTCTACTATGGCTATGGATGCTTTCAGCGCCTCCCTGATGAAGGACAAGAGAGAGATCGTCATTGCCCCGACTATTTACAAGTTTGACACCTTTGGTGCTTTCGCTGAGGAGTTCAAGCTGGGCGAGCGCGACGTCGTTCTGACCAACGAATTCATCTACAAGCCCTTCATGGAAGAGCTTGGCCTCAAGAGCAAGTTCGTATTCCAGGAGAAGTTCGGTGCAGGCGAGCCTTCCGAGGCTATGATCGAGACCATGTACGAGGCTATTCCGTACGATTCCTACGACCGCGTAATCGCAGTAGGCGGCGGTGCTATCATGGACCTTTGCAAGCTGCTCGGCTGCAAGCGCCCGACCTCCGTACATGAGCTGTACTTCAAGCGCGAGCCTGTTGTACATGAGAAGGAAGTTATCGCTATCCCGACCACCTGCGGTACCGGTTCTGAGGTTACCAACATTTCTGTTGCTATCGTTAAGGACGAGAAGGACGGCAAGCTGACCGGCGGCGATACCAAGCTCGGCCTGGTTTCCGACGACATCATCCCGAACAAGGTTTGCCTGGTTCCGGATCTGCTCAAGACCCTGCCGTACAAGCCGTTCGCAGCATCCGCTATCGATGCTCTGATCCACGCTACCGAGTCTTTCCTGTCCCCGCACCGCAAGACTGTTACCTCCGAGATGTTCTCCGTTAAGGCTATGGAGATGATCCTCGAGGGCTTCCGCCGCATCGCTCTGGAAGGCCCGGACGCTCGTATGGATTACCTCGGCGAGTTCGTTCATGCTTCCCTGTTCGCAGGCATCGCATTCCTGAAGGCTGGCTGTGCAACCGTACACGGCATGTCCTTCCCGCTCGGCGGCACCTACCATGTTCCGCACGGTGAGTCCAACTACGCTCTGTTCGGCAAGATCCTCGAGATGTACGACGAGTACGAGCCGGCTGGCGAGCTGGGCAAGTTCAAGGAAATCGTTGCTCGCTGCCTGGGCTGCACCAAGGAAGACGCTCTGCGCACCCTGAACGTAACCCTGGAGAAGGTTCTGCACCTGAAGCCGCTGCATGAGTACGGCTTCAAGGAAGAGGACGTTAAGGCATTTGCACTGTCTGTTGATGCAAACCAGCAGCGTCTGATCACCAACTCTTACCGTCCGTGGAGCATCGAGCTCAGCGAGCGCGTATACAAAGAGTGCTTCTAATTTCCGCATGTAACGCCTGAATAGGGCGGGGAGTCCCGTCTCCCCGCCCTATTTTCTTTATTCATGTTATGTGTACCAAATTGTAATGAGAAAGGATACTTGATCACTTATGATGACCAAAGACCAGTACATTGAGTCCCTGCGCAAGCTGAACCTCAATCTGTATATGTTCGGCAAGAAGGTAGAGAATCCGGTTGACGACCCGGTTATCCGTCCTTCCCTGAACTCCTTCGCCGCTACCTACGAGCTGGCTGAGGACCCGCAGTATCAGGATCTGATGACTGCTACCTCCCACATCTCCGGCAAGAAGATCAACCGCTTCACCCACATGCATCAGTCCACCGACGACCTGATCAAGAAGGTTAAGATGCAGCGTCTGCTCGGTCAGAAGACTGCAGCCTGCTTCCAGCGCTGCGTAGGCATGGACGCTATGAACGCTGTATTCTCCTCCACCTACGAGATCGACGAGGCTTGCGGCACCAAGTACCACGAGAACTTCCTCAAGTTCCTGACCCGCGTGCAGGATGAGGACCTCGCAGTTGACGGCGCTATGACCGACGTTAAGGGCGACCGTTCCCTCGCTCCGTCCAAGCAGGCTGACCCGGATCTGTTCCTGCACGTTGTAGAGCGCACCGCTGACGGCGTATACGTTACCGGCGCTAAGGCTCACCAGACCGGCTTTGTAAACTCTCACGAGGTTCTGGTAATGCCGACCATCTCCATGCGCGAGGGCGACGAGGACTACGCGATCTCCTTCGCTGTACCGACCGATTCCAAGGGCATCACCCTGATCTACGGCCGTCAGTCCTGCGACACCCGCAAGATTGAAGAGTACAACGACATCGACGTTGGCAACAAGGTATACGGCGGCCACGAAGTTCTCGTTATCTTCGACCGTGTATTCGTTCCGAACGACCGCATCTTCCTGAACGGCGAAGTTAAGTTTGCCGGCATGATTGTAGAGCGTTTCGCAGGCTATCACCGCCAGTCTTACGGCGGCTGCAAGGTCGGCGTAGGCGACGTTCTGATCGGCGCTACCGCTCTGGCTGGCGAGATGGCTGGCTCCTCCAAGGCTTCCCACGTTAAGGACAAGCTGATCGAGATGACCCACCTGAACGAGACCCTGTACTGCTGCGGTATCGCTTGCTCCTCTCAGGGCACCAAGACCAAGGCAGGCAACTACCTGATCGACCTGCTGCTGGCCAACGTCTGCAAGCAGAACGTTACCCGCTTCCCATACGAGATCGCTCGTCTGGCACAGGATCTGGCAGGCGGCCTGATGGTAACCCAGCCGTCCGAGGCTGATTACCGCAACCCGGAGCTCAAGCCGTACATCGAGAAGTACCTCAAGGGCGTTGCTTCCGTTCCGACCGAGGATCGTATGCGTCTGCTGCGCCTGATCGAGAACATGACCATGGGTACTGCAGCTGTCGGCTATCTGCCGGAGTCCATGCACGGTGCAGGCTCGCCGCAGGCTCAGCGCATCATGATTGCCCGTCAGTCCAACCTTGAAATGAAGAAGGAACTGGCAAAGAAGATTGCTCGCATCAAGTAATCTCTGAGCAAACTATAGGCACTCATGGAGCACCCGTGAGTGCCTGTGTTTGCGTTATACCATACTGTTCCCATATGGAAACATCTTGAAAGGGGTTGTGCGCCTTGCTGCGCTGCACGGTAAAATTCTGCGGCGGCTGCAATCCGCGCTATGAGCGCGGAGACGCCTACAAGGCAATTTGCGCTGCCCTGCAGGACACCGCCTCATTCTCCTATCCGGAGGACGGTGTTCCTTATGACGTACTGCTGATCCTGCGCGGCTGCACCGGCTGCCCGTATCTCTATGAGGAGATCGAGGCCGCGCACCGTGTTGTTGTTGCCGCAGCGGATGAGATTCCGCAGGCGATAGATAGAATCAGGTCTTTCACGTCACAGGCGTGACCACTGTAAAACCGGTCGCACTATTATCAGGAGGATTGATAAACATGAAGAAAGTAAGCATCATCACCCCGGAGGAAGCTGCTCTGAAGGTTCAGGACGGCGATACCATTGCTACCGGCGGTTTCGTATCCTGTGCTTGCCCGGAGACCCTGTCCAAGGCTCTCGAGAAGCGTTTTCTTGAGACCGGCCACCCGCAGAACCTGACCCTGTTCTTTGCAGCCGGTCAGGGCCACCGCGATGGCACCGGCGGTGACCATTACGGCCATGAAGGCATGGTTAAGCGCGTTATCGGCGGCCACTGGGACCGTGCTCCGAAGCTCGGCGAGCTGGCTCTGAACAACAAGATCGAGGCTTACAACCTGCCGCAGGGCGTTATCTCGCACATGTACCGCGATATCGCTGCTCACAACATCGGCACCATCACTCACGTTGGCCTGAAGACCTTCGCTGACCCGCGCAACGGCGGCGGCAAGCTGAACGACGTTACCAAGGAAGATCTGGTAAAGATCGTTAACATCGAGGGTCAGGAGCGCCTGCTGTACAAGGGCTTCCCGATCAACGTTGTATTCCTGCGTGCTTCCTACTGCGATGAGTACGGCAACTGCACCGTACATCGTGAGATCGGTCCTCTGGACGTAACTGCTATGGCTCAGGCCTGCAAGAACTCCGGCGGCAAGGTAATCGTTCAGGTTGAGAAGATCGTACAGGGCGGCTCTCTGGACCCGAAGCTGGTTGCTATCCCGGGCATCTATGTTGACTCTGTTGTAGTCGGCACCGAGGAGGAGAACATGCAGTGCCTCGGCATGCCGTACGACGGCGCGCTGACCGGCGAGTTCCGCATCCCGGTTGACGCTATCCCGCCGATCCCGATGGACGCTAAGAAGATCATCGCCCGCCGCGCTGCTATGGAGCTGCCGCAGGACGCTATCGTAAACCTCGGCACCGGCGCACCGGAGAAGATCGCTAACGTAGCTGCTGAAGAAGGCATCTCCGACAAGATGACCCTGACCGTTGAGGCAGGCTCCATCGCAGGTGTACCGTACGGCGGCACCCAGTTCGGCGCTGCTGCTAACGCACAGTGCATCATCCCGCACAACGTACAGTTCGACTTCTATCAGGGCGGCGGCCTTGACGTTGCATTCCTCGGCCTGGCTGAGACTGCTCCGAACGGCGACCTGAACGTATCCAAGTTCGGCACCCGTCTGGCAGGTGCAGGCGGCTTCATCGACATCACCCAGAACGCCAAGAAGGTTGTTTACTGCGGCACCTTCACTGCAAAGGGCCTCAAGACTGAGTGCAAGGACGGCAAGCTCGTTATCACCCAGGAAGGCGCTAAGAAGAAGTTCGTTAAGCAGGTTGAGCACATCACCTTCTCCGGCGATTACGCTAACGAGGTACATCAGCCGGTTCTGTACATCACCGAGCGCTGCGTATTTGAGCTGCGTCCGGAAGGCGTTACCCTGACCGAGATCGCTCCGGGCATCGACCTGCAGACCCAGATCCTCGACCAGATGGAATTCGTTCCGAAGATGGCTGACGAGATCAAGACCATGGACGCTCGCATCTTCCGTGACGAGCTGATGGGTCTGGCTAACGACTGATCAATTCTATTTGTGCAGATTATGCAAACGGAAACCGGCCTTTTCATATAATTTTACAGAATCGACCAGTTTCCCTTGCATTCTGCCGAATGGTTTGATAAAATATTAACGAACTCAAGAAAATCGAGTTTCCATCACCATGCGGCGGCATAGTTTTTTCGCCGCATCAGTAGAAAAGGAGAAACAGCTAAATGAACGTTTACATCTGTTCCGCTGCCCGTACTGCAATCGGCACTTACGGCGGCACCCTCCGCGATGTACACTCCTCCGAGCTTGGCACCGCTGCTGCAAAGGCAGCTATCGAGCGTGCAGGCGTTGACAAGGAAGCAATCGACGAGGTTCTGTTCGGTCAGGTACTGCAGGGCGGCGTAGGCCAGAACGTAGCACGTCAGGTTTGCCTGAAGTCCGGTCTGCCGATCACCACCCCGGCTATGACCCTGAACAAGGTTTGCGCTTCCTCCATGCGTGCCATCTCCCTCGGCACCCAGATCATCCGTTCCGGCGAGAACAAGATGATGCTGGTAGGCGGCTGCGAGTCTATGTCCGGTGCTCCGTACATCTCCCGCGATACCCGCTGGGGTGCTCGCATGGGCGACAAGAAGCTGGTCGACATGATGGTATACGACGGCGTATTTGATGTATTCAACCAGTACCACATGGGCATCACTGCAGAAAACGTAGCTGAAAAGTACGGCATCACCCGCGAGATGCAGGACGAGATCGCTCTCGCTTCCCAGCAGAAGGCTGCTGCTGCCATCGCTAACGGCCGCTTCAAGGACGAGATCGTTCCGATCGAAGTTAAGAAGAAGAAGGAAACCGTTATCTTTGATACCGACGAGCATGTAAAGCCGAACACCACTCTGGAGATCCTCGGCAAGCTGCGCCCGGCATTCAAGAAGGACGGCACCGTAACCGCAGGCAACGCTTCCGGCATCAACGATGCAGGCGCTGCAATGATCATCGCTTCCGAGGAGTTCGTTAAGGCAAACGGTCTCAAGCCGCTGGCTAAGGTTCGTGCCTGGGGCTCTGTAGGCTGCGATCCGTCCATCATGGGCGTAGGCCCGATCGAGTCCACCCGTCAGGCTCTGTCCCGCGCAGGTCTGACCGTTGCTGACCTCGACCTGATCGAGTCCAACGAGGCATTTGCTGCACAGGCTGCTGCTGTTAACCGTGAGCTTGGCTTTGATATGGACAAGGTTAACGTAAACGGCGGCGCAATCGCTCTGGGTCACCCGATCGGTGCAGCCGGCTGCCGCATCACCACCACCCTGATCTACGAAATGATCAAGCGCGACCTGACCATCGGTCTGGCTACCATGTGTATCGGCGGCGGTATGGGCGAAGCTATCATCGTTGAGCGCGACGAGCTCTGCAAGTAAATCTTGCTATAGGGGGCTTCAAAAGCCCCCTATATACCAAAATCAGTTCCGTAGAAACTGATTTTGGATACCCGAACGACGCCGCCCACGGCGGCTGGGTCGGGGTGTAAAAACCCACGCGCATGTCGCGGGTTTTTACGAACAGAAGCACGCTTCTGTTCTATTTTGACTGCAAACATCCTTTGGATGTTTGGTAATCTCCGAACGGAGATTGCTTTTGAGCGTTTTACGCTCATAGCACATATTCTGAAAGGAAGTCTTAAAAATGACTGACGTAGTAATCGAAAAAAAGGGTCATGTTGCGATCGTTAAGATCGAGCACATGAAGGCTATGAACGCTCTGTCCACCGACATGTACGCACAGCTGGAAGAGGCATTCGACGAGCTGGCTAAGGATCTGGACAACGTTTATGCAGTAGTTCTGACCGGTTCTTCCACCGTTAACAAGAAGGGCAAGACCGTTAACTCCTTCGTTGCAGGCGCTGACATCTCCGAGATGGCTACCAAGACCTGTGCAGAGGGCAAGCTGTTCGGCAACGAGTCCAACCGCGTTTGCTGGAAGATCGAGAACTTCAAGCGTCCGGTTATCGCTGCCATCAACGGCTTCTGCCTCGGCGGCGGCTGCGAGCTGGCTATGTCCTGCGACATCCGTCTCGCTTCCGAGAACGCTTCCTTCGGTCAGCCTGAAGTTGGTCTGGGCATCACCCCGGGCTGCGGCGGCACCCAGCGTCTGGCTCGCCTCGTAGGCGCAGGCAAGGCTAAGGAAATGCTGTACACTGCTCGCGCTAACTACACCGCTCAGGACGCTCTGAACATGGGCCTGGTTAACTACGTATATCCGCTGGAAAACCTGCTCGACGAGGCTGTAAAGCTGGCCGAGGAGATCGCTGCTCAGGCTCCGATCGCTGTTTCCCTGGTTAAGGAAGCTGTAAACGTTGGCATGCAGACCGACCTGAACTCCGCTCTGAAGTTCGAGGGCAACTGCTTCGCACAGTGCTTCGCTACCGAGGATCAGAAGTACGGCATGGCTTACTTCCTGGACAAGAACCGCGACAAGCCGGCTAAGGAATTCAAGAATAAGTAAGCATTGAGACAGCAGAACCGCACAATTCAAAACCGGATTGTGCGGTTTTGACTAATCAATATTCGCAATACCTGTTCATCCATCCGCAAAGAGTGAGAGAGAGAGGTTAATTTTAGCATGAAAGTTTGTGTATTCGGCGCTGGCAACATGGGCGCACGCATCACTGAGGTATTCCTGAACGCAGGTCATGACGTTACCATGATCGACATCAAGCCGGAGTTCACCGAGCGCGGCAAGACCGTTATCACACACGATTACGAGTTCCTCGTAAGCAAGGGCAAGATGACCGCAGAGCGCAAGGACGAGCTGCTTGCTTCCCTCAAGACCTCGGTTGACCGCAAGGACGCTGCCAATGCTGACTTCGTCATGGAAGTTATTCTGGAGCGCATGGATCTGAAGAAGGACCTGCTGGAGGATCTGGACAAGATTTGCCCCGCTCACACCATCTTCGCTTCCAACACTTCCGGTCTGTCCATCACCGAGATGGCTGCCTGCATCCCGCAGCGTTCGGACAAGTTCATCGGCTGCCACTTCTTCAACCCGGCTCAGATCATGAAGCTGGTTGAGGTTACCCGCGCGATCCAGACTTCGGACGAAACCTTCCAGACCGCATTTGACTTGATGGCATCCCTGGGCAAGACCCCGATTGCCGTTAAGGAAGGTCCCGGTTTCGTTGTAAACCGCATCCTGATCCCGATGATGAACGAGGCAATGGGTATCGTTGCTGATGGCATCGCTTCCCCTGCTGATGTCGACATTGCTATGCAGCTTGGCGCAGGCATGAAGTCCGGCCCGCTGCACACCGCTGACCTTGTTGGCCACGATGTAAACCTCGCAATCATGGAGACGCTGTACCGCGAGACCGGCGACCCGAAGTACCGTCCGCATCCGCTGATGCGTCAGATGGTTCGTGCCGGCTGGCTGGGCGTTAAGACCGGCAAGGGCTTCTTCGACTATGATGGTCCTTTCGGCAAGGAAATCGTAAAGAAGTAATCGCTTTGCAATATGAAAAGCATCTGTGCTTCGGCATAGATGCTTTTTATCTTCTCAGCCTGTATTTTTTGCATATTGCACAAAGAATACAAGTAATGTTTATTTAATTCGCTAATTTTTGACATAAGCTATGGTAATTTTTTAACATACACGATATAATATTAACTGTATGGGAAATATAATCTAACCAATGCTGCAGAGGCGGTAAATGCTGCCACATCACCGCACAATGCCGCAAATACAGCATATCTGGTTCGATTTAAACCAAGGTGCCCGCTGTACACGCTGATTGTGTACAGGCTGGTTTCCGAGGCTCCCAGCATCACTGCGGCCACGCGTCCGGCATAGCTGTCCGGTCCGCAGCGTCGTATAATTTCACTGCCCATCGCCAGTCCTCCTCCTCCGCTGATCGGCTTCAGCAGGGTCAGGGCTGTGCATTCTTTCGGTATGCCCAGTATACGCAGTGCGGGCGCGAGTACGCTTGCCGCAATATCAACGGCACCTGAGGCGCGCAGCATGAACACGACTGTCAGCATCCCGACCATAACAGGCAGTATCTGCACCGCGGTTTTCAAACCGACGGCTGCACCGCGCAGAAAAGTTGGAAATACGTCCACGCCTTTGCACAGCGCATACAGGCTGATTCCCGCCAAAAGTGCCGGAATGAGCGCGTTCTGCAAAATCTGCAACAATCTCCCTCCTTGTATTATTTCCCTCGTTTGGAAATTTTTTGAGAATTGTTTGCTTATTCGACAAATTTCTTGCTTTTCATGTGTGATAATACTACTTGTAAGGCGCACTTACCTGTCCCGCTATTCCCCATCCGGAAAAAAAGGACGCAGCAGCTTGCTGCTGAGCAGCACCGCCGCAACGGAAGCCGCAGAAGCTCCCCACACCGGCAGCATAATATCAAATGGCGCGTGTGCTCCGCAAGCCGCACGAACCGCCGCCACCGTAGACGGAATCAGCTGAATTGAGGTTGCGTTCAGCACGATCAGCGTCAACACGGTATCCGGCGCTCCGCGTCGCCCTGCAAGAACATACAGCCGCTCTGACGCACGCAATCCCAACGGCGTTGCCGCGTTGGATAACCCCAGCAAATTTGCCGTTACATTGGCGCTTACTGCTTCCATCGCCTGTTTATCCTGCGATGCGCTTCCGAACAAGGGACGCAGAACAGGTGCCATCAGACGGGACAGCCGCTCTGCCAGTCCGGAAGCCTGCAGCAGCTCCATCACACCGCTCCAGAAGCACATCAGCCCGGTGATACTGATCGCCAGCGTGATCGCTTCCGAAGCCCCTGTGGGTACCGCTGCCGTAACCTCTGCCAGCCTGCCCGTGACCGCACCGCATAGCAGCGCCATACAAAGGAACACCGTCCAGATAACGGACAGCATATCGTGTTCCCCCCTTCCGTCCAACATCCCGAGTGAGTGGGATTTGGTAATACATTTTTTATGATAAAGAAATGGAGTGTGTTGAAAATGAAATCCACCGGTATTGTTCGTAAGGTTGATGAACTTGGTCGCATCGTGCTCCCGATTGAGCTGCGCCGCACTATGGGCATCGAAGTAAAGGACGCTCTGGAAATCTACGTTGACGGCGATCATATTGTCCTCAAGAAGTACGAGCCGTCCTGCGTATTCTGCGGTAACGCAAAGGACATTATCCACTTCAAGGGTAAGAATGTCTGCAGCGATTGCGCGCATGAGCTCGGCCTGCTTTAAGCCTTTATAGAGCAACACTGTCACGCTGCTTCTGTTTGCCGACTTTCCGCTTGGAAAGTCGGTTTTTTTATTTTTCACCGCGTCGCTGCGCCGCTTCGGCGCGGTATTTCGCCTGTGTTGCTCTGCCGCCGCGTATATGCCGCTCCTGCTTGTTCACCTGCAGAACGGTCTGTACGCGCTCATACAGCTCGGTATTCAGCTTTTGCAGGCGCGTTGTGATATCCTTATGTACGGTCGTGGTTAATCAGAACGGTTTCATCCAGCCCCAAATCACCCATCAAACGCAGATAAATATCCACGTTTCCGTCTTTATCTACCACGATCTTCTGAATCAGTCGTTTCAGCTGTGCATTTGTCATTTCCCGTACATCGGTAATATCCTCAATCTCCTGAAAGGTGCGATGCAGAATGTTTTCCAGCTGCTCTCCTTTTGTCAGATGATAGGACACCATCTTCAACTCGTTTTCCAGCCGCTCGATCTCCACTTTCATGCCGCCAATCTTATCATTCAATTCCTCGCGGGATATCAGATCGTCTGTATACATATCCATGTACTTCTGCCGTGTTTTCTTCAGCTTGTCCAGCTTTGTGTTCAACTCCTTCTCATAATTCAGGTTTTCATCTTTCGCTTTGTATACACGCTGAAATTCTCTGACCACATAGCGAATGACGTTTTTCTTTTCCTTCAGCACAGATGCAAAATAGTGCTGAAGCGTCTCGATCAATTCGTCCTCATCGACTGTTACTGCGTTTGGGCAACTGTCTGCGCCGCGTCCATTATGCCCCGAGCACACCCAGCGGACATAGGTATTCTTATAGGTGCGGACTGTGCGGCGGAACGACCATCCACACTCTTTGCATTTTATCAGCGTCGAAAACAGATACTTGTTGCTCTGTCGTTCTCTGTCCACCTTGAACGCCTTGCCGCGCGACTGCATGATCTGCTGTGCCCGTTCAAACAGTTCCGGCTCGATAATACGCAGTTCCGGACGCTCTACGACGCTCCACTCAGTTTCATCCTTTTCGGCACGCCGTCCGGTCAGGAAATCTGCGATCTCCTGCTTTCCGTTGATGATCTTGCCCGTGTATAGCTCATTCGTCAAAACACGACACACGCCGTTCTGGCTCCATTTGCAGTTGCGTTTGGTACGCCAGTCGCGCTCATTCAAAAACTGTGATATTTTAGCCGCACCATAGCCATCCTCAACATACCAGCGGTACATCTGCTGAATGACTTCCGCTTCTTTCTCGTTGATCTTCAAGTTGAAATAATCACCGATGATCTTATCATAGCCATACACGATATTCGGCACGCGGCCCTTTTCCGCGTTTATTTTTTTGCCGAATTTGATACGCTTAGAGGTGTTTGCGCTTTCCTCCTGTGCCAGCGCACCGAAAATCGTGAGCACGAACTCGCTGTTGCCCATGCTGGTCATGTTGGCAGTCAAAAACTGCGTTTCGATTCCCAGCGCTTTCAGTTTACGAACATTCTGCAGGAGATCGACCGTATTTCGTGCAAACCGTGAAATATCCTTTACCACGACCATATCAAACAGACCGTGTTCTGCATCTGCCATCATACGAAGAAATTCCTTGCGGTTTTTGATCTTTGTACCCGAAATACCCTCGTCAGCATACAGACGCACTAAAGTATCACCTGTGCGCTGTGTATACTCTGAGAAAAACTCCTTTTGTGTTTCTAAGCTGTTAAGCTGGTCGGCCTTGTCCGTGGAAACACGGCAATATGCAGCTATGTTCATAGTAAACCTCTCCATTAAAATAAAGTCATTCTGTTACATCTTCTATTTATATATTAACGCAGAATAATTATTTTTACAACAGTCAAAAAGGGCACTCTTTATGTAGAGTGTCCCCTTTCTTCGCTGTCGGCTATATCTGCGGCGTTTTCAATTGCTCTCTGTACCTTGTTTTCATTCGCTTCCATGAAAATTTTCAGTAAGTAATCAGCGGTCACTGCCCTTGGATTCGGGTCGTGAAACCGATAATTCAGCTTTTGCTTTCTCACCGCCGATCAATCACCTCCTGTTCCTCTCCTGCTACTGGTATATTTCTATGCGTACAAGTCGGGAACTACCACCGGAATCCATCGGGTGCTTTCGCGGTCTGTTTGTATGAGTAAACTTACATGGGACACCTCCGGAAATGCAAAGCCTGAAGAATACACGCTGAAGAATCCGTATTCTTCAGGTTTTATAATGATTTATACTGTTACTGTCAGCCTATTCGATCTCTCCCCCGACTGTAGGAAGCATCAAGCGATCGGCGGCGTACCGATTCCACAGGAATTTCACCTATCCGTTGTCCGACCTCATTGCCTGCGACGCTTTTCACGCTCGGACTGTGACTGGTCGGGAGTATCATTATCTTCTGCGCGGGTCATTGCCATGACGGGAGCCACCCGCAGTTCGCAGCTTTCCGCTGCAGCTCTCCGCGCCGAATTTGTACCTGATGCCTGAGTATTCTGTTGTCAAGGAACAACGAAAATATTTCCCCCTCTACTATACATCCCGAAAAAATAGGCCAGTGGAACACCCTAAAAGCACATTTTGAAAAAATATTTTTATTTCTGCACAAAATTCAGTTTCTATTTCTGTGCTATATGCTTATATCTTATCAAAACACTGGTGAAAATCGCTTTCGAGATTAGGGGGAGAGGAACGAAATCCGCGCCGCTCGCGTCTTTCCTCTCCCCCCTACCCGGTTGTGTATACTCCCTACGGCAGTTACACACAGCCGGGTTGCACCCCCTCACCATTCTCGCGGCGGCGAGCAGAGAGAGAAATCACCAAGAGAGCGTAAAAACTATTTACCCCTCTACTATACCCCCGAAAAAACAGACCAGTGAATACCCCTAAAAGCACGTTTTCAAAAAATATTTTTAATCATGCACAAAATCAAATGTCAGTATTTATACAATACGTCTATAATCTTACTGGCAAGCTGTAAAATACCTCTTTCCCTCCACTATATCCCCCGAATTATTAGACCATGGAAACCATGTTTTTCGAGAAAGTATATCCCCCCACTATACTCCAGAGAAAAACGGTCAGTGAACACCTGCAAAAAACGACAAGACTTTTTATAAAATTTTACAAAGCATAATCAACACAGAAAAACGGAACGCACAGCCAGAAATTTGGCTATGCGCTCCGGAATGTTTTGATAGTGCAAATCCAGCTTGACAAGGAAATTCCTACGGCCCTTACCCAGCTGTTTAACATATTACTTGCTTTTCAAAAGGTTTATATAATTCTTTCCTAAGTTACGCTGCAACTGCATTGGCATTGATCTTTTCAATCGTCTGCCGAATCCCCATCCACACAGACAAATCCGTAAACACCTCCACGATACTGCCCTGGTCAGTAAATGGCGTTTCTTGCAAGACAGACAAATCTTTCATCATGCCATTGTGAACAATATACTCTACAATCTGGTTCACAAAGTAAATCTGTCTGCTGTCAAGGCTTGCATCATTCAGATACTGTGCAAAGGCTTCTTTGGCGGCGTTCATATCCAGTCCTACGATTTCTCGGACGAACTCACCTAATGGCTTTTGTCCGTACTCAGCCTCATAGTCTTGCTTGGTGCCGACCTCGTTCCAGAGAATCTTCTCTAAATCCTGAACATCCTCCACCGTCAGCGGTACATTACCCTTGAGTTTTGAGATAGCGGCGTTATCCATATGCTGGCGCACATAGAATTCCGCCTTTGCCTTGTAATTCTTCAAGTCATCGTTTTCCAACTCCGACTCATTCCATTCCATGGATAGGATTTCATCATCAAAATTGGTGTCATAGCGCACCCTGCTGATTGGAATGTACTTAATGAGATCGCGCAAATTTTCCCTGATATGCTCAAACTCGTTGATTCCTGCCCTTTCTACATAGTCCGTGTGCAGAATCTTGTCAAGCAACTCAGACTGCGCCATGATTTCAGGAATATTGGCAACAGACGCCACAGCGGATACTTTTTTGAACAGATCGCTTCTTGCCTTACCATATTTCTTCCCAACAAGGTAAGCAAGTTCAATGCCATACATAAGCGCATCAAACCGTAACGCCTTAGCATCGTCCTCCTCCGGCATAATAAGCGGTGCAAGCTCTTGCTCCATGAACAGTGTATCCTCATAGGTCAGAGCATTGTAACTATCCTGATTGCTGTACAACTCTACATACTTCAAATGCTGACGGACAGCGAAATTTTCACGGTTCAGCTCCCGCACCTTGCGCACCATATCACTCACAAGTGTCTTACGGAAATCAATCAAATCTGCTGTTTGATAAGCTAAATCTTGTAATTTAAAAGCTATTTGGGCTTTCAGGTGGAAAATCGCGCCTTGCAGCGCAATCATATTAGCGGTTGCTTTTCCCTTATTCATGCGGAAGAACTCAAAGTTGCCGCAGAAATCAAAAATATAAAACTTGTCCTTATCTTTACCGTCAATCAAACTGGGGCATAGGCGCGTGCCGCGGCCGATCATCTGCCAGAACTTTGCCTTACTCATGACTTTTTTGAAGAATACCAGATTCAATATTTCCGGCACATCAATGCCAGTATCCAGCATATCCACAGAAATGGCGATTTGCGGCAGCTTCTTCGGGTCAGAAAACTCGTCGATTGCACTTTGAGCATAGGTCATATAATTATCGATGACCTTGGCAAAGCCGGGTAAGTACGGATACTCACGATTAAAAACCTCAAGAATTTTCTCCGCGTGGGTATGGTTCTTTGCAAATATAATGGTTTTACCAAGTTTATTGCCGTAGTCGATAGTCAGGCCGTTAGATATCAGCGTATGCAACACTTGCCGAATGGTATCTTCGTTAAAAATCCACTCATTCAGTGCAGCGGCCGCAATACGCTCTGGTAACTCTCCGTTTTCGTCTTCAAAGGTGTCTTCATAAGCCGCCTTGTCCTCGTCGGAAAGCTCGTCGTAAACAATGCCCTGCTCAATGAATTTCAGCTTTGTTTCCACAGATAGGAAATCCACCAAATAGCCGTCCTTCACCGCTTGCGCCAGTTCATAGCCATAAGTAGGGACGCCGTTTTCCAACTCAAAAATTTCATAAGTATTCTTGTCGATTTCGTCTTTAGGGGTAGCGGTCAGACCCACTAACGGCGCATCAAAATAGTTGAAAATATCCCGGTACTTGTTATAAACCGAGCGGTGTGCCTCATCGCAGATCACCAAATCAAAGTGGCCGCAGGTAAAGAGCTTGCCCGCCTCATCCTGCACGCTGTCAATGACATTGTACATGGTCTGATAGGTGGAAAAGACACAATGAGCGGTATAGTTGTCCTTCTCCTCACAGAGATTGGTGACAGAGAGATCGGGCAATAGATTCACAAAGCTGCGTTTAGCTTGTGTCACCAGACTGTTACGGTCGGCCAGAAAGAGGATATTCTTCACCCAGCCGTGCTGAAGCAATACATCACACAGAGCGATAACAGTTCTCGTCTTGCCGGAACCGGTAGCCATAACCAGCAGAGCCTTGCGGCGATTGCGCGCAAAGGCATCACAGGTTGCTTTGATTGCACCCTCCTGATAGTAGCGCCCTGCAATGCTGCGGTTCACCATAATGTTTTTCAGGCTTGTTCGCATACTCTGGAGATTAAACAGCTTTTCCAAATCTCGCTTGGAATAAATTGCAGCGCACCTGCGTTCCGGATAGATGTTATCAGTAATGCGCGTCTCAAAGCCGTTCGTCAGAAAGATGACCGGACGACGGTGGTACTCCTTTTCCAGCAGATCAGCATACAATTTTGCCTGCTGTCGTCCTTTAGCGACATCTACGCAAGTGCGCTTAGCCTCCACCACCGCCAATGGACGGCCATCATCGCCGTAGAGTACATAGTCCGCATATCCCACCTCACTCTTATTGGGCATACCGGGCAGTTCCACCTCGCCCCGCCAGTCTTTACCCTCAGTCCAGCCCACATCGGTGAGCATAGTGTCGATATACAGCTTACGTGTCTTATATTCCGACAGATCAAGGGGCTTGGGCACATAGGTCTGCTGCTGCACGGCACGACGAGCAGTGAGCTCTTCTTTCAGTGCGGCATTCTCTGCCATGAGTGCCGCCAAATCAACCTCCGTCGTCCCTTGCATCGAAACAGCAGGCATTTCGGGGGGCTGTGTCAACAGATCACGGTCAAAATGTCCCTCGGTATAGTTTTCACCGTAACAATATGCTACGAAATCCAGAAATACATAGAGGTTTTCCAGACACAGCGCCGCCTGCTCTTCGGTGATCTTTTTTCCGGTATGGGCGGCGTTATTGCCCATACGGCGAATAAAATCCATTCGCCGCCAGATATCCGTACCCACAATATCACGGAAATCCTCAGTATTCATAAGGCTTACCAGCGTATCTTGATACGGCATGACCAGTGCTTTATCCACGGAATACATCCACTTCACGGCGAACTCCATCGCCCTGCGGCAGTTCAACACACAGGCAGAGGCGTCGATATGTAAAATACGCTCAGCCGAGACAGCTACTGAAGCGAAAGATTCAAATTGTGGGATGGCATCAAAAATGTCAAAATTGGTCATAAATAATCACCTCTTTCAAAAAACGATTGTATAGCAGCTAAAGACCATTGACCTCATCTTGTACTACAACTTTTGATTTGTCGGTTTGTTCGATGAAGGCCGCCATCTGTTCTTGAAGTGCCAATGGAGGAACCATAATCTGCTGCACCCGCAAATCAGATAGGTTGATTTGCTGCAGTGTGGCACCCCTTGTATGCTCTTGTATGTACCGCTGACTCTCATCTGTATTGAGATAGGCATTCAGATACACAGGATTGATTTTATTACGATCATATCGGACAACTGCTATACCACGGGTGACATTCATCCCATTGAAGCGGATATCGGTTAATGCAGTTATTCCTGTCGTTCCTCTCACGGTAATAAGCAATTCATCTCCGTATAGCTCGGTTTTTTTGAATCCGTCACCGATAGAACGATCAATGTACTTAATCGATGCAGTCGATATCTTACCATCTACCATATCGACAGGGCGTAGAACTCCCATATCTCCCGTGCCATCGTCGCCAGGTTGCACTATTCCGTAGGACAGCCCTGCACCTTCAATTATAAGATCTATCAGTGCTATGTGCGGATGGTTTCCATCACCAAACAATTCGACAAATCGGGCTTTGACCAGTTCGTCCAGTTGCTGCAGTTGCTGCTGACGGACTTCAACAACCTTCGCAGTTTTATCAAGTATAGCCACTATTTGCTTTTGCATCGGCAAGTCAGGTATCGGCACCTCGAAATTTCGTAATATCGAAAGATTAATGTTATTCTGCGCTACTCCTCGTCCCAAAGCAGCTATACATGACTTCTGAGATTTAAGGAAATAGTACAGATAGTCTGTTAAAATATCAGACTGGTTTTTAATAGTAATTCCCGCAATAGCTTGATTTGTGCAAGCTTCTATTGTTAATATTCCTACTTCGCCAAGCGTTGCAAAAATAGTAAATAGAATGGTTCCAGCTGAAAGCATTTTTGCAGACGAACCCTCGAGTCCCGCCTGTGTAATATACTCATCCGCTTCATCTACGTACTTTCTCTGTATATTTCCTATTTTTATCCACGGGATAGTGCCACCGTCCCAAAATTCTGCGGTTGCCCTTGAAGGAGTCCCTCCAGAAACAACATCACATATTTCTCCAAGTCTGTATTTCATCATTCATCCCCACAAATCCGAAGTTGTATCAGGCGATAAACTTCTGGTGGGATGTTTTCACATTAGTCTGGTTGACCATGGCGTATTTCATGGTGGTATCAATCTGCGAATGGCCAAGGATTTTCTGCACCTGTTCGATAGGCATACCCTTATCAATCGCGCGTGTTGCCATCGTTCGGCGGAACTTATGTGGATGAATTTTCGTCAGATTCACACATCTTCCCAAGGTGCGCAAACGCACCTCCACACCACTGATCTTTAACCGATCATGGGGAGCATCAAGGGTGACAAACAGTGCCGGATTACCGTCAGAACGGCTATTCAAATAATTTTGCAAGTGCAGTTTGGCTTTGGCATCGAAATACACTCTGCGCTCCTTGTCGCCCTTGCCGAATACCACACATTCTCGAGCTTCAAAATTCACATCAGCAATATTCAGATTGACCAGTTCACCCACACGAATACCTGTGGAATACAGCAAATCAATCATAGCCAAATCTCGAGAACAGGAACAATGATCGCGCAGCTGCTCGATCGCTTCATCAGAAATAATCTCCTTGACCTGCTGTTTGGTTTTGATTTTGTGAATCCGTCGCATGGGACTTTTCAAAATGTAGTCTTCTTCCTCCAGCCAGGAGAAAAAGCTCGAAATATTTCGGCGGATATTATCTACCGTGACCTTTCCACAGCCGTTGATCTGCTGATAACCCGAAAGATAACTGCGGATTTCCTCCGTATTCATTTTGCGGACCGGCGTGGAAATGCTGCACAGCAGGTGCTCCACCGTTACACGGTAATATTGCAGTGTGCGTTCCGAGCAGCCTTCGATTTTCTTGGCATCGAGGAACATTTGCAGATATTCTGTGTTAGATACCTCGGTTTTGTGTGCTTCGGCTTCAGAAAGGTTCTTGAGCAGTACCTCCTGCAGTTTTTTCATCTGAGAAATGCTCAGATATTCAGCCATTTCGTTCAAAATATGCACTAACTTTTCTTCCATGATGGTACTCCTTTATCCGTGTACCATCATCCTGCACCGGCGCATTGCCCTTGGTTTAATTGATTTTATCCGAAATACTGCTGCATCAGGCTGTCAAAAAGCAGCTGCGCCTCATCCAAGGCTTTCTGTACGACAGATTTTGATTTGTCGGTTTGTTCGACGAAGGCCGCGAATTGCTCTTGGAGCTCAAGTGGCGGAACAAACATACGAAAGCTTAATACATCCTGCTGATTAATGCTTGCCTGGTTGACTGCCTTCTTTGCTCGAATCATAATTTGTTTGTGCATATATTGGGAGCACAATAACTTCGTGGCAAAAACTGCATTCATAACTGTATCATCCAAATGAAGTCGCATCATGTTGGATTCAAAAACCGTTTCTTCAAGTAATCCTTTAATATGTGCACATTTCCCCAAATATTCAATGCTATTCACACGGTTAATAACAATATCGTCCTCCTGAAGCAGATATCTTTGAACTTCGGATTCAGAACATTCCAAACGTTTTAGTGCTGAAAAGTCGGTAACTCTGCCGTTGTAGAAGGCATCTATCCTAACGATTGGGAAGCCTGATCCATCCTGTACATAAGCTGATTGAGGCTTATACAACCCATTTTGTGGTTCAATACTAACCAATTCCTTCAAGGCACACACCGGCCAATCGAAAGGATTGCTTTCCAAATCCCCAAAGAGTTCTACAAATCGGGCTTTAATTAGTTCATCCAGCTTTTGGAGTTGCTGCTGACGCGCTCTGATAATATCAAAAATTCGATCAAGTTGTTCGCAAATTGCAACCTGTTTTTGAATATTTTCTACTCTCACCTCACATCGAGACACATAATCATCTACTTTTAGATTGTGGAGACCAGTTGTTTTATTTTCGAATGCTTTTGTTCCACCTCTTCGATAATTAAAAAAAAGGGAATAAAACACATATCGTGGATACCATACATTTCTATCTTTTACTCTTAGTAAACCAGTAAAATTATTGAATAAATAGGTGCTATCTGGCCCATCGAAATAAATGACTCGACCTACAGGTTGCTTATCGCTACCACCTGACTTTTCGATGATAATATCTCCTTGACGTAGATATTTTTCTGCAATTTTCTTCTTTGTAATGGTTCTCGTAACCACATTACGATAATTAACAATGCCCTCGTTTGTGAAGTTAGTGGTTCTGAGTACAGGAATTCCACATCCCGTTTCATCATCAGTTCCCCATTCTCCCGAAAGGGCTTTCCCTGTGATTTCAATCAATTTTGCCATCGTTCATCCCCACAAATCCGAATTGTCATTTCTTTTCGTCCTCTTTGGCCACACTCTCGATCATTTCGACTACGGCGTTTCCAAGCAGCATTGTCTGCGCGTTGTCAGAAGTAATCACCGGCCGCCCTGTCTGCGATTCAATTTCTTTCCGGGCATTTCCTGCAACTTTACCGCCCTGCTTTGCAACAGCACGATTTTCTTCCAGTCCACGCGGATTCTGTGCATTGGTCAGCTCTGTTGTGGTTGCCTCTGCTAACATATTCAGCGCCAACTCCAATGTACTCATGTTATCCCGCAGATTTTCCTTTTTCAGTCCCTTGTGATTCTTATACTGCCGAGTCGTCATACCAGACCACGCTTTTGTAACCTCATCGGTCAAAATCCCGTATTCTTTTCCTTTTTTGACACCGTGGGCATCCCAAGCATCAGTCAATTCTTTACGGGCACGAATGGTCTGCATACGTTGGTTAATCCACTCGGGAGAGTAGCCCTTCTTTGCATAGGTATCCAGCGCCCGCTCAATCGTCAGTTCTGGGTCTATGATTTCCTCAATGCGTTCCCGACCGACCATAGCCAGCCACATTTTGAATGGCTCGGCTTTCTTTGAAGGAATCGACTGAATGATGCGTAAAAGCTGCTCAGTGGTTGCAACATCGGTCAGACGGCGCTTGCCATCGGCGGCCTTCATTTTCAACTGACTACAATTTGTAGTCAGTTCACTTCCCTCGTTTTTCAGACGTGTCTTAAGCACACTCCAATATTTCGCAGCGTGTCTGCTATCAGGTTGATCGGTAAGTACAGCAACTACATCCACCACAGAAAAGTACCATTCTTCCTGTTCCTCATCCCATGCTGTACGAATCGGTTGGTTTTCAAACATTTGCAGCTTATCATTTTCTGTCATTATTTTTCTCCTTGCAGCATCTTATCCAGCTCATCCATCGCAGTGCCAATCTGCTTCTCCAGCTTCCGCAGCTGGGCCATAATCTCACTGGTAGGCGGATACTCCACGGGGATATACTCCGTCTTTTTGTATTTGTTGATGGACAGATCATAGCCGTTTTCTGCGATTTCCGTCTTGGGCACGAAGAAGGATTTTTCCGTGCGCTGACGGTCTTTTTCGCCCTCTATATTACGGAAACGCGCGATGATGTCGGGAATATCGTTATCCTGCACCGGACTGCGCTTATCATCGAGAGAAAAGCCGTCAGCCTGCATATCATAGAACCATACGTTATCCGTGCCGCCGTGTCCGGTCTTCGTGAAGACCAAGATTGCAGTAGAAACACCGGCATATGGCTTGAACACGCCGGACGGCATGGAGATGACCGCTTCCAACCGATTACCCTCTACCAGTTCCTTTCGGATGGCTTTGTGCGCCGTGGACGAGCCGAACAATACGCCGTCCGGTACGATGCAGGCACAGCGCCCACCGATGCGCAGCATACGCAGAAAGAGTGCCAGAAACAGCAGCTCGGTTTTCTTGGTTTTGCAGACCTTCAGCAAGTCCGCCGAAACGGTATCTGCATCCAGACTGCCCTTGAACGGCGGATTGGCAAGGATGAGCGAATACTTCTCCTTGTCCGGATTCTGATCACTGAGGCTGTCCCGGTATTCGATAAAAGGATTGTCAATACCGTGAGTCATCATGTTCATGGCACCGATACGCAACATGGTGCGATCCATATCGTAGCCGAAGAACATATGGTTCATGTAGTGGTCTTTCTTCTGTCGGTCGAAGAAGATTTCTTCCTTGCGATGTTCTTTCAGATATTCACCCGCAGAAACAAGGAAACCGGAGGTGCCGCAAGCCGGGTCGCAGATCACATCATCAGCTTTCGGATCCATCAGTTCCACCATCATGCGAATGATATGACGCGGGGTACGGAACTGACCGTTCCGGCCGGACTGGCTGATCTTGCTGAGCAGATACTCATATGTATCGCCGCGTACATCCACTGCCTGCGATTCGTTCATTAAGCGGTAAATCTCATCCAATGAATCCACGACTTTGGACAGCAGCAGCGGCGTGGGCAGCTTAAAAATGGCATCGTCCATATACTTGGAATAAGCACTGTTTTTATCCGTATGAAGTGTCTTGATGAATGGGAATACCCATTCCTGCATAGCAGAGTACATCTTGCCAGCCGGGAAGTCATGGAACACAGACCATTTGAGCTGCTGACCATCAATGGTACGCTCACCTACTTGTATCTCATCTGCAAAAATACTCTGATACGGCAACCCCAGCATAGCCGCTTCTTTCGCTCTGAGATTATCAGAATCGTCCAAATCATGAATGAACATCAGATAAGTAATCTGTTCAATGACATCGAGCGGATTGACCAATCCGCCAGCCGCAAAAATGTCCCATAAGCTGTCGATTTTGTTTTTCAGTTCGCCTGTAATCATTTCTATTTTCTCTCCCTATTCCAGATGTAAGAGGTATAACGACCTCCGCTGAGTTTGATAATCTCACCCGATCTCATCAGATCTGCCAGTGCTCGCTGAACAGTGATCTGGCTGATGTCTGGGCAATTAGCCATGATTTCGCTCTTTGTAATCTTACCGAGATGTTTTTTTATAGTTTCCCGTACCCGGTCAGGCTTTGAAAGCCTCTTGGTAGTCAGCAGTTCGATTTTGTCTTCAAAATCACGATAGGCTGTTACAAAAATACGCAGCATATAGATAACAAAGGGTACATAATCGTTAGTACCCTCATGCCAGTTATAAGAGCTGGCTTGCACAGCATCATAATAAGTTTCTTTAGTATCGGAAATCAGCTTTTCAATACTGATATACTTTCCCACGATATAGCCGGAACGATACAGAAGCAATAATATCAACAGCCTGCTCATGCGTTCATTGCCATCGTTGAACGGGTGAATGCACAGGAAGTCTAAAATAAACATAGGAATAAGCAACAGTGGATCCAGTTCGGCATCCTGCCTTGCGTTCTGAAACGCATCGCATAACGCAATCATGGATTGCGGCGTTTCTAATGTGGAAACAGGTTGGAAACGCACTGCTCGTCCTCTGTTTTCTTGTTCCGCCGTAATGATGTTGTCTGAGCTTTTATAGCTACCGCCAACGGTCTTTCCGCAGAATTTATACAAATCACGATGAAGCTGCAGAATAGCCGATGGCTTTGGCGGAATATAGTCATAACTCTCATGAATCACTGCAAGTACATCACGATATCCCGCGATTTCTTTCTCATTTCGAGTTTTGGGGATGGTCTTGTCCCTTACGATTTTTTTCAGACGATTATCTGTTGTGATAATGCCTTCGATACAGTTGGATGCTTCTATACTCTGGATTTTTGCACTCTCCAAGAGATTTGATAGTGCATCTGCTTTTACCTTGACAAGAAAGCTCTGCTGGCCCTTATACTCATGAATCTGTGTAAGACAGGACACAACCTCTGGTGTAAGTAGTTTTTTATATTCTGTCTTAAAGATGAAATCTCTCATGCAATTTTCCATCCAGCCTTTAATATTATCATTTTTCATACAATGATATAATTATAGTATATGTCCAAGTATTATCAATGTCAACGCTATTTGCATCATATTTTTAGTACATAAATTAGAAGAACGCTAACATATATCACGAATACATTCTGTTTATACATCGCTTTTGCAAAAACTCCCGTATTTTCGCCTTAAAATCATGTGAAATGCAAGTTTTGCCACCCATTATGTTCAAAGTTTTGCGAAATTTGCTGATCTATTCCGATTTGCACCCCCCTGTTAGATAAAAGGGGGCCATATATTTAGGGCGCGGCTATCGCCGCGCCCTCGGCACCATCTTGTGCCGTCGGCTTACGCGCTGCACGCCGCCGCACGGACGGCGCCAGCTTGTATGCAAAGCCCATAATATTTATCCCTAAAAATCCCTGTTAGCCCAAATTCAGCGATGAATCCCCCACATAAGTAAACCCGGAGTACGAACATTTCCTCATGTCTGCACTCCGGGTTTCGTTATCAAATTAACCAAATGAACCGCTCATTTTCATTACTTCTATATGTACGGTTGACTTGGATATTCCGAACCGTGCCGCAGTCTGCCGCACGGTGGCCTTCTGCTCGATCATGTACTGCGCCAGACGGATCGTGCGCTCCTCCGGTAAGCCCTTCACCGCTGTTTCCCTCCTGCCTGATGAGGTTTCATCTGTGACAGTGTATGTGGATTCGGAGACGGTTAGAACGCATTTGTATCCGTTTAAGGGCAAAAGAAAACGCGCTGCTATTGCAGCGCGCAGTCTGTCGAAAAAGTCGTATAGTCAGCATTTCGCGCGGCAGCGCGCACGAAACAGCATTTGCTCTGCAAATGCTCAAAAGGGGTGAGCATGTATCAGCGCAGCGCGGCCGAGAAGCCGCGCAAGGATAGCGCCCCTTTTGAACTTCTGGAGGGAGAAAGTTTCTGTATAGGAACTTTCGGACGACTTTGGAACGGCCCACGGTCCGTTCCTGCTTGTCGGCGAAACTGTAGTTTCGCGACAGCCTCAGCGCTGCTATTGCAGCGCGTGCATTCCCTGTGTGTGATAGGTGATCAGCTGATTCAGTCCGGCACGGACCTCGCTCGGGCGAACGCGGTTCTTGAGGATATGTACCGTCCCGTCCACCAGATTGCGTGCCATGATCTGCGCCATCATCGGGCTGTTCTCCTCGTCAGCCAGCATGGGCACGATCTTGGACGCAATCAGCTCAATCATTACCGGCCGCAGGTTTTCATATCGAGTGCCGTTGGCCTGCTCCATGATAAGAAGAAGGCCGTATTTCTCCGCCAGCAGCAGTGAGAGTACCTCCTCGGTGAGCAGCATGCGGAATTCCTGCGCGTCCATGTTCAGGTCAAACCGCATGCTGCGGAAGCGCAGGATCATGCGCTTCAGGCCGTCTGCAGCGCTGTCGGTCAGCTCGTAGAACAGCTCCTCCTTGTTTTTGAAGTAGTGGTAGAGGTTGCTCTTGCTGATATTTACCTTGTCCGCGATCATCTGCAGTGAGGTGCGGTCGTACCCGCGCTGCAGGAATAAATGCTCGGATTCGAGCAGAATTTTGTGTCGAAGTTCGTCTTTTAGTACCTGCACAATAAGGACCACCCGTTCGTTTCTTGCATTTATTATAAAACAGGGCGACATAAATTGTCAAGAAAGCATAAAAAATTGAGAATGGAAAATGGAGAATGGAGAATTAACGCAATGGGTTAATTTTTCAAACCAGTTGCAAACGCGTACCCGTAGGGGCGACCAGTGGTCGCCCACCAACCGATATGATGTAGCGTTACACGGGCGGCCACTGGCCGCCCCTACGGTTAGGCAATATGCAGTTCGGATAACGCAACGGAAAATGCCTGATTCCACGTTCATTTTCCATTCTCAATTCTCCATTTTCAATTCTTCTCCATCGAAAAAGCAAAAAAGAACCCGATTTCTCGGGTTCTTTTGCTTTGCACTTACGCGCCGAATACCTTGAGGACAAAGCCTGCGGCAACAGCGGAGCCGATAACACCGGCTACGTTCGGGCCCATCGCGTGCATGAGCAGGAAGTTTGCCGGATTGGCCTTCTGGCCCTCAACCTGCGAAACGCGGGCTGCCATCGGAACGGCAGATACACCGGCCGAGCCGATCAGCGGGTTTACCTTGCCGCCGGTCAGCTTATACATAACCTTGCCGAACAGCAGGCCGCCGACGGTCGAGAACGTGAACGCGATCAGGCCGAGGATGATGATCTTGATGGTCTCCCAGGTCAGGAAGGTGGACGCAATCGCCTTGCAGCCTACCGACAGACCGAGGAAGATGGTGACGATGTTGCACAGCGCGTTCTGCGCGGTGTCGCTCAGGCGGTCGGTTACGCCGCACTCACGCAGCAGATTGCCCAGCATGAGCATGCCGATCAGCGGAGCAGTATCCGGAATCAGCAGGATAACGATGATGGCAACTGCGATCGGGAATACGATCTTCTCGGTCTTGGAGACCTGACGCAGCTGCTCCATCTTGACCTCGCGCTCCTTCTTGGTGGTCAGCAGACGCATGATCGGCGGCTGGATAAGCGGTATGAGCGCCATATACGAGTACGCCGCAATAGCGATGGCGGGCAGATAATCCGCTGCCAGACGGGATGCGACCAGAATGGAGGTCGGGCCGTCCGCACCGCCGATGATGGCGATGGCTGCCGCAACCTTGCCCGGGAAGCCGAGCACAAGCGCGAGCAGAAATGCGGAGAAGATGCCGAGCTGTGCCGCTGCACCCAGCAGCAGCGAGGACGGGCGCGCGATCAGCGGGCCGAAGTCGGTCATGGCACCGATACCGAGGAAGATGATGGACGGATAAATCGCATGCTGGACGCCCTGATAGAACACCCACAGCATGCCGGGACTGGAACCGTCAACCGGTGCGTTGAGCAGGCCGGTCAGCGGCAGGTTGGCCAGCAGCATGCCGAATGCGATCGGAACGAGCAGCAGCGGCTCAAACTTTTTGCCGATACCCATGTACAGCAGCACGCATGCAATGATGATCATGATCAGGCTGCGCGGGTCCTCCGCAAAGGACGCGAAGCCCGAGCTTGCCAGAATGCTGCCTAATGCACCGAAAAACGAAAATTGCATAGTACGCGCCTCCCGTTACATCGTGCAGAGTGCTGCGCCGGTCTGTACGGAAGCGCCCTTCTGTACGCAGACAGTGCCGACCGTGCCGTCATGCGGTGCGCAGATCTCATTCTCCATCTTCATGGCCTCGAGAATGAACAGCACATCGCCGCCCTTAACGGCCTGACCTGCCGTGCATCGGATATCCAGAATGGTGCCCGGCATGGGCGCTGCAACGGTCTCGCCGCCTGCAGGCGCTGCTGCGGGTGCGGGTGCTGCTGCCGGAGCCGGCGCTGCCGCGGGTGCCGGTGCTGCTGCAGCCGGTGCCGGTGCGGGAGCCGCGCCGGTCGGTACTGCGCTTACCGATCCCTTTTCTACTTCTACTTCAAACTGCTTGCCGTTAAGCGATACCTGATATTTCATGTTTCTTTCTCCCCTTAAACCGCCTTGATGGACTTAAATACAAGCTGATCGAGCGGAATGCCCGTTTCGTGGCTGACAATAGCCATAACGCAGGCCGCCTCCACCTCGCTGACGCCTTCCAGCTTGACCTGCGGAACCGGTGCAGGTGCTGCTGCCGGAGCCGGAGCCGCAGCCGCCGGAGCCGCTGCACTGACCGAAGCCGGATGCGCGGTGTGCTTTTCGAGCACGCCCATCACACGGGAAATAACAGCGATGACACCCCAGAGAAGTGCCAGCATCAAAAATACAATAACGATACCGGACAGGGCGATCATGAGCGCGTCCAGTACGCTGATCGGATCGTGTACCATGCTCACTTAACCTCCTTGAACGAATAGCTTGCGGTGAAGGTCTGCTCCCGGCGCTCAAAGAACTGCTCTGCCTGCTGCGGGAATGCGATATAGGACAGGACGTCCTCTTCACTGCGGGCATGCGTGCCGAGATGCTCGCGTGCAGCCGGGAATTCCGGCTCGAGCGTATCGGCAAAACGGCCGGTCATCGGCTGCTCGTCACCGAGCACCTGCTTGGCGAGTTCGGGATTGACTTCGCCCGGTGCCTTGCCGTATTCGCCGCGGATGTAGCTCTTGATCTCCTTGCCGATCGACTTGTAACGGCCGCCGAGGAGAACGTTGACCGTTGCCTGTACGCCGACCATCTGCGAAAGCGGCGTTACCAGCGGCGGATAACCCATATCGGCACGCACGCGCGGTGTTTCGGCGAGTACCTCATCGAGACGGTCGATTGCGTTCTGTGCCTTCAGCTGTGCCACCAGGTTGGACAGCATGCCGCCCGGAATCTGGTAGATGAGCGCATCCGTCTTGGTGGACAGGACATACGGGTCAAAGGTGCCGTTTGCAGAGAACTTATCCTTAACCGGAATGAAAAATTCGTTGATCCTGTTCAGCTCGTGAGCATCCACGCCGCAGTCGAAGCCCATCTGCTGCAGCGCGTAGACCATGGACTCGGTTGCCGGCTGGCTGGTGCCGCCCGACATGCACGAGGTCGCACAGTCGATGCCGTCCGCACCGGCTTCCGCTGCCTTCAGATAAGTCATATACCCCAGACCGGTGGTCGCGTGTGTATGCACATAAACCGGAATTTTGATGTTCTGCTTGAGTGCGGTAACCAGGTCATAGCACTCCTGCGGAGACATAATGCCCGCCATATCCTTAATGCACAGCGAGTTGCAGCCCATAGCTTCGATCTGCCTGCCGAGCGAAACGAACATCTCCAGATTGTGGATCGGACTCAGCGTATAGCAGATACAACCCTGTGCATGGCCGCCTGCCTTGAGACATTCGTCCACAGCGGTCTCGATGTTGCGCAGATCGTTCAGCGCATCGAAAATACGGATAATATCCATGCCGTTCTCGATGCTCTTGCGAACAAAACGGCGCACGGTGTCATCCGAATAATGGTGATAGCCGAGCAGGTTCTGACCGCGCAGCAGCATCTGCAGCTTGGTGTTCTTCATGTGAGATTTGATCTTGCGCAGACGCTCCCACGGATCCTCATGCAGATAGCGCAGGCAGGAATCAAAGGTCGCACCGCCCCAGCACTCAATCGAGTGATAACCGGCCTGATCCATCTCATCGAGAATGCCCTCGAAATCCTCAAACGGCATTCGCGTCGCAATCAGCGACTGCTGCGCGTCACGCAGCACCGTTTCGGTGATGTGCATTTGTTTCACAAGTATGCCCCCTCCTTCGGGAAATAAATGGGTTTCGTGATTCCCCTCATTAACCCCATATATATAATTGTATCATATCACTTTCTGCACCCGCTTGCAAGATTATGATTTTTTAATTTTGCACAGCTGCACTTTACTTTTTTCACCGCATTCGGAATTGACTTTTTGCTCTCAATGCAGTAATATAAATATATCGCGTGCTGCGATTCCGCACGAAAGAGCCGCTCGCAAAAACTTTTGTTTTTATGTCTCAGTAGCTCAGTTGGATAGAGCACATGCCTCCTAAGCATGGGGCCGAGGGTTCGACTCCCCCCTGGGACGCCAATCAAGAACGCAGAAGATATATTTCTGCGTTCTTTTTCTCTAACAAATTTCAAAAATTCTGTCTAATCGTCTAATAAAACCGCAATTTTTCTAATAACACGCGCCATTTTCGGTTGTTTTGAACACAAAAAGCTGCTAATAAATGGTGTGTGACAGCCTGTTCCCTGCTGTTAGCAGGAAACTGTCTGATATCACTTTTAACATAACCCTGTGGTGAAATTTTCATCACAGGGTTTTATTTTATCCGAAAATCATTTGAATGGAGGCAACTAACGTGCAAAAAGACGTCAAACCTCACATCGTTCTGATCGATGGAGTCAAGTATTACAGCGACAAGCCCGAGACCTGCCGCAGCTGCTTTTTCTGGAAAAACCGCAAGGTTCCCTGCATTCTCGGGCAGGAAAACTGCTACTATCTCGCTGAAATCATTCAATCCGAGCAGCAGAAGAAATGCGAGGGCTGCTGTTACGCATCCGGCCGCTCCTGCGTGAGTGCGACCTGCTATAAGGATTTGATGACGCAGTTCAACGCATCCAAAAACACGGAACCGAAGGAAGGTGCCGCAAATGACTAAACACGACGATTGTTTCCGCCGCTTCGAGCGGATGGCAAAATCCGCAAAGAAGAATTTGTCCGGGGATAAGCCCGGCAGTTGCTCGCGCTGTCTGTACTATCGCCCGGATTTTAAGTTCCGTTTCTGTCAGTTCACCCGCTGTCCCTATGCATTAAAGGAAAATGTGTTTCGCCGCAAGCCGCTGACTCGCGACAAATTTTCCGGCAAGGGAGGCGCATAAATATGTCCGCAACGATCATTGCCGTCGCCAATCAAAAGGGCGGCACCGGCAAAACGACGACCTGCGAAAATCTGGGCATCGGTCTTGCGAGAGAAGGCAAGCATGTGCTGCTCGTGGATACCGATCCGCAGGCCTCTCTCACCATTGCCCTCGGGTACCCCCGGCCGGATGATCTTCCGGTTACGCCGACCGATTTAATGACGAACGTCATGCAGGAGCGGCCTGTCAACCCCGAAGAAACCATTCTGTCACACACAAAAGGCGTGGACCTCATTCCTGCCAGCATTATGCTGTCCGGCCTTGAAGTCTCGCTCGTGAACGCAATAAGCCGCGAGACCGTCTTAAAGCAGGTTTTAGAGTCGGTAAAATCGCAGTACGATTACATTTTACTCGACTGCATACCCTCCAGATGACACTTTCAAAAATACAAACTTCTTTCTGAACCAGTTCAATATCGACTCGGAATATCATCCAAAATTTTTAAAAAAGTTACCAGCAAACTTGCGCCAAAAAAGTACATATTGAAAAGTGAAGGATTTAAATGAAAGGCAAAAGAAAGCCTTAACTTAATCCGAGAAGGTGAAAATAATGGCATCAATTGTTCACAGAAATGATTGTTTGCTCGTCGTGCATTACGAACGCGACAAGATATCCGGCAAAAACAAGCAGAAGTAGGAGCTTAGGGAGAAAAATCCAACTCTCCATGCCACGGTTCCTAAGGCTGTACCCCAAAAACGTGAAGTCTGGGATGCCGAGACGATTTTTCTCGCACTTGATGTTTGCGATGATGCCCATCTGAAGCTGGCTATCAACCCTTCCTTTGCATACAGTATGTGAATCGGTGAAATTCTTGGTCTGACATGGGACTGTGTCGATATTTCTCCGAAAAGCATCGCAGCCGGAACGGCATCCATCATAATTGAAAAAGAGCTCCAGCGTGTCGACAAGCCGGCCATGAAGTCTCTTGAGCAAAAAGACGTCCTCTTCCTCTACCCGCAGAGCTCGAAGCGCAACACGAGCATGCTCGTTCTGAAAAAGCCCAAGACCGAATCCAGCGTCCGCAAGGTTTTCATTCCGGCGACCGTTGCCCATCAGCTTGAATCATGGAAGCGCGAGCAGGAACGCACCAAGGAAGCTCTCGGGGGTGAGTACACCGACTACAACCTGGTCCTCGCCAACGGCTTGGGTCATCCGATGGAGCGGACACGCATCGCTGCACTTTTGAACGCGTGGAAAAGCCCCTGATTCACAAGAAACAGCTGTTTCCAGCATCGATCCGTCGCTGCTGAAGAAAATCTCCGAGAACCCGGACCTGTTAAAAATTCTAAGCGCGATAGTCGGCAGGCTTTGATAACCCGCCCATCTAAGAGAGCACCCGTGATTAAGTGCTCTCTTTTCATCTACTGATCGTTGTAGTATGTTTAATATTGCATATTGTTATGTACACAGTGCGTCTATTTTCCCCGCATCGTGGATGAATAGGCGCTCTTTTTCGTGCCCAAAACCGTGGGCAAATACAAGAGATTGGATGTTGGCCATCAATAAATGGTTTGATTTTCCTCGCGGTTTAGCGTACAATAAAATTGTTGAAATTGCTCAAAACAGTTCAAGGAATAATACCTATTACGAATTACGATATCACACAGGAGACGTCTTCATGCTTAAACAAGGCCTTTACGAGCAAGTAGTAAATACCGAAATCAAAGATGAGCTGCGTCAGCTGCCGGAAGACAGCAAGCACGTCGAAAAAATCGACACAGCCGAGTCCTCCTCTGTCTTAACGCAGTACCTGTCCGAAGTCGTTCACAAAGGTCTTGACCGCATTGCGGGTGACGATATTTCTGCGCAGCTAAATCTGGTCAACAAAATTGTTGATCTGATTTCGCAGGAGACAGCGCAGGACGACCTGCGTGATTTTACTGTGGACGATGAGGGTGAGCAGTTATTCGCATTGCTGTCCCGCGATGATCCTATGATGCGCATCGGCCGGAAAAAAGCAAAGGATCTCCCCCGCCCTGAAACATCGATTGCTCAAAGCAGCTTATTTACCGGAGCAGTTCACGAGCCGCAGATGTTTTCCGAGCTGAAGAAAGAAATCGCCTCCGCAGACCGCATTGATATGCTGGTTTCGTTTGTCAAATGGAGCGGTCTTCGTTTAATCATCGATGATCTTCAGCATTTTGCGGAACGCGGCGGCAGGCTCCGCGTTATTACGACAACATACATGGGCGCAACAGATGTGAAAGCGGTGGAGGCGCTTCGCAATCTCCCCAACACAGAAATCCGTGTATCTTACGATACCGAGCGTACCAGACTTCATGCAAAGGCGTATATGTTCTATCGTGAAACCGGCTTTACCACGGCGTACGTTGGTTCTTCTAACCTCTCCAATCCGGCTATGTCCAGCGGACTGGAATGGAATGTTAAGCTGACAACCAAGGATATGCTGCCGACCATTCAGAAGATGGAGGCAACCTTCGATAGTTATTGGAACACCGCCAGCTTTGAAGTCTATGAGGACGGGTGCAGGGAAAGACTGGAGCGTGCACTGTCAACAAACGGCAAAGCCAATCCGACAAGCGAGATGCAGTTCGTTTTCGATATTCAGCCCTACCCCTACCAGCAGGAGATTTTGGATCGCCTGCAGGCAGAGCGCGAGGTGCGTGGCTATTACCGCAATCTTGTCGTTGCGGCAACCGGCACCGGCAAAACCTTAATCTCCGCCTTTGATTACCGACGGTTCTGCAAAGCCTTTTCCGGTTCGAAGCCCCGTCTGCTGTTTGTCGTTCATCGAGAGGAAATTCTGAAACAGAGCCGAAGTGCTTTCCGTGCTGTGTTGAAAGATCCCAATTTCGGAGAGCTTTTTGTGGGCAGCTTCAAGCCGAGCAGTCTGGAGCATCTATTTATTTCGGTGCAGACATTAGCCTCCCAGAAGCTGTATGACGTTCTCCCGGAGGACTATTACGATTTCATCATTGTGGACGAGTTCCATCACGCAGCAGCGCCCACCTATCAAGGACTGCTGAACCACTTCAAGCCGAAAATCTTATTGGGTCTGACCGCAACGCCGGAACGCATGGATGGAAAAAACGTTCTGGATTACTTCAATGGCCGCATTGCATCTGAAATCCGACTGCCGGAGGCGATCGAGCGCAAGCTGCTCTGCCCATTTCAATATTTCGGCGTTTCCGATGATGTTGACCTGTCCAATATTCGCTGGACACGCGGCGGTTATGATAAAGCTGAGCTTAACAACGTATTTTCTCTGAACCGTGCTGTCGCCGAAAAGCGCGCCGGCCATATTGTCAATTCTCTCTATCGGTATGTAACCGACATCAATACGGTTCGCGGTCTTGGGTTTTGCGTCTCTGTCGAGCATGCTGAATTCATGGAGGAATATTTCTCATCGAAGGGTATCCCCTGCATGTCCCTTACCGGTACTTCCAGCGATAAGGAACGAACTGAAGCCAGACAGCGTCTGGTCTCCGGTGAAATCCGCTTTATCTTTGTTGTAGATTTGTATAACGAGGGCGTTGATATTCCCGAAATTGACACCATTCTCTTTCTGCGCCCTACCGAGTCGCTCACGATTTTCCTACAGCAGCTCGGCCGCGGTCTGCGTCTCTCGGAAGGAAAAGAATGCCTGACCGTTTTGGATTTCATCGGTCAGGCAAACAAGAAATACAATTTTGAAGAAAAGTTTGCTGCACTGCTCTCTCACAGCAATCACAGCATGCAGTACGAGGTGAAAAAGGGCTTTGTATCACTGCCGAAGGGCTGCTATATCCAGCTGGAAAAGAAGGCTTCCGAAGTCATTCTGGCGAATATTCGCCGCTCCTTCGGCGACCGTGCCGGTCTGATCTCGCGTATCGAAACCTTCACACAGGACAGCGGCCTTTCCCTTTCCTTGAAGAATTTCATCGGCTACTATCACCTCGACCCGCGGTCGATCTACGGTAAATTCTCCTTCTCCCGTCTCTGTGCAGATGCAGGCGTCCTTGATGATTTTATCGAACCTGCCGAAAGCATTCTGACAAAGGCGTTCAGCAAGCTGGTTGCCGTGGATTCCCGGCGCTGGATTAAGTTCCTGACGGATATTCTTCCGCGCTTCTCCTGTGAACTTGCGGCTTCGCTTTCCGATTTTGAAAAGCGCATGCTGCAAATGTTCTACATCACCGTATTTCAGGAGGCGGCAGACTGGCGTTCCCATACTACGCAAGCCAACATGCAGCTGCTCGCGGACAGTCCGATCATGATGCACGAACTGAACGAGCTTCTGTCGTTCAATCTGGAACGTATTGACTTTATCGATCAGCCTGTCCCGCTTGGCTTTGATTGTCCGCTGGACCTGCATTGCACCTATACCAGAGATCAAATTCTGATTGCAATGGACTATATGACGCCGAAAAATGTGCGGGAAGGTGTCAAATGGCTGCCGGACAAGCAGGTCGATGTGTTCTTTATCACGCTCAACAAGGCGGACAAGGACTACTCCCCGACTACCATGTACAACGACTATTCGATCAACGAAAGCCTGTTCCATTGGCAAAGTCAGAGCACGACCTCCGATACGGCAAGCACCGGTCAGCGTTATATCAACCACCGGCAGCGCGGCAGCAAGGTCGTTCTCTTTGTGCGGGAGTTCAAGCAGGACAGCATTGGCGCTGCACCGTATACCTGTCTTGGAACGGCAGCCTATGTGAAGCACACCGGCAGCAAGCCAATGAATATTACATGGCATCTGGACCAGCCAATTCCGGCGAAGTATCTTCGCAAGACGAACAAGCTGGTAGTCGGATAAGGAAGGCATTTTATGAAAACAATTCGAGTCGTCGCCGCAGTTATTCGTGATGGCGAAAAAATCTTTGCCACCATGCGCGGCTACGGTGACTTTAGGGGACTGTGGGAGTTTCCCGGCGGAAAAATCGAGTCTGGCGAAACACCGCAGGAGGCCTTAAAAAGAGAAATCCGGGAAGAACTGGCCTCCGAGATTTCGGTTGGCGAGTTGATTGATACCGTTGAATTTGATTATCCGACCTTTCACCTTTCAATGGATTGCTTCTGGTGTCAGCTGATTCGCGGTAATCTTGAACTGTTAGAGGCCGCCGAAGCGCGATGGCTGACCAAGGAAACACTGAAAAGCGTGGATTGGCTGCCGGCTGATTCCGGGCTGATTGAAAAGATTGAGAAAGCGCTCGCTTTGCTGCCATCTTGAACTGTAATGCAAGGCGGTGCAGCCATCATCCGCGAAGCCTTTCCGGACTGATACATTTATTCGTTAATCAGACAGCAAATTACATGAATGTTGCAAGAGGAGCATTACTTTGACCCATCTTTTCGCCCTGTCCGCAGCGGCCGCCGATATTATGAATATTTCGCTTCGTTCCCGCCTGTCCGCCGCGCGGCTGACGTATATCGACAGCCTGCACGGCACCTCCCGTCAGCAGAGCTTCACCGCTTCCCTGCTGCTGGATGAGGCAATCCGCCTTTGCTGTCCGTCCGTGCCGCGCCCGCTCGACATTGCCGCGAACGAGAACGGCAAGCCGTATCTGACCGCCGCGCCGGATGTTCATTTCAGCCTGTCGCATTCCGCCGCATGGGCAGTCTGTGCGGTGAGCGACCACCCGGTCGGCGTAGACATTCAGCAGTGCCGCTCCTTCAAACCCAATATTGCCGACCGCTTCTTCCACCCCGATGAGGTGCAGTACCTGTCCTCGCTCTCGCCTGCCGAGCGCGAAAACGCGTTCTACACGCTGTGGGCGCTCAAGGAAAGCTACGTCAAGGCCGACGGCCGCGGTCTGCGGCTGCTGCGGCAGTTCTGCGTAGATATCGCCTGTCAGCCGCCGGCAATCACCGTCGGCGCACCTGGCTCCCTCTTTGTGCCGGATTTCCCCGATCCCGCCTACAAGCTCGGCGTATGCGTGCAGGAAGAACACTCCGAAGCACCTGCTCTCACTGTTTTACAGCATCTATCCACCCCATAAAACGCAAAAAAGAACCGATACCATAAGGTATCGGTTCTTTGAGGCTGTCGCGAAACTACAGTTTCGCCGACAAGCAGGAACGGACCGTGGGCCGTTCCAAAGTCGTCCGAAAGTTCCTATACAGAAACTTTCTCCCTCCAGAAGTTCAAAAGGGGCGCTATCCTTGCGCGGCTTCTCTGCCGCGCTGCGCTGATACATGCTCCCCCCTTTTTGAGCATTTGCAGAGCAAATGCTATTTCATGCGCGCTGCCGCGCGAAATGCTGAAAAAATGCTGACTATACGACTTTTTCGACAGACAGAAAGAACCGATACCATAAGGTATCGGTTCTTTCTGTTTATTCAGACTCTTTCGCCTTGCGAACCGCTGTCGCCAGCTGATCCGAGCAGCTTGTGCCGCGTCCGTTGCATGAAATACCCTTGAAGTAGCCTTCAATCTGCTCCACGGTCATGCCCTCGACCACGCGGCTGATTGCCTGCAGATTGCCGTTGCAGCCGCCCTTGAAGGATACGTTGTGCACAGTATCACCGTCCAGATCGAACGAGATATTCATCGGACATACGCCGTGCGGCTTGTAGTCAAAATGCTGCATGTCTTTCCTTGTCCTCCCTAACTGATCAGAGCAAAGTGCGGATATGCGCCGCTGCCTGCTCGAATGTGCTCACCTCGGTGTAGGACAACTCACCGACCGGTTTCGGCTTGTCCGTCCAGTTGAGCCACACGCCATCAATGCCGACGTCGAGCGCACCCTGAATATCGTGCGTGAAGTTGTCGCCAACCATGACGGTCTCCTCCGGCAGACAGCGGCATTTGTGCATCGCCAGCCAGAAAATCGCCGAACCCGGCTTATCCACACCGGCTTCCTCACTCGTAACAAGGCAGTCCACCTTGTCGGCAATGCCGAGGTACTCCAGCTTTTCCATCTGGATATCCGCCAGCATATTGGTGCAGATGGCCACCTTAATGCCCGCTGCACGCAGCTCGTCCAAAAACTCAGCCACGCCCGGGCGCAAGGTCATCTTAGCGAACACCGCATTCCAGTACACGCGGAATGCCTCGCGCGAATAGCGAACGGCGTTCAGGCCCATGCGCTCGAGTGCACCCTGTGCAAACAGCACACGGTCATGCGTAGGCGGCATGGCAGGCTGCTGCCGTGCCAGACGCTTGCGGTTGACGCGGAATGCGTCCGCGAACCCTTTGCCTTTGTCTCCAAACGTGCTGATGGCCCACTCCTCCAGCTTTTCGTAGGCGTAGGCGTCCCCGGCCTGAAAGCTGGTGTATAACGTGTCATCCAGATCGAAAAAAACTGCTTTTAATCCCATAAAATCCTCACAAAAGTTTTTCGTTATAGACTGCGCGGCTGCCGCCTACAAACTTCGGACGGCGGCGTGCGCACAGCAGAACGGCTTCGCCGATCTTCTTGGTCTCAATGCGCAGCGGTACGACCACCGGCTTGATGTGCATGCCGATCAGCGTTCCGCCGATGTCCATGCCCGCAGAGGCGCTCTGCTTGAGCGACTCAACCGCCACCGGATCATCAAAGCGCTTGTACGCGGTCGTGCCGAACGAACCGCCTGCCTTGGGCTGCGGAACGACGTTGACCTCCTCCAGACCGAACTGCTCTGCCACAGCACGCTCCACGATCAGCGCACGGTTGAGGTGCTCGCAGCACTGTGCCGCCAGTTCCACGCCGTGCTCATGCAGTACGCTGTGAATGCCCTCGAATACCGCTTCGGCTACCTCTACACTGGAATGCGTGCCGATCTTCTCGCCCAGAATCTCACTTGACGAGCAGCCGACCACAAACAGGTCGCCGATCTTCAGCTTGGCCGCCTCGCAAACCTGCTCTGCCGCCTTCGCACTTTGTTCTCTGATTTTAGAAAGCTCCATTTTTCATGCCTCCCCTTATAAGAGTACTATTAGTATAACATAAATGTCGGAACTTGTTAAGACCCAACGGCGTATATTGAGAGTGGAGAGTGCGGAGTAGAGAGTGGAGAGAACGTAAAGATTTGCGTTTGTACTGCGAAAATCTCACTATCTCTTCACTCTTAACTCTCCACTCTTCACTCTGTTAGAAAGGGTGATTTTATGAGCAATACTGCACAATCGGCTGAGAGTATCCCTGCCGGTCTGCTTTCACTTGCGATGGCCTTTGTGCCGACGCAGGAATTTGATACGCCGTATGATCCGGTGCTGGCGTTCTCGCGCGGCACGATCTTTCCGGCACTCGACAAGCCGTTTCTCGGAGAGGAGGCAGTGCCGCAATGACCGACAAGGCCAAACTGCTCGGGCGCGTGCGCATGTACGATTTCGCGCTCGTTGAGGTGATCGAGTACCTCGACGGCCATCCGGACAACGCTGCCGCGCTCAAATACTACAACGAAATGCGCACGGCGTTTGACAAGGCCGCCGCCGAGTACGAGGACGCATTCGGTCCGCTGACCGCCCGCGAGGTGGATACCCGCAGCGGACACTGGACGTGGATCGACGATCCGTGGCCGTGGGAAGGAGCTGAGGACTGATGTGGTCATACGATAAACGATTGCAATTTCCGGTGAAGATCAAGAATCCGAATCCGCAGACCGCCAAAATTGTTATCTCTCAGCTTGGCGGCCCGGACGGCGAGCTGGGTGCGTCCATGCGCTATCTCAACCAGCGGTACGCCATGCCGTATAAGGAATGCAAGGGCATTTTGACGGACATCGGCACGGAAGAACTTGCGCACATGGAGATGATCTCCGCTATCGTGTACCAGCTGACGCGCAATCTCACGCCCGAGCAGATCAAGGAGGGCGGCTTTGACGCCTACTTTGTCGATCACACGACCGGCATTTACCCGCAGTCGGCCTCCGGTGTGCCGTGGAGCGCCGCAACGTTCCAGTCCAAAGGCGACCCGATCACCGATCTGTTTGAGGATATGGCAGCGGAAGCTACACCTTTGTAAGAACAATCTTTTAGCCTTTACGCATCATTTTAGCGTACATACTGTTCTTTTTTGTGTGTTATCATACGTAATATGATAAATACATGTCAATTTATGATAATCGATTAAAAATTCCAATGAATCTCCACAGGAACCGTTTTCGTGCCCTTGGCGCGCCGACCGACAGTCACATAGTCAATCAGCGTATCGACCATCTCACGGTTCAGGTGCTCAATGTTCATGTACTTCTCGACCAGTGCACGGCGGTTATCTCCGATAGCGATTCGCTCCTCAAGTTCTCGCATCTGCTTTTCGCCATCCTCGATCACATGCTCCAGCCGATCACGCTCTCCGGCAAAATCTTTCGACATAGCAAGATAGTCCTGCTCTGTCAGCAGTCCCTTTACCTTGTCGAGGTACAGATTGCGAATGCCTGTTGTATATTCCTCCTGCTTCTGACGATAGGTGTTGATCTCCTTTTGCAGGCATTTCTTCTGTTTCTGCAAATCCTTGCAGAACGCTACGCTCTCGGCCGCTTCATCCTTATCGAGAAATTCCTGCGCCATCCGGTTCAGCTCTTCCAGTACAGCTTCCTCCAAATGGCTGACCGCAATAAACGCACCGGGACAGGCTTCCACAGAGATATGCCGATTCGGACATTGCAGATAGTGCCGGTCCTGCGTCTTGGAGGACCGAAGCGTATAGCCGCAATATGCGCACCGTGCTTTGCGTGCGAAAATACCAATTTTTCCATCACTGAACGGTCTGCTGCGCTCTGCTCGCCGCCGACATACCTTGTCCCACAGTTCCTGGTCAATAATCGGCTCGTGCGTACCACGCACAACATACCACTGATCTTTCGGACGCGGCTTACACTGCTTGGTTTTATACGACACACTGCCATACTTGCCCTGCACCATATTGCCGATGTAAATTTCATTTTCCAGCATATCCGCAATCGCAAAGTATTTCCACAAGGTGCTGTTTTTGCTCACCGCCTGCTTGTAGCGTAAGCCATGCTGTCGTTTGTACTCGGTGGGATTGGGAATCCCGCGGGCGTTCAAAATACGGGCGATCGAAGTTTTCCCATATCCCTGTGCAAACAGGTTGAACACCTCACGAACCACTGCAGCAGCCTCTTCATCTATCAGCAAATGCCCTTTGCGGTCAGGGTCTTTGCGATAGCCATACAGCGCAAACGCGCCGATATGCAAACCGTTGACACGGCGGTTCGTCAGTACACTGCGAATATTATCCGACATATCTTCCAGATACCATTCGTTCACAAGGCCGTTGATCTGACGTGATTTTTTGTTGCCTTTGTTGTCCGTATCCGCATTATCCACAATGCTAACAAAACGAATACCCCAAATCGGGAACAGACCGTGGATATACTTCTCTACCAGCTCCAATTCGCGGGTAAAGCGGGACTGTGTTTTGCAGAGGATAATATCGAACTTGTGTTGCTCTGCGTCTTTCAGCAGCCGATTGAACTGCGGCCGCCGCCTGTCTGCACCTGTATAATCATCATCACTATAAATCTGATAAACTTCCCACCCCTGTTCTTCTGCATACTGCATCAGCATTGCTTTCTGATTCTGAATGCTGCCCGAATCATCGGTTGCACATAGCTTGTTTTTATCTTCTTCGGATAAACGGCAATAAATTGCTACTTTCTTCATGTTCTATACCTCATTCAGATAAGAACAAGCTGTTTCCTACTTTTATTGTAACGCATAACTGCACTTTTGTCATTGCCTTTTCTCCGTAATTTTCGTCTCTGCCTGTTCGATACGGTTAATCATTTCTACCCATTTCTCTGTAAACCGTTTCCGGTCGCAGGTTTCCCCTCCATTCTGAAAAACGTGTGTGCAAACCGCTTTAATCTGCTGTTTTGCCATACGGCTTCACCTTTCCTTTCAGAATAGCCTATGTTACTCTCTACTAATGTAAAACCCGCCTGCTGCAAAACAGGCGGGTTTTCTCATTCTACTCTCAAATCCAGTATTCGTTGCGGTCGCTGTCCATAATGAAATCATGTTCGTGCGAAACCTCGGTTACAACAGACGAGGGAGCGTCCGCCCATGTGCGGAGATTGCCGCTGTAACCGGAAACATCCGGCGAGGTGTCGCGGCCGGTAATCTGGCAGATTGCCTTTGCAAACGTCAGACGAGATACATCACCGCTGAGGCCGATGTTCGTTTTCGTTGCATAGGCCACCAGTGAATTCAGCTGACCAGACGCAGCCCAGATACGCAGGTAGCCGTTCTTAGAGATCGTATAGTTAATCTCGTAATCGTCACCCTCGTCCATGCGAGTGGTATCAAACGCGGACGCAGGCAGAACGCCGATGGAAACGAAATACTTTGCTTCTTCCGGAATATCGTACTTGTATTTCGGAACGGTAATCGTGCCGCGCGGCAACCAAGTATTGCCGCCGTTTGCAATCAGGCGATATACAACCGTGCAGGCTTCCTGCAGGGATACGCGATCATTCGGCCGCCACAGACCGTCCGCGTAACCACCGAACAGCTGATAGTGAATATCCGTCAGCACCGGTGTACCGGACGAACCAGACGAAACGACTTCAATCTCCGGCGAACGGCCCGAAGCCGAACCATTGTCACCCGTAGCCGCGGCAAGGTTGGTGTACGTCTTGCCGCCCGCATCGGTCTTAAACTCAACCGTGATTTTCACCACGCGCTTTTCGTTCGGCGCAATGTCACCGAGTTCCAGAGTAAATACTTTGCTCCGGAAACTCCACTTGTTGTTCAGAACACCGTCCACATAGACGTTATTTTTCAAAACCGGCGTTACCAGCGTGGTATCCAGCGTGTCTTTGAGAATAACCCGTTTCCACGTCTGGTTAGAATCGTTGCCAACCGTGATGGTAAAAGTGGCACGTTTGCGGTCTGCCGAAACGCCAGAACCCACATTCACCACAGTTTTATCAACCTCTTTGGTTACATAAAAATTTGCGTTAACGTCCGGCTGTTCTGCCGTGTCAGGAATCGTTACACCCTTATCCGTTGCAGTGCCGTGACCGTTATCGCCATCAAGCGAAGCAGTGTTGGTAATCGTTGTACCAGCCGCACTTTCAAGCACCTGCACGTCAAAAGTAATTTCAGCCGATTCGCCCGGTTCGAGATCACCTACGAGCACAGACAGCGCATTGCCGCTCAAATGATACAGCGCAAATTCGTTGTTGATATACACGCCGCCTACCAGCTTAACACCAGTCGGGAGCGTATCATTCAGTACGACATTCTTCCATGCGGCAGTTGCCTTATTGCCGTTCTTTGCGGTAATGGTGTAGGTAAAAGTATCACCTGCATTGGCAGTCGTGACGCTTGCGGACTTGTTGACAATCGGAGCAGCTTCGCCCTCATCAATCTGTACGCCGCCGTCCGGCATAGGCGTTTCCTTGCCGTTATCATCGAGGATAGCGGTATTGACAATGAACTTGCCCTGCGAACCATCATCAACAGTTACATCGAAGCTAAGAACGGTCTGTGCGCCTGCTGCGATAGCATCCGGCGTGAACGTAATTGTTTTCATCGTAGCATTGTACGAATAATTGACCGTTGCCGAACCATTCTCCTGCACGTTTCCTGCAAAACTTACGCCGTCAGGCAGAACGTCAATCACTTTCATGTTCTCCCAGTCTGCGGTAGCTGCTGCACCGTTTTCCAGGCGAATGGAGTAAGTGATCGTATCACCAACTGCTGCGGTGGTCTTGTTTGCGGTCTTATTGCCCGCATGACCGTCTGCCGTACCATCTTCAATATCCACACCGTTATCCGTACCGCTCTTGTCCGGCGTATTGCTGCCGCTGACGAGGGCGGTATTTTCAATGTGCATACCGTAAGCATCGCTGTTGACAGTCACATCAAAGCGAATTGCCTTGGTCTGGTTCGGCGCGATCTCACCGAGCGATACGGTCAGGGTCTTGCCGGTATTGTCGTACTGATATTCTGCGGAGTAGCCGTCTACGGTTACATTGCCGCGGAAGGTCAGTCCGTTCGGAATGGTATCGGTCATAACCGCGTCGCGGATATTCACATCCGCACCGGTCGCATTCGCTACGTTTACGGTGTAAGTGATCGTATCGCCAACCTTGGCGGTGGTCTTGTCTGCGGACTTGGAAACGGTCAGCAGCGCGTCACCGTCCGCGATTGCTACACCATCGTCCTTGTCCTGCACCGGGTCTGCATTATCAGAGGTCAGCGTTGCAAGGTTCTGGATGGTGGTGTTGTATGCGGATTCGTTCACCGTTGCGGTGAAGCCGATGATCTGCTTTGCATCCGGCTCAATCGTGCCGACATTGACGGTCAGCAGGCGAGTGTTTTCATCGTAGGTGTAATCGTTGGTGTTCTTGCCGTTCAGCGTGACAGAACCGTATTCAAAGGTCAGTCCAGCCGGAAGAACATCGGTAATAACGCCGTTCTCAACCGGAACAGTTGCGGTATCATCATTCTTTACGGTCAGCGTGTACGCAATCTTATCGCCAACGCGGGCAGAGGACTTGTTTGCAGCCTTATCGATCTGCGGCTTTGCCTTGCCGTCACCAACGGTTACACCGTTGTCCTTGCCGCTGGTGTCCGGTGCATTATCAGACTTCATGACGGCGGTATTGTAGATGGTCTTGCCGTAAGCAGCGGTATTGACTACTGCAACGAAAGTTACCGTCGCGCTTTTCTCAATGGCGAGATCACCGACCTTGACGGTCAGCACGCGGGACGCTTCATCATAACTGTAACCGTTGATCAGCTTGCCGTTCAGCGTAACCGAGCCGTACTGCATATCCAGTCCGTTCGGAATGGTATCGGTCAGCACAGCGTCCTTGATCGCTACGCTTGCGAACTCGCCGTTTGCCAGCTTGATGGTGTAAGTTACCTTATCGCCAACATTGGCAGCGGACTTGTCCGCCGTCTTAGTAACTTCCGGCTTGGTCTTGCCGTCACCGATCTCAACGCCCTTGTCCTTGCCCTCGGTGTCCTTGATGTTATCGCCGGAGAGGACAGCGATGTTGTGTACGGTCTTGCCGTAAGCCGACTTGCCCACGGTCACAGCGAAAGTTACGGTGCGGGCAGCGTTCGGCTTCAGATTGTCGATCACGACAGACAGCTTGCGGCTGGCGTTGTCGTAGCTGTACGGATAGGACTTGCCATCCACCTGCACGCTGCCGTCTACGAAGTCAAATTCAGCCGGAATGGTATCTGCCATTTTAGCGTTTTCGATCTCGTAAACAGCACCATCACCGTTGCCGACCTTGACGGTGTAGGTGAGCTTGTCACCGACATTCGCGGTTTCCTTATCCGCAGTCTTGGTCACATACGGCGCGGTATCGCCTTTCTTGACATATACGCCATCGTCTTTGTCCTCGTAAATGTTGGTTTTCTTGCCGTCCGCAGCGGTTACATAACCGTTCGTTCCCTTGGCAACAGCGGTGTTGTAGATCGTCTGATTGTACATATCGCCATTGATTTTTGCCTTGAAAGTGACAGTTACAGTCTTGCCAGCGGCAATATCACCGAGACCCACGGTCAGAGTGCCGTTCTTGACGGTATGGGTAGCCGCTGCATTGTTCACATAGACGCTGCCCTCGATAAAGGTCATGCCGGACGGGATTTTATCGGTCAGCACGACGCTTTTCCATGCGGAACTTGCTTTCTTATCGTTTGACAGCTTGATCGTGTAAGTGATCTCATCGCCTACCTTTGCGTCCTTGACGCTTGCCGTCTTTTCGATGGACGGGAGCGCATCACCGGTGCTGTACCGGTAAGTGATCGTGCGGATATAGCCGCGATACTCATACGCCGGAATGGACTTGGGCGCGGTTTCTGCCTTGCCCGCCGTAGTGACAGACTTTGCGATCTCCTTGCCGCTCATGTCTACGAATTTCTCGACAATGATGTTGTACTTGCCATCGTTGTACTTCGCGTCATGCCATTCCTCGGCGGTATGGGATACCGTTGCTTCCATGAGGTTTGTGTAGCCCCAGAACGATTCTGCAAGATCGTTGTACGGATTTCGCACTTTCAGTGCTTTCAGCTTTTCGCGGGTAACAGTGCGGTTAATCATGCTGTTCACCAGCGTTACGATTTCGGTTCGGGTAATCTCCTTGTCGGGACGGAAAGTGCCGTCCGGATAGCCCTGAATCCAGCCCGCTTCACTCGCAGCATTGATATAGCTGTACGCCCAGTGACCTTTCTCTACATCCGAGAAAACCTTGCCGCTGGTGTATTTGAGGTTCTGGAAACGCGCCGCCAGTACAGCAAACTCCGCACGACTGATGGGCGCATTCGGTGCAAAGCTGTCCTTGGACTTGCCTTCCAGAAGTCCAATATTGTACAGCGTTTCAACAGGCTCATAGAACCAGTTCTTTGCGTTTACATCCTTGAAGGTGCTATTTGACATACGCCGCGTAAAGCTGGGATAATCACCGTCATACAGGCGGTAGAAGATCATAGCAGCTTCGGCGCGGGTCAGATCACCGTTCGGGTGTACGCCCTTGTCGGGATAACCGATGATGTAGGTCAAGTCCTTATGCGAATACACATACTCAACACTTTCGGTATAATCCGCGTAGGTGTAGTTTGTGATCGTCTGCGGGGACTTTTCCTCGTGTGTGACGCTGTATGTCTGCTTTTTGGCAATCTCCTTGCCGTTTTCTGCGTCAAGATATTTTGCCGTCACCGAGGATAGCGTGCTTGCAGACTGTGTACTGACAGCAAACGAATTAGGGATAATCGTTGCCGCCATCGCCAGCGACAATCCCGCTGAGATGATTCGCTTTATAATCGACATTGTTTCACTCCTTCACTCCATTTCTGTTAAGTAATCTGAAATGCTCAACTGCCCCGGCAGCACACCATCCTGCAGCCACCAGTGCAGCACTTCTTCCCCGCTCTGCCAGACAGCAGGCAGGTTTCTGCAGCGGCGTTCCGCAAGCATCCGTTCAAATGCGTGCAGATACGCCCGCTCGTAGGTCGGATACCGACCAAACTCAAACTGCCGCCCGGCACGGCCTGCCAGCGGACAGCCAATACAGCCGACACGATGAAAGCCGCGCTCATACAACGGATTGACCGGGATATGCTCGGAACGAATGTAGTCCCACACTTCTCTGTCCGTCCAGTCTACGATTGGATTACAGACGCGCTTTGCCTGCAATCGGCAGTTCTCGAACAGCCTCCGGGTATCGTCGTTATCATTGCTGATCGTGATTCTGCGGCTTATGTCTGCGGATTGTTTTTCGTAAATACCGCGGTTCTTGCGGCGTTTGGCGCTTTCGGCCCAACGGACACCTGTTGTTATCATGCGACCTTTGCCGCCCTGCTCTTTGAGAACCGAACAGCAGTATCGTACAACGCGCGTCGGCGGCATGAGTTTTTGCGGTATCAAATTCCACATTGTCACGCGAGCACCCTTGTACGTTGGCAGGTTGACGGTACACTTGATACCCTCGTTTTCCAGCCGATGAAAAGTTTCGCGCACATGGTAAACCGTTTCGGGAGCATCTACCGAGGTATGATTATGCTGTACTTCGTACCGGATACCGGCCGCCCGTGCCAGCGCAAGACACACATCGCTGTCCTTGCCGCCCGATGTGGTAATGACCAACGATGCGTGGTAATAGGTTTCACTCATTTCCGCAGCCAGCCGCAGACGAGTGATTGCCTGCTGTTCCTTATTCATTGCGCCCCATGAGTTTGAAGTAGGCTTTGGGACGTTTCGGCAGTTCCGTCCAGAAAATACAGCGGCCGTACAGATCGTGAACGAAACTCTCACGGCCTAAGTAAAGCTGTACGTCCATTTTGCCGTTCGGATACAGGCACAGAACCCGATGACCGCGCTCCGGCAGTATCTTATTTGCGTTTTTCCATTCCATAGATAACCTCCAAAAGCAAAACCGGAGGAATCCATGCGGTTCTTCCGGTTTGTGATTATTCTGTTGTCCGGATTTTTACACTATCATATATATCATCACCTCGCATTTCTCTGTCAGCCTATTCGTCCTCACCCCCGACTGCCGGGAAACATCAGGCGGCCGGCGGCGTACCGACCTCACAGGCATTGCACCTATCTTGTTGTCCGATCTCATGGCCTGCGACGCTTTTCACGCTCGGACGGTGACTGATCGGGAGTATCATTATCATCTATGTGGGTCGTCGCCTTGTCGGGAGCCGCCCGACAGTTCGCGGCTTTACGCCGCAGCTCTCCGCACAGAATTTGTACCTGATGTTTGATGTTCAGTTGCCAAGGAACAGTGAGAGAAAATACTTATTCCTCTCACTAATTCCCCCGCTGTAACGGCCAGTGGAAACCGTCTTTTTCAGTCTTTTGAAAAATATTTTTTCATATTGCGCAAAATACGGTCTCTCCGCTTTCGTACCATTGTGTGCGAAATACCAAGCCGCTGTGCATACTCACGTACAGAAATGCCTTTATAGAACAATGCGTTGATCAACTGACGGTCCGAATCTTCTAACATATCCAACACGGCAGGCACCTTGAACAATTCCCGTTCAAACGCATTGCTTTCTTCCTGTTCCATGAACCATTCCTCAGCACTGGGCGCGGTCTCACGAATCAGCTTTTCAAGTGATACACCTTCTTCTTCAAACTGTTCCAGCGAAAGTTCGTGCTGCGCCGGAATATCCTCACCAACATATCTTGCACGTCGGTCTACCTGTGCGTATGTAGCAAATATCTCGTCCGAAACCTCTACATCCTGTCCGAACACGGTGATGATGTTTGCAACTACGTTACCGTCCTTATCTTTAACCCGCTTGTAGTTGCGGTTTTTCTGCCAGTTTTTCATTTTCAAGCTCCAATCTCCAAATTTTTGTTTGAGATTGGAACTTATGGATAGCGGGCAATGCAGGCTTGCCAAGAATCTATAAAAGAGCGAAATGCTCTGCGCTTTTTGATTTTAGGGCAAAAAAATAAAGCCTTCCGCATAGCTATTAAGCTATACAAATGGCTTTGCTTCATAAAACATTTTACAAATCAAAACGCTACTGACAACACCCTTGATTAGGATTGCAGTAGCGTACTGATCAAATTTTACAGATTTGAATTTTTTATTTCAATATTTGTACATCCGCCCACATATTATCGCTCACGAAGGCATTCTGGAACTTCCGGCTGATACGATTCAAACAGACAAGTAGTGCCCACTGAAGCGGTTGCTGCAACAATTACCAGTGCAGTAATAAGCTGACTACCATGCACAATACACCAGTTGATATACCTTTCTTCATGTAGTACAAATGAGCACATTACCAAAATTACAATATTCAGGATTGCCGAAACGATCAATTCTAAACCGTACGCACAGATTTCCCATTGCTCATTTGATACAATAATCCGCTTCTTTTGGAGATAGTTACAATAAGAATCGACAAATTTCTTCATACAAATTTCTTCATAAAAATACTCTATTCTCTCTTATTTACTACTATACCTGATACCCACTATTATATCGACCTCTTGAAGTATTTCAATGTCCTTGCAGAGTTTAGTCATGTTTTTGCAGTAATTAGTTGAAAAGATAGTATAACTATTATAAAATAATAGTATTAATCGCTTCTAATTGGTATCCATACTACTTAGAATAATAGTATCGCTATACCTGAGGTGATTATAAATGACAGGTCTTGGAGAAATTATTCAAGCCAAACGAAAAGAGTTAGGGTTGACGCAAGAGCGTCTTGCTGAAAAAATCGGGAAAACAGCTGGATACATCGGCCAAATTGAACGCGGGCTCAGTTATCCATCTTATCCGGTTTTATTACAGTTGATTGAAACATTAGAGCTTGATGTACAATCTCTATTCTGCACATCAACGCTCGAAGAAAGTGAAAAACTGAAGCAAGAATACGCACAACTCTATTCCAAGCTCTCAAAGAAACAGCAACAATTAGCCCTTGGAATGTTAAAACTAATTTCAAGATGTGATTTTTAACAGGAGTATTTATGCGAATTGCAATTTGTGATGATGAAGATCAAGAACGACTCAACATTAAAGCATTAGTCAAACGATATGCCCCCGAATTATCTATTGTCCTTTTTTCGTCAGCAGACGAACTGTTGACAGCAGCAAAAACGACATTTTTCCCATTGATTTTTCTGGATATTGAAATGGATGATACAAATGGCTTTGATGCTGCAGAAGAACTTATGTCGGGGAGCTCACAGCCGCTTATTGTTTTTGTAACCAAGAGCACCGAATATACGATTCGTGGTTATGACGTGGCTTTTCATTATCTTGTAAAACCTCTTAATGAGGAAAAGTTCTATGAGGTTCTCAAGCGCGCTTTGCGTCTGATCGTTCCGCAGTATTTTTCATTCTCCTCGAATGGCGAACTGTATCGTATCCCTGTACAAGAAATTCTGTATTTCGAGTCCCGTAATTATATGCTTTTCATTCATACACAGCAGCAGATTTATAAAACTCGATTGAGCTTAAAAGAGGTTGAACCACAATTATCATCTGCAAATTTTCTTCGTATTCATGCCAGTTTCCTAATCAATCTGCATCATGTAGTTCGCATAACAAAAGACGATATAGAAATGCAGGACCATCAACTCATCAAAATCAGTAGAAACCGAAAGAAAGATGTCATTGCAGCTTTTACAAAGTTTGCGAGGGAAAACATATGACTTTGCTAATTGAAGCCCTCAGTGGTGTATTAGACACCTTTCTACTCTATCTTTTTGCATCTGGATTTTACTCAAAATATCGCAGCGCTAAATACAAAGGACATTTATACTTGCTTGTAGGTATTTTTATTATCGTGATGAGCTGTATCCCTATGCTGGGTATACTTCGTATCCTACTTAGCTGGAGCATTATCAGTGTATCAACATATGCGATTTTTGAATCCACTGTTCGCAAGGCACTTTTAACTTCAACAGCATTTATAACCCTCAGTGTGTTGGTTGACGTAATATGTGAATATCCTTTTTATCTCTCCGGCATTTCACGAACGGTTATCCTCGGACAGGGGTTAGCACGCTGCATATTTATCATCTTTGCAAAGCTGATAAACTTGCTGCTCATTCTTTTTATTGTCACACTGTTCGGCAAAAAAGGTTTACTTGATATTCCATTCAAAGAATTGCTCCCACTCACGACCTGCCAGCTCGTCAGTGTATTTATCTGCATTGTATCATTGGAATTGGTCGGAACCGTATCGCACTTTCTTTTAATATTATTAACACTTTCTATTGCCGGAATTTTGTACATCAACATTGTATTCTTCGTATATATGCGATCTATTCGTACAAATTACGAAAACGAGCAGCAGCGGCGTTTGGCTGAACAGCAACTCGAAACTCAGCTGTCTTATTACGAACAGATGAAATCCGCTAACGAGCAAACGCGAAGCCTGTGGCATGATATAAAAAAGCAATTAACTGCTGTTACTGCATTAGTCAAGGACAGTGATGTATCACAAGCAGAGTTATATCTCGAAACCATTACCAAATCATTTAATTCGCTTAGCAAAATCGTTGATGTAGACCATCCGGTTATTAACGCAATTTTGAATGATGCACTGGGAAAATCCTCGCTTGCCGGTATTACTTTAAAAATCGACGTTTTTGTTTCCCCTCAGCTTGCCCTGTCCCCGCTGGTTTTAAGTGTTATTCTCGGAAATACATTGGATAACGCAATTCGCGCATGCAGCGGTGTATCTGCCGATACGCCTAAAATCGTAAGTTTAACTTTAAGACAAAAGGACAGTATTCTGTATTACCGCATTTCCAATCCCTATGACCCAGAATTTTCTTCTAAGAAACGCGAGGGTATTCATGGTTATGGGCTGAAAAACGTCAGTTCCACAGTAGAACAAATCGGCGGCACAATGCAAATCAATCAAGAGAATAATCTATATACCGTAGAGATTATTTTGAATTTGTAAAACAAAGGGCGATAGCTTCAAAGCTACCGCTCTTTATTGGTACATTTTACTGCATCAGGCCTGCCAAACTCTGCAATCTCATTGTGTATTTTACCGTATGTTGTATAATACAAATACACCAAATGAAGGGAATGAACCCAATGCAGTAAGTCCAGCTAGATGCTATCGCTGGCGTTGATGGAATTGGCACGCAACAAATGAACGATGCGGGTACCGTTATATTAGATACACGATGGTTGGTTATCGGAAATTACGGTATCATTTATGATTTGAATCTATCCGGTTGTAATGGTCGAAAAATTCAATTTTCTAAGGCTACAAACAACGCTGGCACCATTATGACACGAGTAAACAACGGAACATGGTATGCTAAAGCACTGCCATTTACATACGATGCGTCTACCACTTCTTTATTACAAATTATTTTAATCGGCGGAAATTCCGGTGATTTATCAATGAAAATTCTATAATTTTACAAGAAACGATACTGAATCAGGTATCGTTTCTTGTGCTATCTATAGTTCTTGTTTACTATCTATAAATCAATAGGATGTGATAAATATTATTATCAAGAAATTATTATGTATTCCACTCATAGCTGTATTGTTGAACAGTGCACTTGCTATTAAACCTACATGGGATGAAATACCTGAAAATCAACATCTGTTCGGACTAGGCGAATATGTTGCACATCTGGATGAAAAGGCACAAGAACTCCACCTATACACTAATAATCAAGGAGTTTTAACAGAATTTAAGATTATAGAACACATTGCAGAATTGCCTGATTACACGATGCTCAATCATACTTCATATTTTATTCTTCCAAAAGATGGTAAATACTCCATCTTCAGCCAAGATTTCTCACAACTTACTCCTTACAAATATAACAGTGTGCAATTTTATGGAGATTTTGCCATTGGTGTCTTTGCTCCTGATGATGCTTCTCCTGTTGACCTGTCAGCTCAGACTTCCGAATTGATTGATTTGAAAAAACAACAAGTCATTACTTCTGTAAAAGGACATACCATTAATGTATCCGAAGATGATCATTACTTTTTCGCTGAGAATACAATTTATGATGCTACCGGTAATTCGATATTTCAAACCGATATTGCTGAAATTATATCTGCTACAACGAATCAAGCACAAGATAATATACTGTGGATTGGATGCAACAACACTCAATATGCCATATACCATAATAGTACTTGTGTAAGCAAACAGTATGATGACATTGAACCGTATTACATAGGGAAAACGCAGTTATTCACTGCACAAGCTAACGGCACAGCTACACTTCTTGATACAAGCGGTCGTGAAATCACGCAAGGTGCGGATTCTATCACACTTCTATCTTCCGACCTTGCAGCCGTCCAAAAGAATAATAGCATTTCCTATTGGAATCATAGTGGACATATAAGAACTTTTGATCAATATAGCTCTATAATTTCATTGGCAGGAAGCCATGCAGATTTATTTGATCGTGTCCTTGTGCAAACAAAAAACGGCAAATGGGGCATAATGAAGCAAGATGGAACATTATTAGTCCCACCCACATTCGATAGCATTAAAAATGCTGTACAAAGTAATTCTATTTTCCAACTTTTAAAAGAAAATACAATTCAAATAAGGAATCTAGATACCAATACACTAATACCTATTCCTTCCAATGAGGAGTTATATGTAGCAAACGTATTTAATAATAATTTTCAAAATGAAATCGCCTGTGTATCAAATCTTCAAAACGGTTTACGCATTGCAACTTTATATAATCAATCCGGCACATTATTAAAAAATAACATTCGCACAGCATTTATAGTAAACGGCGAAATACGGTATATACAGGTTTCAGACACATCAATCAATGCATATACAGAATCACTCACCGATGGTAATGGAACAATTTTGTTTACGGCTCCAACTGGACAGATGATTACTCAAGTTACACCAGCCATCATTTGCACTACAACTGCCGGTGTTGAAACGACCAATATCGAACATTCTTTCCTCTGTACCGATTTCACTTCTGCAACGCCAAATTTTTCTTCCAGGGAATTTCATCTGGCAAATATCATTAATACGCCTATTACTATTTATGCGTCTGTTCTTCTAATAATATCCGTAATTATCGGATATGTAATAATAAAATACTTTATATCCAACAAACATCATTGACCTAGCAAAATATTGATGAATCAAACGAAAAAACGGAGGGTGTTTTACTACCCTCTGTTTTATTGTTTTTTGCATTGAAATGCTTATCCACCAATCTTCCAATTCCCCTCCACCAGTTTCAGCGCAAGTTCAAACTGCGAAATTTGTATCATTTTTTAACAGTATCCAGTATTCTACTGTCACAGTTACCATTACAGTATCGCTATGCCTGTTCAACACTATGCTTTTAAGCTGGCTGACTATATATGTAAGCATGGAATCATTGCTAACATAGTAAGATAGTCCTTTAGGTTGCCGTCGGCTATAATATGAAAAAGATAATCAAGAAATCCATAACACGCAACGAATAATAATCAATATACCGTAGCGATTATTTTAAAAATGTAAAACAACAGACAACAGCTTTCCAAAACGCCATTCGTCATCTGTGCATTTTACTGCAAAAATCATACTGAACTCTGCATTTTCAGTACAAATTCCACTTTTAATGGTATAATGCAAATATGAAATAAACAATTTACATACTCGATTATCTTTCACAATAACTGTAAAGCATTTTATAGTCTTACCAGCTATATTTGAGTTAAATTATAATGGCTATTGCAGGAGAAAAGTAATGAAAAAGAACCTTTCCATTTCATGTATTCTATTAGCTGTAGTAACTATATTCAGTCTGTATTTTTATCAAGAGCGCGAAACCAAAAGTTTACCTGCTTCCATTGAACCATACACCGAAACCGCAGTAATCTTATCAGATTATATTGATTTTGAAAAAAGCATTTATATCGGTCACAAATCCGACCATGAGATATTATATAAAAATTACGCTGATAACTATATCAGGTCGGTTGACTTAAATACCCAAGAGCAACAGGAACTTATTAAATTGGACACGCAAACAAACGGCACCATGACAACCTTTGATTATAAGGATAATTGGTTTGTCTGGTCCGAGAGCCAAGACGCCGAACTGCGTGTAGGAAGTTCTATTGGTGAAAATTGGGCTGTATACGCGGCTGACCTGCGTACAGGAGAAATCATATTAGTAGATGGCGAAAACGATTTCTTCCCTAAAACACGGAATTTTGACCCGCACCCGTGGTCGCTTTCGGTAAATGGCAGCTTTGTTGTTTACGCCAGCTATACAGCTAATGAAGATGGTATTTACCCTGCAATAAAAATTTATGATTTGAACAATCATAAATTGGAAATTGCAGATACAGCAGATTCCATGCAAACCACTTTTGGTTCACCGTCTGTGAATGACAAAAATGTTGTTTATCTAAAATATGATTCTAATGGCAGTTCCCTTTGGACATATGACATAGAAAAACATAAACGTATGTGTATCGAGCCGCCCGAACCGTTGCAGGAAATATGCATCACAAACTCTTTTATCGTAGGCGTTTCGGAGTGGCAGCCGCAAAAATCAGAATCATTATACTGTTATGACTTTGCTCATAAGAAATGGTCAAAACAGATAGACGCCACCACGAAATTATATCCAAACAATATTGACAGCACCTTAGAATTTGCTGAACTGCAATCTTCAAACGATTTTATAACATGGCGTCCGATTACTGGAAATGCACTTTATGTGTGGGATATAACAACCAATAAAGTATTGGATTTGTCCGAAAATGTTTCTGGGTTAATTGATTATGTATTATATCCTTTTGATGAAGATTATCTGGTTTGGTGTGAAACAAATACACAAACGCAAGAAACTAAGTATCCATGTATAAAAATATCAAGTGAATCATAAAATTTCTGCGCTCGCCACCGCGAGAATAGAAGGCTCGTCTCAGAATCGAAACATTCTGCGACGAGCCTTTTTCCTCTTCGGTATTCGATTTTCACACTTCGTTACTTGCTACTTTTCCCCGTACAAACGCATACATCACCCGACGATTTTCCAATTTCCATCCACCAGTTTCAGCGCAAGCTCAAACTGTGAAATCTGCGTCATTTTCGTAACGCTGTCCAGATATTCCACCGCCACAGTTGCCGTTACGGTATCGCCGTTCTTATTCAGCACCGTGCTTTTAAGCTGGCTGAACGTATAGTCCGCGCACTTTACCGGCGGCATGGAATCCCCGCTGACGTAGTAAGACAGCTCTTTTTCTGTCGCCGTTGGATACAGTGTGAAAAAAGTGGTCAGAAAATCCGCAATATCTTCGCTCTCAGCCGCAGAAACCGTTCCATCGGGTTCTGCGGCTTTTGGCGTATATGCAGATTTTGCAGGCTTACCGGTGATCGTCGGTGCTTGCGTAATGACCATATCTCCATTATCATCCTTGTGGACGGCTGTTTTGTACACGCTGGATACAGTGTCTTTTTTCTTGCCGTCCGAAATCATCTGCGCCACTGTGAACACGACTGCAAAATCGTTTTCACCGCCGTTCTGCTCCACAGACCAAATCTGCACATCCTGTACGGAAGAAGAAACCGCAACGTCACTTTTCACAGTATCAGCCGTCAAATGCTGCAAATCCTCAGTCAGATAACCGGTCAGCGCATCGGTACGCTGTGCCACAGAATCCTTGTTATTACTCCATGAATAGTACGTTTTCGCAAAGTTCCGTACAAACGCTTCTACGCCGCTGGTATCCTCCACACGGCGCTCAACAATCTCCTTTTCGTGAACGGTATGTGTATCAATCGCAGTAAAGTTCTTATACACTGCAAACACAAATCCGCAGACAAACAGCAGCCACATTGCAATTACAGCAGGTTTGCGGCTGTTCACCGTGTAAACGCGCAGTTTCTTTGGTTTCTGCTGCTTTTCTTTCTTTTTCTGAAACATAATTCGTTCTCCTTTGTCTTATTTTTGTGCAACCACAGCGCCGCCCCAGCCCCAGCCGCCGAAACCATAGTAGGCCGTCCAGCTTTCAATGGTATCGAAAGCCACGCCGCCGATGTTGGACGCGATCTGGCCCTTGCCAATGTAAATGCCGACATGACCGGCGTTCAAGCCGCAATAGCTGTCTGTCGTTCTGGAAGGATAAACCGCCGGGTCATTGTAAACCATCGCGCCGAGAGGAATATCGGCGCTAGACTTGCTCACCGCATAGAGAGAGCGGTTCTTACCCGCACAGCAGATGTTGTTGATCGACACACCAGCCTTGCGGTAAACGGCTTCTACCCATGTTTCGCACAAGCCGCTCGTTGCCGGTATGCCGTAACTGCCAGAATTCCGTGCAATCTCTACGATACGGTTTTGTACATCACTTCCCAGCGCATCACCGCCCCTCTGCGTCAAAAACTGCTTTACCAGCTTGACATAGAACATATTGCCGTAGTTATACCGCCAGCCGCCGTTGATCGGCGTGGAAATCTCGTTTTTATAGGTGACCTTCACGCCGCCGGAGTGCTGTCGGGAAAACTCCTGTGCCAGTTCAAAGGTGTACCGTTTGCCGTTTCGTGCAACGAAATCCAGAAAGCCACTGCCGTAATTGTACGCTTGAATGATGGCGTCCATATCACAACCGAGCTTGTCCGCCTTTGCGACCAGTTCCGAGAAATACTTGCAGCCCTGCTTGATACTGTCCTCTGTGCCGAGCGTATTCACCGGCAATCCGGCAGATTCCGAGGACTGCATAACGTCCTCCAATTTGCCCTCGCTTTCCACCTGAATGATGGCAAGCAGGACATAAACATAATCGCTGATACCGTTCTGGCGTGCGTACTTCTCAACCATGGGTTGATGCGCGAGCACTTCCGCGGAGAGATTCACGCCGATGTACAAACCCGAACCGCTTCCGCCGCTCTCATCATCCGAAGCAATAATCAGAAACATCGACAGAAGTAAAGCAATCAGCAGTCCGAAGCCCAGGGCACCTGCCATTGCCGCCTTTTTCATCATTTTCGCTCACCTCGGCTTTCGGAGCGCCGCTGTTTGCGCGTGATTTTTCCGGTTTTCCGCTGTTTGAACTCCGCACCAAAGGTTTCTTCGTCCAGTCCTTTTGGCATTGTATATCGTGTTTTCGGCTTGTCCGGCACCATCGGACGTTCTGCCGGACGGTCCGGCTTGCGGTCTGCAACCGTAGTCTGCGGCTTATCCTTGACCGTCGGACGATCTTCCCGCTGTCTGGGTGTCGGTTCAATCCGTTCCGACCGAGGTCGATTCTGCGGTGCAGACGGCTTTTCCGGTTCAGTTTTCTGCTGTTTGGGGACAGTTGGGCGCTCCTTTGGTGCAACACGAGTGCTTTCTGTTCTGGACTTCTCCGTATTACCCTCATTGCGTTCTCTTTTTCGCTGAGATAACTGCTCCCGGCGACTTGCAGTGGTAGTTCTACGAGATTCCATCTGTGCAGCACGCGCTTCTCGACGTTTCTGCATGGTTTCCCGTACACTTTTCCGTGCAGATTCAATATTGCTGTGAACCGCGTACTCTGCATTGGTCGGTACGTCCTTAACCTTTTGCACGGTTTCCACTGCCTTATCCCGCACACGAGATGGCGTATCTGCAATCTTGCCTGCCGTTTCGCCTACTCTCTGACCGAGATTCTTCTTTTCCGGCTGAACGGTTTCACGGCTTGCACTTTCACGGTTAGCAGAGGTCGAAGCCGTCCTCTGGGTTCTTTGCGCGGCACGGCGCTGTGCAGAACGCTTTCCCACTCCGACTCCTGCCGCAAATGGCAGTGCCTTGCGAACCGCCCTCGAAATCGTCCGGCGCGGCCGGTTTGTCATGGCTCGACCGACACGCCCCGTGCCCTCATCACGCAGACCAATCATGCCGAGCAGTTTGTCGCGCTCCATATACACGCCCGCGAACACGATCACCTGCAGCAGCACGACCACCACAAACGGTTTTCCGTTCGCAATCGTGTACGCCAGCGAGGACAGCACCAGCACAAACGTGGTCAGCAGTGTTGTTCCCACTCTCAGCATGATTGTGTTAAATAGTGAGATGACTGCTCGTCTGCTCGTGCCGGAGAACGCCGGAATCATGCTGATTAGCAAGCTAATCGGCAGGAACATTGCACTGATGATGAACAAAATCTGCGACAACAGCATACTGCCTGTCAGCATAATCGCAAACGCCGACACAATCAGGTTAAAAATCAGGAAGAACACTGACAGGCCGAACCGGCTTGTCACCTCGGTTACGGTCAGATTGCCATTATCGTAATCTTCCAGTTCCGATTTCACGACTTCTTCCCTGTCTTTGCCGCGATTCTCGTCCGGCGAAGTGCCGAGCAGGCTGTTTACCCGTTCTTCTCCGATATTCTCCACATCCGAATCGCCAAACTGCATGATAAGCCACGGCTGCTTGACTTGGATACCGAATAAACAGTCCCGAATCGCAGAAACGCCGGTGTGCTCACCTGCCGTGTCCGGCGCAAGGATTTTCGCGCTCACATCGACAATGCCGTTGCTGATGTCGCTCGAAAACTCGTTTACACCGGTAATTGCAGATGGTGCGTAGGCAATCAGTCCAACTGACACCACGAACACGACCACAAAGTTCAGTGCCGCATGAAACGCTTTTGTCGTTTCACGTTTGACCAGTCCAACATAGGTGCAGTACACGCCGACCAGTAGCGTGACAATCGCCATCATACCGGGAAACAGGCCCGTGCTGTCAAATCCGCTGGCCGACACACCCGCAATCAACTGAATATTTTTGCCGATCGTACTTGCGGCACTGCTGATGAAGTCGAGGTCATACGCCTGCTGAATCAGATAACCAACTGCATTTGAAATGTACAAATTCAGCGTCCACAAGAAGTTCGTAAACAGGTAAATTGCGTACTGCGCCGTTTTTCCGATACCATCCAGCCAGTTCCACGGCAGCCAATCCCACGAGGAATCAACATAAAAATCAAGCTGGTAGTTATCAATCGGATAACGGCTGAACTCGTGCGCCGTATCAATGGTTTCGTCCAGCAGTCCAGCGGCGTACGCCTGCACGGTGAACAAATTGAGGAAAAGAAAAGCCATCACAACCGCGATAAAGGCTGTAATGGCAATTTTCTGAACTTTTGAAGTATTTGTCACACGTTACACCTCATTCCCTGTAACCGGCGGGCGAGTATCAAACGCATGGAACAGATAATCGAACATGACATGGAACTTGATCACGCCGACACGACCGTACAGATCTTGGAAAAGGCACTGACCGTTTTCCAGATTGCGAAGCCGTTTCTGGTTATTTTCGTCCTCAGAATCCAGACCAAAAAATTCAAGCGTTTTCTTGATCTCGTTCATATCCGTAGAGCGGAACGCAAACTTCATGCCGATGTTGTTCTTGATATTCTCGTCTGCCACATCACCGGCATTCTGAGTGACAAAGTAAACGGCAGCGTTCATCGAACGACCGGCACGAACCAGCTTGTTTGCCAGCGTTTTGCCCTGTGCCACATTGAGGAACGCCCATGCTTCATCAAGTCCAACCATCTTGAAGATACTGCGGTCTGAATGAATGAAATCCAGTGCAAAGGTAGAAATGACGATCAGCATAGAGATCGACAGCATTTCGATGGTGGTATAGTCCGCAGGTGCGGTGTCCTTGTCCGGCAGAACCAGATCGGCAACTTGAATGATGTTAAGCTGCTTTTCAAGGCTGATAGTCTGCTGCACCTTGCCATTTGAGAACAACAGGTGAGCAAAGTCATAGTCCGTAAAGGATTCGATATGATCGGCAATCGCAAGCGCGTTTTCCGAGCCATCGTCCCGCAGCGCATCAATGACACGGAGCAGTCCGCGCATTTCGCTGTTGGTCACGGCACGAACCGCCCGTCGCAGGACAGGAAACAGCTTGCCGTCACGCGAGGAAATGCCCGTAAGGAAAGTGAGCACATCCAGCGCAAGGCTTTCTGCATCCTTAGTTTTCCGCATGATGATATACGGGTCAAGCATACCCTTGTTTTCCTCGTCCGAGGTCAGATTTACAATGTTGATCTCGTCCGCGATCTCCGGCAGCTTCTCTTTCCAAAGACCGCGTTCAGATTTCGGGTCAAGGATAAGAGCCTGTGCGCCGTTCAGAACAGCGTAGTAAGTAAGCAGGTTGAACGACAGCGATTTACCGCCGCCCAGAGAGCCGAGGAACGCACCGGACAGCGCATTGGTAACAGGACCCTTAACGCCCTGTGCCGCTCTTGCAGGCTGCACATACACATTCTGGTCTGTATCGACATTGTAGCCGAGATAGATACCGTCACGCTCACCGAGCATTTGCGTTGCACCGAAGCCCAGTCCGGCGAGAAAATCGCTGGTGACATACTGCACATAGTCGTTCATATACCGCTTACTGGACGGGATAAACTCGTTATGCAGCCCCATCATATCACCGATAGGCCGCACCAGCTTAATGCTTGCATCATCGTAGAAATCGCGCACTTGGTTACAGCGGCGTTTGAGTTCTTCCACATCGGGCGCGGTAACACGAACGACATAAGACAGCTTGTACATACTTTCCTTGCTCTGGTCAAGGACACTTTCCAGCTCATCCACGCTGTCCAGGGCTTCCGCCACCTGATTAGTGGTTTCCGAGTTGTTTTCCCACGCATGGTTACCGAGGTCTTTCAGCTCCTTTTTCTTGTTGCGAACCGTATGCAAAGCAGCTTTGTTTGTGATAATCTCAACATTCATGCTGGTATCAATGGCAAAATCAAACTGCTGTTCCTGATAGTAAAAAATCTCACTGGATGGGAAATCCAGTTCACCGACCACATCGGAAATCGTAAAGTACGCGACGTAGCTTTCCGAATCCTCGGATTTCATGTGCAAATACCGCTGTTTTTCCTCAATCAGACAGCGGGCAGGCTTGATAAGATCGTACCGCTTAACCAGCGTATCACGCTTACGCTTTTTGAGCGGCAGCGTAAACTCAAAATCTTCATAGGCCGTGCCGGTCCTGCCGTAGATATGCTCCAACAGATAGCCGAAATCATTCTTATTTAGCCGACGCACCTTAAAACGACGCGACAGCTTATTTTCCATCAACTTTTCCATGCGAATATACCGACGAATTTCATCATTTGGCATGGAAACAAAATCACCCATGAACGAATGACCAATAGCATTTGCCGCGTCATGCAGCAGGTTCTTTGCGGTCTTTCCCATTTCCTTGACAGAGAGTTCTTTATCCGTCACGACCAGCTTAAAGCCGAGAAAAAAGCGGTAATCGACCTGTGTATCACCGAGCGAAGCAACGAGATTTTCCGTCTGCTCGTCAATCTCAGCGCAAGCGATCTCTTTCAGCCGTCCGGTCACGCTTTTCTTGGAACGCTCCTGTGCGGCGCGGATACTGCTTTCTGTGCTAATCTGCAAAGCGTGAATCTTGCCGTCACGATTCTGCGCGATAAGTTGTCGGAAAGCGTCATGTACTGCGTCTTTCTGTTCCAGCGACAGGAACGAGTAGTTGAACGGAATCAGTTCATAGTACGCGAAGCACTCGCCCTCAATGTTCCACACAAGGTTATTTTCGATATATTTAATCGGATACGGCACGGATAATCTCACTCCTCACTACGGTAATATCCGCGTTCTCGCGGTGCTTTTTCAGCCGGACAGGCTTTCCAGTAAAGGTGACTTTCGAGCGCAGCGCATAGGCAATCACCGAGCGCATGAAACTGTACGGTTTCTTGCCGTCAAAGGTCTTTTTGCTCATAAACCACGTCACACCGAACGGAATACAGCACAAAATCAGTGGGTTATGAATAAGCACCAGCGGCGGCACTTTACGGAACGCGAACACTAGCACACCGCTTACCGCCAGCCAAAGCAACTGGGTCACGGTGACAGGTGTCGGCAGTTTTGCGTCACCGAACGAGTATATTACCTGTTCTACTTTCCATACACTGCTGTAACTTCTTAGTTTTTTCAAATTGCAGCTCCTTTTCACTTTTTCTACATGATATAGAGAGTCAGGGGGCGAGGAACGAGTTCCAGCCGCAGGCGTCTTTCCTCTCCCCCTGCACGGTTGATGTATAACTCCCTGTCGGCAGTTACACACAGCCGTGCTTCACCCCCTCACCATTCTCGCAGCGGCCCTCCTTTTATCGAATCAGTTCAAATACGCCGTCTTTGGTTTCCACGAAATCCCCCTCCATCGAGAGGTCGCGCCCGTACTGCACACTGTCAAAATACCGACGCAGGGTTTCATCCGAGATCAGCCCTTCGTCCAGCATCTGCTCCGCCACATCGGCTGTTGTGTCACAACCACTCCACAGGATAATATCGTCCGCGTGCTCGCAGAAATCCTCCACACCGCTGTAATAACTGAGCAGCGAACCCATGTTATCCCGAATGTAGTCCGGCAGGTCCTCCACCATTTCACACAAGCGGTTGATCTCCTCGATGGGTGTATACTCCTCGATCTCGAACGGTAATTCAAAATCGTGGATGGCATATTCCTCGTACTGATCGTTCAGACCGATACGCTCCTTGACCTCATCAAAATCAATAGGAGGTTCAAACCACGCGCCAACAAGTTCGCCCTCGTTGTATTTGCCAAGATTGGCAATATAAACGCGCATTTCTTCCATAATTTCACCTCATTCCATAAGAAAAGGCTGACTTTTTAGCCAGCCTTACGCTCCAAGAATCTGATTGAACAGATTCAGCAGAACATCCTTAACACCTGCCGCGTTGAACACCAGACCAACCGACAGCATGGCCACCTCAAGAAAGCCAATCAGTTTGGTAAACTCACGCTTAAAGCCGAGATACAAGCCAATCACCACGATAACCACCAGCACCAGCGGCTGGGCGTTCGACAACAGCCAGTTATACAGATTTACGCCAAAATTCATTAGTTATCCTCCATCTGAATCATTTCATTAACCGTTCTCATCTTCTGCTGAATGATTTTCCGGTGCTTGTCCCGCAGTTCCGTATTGTCTAAAATGTCTTGTACATGGGACGTTCCACACTTTTCATCAATCAGCATGAGCATTTTCGCCGTCGGCGCAACCTGATGAGAAAACCAATTCAGCGTCCGTTCCAGCGTATACGGCTCAGGCGCAGTCGTCAGTTTAAGTGTGTTCCGGTGCTTGCCTATAAAGGTTTCCCACATCGGGTTCAGCGGCCATTCCTCACGCGGTTTGCCGCTTTCCTTATCCACAAAACGCACATAGCGGTTGATAATGCCGAACGCCGTCTGTTCCGGATTCTCGTTCGACACAAGATCATACACGGCGTTGTCCGCCCGCTCATTTTTCAGCCGGATTTCAAAGCGGTTCTGAATGTCCGCTTGTTCGAGCGGCGTACCGTTTTTCACAAGCTGCTCATACGCTTTCTCGTAAAGGCAAAAGTACAAATCGGACTGCATCGAGCCGATGTACAGCGTTGCGCCCATGTGGGCGCTGTCCTGCTCCTGCCGACTTCCCAGCCCGCCCGAGCGAAACGCCCGAAAACTGCGGAACACCGAAACGCATTCCTCCTTGCGGCATTTGCTGATGAGAAGCGGAATGTCCAGCATACCCACCAAGTCATTCACCGCGAGGTCTACCCGTTTGAACACCGCCTTTTCTTTCATGCACTTGCGGAAAAATTCGTACCAAGTCCGCTTTTGTCCGTCCAGATACGCTTCAAACTGCCGACAGCCTTTGCCGCGCAGTTCGAGCAGCACGCCCATTTCTTCCAGCGGTGAGGTCAGCACCATCACGTCACCAATCCGGTAAGTGCTCGTGTAGCCGTACATTCCACGCGGCTCCTGCACCAGATATTTCATTTTCAGTCGAAGAACATCTTCAATGACGTGCTTCACATCCATTGTTGGAAAACGGATACGCACATAGTCGAACAGCAGTGTCAGCGGCTCAGGATGCAGACGAATGAGCGCGTCTTTCAGCCGCTTGCGTACCTTTTGCGGCACGGATTGGTTTTCCTGCTCCAACCGGCGGTAATATTCCGGTGTCAGTCCGGCTTCCAGAGCCAGTTCCTGTTCGGATACGCCAATTTGCATCCGTTTTGCCCGAAAGTCCGTTATCCAAGTCCTGTTTTGCAATTTTACCTCCGTTTCTGATTGATTTTGTTCAAAGTTTTGCGTAGTTCGCCTATCTTGTCCGATTTGTACCCCCCTGTTAGAGAAAGGGGGTTCCGACGTTCGGGCGCGGCTGACGCCGCGCCCGCTGCACCGTTCCGTGCCGTCGGCTTTCGCGCTGCACGCCGCCGCACGGACGGCGCAAGGGCATAGAAAAACGCGCAGAGTTCTTTCCTCTGCGCGTTTTGCGTGTACATATTTAATTTCAAAAAAGCAGCGCCATATAATCCTGACGCCCATCAAGTACACGGGTAACTTCTACATATTCGTTGCCCACAACACGATAGAACACAATCTGCTTTGCTACTACTAAAAACCGAATGTCCGTATCTACCGCATAGCGACTGCACAATTCTGTGCCCATAAACGGATTATCCTCTAACAGCATAATCGCGTCATACACCCGACGAGTTAATTTTGCTGCTGCTGACGGATTGTTAAGCTGCTCCCTAATATATCGTTTCGTTGCCCGCATATCTTCAACAGCAGTTTTCTTAAATTTAATTCTCATTCAGCAATACCCAACATAGCCCGGGCCTGCTCGGCAGAATAGCTTTCGGTGCAATCATCGCCCTTTTTCAGTTCTTTCACCAACCGTGCCAGGGCCTTTGCCTTAACAATTTCCGCATTATCTCCTGTCACTGCAAAGGGGAAACCGCCTGCATTTAATGACTGCTGAAAAAACACATTGATTGCGTCCGTGAGTGTCAACCCCGTTTTTGCATAAATCTGCTCCAATTCTTCACGAATTTCAGGATTCATGCGAATACGGAACATATCTGTTTTTGCAGAAGAAATAACATTATCCATCTTGCAGACCTCCTTTTCAAATTTAGTATAACACATCGTATTCTATGCGTCAATTATGTAGCTACATTGTTGCTACATAATTATTTTGCGCACCTCCCAATCTCCTGTAAAAAGTCGTACCCTTTCGGCACGATCGGAGTATAAAACTCCGTAATCACCCCCTTTCCGGTATCTGCATAACCTCTGCCCTTGATATTCTTGAAAAAGAACTCCTTTTTCGTTTCGCCGAACATCATACTGTATCCGAGTTCGGACATTCTGCCAAGTGCGACACGGAAATTAAACTGGTCGCGGATACCGTCACCGAGATATTTAGCATCCGGGCGCTGACAAGCGAGAATCAGGAAGAATCCCGCCTGCCGTCCCAGCATGACAATCTGCCGCAGCTTGTTGAGCACATCTTCGCGCTCCCTGCTTGTCAGCATTTCCATGAACGCAACGTACTCGTCAAACACGAGAAAATGCGGTGAAAGTCCGAGATATGCATAGTTTTCGCCGGTTTTATAATTTTCCATGCGCTTCATATCCGCACTGCGTTCGTGCATAGCAGAACAGAAATCCGTGATACACTGCACGATCTCCTCTTTGCGGCTGTGCACGTTTGGCAGGACAGACGACAAATCCGCTAAATCCGCATTTTTCGGGTCAAGAATGTACAAAACCGCATTAGTTTGCAGCAAAGCCCGAATCAGTGTCAGGATAAAGTACGTTTTACCGCCGCCTGTACCGCCCGCAATCAGCATATGCGGCAGGCTGTCAAACTCCCAATAGGTGTTCTGCATAAGCCGCATTTTGCCATTCTCCACGCGAACCTCAGAGATTGGAATACGGTTTGCGATCATATCATACAGCAGCGTGTACTCCACAAATCCGTCCAGCAGTTCCCTGCTGATAAGTTCACAATACAGGCCGCTTTCCAGCTTGTTTTCCAAGTGCAGCAGCGGTTCTTGAAACTTTCCGAGCGTAATCTCCGCCGTGATATGCAAAAGCCCGTTTTCCATGCGGTAATACAATCGCGGAAAACGGACGATCTTCGGTTTTGAACTTGCGGGCAGGTCCTTAAAAAATCCCTCGGACTGTTTGGTGTCGCTCTGCTCATACCACTGGTTTTCCAGTACCATGCGCGCCAGCTTTTGCCAATGGCGCATTTCATTCAGCTTGTCCGGAAACCGGCGGTACAGCAGCCACGCCGTCACGGTACACACTTTTACACCCATGGCCGCGCTGAACAGCAGGTAAGCCACGGACGGACTGCGCCAGTCTGTGCGGATATTCAGCAGTACAAATGTCACGGCAAACACCGCGAACAGCAGGAAAAACACCGTTCGGAACACCAAATCTTTATCGTTCGGACGAATTCGCCTGCCGCGATTTCTACACAGCCTGTGCATTACGATTTCTTATCTGCCGGAACATCCTTGTGCGGCTGGCTGTTCTGTGCGGGCGTTTTGAGCACCAGATCGTCCGCCTTGATGTACCAGTCCACCTCGGCGCTGTTGCCGAACGTCACATGGGCGATCGCACCGAACATCGGGTTGACCAACTTCACTTCCGCGTTGTACGCAAAATCGCGCACCGGAACGGTTGCCGGAATACTGACCTGAATCATGCGCCCCTGCTTGTCGCTTTTCAGATCGTAGGTGCGCTCCTTGACCACCTCGGACGGCGTGCCGTCTGCGTTTTCCTCGAACACCTCGCGGCGCATTGCCGAAAAACGCAGCGTGCCGAGCGTTGCTTCATTTTCACCGAAAAAACCATTGCTGAATCTCATAATTTATACCGTCCTTTCCTGTTTACGCCTTTTCCATATCTTCCGCGTGCAGAATGTAGTCCACGAACGCGCGACCGTTGATAACATAGCCCTCAGCCGTCACCGACGGGTTCTTGAGCTTGACCGGCTCCATGTACGCGAACTGCTTCTGGCCTGCCGCACCGTCGATCACGACCTCAATATCATCCGCACGCTGCACATCGCTGAACAGCTTGTAGCGGCGGTACAGCACCTTGGTCTGGGTGCCGTTGCGGCGGGTGTCGCCGCGCTTTACCTCGGCCGGACCGCCAAATTCCAAATTGCCGAGCGACTTCGCCATGTTAGGGATAACAAATTTCAGTTCCATAAAATTACCTCCAAATTTTAATTCATTACTTCCGCGATACCTGCCATCACATATTCTGCACACGGCAGGGCAATCGAGTTGCCGAGTGCTCGATAACGGGCATGATCGCTGATTTCTTCATTCTTGCAGCCGTACTTTGTCCAGTTTTCAGGCAGACCCATCAACCGCTCACATTCCAGCGGTGTCAGCACACGCAGGAATCCGTCTTGTTCCTCACCCTCGTACCAAAACGAAAACGGCGCCGTTACACTCGCAAGCAGAGTTGGGAACGGTTCTCCTCCTCGTCCAAAGCTGGCGCAGAACCCTTTCTGATCTCCGACCTGTGCCATAGTTCGCATCCGCCGGAGGGAAAACGGTCTGACAATGGGTACCTGCCGCCCTGTTTGAGCAGCAGGTACTCCACCTCTTTGGGTGGCGGGCAGCCCGCCCGTACCGCCAATCGAAGAAAACGGGAACATAGTCCGGGGCTTAAATAATACTTCTCCGGCACGCTGGCCTGCAAAATCCGCCACGACGAACACGCGCTTGCGCCGCTGTGCGAGGGCGGGTTCTCCCCAATACTGGGCGTCCAGCAGTCGCCAAGCGGTATCAGCGCATCCCCCTCGCACCATTCCGGCGTGTGCCCATCCACGAGGAGGCACTGAAACCTCGGCACCTGTGAACGCACTGAGCATGGCTGCAAAATCCATCCTGTCATTTGAAGAAAACGCTCCCGCAACGTTTTCCCAAATACAGAAAGCTGGATACCGACCATTGGTTGCATATCTCATCTCCTCGATAATTCGCATCGCCTGATAAAACAGGCTGGATTTCTTGCCCGCAAAACCGTTTCTCGTGCCAATCTGCGACAAGTCCTGACAGGGCGAGCCGAACGTAATCACATCGACCGGCGGTATCTCTGCGCCGCTGATCTTTGTAATGTCACCCAGGTGCAGCATATCCGGGAAATGCCGTTTGGTGATGGAGATCGGGCGTGCTTCGATCTCGCTCGCCCACACAGGTTCCATGCCGCAGTGTACCGCCGCCAATGGAAACACGCCGATTCCATCGAACAGACTGCCGAGTTTAAGTGCGGTCACGCGCATACCTCGTGCGGCCCATCATGCCGTGGATACGGCAGTTGCCGGTGCGGATTTTCTTGCCGCGTACACGGGCAAGGCAGTCGCAGTGCTCGTCCGGGTCCAAGTGTGCCCCGCAGTGCGGACAGGTGTTGTAGTACATGAGTATCCCTCCTGCTATTACATGAATTGTCATACTATCTGTACGCTGAACGGCGGCGGTCTGGCAAGCAGACAATAGATTCTATATTGAGTAAGCATAATCTTCTCCTTTTTCGAGCAATGAAAAAGCCGTCCTTCTTTGAGAACGGCTTTCGCTTTACCAGTTTTTGGCGTAATATGGTTTGTATTTTAGGAAACAGCTTGTCCTGCTTTATTTTTGTCATTTTACGGAAATTTTGTTGTTCTTGTCACATCGCAGCCCGAAACAGCTTGTACAAATCTCCCCTAAAAGTTGTTCTTATCCCATCGTACCAGAGCAAAAAGCCAGAACAACCTACGACAACCTTCTCCGCCTGATCGACGACCCGGATGTTCGCGAGCCGCTCAAATTCCTGCGAGAACGAGAAGTCGTGCATTTCCAGCGGTTCGGAGACGCGCTGCGCGTTGTGCAGGATAATCTGGATGCCAAGAACTACTATGCCTACAACCCGTCCATCGACATCCGGCCCAAAGAGAAATAACGCATTTGCAAGGAGATGGTCCCTGACCGTCTCCTTTTTTGTGCAAATACTGCATCAATCTAGGGCACTGTGCAAAACAAATTTGAACACTTTACTGTGTAAAGTGTCTTTTCTTTTCCGTGCATTTCTGCTATAATGCTATTAAGTAGCGCATATTATATATTTGCCTGATCACTATCGGACAGGCCTTCGCATAAATTTCAGTAAGTAGGGGAACAAGCATGAAAGAACAGAAATTGGTCATCACCGGTATGGGCGCTGTTACGCCGATCGGTATTGGTGTGGACGCATACTGGTCCGCACTGGTGGAGGGACAATGCGGTGTAGGAAAAATTACCCGCTTTGATGCATCCGAACTGCCCGTGCAGATCGCGGCAGAGCTGAAGGACTTCGATCCCGCTGCCTACATGCCGAAAACGCTGGCCCGCACGATGGACCCGTTCATGCAGTTTGCCTTTGTGGCGGCCGAGGAGGCTCTCAAGAACAGTGAGCTGTCCATCGAGAGCGAAAGCGACCGTATCGGCATCGTCATGGGCACTGCAATGGACGGCGTTACCACCGTTGCACAGACGCAGGCTGCGTTCGACACAGGCAAGCGCGTCGGCCCTCGCTTTGTGCCGATGACCATCGGCAACATCGCTGCCGCCCAGATCTCGATTGCTCACGGCATTCACGGCCCGAGCCTGACACTCAATACGGCATGCTCGGCAGGCGGCGACGCCATCATGACCGCAGCGATGCTGCTCCGCTCCGGCGAGGCAGACGCGGTTCTGGCAGTCGGCGGCGAAAGCATTCTGTGCCCGATCGTGGTTTCCGGTCTGTCGCAGGCCAAGGCGCTTTCCCGCCGAAACGACGACCCCGAGCAGGCGTGCCGCCCGTTCGACCTTGACCGCGACGGCTTCGTTATCGGTGAAGGCGGCGGCGCTCTCCTGATCGAGACCGAGGAGCATGCACTCGCCCGCGGCGCAAAAATCCACGCCGTACTCGCCGGTTACGCGAATACCTCGGATGCACACCACGTTACCGCGCCCTGCCCGGACGGCGAAGGCGCTTCCCGCTGCATGAAGCTGGCGCTCAAGAGGGCCGGCATGCAGCCATCCGACATTGGCTATATCAACGCGCACGGCACGTCCACGCCGCTCGGCGACAAGGCCGAAACACTGGCGGTCAAGGCCGTGTTCGGCGGCCGCGAAAGCGCACCGCCGATGAGCTCCACCAAGTCCGCGACCGGCCACCTCATGGGCGCCGGCGGCCTGACCGAAGCCATCGCCTGCATCAAGGCCATCGAGGAAGGCGTTCTTCCGCCTACCCTGCACCTGGCAAAGCCCGATCCGGAATGCGATCTGGATTATGTGCCGAATACCGCGCGCAAGGCGGAAATCAACGCTGCAATGAGCAATTCGCTCGGCTTCGGCGGACAGAATTCCAGCCTGATTGTTGCCAAATACGAAAAATAATTCCTATCAAGAATACGCAGTTAGTGATTATGTATCCTTAAAATTGCGAATTTTTATCCTATTGCAAATAAATATAACAGGGACATCGGCATGCAGCCTGTGTCCCTGTAAGATTTTTCTTCTTGCAATTTCGTGATTGTATGGTATTATAATATTCGTTAAGTAGTTTTTAACTCTACATACAACCATCCCCTGAGGTAATTATGAATTGCTAATTCCCCATACAAATTATTAAGAGGTGATCCCTTGAGTCACGAATACACCTATGATATTTCCATGTTCCGCGACACATTTGAAACCCGTTTCACCTATCTGAACGGTTTCCTGCGCAATGTTTCGCGTTTCGGCAGCCGACCGGCACTCTTTGACCCGCATTCCGGCCGCCGCTGGACCTACCGCGAACTGAACGCCGAAGCCAACCGTCTGGCGCATGCGCTGCGCGCGGACGGCGTCGGCAAGAACGATGTTGTCATGTTCACCCTGCTCAATTCGCCGGAGTTTGTTTTCTGCTATCTGGCGGCGCACAAGATTGGTGCGGTCGCGTGTCCGGTCAACTACCGGCAGGGCGCAGGCGAGATTGCACTCGTCATTGATGACAGCACGCCCAAAGCTTTCATCTACGACGCCGAGTTCGGCGAGCTGTCCGGCGGTGCGCTCGACCTGTGCGAGAGCAAGCCTGCTATCAAGATCGTTGTCGGCGCGGATGATGCCGTACCTGCCGGTCAGGTGCGCTATGCGGATTACGTTGCCGATCAGCCGGAGAACGACCCGCCGATCGACTTCGACCCGCACATCTACGACGAGACCACCCGTCTGTACACTTCCGGCACAACCAACCGTCCGAAGGGCGTGCCGATCAACAATATCAACGAGGTGCTTTCCGCGCATGACGTTATGATGCACTTCCCTCTCGGTCCGACCGACCGCACGATGAACATGACCCCGTGGTTCCACCGCGGCGGCATCCACTCCGGCGGCCCGTGCCCGACCCTCTATGCGGGCGGTGAAGTTGTCATTCTGCGCGATTTTGCACCGAAGCGCTGCCTGGAATATGCCGCGAAGTACAACATTTCGTTCCTGATCGGTGTACCGACCATCATTGCCATGCTCGCCCGCACGCAGGAGCGCACCCCGCACGACCTGTCCGCGCTGCGCGGCATTGTCACCATGGGCGCGCCGTTTGAAAAGAGCGCATGCGAGAAGTACATGAAGCTGCTCACGCCGAACATTTTCAACGGCTACGGCACGACGGAATCCTTCTGGAACACATTTCTGCGCCCGTTCGACCTGCCGGATAACGCAGGCTCGGCCGGCCGCTCGTGTACGGATGACGAGGTCCGCATCGTAAAGCTGCGCGAGGACGGCTCCCATTCCGAGCCGGACGATCTGGTCCCGCACGACAACGTGGCCGAGGGCGAGATTATCATTTCCTCTCCGGCAAAGAGCGCATTTTGTTACTATAATAACCCGGAAATGACCGAACAGAAGTTCTACAAGGGCTTTCTGTACACCGGCGATGTCGGCACATGGGACGAGAACGAGTTCGTCACCGTGCGCGGCCGCAAGGACGATATGATCGTTTCCGCCGGCGAGAACATCTATCCGCCGCAGATCGAGGCCGTGCTGAACGACCATCCCAAGGTCGCAGAGAGCGCCGTTATCGGTGCGCCGGACAAGCTGCGCGGCGAAGTCGTTGCGGCATATGTTGTGCCGAGCGATCCCTCCCTCACCGTTGAGGAGCTGAAGGAGTACTGCACGAACAGTCCCGTGCTGTCCTCGTACAAGTGGCCGCGCATCTACAACATCGTTGATTCCCTGCCGCACACCGCGACCGGCAAAATCATGCACCGCGCCCTGCGCAACAAGGCTTGACAGCCGTTCCCTATTGTTAAAATACGGAGGGCAAGTCATTCATCAGAAATGACAAGCCGGATAAGGTGACAGGTTGAGATACCTGTTCCTTATCCGGCTTTTTGTATATATGGAGAATGGAAAATGACGTGAACTGATGTCATCCGTTCTCCATTTTATTTTACAAAAACAAAGAAGGGCAGCCACCGGCCGCCCCTGCAGAATGTCATCCTATACAATAATTACCAACTGCTGATCTTACAAAAGTCCCTGCAGTGAATAAACTGCCGCCAGCGCCAGCAGAATGGCGATCAGCGTTTTCAGCACGCGCAGGAATCGTTCTCTTGTGACAAACCGCCGCCAACCTGTCAGCTTCGGGTCCGGAGGAAGCATTTCGTCCGGTGTCGGCTTATGGTCGAGCAGCCTCACGTCGCAATCCTTGCATTTACGAACATTCTCGACGTATTCCGCGCCGCATTTCGGGCACCAAGGCATAATTCGTTACTCCTTCCAGATGAAAATCGGCAGCGGCGGATCATTTTTGCGGTTCATCCATTCACAGCCGAGCACGGTATAGGTTCGGTCGTCGAGTTCCCGCAAGTGAGCCAGAATCGCGTCGCGCTCCTCATAGCCGTTTTCCTTGCCGTAATAGAGCGCAAGCGCCATCAATCCGCCTTTTTTGAGCAGCTTCAGTCCCGCATCAACAGCAGGCAGTGAAGTTTCTGCGGTGGTGAATTTTGTCGGGTCTCCGCCGGGCAGACGGCCGAAATTGAACACGATGCAGTCCACCGTCTCCGGTTCGGCGTAGTGCGCCATGTTAGCGTGGCTGTCGAGGTACACCTCGGCGCTGAGGTGCTCCTTCGCCAGCAGCTCGCGGGTCTGCCGGACGGCATCCTCCTGCACATCAAAGGCCAGCACACGGCCGTTTTCGCCTGTCAGACGGCACAGCAGCGCTGTGTCTCTGCCCTTGCCCGCGGTCGCATCAATACAAAAATCGCCTTCCCGAACCTGCCGCCGGAGCACATCATGCACAACCGAAAGTGTGTTCATGCTCTGCCCTCCTCAAAAGCGGCTGCCGCCGAGCGCGCGCGCGATTTCGTCCCGCGCAGCCATGAGCGGCGCACGCAGCTCTGCCACGCGCTGGTCAGTCATGCGGCTGACCGGCGCAGACAGCGAAATCGCGTAGGACGCGCGTCCGCGGTAATCCGGAATGGCGGCCGCAATGCAGCGTACGCCAAGCTCGTTCTCCTCATTGTCGAGCGCATAACCAAGCTGACGCACCTTGTCGATCTCACGGAAAAACGCGTCCTCATCGACGATGGTGTGCTCGGTCCACGCATGCACATCGCTGTGCTGCCACACGTCGCGCACCTCTGCGGTGTCCCATGTGGCAAGAATTGCCTTTCCGACGCCCGTACAGTACAGCGGCAGGCGCATGCCGATGCGCGAGAACATGCGGATGGCAGACGAGCCGTTATCCACTTTGTGGATGTACACAATGTCCTTGTCGTCGCGCATGACAAGGTGAACCGTCTCATCCGTGCACTGCTCGAGGCGTTCAAGCGACGCGCGTGCTCTCTCAACAATATCCAGATTATCCACAATATAGCTGCTCAACTCGCACAGGCGCATACCGGCGCGGTAGACGCTGGTTTCCGCGTCGCGCTGCACATAGCCGCGCGCACACATGCTGGTCAGCAGACGGTGAACCGTGCTTTTGTGCAGGCCGGTTTCCGCAGACAGACCGCCGATGCTCATGCCGTTGCGGCTGCGGCACAGAGTTTCCAGCAAATCGAATGCGCGGTCGAGCGATTGAACGGTCGATTGCTCCGCCATGAAAACGCTTCCCTTCGTTCCGTATTATAAAACACATCTCCATTATACAGCAAAGCTGCACAAAAAACAAGGGATTATTTTGGTGTGGTCGCCAAATGGGGGTCGATCGCTTGCGAAGCGAACGGAATCTTGCCTGCCCGGCGAGGGCACAAGAAGGAGGACACCGAGGTTTCCTCCTTCTTGTGAATCATCCACTTTCCTAAGAGGGCACGGCGAAATTTGCAGAGCTGAGACTATAGGGGAACGGCAGTCGGGTTACTCTACCGTTCATTTCGTGAAATATTCGCAGTTCACAGATAGATTACTGCTACACAGGTGGTTTACTCTCCGCAGAGCGCGGCATAACAGTGCCGCGCAACCCGTTGGCACGTTGTAACAGACAGCACCTATGAATAAATCTGCTGATAAACGCTATCTTCAGGGAGCGAAATTTCTCCTTTTACAAAGCAAAACCACAGTCTAAACGACTGTGGTCTGCGTAAAATGTTTGAATCAGACGTTGAAACGGAACAGAACAACATCGCCGTCCTGCATCACATACTCCTTGCCCTCGGAGCGAACCAGACCCTTTTCGCGGGCAGCAGCCAGCGAGCCAAGCTCGATGAGGTCCTTATAGTTGATAACCTCAGCGCGAATGAAGCCGCGCTCGAAGTCGGTGTGAATCTTGCCGGCAGCCTGCGGCGCCTTTGTGCCCTTCTCGATGGTCCACGCGCGAACCTCCTGCTCGCCGGCGGTGAGGTAGCTCATCAGGCCGAGCAGGTCGTAGCAGACCTTGATCAGACGGTCCAGACCGGACTCATGCAGGCCGAGCTCGGACAGGAACATCTCCTTCTCCTCTGCGTCCATGCCGGCGATATCCTCCTCCAGCTTTGCGCAGATCGGCAGAACCATCGCGCCTTCTGCGTCTGCGATGGCCTGTACCGCCTTGAGGCGCTCGTTCTCGGTATCGTTGCCGGTGAAGCCTTCCTCGTCCATATTTGCCGCGTAGATGACCTTCTTCGCGGACAGCAGGTCGCTCTCGCCGATCACGCGGTCAATGTCCTCGTCCTCGCCAAAGCCCTCGAAGGTGCGGGCGGTCTTGCCCTCCTCCAGATGCGCCTTCAGGTTCTCGAGGATTTCCACATCACGGAGCAGCTTCTTGTCTGCCTTCGCAGCCTTGCGGGTACGCTCAAGACGGCGCTCGAGGTGCTCGATGTCCGCAAGGATCAGCTCGAGGTTGATGGTCTCGATGTCACGGGCCGGATCGACCGAGCCTTCAACGTGCACGATGTTCTCGTTGTCGAAGCAGCGGACAACGTGAACGATGGCGTCAACCTCGCGGATGTGGGACAGGAACTTGTTGCCCAGACCCTCGCCCTTGCTTGCGCCGCGCACCAGACCGGCGATGTCCACGAACTCGACCACCGCAGGCGTGGTCTTCTTTGCGTGATAGAGATCGGTCAGCGGCTGCAGACGCTCATCCGGTACAGCAACCATGCCGACGTTCGGGTCGATGGTGCAGAACGGATAGTTTGCGCTTTCCGCGCCCGCCTGCGTAATTGCGTTGAACAAGGTAGACTTGCCGACGTTTGGCAGTCCGACGATGCCGAGTTTCATAATGTAATTCCTCCAACTTTATAAGGGGATTTTCTGCTCCCCGTTTTCTGCATAAAAATAGTATACCGCTTTCGCTGGAATTTTGCAATGTTTTGCGCTATACTAAAGATACCAATTTGTCTGCAAGAGGTGAAGAGCCATGCCTTCTTATGTCACTTACCATATTTTTGCGGCTACCGTACAGCGCGTAACCAGTGATTCGGTCGCCCATATCGCGTCCTCCTATCCGGCGGCCTACCGATGGGGCTCGCAGGGAGCGGACCCGCTGGCGCTCTATCACGCGCCGTTCCCATCCGCCCTGCGCAGACTGGCGAACCGCGTCTGCACCGAGCCGCCCGCGCCGCTGTTCGAGTCACTGTGCAAAGCCGCCGTCGCGTCGCACAACACGGCTGCGCTCGCGTATGTATTCGGATTCTGCACGCACTATGCACTCAGCCGCGTAACCTATTCGTTTGTTTCCGCACAGGCGGACAGGCTGTCGCAGTTCATGCCGGGCTACTCTGCCGAGGCACGCCGCCATTTAGTCGAGAGCGACATCGACGGTGTGATGATCGCGGATTTTGTCTCGGACACGCCCGCCGAGTACGAGGCGTACCGTCAGCTGGAGCCGGATGCGCCCGAGTCCCCTCTCGCGGCGAAAATTCTGGCGCAGGCCCTGCGAGAGACGTACGGCGTGCACATCACGCCTGCCGCCGTCTACCACTCGATGAACGATATGCGCCGCATGCACCATCTCGCGCATCAGGGTGCCTCTGCGCTCAGCCGTCTGCAGCGGTTCGAGCACCTGATCGGCAAATCCGGTTTTGCGTCCTCGCTTATCCGTCCGACAGAGCCGCTCTCGGCGGACTGCACCAATCAGGAGCACCGTCCGTGGACATCCCGCACCGGCGAGCGAACGGATTCGTTCTACGATCTGTTTGATGCCGCCGTGCCGCTGGCAGTCTCGCTGCAGCGTGCCGCTCTCGACCGCTATTATCAGCAGAAGCCGCTCGATCCGCGCTTTTTCCCCACGGATTTTACGGGCACACCCATCAAAAAGTAAAAATTTTATAACTTAGCGACAGGTTTCGTATGACTTCGCTCCCTGAAATGGGTATTCTTGGTGCTGTTACCAAATTGTAACCATTGAAAGGAGTGAATATGGCGCACATCATTCCGCCATACTACCATCATGCGAAACCTGTTATCTTTTGTTTTGGGCGTGATTTCACGCCTGCTCTACCTGCTTCTGCGGCTCATCCTGCTGCTCGACCGCACGATCTGCCGCGTATACGACCTGCCGGTCTGGAGCCGGTTCGCCGGCGTTCTGCGGCAGGCAGGCCGCCGCCGTTCGGTCTGTGCGCTGAGCGTATTCGGACTGCTGTTCCTGCTGCCCGCTCTGCTGCTGACCCGGCCGGGCACGCTGCTGCTTGCGGACGGTCAGCCGCTCGGTGTCATCGAGGATAGCGCAACGCTGCTGAACGCAGTAAACGCGGTTGAATCCAGCGCATCCTCTGTTTCCGGCACGGACTATTACCTGCCGCTGCGCCTGCAGGCCAGGCCGGTGCGGACAGCCGCTCCCCTGCTGACGCAGGAGGAACTCGAGCGCAATCTCATTACTGCCAGCGGCGAGTTAGACACGCTTGCCATTATTTCGGTGGACGGCAAACAGACCGCCATTGCCGCCGATACGGACGGCGCGCAGGCCGCGCTCGACCGGATCAAGGCCGCGTACACGACAGCGGCAGACGAAAACGTACACTTCCTGCAGACCGTCCGCGTGGACAAGGCCGTTGCGCCAGCCGCGCTTGCAGAGACCGATTCCGCGCTGTATGATACCCTGTCGCAATGCCTTGACGTGACCGCGACCCGCGCCGTCACCTACACCGAGCAGATTCCGTTCGATACCGTGACGCAGGAGAACGAAAATCAGGACCAGACCTACCGCGAGACCGTTCGGCAGGGCTGTGCAGGCACAGCGCAGGTCACCGCCGAGATTGAAACCGTGGACGGCGAGGAGCGCACGCGCACCATCCTTGCGCGCACCGTGCTCCGGCAGGCCACCGATGAAATTGTCGAGGTCGGCACGCGCAATGTTGGCATCGGCACCGGAGAATTTGCCGTGCCGCTGACCAGCTACACGTTCACCTCGGCGTTCAAGTACCGCTGGGGCCGCCTGCACGGCGGCGTAGACCTCGCCGTGGACGAAGGCACGCCGGTCTATGCCGCGGATAACGGCAAGGTCATCGTTGCAGAGGACTCCGGCAACGGCTACGGCAGCTATATCATCCTCGACCACCGGAACGGCTTCAAGACGCTGTACGGGCATAATTCACAGCTGCTCGTGTCGGTCGGCGATGTAGTCAGCAAGGGCGATAAAATCGCGCTTTCCGGCAATACCGGCAACTCCACCGGCCCGCATCTGCATTTTGAGGTGCAGGTCAATGATGAAAAGGTAGATCCCACTCAGTATGTGCAGTTGAGTTAACCGGTGAAGTAATGGAAAATTGAGAATGGAGAATGGAAAATGACGCTATCCCTGCGCGAGTTCCATCCTCGCCGCGTGGAAGTACGCGCTGCGCGCGTTATTATATCGCGCACGGCGCGATACCACAATTCTCAATTCTCCATTATCCATTCTCAATAAAAAAAGAGATTGGCAAAGCCAATCTCTTTTTGTGTTACTCCATCGCCTCGACTTCATCAATCTTGGTGAGGTACTTATTCTGATAGAATTTGAGCTTCTCCGCGAACTGCGGGGTCTCCTTATACGCCTGCTTGACGTAGGCGTGCGTATCAAACTCGGCTGCGCCCTCGGCCAGCTGGATGGTATAAATGGCGATATTCGAGCAGTGGTCGCTGATCTTCTCAAGGTCATGCACAATATCCAGGAAGTGGATACCGGTCTGCATGGTGCACTCGTTCCGGCCCAGACGCTCGATGTGGCGGCTCTTGAGACGCTCCTTCATCGTATCCACAACTTCTTCCAGTGGCTCGACCATACGGGCGGTCGAAACAGCCTGATTGTCATAGCCGTCAACGGTCATGTCGAGCACCTCGGCAACCGCTTCGCACATGGTATGCAGCTCCTGCATCGCACTCGGCGAGAAGGACAGACCGGCCTCACGGAACTCGTCGGCACGCTCGAAGATGTTCTGCGCATAGTCGCCGATCTTCTCAAAATCAGACAGCGAGTGCATCATCTCGGCCATCTGGCGGCGCTGATCGACCGAACGGATGTTGTGGATGGTGGTCAGGTAACGGCCAATCTCAACCTCTGCACGGTCGAGGAAGGCCTCGTGCTCGTGGAAGATCTCCTCGTTTGCAGCCGCGCCGCCGAACAGCGGGTCGGTTGCCAGATGGAAATTCTGCTTGGCAGTGTCGCCCATGTCGGCAATGCAGCGCTGCGCCTGATCGAGTGCCAGGGACGGCGTGGTCAGGAAGCGAGGCTCCAGCTTTGCCAGAGGGTCTTCCTGCGTCTCCTCGGCAGGCACGCTTGCCGTTGCCAGCTTGACCAGCAGACCGGTGAACGGCAGGAACAGCACCGTACAGGTGAGATTGAACAGCGTATGGAAGTTTGCGATGCCGCCCTTGTCGATTGCGTTATCCCAGAAAGAGAAACCAACCGTGTACTGAATCGCATAAATGCCGATCAGGAACAGGATGGAGCCGATCAGGTTGAAGTAGAAGTGTACCATCGCGGTACGGCGGGCATTCTTGGAGCCGCCCACCGAGGACAGGAATGCGGTGATACAGGTACCGATGTTCTGACCGAGGATGATCGGGATAGCAGCCGAATAGGTGATCGCACCCGTGGTAGACAGCGCCTGCAGGATACCAACCGATGCGGAGGACGACTGGATGATCGCGGTAACGCCCGCGCCAACCAGCACGCCGAGCACCGGATTGGAGATAGCAGCGAACAGATCCGCGAACTGCGGCAGATCAGCCAGCGGTGCAACTGCGCCCTCCATGACCGACATGCCGATGAACAGAATACCGAAACCGGTGAAGATATCCGCGATATCGCGGGTACGGCGCTTTTTTGCAATCATCATAATGATTACGCCGACCAGCACGATGATATATGCCAGATTCTTTGGCTTGAGCAGATCCATGAACAGGTTGCCGCTGCCCTCGCCGCCAGACAGACGCAGGATCTGCGCGGTAATCGTGGTACCGATGTTGGCACCGAGGATAACGCCGACCGACTGCTTGAGCGTCATGATACCGGCGTTTACAAAGCCGACAACCATAACGGTCGTTGCGGACGAAGATTGAATGACCATGGTAACGACCATGCCCATCAGCAGAGCCGTAACGACATTGCCCGTCATTTTTTCGAGTGTTTTCTCCAGTTTAGAGCCAGCTGCGCGCTCCAAACCCTTTCCCATTGTCGTCATACCGTAGATGAACAGCGCAAGACCGCCGATCATCTGCACGATTGACAGCACATCAAAACCCATATGCTTCCTCCCGTTTTGTTACACAATCATTTTCATTATTTCTTGACGATTCGCATACATTTTAATTATATGGTTTTTACATGGTACTGTCAATAAAAATTGCGTTAATACGCAGGCTTTACACACATTTAACATTGGTTTTCGATTGTATTGGGTACAACCCGAGTCTCGGTGATCTTAATTTGTAAATATTCTGCACAGGGTTCGCCGCACCCGCGGCGGTGGGCAAGAGGGTAGACACCTGCGGTTTCTACCCTCTTAACTCCCGTTTCCCTTTATTTCGTAGTCTGGCGCAGACCAGAGACCGGCGACCGCTCCGAAATTGGAATACGGCAGAGGATTTTTCTTCCGTATGTTTCTCAACATATTCGCAGTGTCAAATACCGTACTGCTACACATATGGTTTACTCTACGCAGGCGCAACATAACAGTGTTGCGCAACTCGTTTACGCGTTGTTATGGACAACACCTGCGGATTCCACTTTACCAACAAACTTTACCGCAGGGTGCGCCAAGGTGAATTGCCCGAAGGGCAAGAGAAGGTCCTCTGGAGGATACCCGTGTCGCGCAACTCGTTGGCTCGTTATTACAGACGGCACCTACGAATATAATCCATTAATATCATTTAACAACTATCCGTAGGGCGGGGTGCCCTCACCCCGCCGTTCCCCAATACCCCCCTTATGTTAAACCCAACCGGAGACATTGTTTCATCTGTACGTTCATTTTCCATTCTCCATTTTCAATCCTCAATTACTCCACAGAACGCAAAAAGGACCCCAAAGGGGTCCTTTTCTGTGTACATAAAACTCTTACTTAATATTATCAAACAGTCCGGTAAAATCAAACGTTGCAAAGTAGTCCTTCGGGGTCTCTGCGCGGCGGATCATCTCTACCGAGCCGTCCTCGCAAAGCAGCAGCTCTGCGGAACGCAGCTTTGCGTTATAGTTATAGCCCATCGAGAAGCCGTGCGCGCCGGTATCGTGGATATAAACGTAATCGCCGATGTCAATCTGCGGCAGATTGCGGTCAACGGCAAACTTGTCGTTATTTTCGCACAGACCGCCGGTCACGTCGTAGGTATGATCGCACAGCGCGTTTTCCTTGCCGAGCACGGTGATATGGTGGTATGCGCCGTACATCGCCGGACGCATGAGGTTTGCCGCGCAGGCGTCCAGACCGGCATACTCCTTATAGGTATGCTTCTGGTGGATGCACTGGGCAACCAGAGCGCCGTAAGGGCCAAGGATAAAGCGGCCCATCTCGGTGTAGATGGCAACATCGTCCATGCCGGCCGGAACAAGAACCTCGTCGTATGCCTGATGCACGCCTTCACCGATGGCCATGATGTCGTTCGGCTCCTGCGACGGACGGTACGGAATGCCTACGCCGCCGGACAGGTTGATGAATGCGATATGCACGCCGGTCTCCTTCTGCACGTCAACCGCCAGCTGGAACAGGATGCGCGCCAGTGCCGGATAGTACTCATTGGCAACCGTGTTGGAGGCGAGGAATGCGTGAATGCCGAAATGCTTAACACCCTTTTGCTTCATGTACTTGAACGCTTCGACCAGCTGCTCGCGGGTCATGCCGTACTTGGCCTCCTGCGGGGTATCCATGATGGAATTGTTCAGCACGAAGTCGCCGCCCGGATTGAAGCGGCAGGACATGGTCTCCTTCCAGTCGCCTACTACCTTGTCGTAGAAATCGAGGTGGGTAATATCATCGAAGTTGATGATGGCGTTCAGGTCGGACGCGAGCTTGTAGTCCTCTGCCGGAGTGACGTTGGAGGAGAACATGATGTCATGCTCCTTTACGCCGCAAACATCGCTGAGCTGCAGCTCGGGCAGGCTGGAGCAGTCACAGCCAAAGCCTTCCTCATGCAGAATCTGGATGAGACGCGGGTTCGGCGTCGCCTTAACAGCGAAATATTCCTTGTAACCCGGATTCCACGCAAATGCTTTCTTTACCTTACGGGCGTTCTCACGGATCGCCTTCTCATCGTAAATGTGGAACGGAGTCGGATAGGTTTTGGTGATCTCCTGCACTTGCTGGAGCGTCAAAAAGGGTTTCTTTTCCATTGGTGTGTTCGCCTTTCCTTTACTGGGGTATTCAATCGGTATTCTTACCGAGAATTCGCTCAAATCGACGGCGCATATCGTTTTCCATGCGCTGGGTCTCGATTTCATCGATATCAACGATACGGCCGTCCTTGATGATGACCACCATGCCCTCGCACAGCATTGCCGGTGCATCGGCACGGTCGAAATTCACCATTTCGCCGTTTACTTCAACGACTACGGAATCGCCTTCAAAGCAATCTACAATTCCGGTCTGCTTTGTCATAGCAGTCTCCTCCTCGCCTCATTGATTCTGGGCGGTACCACATTGGGTATTCCCTTTTACTTACATTACTTACTCTTAAATTCTGCAGATTACTCTACGCAGTGATGGTAGGAATCGAACTCATCGGTCACTGCCTTGGTCGGTGCCGGTGTCAGCAGGCTGACAACAACGATGGCAAGCAGACCGAACACAAAGCCCGGCACGATCTCATACAGATCGAAGATGCCGCCGGACAGCTGCGCCCATACCAGATCGACTACGCCGCCGACGATAATGCCGGCATACGCGCCCTGCTTGTTCGTGCGTCTCCAGAACAGCGAACACAGAACCAGCGGACCGAAGGCAGAGCCGAAGCCGCCCCATGCGTAGGATACCAGACCAAGGATGGTGCTGTTCTGGTTGGTTGCGATCAGAACAGCGATAATTGCTACCGCCATAACGCAGCCGCGGGAGACCCACATCAGCTCCTTCTCGCTTGCGTTCTTGCGGATCTTGTTGTGGTAAAAGTCCTCCGTGATAGCGGATGCGGTAACCAGCAGCTGGCTGTCCGCAGTGGACATGATGGCTGCCAGAATAGCCGACAGGAAGATACCGGCGATGAATACCGGGAAGATCTTCGCTACCATGTTAATGTAGATGGTTTCCTGATTGCCGTCATTGAGCAGCAGTCCGTCGCCGAGGAACATACGGCCGGAAACGCCGATCATGATAGCTGCGGTCAGCGAGATAAGCACCCATACCGTAGCAATGCGTCGGGATTTCTTGATCGCCTGCGGAGACGAAATGCCCATGAAGCGCACGAGGATATGCGGCTGACCGAAGTAGCCGAGACCCCATGCAAGCAGCGAGATGATGCCCATTGCAGTATACGGCACGCCGGTCGCACCGTCAACGAGCATATTCAGGAAATTCGGATTGAACGCTTCCACCTGCGAGAAGAACTCGGTCGGACCGCCCATCGAGAAGATAGCAATGGTCGGAACCGCGAGCACGCAGAAGAACATCAGGATGCCCTGGAAGAAGTCGGTCCAGCAAACAGCGAAAAAGCCGCCTGCAAACGTGTACGAAATAACGACTACTGCACCGACCAGCAGCGACACCATGTACGGAATGCCGAATACGGACGAGAACAGCTTCGCGCAGGATACAAAGCCGGACGCAGTGTAAAACAGGAAAAACACCAGAATAAACACCGCTGCAACAACCGAAATCCAGCCGCTTTCATCGTGGAAACGGTTTTTGAAGAACTGCGGCAGCGTAATCGCATCGCCTGCGGTTTTGGTGTACTGGCGCAGACGCTTTGCAACGAGCAGCCAGTTAAGGTAAGTGCCAATAGCCAGACCAATGGCAATCCATCCTGCGGAAATACCGGACAGGTACGCCGCACCCGGCAGACCCATCAGCAGCCAGCCGGACATATCGGATGCCTGTGCACTCATGGAGGTTACCCACGAGCCAAGCTGTCGGCCGCCCAGAAAATACTCATTTGTCGTGCGGTTTTTGCCGACGAAATACATGCCTATGCAGAGCATAAAGATCAGGTAACAGCAGAATGCCGCTATTGTGATTATGCTGTCGAAAGTCATATGTTTTACCCTCCTAAAATTTCATTTTAATTATACACGGAAACGTGCAATTTTGCAAGATTTCACGAAGGAAATTGCATCTTTAGCAAAAAATATACACTTTGCACAATTTTCCGCCGAGGAAAATGACAGCAGTTATCACAAACGCACCCAACATATCCTCATTCTGCAATATCGGACGGGCTCTCCTGCACGAGAAGGCGTCCGGCGGTACGGTCGATGCCAATGGCGCCGAGCGGCGCGGTAATCAGGATGGCGAGCACCGCCACCGAAAGCACCAGCTGTCCGCACGGCAGACCCATTGACAGCGGCACCGAGCCGATGGCCGCCTGCACGGTTGCCTTCGGCAGATAGGCAATCACACAGAACAGACGCTCCTTCCGGTTCAGCCCGGTACCGAGCATACAGATGCTTACGCCGACCGCGCGGAACACGAGCGCAAGTGCGATCATGAGCACAGCGGCGGCACCGGCCTGTACTGCGCAGCGGATATCCACAGCCGCGCCGACCAGCACGAAAAGAATCGCTTCGGCAGCGATCCACAGCTTGCCGAACTTGGCGGACAGACGTTTGGTGACTTTCTCCGGACTTTTGATCTTGAGCACGCATGCCATGCTCATAACGGCCAGCAGTCCGGACACGGACACAATGCCTTTGAGCCAGGTCTCCACCGCCATCAGCAGGAACGACAGGCCGAGAATCAAAATAACCTTCGTGCTGTTGCGGACATAGCAGCCGTGCCGATAAGCGGTCTCAAGGAACAGGTGCAGCAGCAGACCGACAGCCGCCCCGAGCGCCACGCCGAGCACAATGGAAACCGGGATGTTCACGAAATCCATCATGTTGGCACTGCCGCCCTGTGCCATGCCGACAAAGGTCGAGAACAGCACGATCACATAAATATCGTCACAGGACGCGCCCGCCAGTATCATCTGCGGAATGCCCTGCCCTGTTCCCCGCTTTTCTTCCATCAGCTGTACCATTCTCGGCACAACCACCGCCGGAGATACCGCACCGAGCACAGCACCCATGACGGCCGCTTCTATCCGGTTGATGCCCAGAATGTGCGGCGCAAGCAGGAAAAACGCCAGAATCTCACAGCTTGCGGGCACGCAGGACATCATGACAGCCGGTCGGCCGACTTTTTTCAGGTCAGACAGGTCGAGCGACAGACCGGCCTTGATCAAGATGATGATGAGCGCCATCTGCCGCAGCTCGGACGAGATGGACAAAATGGAATCGTCCAGCCAGTTCAGCACATACGGCCCTATCAGAATGCCCGTGAGCAGCATGCCGATGATGCGCGGCAGACCGATCCGGCTGCATAGTGCCGCCGCAGCCAGACCGAGCAGAAATACGAGCGCGAGTGAAGTTAGCATAGTTTTTCCTCCCAGAAACGCAGAAAAGCCGATGGCATCTGCGCAGAAATAGTACGCAGAAGTCATCAGCTTCGAAAGCGGTTTAGGACGTTCGTCCAAGGGAGAACCTCATTCCCCTGTTGCAGTTCTTATTATAAGGTATAGAAACCGGTTTGTAAAGCGAAATTTACAGCGCCATCGCTCTCGCCAGCTTGCTGGTCGGCTCAACCACGAGGTCAAGCTGCTGCGCCAGCTCTGCGGCAAGCGCGTGGAAGGTATCCTCGCTGCCTGCGACATACTCCAGTTCGATCTCGCACAGCGGCGCCGATTTACCGTTATGACGCAGTTCGCCTTCGTCAAGCGCCATTTCGCACACGGTATCGCCCTCCTGCAGCAGAACCGCACACCGGCGGAACGAAACCGTGCAGATTTCCTGCAGGTCGGCTGCCAGCGCCCGCTCGCACAGGTCATTCGGTGCACCGAGTTCGGGCAGTCGGCGCAGACCGTCAAGCAGAGAGACCGCCTCGCACTGGTACTCCTCGTGAGCACGCATGCCATCCGGCGTATCCGTGTTGCGCAGCTTCATGCAGCACACGCTGCGGTCGTTCTCGCGGCGCAGACGCAGTGCCGCCTGATGTTCCTTCAGCAGTCCGTCCGCCGTGTCAAAATAGCTGGATTCCATGTTGATGGTTCGGCTCTGGCTGCCAATCCGCGAGGAAGCCCACAGCAGCGCCTGACCGAGCAGCTTTTCGTCGGCACGCCACTTGTATTCCTTCTCCATCGTTTTATCCATTATCGCACCTGTCCGTTTCCGTAAATGATATACTTGGTGGTGGTGAGCGCGGTCAGACCCATCGGACCGCGTGCGTGCAGCTTCTGGGTAGAAATGCCGATTTCAGCGCCGAAGCCGAACTCAAAGCCGTCGGTAAAGCGCGTAGACGCATTGACATAGACAGCCGCCGCGTCCACTTCCTCCAAAAATCGCTGCGACGCATCATAATCGCGGGTGACGATACACTCCGAGTGACCGGTGTTAAAGCGGTTGATGTGGTCAATGGCCTCGTCCAGCGAATCGACCACCTTGCACGAAATTTCGTAGCCGAGGTATTCTCTGCCGTAGTCCTCATCGGTCGCGGGCGCAATGCTGTCACCGAGGATTTCCATCGTGCGCGGACAGCCGTGAATTGCCACATGATCGGGTGCAAGGCCCTCTGCTGCCATCGGCAGAAATTTCTCCGCAACGTCCTTGTGGACGAGCAGGCTTTCCGCCGCATTGCATACGCTCGGGCGCTGGCACTTGGCGTTGACGAGAATATTCTTCGCCATCTCGAGGTCGGCAGTCGCATCAACGTAAACGTGGCAGTTGCCCGTGCCGGTCTCGATGACAGGCACGGTCGCGTTCATGACAACCGAACGGATCAGTCCTGCGCCGCCGCGCGGAATCAGCACATCGAGATAGCCGTTCAGCTTCATCATCTGGGTTGCGGTGTCGCGGCTGGTGTCCTCCACCAGATTGATGGCGTTCTCCGGCAGACCTTCAGCCGCCAGTGCCTCGCGCATCAGCCTGGTCAGGCACATGGAGGACTGGAACGCCTCCTTGCCGCCGCGCAGAATGCACGCCGAGCCGGCCTTGAAGCACAGCACAGCCGCATCCACGGTAACGTTCGGACGAGCCTCGTAGATAATGCCGATCACACCCATCGGCACGCGCTTCTGACCGATGTTCAGGCCGTTCGGACGCTTATGCATCCAAAGCACCTCACCGACCGGGTCGGGCAGCGCCGCCACCTGACGGCAGCCTTCGGCAATGCCCGCAATGCGCTTTTCGTCCAGCATCAGACGGTCGATCAGGCCGTCGTTCAGACCTGCCGCTCTGCCGTTTTCAATATCAATCCTGTTTGCCGCGATGATCTCGTCCGCATGTGCCATCAGCGTGTCCGCAATGGCGAGGATGCCGCGGTTTTTATCGTTCGTGCCGAGCTTCGCCACCGCGTATTTCGAGCGGCGGGCATCTTCGGCGATCTGCATGAGCGTTCTCATTATATATTCACCTCATAATCTGCACAATTTATCTCGTAGGGCGTGACGACCTCGGCACGCCGCTGTAAACCATCTGCAATTCGTTAGAAACGGTGCGCCGAGTCGTCGCGCCCTACGGTATACGTTAGCGTTCGCGTTGGAACAGGGTTCCAACCTCTTTACCGTCCACAATATCATACAAAAGTCCCTGCTTATCGCCGTTGGCGACCATCATAGGAATGCCTGCGTCCATGCAAAGCTCTGCGGCGGTGATTTTGGTCGCCATGCCGCCCGTGCCGTGCGCGGAACCGGCGCCGCCCGCCATACGGCGGATTTTTGCGTCAATCCTGCCGACGTGGTTAATCAGCTTGGCCTGCGGGTTGGTGCGCGGGTTGGAGTCGTACAGGCCATCGATATCCGAGAAGATGACCAGCAGATCGGCATCGCACATGCGTGCCACGACTGCGGACAGCGTATCGTTATCACCGAAGTTCTCGATGTGCTTCAGCTCGGCGGTTGCAACCGTGTCGTTTTCGTTGATGATGGGCACAACGCCGATCTTGGTCAGCGCGGTAAACGTGTTATGGATGTTGGCGCGCTGGTCGTCATCGACGATATTCTCGCGCGTCAGCAGGATCTGCGCCACGTTGATGCCGTATTCCAGAAACATTTTGTCGTAAATGTGCATCAGCTCGCACTGCCCGACAGCCGCCGCCGCCTGCTTGACCGACAGCTCCTTCGGTCTCTCCGCCAGGCCGAGCTTTGCTGTGCCGACCGCCACCGCACCCGAGGATACGAGCACCATCTCGAAGCCGCGGTTCTGCAGGTCGCTGATCGTGCGTACCAGACGCTCGATACGGCGGATATTCGGCTTGCCGTTGTCATAAGTCAGCGTCGAGGAGCCGACCTTGACGACAATGCGCCGGACCTCGTTCATGTTCAGCATAAAAATGACCTCCAAAAGATAACGTGGAAGCCTTTTCCCGGACTTCCGCCAATATACACATTTTATCACACTAAAACGCGCGAGACAAGCCGAACACAAATCTTTTACACTTTATACACATTGTGAAAATTCTATACGGAGTTTTTTATCGTTTGCACAGAATTTTTATTTCAAAACCTGTCATATTGTGCTATACTATATCTTATCTTCTTATGCCTATTCGAGCAGAGCCGCCTGTTTTCGGCTGCTCTGCCTGCACTATATTTAATGAAAGGAAGGGACCCGTTATGGCAAACCGCATGGTTCTTCATATTGCCGGTCAAAAATACAACCTGGTCTCCGACGAGAGCGCGGACTATATGCATGAGGTAGCCGAGCTGGCACGCCAGACCGTAGCGCACTGCGGCGGCTCGCCGTCGTTTGCGTCCACACGCGCGCTGGCACTGGCAACGGTCACGCTGGCGGATGATTACATCAAGGCCAAGTCTGCCGCCGAAGCCGCTGAGGCAAAATGCCGTGCCCTCGAAGCCGAGCTTGCCGCACTGCGCGACCGGCAGGCGCCGAATAACGGCAAGCACCCGAATCACAACCGCAAATGAGGAATAAAGTAGAACTTCTTGCTCCCGCCGGTTCGCCGGAGGGCATTCGCGCCGCTGTGCAGTCCGGTGCAGGCGCGGTCTATATGGGCTTCGGCATGTTCAACGCACGCCGCAACGCACAGGGCTTTTCGCATGACGAGATGGCGGACGCCATCGCCTACTGCCGCGCACGCGACGTAAAAACCAATATCACACTCAACATTCTTGCAGGCGACCGCGAGCTTGAGGACGCACTCGAGGACGCAAAATTCCTGTACGAAGCAGGCGCGGACGCGCTTATCGTGCAGGATCTGGGGCTGGCGCGGCTCATCCACGCACACGCGCCGGATTTCGCGCTGCACGCCTCCACGCAGATGACCATTCACACGCTCGACGCAGCAAAGCAGGCGCGCGACATCGGCTTTTCGCGCGTAGTGCTCAGCCGGGAATGCTCCCGCGAGGAGATCAAACTCATCACCGAGCAGGCCGGTGTCGAGACCGAGGTGTTCGTGCACGGTGCGCTGTGCATGTGCTACTCGGGCCAGTGCTACCTGTCCGCCGTGATCGGTCAGCGCTCGGGCAACCGCGGTCTGTGTGCACAGCCGTGCCGCCTGCCGTACAGCGGCGGCTATCCGCTGTCGCTCAAGGATCTCATGCTCGCCGGACACGTTGCCGAGCTTTCCGACTGGGGTGTGTCCTCGCTCAAGATTGAGGGCCGCATGAAGCGTCCGGAGTACGCCGCTATTGTAACCAAGGTCTACTCTGACCTGCTCCGTGAGCACCGCAGACCGACCGCCGAGGAGCGCGACATTCTGCGCCGCGTATTCTCGCGCGACGGCTTCACCGACGGCTACTACACCGGCAAGCTGGGCGACAGCATGTTCGGCACCAAGACCGATGTACCGATGAACGAGGTAAAGAAGCTGTACGACGAGGCCGCGCACCGCTTTGCCGAAGGCAGGGAGGCGCCGCTCGTGCCGGTTTCGCTCTGCTTTACCGCCCGCAAGGACACCGGCGCGGTGCTCAGTGCGGACGGCGTTTCGGTCGTCATGCCGGTAGAGCAGGCACAGAACCGCCCGACCACACCGGAGATGATCGAAAAATCGCTCAGAAAGACCGGCGGCACGCCGTTTTATATTGAGAATATGCGTATCGAGGTGCAGGACGGTCTGATGATCCCGGCGTCCGTGATGAACGGCATGCGCCGCGACGCACTCGACCTTCTGCTGGCAAAACGCGGCGTTGCGCCCTCCCGCGACTGGCTGCATGGCAGCGTGCTGCCGCGCGACGACGAGGCCGCTGCCCGCGAGGGCTTCCGCGGCTACACCGCAGCCGTGCGCACCAAGGCGCAGGCGGATGCGCTGCGCGAGCTTGGTCTGGAGACCGTTTACGTCCCGCTTGAAGTTGCGGCACAGACCGGACTGCCCGCCATCCTGCCGCGCGTGTTCTCGGACAACGAGCAGCCGCAGATCGAGATGCTGCTCGGTGAAGCCATGAGCCGCGGAACCGACACGGTTCTCGCCGGAAACATCGGCCACATCCCGCTTGCCAAGCGGCTTGGCTTTACCGTGCACGGCGATTTCGGTCTGAACGCCTACAACAGCAAAACGCTGAGCGCACTGGCTGAAATGGGCGTTTCCCGCCAGACGCTTTCGTTCGAGGCTCGTCTGGCGCAGATTCGAGATATGCGCGGTCCGCTCGAGACCGACCTGATCGTCTACGGCCGTCTGCCGCTGATGATCTTTGAAAACTGCGCCATTCGCCGTCAGCACGGCGGCAAGTGCTCGTGCCAGAACGGCGTGACGTACCTCACCGACCGCCGCAAGGAGCGTTTCCCGCTGCTGAACGAATTCGGTTGCCGCAACACGCTGCTGAACAGCCGTCCGCTCTGTCTGCGTGAGGATTTTGCCCGCCTGGGCGTGCAGACCGCGCGTCTGCAGTTCACCATCGAATCGCCCGAGGAATGTGTGCGGATTGCCCGCGCGTTCCTGTCCGGCGCACCGCTGGACGGCGAATTTACCAACGGATTATATAAAAGAGGAGTCGAATAATGGAGATCGTTTTAGCGTCCGCTTCGCCGCGGCGCAGGGAGCTTCTGAGCCTTATCACCGAACACTTTACGGTCTGCCCTGCCGATGCGGACGAAACCCTGCGGGATGCACCGCTCGGTGAGGAAGTCACCCGTCTTTCCCGCCTCAAGGCCGAGGCTGTGCAGGCACAGCACCCGAACGCCGTGTGCATCGGCTCGGATACCATGGTCACGATCGACGGACTGCGCCTCGGCAAGCCGAAGGACGCGGACGAGGCCGCTTCCATGCTCCGCCGTCTGCGCGGACGCACCCATGAGGTGCTGACCGGACTTGCCGTGCTCACGCCGGACGGCGGGGCGCACACGCTGCACACCTGCACGCGCGTCACCTTCCGCGATTTTGCGGAGGACGAGCTTGCCGCCTACCTCGCCACCGGAGAGCCGCTCGACAAGGCCGGCGCCTACGGCATCCAGGGCCACGGCGCACTGCTCATCAAGAGCATCGAGGGCGACTATTACAGCGTCATGGGTCTGCCTGTGGCTCCGCTTTATACCATTCTGCGCGATATTCATGCGGTATAAGCCGCATTTACCTGCTGAAATTCCACATTTCAGTGCAAAATTATGAAAGGAAGATTCGTTTTGCGACGACGTCATAAAGTCGGCTCTCCGCTCCTGATCGGTGCGGCAGTCGTCATTCTGCTGTGCATTCTCTCCGCGGTGTACAGCGGCATCAGCGGCAATTCCTCGCCGATCACGAGAGCCGCCGGTGCGGTTGTCCGGCCGTTTCAGCGGTTCGGCACCGGTGTCGGACACTTTTTCAGCAAGGGACTGGATTATTTCACCGAGTTTGATGCACTCAAGGCCGAGAATGAGCAGCTCAAGCAGCAGATCAGCGACAATGCACAGCTTGTGCGCGACGCACAGATCGCGCTCGAGGAAAACAACCAGCTGCGCTCTCAGCTTGGGCAGCCGGAGAACACCCGCACCACCACCACGGTCAGCGCCGAGGTCATCGCCCGCAGTCCGGGCGACTGGGCGGATACGCTGACGCTGGACAAGGGCAGCTCGAGCGGCGTCAACAAGGACGATCTTGTAACGACCGTGGACGGCATGCTCGGCTTTGTCAGCGAGGTGACCGACAACACCTGCGAGGTGACTTCCATCACCGACCCGAAAATGCAGTGCGGCGCGCTTGTCACCCGCACGCGCGAGACCGCCATTGCGGAGGGCGACTATAACCTGATGACACGCGGTGCGCTTCGCCTGTCCTATCTGCGCGAGGACTCCAAGGTGGTCGTCGGCGATACGGTCGAGACCTCGGGACGCGGCGGTGTATTTCCCAAGGGCATCCTCATCGGCACGGTGGAAAGCGTGCAGCCGGAGGAAAGCGGCCTGTCGTACTACGCGGTCATCAAGCCGTTTGTCAGCGTGGACAGCGTTTCCTCGGTTTCCATCATCACCGAATACACGGACACAGCGGAGTAAGCCATGCAGAGAGAACATATTTCCATCCCGAAGCTGATCGCGTACGTGCTGTTTTCGGTGATTATCTTCGCGCTGCAGACCGGTACGTTCGGCGGCATGCGCATTTTCGGCTCTGCGGTCGATCTGCTGCCCGCACTCGTCACGGCAGCCGCGCTGCTCAGCGGCCCGGCGGAGGCGGCTGTTGTCGGCTTGACGGTCGGCATCTGCTATGACCTCAGCTTCACCGGCGTGGACGGTCTCTATCCCCTGTTTTTCCTGCTGTTCGGCTATGCCGCCGGAAAGCTCTGCCAGAGACTGCTCACCCGCAATTACATTTCCATGCTCATCCTTACGGCGTTTGAGTGTGTGCTGCTCGGTCTGCTGCGGTATCTCTTCTCGCTGATGCATGCAGGCGCGTCCTTCCTGATCGTCCTGCGGCAGCTTGCCGTCGGTACGGTGCTGACCTGCCTGTTCTGCTTTATCGTTTACCTGCCGCTGCGCAGGCTCAGCGGCAAATCCCGCAAGCGCAGCCGCTGACCCTTTGCGGAAAGGAGCACTTCCCCATGTTAAATAAACCTCAACTGCTTCGCCGTCTGCTCGCGCTGTGCGGACTGCTGCTGCTGTGCAGCGGTGTGGCGCTCTCGCAGTTATTCCAGCTGCAGCTTCTGAACGGCGAAAAGTATGTCCGCCGCTCGGCGGAGTTTCTCACCACCACGTCTACGGTTTCCGCAGCCCGCGGTGAGATCCTCGACCGCTACGGCAGACCGCTCGTCACCAACAACACCGGCTTTTCGCTCGTGCTCATCTACTCGTCCTTCTGGGACGGCAACGACAAGCGATTTGATACCCTGCTCGATCTGACGCACCGTATCCAGACCGCAGCCGTGGACGCGACCGCCAAGCAGAATGCCGCAAAGACGGCTGCTGCCACCGATACCTCGAGTGACACCTCTGCGGATGCCGCAGACAGCACGGATACGTCCTCGGACACCTCGACTGACACCGCGCAGGCGGTTTCTGCGGACACAGCGGCGATTCCGTCCATCAACGACCGGCTGCCGATCACGCAGGCCGCGCCGTTCACCTACAACAGCGCATCGCTGACCGAATTGTCGGGTTATATGAAGGACAGCGCCAAGTCGCTCGGTCTGGATGCGGTTACGACGGCCGTAGATGCTGCCAAGCAGGCCAATGAAACCGACCCCAAGACCGACGAGAACGGCAACACCATTGATCAGGCGGCACAGGTGGATGCGACCAAGCTGGTCTCCCCGACCGAGTTTATCAACGCCATGCGCGCCTATATGGAGAAAAACCTCGGCATGCCGACCGATCTCTCGCTTGCGGATGCCCGCACGATGGTCGGCATCTATTACAGCATGCGCACGGTCGGCTTCAGCAATCAGGCGACCTACACGCTCGCGGACAATGTGCCAATGGACCTGATCGCCTATATCAAGGAGCACAGCGCGGATTTTCAGGGCATTGAAATCCAGAGCGAAGCCGTCCGCCAATACGACACCTCCACCGCCGCACACCTGCTCGGCACGATCGGCTCCCTGACCTCCGACGAGTGGAGGTCCGACAAAAACGGCGGCCCTTACAAGGACAAGGCAGGCTACCAGATGAGCGATCTCATCGGCAAATCCGGTCTGGAGAGCGCGCTCGAGTCCTACCTGCACAGCACGGCAGGCTCCCGCACGGTGGAGACCGATCTTGGCGGTTCGGCTATTGCCGAGCAGACCACCGCTACAGCTCCCAAGCCCGGCGATAATGTTATCACCACGATTGACCTTGACCTGCAGGAAGTCGCCGAGAAATCGCTGGCAGGCAATCTCTCCGCTTACGGCAAGGGCGGCGCGGCTGTTGCACTCGACCCGAACACGGGCGAGGTGCTCGCAATGGCGTCCTACCCGACCTACTACCTGGCAAACTACAACAAAAACTACGCCTCTATCCAGGCGGACAGCCGTCATCCGGAGGTAAACCGTGCAACCTCGGGTGTGTACCCGCCGGGCTCCACCTTTAAGATGGTGACCGCCATCGCGGGTCTGGAGGAAGGCATCATCTCCGGTGACACCTACGTTACCTGCACCGGCACCTACGAGTACGGCGGACAGACCTTCCGCTGCAACAACCACGACACGCCCATGACGCTCAACGTCACGAATGCGCTCAAATACTCGTGCAATACGTTCTTCTACACGGTCGGTCAGAAGCTGACCGGTGAGCACCTCGAGCAGTGGACTAAGAAGTTCGGTCTCGGCACGGCGACCGGCATCGAGGTCGGCGAAGCCACCGGTCAGGCAGCAGGCCCGGCCTATCGTGCGCAGCAGCGCAAGGCCGACCCGGCGATCCGCGAGTGGCAGGGCGGCGATGATCTGAACGCAGCGATCGGTCAGTCGGATAACGGCTTTACGCCGCTGCAGCTGGCAAACTATGTTTCCGCTATCGTAAACGGCGGCACGCTGTACAAGCCGACGCTCGTCAAAAGCATCAAAAGCTACGATTACAGCAGCTTTATGAAAACCGATGAATCCGAGGTGCTCGGCAAGATCGACATTTCGGATGCCACGCGCGAGCTTGTCATGCAGGGCATGAGCGAGGTTACCGACGAGGGCGGTACCGCAGGCAGCGTTTTCGCGGACTACCCCATCAAGGTTGGCGGCAAGACCGGTACGGCCGAGATGTTCGAGAACGGCGAGTCGTTCGACAACGGTCTGTTCATCGCGTTTGCGCCCTTTGACAACCCGCAGATCGTTATCTGCGTGGTTGGTGAAGGCGCAGGCCACGGCGCTTACGTTGCGCCGATCGTGCGTGATATGCTCGATGAGTATTTCTCTGTCGGCAAGTCGGACCGCGCAGCCTCCCGTCAGGCGGAGAACACCCTGATTCGATAAAACAATTGTAAGCGAAACTGCAGTTTCGCGGCAGCATAAGCCCGGCAAATGTGATTTTGCCGGGTTTTTTCTTTCCAAACCCGGTGCCATTTGAAGTTTTCGTCAAAAAATTCGCGTGGAACGCTTGTAAACCGCCCGCTGTTAGTTTATAATACACTTGTAGGCGAATCTGCAGATTTATGCAGTATTGCCTTAAGGCAATACTGCATAATTGAACAAGAGCGATTTGCGAGCAAATTTTGCGTTCTGACAAGGCGCGGTTTTGCGGTAATACTTGATGTATTACCGTGAAATCTCGGCAGCGCGGACGGAACTCGCGCAAGGAACCGAAGCCAAAGTCAGGGCACAAAATTTCCGCAAAGCGCCGCAGCTTTAATTGTGCAGTATTGCCTTAAATAAGGTTTTCTTTCGGAGGCGGTATGTTGAAGGTGATTCTTGTTGCGTCCGGTAAGGGCGGCACAGGAAAGACCTCCCTTACAGCGGGCGTAGGCGCGGCTCTCGCGCAGCTTGGCAGCAAAGTGCTGCTGATTGACGGCGACTGCGGTCTGCGCAATCTGGATATCGTGCTCGGCATGTCCGACCGGGTGGTCTACTCGTTTGCCGATGTGGCAGGCGGCGCGGTCCCCCTCGCGGATGCCATGGCGTGTCATCCGGATATGAAAACGCTGTACTTACTCACTGCACCGGTGGCGCTTCCCGCGCTCAGCGAGCGCGGCATGGAGCAGCTGGCTGTGCAGGCCGAGGAGGCCGGGTTCGACTACCTGCTGATCGACGGTCCCGCCGGACTGCCGGCTGAGCTTTCCTTTCTGGCGCATATTGCCACGCAGGCGATCATCGTCACCTCGACCGACCGCGTGTGTGTCCGCGGCGCGGAACGCTGCGCCCGCAAGCTGGAGGAGGAATACTGCATCCAGCGCATCCGCATGGTGCTCAACCGTGTGCGCCCGCAGCTCATCAGCCACGGCAAATCCGGCAACATCGATGACGCGATGGACGAAGCAGGGCTTCCCCTGCTCGGTCTCGTGCCCGAGGATGTGGACCTCATTTCGTGCAGCAACAGCGGCAGGAGCATTCATGCCGTCAAGCACACGGGCGCGGCTCGCGCCTTTGTGAATATCGCCCGGCGGCTCAACGGCGAGCGTATTCCACTTAAATTGTAAGAAATCTCGAAATAAATATACAGGAAAGGGGTTATTCCTGATGAACATTGCACTGATCGCACATGACCGCAAAAAAGAACTGATGGTACAGTTTTGCATGGCATACTGCGGTATTCTTGCAAAGCATAACATCTGTGCCACCGGCACCACCGGCAAATTTGTTGAAGAAGCTACCGGTCTGAAAATCGACAAGTGCCTTGCGGGTATGCAGGGCGGCGAAGAGCAGATCTCTGCTCGCGTAGCCTACAACGAGATCGACCTCGTGCTGTTTTTCCGTGATCCGATGTCCAACGCACAGTACGAACCGGATGTCCATGCGATTTCCCGCCTGTGTGACATGCACAATATCCCGATTGCAACCAACTCGGCAACCGCTGAAATGCTCATCCTCGGTCTGGATCGCGGTGATCTGGATTGGCGTAATATTGTCAACCCGAAGAACAAAAAATAAACAATAGCATTCGTTGCACCGGATCGGGTACGCCAATTCGGTGCATACGTCTGTCTTGAGGAGAATCAAAATAGTTATGGAAAAAGTAAAACCCAGAACCTTATCCGGCTTTATGGAGCTGCTTCCGGCACCGCAGGTGCAGATGGAGCGCATCATGCAGGTACTGCGCGAAACCTATGCGCTGTACGGCTTCTATCCGCTGGATACCCCGCTGATCGAGTCCTCCGAGGTACTGCTTGCCAAGGGCGGCGGCGAGACTGAAAAGCAGATCTACCGCTTCACCAAGGGCGACAGCGATCTGTCCCTGCGATTCGACCTGACCGTACCGCTGGCAAAGTATGTTGCCCAGCACTACGGCGAGCTGACCTTCCCGTTCCGCCGTTTCCAGATCGGCAAGGTTTACCGCGGTGAACGCGCACAGCGCGGCCGTTTCCGCGAGTTCTATCAGGCGGACATCGACGTCATCGGCGACGGCAAGCTGGACATCATCAACGAGGCCGAGGTGCCGAGCATCATCTACAAGACGTTCACCTCACTGGGCCTCGAGCGCTTCAAGATCCGCATCAACAACCGCAAGGTGCTCAACGGCTTCTTTGCTATCCTCGGTCTGACCGAGAAGGCCGGCGACGTGATGCGTACCATCGACAAGCTGGAGAAGATCGGCGCAGAGAAGGTAAAGACCATTCTGGTCGAGGATTTCGGCGTGGAAGCGGCTACGGCTGACGAGCTGCTGAAGTTCATCGAGACGCCGGGCGGCACCGAGGGTATCCTCGCGGCGCTGGAGGGCTACAAGGGCAAGAACGAGGTATTCGACCTCGGCGCAGAGGAGCTGAAAACGGTTGCAACCTATATGCAGGCGTTCGGCGTTCCGGCTGACCACTTCGAGATCGACCTGACGATTGCCCGCGGTCTGGACTACTACACCGGCACCGTTTATGAGACCGCTATGCTCGACCATCCGGAGATCGGTTCCATCTGCTCGGGCGGCCGCTACGACAACCTTGCCGAGTATTACACCGACAAGCAGCTGCCGGGCGTGGGCATCTCCATCGGTCTGACCCGTCTGTTCTACGTTCTCGGTGAGCAGGGCTACCTGAACGATCAGATGAACAAGGCACCGGCGGACGTACTCATCCTGCCGATGACCGACGACATGGGCGCGGCCATCAAGACCGCTACCGCTCTGCGCGAGTCGGGCATCCGCACCCAGTTGTACAGCGAGCAGAAGAAGTTCAAGCACAAGATCGGCTACGCCGACAAGCTGAGCATTCCGTTCGTTATCTTCCTCGGTGAGGATGAGATCAACGCGGGCGTGGTCGCTGTCAAGGATATGGAGAGCGGCGAGCAGGTCAAGATTTCGCTTGACGAGGCAGCAAAGCTCATCCATGACGGTCTGGCGAAGAAGAACGCAGGCAAGGTCATTTGCGACAAATAATTCATTCTAATTAGTAATTAGGAATTAGTAGTTAGTAATTATTGATTGCTGACTGTTAATGGACGGATAGAGTTTTCAACTGAATATGGAGGGATTGTTTATGAAACAGCTTGTTTACGGCGGTATTCTCATGATTACGGGTATGCTTGGTATCATTGTTTCGCTGATGCTGCTTTCTATCTTTACCAATACGGGTGCATCGATACCGTTCCTTATCGCCTTCGTCGGCATCATTCTGTTTGCGATTATGGTCTTTCTCGGCTATTATGAGCACGTTCGTCCGGCGATGAAGAATACAGACAATGAGTAACTTAAATTATCCATATCTCAGCTAATCCGCGCGACAGCGCGTATGAAATAGAATTTGCTCTGCAAATCAAAACTGTAATAAACAAATCTTAAAGGATTGATAAACATGAATAACACATCTATTGCAGGCATGAAGCGCACGCATATGTGCGGCGATCTTCGCCTGGAGCACGCCGGTCAGACCGTTACCGTAAACGGCTGGGTTGACCGCGTGCGTGACAACGGCGGCGTTCTGTTCCTGCTGCTGCGCGACCGCGCGGGCATCGTACAGTGCACCTTTGACAAGTCGGTCAACGCCGACCTGTTCGACATCGCATTCACCTGCCGCACCGAGTTCGTTGTGGCTGTCAAGGGCAAGCTGGTGGCCCGCGACGCGGCTGCCATCAACAAGAAGATGCCGACCGGCGAGGTCGAAATTATTGCCGAGGACATCCGCATTCTGTCCAAGGCGGAGACCACCCCGTTTGAGATTGACGACACCAAGGAGGTCGGTGACCAGATCCGTCTGAAGTACCGCTACCTTGACCTGCGCCGTCCGTCCATGCAGAAGAACCTGATGCTGCGCCACCGCGTAACGCAGGTTGCCCGCAACTACTTCGACGAGCACGGCTTCCTCGAGATCGAGACCCCGATGCTGACCAAGTCCACCCCGGAGGGTGCGCGCGACTACCTCGTGCCGTCCCGTGTGCATCCGGGCAAGTTCTATGCCCTGCCGCAGTCCCCGCAGCAGTACAAGCAGCTGCTCATGCTGTCCGGTATGGACCGTTACATTCAGATCACCCGCTGCTTCCGCGACGAGGACCTGCGTGCCGACCGTCAGCCGGAGTTCACCCAGATCGACCTTGAGATGTCGTTCGTTGAGCAGGATGACGTTATCGCCGTCAACGAGGGCTTCCTCCAGCGCGTATTCAAGGAAGTGCTCGATGTTGACATTCAGCTGCCGCTGCCGCGCATGACCTGGCAGGACGCCATGGACAAGTACGGCTCGGACAAGCCGGACGTTCGCTTCGGCTTTGAGATCAAGGATATTTCCGACATTGCCAAGGACTGCTCGTTTAAGGTGTTCAAGGATACCGTTGAGAACGGCGGCACGGTCCGTCTTATCAACGTAAACGGCTACGCGGACAAGTTCCCGCGCAAGGAGATTGACAAGCTCGGCGAGTTCGTCAAGACCTACCGCGCAAAGGGCCTTGCATGGATGAAGCTCGCCGCAGACGGCAGCATGACTTCTTCGTTCGCCAAGTTCCTGTCCGAGGACGAGATTGCAGCCATCAAGGAGCGTGCAGGCGCAAAGGAGAACGACCTGCTGTTCGTTGTTGCCGACGCAAACTGGCAGACCGCCGCTGTTGCTCTGGGCGCGCTGCGCTGCGAGCTGGCTAAGCGTCTGGGCCTTGCCAAGAAGGACGACTTCAAGCTGCTGTGGGTCACCGAGTTCCCGCAGTTCGAGTACAGCGAGGAGGAGAACCGCCTCGTTGCCATGCACCATCCGTTCACCGCACCGATGGACGAGGATATCCCGCTGCTGGACACCGATCCGGCCAAGGTTCGTGCCAAGGCGTACGACATTATCCTCAACGGCTGTGAGCTGGGCGGCGGCTCCATTCGTATCCACGATCCCGAGCTGCAGACCAAGATGTTCGAGGCCCTCGGCTTCACCGAGGAGAAGGCCAAGGAGCAGTTCGGTCACCTGATTACTGCATTCTCCTACGGCGCACCTCCGCACGGTGGTCTGGCTTACGGTCTGGATCGTCTGTGCATGCTGCTCGCCGGTCTGGATTCCATCCGCGACGTGATCGCCTTCCCGAAGGTTCAGAACGCGTCCGATCTGATGATGAACTGCCCGGATATCGTAGATGACAAGCAGCTGGACGATCTCTCTATCGCAGTTACCCGCGTAGAAGAAACGCCTGAGGCATAAATTCTAACGACTTGAGAAGCCGCTGCGGAAACACCACAGCGGCTTTTCCGTCTCTGCGAAAGGAGCAACTTTTTTGAGCATTGAACATAAGGTTCAAAACGAAACCGGACGAAACCCGTACCGAATCGGTGTAAATGTACTGCTGCTCGTTGCGTTTTTCCTGCTGTTCCATCCCCTGCTGAGCAAGGGCTCGCTGATGTATCAGCCGACCATCTCGCACTGGCTGACCGCAGGCGCATTCGTGCCGCTGGTGCTGCGTCCGTGGCGCCGCAACCACCCGTTTGCGGAAAATCACACGCGGCTGTACGCGGCGGTTCTGCTCGTGCATGACGTGCTGCTGTTCCTGTCTGCGGCGGCTGTCAGCCTGATCCTGGTAGAATACATGGTCAAGGGCTGCGTCATCACGCTCAAGCAGTCGTTTTTTCAGGGCTGGATCTGCTATGTGGCGGTTTACGCCGCGGCGTATCTGATCTGCGGCAACGTGCGTATCGGCGTATGCCTCGGCATGGCAATTTCGATGATCCACGGCATGATCGACCACTACGTTATGCTGTTCCGCGGCACGCCTGTCATGCTGAGCGACATTGCCGCCATCGGCACGGCAGCCAACGTTTCCAAGGGCTACTCCGCACCGATGGAGCTTTCCGTGCTCCGCGCCGCGGCGGCGGCTGTGCTGTTCTGCGTGAGCGTGTGCCTGATGCAGCGCAGCTTCAAGGTGCACAAGCGCTGGTACTTCCGCAGACTGTTTTCGCTGCCGTGCGTGCTCGTGCTGGCGTTCATCGCCTACACTGGCATCCAGACGGTCGGCACCGGACTGGCTTTCTGGCAGTCCAGCCGCCAGTACAGCGAGATTTTCTACTTCCTGCGCTGCGCGACCAGCTCGTTTGTCAAGCAGCCGGAGGGCTACAGCGCGGACGCGCTTTCTGCCGCACAGAGCGAATTTACCGGCAAACAGGGCACGAAAACGCCCAATCTGATCGTGATCATGAACGAATCCTTCTCGGATCTCGGCTCGGTCGGTGCGCTTGAGACCAACGAGGACCCCATGCCGTATGTGCACAAGCTGATGCAGGGTCAGGAGAACACCATCAGCGGTCAGCTGACCGTTTCGACCTTCGGCGGCGGCACCGCCAACACCGAGCTGGAGTTCCTCACCGGCGATTCAATGGCGTTCCTGCCGTACAACTGCTCGGCGTATCAGGTGTTCATCAAGAGCGAAATGCCCAATCTGACCTCGGGTCTGGATTCGCTCGGCTACCAGACGGCGGCGATTCACCCCTATCTGTCCACCTCGTGGAACCGCACAAACGTCTACCGCTTCTTCGGCTTTGAAGCGCAGTATTATCAGGACGATTTTGCCGCTGACGCCGGTCGTGTGCGCGATTTTATCAGCGACAGCGCAAGCTACAAGAAGATTTTCGAGCTGTACGAGAACAAGAGGGAAAACACGCCGCTGTTCGTGTTCAACGTAACGATGCAGAACCACGGCGGCTATGACTGGGACGGCGACGGTTACTTCGACAAGCGCATCTACCTCACCGGTAAGGAGCAGGACAAGTACCCGACGGTTGACCAGTACCTGTCGCTCGTGCGGTACAGCGACGACGCCGTGCAGGAGCTGATCAGCTACTTCTCCAAGGTGGATGAGCCGACGGCGATCGTGTTCTTCGGCGACCACCAGCCCAATCTGCCGGAGGACTTTTACAACACCCTGCTCGAGAGTCAGCGCGGCGATCTCTCGGATGCCGAGCTACGCCAGAAAAAGATGGTAACGCCGTTCTTCATCTGGGCGAACTACGACATCAAGGAGCAGACAAACATGCAGATCAGCGCGAACTATCTGTCCGCGTATGCGCTGAACGCGCTCGGCTGCTCGACCTCGGGCTTTGACCAGATGCGCCTTGCCCTGCAGCAGCAGATTCCGGTGATGAACGTCAACGGTTATCGCCTGCCGGACGGCACCTGGTATCCGCAGAGTGAACAGCCGGAAAACGACCTGCTGAACGATTATCACCATGCGGAATATGCGCAGATTTTTGACGCAAAAAATCGCAGCGATGAATGGTATACACCGTAATTCCGTACAGAATCCCCACTTTATGTGGGGATTTTTTCTTGTAAAAAAGATACAGTTTTACGAATTTTTTCGTTGTTATTGATAATTTTTTAACGTTCACTTTGTAAATCTGCTTTCAGTTAACGTCGAAATGCACAAATACGCCTTCTTGTTTATGTGCAAGTATCCAAAGTGCAAAAAAAGTAAAAAAAATGTTTTGCTATAGCCTCTGTATAGTGTTAAAATAACTCTCGGACAAACGGCAACGCGGTTTGCCCATTCGACAGATCTTCAGTCCTTCGATTGACGGTCTTGTTTTTTGGGATCTTGCGGGCACGCGCACGCAAGCGCAGACCGAGGCCGTCATTCAGAAATCGTTTCGGTGGATTTTGAGGGATCTCCGCCGGGACACGAAATTTTTACAAGGGGAGAAAAAGATGAACTTCGTAAACTCCATGGCGTTTACCGCGATCACCTTCGTGGCGTTCACGGCACTCGTCGCACTCATCTCGTGGTGGAAAACCCGCGGTGACAACCTCGACACGCAGGACGGCTACTATCTCGGCGGCCGCAGCCTGACCGGCCCGGTCATCGCCGGTTCTCTGCTGATGACCAACCTTTCCGCAGAACAGCTCGTTGGCAACAACGGTCAGGCAGTTCGCGTCGGTATGTCCACCATGGGCTGGGAGGTAACCTCTGCAATCGCTCTGGTAATCCTCGCATTCGTACTGATGCCGAAGTACCTGAAGACCGGTCTGACCACCGTTCCGCAGTTCTTTGAGCAGCGCTACGACGAAGGCACCCGCCGTCTGGTTTCCATCATCGTACTGCTCAGCTACGTTGTAATCATGCTGCCGAACATCCTGTACGCAGGCGCACAGGTATTCGTAAACATCTTCGGCATTGACGAGATGTTCGGTATTTCCCGTTTTGCAGCAATCGCAATCGTCTGTGTTGCAACCGCAATCATCGGTTCTATCTACGCCATCTTCGGCGGCCTGAAGGCAATCGCACTGTCCGACTCCATCAACGGCCTCGGCCTGATCGTCGGCGGCCTGCTGGTTCCGGTATTCGGCTTCATGTTCCTGTCCGGCCAGCTCGGCGGCGACGGCTCCTTCATGGACGGCTTCGACAAGTTCCTGCACACCAATCCGTCCTACCTGAACGCCATCAACGAGGTTAACACCCCGGAGCCGTGGCTTCCGTGGCCGCTGCTGTTCACCGGTCTGCTGGTCAACAACATGTACTACTGGGCAACCAACCAGTCCATCATCCAGCGTACCTTCGGTGCTAAGAACCTGAAGGAAGCACAGAAGGGCGCCGTATTTGCAGGCTTCCTCAAGATCATGACTCCGCTGATCATCGTTGTTCCGGGCGTTATCTGCGCACTGGCTTACCCGGGCATGGACTGGGGTTCCGGCGACTCCGCTTACCCGATGCTGGTAGCACAGGTTATGCCGAAGCCGATCCTGGGCTTCTTCGCTGCTGTAATGTTCGGCGCGATCCTGTCCTCCTTCAACTCGGTACTGAACTCCGCATCCACCATCTACGCACTCGACATTCACCGTCCGCTGTTCAACCCGACCGCATCCGATGCCCGCATGGTTAAGATCGGTCAGAACTTCGGTACTGTAGTAGCAGTTGTTTCCACCATCATGTCCCCGTTCATGCTGTACATGGGCGGCATCACGAGCTTCGTAAACTCTGCTTTCGCTGCGTTCAACACCCCGATCTTTGTTTGCCTGCTGTGCGGCTTCTTCTGGAAGAAGGTTCCGGCTATCGCTGCTAAGATCGTCATCCCGGTACACGTTGTTCTGTACTTCATCCTCCAGTTCGGTCTGCGTAACGTAATCCCGGCACTGAACAACATCCACTACCTGTACTTCACCGCGATCCTGTTCGTATTCGACATGCTGCTGATGTGGGTAATCGTTAAGAAGCATCCGCGTGCAACCGATTTCGAGCTGAAGGACGTAGGCGCTGTAGATCTGACCCCGTGGAAGAACGGCAAGATCTGGGCTACCGTTACCCTGCTGATCATGGTTCTGGCTTATGTAATCTTCTCTCCCCTTGGCTTCGGCAAGAGCGAGAAAACCACCTACCAGAACTACCTCGAGAATCAGACCACTGCTTCTGTTTCCGATTCTGTTCAGTAATGCAACTCAAAACGACCGTCTTTCGACGGTCGTTTTTTTATGCCTATCCCCTATGCAAATCCGCAAAAACGTGCTATGCTAATACTAAGGCGAGAATACCCGCACAAGGAGGAATCACCATGAAGGAACACTATAAAGGTATCGGCCATATTGCGATTTACACCGTAGATATGGACCAGAGCATTGCATTTTACGAGATGATCGGCGGCAGTGTATTCAAGCGCGACGGCGTAGAGACGCCGGAAGGCCTGAAGAAGCTGGCGCTCGTTGAATTCGGCGGCTTCCTGCTCGAGCTGATCGAGCCGCCCGCAGGCACGCTCGTGCCGTCCGGTGAGGGCAGCATCCCGCACTTTGCCGTTTACGTTGATGACCTCGACAAGACCGCGGCTGACCTCAAGGCGGCAGGCGTTATCAGCTTCACCGCACCGGAGAAGAAGGTACTGCCGAATACCTTCGGCGGCCTGCAGAACTGGTTCTTCACCGGTCCGTCCGGTGAGCAGATCGAGCTGTTGCAGATGCTGTAAAAAAAACTCCTCCCGTCTGAAGCGATGGGAGGAGTTCTTTTATTCTATACCGGTACCGCAGGGCGGGCTGAGCGCAAGGATAGCGCCATTCTCCATTCAGCATACCTGAAACCGCAAAAAAGCTCCCAACCTCACGGTTGGGAGCTTTCGTAAACCTAAAGCGAGTTTATCGCGCGCTATTAATAGTGGCGGGACTCGAACAGGTGATCCTCGATGCGCTTGCGGGCAGCCTGAACCTCAGCCTTCTGAGATACCTCAGCTACGCCTACACGCCACCAAGCCTCGTAGCCTGCGGACATGGTCTTCGGCAGAACCTTCATGTCGATCAGGGTGGAAACGGTCTGCTTCTTGGAATCCTCGATTGCAGCCTTCAGCTCGTCAAGAGTCTTAACGGTGTAGGTCTTGCAGCCGTAAGCAGCGCCGATTGCAGCGTAATCTACCTGGATTACCTTGCCCTTGTGTACGCCGTTGGTTACGCCTTCCTCAAGCATGTTCTTCTCGGTGCAGATGGAAGCGTTGCCGTTGGAAACCTCGAGGTTGTTGATGCAGCCGAAGGAAGCGTTATCGAACAGCATAACGTTGATCTTGTGGCCCATCTGAACCGAAGTGATCAGCTCAGAGTGCAGCATGTCGAAGGAACCGTCGCCGCACATAGCGTAAACTTCCTGATCCGGGCAAGCGATCTTAGCGCCCAGAGCAGAAGCAACCTCGTAACCCATGCAGGAGTAACCGTACTCCATGTGGTAGGTGTTCTCCTTGCGTGCACGCCACAGACCCTGCATGTCGCCCGGCAGGGAGCCTGCTGCTGCACATACGATAGCGTTGTCATCGATCATGTGGTTGATGGTGCCCAGAACGGTGGTCTGGCACAGCTTGCAGCCGGTATCCTCGATGTACTTCTCAACGCACTCACGGTTGTCGTCGTTGCACTCCGGGGTGAAGTGCTCCGGATCGGTGTACTCAACCTTGTCCAGACGCTCAACCTCGGTCCACCACTCCTTGCGCAGAGCAGCAACTTCCTCAGCGTAAGCCTTGTCGGTGTGGTAGCCGATCTTAGCCAGCTCCTCGCCGATTGCGGTCAGAGCCTCGTTTGCGTCAGCAACGACCGGAGTAGCGTCCATCTTGTAAGCCTGGAACTCAGACGGGTTGATGTTGACGAACTTCGCATCGGTGCGGTACAGCCACTTGGAAGCGGTGGTGAAGTCGGTGTAACGGGTGCCAACGCCGATTACAACGTCAGCCTCGTGCGCCAGCTTGTTTGCAGCGATGCCGCCGGTGGTGCCCAGACCACCGAGGTTCAGCTCGTGATCCCAAACAACAGCGGACTTGCCGGCCTGGGTCTCGCCGAATGCGATGCCGAAGTCCTCAGCGAACTTCTTGAATACCTTGTGTGCCTCAGCGTAACGAACGCCGCCGCCGCAGATCAGGAGCGGCTTCTTTGCGTTCTTGATGACCTCAACAGCCTTGTCCAGAGCGTACTTGGTAACCGGACGGCGGTCGATGCGCCATACGCGCTTCTTGAAGAAGTCAACCGGGTAATCGTATGCTTCAGCCTGAACGTCCTGCGGCAGAGAAATTGCAACAGCACCGGTGTTAGCGGTATCGGTCAGCACGCGCATAGCGGAGATCATGTCGGTCATAACCTGCTCCGGACGGTTGATGCGGCCCCAGTACTTGGTAACAGCCTGGAAAGCATCATGAGCGGAGATGGACAGGTTCTGCGGCTGCTCCATCTGCTGGAGAACCGGATCCGGCTGACGGGAAGCGTAGATGTCGCCCGGCAGGATCAGGACCGGAATGTTGTTAGCGGTAGCGGTTGCAGCAGCGGTAACCATGTTGCACGCGCCGGGGCCTACGGAAGAGGTGCAGGCGAAGATGGACTTGCGGCGCATCTGCTTTGCATAGCCGACAGCAGCCAGAGCCATGCCCTGCTCGTTCTTGCCCTGGTAAACAACCATGTCCTTGAGCTCCTGCTCAACGCCGTTGGCAAAGCCTACAACGTTGCCGTGGCCCGGCAGCATGAAGATGCCCTTAACGAACTTGTGCTCCTGCTCGTTGCCATCCATATCAATGTAGCTGATATACTGGTTCTCGAGGAAGCGAACGAGCGCCTGAGACGCAGTCAGACGAACGGTTTCCATATGAATCATGTTGGAAATCCTCCTAAATAGAATACAAATAATGATGAATCAAAGCCAGTCTCCAACAAGCCTTGACTTAGCACCCTCCCTCTCCAAAAGGAGGGGCAAGGGAACCATAGGTTCCCAAACGCACGAGACAGGTCTCGTGCCTGCCGCGCGCACGCGGCAGATGCAGTTCCTTGTCAAAGTCCAGCTCCGCCGGACTTTGATCCCACTGCCTCGGGACACCGTGTCCCGAGCCTCGTTCGCTGTGCGAACGAGAGGGGGTTATCCAAAAAAGTTTCCTTGGGAACTTTTTCGGTATCTAAGGGAGCGAACACGCGCCTTAAAATAAACGCGAAGCGTTTGCGCGTGCGAGTTTCAGACGGCCGCTTGTGATTTTCGAACAAGCGGTGTAAAAACAGCCGGTGGCTGTTTTTACAGTCTGTTTCCCGGAGTCCCCCTTAGAAGCAAGGCAACTATTTAGTTGCCGCTCGGGCAGTGCCAGATATGATCGTTGGCATCGTCCTCAAGCAGCCACAGGTGCTCCTCGTCGTCGATGCGGGTCTTGTCCCACGGATTGCCCGGCAGATGACGGATGCCCCATGCGTAGCAGCAGGAGTAGCCCGGTGCGGTTACCTGAGAGTGCATCTTATCGGTGATGATAGCGAGGCCGTTGTGATGGGTCTCGTAAATCTCGCCGTTGCCCCAGCCTGCGCCGAAGCCCATCGGCTTGTCGAAGCGGTAGAAGTAGCACTCCGGCTGCGGATGATGATGCGGCGGGTAAGAGGACCACTTGCCCGGCAGGTTGACAACTTCGCCCAGTACCATGTTGGAGTACGGCGCGTTGTCCAGGTCGAAGCAGGTGCGTACATCACGCTTGATGCAACCCATCAGCTCGCCCTTGTTGCCGCGTGCCCAGGTATCGGTGTCTTCCGGCTTGTACATCTTGCTCGGGAAGGTCTTTTCGTTCAAAGTCTTCTGAATGTAGATGTTGCACGGACCGTGTGCGATGATCTCGAACTTTACGCCCTTGCAAACGTGCAGGCAGGACGGGTTATAGTCGAACGGATTCGGACGGTCTACGTCGTAGGACTCATTCTCCCACTTGATGGTGCACTTGCCGTCGAATACCAGTGCTGCAACTTCCTTCTCAGGCTCCTCACAGCTCCAGGTGTCGCCGTCTTCCATCACGAGGAGAGCAACGTCCATCATGGCATCCTTGCCGATGCCTTCGTCAAGACGGATGTACTCGTTGTATCCGCGCTTGACCTGCTTATCCATGTACATAGGAATTCCCTCCAAAAAATAATTTTTTGGTGCGGTGACCGGTATATCCCACCCGATCACGCAGATTCAGCTGTGCAAAACAGCCTATCTGTTATCATTATACCACGCCATAACAGCCAGTTTCAACCACTCATTGAACGGATTCGGCGCGGTGCGGAAAGGCTTTGGCATTCAGCACAAAAATCCAAGCGGATTTTCTCGCAAATGATACAACAAAAATACGATTGGATTCCCTCGCACTCTTGCCTTCCTTTCCTTTTTCATCTATAATTATAGCAGATATTCAAAGGATTGCTTGCAATTTCTTCAGCAGTAATAACACGATTTTAAGGTATGCACGCAGCGCGTGCATCAGAAAGGATTTTCGCCATGGATGCAGCCCGCCGAGAAAAAAAAGAGCACGGCACACTGGCGTTCCCGTTCCAGATCTATCCCGCGCTGGACGGCAGCGAGGCCGATGACAGCGATTTTATCCCCTATCACTGGCACCCGGAGCTGGAAATCATCACGGTGGACGCGGGCCACGTTTCGCTCACCATCGCTGACCACACCTACGAGGGCACCCACGGCGATGTGTTCTTCGCCGCCGGTGAGGAATTGCACGAAATTCGTGCCGCCGGACGGGAAAATCAGTTCCGTTCGTTCGTGTTTGCGGCGGATTTCCTGCAGTTTTCGCGCGCCGACCAGAGCGAATTCGCGCTGCTGTCGCCGCTCGCCGAGGGACGGCTGCGATTCGGCACCTGCATTCGCGCCGGTGAACCCGGCCAGAGCGAGATACGTGCGCTGCTCGCACAGATCGTGCGCGCGTGGCAGGTGCAGGCGCCCGGCTGTCAGCTTGCCGTGAAGGCCGCGCTGCTCGGCATCGTGGCGGTGTGCGCGCAGTACGGCAGACTTGTCGGACATCAAATGCGCCCGGGCGCGGACTATAAGGCGCAGCAGCTTAAGGAGATCGTCGGCTACCTCGGTGAGCATTTCACCGAACCGCTCTCGCTGTCGGCGGTTGCAGCGGAGTTTGGATTGTCGCCGCAGTATTTCAGCACCTTTTTCCGGGATAATTTCGGAAGGACATTCACCCAGCATATCAATTCCCTGCGAATCGAGCAGGCGGCGCGTCTGCTACGTGAGACCGATCTGCCGGTCATGGAGGTCGGGTTTCGCGTCGGATTTGATAATTTCAGCTACTTTATCAAGCGGTTTCGGCTTGTGTATGGCGTTTCGCCGTCGCATTATCGGAAAAACAGTTTAACTTAATTTTTGCACCGGCTGAGCGGGGCACACGAACTACGTGAGCGTGTTCGCCCTTTCCGGGCGGGAAGTTTTTCGCTGCGATTCAGCGGGGAGTTGCGCTCTGCGGAGCGCGGGAGAGTGCGGCGCCCGCCGCAGGGGGCAAAAAGGAAGGACAACCTGCGGTTTTCCTTCCTCTTTGAACTCCTACCTTTCCCTTATTAGTTAGTCTGGCGCAGATTGCCGACATGTGACCGCTCCGAAAAGGAGTACGGCAGAGGATTTTTTCTCTGCTGCGGACGAACTACCTTCGGAGTCCGTCCTCTTGAGCAACATGTTCGCAGTGTCAGATACTGTTCTGCTACACATGTGGTTTCATCTACGCAAGCGCGGCATGACAGTGCCGCGCAACTCTTTAACACGTTATACCGCACGGCACCTACGAATTAGGCGTTTGGTACAATTTATCTTCGTAGGTGCTGTCTATCACAACGCGCTCACGAATTGCGCGGCACTGCTATGCCGCGCCTGCGAAGACTTTCCGGTCTGTGTAGCAGTACGCTATCTGTGAACTGCGAATATTTCACGAAAGACACGCAACGGTAACCCGACTGCCGTTCCCCTGTTTTCGAAGCGGTCACATGTAGGCAATCTGCGCCAGGCTATCAAAGGGAAAGGGGAGATTCACAAGAGGGTGGAAACCGCAGGTGTCTACCCTCTTGTGCGCCCGCGCGGCGTCAGCGCACTCCCCCGCCGCGGGGCGCGGCGAATCCCCTCGCTGAGGTTCAGCGAAAAACTCTCCGCCCGTTAGGGACGAACACGCTTACGCAGTTCGCGCACCCCGCTCAGCCGGTGCAGAGAAAAAGGCTGCCGCCCGGACAGGGCGAACCCGCTGACGCAGTTCGTGTGCCCCACCTAATCACTGCCAGAAAATGCAAAAAACCTCCGTATGGTTCGTACGGAGGTTTTTCTATGTCTTATCTCGTCTGCTGGGTGATAATAAACACCGGAATGTACCAAATAAGCTGATACAGCAGGATATTCATCACCGGAAGCGCGTCTGCGGCGTTCTGGTACAGCAGGTAGAACACGATCAGCATACCGAGCAGGCCGGCGAACGTGCCGAGCGTCAGCGCCGAGCGGACGGCGCCTGCCAGCTTATCCGCGCCGCGGAGCACCTGCATGAACGGACCGGCACCCTCGCGGGTGAGGATAGCTGCCGGTGCATCGCCCTTGGCGTAATTCGGATTCAGCAGACGATCCACGCCTGTCGGGTCCGGCTGGTCGGCAAAGCCGCGTCGGAGGTCAAACTCCTCCTCGACCATCGCCGGGGAGATATTGAAATCGCGAACGGCGAGGACCGCATTCATGTGCATGCGGCGCATGAGGCGCATCGCCTTATAGGTATTCTTGGTGGTCTGGTAGCGCATGGTCAGCACGCCTGCAAGCGCGTTATCCACAACCAGATACATATTGATCTGACCCTTATGACCGGATTCGATCGGAATGCCCATCTTGACCATGAGCGCCGCTGTGCCGAGCACGATACGGCTGGTGCCGACAGCGCCGGTCACACCGCCCTCGACCAGACGCACGTCACGCGCGGTGAAGGTGATGCCGAAGCGCTCCTTCGTGGTATCGGTCAGCACGCGGCCCAGCTCCAGACCAGCGGATTCGGTCAGCGCGGCTGCACAGCCGAGAATCTGCTCGTCCGTGATGCGGCCCAGATTGTCGATGGCCTCAAGCTCGATCGAGCCGGTCGGGAACAGATCGTTCTCGAGCAGCATGACCTTCTCCGTGCCGCGCAGCAGGTTGGCCTGACGCGCACCCGCAATGGCTGCACCCGAGCGCAGTAGGCGGCTTGCGGTGTTCTTGTAGCTTGCGCCGAACGCACACAGCAGACCGACCGGCGCGGACACCGACAGGATTGCCGAGAACGCCCAGAAGAAGCGCACCGGCTCGCCGCAGTTGAACGAAGCGACCAGCGACAGGACGATTGCGAGCGCCAGTGCAATCGGCGTGTAGATGAGCGAGAAGCGGTCAACCGTGTCCGGGCGCTCGATCTCGGTCAGGAACGAGCTTGCGTCGTACAGCGGGCACTTGACGGCGTTGCACGCGTCAATCTCGCTGTCGTAGTGGCTGTAAACCGCCAGCGGCTGCTCTGCCTCGCAGACGGCACGATAGGAACGCGCCTGCGCCAGACTGCGGCCGCGTGCCTCACGCATTTCAGCGTAAAGCAGAAGGATGGAAACCGCCGTGTACGGTACGGCGACGCCGCCCTGATCTGGAAATACCAGCAGAGAGGCACAGTGCAGCAGCGATGCCAGCGCCGCGAACGACACGAGCGTGCCGCGTGCCGGACGGCCATGCAGCAGCGAGGAAAAGCCGTTGCCGAACACGTCAATACCGATCAGCAGCGCCAGGATCTGCAGGGCAGCCAGTGCGCCGATGCCGATGGTCGGGTTCTGCAGAATATCGAGCACGACCGGAAGCGGCAGTGCCTCAAAGCTTGGTGCAAAGCTGAGATACGCGGCAGCTGCGGCAAGGATCAGCACCAGCAGCGACCGGAACGACAGAATGCCCGAACGGCGGCGTGCCGCGTGCATAGCCACCTCGGGATCGACCAGCTTGATATCTTCTTCTTCCTCGGCCTGATCGGCGGCAATGCGTGCCGCTCTTGCCTGCTTGCGCGAGATGCTTGCCTTGCGGCTTGCTTCCTCGGCAGCGGCTTCTTCCACGATCTCCTGCTGCTCGGCGGCCTTCTCGGCAGCTTCCTTTTCTGCCAGCTTGGCCTCGCGGCGTGCCTGCCGCTCGGCGATCTTCTGCGCGGTCCTGCGCTCACGCTCTTCCATTTTCTGCTCGCGCGCCGCGATGCGCGCTTCACGCGCTTCTTCAACAGACTCGTGTTCGGCGGCGGCGGTCTCTGCGGCCTTCTTTGCCGTTTTATCCTTCTTATTTCTGGGAGCCGTCTTTGGCTCCTCTGCCTTGGTCTCTGCCGCCGGTGCGGGCTGCGGCTCGACCGGCTTTTCCGGCTCTGCCGATGCCTTAGGCATTGGCTCTGCCGCCTTTGCGGGCGCCTGACCGGACACCTCGGCGATGATGGAATCCAGATCAAATTCATCGGTATCCGGTACGTCGCTGAGCATATTTTTCAGCGATTCCAGATCCATATCGTCTTTTCTATCCATGTTCACTTCCCCCTTAATTGCCCTGTGTGCGTCGGCGAAGCGCCTCAAACAGCAGCACAGCCGCCGCGTTGGATGCGTTCAGCGAGTTGACACGGCCTCTCATCGGGATGCTGACGATGTAGTCGCACTTGTCGCGGGTCAGGCGGCTGAGCCCCTGTCCTTCCGAGCCGATGATGATGGCGGTCGGGCGGTCAAACGGTGCGTCATACAGGCCGACCGTACCGTCAGCCTCTGCACCGAACAGCCATACACCGCGTTCCTTGAGTTCATCGAGCGTGGACGCAAGGTTGTTTGCCTTGTGTACGCCGACATAGGCGAGTGCGCCCGCCGCCGAACGAGCGACAGCCGCGGTCAGACCGACAGCTCTGCGCTTCGGGATGATAACGCCGTGTGCGCCTGCGGTCTCTGCCGAACGGATGATGGCACCCAGATTATGCGGGTCCTCGATGCCGTCGCAGACAACGATGAGCGGCACCTCACTGCGCTCCTCGGCGACGCGGAAAATATCGTCGAGCGAGACGTACTCCTGTGCCGCCGCCTGTGCGATAACGCCCTGATGGTTGCCGGTCGGGCTCATGCCGTCCAGCTTGCGCCGGTCGCAGGTGACGACCGGAACGCGATGCCTGCGCGCTTCTGCCGCCACATCACCGATGTGTGCGCCTTCAGCCACAAACACCTTATCCACTGCACGGCCTGCGCGCAGCGTTTCGAGGACGGCGTTGCGTCCCTCGATCAGCGTGCCGTCATCCTCTACCGGAGGGCGGCGTCTGTTTTTTTCATATGCCATAAATTTTTACGCTCCAAAATGAGAAATAACTTTGCATATCCTCAGATACTTTCAGTTAGTTTCATTATACACACTTCCCGACTGTTTTTCAATGTTAGACACGAAAATTATACAAACATCGTCGCAAAAGTGCTGCCATAAGTTCGACAGATATCGACAATTCGCTCTGCCGCATTTACACAGCCAGATTTTAGGCGATACAATGAAACCGAACCGAAAGGAGCGAGGACATCCATGGATGGCAAAAAATTTGATAAAAACACGCTGAAAACACTTGTAATCGCGGCTTCTCTGCTGCTGAACTGCGTTTTAGGCGGTGCATCGTACACATATTACAATCATCTGGCGGAGCAGATGAACGAGACCGCTTCCCTGCAGTCGCAGGTAAGCCATCTGGAAGGCTCGGTCTCCGACCTGCAGGCGCAGGTGGACGAATCCCAGCCGACCATTGACGGTTTGAAAGCGCAGGTGGCTTCGCTCACCGAGGAGAAGAACGGCCTGCAGACGCAGGTGGACACGCTCACGAGCCAGAAGGCGGATTTACAGAAACAGGTGGATACGCTCAAAGCAGGTGCATCGAGCGGCTCGTCCTCCGGCGGTTCCTCGAGTGACAGTTCGTCCGTCCCGGCAGCTTACAGCAGCTCGGACGACCAGAGCGAAACGGTTTACGTCACAGACACCGGCTCCAAATATCACAGCGCCGGCTGCCGGTATTTGAAGAAAAGCCAGATTCCAATGTCGCTTTCCGAAGCCAAGCGGCAGGGTTACACCGCCTGCTCGGTCTGCGGCGGATAACATGAAAAAGAAGCTGAGATTTTGTCTCAGCTTCTTTTGTTTGCCTGTTAGAATAATCTGTCCATATTCTGTCGCAGCATGCGAACCATACGTTCGCAGTCGAGCATGGTATCATCCGCGCCGAACATGACGGCGGTCTGATCGACTACGCTCGCATTCGGGTTACTGCTGCCGACCACGACCCGTCCGTTCTTCACGCGGTCCATCACGGTATCCGCGTTATTGATGAGGAAATCCAGTTCGTTCATCAGGCTGCTGTTGTAGTAGCGAATCGGGTTGGCCTGCTCGGTCATGCCGCTGCGGATGGTCTGCGCCTTGCGCTTGATGGAATCCAGCGCCGCCATAGCAGCCGCCTTATCGGTAATCACATAGTCGGTATAACTGCCGTTTTTCACCGCAGATTCGCAATTCTCGAACTTTTGCGTATCCGTTCGCATATCGAGCAGCTGCTTCATGAGGTTCGTCGCGTAGGTTTCCATTTCGGCGCGCTTGCTGTCCGAAAGCGGCATGCGCAGGAAGATGGCGTTCACGTCATTCTCTGCCTTGGCGCTGTACCACGTTACATCCATGCCGGTCAGCTCACCGATGTTGCGCAGCGGCAGATAGATGGAGTTTCTGTAAAACAGCGGATAAATCGTCTGGCCCTTCTGGTTTTTGAAGGTCTGCTGTTTGCCGTCCACGAGCACCTTCACGCCCTTATCGAGCGTAGCCGTGCCGGTCGCACCGACATATTTCACGCCTTCCTTGTGGTACGCATCATCATCCGCACACGGATAGGACTTTTCCGTAGTGCCGGACAGGAATACTGTGCGCGATGCACTGTCCCACGAGATATTTTTGCCCATCCAACGGCCAACCGTGCGCAGCGGCATGTAAGTCGAGCCGTTGTAGCTCAGCGCCGTGTAAACCGTCTTGCCGTCCTCGCTCGGGAAGGCAGCCGGAATGCCCTCTGCATAGATGTCCGCGCTCTGCGGATTGATTTTTACGGCGGTGCGGGTCTGCGCCGTATTCTGTGCAGCTGCCTGCACCGTACCCGACGGTATATAGGTCTGCACATTTGCTGCGCCTGCGCTCATCATCAGCGCGGACGCCATCAGGCAGCCCGCGAGTGTGCCGCTTACGATTTTCTTGAACTTAATCATAATTGCCCCTCCACATAACAAAATACAGTTTTTTCTATCCATACTTATGGTATACAACAAAAATAATATTTTGTCAATCCATTTTCCCGATACTATTATAACGACCGGGAGCGCCGTTTTGTGACAACAAGCCGCTAAAAAAATTTTTCAAAAAATTTGCCACAGAAAATCCCGCTCAGGCGTTGTATAATTGAATGGTATCATTTTCAACCCGAGAGGGAACCAAATTGACACAGGAGCAAATCCTCTTTTTCGAGGAATCATATACAAAGTATTACAGGATGATGGTGCAGACTGTTCTGCCCATTGTCGGCAGCCGCGATATTGCCGAGGACATTGTGGCCGACACCTTTCTCATCCTGCTGGCAAAGATCAACAGCGTGATGGAGCACGAGCAGCCGGTCAAATGGCTGTTCCGTGTGCTGAAAAACAACGCCATCAGCGAATACCGCGCGCAGTGCAGACACGCGGCCGCGCCGCTTGAGGAAAGCATTCTGCGTGCAGCCGAACCCGAGCTGATACCGTTTTCCGGTATGCTGCCAAAGGGCTTATCTGAGTCCGAACAGCGCATTCTGACCCTGCGGCTCGCTGAGGACATGGACTATTCCACCATTTCGGAAAAACTCGGCATTTCCGAGACCGCCTGCCGCAGCCAGTACAGCCGCGCACGGCGGCACTGCGCCGAACTTATGGAAAGGAGTGACGACAATGCAGGATTCTAAGCAGATTGACGAGCTGTTCCGACTGATGGACGACGTTTGCGAAAACGGTGATGCGGCTCTGCCTGCGCTCGAGCAGTATCTGCAGACGCAGACGGACGCGCCGGAAATCGACACAGAAGCGTCGCTCAAAAAGTTCAAGGCCGACCATAAGGAATTTTTCGTCAAGCCGCACCGCGGACGGCGGCTGTGCTACCGCATTTTTGTTGTCGCGGCGGCTGTTTTCGCCGCAGGAACCGTGTTTGCGCTGGCTACCGGACACAATCCGTTCGACTATGCGGCGATGTGGGGTGCAGAAACATTCGGCTTTTACCATGATGATTTTGCTACGTCAGAAGATGGAAAGATTATCTATTATCCTGATGGCTCATGGGAAGATCGTTCCAATATGCCGGATTATGACCATGAAACGTATACTGCGTTGCCCGAGAATAATACTTCTTCAATAGAAGAGTATGCTCAAACCTTAGAGCCAGCAGAAAAGAGTGAGCCATTACCGGAATATGCCGATTTGCCGGATACAGATTTATCGAATGTTGGTTTAGAAAAGAGCGATTCTGCTTGGGACGATGGACATATGACTGAATGGTTTAATATCGAAAATGCGACCTTAGCAGATACTTTATCAGCATTGGGAATTAAAACAAAAATGGCTCCATTATGGCTGCCGTATGGATATGAGCAGGCGTATATTAAAATGACAAAGGATTATTTGTTAGGTGAAGATAGCATTTTTGCAAAGTATGAGGATCATACTAAACATTCTGAAATGTTTGTGATGATTTCCAAAGTCACGGATTCGTCGAGCGGAACGATTGAAAAAGACGATCGACCCGTACTTGAATATGTCAAAGAAAATACAACATGGTATATTATGCATAATTTGCAGCAGATCAATGCCGTTGCCTTAACAGGAAATTATCAAGTGCTCATCTCCGCTCCTGTATCAGTGGACGAAATGAAATCCATCATCAACTCCATCTACGAATAACAAAAACCCGATCTCCAACAGACACAATGGAGATCGGGTGCTTTTTATGCGAAAATTTTATGGTACGCGTGCGAGACGTAACCGCCGACAGCGGCGGTCATTTCCTTGGACGCCACGGCTTTATCCGCCACGGTGACGATCCACGCGATTCGCGTGCGCGGCATGGCCGCCAGCGGAAACATGTGCCGTGCAATGGCTTCGCACTCCCGCTCGGACAGACCGAAGGTATGCTTGGCGCGGTCGGCTGCGATGTGGCCGTGAATGAACCCGTGCATGTGTGCAATGCGGTGCACGCCGGAAAAATGGCTCAGATAACGGCGAAAGCGCTCGCCGTGCCAGTCATAGCCGAAAAAGTCATGCAGCAGCGCGGCACGGACAACCGAGGTCGTTTCGCTCTCCGACAGACGCATCAGGCGGGCGATCTGACAGGCTGCTTCCGCTACCGCAACGGAATGGTCATACACAGAGTTGTCCAGTCCGTGGTGACAGAACGTGCGAAGCTGCTGAAAACGCGGATGTGCAAGGATATCTCCTGCGTACTGCTGAATTTCACTGTCCATCGGACCCACCTTCCTTCCTTTTAATACTTTTATTATAGTGCGCTTAGTGCACAAAATCAAGAGGTAATTTGTAACAAGTTTGTGACAAAAATACCAACAATCTGCTTAGCCGAGCGGCGGCGTGTCCAGTATCATCTGCCTGTACTCCAAATCCTCAAAGCCGAGCATGTGATAGAGGGCACTTGCCCGCACGTTGCTTTCCGTTACCTCCAGACGATACCGCGCGGCTGTGTTGTACTTTTCGTGCACCGCGGCGATGAGCCTGCTGCCGATGCCCTTGCCGCGCCGCTCGTCATCCACCATGATTTCCTCCAGCCAGACGCACAGACCGCCCGCCTCATTCGACCAGGTGAGCGCCAGCAGGCAGTACGCGCACGGCTGTCCGTTCTCGTCCTCGGCAATCAGGCAGTCCGCATACGGCGTGCCGTGCAGGAGCAGCTCAAAGGTGCGTTCGGCGTTCTGCTGCGGGATTTCATGGTCGCAGGCAGGCGTTTTGTAGAACGCATGGCAGCGGTCGATAAAGAATTCGCGGTCAGCGGCTTCAATAGAGCGAATACGCATAGTTTAACCTTTCTTTTTGCGCGTAGCGCGCATTTAATAGAATTTCGCAGAAATTCATAAAAAGTCAGGACATGCGCCTGACTTTTTATACAAGAAAGAACATCGGTGTGCCGCCGTGCGACGCGCCGATGTTCGTATGGGACGTATCCGAACGTGTTCGGTACGTTCTCTTCGATTAAGACGATGAAATCGTCTTAATCGAGGGTGTCGAGCGCCTGCTTGAGGTCAGCGATAATGTCCTCAACATTCTCCAGACCGACCGAAATGCGAACCATGCCCGGCTCAATGCCTGCGGCAACCAGCTGCTCATCGGTCAGCTGACGGTGGGTTTCGGACGCCGGATGCAGCACGCAGGTGCGGATGTCGGCAACATGAACCTCATTGCACGCCAGCTTGAGGCTGTCCATGAACTTCATCGCCGGAGCGCGGCCGCCCTTGATGTCGATGGACATAACGCCGGAGGTGCCCAGCGGCAGGTACTTCTGCGCACGCTCGTAGTGCTCGTTGCCCGGCAGTGCCGGATAGCGAACGGATGCGATCTTGTCGCTCGACTCGAGGAACTTGGCAACGGTCAGCGCGTTCTCGCAGTACTGACGCATACGCACCGGAAGGGTCTCCAGACCGAGGTTGAGCAGAAACGCCGAGTGCGCCGCCGGGTAGCAGCCGAAATCGCGCATCAGCTGCATACGCGCCTTGATGATGTACGCCATCGCGCCGAACTCGCGGGTGTAGACTACGCCGTGGTAGCTTTCGTCCGGCTCGGTGAAATCCGGGAACTTGCCCGATGCCGCCCAGTCAAACTTGCCGCCGTCCACGATCACGCCGCCGCCCTGTACGGCATGGCCGTCCATGTACTTGGTGGTCGAGTGGATGACGATGTCCGCACCCCATTCGATCGGTCGGCACAGCACCGGCGTTGCGAACGTGTTGTCCACGATGAGCGGCACGTTGTTCTTGTGCGCGATATTCGCCCACTTTTCAATGTCGAACACGGTCAGAGCAGGATTGGCGAGCGTCTCACCGAACACAGCCTTGGTGTTGGGCTTGAACAGCTTCTGCACTTCCTCCTCGCTTGCCTCTGCGTCCGCCCAGATGCACTCGATGCCGAGCTTTTTGAGCGTTACGCCAAACAGGTTGATCGTGCCGCCGTAGATGGTGGAGGCCGCGATGAAGCTGTCGCCTGCCGAGCACAGGTTGAGGATGGACAGCAGGGATGCCGCCTGACCCGAGGAAGTCAGCATCGCGCCGACGCCGCCCTCGAGGGACGCGATCTTCTTCTCTACCGCATCGCAGGTCGGGTTGGCAAAGCGCGAATAGATGCACTCTGTCGGCATATCGAACAGGGACGCGATCTTTGCGGTCGAGTCAAAGCGGTAAGTGGTGGACTGCACGATCGGCATGACGCCCGGACCGCCGTTTTCCGGCTTATAGCCTTCATGCAGGCATTTTGTTTCGATTTTCATATAGACTACCTCTTTACTATGATTTAACGTAGAAGAATCTCCACTTATTGTAGCATGCAGAAGCCTGTCGGTCAAGGCGGTTCGGTTGAACAAACGGCGGTATCATGGTATGATAGAGGCAGTACGAAGGGAGGCAAACCACATGAAGGATCTGCTCATTACTCTGCTGAATACAGCGTTCTGGTTCGGACTGCATTTCGGTACGGCTGGCGCGGTGTGCGCTCTGCCGAAGGATGTGCAGACACTGTGGTTCGACCCAAACCGGCGCTTTTTCACGGTTTCCGACTGGGAAATGCGGGTTTTCCGCAAGATCGGTCTGCCGAAATGGAAGGACCGGCTGCCGCAGTTTAATCCCGAATTTGACAAGCGGCACCTCAAATCCGGGCGGGATACGGCATACCTCGACCGTTTTCTGTTCATCACCTGCCGTGCGGAGGTGATTCATTATGTGATCGGCGTGCTCGGCTGGGTGTCGCTCGTTTTTTGTCTGCTGAGCGCCGACCGGACGGCGTGGCTCATCCGGTATGCGGTCATTGCGCTTGCGATTCAGCTGGCGAACCTGCCGTTCGCATGGATTCAGCGGTATAACCGGAAACGGCTGCTCAGCGTCCGCAAAAGGCTTTCATTACGAATAGAAATTTGATATAATATAAAGATAGCATAAGGATAATCAAGGAGATTTTGCGATATGACTGACGAAAAAATTGCACGCATCAACGCGCTTGCCAAAAAGGCCAAGACCGAAGGACTGACCGACGCAGAAAAGAAGGAGCAGCAGGAGCTCCGCGCGGAGTACGTTGCCGATTTCCGCAAGAGCCTGAAGGCACAGCTGGACAACACGGTGGTTATCAATCCGGACGGCAGCTCGTACAAACTGAAGCAGGACAAAAAGTGATGCAGCTGCCCGAACACGCGGCGCACGCCATCCGGCAATTAGAGCGCGCCGGATTTGAGGCGTGGGTGGTCGGCGGCTGCGTGCGCGACAGTCTGCGCGGAGTCGAACCGCACGACTGGGACTTGTGTACGTCCGCCTCTCCGGCTCAGATGCAGGCCGTGTTCGCGGACGCGCGTGTGCTCACGACCGGACTCAGGCACGGCACGCTGACCGTGCTCACGGACGGCGGCCCGCTCGAGATTACCACCTACCGCACAGAGGGCGGCTACTCGGACGGGCGGCATCCGGACGACGTGCGCTTTGTCACCGACATCCGTGAGGATCTGGCCCGCCGGGATTTCACGGTCGGTGCGATGGCGTGGCACCCGGAACGCGGTCTGTGCGACCCGTTCGGCGGGCAAACCGACCTCAAAAACGGCGTTCTGCGCGCGGTCGGTGATGCAGATACCCGATTTCAGGAGGACGCGCTGCGCATCCTGCGCGGACTGCGCTTCGCGTCCAAGCTGGGTTTTGCCATCGAGCCGGAAACCGCCGCTGCCATGCGGCGGCAGGTGCATCGCCTGGACTGCATTGCCGCCGAGCGCATCCGCGAGGAACTGACCGGTCTGCTGTGCGGCCGCTATGTGCAGCGCACACTGATGACTTACGCCGACCTTATCACCTCTGCCCTGCCCGAGCTCGCGCCCATGCAGGGCTGTCAGCAGCAGAATCCGCACCACCTGTACGATGTGTGGGAGCACACCGTACGCGCGGTCGGTCAGGTGCCGGCCGAGCCGGTGCTCCGGTGGGCGATGCTGCTGCACGACAGCGGCAAGCCCGCCTGCAAGACCGTGGACGAGCAAGGCATCGGGCATTTCCGGGGACATCCCAGGGCGAGCCTTGCGCTGTCGCGCGAGCTCCTGCCGCGGCTGCGGTTCTCGAGCGCGGACACCGAACGCATCCTCCTGCTGGTCGAGCGGCACGACACACCGCTCGGTGACAACGAAAAGCTGGTGCGGCGCAGCCTGTCGCGCATCGGAGAGGCGCGGTTCCGTGACCTGCTGGCGATCAAAAAAGGCGATGCGGTCGGTCAGGGCACCAGCCGCGACTATGTGGCGCAGCTGTTTGAGACCGAAGCGCTGCTGAACCGCGTGCTCGCGCAGGAGCAATGCTTCTCGCTGCGGCAGCTTGCCGTAAACGGAGCCGATTTACAGGCGCTCGGTCTGCGCGGCAGACCGGTCGGTGAAATGCTGCACGCCCTGCTGGATGCCGTGATAGACGGCCGGACCGACAATCGGCGGGAGACGCTTCTGCGGCTTGCCCGCACCCGAATGGAGGAACAACATGTCAAATAAAGAGATTTTCATCGAAACCTACAACAAAAACATCCATCGTCCGGGCGCGGAAAAGCTGCTTGCATGGCTCGAGGGCACGGATTTCTTCACTGCTCCCGCGTCCACGCGGTTCCACGCTGCGTATGAGGGCGGTCTGCTCGATCACTCGCTCAACGTGTACAACGTGCTGATCTCCAAGCATTTCAATCCCGAAACCGACGATCTGGAAAGCTATACCATCGTTTCGCTCCTGCACGATCTGTGCAAGGCCGGTTTCTACAAGACCGAGCTCCGCAACCGCAAAAACGACCGCGGTGAGTGGGAAAAGGTGCCGGTTTACGCAGTAGACGACCAGTTTCCGTACGGTCACGGCGAAAAATCCGTGTTCCTGATCGAGCGGTTCATGCGGCTGCGCACGGAGGAGGCCATCGCCGTGCGCTGGCACATGGGCGGCTTTGACGAGTCGGTCAAGGGCGGCAGCTTCGCACTCGCGCACGCGTTCGAGAAGTACCCGCTTGCCGTAAAGCTGCACCTTTCCGATCTGGAAGCGACCTATCTGCACGAAAGCCGAGGAGAATGAGCATGAAAACCAGAGAATTTTCCATCTCGACCGATCACGAGGGCATGTACAATATCACCGCCAGATTGCGTGAAGTCATCCGCGAAAGCGGCGTGCAGAGCGGTCTTGCCGTGGTGTACTGCCCGCATACGACCGCCGGTATCACCATCAACGAAAACGCTGACCCGGATGTGCAGCACGACCTGCTGCTCGGTCTGCGCGAGGCGTTTCCCGACCGACGCGAGTTCCGGCATGCCGAGGGCAATTCGACCGCGCACCTCAAGTGCAGTTATGTTGGCCCGAGCCAGACTGTGCTCATCGAGGACGGCAAGCCCATCCTCGGCATCTGGCAGGGCGTGTATTTCTGCGAGTTCGACGGTCCGCGCCATCGCCGCTACTATATTAAGGTAATGGCGGATAATTAACTTGCACTTGCTTTTTCGCTCTGCTATAATAAAGTCAAACATACTCTAAAAAGGAAGATATTCTCATGGAAGCACTGGAATGTATCAAAACCCGCCGAAGCATCCGCAAGTTCACCGAGCAGCCTGTGACCGAGGACGAGGTTCGTCAGATCGTTGAAGCTGTCGCCTTTGCGCCGAGCTGGAAGAATACGCAGATCGCGCGCTACATCGTTGTGACCGACAAGGAAAAGAAGGACAAGCTGGCCGACAACTGCATGCTCGGTTTTGCCTACAACCAGAAGACCACGCACGGTGCACCGGCACTGGTCGTGCTGACCATGATCAAGGGTCGCTCGGGCTACGAGCGCGACGGCTCGTTCAGCACCCCGCTTGCTGCCCACTGGCAGTCCTTTGACGCGGGCGTTGCCGCGCAGACCTTCTGCCTTGCCGCGCACGCGCTCGGTCTCGGCACGGTCATCATGGGCATTTACGATCCCGCCGAGGTTGCCAAGGTCGTGGAAATCCCCGAGGGTCAGGAAGTGGCCGCGCTCATCGCGCTCGGTCATCCGGCACAGGACCCGCAGGCGCCGGCGCGTAAGGATGTCGATACGCTGCTGCGATTTGAGTAAAAGTGCATACTTTGAGCACCGTAGAAGCAATTCTGCGGTGCTTTTCTTTTCTCGGCACAAGGTGACCGGGGCACACGAACTGCCGCAGGCGGGTTCGACCCTGACGGGCAGCTCCTTTTGCTGCACCGGCTGACCGGGGCACACGAACTGCCGCAGGCGGGTTCGCCCCTGACGGGCGGCTCCTTTTGCTGCACCGGCTGACCGGGGCACACGAACTGCCGCAGGCGGGTTCGCCCTATCCGGGCGGCTCCTTTTCTGCACCGGCTGAGCGGGGCACACGAACTGCCGCAGGCGGGTTCGCCCCTGACGGGCGGGGAGTTTTTCGCTGAACCTCAGCGGGGGGGATTCGCCGTCTGCGGACGGCGGGAGCGTCGCGGCGCCCGCCGCGGGGACGGCGCCGTACCCACGGCGGAGGGCAAAAAGGAAGGGACACCTGCGGTTTTCCTTCCTCTTTGAACTCCTACCTTTCCCTTGCTTCCTAATCTGGCGCAGATTTCCTATATGTGACCGCTCCGAAATTGGGTACGGCAGAGGATTTTTTCTACCGTGTCTTTCGCAGCCTGTTCGCAGTGTCAGATACCGTTCTGCTACACAGGCGGTTAAATTTCCGCAAGCGCGGCATAGCAGTGCCGCGCAACTCGTTAGTCTGGAGATTACAGACAGCACCTGCGAGGATAAATTGTGCCGAACATCTAAATTCGAAGGTGCCGGGCGGTATAACGCGCTAAAGAATTGCGCGGCACTGCTATGCCGCGCCCTGCGTAGAGTAAACCATATGTGTAGCAGAACGGTATCTGACACTGTGAATAGGTAAAGAAATGGGAGCACACTGTGCTCCCCTACGGCAGAAAAAATCCTCTGCCGTTCCTTTATAGTCTCAGTTCTCCCATCACCACCGTGCCCTCCAAGGGAAAAGGGGAGATTTACAAGAGGGTGGAAAACCGCAGGTTGTCTACCCTCTTGTACGCCCGCGCGGCGTCAGCGCACTCCCCGCCGCGGGGCGCGGCAAATCCCCGCCGTCCGCAGACGGCGAATCCCCTCGCTTAAAGTAAGCGAAAAACTCACAAATCCTGAATATTCATCTTCTCGATCTGCTTTTTGCGGTTCATCCCTCTGCGACAGAGGAAGTAGATTACCAGCAGCACGATGGTCGGCATGGAGATAACGAGCAGTGTCAGCACCGTGTTGAGCACCGTCACGAACACGCTGTACGAATCCACTCCGCCAACCGCATTGTCAGCCGCCGAGGTCATCACCACATTCGTCACCACGTTCAGCAGGATGAACAGCTCCCCCGAAAACGTGATGGCAGGCAGTACCAGTCCCGGCAGTTTGCTCTTCCGTCTGGAAAGATAGACCTGCAAAATAATCATTGCCGCGACAAACGCGATCAGAAAAATCAGCGAAATAATTGTAGAAACCGTTGCAATCATCATGATTTATTCCCCTCTCTCAGCTTTTTGTACTCGTTGATGAGCAGCTTCGCCGTGTCAAAATCCAGCTTGTCCTTGACCGCAAGACGCTTGATGAGCGCGATATACGGCTCCTCGTCCGCCTGCTCGCCAAGCCTGATCTTCTGGATCAGACGGTCCAGACGCAGGCGCACGGTCGGGTAGGTCACGCCGTAAATGCCCGCGACCTCCTTGAGCGACCCCGACGCCAGCACGAATTTTTTGATGAACGACACGTCCTCCTCGTCCAGCGATGCAAGCCACTCCGGCATTACCTCGATTGCCACGGCTATCACTTCCTTTCATTGTAACTTCATTATAATATTAAATTATATTAAAGTCAATCTTCAATTTTATCAAAGTTCAGAAATAAAAAACGGCACACCGGGAGATTCTCTCCGGTATGCCGTTTGCTGTTTCTTACTTACTTTTCCACTCGTTTCTGGAACGCCAGACGTTCTCCGCGCCCGTTTTCCAGCTCAATGACACCGCAATAGGTATAGCCGAGCTTGTTCAGCAGACCCTGCATGGGCTTGTTGTTCGCGTGCGTGTCGATGCGGATGTTGCCGCACTGCTCCATGCACCAGTTCATGCAGAACGAAGCCGCACCGTGCGTGCCCTTTGCCGCCGCGATACGGTGGACAACGCCGTACGGCGCATCGTCCAGCCAGGCGCCGCCGCGAATGACGCGGTAGGTCGGCTCGCCGTCGGTCGTAAACGCAAAGGTCGCTGCGATTTTGCCGTTGTCCTCGCAGACATAGCTGCGGTGCAGTGCAAGATCCTTGTCCAGCATTTCCCGCGTCGGGAATCTGTCTCCCCACTGATCGGGATTGCCGTTTTCGCGCATAAACGCCCGCGCGTCCGCGAAAATTTCCTGCATCGCCGGAAGATCCTCCGGCCGGGTGTGTCGAATCTGCATTGTTATTCCTCCTTCAGCCATTCCGCGCAGAGCGCCTGCCAGCGGTTTATATGCCGGTCGGGCACGCGCCCTTTCATCGGGTCGGCTGTCTCCAAATCCGCGAGCGCGAGTCCGTGCACGCCGTGCGGGAACAGGTGCAGCTCGTGGCTGATATTTTCTCGGCGCAAAGCCGCCTCGAGCAGCAGCGTGTTCTCGACCGGAACGGTCGCGTCCGTCAGGGTGTGCCACAAAAACGTGCGCGGCATGTGCGCAGAAACCAGCGTTTCGAGCGAAAACCTCTGCTGTTCCGCAGCATTTTCGCCTGCCAGACGCACAAAGCTGCCGCGATGCGCATACACTCCCGCCGAGACCACCGGATAGCACAGCACCGCCGCATTCGGTCGGTGCGCCTGCAAATCCGTGCCCTCGGGAAACCAGTCTGCGTCGTGCCACGTCGCCGCCAGCAGTCCCGCCAGATGGGCGCCCGCCGAAAAGCCGCCGACCGCAATGCGGTCTGCCGCGATGCCGAGCTGTGCCGCATGTTCTCTCACCCAGGCGACAGACGCGGACAGCGTGTGCAGCGGCTTTACGCCAAGCGGCACCTCCGTGCAGTCGTATTCGAGCACGAACGCTTCCACACCGTCCCGCGCAAACGCACGCGCGACCGGTGCGCCCTCCCGGATGGAGCAGTATTCGTAGCCGCCGCCCGGGCACAGGATGAGCGCAGGCTTATTCCGTCCGGCTGATGCCGGAAAATATGTCAAAACGCCGTGATCGAGCCGCAAAACCTCTTTCATCGCGCACCTCACACGTTGTAGCGGTTGCGGATATCAATGCACGCAAGAATGCGGTCGGTCTCCGGCTTTTCGCCTGCCAGCAGGTAATCCATGAGCAGCTCGATCGGACGGGCGCCCTGCAGGGCGGCATCCTGATCGATCAGGAAGTCGATGAGTCCGCGGCGGACATTCTCCGTATTTGCCGGAATCAAATCGTGACAGATCAGGTGCACCTTGCCCTGTAAACCCAGCTCACGCAGCGCGTCGCACGCACCGAGCTGACCGTTTACCGAAACGTACACACCGCGCAGCGACGGATGCTCCTGCACGGCGCGGCACACAATATCATGCGCCAGCTGCTGATCGTCCCCGCAGGTCTGCGGCGGCAGCAGGCTCAAACCGGGAAAATTTGCGGCAGCCTCGGCCTGAAAGCCGTCCACACGCTGCTGATGCGACCAGTTGTTTTCCTGACCGGCAACCAGCAGGACTTCCCCGTGACCGGCAAGCAGCAGGTCCATCAGACCGGCGCTCATGCGTCCGCACGCGAAATTGTCCACGCCGACGTAGCACAGGCGGCCCGAGTCCGGCAGATCCGAGTTGAAGGTAACGATCGGCATGCGCTCGGACAGCTCCTGAATACGGGCGCGCACCCGCTCGTCCTCCGCCGGAGAAAGCGCGATGCCCTGCACGCCTGCCTCGAGCAACTCGTCAATCACGTCCAGCTGCTGCTGTGCATCGACGCCCTCCAGCGGCCGCACGAGCACCTCTGCGCCGGTGGTGGTAAAGTGCGCCGATGCGCGTTCGATCTCCTCAAATACCGTGTGCATGAACATGGTCTCGACCGACTGGACGATCACGCCGATCCTGATCGGGTTTTTCGCACGTGCCAGCATGCGTCCCGCACGGTTTGGGCGGTAGCCTCGCTCTGCCGCAATGCGGCGCACGCGTGCCGCAACCTTGGGATCGACGCGTCCTCTGTCGTTAAGTGCCCGATCCACCGTGCCGCGTGAAACGCCCGCCAGCGCAGCGATTTCTGCCAAAGTGACTGCCATGAATTTTCGCTCCTACATACCGCGTTGCGCGGTGTCATTCCAAAGGCACCACCACACAATTTGACTGCGGTGCTTTGTGGTGTTACCTTGTTATTTTACACGTTTCGAACGAAAATTGCAAATGCAAATCAGTGAAATCGACAGGAATCGGTCAATCGTCCAGCAGTTCGCCCTTGATGGAAATGGTCTTCACCTGCCACGGCAGCAGCTTGCCGCAGTTCTGCAGCGCGGTGCGGACGGCGTATTCCAGTCCGCCGCAGCACGGCACCTCCATGCGGACAACGGTTACGCTTTTGATGTTGTTCTGACGGAGGATTTCTGTCAGCTTCTCGCTGTAATCCACATCATCCAGCTTGGGACAGCCGACGAGCGTTACCTTCCCCCGGATAAAATCCTGATGGAAGTTTGCGTATGCGTAAGCGGTGCAGTCCGCCGCGATGAGCAGGTTTGCGCCGTCAAAATAAGGCGCATTCACCGGCACGAGCTTAATCTGCACCGGCCACTGGCGCAGCTGGCTCGGCATCGGAATGAACGAGGCCGGCTGATTGACCGAGGCGTGTTCAATGCTCCGCGCCATGCTGCCCGGGCATCCGGTATGCGGCTGAGATTTTGCCTGCATATTGGCCTGCACAGCGGCTTCGTCATAAGCGGCCGCTTCGCGCTCAACGAACGAGATGGCACCGGTCGGGCAGACCGGCAGGCAGTTGCCGAGGCCGTCGCAGTAGTCGTCGCGGAGCAGAGTGGCCTTGCCGTCCACCATGCCGATGGCGCCCTCGTGGCAGGCGTGGGCGCACAGGCCGCAGCCGTTGCATTTTTCTTTGTCGATTTCGATAATTTTGCGAATCATAGTGTTTTCTCCTTATATATCCTGTTTCTTGTCTTGAGATGGTTCCGCTGGGGCCAGCGGGGGGGCCGCCTACCCGGCGGGGGCACAAGAGGGTAGACACCAAGGTTTCCACCCTCTTGTGGATCACCCCTTTCCTATGAGGGCACGGCGAAATTTGCAGAGCTGAGACTCGCCAAGGAACGAGCGTACTGCTCATCTTCCGTAGGGGCGCACAGTGTGCGCCCGTGTCCCGACATATTCGCAGTGTCGGATACCGTTCTGCTACACAGGTCGGCTACTTCCAGCAGGCGCGGCATAACCGTGCCGCGCAATTCGTAAGCGCGTTATGATAGACAGCACCTACGAAGATAAATGCTACCGAACGCCTACATTCGCAGGTGCCGTGCGGTGCAACGTGCCAAAGAGTTGCGCGACACTGTTATGTCGCGCCTGCGAAGACTTTCCGGTCTGTGTAGCAGTACGTTATCTGACACTGCGAATCGGTTACGAAAGACACGGTAGAAAAAATCCTCTGCCGTACCCCTTTTCGCAACGGTCACATGTCGGTAATCTGCGCCAGATTAGGAAGCAAGGGAAAGGTAGGAGTTCAAAGAGGAAGGGAAACCGCAGGTGTCCCTTCCTTTTTGCCCCCGCCGCGGGGCGCGGCACGTTCCCGCCGTCCGCAGACGGCGAATCCCCCCGCTGAGGTTCAGCGAAAAACTCTCCGCCCGTTAGGGGCGAACCCGCTGACGCAGTTCGTATGCCCCGGTCAGCCGGTGCTGAAAAAGAGTGCCGCCCCGTCAGGGCGAACACGCTAACGCAGTTCGCGCACCCCGGTCAGCCGGTGCTGAAAAAGCTGCCGCCCCGTTCGGGCGAACCGCCTGCGCGGTTCGTGTGTCCCGCTTGACTTTACGCTCATATCTTACTATACTGAGAAGGCAAAGTATGTTGTCCCAACAACAAAACAGGAGGAAATATGAACCTGTCTATCCTTGCACGCTGCGGTCTGTTCCGCGGCATTGAAACCGCAGAATTATCCCCGCTTTTGCGCCGTCTGCACGCCTGCACGCGTGAATTTGACAAATTTCAGCCGATTTACCGTGTCGGCGATACCGCGCATGCGCTGTGTATTCTGCTCTCGGGCGGCGTGAATATCGAGCGCTGCGACGCATGGGGCCACAAGACGCTGCTCGATCACATTACGCCCGGTTCGGTATTCGCTGAAACGTACGCCTGCGTCCCCGGCACGCCCATGATGGTCTCTGCTGTGGCGGACGAGCCGTCCGAGGTGCTGTTCCTGCCGAGCGAAACACTGCTCTCCTCTGCCGCGCAGGACAGCGCGCACAGTGTGCTTTTACGCAATCTTTTGGACGTCACCGCGCAGAAAAACCTGCTTTTGACGCGAAAAATCTTCCACACAAGTCCGAAATCCATGCGCGGCAAGCTGCTGTCGTACCTGTCCGCACAGGCGGTGCAGCACGGCTCAGACACGTTCGACATTCCGTTCGACCGTCAGCAGCTGGCCGACTACCTCGGCGTGGACCGCAGTGCGCTGTCCGCCGAGCTGAGCCGCATGCAGCGCGACGGACTTATCGCATACAAAAAGAGCCATTTTGTGCTCAACCATTCCCAATCCGATGAATAATCCACCCCGTTAAGGAGGTTTTTGTTATGAACTGCAAACCCTACATCCGCGCGCACGCGGACGAACTGCTGGAGAGTCTTGCCGCGCTCGTGCGCATACCGAGCGTGGAAGGCGTGCCGGAGGAGCATGCGCCGTTCGGCCGTGAGCCTGCCCGTGCGCTGCACGAAACGCTTGCGCTCTGCGAAAAGCTGGGCTTCCGGACCGGCAATATGGACGACCGTGTCGGCTGGTGCGAGTACAGCGAGGGCGAGGAAATGGTGGCTGTACTCGGTCATCTGGACGTTGTGCCCGCCGGCGACGGCTGGACCGAGACCGAGCCGTTTTCCGGCGAGATCAAAAACGGCCGTATTTACGGACGCGGCACGATGGACGACAAGGGCCCGATGGTGGCGGCCATCTACGCGCTGGCGGCGCTCAAGGATGCCGGATTTGCCCCCTCCAAGCGCATCCGTCTGCTGTTCGGCACCAACGAGGAAACCGGCTGCGGCGATATGTCGTGGTACGTTTCGCATGGCGGCGAGCTGCCGGTGTACGGCTTCACGCCGGACGGCGAATACCCGATCATCAACGGCGAAAAGGGCATTCTCAACGGCACTTACAGCCGAAAGCTGCACCAGACCGGCGATTACCGCCTGACAAAGTTCGAGGGCGGTGCCGCCTCCAACATCTCGCCCGCGTATGCGGCGGCGGAGCTGCAGTGTCCGGCGGACGCGGCTGCCAAAATCTCGGCGGACAAGGTAACCGTCACGCCGATCGCGGGCGGCATCCGCGTGGAAGCCGAGGGCATTGCCGTTCACGGCTCGACCCCGGAGCAGGGCGAAAATGCCATCGGACGGCTGGCGCAGGCACTCAATCAGCTGCCGCTGACCGGCGAGCTTGGCGACTGCATGGCATTTGTGGCAGAGCGCATCGGCATGGAGGTACACGGTGAGTCCCTCGGTCTCGCCATGCGCGATGAGCTGTCCGGCCCGCTGACGCTCAACCTCGGCGTGGCAAAATTTGAGCAGGAAACGCTGTCGCTCGTTTTCTCGGTGCGCTATCCGGTCACCCTGAAATACGATCTCGTATACCCGCGTCTGTCGCGCGGCTTCACGCTCGGCGGCTTTACCGAAACCGAAATGACGCACGCGGCGGCCATTTACATGCCGCCCGAAAGCGAACTCATCCGCAGACTGTCCAAGGTATATGAGGAGCAGACCGGCGAGAAGGCGGAGCTCAAGAGCATCGGCGGCGGCACCTACGCCAAATCCATGCCGAACCTTGTCGCATTCGGCCCGATCTTCCCCGGCGATGAGGTGCGCGAGCACAAGCCGGACGAGTACATGGAGATCGAGCGCGTGCTGCAGAACGCGGAAATCATCGCGGCGGCAATGTACGAACTGGCAAAGTAAGGAGATTGTATGAGCAGAGAGACAAATATGACCGTCGGCCGTCCGACAAAACTCATTCTCGGACTGGCCGTACCGCTGATTTTGACAAATGTCGGTCAGCAGCTGTACACAGTCGCAGACGCGTCCATCGTCGGGCGCGGTGTCGGTGTGGAGGCGCTGGCCGCACTCGGCGCGACCGACTGGCTGTACTGGCTGGTGCTGTGGACCGTGCAGGCCATGACGCAAGGCTTTTCCGTGCTCGTGTCGCAGACCTTCGGCTCAAACGATAAGAAGGGACTGCGCAAGGCCATCACCATGTCCGTGCTGCTGTGCGCGGCAGTCGGCATCCTGCTGACCGTGGTGTTCGTGTCCTCGGCAGGCTGGCTGCTGCACCTGCTGGACACGCCCGAGAACATCTATGACGGCGCGCACATTTATTTAACCATGATGTATGCGGGCACACTCATCACGATGGCGTACAACATGGCAGCGGCGATCCTCCGCGCACTCGGAGACGGCAAAAGTCCGCTTATTGCCATGTTTACTGCCGGATGTCTGAACATTGTGCTCGATCTGCTGTTCGTTATCCGCTTCGGCTGGGGCATTCCGGGCGCTGCCGCCGCGACACTGCTCGCGCAGCTGTTTGCATTCGCGTACTGCGTCATTGCGCTGCGGAAAATCCCGGCTGCGTCCGTCGAAAAGCCGGACTGGCAGCCGGACAGCAGTGTGATCCGGCGGCTGTGCCACCTTGGTCTGCCGCTTGCGCTGCAGCATTTTGTCATCGTCATCAGCGGCATCATCATGCAGGCGGTTATCAACACCTGCGGCTTTGTGTTCCTCGCGGGTTTTACCGCGACCAACAAGCTGCACGGTCTGATGGACTGCTCCGCGTCCGCGTTCGGCTACGCCGCCTCGACCTACACCGGCCAGAACTGGGGCGCAAACCGGCTTGACCGCGTGCGGATGGGTGTCCGCTCGACGCTTGTGCTGGCGCTCAGCTTTTCCGCGCTGCTGGCGGCGGGCATGATCCTGTTCGGCCGTCACGTTGTCGCGCTGTTCATCTCCGCGGATGCTGCCAACGCCGCCGAGGCGCTGTCGGTCGCGTACGATTATCTGGTTGTCATGAGCACGTTTTTGCTGTCCGCCTATGTGCTGCACACCTACCGCTCGGCCTTGCAGGGCATGGGCTTTACGACCGCGCCCATGCTCTCCGGTCTGACCGAGTTCGCAGGCCGTGTGGGTGCATCGCTGCTGCTGACCAGGGTCATCGGTGAGCGCGGTCTGTTCTACACGGACGCGGCCGCGTGGACATTCGCAGCGGTATTCCTTGCAGCATCGTACTATATCCAGCTGTTTATCATCCGAAAAAAAGGTTTGACCTATCAAAATACAAAGTAACAAAAAGAGGCTGTAAATTTAATTTACAGCCTCTTTTGCGCTTATTCGCCGTAGATTCCTGCGCGGTCGTTGATAACCAGCGTGCGGAGCAGCTCTTCGGTCAGGTCGAGCTTTCCGTGCTCATCGCCAAGCAGCCAGCCCTTGCGCGTCAGCTTCTCGACAGTCGGCTTCGCCCACGCGGGAACGGCGGAAACGCTGTTGTACGTCCTGCGGGTGCTCTCGATGATCTTCTTTACCTCGGCTTCGGTCATGTCAGGTTCCTCCTTTTTCTGTAACCCCTGCTTGAATACTGTCCACGCGGATGCGCTCTCGACGAACGGCGCAGGACAGTTTTTGTGCGTAACATCGTAGTGGCGCACAACATTTTCGAGCGGAATACCATATTTCGCCATCAGTTCGCGCGTCAGCGCCTGTGCCCGGCGCACGGTCTCGGGCATAAAGTAGAATTTCTCGCCGTTTTTGCGGCTGCACAGTTCAATGCCGATGCTGTTCGCGTTGCGGCAGTACGGGTGGAAATAGACGCCGCGCGTGCCGCAGTGCCATGCGATATCCGCGTCGCGAACCGACTGCCAGACCTCGTTTTCGTCCACAAAGTAGTGCGCTGAGGTCGAAATCTCCGCCCGAGCGAAGTAATCCGCATTATTTTTCGCGGTATCGCCGTCGTTCGCCGTAAAGTGAATCACCAGATAGCGGATATCCTCCTTTCCGCGCGCGGCTCGGCGGTAGTTGCCGCTGTGTGCCTGTTTGAATGCAATGTTCGTCATTGCGTCACCTCCTTCAACCCTATGCCGGATGGAGGTGAAAATTGACCATGAATGGTCAACTTTTTTGAAAATTTTCGAAAAAATTTTTCTGCACCGTCTGAGCGGGGCGCACGAACTGCCGCAGGCGGGTTCGCCCTAACGGGGCGGCTCCTTTCTCTGCACCGGTTGAACGGGGTGCGCGAACTGCCGCAGGCGGGTTCGCCCCTAACGGGCGGGAAGTTTTTCGCTGAACCTCAGCGAGGGATTCGCCGTCTGCGGACGGCGGGAACGTGCCGCGCCCCGCGGCGGGGGCAAAAAGGAAGGGACACCTGCGGTTTCCCTTCCTCTTTGGACTCCTACCTTTCCCTTGCTTCCTAATCTGGCGCAGATTGCCTATATGTGACCGCTCCGAAAAGGGGAACGGCAGAGGATTTTTTCTTCCGTGTCTTTCGTAACCTGTTCGCAGTTCACAGACAGCGTACCGCTACACATACAGGCTACTCTGCGCAGGCGCGGCATAACCGTGCCGCGCAATTCGTGAGCGCGTTATAATAGACAGGGTCTGCGAGGATAAATTGTACCAAACGCCTAATCCGCAGGTACCGTGCGGTATAACGCGTTAAAGAGTTGCGCGGCACTGCTATGCCGCGCCTGCTTAGATGAAACTGCATGTGTAGCAGTACGGTATCTGACGCTGCGAATATGTCGGGACATGGGAGCACACTGTGCTCCCATACGGTAGAAAAAATCCTCTGCCGTTCCTCATTTCGAAGCGGTCACATGTCGGCAATCTGCGCCAGACTCTCCCCAAAGGAAGTGGGAGTTAAGAGGGTAGAAACCTTGGTGTCTACCCTCTTGCCCCGCCGCGGGGCGCGGCGAATCCCCGCTGAGGTTCAGCGAAAAACTCCCCGCCCGGATAGGGTGAACCGCGTGCGCGGTTCAAGTACCCCGCTGGGGCGGTGCAGACAAAAGGCTGCCGCCCGGAAGGGGCGAACACGCTGACGCAGTTCGGGCACCCCGCTCAGCCGGTGCTGAAAAAAACTGCCGCCCAAACCGGGGCAAAAAGCCGCCGTTTGTTAACGGTATATCCCTTGTATTTTCCCGTCCGGCTTGATACAATAGGCTTGTAAGAGAAAGGAGGCGTTTACAATGAAACGCTCAAAAGTTATTATAGCCGTAATTGCGATCATTGCAGTAGTCGCCGCAGCCTGTGTATATGGATATGTCCGCAGCAAGCCCGCCGATGAGCCGGAAAAGCCTGCTGTTACCGAGCCGGAGAACCCGACCACGCCGGAAACGCCGGACGACAGCAATTCCGGCAAACCGTCCGATTCCAAGACAAATGAACCTGCCGTACAGCCGGAAAACCCCAATCCGAGCGGCACGGAGTCGGTCACGATCTACGTTCCGGATGAACAGGGTGAAACGCTCACGCCGACCGGCGCAGACGCGAAGGACGACTCCGACCAGTCGCTCGTGGACGCGCTCATCGCCGCAGGCTCGCTGCCCGAGGGCGTCAAGGTGCAGTCCTCGTCGCTCGAGAACGGCACGCTCACGCTCGACATGAATGCCGCCTTCGGCGAGGCGATCCGCGCCTCCGGCACCGCCGGTGAAACGCTCAAGATCTACGCACTGGTCAACACGTTCGCGCAGGCGCGCGGCGCAACCGCAGTGCTCATCACCGTGGACGGCAAGGTGCTCGAAAGCGGACACGAGATCTACGATTACGCGATCGAGCCAAACAACTGACCTGCAAAAGGAAAGCTCCGAAACGCCTGTTTCGGAGCTTTTTCTTACTTATTCATCATTTTCAGGAACTTTTCCTTGATATGCGCGGCAGCCGCGCACGGATCGTCCGCCTTCATAACGGCAGAGACCACGGCGATGCCCTTGATGGGGCTGTCAGCCAGCACGTCCATGTTATCCGCGTTCAGGCCGCCGATGGCAACCACCGGAATCGGGACCGCGCGGCACACATCGTTCAGCACGGAGACCGGCGTAACCTTGGTGGTAACGTGGGTAGTCGTCGGGTAAATGGCGCCGGTGCCGAGGTAATCCGCGCCGTCGTTGTACGCGGCAACGGCTGCTTCGACCGTCTTGGCGGTCGCGCCGACGATCTTATCCGGGCCGAGCAGCCTGCGGCAGACCGCCACCGGCAGGTCGCTCGCGCCGACATGTACGCCGGCCGCATCGCAGGCAATGGCAACATCTACACGGTCGTCGATGATGAGCGGCACGCTGTAGCGGTCGGTGACGGACTTGACCTGCTGCGCCAGCTCAAGGTAGCTGCGTCCGCCGGTGTCCTTCTCGCGGAGCTGAATGAGCGTTGCACCGCCCCTGCACGCCTCGTCCACCGCGCGGAGCAGGGTCTCGGTCGTGTGGTAGGTGCTGTCCGTAATAACGTATAATGTAGGATCAAACTGCATGATAATACTCCTTTTTTGAACTTATTGTGCCGTTTCGCATTCGTTTACCGTCTTGCGAATGAAAAACAGGCTGATCACATCAACAACGTAAATAAACTGGGAAATGACCTGCCGGACTGCGGTTCCGGTGCTGATTTTGCCCTGCCTGCGCGCGTGCAGGATGAGCGCAATGCAGTAGCCGGACGAGGCCATCATGGCAAACCAGGCAACCAGCATTTGTAAGAGCACGACCGGCAGCGTCATCGGGAAAATCAGCGTAAACATGCCGTAAATCATGCCGAAAAAGAAATTCAGCAGGAACATTGGAATCGCGATGCACTTCATTGCAATGATGCAGCGCCACAGCGTCCGCCGCACCGCCGGGTCGGACAGCCGCCTGTACATCACAGCAGCGCAAATCAGATTGCAGATTGCCAACGGCCCAATAAGCAGCCAGAACAGGAATAATCCCATCTGAAATATGTCCTTATCCGTTCCTTGCGCCACAAAAGCGCACAGAAATTCGCCTGCATACGACAGCGCCAGACCGACAAAGCAAACGATTTCACAGATGCTGAAAAACTTTGCAGCCTTCATTCGCTCTCCCCTTTCACCGCATGTTAATTTTCATCAATTTATTTTCACGATAAGCAAATCCTGTTCTTCCCCGAGTTCACCGAGCGCGGTGCCGTCCGGCTGAAACGCCATGCTGTGCCCGACAAATTTTCCGGGCGCATACTGGTCTGCGCCGAGCACGGTCAGGCCGTTCTCGATGGCTCGCGCGCACAGCAGGGTACGCCAGTGCAGCAGCTTGTTCTCGCCCTGCACCCAGCCCGCCGGAACGAACAGCGTCTCGGCGCCGCGCGCCTTCTGCTCGGCGGCAAGCGCCGGAAACCGAAGCTCGAAGCAAGTAATGATGCCCAGTTTTCCGACAGGTGTCTCGATAGGCGAAAACGGCTTGTCCCCTGCCCGGCACTCATCGGATTCCCGATAGCCGAAGGCATCGTACAAACGGTTCTTGCGGTGCGTGCCGCGCAGGCGGCCGCGGTCGTCAAGAACCGCAATCGTGTTGTACGGCAGACCGTCCATGCGCTCGTACATGCCTGCGGCAATCCACAGGCCGTATCTCCTGCAAAGCTCACCGAGCGCAATAATGAACGCGCCGTCACACCGCTCTGCGGCCTCGATATTTTTCGACCGTGCGTTCACTTTTGCGTAATACATGCTGTATTCCGGTAAAAACAGCATTTTCGCTCTATTTTCCGCTGCCGTTTGTGCAAGGCGTTCTATTTCCCTGAGATTGGCAGTTTTGTCCTCCCCGGCGCTGAACTGCCCGATGGCAACCGTGCTCACGCCTCTCTCCAGCCCTTGCAGACGTCCACCCATGCCTTAAAACCGGAGAATTTCTCCAGTTCCGGGATGGTGACCTCGATGGCTGAGTTGGACGAGCCGCACGCCGGAAATACCGTCTCGAACCGTCGGAGCGATTCATCGAGATAGATCGTCACGCCGCCATTCACACCGAACGGGCATACGCCGCCGACCGCATGACCGATCTCCGGCTCGACCTCCTCAAACGCGAGCATCCGCGCCTTGCAGCCGAACCGCGCCTTGTACTTCGGGTTGTCGATCTTGGTGTCGCCTGCCGCAACGATGAGGATCACGCCGTCATTCGTGCGGAACGACAGCGTTTTTGCGATGCGTGCCGGTTCGCAGTGAGCAGCTTCGGCGGCCAACTCCACGGTCGCGCTGGACACCGGGAATTCGATCACGCGATCCTCTGCACCGAACTGACGCAGATACGCTTTTGCTTTTTCGATGGACATGGATCTCAATCTCCTTCTGTCTGCTGCGGGATATCGTCGATCATGCTTTCGCACAGCCGACGTAAATAATTTGCAATTTCGCTGAGCGCAAGGCATGTGCACAGCCGCTCCTCCGGGTCATCCGGCGTCTCGGGCAGCTGGGAGGTCAGCAGCGGCGGAATGGCTTCGCGCATGCGCTTCTTGTCCGCGAGCAGATGCTCGTAGCACGCCGCAAAGTCCACATCGTCCCGACCGGTCAATGCCTTCACATCGGTTAAGCGCAGCGTCTGCTTCAAATGGTATACGCAGAGCAGCTGCATGATCTGCTGGCGCGTGTATTTTTTGCCCTTCACCGGCGTCATAAGCCCTTCCTTGACGTAGTTGTTGACCATGGTTTTTGTCAGCAGCTTGTCCTCCGGCGTGCGCTTGCTGCCTGATAGACACTGATCGAACAGCGTCAGCACCTGATCCATATACAGGTCAAGCTGCGGCACCTCGTCGGGCATGATATCGCGGTCAGCAAAGACCGCTTCTATGGTTTTCTCCAGCCGCGGCATGGCGTTCACCTCATCTTTTACAAAATATTAACAATTGTAACACCGAACGGAAACACGCAATTTTTCGTCTGCCCGTGCGGCCTGCAATGCTATTATTATAAGCCTTTTGCGCGCTTCACGCAAGAGTTATACCGCTCGACAAACCCACTGCCAAAAATGCAATAATTAACTTACCGCAAAGGAGTAGTCCTCGAGGTAAGTTTTTTTATTACAAAAAATCCGAGTGGAGGTGCAAAAATGTCCGAAGTAAAAAGAGCAATTACCGATGCAATGCGTCAGCGTATTTACGAGATGTGGATTGCCGGATATAAGGTAGCGAACATCGCAGCCGACATCGGTGTTAATGATCACACAGTAAAGAGTGAGTTGGAGCGCGGCTACACCGGTGACATTTACATCGGTGGACGCAAGGTTTATGACCCTGATCGTGCATCCGCAATTGCAAAGATGGTAAAGGCAGGGCGTCCTCCAGTGCGCATCGTGCCGCCCGTTGTATTAGGTAAGGAGCCGCGCCATGACTGATACTGGTATCATCCGTAAACTTGATGCACTGGGACGTATTGTTTTTCCTAAGGAGCTGCGCGACACTTTCGGCTGGGAAACCGGCACAAAAATGCAGATTTACACTGAGGGGCAGAAAGTCATTATCACAAAATATGAGCCATCTTGCATTTTCTGCGGTGAGCCTACCGAGAAGCACATTAAGGAGTATCGTATTTGCCCCAGTTGCGCAGCTAAGTGCGTAAGCAAGTTGCAAGCCATCGCTGAGCAGGCCGATTAAGGAGAGAAACTTATGCCGTATCGTTTACACGCTACAAAGCGCAGCCTGTACAAGCTGGCCGCAGAAAAGATCGCAAACCTGCCGTGGTGCGAGCTGCCCAAGATGAGCGATGTTCTGTTTGAGCATATCAGGACGTCTTATTGGCTCCGCTGGCCGTATCACGAGGTTTACTTTACGACCCTCATTCCCGGCACACCGCTGCTGACCGTCACGCAGTACGATTACGCTCCGTCTGACGATACCAAGCATCAGCGTAATCGCAGGGTATTTAGATTTACAATAGCCGAGCTGACTGAACGCGGCATAGCGAAAGAAATTTCATCGTGCAAAACTGAATGTGTTCCAATGGAACACGCAGACTGACAGGAGGACGATTGATGCCTTATCAACTTTCCGATAGCTTATCCATTCGTGCCCGGAATCTGGCTTTTTACGAATTGGTAGCCGAAAAACTCAAAGAGCAGCGAATTTGTTCGCTTCCGCCCTTTAACCAGACCTTTTTCTCCAGAGAGTATGATATTCTCTGGATGAAATGGCCTAATGGCGTGTCTATACATTTAAGCATCTTCAAGGGTCAGCCGTTTTGTTGCCTTGAAATGAGCGTACCGAACGGTATCCCATACCGCAAAGAAATTCCCGTCACCTTTGACGAACTGCTCGACCGTCGTTTGGTCGAAACACACTAAATTAATTTTTCTTTTAATCAGGAACAGCAGCGTGGAAACTGCTGAAACCATGTGTTCCATTGGAACACACGACAACAAAGGGGATAATTTTATGAAAACCGTATCTATCATCAACCTCAAAGGCGGCGTTGCTAAGACACTGACCACCGTCAGCATGGCCTACGCGCTGTCGCAGCAGTATAATGCGCGCGTACTGGTCGTGGACAACGATAAGCAGGGAAACTGCTCCAAGACCTTCGGCGTACACAGCTATGACCGCATGAGCATTGCCGATCTGATGCTCGACCGCGATGCCGATTTGGCAGAGGTTATTCAGCACACCAAGTACGACCGCATTGATGTTATTCCGGCGAATATGACATTGCTCACCGCAAATATGCAGGTGATGATGGACAGTT
>QEKJ01000001.1 GCA_003096535.1 Agathobaculum butyriciproducens | reverse complement strand
AGGTTGATAGGTCAGGAGTGGAAGTGCAGTAATGTATGGAGCGGACTGATACTAATAGGCCGAGGGCTTGACCTTAAATGTTAGGTAACCTCGAAAGATAGCTTGCGAGTAGGATTGTTCAGTTTTGAGGGTGTAAATCTTCAAAAGTAGGTGTTAATGGTGACGAGGGTACACCTGTTCCCATTCCGAACACAGTAGTTAAGCTCGTTTACGGTGACAATACTTGGCTGGCGACGGCCCGGGAAGATAACTCAACGCCTACATCTAAGCAGCAACGAAAGTTGCTGCTTTTTCTTTTGCATAAAATGCAGGAGAATCTTTTCTTTTTCCCGATTTTCCTGTACAATAGAACTATCGAAAAATTTTTCGCCTGCTGTCGAAAAATCCACTGTTTCGTCGGCAGACCGATCAACGGAGGGAGAAATGTTATGTCGATTCAGGAAAACTGCCGTGTTGTAGAAAATACACGGCTGGGCGAGGGTCTGTATCTGATGGTGCTGGACGCGCCGGCAATCGTTAAACTGACGCAGTGCGGCCAGTTCGTCCACATTGCATGCGGTGAGGGGCATCTGCTGCGCCGCCCGATTTCGATCTGCACCTGGCAGGGCAGCCATCTGCGCATTGTTTTTCAGGTGAAGGGCGACGGCACGAAGTGGCTGAGCGAACGCAAGGTTGGCGATGTGCTCGACGTGCTTGGACCGCTCGGACACGGCTTTGACGTGCAGGCACTGGGCGACCGTCCGATTTTTATCGGCGGCGGCATTGGCGTACCGCCGATGCTTGGATGTGTTCGCACGGCAGCAGAAAAGGGTGCACAGCCTGCCGCAATCCTCGGTTTCCGCAACAAGGGTGCGGTGATCCTTGAGGGCGACTTCCGTGATGAATGCGAGACCTTTGTCACCACCGACGACGGCACCTACGCGCGTCACGGCTTTGTCACCGATGTGCTGAAGGAGCAGGTGGCAGGTGCGACCGGCGTGGCTGCCTGCGGTCCGAAGCCTATGCTGAAGGCGATTGCGGCGATTGCAAAGGAAGCCGGCGTGCCCTGTCAGGTTTCGATGGAGGAGCGCATGGGCTGCGGCATCGGTGCCTGTCTGGTGTGCGCGTGCGCGCTCAAGTCGGAAAACGGCGAAACCCGTTACGGTCATGTCTGCAAGGACGGTCCGGTGTTCAATGCTGAGGAGGTCGAGTGGTAATGGCAGATTTAAGAGTGAACTTTTGCGGTGTTGAGCTGAAAAACCCGATCACGACCGCATCCGGCACCTTTGGTTTCGGCCATGAGTACGGCGAATTTTTTGACCTGTCCCAGCTTGGCGGCATCGGCGTGAAGGGTCTGACACCGACCGAGCGTCTCGGCAATCCGGCGCCGCGCATCGCGGAGACCCCGCAGGGTATTCTCAACTGTGTCGGTCTGCAGAACCCGGGCATTGATCGTTTCATCGAGGAGCAGATTCCGTTCCTGCGCCAGTACGACACCAAAATTATCGCCAACGTCTCCGGCAACACGGTCGAGGAGTACGAGGGCATGGTCGAGAAGATTTCGGACGCGGATGTTGACCTCATCGAGATGAACATCTCCTGCCCGAACGTAAAATGCGGCGGCATGGCATTCGGCACCCAGCCGAAGATGGTCGAGGAGGTTGTTTCGGCAGCCAAGGCCAAGGCGAAGAAGCCGCTGATCGTCAAGCTGTCCCCGAATGTCACCGATATTGCGGAGATTGCACGCGCGGCGGAGTCCGCAGGTGCGGACGCGCTTTCGCTCATCAATACACTGCTCGGTATGCGCATTGATATCGAAAAGCGCAAGCCGATCCTGTCCAACGTAATGGGCGGTCTGTCCGGTCCGGCAGTGTTCCCGGTTGCGGTTCGCATGGTATATCAGGTGCGTAAGGCGGTTTCCGTGCCGATTCTCGGCATGGGCGGCATCCGAACCGGACGTGATATTGTCGAAATGATGCTTGCGGGCGCAGACGCGGTTGCCATGGGTACGGTGATGTTCAACGACCCGACCGCTCCGGTCAAGGCGCTTGCCGAGCTGAACGAGTGGCTGGATGCACACGGCGTGAAGTCTGTCACCGAGCTGTCCGGCGCGGTTGAGGTAGGCTGATGAGAACCACGGTCTACATCATCCGTCACGCTGAGGCAGAGGGCAATGTATACCGTCGGTGTCATGGTCAGTACAACGCGCTGCTGACCACGCGGGCATACAAGCAGCTGCCGTATCTGGCAAAGCGGTTTGAGAATGTGCCGCTTGCGGCGGTTTACTCGTCCGACCTGTTCCGCGCACGCGTAACGGCACAGGCTGTGGCAGAGCCGCATCATCTCTCGGTGGAGACCCGACCGGTGCTGCGCGAGATTGATATGGGAGACTGGGAGGACATTCCGTGGGCTGAGCTGCCGCACACATGGCCTGAGCAGTACGCGCTGTGGTGTGCCCATCCGTGGGAAGCAGCGCCGCCGCACGGCGAGACGGTCATGCAGGCCGGTCAGCGCATGCTGGACGGCGTGCGCGCAATTGTGCGCGAAAATGAGGGCAAAGAGGTCGCAGTAGTGACGCACGGCAGTGCGATTCGCGGCATGCTGACGATTGCACACGGCTTTGCACCCGAACAGATGGGCGAAATCGGCTGGGGTGACAACACCTGTGTTGCCAAGCTGGAATTTGACGAAAACGGCAATATCGACGTGGTTTACGAGAATGATGCCTCACATTTGCCGCAGGAATACTCCACGTTTGCGTCCATTGGCTGGACGAATACCAAGGGCATTCCGGCGTCGCCGCAGATCTGGTTCCGCCGCGCTGACCCAAAGAATCCACAGGATGTGGATAAAATTGTGGGATTCATGCGCGAGCTGCACAAGAATGCCTACGGCACGGATGCAAACCTCGATCCGGATGCGCTCATCCGCGATGTAGAGCGGGCACAGAAGGTTTCGCCGCGGGCGTGCACCTTCGGCTGTTTGGAAAGCGGCGAGGAAGTCGCGCTCGTTTACCTGAAAACCTGGTGGGAGGAGCAGCCGGAGATTGGTCTGGTCGGCGGCTTCTGCATTGCCGGTGACTACCGCGGCTGCGGTCTGAGCGGACAGATTCTCGGTCAGGCTATCAGTGTGTACCGTGCGCTCGGCAAGCGCGAGCTGTGTGCTCGTGTTGCCGAGAAAAACATGCGTGCACAGGGTTTTTATCATAAATTCGGTTTTCTGCAGCGCGGCGAGTACCGCGATGAGAACGGACTGCATTATCAGATGGTAAAGCCGATTTCGGTCGAATAAATAGGAAAAGCGCTCTGTTTTTGACAGAGCGCTTTTTGATTCGCAATGAGAAATTAGCAGTTGGTAATTGTATATGGCAGCGGAAAAGAAATCCCTTTCGGCTGCTTTTCGATTTTACAGCTTGAGCAGAACCGCACTGTATCGCGGCAGCGCAACCGTACACAGACTATCCTTGCGGGAGACGGCAAGCGTCTCTCCGGTGCCGCCGAACTCCGCGGCATTGCTGTCAAGCAGAATCGTAAACTTCGGCAGGGAAGTGGTGAATTCCTGTTCGCTGTCCGCGAAATTGCATAGGGCGAGCAGCGTTTCTCCGTTTGCGCGGCGCTCCATGCCGAATACGCAGGGCGCATCCGCATGATTTTCCGCCCACCGGAAATTATCCGGTGCATAATCTGCGTGCAGCGCGGGATTCTCCACATAAGTTTTGCACAGGCTGTGGAAAAATCGGTGGAACGGACGTTCTGCCAGTGCCCAGTCCAGTGTACCGGCTTCGCTCCATTCGTACAGCTGACCCAGCTCGTTGCCCATGAAATTCAGCTTTTTACCCGGATGCGTGAACATATACAGATACATCACACGCGCCTGCGCATACTTGTCGCATTCGTCCGCGCCCCACATTTTCTGCACGATTGCCGCCTTGCCGTGCACAACCTCGTCGTGCGAGAGCGGCAGCAGGTAGTGCTCGTTGGAAAAATAGTGCATCGACCAGAGCAGCTTGCCATGGTCGCGCGGACGCAGATCCGGCTGTGTTTGGCAGAACTCGAGCGTATCGTGCATCCAGCCGAGATCCCACTTGTAGTCGAAGCCCAAGCCGCCCTCGTCCACCGGACGGGTGACACCGGGATAGGCAGTCGAGTCCTCAGCGATGAGCAGAGCAGAGGGATGGCGGGCTTTCAGACCGCGGTTCATATTTTTGAGGAATTCGAGCGTGTCGCCGTTGACGCCGCGCGCGGGATCGCCCTGCCAGTAGATCAGGCGCGAGACCGCATCCATGCGCAGACCGTCAAAATGAAACTCAGTGAGCCAGTAATCGGCCGCAGACTGCAGAAAACAGCGTACTTCCCGTCTGGAATGAATGAAATTGTAGCTGCCCCATTCACTTTCGCCGACCGCGCTGTGCGGGTACTCGTACAGGTGCGTGCCGTCGTATTTCGCCAGACCGTAGGAGTCTACGGCAAAGTGTACCGGTACAAAATCCATGATCGCACCGATACCGGCATGATGCAGCTTGTCAATCAGCATTTTCAGCTGTGCCGGCGTGCCGTAGCGCGAGGTCGGAGCAAAAAATCCGGTGTTCTGGTAGCCCCAGGAGCCGTCAAACGGGTGCTCGGACAGCGGCAGAAACTCTACATGCGTGTAGCCGTTTTCCTGCAGATAGGGAATCAGTCGTCGGGCGATTTCATCGTAGGTGTACCAGCCGTTTGCGTCGTCCGGATTGCGTATCCACGAGCCGAGGTGCATCTCGTAGATATTAAGCGGTGCGTCCGGCGAAGCCGTGCGGCTGTTCATCCACGCTTCGTCTGTGAAGCGGTACTCCTCGAGGTCGGTGATGATCGAGCAGCAGGCAGGCCGCAGTTCCATTGCAAAGCCGTAGGGATCGCAGTGCTCGGTGACAGAGCCGTCCGGGCCGTAGATGCGGTATTTATAAAACTGGCCTGCGTGGGCGTTCGGCACAGAGACCGACCAGAAGCCGCTGCGGCCGTCCTGTACCAGATCGGTCTCGGTCCAGCCGTTGCACGCGCCGGTCAGCGTAATGCGGCTGGCATTGGGCGCAAAGGTACGGAAAACGACAGCGTTTTGCTCTATGTGAGCGCCAAACCAGCGATAGGCGTCGAAAATTTCGCCTGTGAAGAATTGGTGCTGATTCATGGAAGCACTTCCTTTCTTTTCCCCTAACGGGGGATGGTCGCTTGCGAAGTGAAAGAACTGCGGCGGTTTCGCCGGGGAAACCAAAAGGGTAGACACCTACGGTTTCTACCCTCTTGGGACTCCCGTTTCCCTTGGGGATAGCACGGCGAAAATTAGTGAACTGAGACTATAAGGACGCGACAGAGGATTTTCTCTACCGCAGGACGCGCTTTGCACGTCCATGTATCCGCATATTCGCAGTGTCGGATAGATTACTGCTACACATGTGGTATAATCAACGCAGAGTGCGGCATAACAGTGCCGCACAAATCTTTTGCGGGTTATTATAGACAGCACCTGCGCAGATAAATTGTATCTAACGGATAAATTCGTAGGTGCTGTCTATCACAACATGCTAACGAGTTGCGCGACACGGTTATCCCCCAGGGGACCTTCTCTTGCCCTTCGGGCAATTCACCTTGTGTCGCGCCTGCGTAGACTTTCCGACCTGTGTAGCAGTACGCTGTCTGTGAACTGCGAAAAGGCGGAGAAAGCCACGCAACGGTAACCCGACTGCCGTACCCCAATTTCGCAGCGGTCGCCGGTCTCCGGTTTGCGCCAGACCCTCCAAGGGAAAGCGGAAGATTCACAAGAAGGAGAAAACCGCAGGTTGTCTCCTTCTTGTGCCCTCGCCGGGCAGGCGAGTTAGGTTCGCTTCGCAAGCGACCACACGATACAGCGGCACAATCCAGATTTTATAAATTAAGTATAGAATACATACACGTTAAACGCAACCGTCAAAACTGTACAAAGTGTCCGTTAAATAAAAATGAACCAGCCCGCCGCTTCGCGGCTCTTATACTCGGGTGCGTCGAAGGACGCGGATTTCACTGAAAATAAAATGAACCGAATCCAAACTGGCTGCTCTTATATACAGACGCACCCAGGGAAAGGATAGAAAGTTATGAACGATAAAGAGCTTGTCAGCCGCATGCAGCACGGCGATATGCAGGCGTTCGATGAGCTGTACGAGCGCTACAAGGACGATGCATACCGCCTTGCGTGCCTGATCACCGGCAGCAGGACGGACGGCGAGGATCTGGCGCAGGAGGCCTTTGTCACCTGTGCACAGTCCATCAAATCCCTGCGGGACGGCAGCAAATTCCGGCCGTGGCTGCTCAGAACGCTGTCCCGCGCGGCATGGAAGTACTGCCGCAAAGCCAAACGGGAAACGCCGGTCTCAGAGTTTTTTGACGCAGGCGAGAGTGAAAGCGCACTGTCCGCCGTGCTGCGGACGGATGAGCAGCGCCGCCTGTATGCCGCACTCGATACGCTGGACGAAAAACGCCGCGTGACCGTGGTGCTGTATTACTTCGATGATCGCTCGGTGCGCGAGATCGCGCAGGCGACCGGCGTGACCGAGGGAACGGTGAAATCCCGCCTTTTTTCCGCTCGCCGTCATCTGCGGCAGGCGCTGACCGAAGAACGGAAGCCGAAGGAGGCTGCAAATCATGGATGAAATCAAAATGGAACGTGAAATCAAGGAAATGCTGCATCAGTGTGCAGATGAGCTGCATGCACCGGATTCGATGCAGGCGCGCGTCAAATTCGCACTGAACAATGCACCGGCACGCAAGCGTCATCTGTGGAGCAAACGCTTTGTGGCGGTTGCCGCTGTCGCTGCGATTGCGGTGACCGGCGCATTCGCAGCCGGCGGCATGGGCGGCATTTTCAGTAAGGGCTGGTCTGACCAGCGGCTGGATCTGTCGAGCACGCAGGCGCATCTGGCTGATGCCGGTGTAGCGCTCACGCTGCCGGACAAGATTGGCGAGTATACGTTCAGCTACGGCTCTGATGTGGATACCACGGCGCAGAACGACATGGGCGAGACCGAAAAAGTCAGCCAGGTGGACGCGACCTACACGAAGGATGGCGCGAAGCTGAATCTGTCCGCGCACAAGAGCTACACCGTGTTCACCGAGGACGAGATGGAGAATCCGGTTCCGGCAACGACTGCCGAGGTAAACGGTGTTACGCTGACCTATCGCAATGCCCATTATCGCTTCGTTCCGGACGACTACGAGAAGTCCGACGAGGAAAAGCAGCAGGAGAAGTCCGGCGAACTCGTTATCAGCTATTATGGCTCGGACGAGGTGGAGGATAAGATGTTCCAGTCCGTGCTCTGGGAGCAGGACGGCGCAACGTACCTCATCAGCGGCTATGATACCGGTCTGGATGCACAGACCATGTTCGATATGGCAGCTGAGCTTGTAAAGTAAATCACAGCAGACGAAATTTCACGAAAAAAGCATCGGAAACGCAGTTTCCGATGCTTTTTTATGCTTAGGGAGATGGTTTACTCCACCGAAATGATGTAGTAGTAAACCGGCTGACCGCCGTTGATGACGTTGATCTCCATCTCCTTATTTTCCTTGTGCAGCAGGTTCTCAACCTCAGCGGCCTGCTCCTCGGTAACGCCTTCGCCGAAGATAACGGTTGCAAACGCGCTGTCGTCGGATACCATCTCGCGCGCCAGCTTCTTGATGACCGAGGTTTCCTTGCCATTGGCGCACAGCTTGCCCTCGCACAGCGACAGATACTCACCCTGCTTGATCTTCTTGCCGTCAAACTCGCTGTCGCGGGCCGCGTAAGTCACCTGACCGCTGCGGACGTGCTTTGCCGCGTCCAGCATAGCAAGCGCCAGCTCGCTGTCCTGCTCGGCTTCCGGATCGACCGCCAGCATGGCCGAAATGCCCTGCGGGATGGTCTTGGTCGGTACGACGATCACCTTTTTCTCCTCGGAGAGATGAACCGCCTGCTCGGCAGCCATGATGATATTCTTGTTGTTCGGCAGCACGAAAACGATTTCTGCCGGAACGGCATCGACAGCGTGCAGAATGTCGTCGGTGGACGGGTTCATGGTCTGGCCACCCTGTACCACAACGTCTGCGCCGAGGTCGGTGAACAGGCTCTTGAGGCCCTCGCCGGCAGCAACGGCTACAAAGCCAAACTTCTTCTCTGCGGGGACGATCACGCGCTCCTTGGGCGCGTCCGCCGTGCCCTCGATGACCTTGGCGGTATGCTGCTCACGCATGTTTTCGATTTTAACGGTCAGCAGCGGACCGAATTTCAGGCCCTCCTCGAGCGCCTTGTTCGGCTGGTCGGTGTGAACGTGTACCTTGACGATATCATCATCCTCGACAACAACCAGCGAATCGCCGATCTCGTTCAGGATGGAGCGCAGACGAGCGACATTGCGTGCCTTGTCCTTGCGGGATGCGATGAACTCGGTGCAGTAGGTGAAGGTGATGTCCTCGTCGTTGATCGCAGCGAAGTCTGCGGTGGACTTGGTCGGCTCTGCCGCAACAGCACGTTCCTTGTGGATGCCGCGCAGCGCGTCCAACATGCCCTCGAAGATGGTGATAAAGCCGAAGCCACCGGCGTCAACCACGCCTGCCTTTTCGAGCACCGGATTCTGATGAACGGTTTCCTCAAGTGCGGTGTGGCCCTGCTCGATGATCGCTGCCAGAACCTGCTCTGCAGTGAGCGTCGGCTCGGCCTGACACAGCTCGACCGCGTGCTGTGCCGCAACGCGTGATACGGTCAGGATGGTGCCCTCAGCGGGCTTCATAACCGCCTTGTAGGCGGTGTCTACGCCCTCGCGCAGCGCAAGCGCGAGTGTGCGGCCGTCGGCCTCGTCGGTCTCGCGCAGCTTTTTCGCCATGCCGCGGAACAGCAGCGACAGGATAACACCCGAGTTGCCGCGCGCGCCGCGCAGCAGCGCGGAAGCGGTCGCATCCGCCGCTTTGGCGAGGGTCGGCTCGGCGAGCTTTTCCATCTCAGCCATTGCGGAACCCATCGTCATGGACATATTCGTGCCGGTATCGCCGTCCGGTACCGGGAATACGTTCAGTTCGTTTGCCTGTTCCTTCTTTTCTGCAATGGCGAGTGCGCCCTCGATCACCATGGACCGGTACAGCGCACCGTTGATTTTCTGATCTGCCATTTATCTAACTCTCCTAAAAGTAACCGCGCAGTTGCGCGTAATAAGATTTCGGTTTGCTTGCAAACCGTAACCGCATGACAGGATTTCCTTAGGGCAATCCGAGTCATTGGTTCCGTCCGCAGACGTCCGCGGTTGTACCGCGGTATTCAAACAGCGGCGTTATGCCGCAACAAAACCCGCGACATGAGCGTGGGTTTTGTTACTCCGACTCAGCGCCCTTGGGGCGTGTCGTTCGGGTATCGGAAGTCAGTTTCTACGGAACTGACTTCCGTATATAGGGGACTTGCGAAGTCCCCTATAGGTGTCAGTCCGCCTTGATGCTCTCTACATAGATATCGACGTTCTTTACGTCCACACCGGTCAGGCGCTCAACATGATAGCGTACCTCGCCGATGATAGAGCGGCAGACGGTGGCAATATTCACGCCGTGCTCGACTGCAATGTGCAGGTCGATGTTGACACCGCCGTCCACAGCCTCGGTGACCTTTACGCCGCGCGACTGGTTTTCCAGTCCGAGCAGGTGTGCCAGTCCGTCCGACATGGAGCGGATGGTCATGCCTTTGACACCGAAGCAGGAGGATGCTGCGTAACCGGCAATGCCGGCCAGCACCTCGTTGGTAATGTCGATATATCCGAGATCGGTCTTGATGGTCATATAAAAACCTCCCTGCGAGTTAAGGCAGAATGCGTCTGCCCCGCAATAATCAATACTTTTGCTGTTTATATGATATAACAAAATCATGTAAAATACAAGCAATGCGGTGATGAAACTGCGTTATTTTTCAACACGGCGGCAGAAAAATGGATAAATTGAAGAATAGTGTCGATTAACGCGGAAAATTCGTGCAGGTTAATGCAAACAAATGTTTGCTTATTGCAGCGGATTGCGGTATAATAAGGATAAAATTACGAACGTATGTTCCGACGGAAACAGCGAGGAGTGCCGAAAATGAAGAAGATTTCCGCCAAACAACAGCAGATACTGGATTATATAAGCAGTTATTCCCTTGAACACGGCTATCCGCCTTCGGTGCGTGAGATTGGTGCAGAGATGGGACTGCGGTCGCCGTCCACCGTGCATGCGCACCTGAAAAAGCTGCAGGAGGCCGGTTATCTGGAGCCGAATGAGCATAAATCGCGTGCGCTGACGCCGGTCAGCGGTCCTTCAATGGTGCCGCGCGTGCCGATTCTGGGCCGCGTCACCGCAGGTATGCCGATCCTCGCGGTAGAGGAGCATATCGGCTATGTGCCGTTCGAGCCGGCAGCGGGCGGCGGCGAGTATTACGCGCTGCGTATTCGCGGCGATTCGATGATCGGCGTGGGAATTATGGATGATGATCTGGTCATTATCCGGCAGGATATACAGGCGCGCAACGGCGATATCGTGATCGCGCTGCTCGAGGATGAGGCTACCTGCAAGACGCTCAACATCACGCCGGACGGCGTATGGCTCATGCCGGAGAATCCGGCGTATCCGCCGATCAACGGCACCGGGTGCCAGATTTTGGGCGTGGTCAAGGCGGTTTACCGCGAGTATTGAGAGCAGCCTTTTCCGGCACCGGCTGAGCGGGGGACGTGCGCTGACGCCGCGCGGGCGCACAAGAGGGTAGACAACCTACGGTTTTCCACCCTCTTGTGAATCACCCCTTTTCCCTTGGAGGGTCTGGCGCAGATTGCCGACATGTGACTGCTCCGAAAAAAGGGAACGGCAGAGGATTTTTTCTACCGTAGGGGAGCACAGTGTGCTCCCATGTCGAAACCTATACGCAGTGCCAGATACCGTTCTGCTACACATACGGGCTACTCTGCGCAGGGCGCGGCATGACAGTGCCGCGCAATTCGTGAGCGCGTTATGATAGATAGGGTCTGCGAAGATAAATTGTACCAAACGCTTAATTCGTAGGTGCCGTGCGTTACAACGCGCCAAAGAGTTGCGCAACACGGTCATGTTGCGCCTGCGTTGATTTAATCACATGTGTAGCAGAAAGGTATCTGACACTGCGAATGGGTTGAGAAATATACGGAAGAAAAAATCCTCTGCCGTACTCTTATTTTCGAAGCTGTCGCCGGTCTCTGGTCTGCGTCAGGCTATCAAATAAGGGAAAGGTAGGAGTTCAAAGAGGAAGGGAAACCGCAGGTGTCCCTTCCTTTTTGCCCACCGCCGTGGGTACGGCGTCGTCCTCGCCGCAGCGGCGGCGCATCCCTCGCTGAGGTTCAGCGAAAAACTCTCCGCCCCGTCAGGGCGAACCCGCTAACGCAGTTCGAGTACCCCGGCTTTCCGGTGCAGGAAAAAGCTGCCGCCCGTCAAGGGCGAACCGCCTGCGCGGTTCGTGCACCCCGTAAAGCGGGCGCTTTGCAAATCAAAATTCCCAAAGGAGAATCCCCATGCCATCGGTTGATGACAGCATCCAGTTCGTCAAGGGCATCGGCCCGAAAAAGGCGAAGTTGCTCGAAAAACTGCATATCCGCACGCTTCGTGACGCGCTCGAGACCTACCCGCGCGACTACGAGGACCGTACACACATCACGCCGATTGCGGAAATCGACATGGAGGACAAGTATGCTGTGCGCGCTGTGGTCGGCACCGAACCCAAGGTCAACCGTATCCGCAAGGGCCTGACGCTGGTCAAGTGCACGATTTACGACGAAACCGGCACGCTGAACGTCACCTATTTCAACAATCCGTATGCTGCAGCGCAGCTCCGCGTGGGACAGGAGTATGTGTTCTACGGCAAGGTGCAAGGATTCGGGCGCGGCCGCACAATGGTTTCCCCGCAGTCGGAGAAGGTCGCACCGGATGCTGACCACCCGGGACGCATCGTGCCGGTCTATCCGCTGACGGCGGGACTGACCCAGCGCGATCTCGAGCGTGTAACCGCTGCCGCGCTCGACACGCTGACCGGTGAATGGCCCGATCCGCTGCCCGAACTTTTGCGGGCGAAATACCGCCTGCCGGACGCAGTAGACGCACTTTCTGCAATTCACCGGCCGAAAACCAAGGACGATATGGCGCAGGCACGCCGACGTATGGTATTCGAGGAGCTGTTTTTGCTCTGCTGCGGTCTGCAGCAGCTGAAGGAGCGCCGAAAAGCGGATTCCGGCATTGTTTTTACCTCGAATGGATTGGATTCGTTCTTTGAAGCCCTGCCGTTTACGCCGACCGGTGCACAGCGGCGTGCGATTATGGAGATCGCGGCGGACTGTGCCTCCGGACGGCCGATGAACCGGCTGGTGCAGGGTGATGTCGGCTCGGGCAAGACAGTGGTAGCGGCCGGATTGTGTGCGCTGGCCGCGCAGAACGGCTGGCAGGCGGCTTTCATGGCGCCGACCGAAATCCTCGCCGCGCAGCACGCGGAGACGCTTGCACCTATGCTGGACAAGCTGGGCATCTCGTGCACGCTGCTCACCGGCTCGATGACTGCCGCGCAGAAACGTGCGGCACTGGCCGCCATCGAGACCGGTGCGGCGCAGGTGGTCGTGGGCACGCACGCGCTCATTCAGCAGGGTGTGCAGTTCCACCGGCTGGGTGCCGTTATCGCGGATGAGCAGCATCGGTTCGGTGTGGCGCAGCGTGCCGCGCTGAGCGCGAAAGGTGGCTCGCCGCATGTGCTCGTCATGTCGGCTACGCCGATTCCGCGCACGCTCGCACTCATCATGTACGGCGATCTGGATGTGTCCGTGCTGGACGAGATCCCGCCTGGAAGAAGTCCGGTTGAGACCTACGCCGTGGGCGAAAACATGCGCAAGCGTATTACTGCCTTCATTGATAAGCAGGTCGGTCTCGGCGGACAGGCTTACGTTGTGTGTCCGCTCATCGAGGACAGCGAAAATGCGGAAACAAAGCTGAAAAGCGCGGAGCAGCATGCAAAAGACCTGCAGAAGCTGCTTCCGCACCGGCGCGTGGCTGTACTGCACGGACGCATGAAAAACGCGGAAAAAGATCAGATCATGCGCGATTTTGCAGCGCAGAAATACGATATTCTGGTCGCAACAACGGTTATCGAGGTTGGTGTGGACGTGCCGAATGCCAATCTGATGGTGGTCGAGGACGCAGACCGGTTCGGTCTGTCGCAGCTGCACCAGCTGCGCGGACGTGTCGGCCGCGGTACACGGCAGTCGTACTGCGTGTTCTTCGGCGCGGACAAGGGACAGGTCGCGCGGGAGCGTCTGCGCATCCTGTGCAGGACCGGCGACGGTTTCGAGGTCGCACGCGCAGACCTCGCGCAGCGCGGTCCGGGTGACTTTTTCGGTCAGCGGCAGCACGGCCTGCCCGCACTGCACGTTGCGGATTTAGCGGCTGACCTTGCGCTCATGCAAAACGCCCGCGAGGAAGCGGAAGCGCTGCTGTCTGCCGATCCGACACTCGCCGGATATCCTATCCTGCTCGACCGTGTGCAGCGCATGTTCGCCGAACAAAATGATGAAGCGTTCAACTAAATAAAAAACAGGAGAGAACCTCGGTTCTCTCCTGTTTCAGTCTGTCAATAAAGTCCGGTTTCGCGGCAGTTATTTATACGGGTCATCCGGCTTGAGGTAGCAGCATTTCTTATACTTCTTGCCGCTGCCGCACGGGCACGGATCATTCGGGCCGGGCTTCTTGCCGGCACGCTTGGGCTCTGCCTTGACAGAACCGTCGGTTGCACCTGCTGCGCCGGTCTCCTTGGCTACCTGCTCACGCTTGGGTTCCTCGCGGGTGCGAACCTGTGCAAGGAAGATCATGCGGACGGTATCCTCACGGATGGAGTCGATCATCGCGTCAAACATATCAAAGCCTTCGCGCTTGTACTCGACAACCGGATCGTACTGACCGTATGCACGCAGGCCGATGCCGTTTCGCAGTTCGGTCATTGCATCGATGTGGTCCATCCACTTGCTGTCTACGTTCTTGAGCAGTACAACGCGCTCCAGCTCACGCATGATAGGCGAGCCGAGGGCCTGCTCCTTGGCTTCGTAGACCTTGTGCGCCTGATCGGACAGAATGTTGGTCAGCTGGTCAGCGGTCAGGTCATCGCACTCCTCAGGCGTGAAGGTGCAGTCCTCCGGACGCAGGAATACGCCGATGAACGGACGGCGCGCCTGTTCAACCATCTCGGTCGAAATCAGGTTATGCTCGCCGATGGCGGCATGAACCGCATGGGCGATTGTCTCGTCGATCATCTTGACGATGTTGTCCTTAACGTCCTTGCCCTCGAGCACCTGCAGACGCTGTGCGTAGATGGTCTGACGCTGGGTGTTCAGCACATCGTCATACTCAAGGACGTGCTTACGAACGCCGAAGTTGCGGGATTCGATCTTCTTCTGGGCATTTTCGATCGCGCCGGACAGAATCTTCTGGTCGATCGGCTCGTCATCGGCAATGCCGAGGGTGTCCATCATGTTCTGGATACGCTCGGAGCCGAACAGACGCATGAGGTCATCCTCCAGCGAAATGTAGAAGCTGGATTCGCCGGGGTCGCCCTGACGACCGGCACGGCCGCGCAGCTGGTTGTCGATTCGGCGGGATTCATGACGCTCGGTGCCGAGGATATACAGACCGCCTGCCGCACGAACCTTTTCGGCTGCCGCGTCGGTCTCGGTCTTGAACTGGCTGTACAGTTCCTCAAACTTGGCACGGATAGCGAGAACCTCCTGGTTGTCGGTGTCGGCATGGCCGTTTGCCTCGTAGATCATGTGGTCGATGTAGTCGTGCGCAACGCGCTCGTCCATCTCGCCCTTCTGCACACGGTCCTCGACCTCGTGACGGAGATACTTCTTAATTTCATCCAGCGCCATGGTCTCGGCGTTGCCGCCGAGCATGATATCGGTACCACGGCCTGCCATGTTGGTTGCAATGGTAACTGCGCCCGGCTTGCCGGCCTGTGCAACGATCTCTGCCTCGCGCTCGTGATACTTTGCGTTCAGGACGGTGTGCTTGATGCCCTTGGCCTTCAGGATCTTGCTCAGTTCCTCGGACTTTTCGATGGAAACCGTGCCGACCAGAATCGGCTGACCCTTTGCGTGGCACTGCTCAATGCGGGCAATGGTCGCCATGATCTTGCCGCGCTCGTTCTTGTAAACCGCATCCGGATTGTCCTTACGGGCGATCGGCTTGTTGGTCGGGATTTCGATAACATCCAGCTGATAGGTGTGGCGGAACTCCTCCTCCTCGGTCAGCGCGGTACCGGTCATGCCGGACAGCTTGCCGTAAAGACGGAAGTAGTTCTGGAAGGTGATGGTTGCCAGCGTCTTGCTCTCGTGCTCGACCTTTACGCCTTCCTTGGCCTCGATCGCCTGATGCAGACCCTCGTTGTAGCGGCGGCCGAACATCAGACGGCCGGTAAACTCATCAACAATGATGACCTGACCGTCACGGACAACGTAGTCTACGTCGCGCTGCATAACGCCGCGTGCCTTGATGGCCTGGTTGATGTGGTGCTGCAGCGTGGTATTCGCGGGATCGGACAGGTTTTCTACCTTAAAGTAAGCCTCGGCGCGCTTCTGACCGTGCGGGGTCAGCGTCGCGGTCTTGGCCTTTTCATCGACGATGTAATCGGCATCAATGTCGTCCTGCTCCTCCTTGGCATCCACTTCCTTGACGCGCAGGCAGGAAAGCTGAGCGGCAAAGCGGTCAGCAATCTCGTACAGCTGAGAGGACTTCTCGCCCTGACCGGAAATGATCAGCGGCGTACGCGCCTCATCAATCAGGATGGAGTCAACCTCATCGACGATGGCGAACGCATGGTCACGCTGAACCATTGCATTTTTGTAGATCGCCATGTTGTCGCGCAGGTAGTCGAAACCGAACTCATTGTTCGTGCCGTAGGTGATATCAGCGGCGTACATCGCCTTGCGGGCCTGCGGCGGAACCTCATGAATGACAAGACCGACCTTGAGACCGAGGAAGCGGTATACCTTGCCCATCCACTCACTGTCTCGCTTGGCGAGGTAGTCGTTGACGGTGACAATGTGTACGCCCTTGCCGGTCAGTGCGTTCAGATAAGCGGGAAGGGTAGCCACAAGGGTCTTGCCTTCACCGGTCTTCATTTCTGCGATACGGCCCTGATGCAGGACGATACCGCCGATGATCTGTACACGGTAATGACGCATACCGAGTACGCGCCATGCTGCTTCACGGCAGGTGGCAAATGCCTCCGGCAAAAGCTGGTCGAGCGTTTCGCCGTTCTGGTAGCGCTGCTTGAATTCGTCTGTCTTGGCGCGCAGCTCGTCGTCGGTCAGCTTTTTGAACTGCTCTTCGAGTGCGTCCACTTTATCCGCAATGGGGTAGATTTTTTTCAGCTCGTGCGACGAGTGCGTGCCGAAAATCTTGGTCAAAAAATTAGCCATTACTTTTCTTCAGCCTTTCAAAAGGGCGCAATAGCCCCATTTGTTACATATACGATAATATTATAGCATAAAGTGGACAGGATATAAATAAATTTTTTGTGAATAAGCAAATTGCTGATATTATAAAGCTGTTAAAGCGGCGGCTGTGGCGGCAAACACGGCGGCGGACGGGTCGTTTTCCCGTTCGGACAGGGGATGCCACAGGCGGTCAACACGCGCCATGCCGCCGGAAAGCCGGGTGTAGACTACCACCTGCTCCATGCCAAGCCGCACACCGGTCAGCCGCAGGTGCATCATGCAGCGGTTTTCGCTAAGATAGATGGGCTGGGTGCGGTGCAGTGCAACGTAGCCGCGCACGTTGGCCCAGCGGTAGATTTCGCTTTCGGCGAGGTCGTGGATGCTGCCGTGCTCACCGAGATGGACGGCGGTGCTGCTCAGCACCAGACTGCGGTCCACCGAGGTGACTTCGTCGTGACCGGTCAGCGGCCGTTCGTCCGCACCAAGCGTGCACAGCGCGATATTGTTGCGCAACGGGTAAAATCGCAGCGGAAGCGCGTTTATTTTAGCCGCTGCGGTGAAAACTGCTGTCTGCGTAAAAACTCCTCCGTTGCGGCGTGATTTTGCACGGATTTATCCACAGACTTGTGGACAATTAGATGACTCCATGCCGGTGCCGCGGAGTGTTATTGTATCACGCGGAATGCGCGGGATTTGTCAAAATGGAAATTTCAGCAAGCGGGATTTTCCGGGTGGAACCTTTTCAGCACCGACTGTGCGGGGATTCGCCGTCTGCGGACGGCGGGAACGTGCCGCGCCCCGCGGCGGGGCAAGAGGGTAGACACCAAGGTTTCTACCCTCTTAACTCCCACTTCCTTTTATTTCGTAGTCCGGCGCAGACCAGAGAACGGCGACCGCTTCGAAAAAGGGGAACGGCAGTCGGGTTACCACAGCGTGTCTTTCGTGAAATATTCGCAGTTCGCAGACAGCGTACTGCTACACATATCGCCTGCGCAGAGTAGCCGATATGTGTAGCAGTAGGGTAACCGAACTGCGAATAGGTAAAAGAAAAGGACGGACCCGAAGTAGGTCCGTCCTTATGAGAGGAAAAATCCTCTGTCGTTCCTCTTTTTCGAAGCGGTCGCCGGTCTCTGGTCTGCGCCAGACTAAGAAATAAAGGAAACGGGATTCACAAGGGTGGAAACCTTGGTGTCCATCCTTGTGCCCACCGCCGTGGGTACGGCGGTAACGCGAAGTGCGGTAAATTACATATTACCGCCCTTGCTGCCTTCCCACACGCCGGTAGCGAGTGCAGACAGGTATGCGTTGATAAAACCGTCAATATCGCCATCCATTACAGCGTTGATATTGGCGTTTTCAAAGCCGGTACGGGTATCCTTGGCAAGGGTATACGGCATGAAAACATAGGAGCGGATCTGGCTGCCCCATTCGATCTTCTGCTGAACGCCCTTAATGTCCGAGATTTTCTCGAGGTGCTCGCGCTCCTTGATCTCAACCAGCTTGGAACGCAGCATGCGCAGACAGTTCTCCTTATTCTGCAGCTGGCTTCGCTCGGTCTGGCAGGCTACAACAATGCCGGTTGCCTTGTGAATCAGTCGAACCGCAGACGAGGTCTTATTGATATGCTGACCGCCTGCACCGGACGAACGGTAAACCTGCATTTCGTAATCATCCGGCTTGATCTCAAAGTCCGTGGAGGTATCCGGAATGTCCGGAACGACCTCTACCGCCGAGAACGAGGTCTGACGGCGGCCGGATGCATCAAACGGAGAGATACGGACCAGACGGTGTACGCCGTTTTCACCCTTGAGGAAGCCGTAGGCGTTTTCGCCCTCAATGAGAATATCGGCGGACTTGATACCCGCGGTATCGCCATCCTGGTAGTCCATGATCTTATAGGTAAAGCCGTGACGCTCTGCCCAGCGGGTGTACATGCGGTACAGCATCGCGCACCAGTCCTGTGCCTCGGTGCCGCCGGCACCGGCGTGGAAGGATACGAGCGCGTTGTGGCTGTCGTACTCGCCGGTCAGCAGCGTGCGCAGCTTCTGCTCGGCAATGCCGTCCTCCAGCTCCTTGTAGCCGCTTTCCAGCTCCTCAAGCATGGATTCGTCGTTTTCTTCGATCGCCATTTCGCAGATGGTGAGCAGGTCATCGCACAGCTCGGTCATCTTGTTGTACGCTTCAACCTTGCCCTTGAGCGAGCCCATGCGGGAGACGATCTTCTGGCTCTCCTCCGGATTATCCCAGAAACCCGGCTGAGAGGACTTGATCTCCAGCTCCTCTACCTCACGCTTCGCCTGCTCCAGACCGAGCGAGGTGTACAGCTCCTCAAGCTCGGGCTTGAGGTTGTTCAGCTTGACCTTGTATTCCTCAAATTCCAGCATGAAAATGCTCCTTCACTTTCAGATTGTTCAAAATTTCAGTACCTTATAGTATATAGGTTCACGAGGGACTTGTAAAGATTTTTTCGTGAATTATAGCAGTTTAGATAAATAATGCAGCAAAAGTAACGTATACAGCGCGTAAAGAGCAAGGAAATTTTATGAAGCCATGCTAGGCGCATGGCGAATGAAATTGACGATGCTATTTGCGTGCTGTATGCGCGCACTTGTTGTAGTATTTGTCTGAACTGCTATAAGGGGCTGTCCCGTAAAGATTGTGTACATTTCCACAAGTTCGGCTTGACTAATCGCTTTTTTTCCCATATGATAGTTACTGTAAAAGGGAGTAGCTCACGCGAGAGCGCGTGGTCGGTGCCGACAAGCCCGATTGACGAAAAGTCAATCCGTACCGAGCCGTAAGCAGCAAGACTTTTACCGCAGTATGCGGTAAAAGTCTTTTTTTGTGCTCTGCAGCCGGAAATCGAGCGAAAACTCCCTCGTAAGCATGTACACTGTTGGGGACAAGGGCATTGCCGTGAAGGAGCGGTGCTGTCCGAGATTTTCCGGAAACGAAGGAGGAAACTGTATGCTGTCATTTGTATTTCTGGTGATCGGCTTTGCACTTATGATCTGGGGTGCGGATAAGTTTGTTGCGGGTGCATCCGCACTGGCGCGCAAGCTGGGCGTATCACCGCTGCTGATCGGTCTGACCATCGTTGCGTTCGGCACGTCCATGCCGGAGCTGGCGGTCAGTGTCACCGCGGCCCTGCGCGGTGCAAACGAGATTGCGGTCGGCAATGTTGTCGGCTCGAACATTTTTAATCTGCTGATGGTGGCTGGTCTGTCCGCCGCTGTCTGCCCGCTTGTGATGGATAAAACGCTGCTCCGCCGTGACTGGCCGCTGTCCATTCTCGCGGCTGTGCTGCTGCTGGGCGCCATCGCACCCGACCTGACCATCGCCCGCTGGGAAGGCGTTGTACTGCTGATTATATTCGCATTCATCCTGACATACCAGATTCGCACCGCACTGCAGAACCGCGAGCAGCTTGCTGCCGCAGCTGCAGAAGCCGAGGCCGAGGAAGCGGAAGCACCCATGTCCGCTGCGATGATCTGGGTGAATATCCTGCTCGGTCTGGCGTGCATCGTGATCGGCGGTCAGCTGGCCGTAAACGGCGCGACCGGCATTGCGCGTATGTTCGGCCTGAGTGAAACGCTCATCGGTCTGACCATTGTGGCCATGGGCACCAGCCTGCCTGAGCTTGTTACCTCCATCGTTGCTGCCCGCAAGGGTCAGAACGATATTGCGATGGGTAATGTTATCGGCTCAAACCTGTTTAATATTTTCCTCATTCTCGGCGTTTCGTCGGTCATCACGCCGATTCCGGTACAGGCGACCTCTATCGTTGACTGTCTGTTCCTGATTGCCATCAGCGCGGTATTTTATCTGCCGGCGCGCAAGGGCAAGCTCGGACGTGTGCCGGGTATCGCCATGGTAGCAACGTATGCTGTCTATACAGTGTATCTTATTATGCGATAATCTATCGCGGGTTTGCCGCACCCGCAGCTGGGGCGAAAAGGAAGGGACACCTGCGGTCAGTCTGTCAATAAAGTCCGTTTTCGCGATGCTGACGCTGCCGCGCGGCAGCGCACATGAAATAGTATTATTTGCGAAGCAAATGCATGAAAACCGGGGCGTGTACCTCGGTTTTCGTGCTTTCTGAAGTTATGCGTGCGAAACCTTTCGCATATGCCGCAGATAGACGATCAGCAGCGCTCCGCCGGTGAACACCCACGAGGCAACGTAAACGTCCATCAGCATCTCGAACGTGGGCACGAGACGGAAAACTGTCGCCATCCAGATGAGTCGGAATACAACTGTGCCGAGCACGGTGAAGATGGCAGGCTCGAGCGATTTGCCCATGCCGCGGAGCGCCGCGCTTTCGACCTCATAGGTGGCGGTGAGACCCTCGAGCGAGCAGACGTGCCGCATGCGGCTGATGGCAAACGCCGCGACGGCGCTGCTCGTGGTGTAAATGCTGACAAAAAAGTCGTCCCAGATCATGAATACCGCACTGAGAATCTCGGTAAACACCACGCCGAACAGCATGCAGTAACGGAAAATCTTTTTGCAGCGACTGAGGTCACCTGCGCCGTAGTTCTGGCTGGTGAAGGTGACAGCCGCCTGCGCGAAGGCGTTGGCAATATCGTAGGTGAAATACTCAAAATTCAGTGCGAGAGATGAACCTGCGATGGCATTTTCACCGAATGAGTTGATGCCGCTCTGGATAAATACGTTGGATATCGAGAAAATCGCACCCTGAATACCGGCGGGAATGCCGATCTGCAGAATGCGGAGGAGCGGCGTTTTTTCAATGTGCATACGTCGGAACCGGAACGCGAAATCGTCATTCCGGCGTGCAAGGTGGGTGAGCACCATACCTGCGCTCAGCACATTGGAGATAACGGTCGCGATCGCCACACCGGCCACACCAAGCTGCAGCGCAATGACGAGAAACAGGTTGAGGATGACATTCACCGTGCCGGAGATAAGCAGGTAGTACATGGGGCGGCGGCTGTCGCCGTAGCTGCGCAGAACGGCTGAGCCGAAGTTGTACACCAGCATGAACGGGATGCTCAAAAAGTAGATAAATATGTACAGCAGCGCCTGATCGAGCACGCTTTCCGGCGTGCCGGACAGCACGAGAATGGGCTTTGCCGTCAGCCAGCCGACAATCATCAGTCCTACGCCGAGCGCCGCGCCGAATGTGATAACAGTGTGCAGTGTGCGGTTGATCTCCTCGCGGTTGTTCTGCCCGATGAGCAGCGCGAGCACGGCATTCGGCCCGACCGACAGTCCGACGATCAGGTTGACAAAAATACCGACGAGCGCCACACAGCTGCCGACCGCCGCCAGCGCCGTATCACCCGCAAACCGGCCGACAACGGCCACATCTGCCGAGTTGAAAAGCTGCTGCAGAATGCTGCTGAACGCCAGCGGCAGCGCGAAAAGAATGAGTTTTCCGGCCAGACCGCCGTGCAGCATGTCCATCTCCTTGTGTTTTGTTTGTGCCATGAAACAGGATTCTCCTTGCATGAGGGTTACAGCATTATCTTATCATGCGGCGGACAGCGGCGCAATACGCGGGAAACGGATTTCATCATTGTAATTTTTCCTCGGAAATTGTATAATATTTTTGTATAGAAAAGCAATTTGCGTGCCGAATCTATCGTTTTGCGCCGCAGAGGAGGATAGAGGACATGAAATTTTTTGAAGCCGTGCCGGACGAGCTGTTTTCGCCGCTGGCGTCACCGAACCGTGCGCTGTACGCGGATGCACTCGATGTGCTGTACACGGCGTACCGCGAAAAGCTGAAGCTGCCCGAGGACATGCTGTATTCCATGCTGCGGAGCCGTCTCGAGCAGCAGCTGTCCGAGGCTACCTTCGAGGGCGAGGACATCGACGAGGATGAGCTGCGCGATATTTCCGGCCGTGCCCGTTTCCTCATCCGCAAGCTGGGCAGCAAGGGCTGGTTTGAAAAGGAGCGCGGCACAGACTTTCGGGAATACATTACGGTTCCGGGCTGCAGCAGCCGTCTGCTCGAGCTGTTCCACGCGCTGCGCGAGGACACGCCTGCACGCGGCTATTCGTATGTGTTCGGCACCTATTCCACGCTCAAGGTCGCGCATGAGTCGGACAACGTGTATGACAAAATGGCTGCTGTCTACGGCGCATATGACAACACGCGCGCGCTCATCAATCTGCTGCAGATGGTGTATCATAACGTCAAGCATTATTTCCAGATGCAGATCGACATGCACAATGTCGGGGAAGTGCTTGCATCGCACTTTGATGATTTCGGGCAGAAGGTGATGGAGGCGTACATCCGTCCGCTCAAGATCAAGGATTCCGTGCCGAAATACCGCATTTCCATCCAGAATGTATTAAACGACTGGGCGGAGAACGATGAACTGCTCATCGCCATGGCGAATGCCGCTTTGGCTGACCGCCGAGGCGACACGCCGGAGAACTGCCGCGCCGATCTTCTTCGCAAAATTTACTGGATACAGGAGTGCTACGACAATCTCGAGCGCGATTATCTGGATGAGATCGATGCACAGGTACGCCGCTACACGCGTGCGGCTACGCAGAAGATCGAAAACCTGACCAACCGAGATCAGAATATCCGCGGCAACCTGCACACGGTGCTGACCGCGCTGTCGCGCAACCGGCGTGCCGCCGATCTGGTGGACACGATTCAGCCGGTATTCCGGCTGTATGAGCAGACCTGCCTGTCCGAGAGCAGCCTGTGGTACCGCAAGCGTCCGGGCAAGCGGACAAAGGCCGCGCCTGTGCTCGTGCAGGAGACCGAAGCGGATACGGCAGCCGCCGCAAAGGCGGCTGCACTTTTGCGCTCGGAGTATGGCCGCGGCGCCATCGCAGCGTATGTGCAGGGCTGGCTCGGTGAAAGCGATGTGTGCCGCTCGGAGGATATTCCGCTCGAGAATGATAAGGACTATGTAATGAGCCTGCTGGCGGTGCTGACTGGCGGCGACCGCTCGGCGGATTTCACGGTGCAGGAGCTGGACGGCGAACGCCGGGAAAACGGCTATGCTATTCCGGAGCTGCAGATCAGCCGGAAGGAGAACAACGAATGAATTTGGAATTTCTGAATACCGCTACCGCAAAGGAGCTGGAGCAGTTCAAAGCGGTGTGCAATCAGCTGCTCAGCCGCACCTATGTGGTGCGCACGCTGTACCGTCCGGGCAGGGGACGGGTGAGCAACCCGGACTACACCTTTTTGTCCATTCATTATGAGTCCGTGCGCGAGTATCTCAGCCTGCTTGACTGGGATTTGCGGCGCGACGACATAAACGGCTACTTTTATGTGCTGAACACAGATGAAGCCAACCGGTGCATCCTGTCCAAGCGCGAGACCGCGATTCTGCTCGCTCTGCGCATGCTGTACGACGAAAGCCAGGAGCGCTTGGGACTCGAGCAGGACGCGCTCTGCAGCGTGCGCGAGGTGCTCGAAAAGATCGTGACCGACTACGCCATCCTGCCGGCTAAGCCGAATATGGAGGAGGTCAAGCGGGCGCTGACCGTGTTTGAAAACCACTCGATTCTGCAGCGCATCGAGGGAAAATTTAATCAGGCTGACTGCAGATTTGCCATCCTGCCGACCATTCAGACTGCCGTTTCGAGCGAACGATTGAATGAGGTCGCAGCCGTGCTGCGAAAGGAGGAGACCGCCGATGAAGAAACTGAAGAAGATTCTGCTGATTAACTGGTTGTATTTCAGCAAGGAGGTCATCGAGGTCGGTGATGTGAACTTTCTGACCGGCAAAAACGGCGCCGGCAAGTCCACGGTAATTGATGCGCTGCAGATCGTTCTGCTTGGTGAGACCAATGCGCGCAACTTCAATCTGGCGGCCAATGAGCGCTCACAGCGCACGCTGGACGGCTATCTGCGTGCCGATATGGACGAGAATAACCCGTATTCCCGCAGAGGCAAGGACTTTTCGACCTATATTGTCTGTGAATTTGAGGACGATGTGGAGCACAATAGTTTCGTGTGCGGCGTGATGTTCGATTGTCGCAGTGACGGCAGCAAGCACGATCATTTCTTTATCTATGTCGGAAAACTGCCGGAAAACTGCTTTGTCGAGGACGGCGAGGCGATGGATATTCACGACCTGCGCAAATTCCTCAAGCAGAATTTCTCTCGCGCCGAGGTGTACGATACCCAGTGGGAGTACCGCCGCAATATGCTCTCGCGGTGGAACGTGCACAACGAGCAGGTGCTCCGCATGATGAAAAAGGCGGTGTCGTTCCGCCCAATCGTGGATATTCAGCAGTTTATCACCGAAAATATCTGCGATATTCCGGATAAGCCGGATATCGAAGCCATGCAGCAGAACATCCGCAACTACAAGCGGCACGAGCAGCTGGCGCAGCAGCAGGAGGAAAAGCTGACCGCGCTGCAGGAGATCAGCACGCTGTACCGCGAAATGACGCGCTCGGTGGACCGCTGGCGCGTGCAGTCTTTCCTTGTGCAGTGGGCGCAGAAGGAGGACATGCAGGCGCAGATCGACAGCCGCGAGCAGGAAAAGCGAAACTGCCTGTCCGAGCTGACCGCGGCGGACACCGCGATTGAGGATTTGGCCGGGCAGGTGCAGGCGAAGGAGGAACGCCGCCGTCAGCTGGACCGCGATTATGCACAGAGCGACACCTATCAGGAGCGCGAGCGGCTGGGCAACCAGAAGCAGTCGCTGCTGACCGAGCAGAGCAAGCTGGTGCAGGAGATGGAGCGCGACGCACTTGAGATCAAGCGGGAGGCGCTGCGGCTGACGCACCTGTGCGAGACCGCGCTTGCATGGGACGCCGAGGAGGTGCTCATTCCAGTGCAGCAGGCGGCAGAGCAGGTGCAGCGTACCTACGCACGGCTGTCGAGCGGCGAATGCGCAATCTTCTCGCAGGAGCAGACCGTATTCGAGGACGCCCGGCAGGCGGCAGCGGCCCTGTCGGACGCGCTGGCGAAGGCGGCGCATCAGCTTGGCGATAAGGTTGCAGAGCTGCAGCAGCAGCTGACCGAAAAGCAGACTGCGCTTGCCGATCTGCGCAGAAACATCAAGGACTATCCGCGCGGACTGCTGCCGTTCCGTGCCAAGTTGGAGGAGGAACTGGAGCAGCAGGCGGGAACGCCGGTTGCGGTAGATATTCTCGCGGATGTGCTGGAAATTGAAGATGAGCGCTGGCGCGGTGCCGTGGAAGGCTATCTCAACAACCAGAAGTTTTATTTTCTGGTTGAACCGGCATATTACGAGCAGGCTTTGCGTATTTACAACAAACTCAAGTGGGAAAAAAGCCTGAACGCCTACGGTCTGGTCGATATCGGCACGCTGCGCGAGCGTGAGCATATCGACCCGCAGAGCGGCAGTCTTGCGGAAAAGGTGGAGACCGGAAACGCGCTTGCGCGAACCTACATGGATTATCTGCTCGGGCGCGTGATGTGCTGCGACACGGTTGAGCAGCTGCGCGGGTATCGGACCGCCATCACGGATGAGGGTATGCTGTATCAGGGCTATGTGGCGCGTGCGCTTCGCAGAGACCGTATGGAGGATGCGTTCATCGGCCGTCATGCGGTCACGCTGCGTATCGCTCGTCTGGAGGAGGAGGCCGCCGGACTGCAGACCGAGATTTCGCACCGGAAACCCATCTGGCAGGCAGTTTCTCAGCAGAAAGCGCCCATGCTGACACCATATTATGTGCGAAACATCGTACCGCAGCGGCAGGCGGATTTTCTGTACCGCGCGGAACTGGAGGAGGAGATCAACGCGATCGACGAGCAGGTTTCCCATCTCGACCTGCTGTGGCTGGATCAGCAGAAGCAGCTGATCGCCGAGATCAGCGACGAGATTGCGGCGCTGAGTCATCAGCGCGAGGTGCAGATCGCACACAAGGCCAAGCTGGAGGAGCGTATTCGTCAGCTGGACGAGGAAATCCTGCCCGAGCAGTATCACAGCCGCACCGAAATGGAGCGCAGGCTGGCGGAAACCTTCTCGGAGACCTACCGCGACGATATCGGTCTGCCGCGCTATCGTCAGGAGCTGGAGCGTCTGCATCGGCCGGATATCGTGTACCGCAATTTCAGCAGCCACCATGCACAGGTTGTCAACGAGATGGAGAACGCCCGCGCGGCACTCCTGCGGGCGCGCCGAGAATATGTCGAGCGGTTGGGGCCGTGCTCGTTCCGCGTGGAGGCAGATGACAATGCGGAGTTCGATGCGGAACGCCGTGTGCTCGAGGAAAGCGAGCTGCCGCAGTACCGCACCAAAATCCGTGCCGCACGCGAGAGTGCGATGGAGCAGTTCCAGAACGACTTCCTGTCCAGGCTGAAAAGCAGCATCGAGCAGGTGCAGGATCAGGTCAAGAACCTCAATCGGGCACTGCGGCAGGCGCAGTTCGGCACGGACAGCTACCAGTTCCGTGTGGACCGCAATCCGGATTACGCCGAATATTACGACATGATTATGGCGCCGGAGCTGATGGAAGGCGATATTACGCTGTTTTCCGCACAGTTTCAGGAGAAATACGGTCCGCTGATCGACAAGCTGTTCAGCCAGATCACCATGGCGGACGATACCCAGCTCAACGCCCGCAAGCAGAGTGAGCTGCAGGAGAACATCGAGCGGTACACCGACTTCCGCACCTATCTGAAGTTCGATCTGGAGACCACCGATCAGAACGGCTCCAAGCAGCTGCTGTCGCAGACGCTCAACACCAAGTCGGGCGGCGAAACGCAGACGCCGTTCTATATCGCGGTTCTGGCGTCGTTTGCGCAGCTGTACCGCGTGAGCGATACGTCCAGCTTTGGCAACACCGTGCGTCTGGTCGTGTTCGATGAGGCATTCAACAAGATGGACAGCGAACGCATCATCGAAAGCGTGCGTCTGCTGCGCAAAATGGGTCTGCAGGCGATCATCTGCACCCCGCCGGATAAGGTTTCGGATATCATGCCGATCGCGGATAGAACGCTGCTGGTCGATAAGCATAAGTATCGGATGCACATTCTGCCGTTCAGCAAGGAGAATGCACAGTAAAGAAAAATCCCGCTTTCTCGCGTGAGAAGGCGGGATTTTTGTGTGATTTCGGACAGGCTGCCCCGTTGGACAGGCGAAGTCCTTCTATACGGCTGGATATTCTGACTTTATTGTACTTTGCGGGCAGAATATCTTACAATTCACCGCACATGAGTGCGCCGAGCGCGTCCTCGAAGGTACGGCTGCCGAGAGAAATCGCACCGAGTGCTTCGGCACGGCGTCCGACCTCGTATTTGTGCAGGTGCACACCGCCTTCCGGGCACTGTGTGGTGATATACACGCGCGTACCGCTTTGGATCAGGTCGCGCACGGCGGATTCCAGACGGGCGGGTACGCCGCCTGCACCGAAGGCTTCGAGTACGACCTTGGGGTAGCCGAGCAGCACGGAGAAGAATGACGGGTCGAGATCGGGGGACAGGCGCACCGGAAGAATGTGGGTGTCGATTTGTTCTACAAGTTTCGGTTCACCGGAGGAGACAGACGCAGGTGTGTTCCAGTGTACTTCACTCTCACGGATTTCGCCTGCCGGTGCGGCATTTGCCGAGAGAAATGCGTCAATCTCAGTCGAATGCTGCTTGAAAACATGGCTGCCGTGCAGAATTTGACCGTTCATCACGGCGTACACGCCTGCGCGTCCGTCTGCCGCAGTGCGGAACGCATCCAGCAGATTGCGCGGCGCATCCGAGTCCGGCACGCCCATCGGCAGCATGGAGCCGGTCAGCACGAGCGGCTTATCGAAATGCGGCAGCAGGTGGGTGAGCAGCGCGGCGGTGTACGCAAGCGTATCCGTGCCGTGCGTGAGCACAAAGCCGTCGAATTTCTCACGGTTTTGCCAGACCGCCTGTGCCATGCGCTGACGGTCGGCGGCGGTTACGTCGGTCGAGTCCAGCTGCATGAGATCGAGCGTTTCAACTGTGCACAGCGCAGACAGTTCGGGCAGTGCGCCGAGCAGCGCGGCGCTGTCCAGAGCGGGGGAAAGACCGTGTACGGTCTCACAGCATGCAATCGTGCCGCCGGTGGCGATCATTAAAATATGAGGCATGATTTTCCTCCTGAAAGTTGTTTTTACGGATAGAAAGCCGGATTAACGGCACTGTGCCTGATAATTTTCTCCCCATTTCCACAGGGCGTCCATCACGGGTTTCAGGCTGTACCCGAGTTCGGTCAGCGTGTATTCCACACGCGGCGGCACCTCGGCATAGACCTTGCGCGTCAGCAGACCGCTGGCCTCCATCTGGCGCAGCTGTGCGGTCAGAACCTTCTGCGTGACGTGCCCGATGGACTTTTTCAGTTCGCCGAAACGCAGGGTGCCGTTCATCAGGTCACGCAGGATGAGCACCTTCCATTTATCGCTGATGAGCGTCAGTGTGGTCTCGACAGGGCAGGCGGGCAGCTCCTGTTTTGCGGTCGATTCGGTCAGTTCCATGAGAAAAACCTCCTTGTTAACGCGATTTACGCCAATAGTATCTTTTGGGTAACTACACCACAATATTGTGCTTACTTTACAGATTGTCACTACGGCTTTATTATAGAATCACCGAAAGGGAAAAGCAATCCCAATATAGAAAAAGAAAATAAAATTTTCATGGAGGTATTTATCATGAGCAAGGTCGTAGAATTTCTGCAGGCAAATCCGGTACAGTATCTGGCAACCGTAGGCCGTGACGGTAAGGCAAAGTGCCGTCCGTTCATGTTCTCGGGCGAGATGGACGGCAAGCTGTGGTTCTGCACGAACAACACTAAGGACGTTTACAAGGACATGCGGAGCAATCCGGAGATCGAAATCTCGGTTTCCAGCCCGGAGTACGCATGGATTCGCCTGCACGGCAAGGCTGTTTTCGAGAACAACATGGCTGCCAAGGAGATGTGCATCCAGAACCCGATCGTCAAGAGCCAGTACGGCGAGGCGACCAACCCGATCTTTGAGGTGTTCTATCTCGAGGATGCACACGGCAGTATCGCTGATTTCTCCGGAAATCCGCCGTATCAGTTCTAAACAGTCCCAATCAGCCTGCAAAGAGCCTGCAGGCTGATTTCTTTTTCCCTCTGCACGAACTGAGTATTGAACTGACTGGCAGGAATAGTGTATACTAATATTCGGTTTAATAAGGGGGTAAAACAATGGATTTTATCAAGAAAAACGGCGCCGGAATGCTGCTGTGCCTGTGCATTGCGATTCCGGCGTGGCTGCTGGGACAGGCGGTGCCGGTTGTCGGCGGACCGGTATTCTCCATCCTGATCGGCATGGTGCTCACGCTGTTCTGGAAGAACAAGACCAAGGTGCAGCCGGGCATCGGTTTTACATCGAAAAAGGTGCTGCAGTACGCGGTTATCCTGCTCGGCTTCGGTCTTAACCTGTCCGAGATTGCAAAGGTCGGCGCACAGTCGCTGCCGATCATCGTTTCGACCATCAGCACCTCGCTCATCGTGTCGTTCGTGCTGTGCAAGGCGATGAAGGTGCCGTCGAACATCTCGACGCTGGTCGGTGTCGGCTCGTCCATCTGCGGCGGCTCAGCGATCGCGGCAACCGCTCCGGTTATCGGCGCGGACGATGAGGAGATCGCGCAGGCGATTTCGGTTATTTTTCTGTTCAACGTCATCGCGGCGCTGACCTTCCCGACGCTCGGCGGCATGCTCGGCATGACTGACCACGGCTTCGGTCTGTTTGCGGGCACGGCGGTCAACGATACCTCGTCCGTAACGGCAGCCGCTTCCGCGTGGGACGGCATCCACGGCAGCAATACGCTGGAAATCGCTACTATCGTCAAGCTGACGCGCACGCTGGCGATCATCCCGATCACGCTCGTACTGGCGCTGTGGCGCACCCACAAGGCCAAGACCGAGCAGAGCCAGGGCGGCGAAGCCTTCTCGCTCAAGCGCGCGTTCCCGATGTTTATCCTGTACTTCGTGCTCGCGTCCATCATCACCACGGTGTGCACCACGGTCGGCGTACCGGCAGGCGTGTTTACGCCGCTCAAGACGCTGTCCAAGTTCTTTATCGTTATGGCGATGGCGGCTATCGGCATGAATACCAATATCGTAAAGCTGGTCAAGACCGGCGGCAAGCCGATTTTCATGGGATTCTGCTGCTGGGTCGCTATCGCGTGCGTCAGCATCGCGATGCAGCACTTGCTCGGGTTCCTCTAAGCGAAAAGAAAAGCACAAAGGACTAATGTCCTTTGTGCTTTTCGCGTTTTTGCTGCTGTTTGAGTGCATAAAGCCGTTTGGCATCGGTCTGTTTGCGCGCACGGCTCCGGCGCTTGCGCACTTGCTTATTCTGCTCCTGCTGGAGCTGCAGCGCCTGCTGCGATTTGGTGCCGATGCCGACTTGCGCGGTCTGCCGTCCGGCTTCCCGCTGTGCCCGTTTGGGATTGCGGTGTGCAGGCTTTACGGCAGTCTCAACAGCCGGACTGAATTGCAATCGGTAGTAGTGCCGCAGCAGGTAAATCAGCAGCTCCGGCTCCTTCGGCTCTGCGCCGAAGGTTACCTTTGCCGCGAATAACCTGCCGTTTTCGATCCGCTCGAATACACCGACCCAGAACGGGTCCTCAAAAAATACGGTCAGTCTGCCAATTACTTTGTCCATTGTTTTTCCCTCCTGAAAAATAAATGAACAAAGAATGGACAACCCGGAGGGGCAGGTTACTTACCCTGCAAAAGCAGGACGGCCGGGCTACCTACCGGCTCTGGTGCACGGAGTGCACGTTGCGTTTTTATCTTTGCAGTTTTATTATAGCATGGAAATGCAGGATGCGGTTGAAGATTTTGATTTGCAGGTTCGATATGCCTGCCTCATAGCATAACAGAAGTCCCTGTACCATACAGCACAGGGACTTGAAAGAAAGAGAGATTTAGGCGTTTTCCATGATGGCCTTAACGGCGGTTGCGGTATCGGTCAGCGGGAACAGCTCATAGCCGACACGGCCGGTGTAGCCGCACTCCTCGAGGTGACGGATAACCTTCTTATAGTTGATCTCACCAGTGCCCGGCTCATGACGGCCCGGAGCATCAGCAACGTGGATGTGGCCGAACGTATCGCCGTAGTTGGAGATGGTATCGCAGATGCAGCCCTCGTTGATCTGCATGTGGTATACATCATACAGCAGCTTGAGACGCGGAGAGCCGATCAGACGAACGATTTCAGCGCCCATCTGGGTGGTAGCGAGGAAGTTGCCGACGTGGTCGGTGGTGATGTTCAGCGCCTCGAGGTTGAGGTTGATCTCTTCCTTCTCGGCCAGCTCAGCGCAGGCGAGCAGCGTGTCGTACATCGAGCACAGCTTTACGGTGTGGGACAGGTTGTCGTAGTGGTTTACTACAATGCCGCCGTCACCCAGTGCGTTGGAGTGGATGGTAACGCTGGCTGCGCCAACCTTCTTAGCCGCTGCGATGGACTCCTTCAGGTAGTCCAGATACTTCTGCTTGTGGGTCGGGTCTACGAGCGAGTAATCCGCGTCGCCGTTGAAGCCGGAAATTGCAATGCCGGCCTTTTCAGCAGCCTCGCGGGTCGCATCCAGATCGCGGATGCGCCAGTCCCAGAACTCTACGGCCTCAAAGCCGTCGTTCTTTGCAGCCTGGAAACGGTCGAGCCAGTCCAGCTCGGTGTAAAGGGTATCGATGCAAGCGCATTTTCTCAGTGCCATAATAAATTACCTCCAAATTTTCTTGTTTCGGTTGTCTTACTCTTGTAAATTGATGATACATCAAGCGCAGCGGATATGCAACGCTGTTTTCCCAAAATTATGCTCCGATGCCGAGCGGAGAGAATGCCAGATAAACCAGCAGCACGCACACGATAACGATCACGCTGACCAGCTTGCTGTACTTCCACGGGGTCAGGTCTACCGCGCCGACATCCTGCTGCACCCAAACCTCAGCGCCCTTGCTCTTGTTGCGGCGGTGCATGAGGTACATGATGAGCATCTCGAGCGGCCACAGGATAGATACGGCGTACAGGTAGTGGATGCTGCCCTCATTGCCGCCGAACAGCGAGTAGCTCGGGGACAGGAGCATGAAACCGCCGTAGCAGATGATGTGGAACACCATGATGAAGCGGGCGCTGTACTTGGGCAGGCAGTTGAAGAAGAAGCCGCCGAATACGCCGGACAGAACCGGCAGGCCAACCAGCATAACGAACGAGTCGAGGAAGGTCTTGAGACCGGCAGGGAAGAAGTAAACCATCGGACCGACGATCACGGAGAAGATGGCGAACACGATGCCGATGTTCTTGCCGACCGAAACCAGCTTGCTCTCGCTTGCATTCTTGTTGATGAATTCCTTGTAGATATCCATGGTGAACATGGTGTTGACCGAGTTGAGAACCGAGTTGAACGAGGACAGGATCGCGCCGAACATAACAGCGGCGAAGAAGCCCATGATTGGCTGCGGTACAACGCGGGTGATGAGTGCCGGGTAGGCATCGTCCATCATGGAAACCTGCGTGCCCTCGATGTTGAAGATCGCGTAAGCGATAACACCCGGCAGAGCGAGGAACATAAAGCCAAGGATTTTCAGGAACGCGCAGTAGAGTGCGCCCTTCTGTGCTTCCTTGAGGTTTTCAGCGGCGAGTACGCGCTGGATGAACGACTGGTGGGTACACCACGACTGGAAGCCGAGGAATACCAGACCGAGGAACACGGTCGGCCACGGAACGGCCGGTGCTTCACTCTGCGCCGGAGCGATAGAGTTGAGCATATCGGCGTGGTTGCGAACGAGGTAGCGCACGCCGTCCATGATGGCCACGCTGCTCTCGCTGCCGGAGGCATGACCGAGCACGTTGAGTGCCAGGAACGGGATCATCAGACCGCCGATCAGCAGGCCCACGCCGTTGATGGTATCCGATACTGCAACAGCCTTCAGACCGCCGAAGATAGCGTAAATCGAGCCGATGATAGTGATAAGGATACACAGGATAACGATGGACTGGAACTTGGTAATGCCGAGGATACCGGACAGATTGAAAATGTTTTCAAACACCAGCGAACCGGAGTAAAGGATTACCGGGATCTGCACGAACAGATACAGAATAATGTAAGCGATGGAGAACCACAGCTTGGTGGGTCGGTCGTAGCGCTCGCCGAGCAGCTGCGGGATGGTGGTGATGCCGCTCTTCAGGTAGCGCGGTGCGGCGAACAGCGCCAGCACGATGAGTGCGGTGGCCGCCATTACTTCGAACGCCATTGGACTCATGCCAATCGCCCAGGTCTGGCCGTTTGTGCCGACAAGCTGCTCTGCAGAAAGGTTGGTCAGCAGCAGCGAGCCTGCGATAACGACACCCGGCAGACCGCGGCCTGCCAGAAAGTAGCCGTCAGCGGTGGTCTGGTCATCGCCCTTGGTCTTAACATAGGAGATGACCGCAACTAAAATCGTAAAAATACAAAGGTTACGCAAGTGAATAACATTTTCTCTGTTCTAACTCCCTCAAATTTGCATAGAAAAACCGTTGGTGCATAGCGCACCAACGGTTTTAGCACATTGCTTAGACTGTGTGCGTGGTGTGAAAATTAAGTTGTGATTAAGCCTCGATCTCGGAGATCTTGACCGGACGGCCCTCGTGCAGAGACTTGGTAGCAGCAGCTGCCATCAGTACCGGATACAGACCGTCCTCGCCGGTAACCGGAGTCTCCTTGTCATTGATAACGGCATCTGCGAACGCCTGCATCTCGGCAACGAATGCGCCGGTGTAGCGGTCCCACATTACCTTGTAGGCTACGCCGTGTACAGCGCCGTCTGCGGTGGACAGAACAGCGGTGTTCGGGGTGTCGTTCTGGTCCTCGGCACAGCCTTCGGAGCCGAATACCTCAACGCGCTGGTCGTAACCGTAAACTGCCTTGCGGCTGTTGTCGATCACGCCGATCGCGCCGTTTGCGAACTTGAGGGTAACGAGCGCGGTATCAACGTCGCCGGCCTCACCGATGCCCGGATCGACCAGAACGGAACCAACTGCATTTACCTCGGTAACTTCGCTGCCTGCGAGGAAGCGGGCCATATCGAAGTCGTGGATCATCATATCGTAGAAGATACCGCCGGAAACCTTAACATAGGATACCGGAGGCGGCTCCGGATCGCGGGAGGAAATCTTGATGATGTTGACCTTGCCGACCTTGCCGTCACGAACCATGTCGTAAACTGCGCGGTGGTTGTGGTCGAAGCGGCGGCAGAAACCGATCTGCAGCTTAACGCCGGCTTCCTTGGCCGCGTTGATGGCAGCGTGAACCTTCTCCAGATCATAATCGATCGGCTTCTCGCAGAAGATGTTCTTGCCTGCGTGAGCAGCCTCGATGATGTACTTGGAATGGGTGTCGGTAGAGGAGCAAATCAGAACTGCATCGATCTCGGGATCGTTCAGAATGTCGTTTGCGTCCTTGGTGGTGTTCGGAATGCCGCAGGACTTGGCAAAAGCCTCGGTCTGCTCATTCATAAACGGGTCAGCGATGGTCTTGATCTCCATCTCCGGTACGAACATGGAAATATTCTTCGCATGTACCTTACCGATACGACCCGCACCGATAATACCTACTTTCATGGGTGTTCCTCCTTAAATGAACATTTGGAATAAAAAGAGAGGTTTGTATGAAGCGTTGGAGCGCGTTTCCATACATAGTTTCCGCCGCAGGCGGTATTAAATCGTGAAGGCGTTGCCTTCACAAAAAAACGCGGAGCATGTATCTGCGTTTTTTTACAAGTAAGAAAATCGGTGTGCCGCTGTGCGACACGCTGATTTTCGCCCGGGAATCATCCGCGGCAAAGCCGCGGTGTTTCCCATCTCCTTGAAATGCGTGCATTTCAAGGAATTATTTCAGCCAGTCTGCGAAGTTATCCAGACGAGCCTGTGCGTTGTCCTTGGTGATGATCTCGGTGCCGGTGTCTACGTCGCCGTACTCCTCGCCGTTCAGGATCTTCACGATGGTCTCAACTGCCTTGTAGCCGATGTCGAAGTTGTTCTGTGCAGCGGTCATGGTCAGCTCACCGTTCAGAACGGCTTCTACTGCGGACTTCTGGCCGTCAAAGCCGAGAAAGATGGTTTTTGCATAGTTCGGATTGTCCTTTGCGGTACGGGCAGCTGCCAGCGCCATATCGTCGTTGTTGGAGCAGATGATGGCAACGCCTTCCGGATACTTGCTCATGATGCCTTCCATCGCGGTTACAGCGAGGTCAGCAGTTGCGTTAGCGTACTGGGTCTCTGCATCAAGGAACTCGCCGCCGGCTTCGTTTACGCCTTCGCGGTAGCCTTCCATGCGGGCGGTGTTGGTTGCGTCACCCTGAACGCCTGCGATCTCGATGCACTTGATATCGGTCCAGCCGGCTGCCTTTGCAGCTTCAACAGCGGCCTTGCCGCCCTCCTTGGCTGCTTCCTTGTTGCCAGTGCCGACGAATGCGAGGCACTTGTCGGAATCAATGCGGGTATCGTATGCTACAACCGGCTTGTCGGTGTTTGCGATAGCGGTTGCAACAGCCTCGGACTGCAGCGGAGCGATCAGGTAACCGTCGTAGGACTCAACCGCAAGGTCGGTCTGGATGGTGTTGAGCTGCTCCTCGTAGTAGGTCTCAGCCGGAGGACCCTTGATGTCCAGGCTGACCTGATCCGGGTGCTCATCCTCATATGCCTCAGCGCCTGCCTGAACAATGTTCCAGAACTCGGCAGCGTTGGTCTTGAGCACCATGCTGATCTTGTACGGGCCGTCATGGGTGGAGGCGGTGTCGCCGCCGTCGGTTGCGGAAGAATCGGTGCCGCCGCCGCAAGCGGTCAGGCTGAGTGCGAGGGCGCTGGTGAGCAGGGCTGCTAACAGTCTCTTTTTCATAGTGTGTCTCCCTTTCTTTTTTCGTTTTTCTTCTCTTGTCTCTCTCTCAGCACTGTGCGATTGTGTGCTATGTGCTGTTTATGTGCTTATTATAGCGAGCGGGTACGAAAGTGTCAACAGGTAATTTGCCGGTGTGGAAATCGTTCGAATGAAAAAATGTCAAAATAAGCGGATAAAATGCGCGTAAAATGCGTATAAATCGAAAAATACAAAACAAATATGCGGGAAACAAGGGCAGTCACAAGGTTCGATGTGTGTAATTGTATATGTCGTACAAAGCACACATTCTGTGAAAAACACAGAATATCGCACATAGTTTTGAAAAAAATGAAAAATAGAGCATAAAGCACCGGATATATCGGAAAACTTGTGCCAAAAGCGGTATGTGCAAATGCACAGAAAGAAGGAAAGCACAGATCCTGTCTTCACAAAGCACAGAAATATGGTATAATAAGCACAGAGAAAAGAAACATCGCAAAGATGCAGGATAATATTAAAGAGTAATTACGAAAAGGTGAAGGACTATGAACAAAAGACCAACGATTCAAACGATTGCTGAGCTTGCGGGTGTTTCCCGCGGCACGGTAGACCGTGTATTAAATAATCGTTCGTATGTGCGCGCGGATGTGCGTGCGCGTGTGCTGAATGCCATTCAGGAGACCGGTTATCTTTCTCCGAAGGAGGCGCATCGGCAGGCCGCAGAGGCAAAGCTGCCGCTCAAACCTGTGCGTTTGGGTGTGCTTTTGCCAAACTGGAGCGGTCCGTTCCACGAGGATGTCCCGAGAGGCATTCAGGCTGCGCGTTCCGAGCTGGAAAAGCGCGATGTTGAGGTGCGTGTGTGCACTTGTGAAACAGATATTCCGCGCGAGACGATCGAGCTGCTGGACGAGCTGGTAAACTGGGGTGCGCAGGGCATCGCACTGTGTGCATTAAATGATATTTCGATCGAAGCACGCATCGGAGAATTGGCCGAACAGGGCATTCCGTGCATCACGTTCAACTCGGATCTGCCGAACAGCCGCCGTCTGTGCTTTGTAGGTCAAAATTACACACAAAGCGGCCGTATTGCCGCCGAGCTGCTCAGCAAGTGCGTGCCGAAAAACGCGCGTGTGCTGGCGATGGCGGGTAATCTGGAGTACGATGGCCACCGCACCCGTTTAGACGGCTTCTGCGAGCATCTAAAGAAAAAGGGCTTCTCTTCCTCGCAGATCGAGATTGAGGAGACCTATAACGACTACCGTTTGACCTATAACCGCGTCACGGCGGCGCTGCAGTCAGACAATCCGCCGGCGGCCATCTATATGGCAAACCGCAGCGTTACCGGCTGCGTGGACGCACTCAAAGCTGCAGGCATGGATCAGCAGGTGCGTGTGATCGCACATGATATGTCGCCGCGCCGCAAGCAAATGCTGCTCGACGGCTCGCTTGATCTGACCATCACACAGGATCTGTTCCGGCAAGGCAGCCAGCCGCTGCGCCTGCTCGCAGACCTGCTGCAGAAGAATATTCAGCCGGAAAACAGTAATAAGGGTTCGGAAATTTCCATTATCTGCGCACAGAATATCGAATAAATAAGCGAAACGGCACAGCGTTGGCTGTGCCGTTTTTCTGTCTCTTTTTGCACCGAATAGATGGGGTACGCGAACTGCGCAGGCGTGTTCGTTCCTAACGGGCGGGGAGTTTTTCACTGAATCTCAGCGAAAGAGTTGCGCTCTGCGGAGCGCGGGAGAGTGCGGCACCCGCCGCAGGGGCAAAAAGGAAGGAACACCTGCGGTTTCCCTTCCTCTTTGAACTCCTGCCTTTCCCTTGTTAGATAGTCTGGCGAAAATCGGAGAGCGGTGACCGCTTCGAAAAAGGGGGAACGGCAGAGGATTTTTCTACCGTAGGGGAGCACAGTGTGCTCCCATTTCGTTACCTCTACGCAGTGCCGGATTCCTTGCTGCTACACAGGTGGTTCAATCAACGCAGGAGTGTTGCGCAACTTTTTCGCACGTTGTAACGCACGGCACCTACGAAGATAAATGGTATTAAATATCTAAATTCGCAGGTGCTGTCTATTATATAACGTGCCAACGAATTGTGCGGCACTATTATCCCCCAGGGGACCTTCTCTTGCCCTACGGGCAATTCACCTTGTGCCGCACCCAGCGTAGACTAACCGCATGTGTAGCAGTACGAAAACAGCTTGAGCGGCTAAGAAAAAGAAATGGGCGGACCCAAAGGTCCGCCCTGCGGAAGAGGAACCGTACGCTCGTTCCTTTATAGTCTCAGTTCTGAACAGCCGCCGTGCTATCCCAAAAGGGAAATGGGAGATTCACAAGAGGGTAAAAACCGTAGGTTGTTATCCTCTTGTGCCCTCAGCGGGAAGCGTTCATCTGCCATGCGAAATGGTCGCAATGCAGCAATTCCTCCGCTCTGTGCGAGCACGGCTCATCCAGATACTCACGGTACAACGCCTGAACCGCCGGATTTTCGTGCGAAAAACGCAGCGGTGCATTCTGATCGAGTCGGAACAAAACCTTGCCGCGGTCGGCGGCCTTTTCGCGGTCGGTGCCGTCCACCGGCTGACCGCCGCCGCCTGCACAGCCGCCCGGACATGCCATGATCTCCACAAACTCATAGTGTACCTCACGGCGCTGCAGCGAGTGCAGAAGCTGACGTGCGTTGCCCAGTCCGCTTGCTACCGCGCAGCGCACAGTCCGGCCTGCCAGCTCGAACGTCGCTTCGCGCCACGGCAGCGGAGAAATCGTGCCGTCGTCACGCACCTCGCGGAATGCATCCGGCGACGGATTTTCGCCGGTGGTGAGGAAGTACGCCGAACGCAGCGCGGCCTCCATAACGCCGCCGGTCGCGCCGAAAATAACGCCTGCGCCGGTGCCGTCGCCCAGCGGAGAATCAAACGCGGATTCCGCGATGTTTTCCACATCGAGGTGCTCGGCACGCGCCATGCGCGCCAGCTCTCGGGTGGTGATGACCAGATCGACATCGCTGCCGTGACCGGCCGAATCCATGCTCGGCAGCTCGCGCTCGGCCTTTTTTGCGATGCACGGCATGATGGAGATGCTGTAAATTTTGTCCGCATCCACGCCGAGGTTGTGTGCCAGCCAGGTCTTGCCGACCGCGCCGAACATCTGCTGCGGCGACTTAGCGGTGGACAGACGGCCGGTCATTTCCGGGAACTGCGACTTCAAAAAGCGCACCCAGCCCGGGCAGCACGAGGTAAACATCGGCTGATTGTCCAGATCGCCCGCCTGAAGACGCTGGAGCAGCTCGGTGCCCTCTTCCATGATGGTCAGATCGGCGGAAAACGTGGTGTCGAACACATAATCTGCGCCCAGCTTGCGCAGAACGGACACCAGCTGACCGACGGTTGCCTTGCCGGTCGGCATGCCGAAGGCTTCGCCCCATGCAGCACGCACGGCCGGAGCAATCTGCACAATGGTCACGCGGTCCGGATCGCCAAGCGCAGCATATGCCTTCTGCGTGTCATCGCGTTCGCGCAGAGCGCCGGTCGGACAGTGCGTGATGCACTGTCCGCACAGCGAGCAGTCCGCCTGCTTGATCACGCGGTTTCCCGAAACATCAATGGTGGTGCGCGCACCCGAGCCGCTGATATCCCAGACGGACAGCGACTGCACCTTGTCGCATACCTGAATGCAGCGCATGCACTTGATGCACTTGTTTACATCGCGGTAGAGCGGGAACGTGGTCGTCCAGTCTGCCTTTTTGCCGCGTGCAAGGTCGGTGGGGTAGGAAACACCCAGAATGCCCATATCGTTTGCAATCTTCTGCAGCTGGCAGGTGCCCGAGCGGATACAGGTCGCGCACTTGTTGTCGTGCTGCGAGAGAATAAGCTCCATATTGACGCGGCGCGCCTCGAGTGCACGCGGAGAATTGGTGCGGATGACCATGCCTTCACGCACAACGTTGTTGCACGAGGGAACCAGCTTGCCCTCGCCCTCGACCTCGACACAGCAGACGCGGCAGGCGGAGATTTCGTTCAGCTCTTTTAGGTAGCACAGGCTGGGGATTTCGATATCGACAGAGGCGGCGGCATCCAGAATGGTGGTGCCTTCCGGTACAGTCACCGGGATAGAATTGATCGTCAGATTTACCATTTAGAAGAACGCCCTCCCTTGAAAATACCGTAGCCGAAGTGGTCGCAGCGCAGACAGCGGGAGGTCTCCTGATGAACCTCCTGCTCGGTCATGCCGCACTTTACCAGATCAAAGTTGCCGACGCACTCCTCGGCGGGTCTGCTGCGCAGCTCGATGCGGCCGCAGGCCGGCATGTTGGTCAGATGCGGTGCCGGAATCTCAACATCGCTCTTGATAACGTGACGGAAGCCGAGGTGTGCGTCAATGTTGGCCGCAGCCACCTTGCCGGCGGCTACCGCGCGGATAACGGTCGCCGGACCGGTAACGGCATCGCCGCCCGCGAATACATGCGGGGTGTTCGGCACAAATGCGTCGGATTCGGCCTGAATCTTGCCGCGCACGACCGGAGCGATCTGCTCGAACGGCTTTGCGTCGATGGACTGGCCGATGGCTACGATAACGACATCGCACGGTGTGCGGAGCAGCGGCTGATCGGCATCGTAGGGACGCGGACGACCGTCCTTGCCGTAGGCGCCGATGACCTGCGGACGCGTCCACAGAGCGGTAACGCGGCCTGTTTCATCGGTCTCAATGTGATCGGGCGCCTGCAGCGAGAGAATCTGGCAGCCTTCACTCTGTGCTTCCTCGATCTCCTCTGCGAGTGCGGTCATATCGGTCACGCGCCGGCGGTAGACGCACGTTACTGCGGAGGCACCGAGACGGATTGCGGTTCGGGTTGCATCCATCGACACGTTGCCGCCGCCGATGACGCAGACGCGCTTGCCCTTGAAGTCCGGCACGCGGCCCTCGCCGATGTCGCGGAGCAGCTGCACCGCGGAGTGTACGCCGACTGCGTCCTCGCCGGGAATGCCAATCTTCTTGTCGTTATGCGCACCGATGGAGATGTAAACCGCATCGTACTGGTTCTCAATCTCAGCGAACGAAATATCGCGGCCGATGGAAACGCCGGTATGCACCTCAATGCCGGTGGACAGGATGAAGTCGATGTCCGCATCCAGCTTGTCCTGCGGCAGACGATAATCCGGAATGCCGTAGCGCAGCATGCCGCCGAGCTTGGGACGCTGGTCATAGACTACGACCTGGTGACCCATCAGCGACAGAAAATACGCCGCCGACAGACCGCCCGGTCCGCCGCCGATGATGCCGATGCGCTTGCCGGTCGAAGGTGCGGAATCCGGCGGCGTGGTGTTGTCCGCGTGGTCGCACGCGAAACGCTTGATGCCGCAGATGTTGACCGCATCGTCCACCATGCTGCGGCGGCAGTGTGCCTCGCACGGGTGCTCGCAGACATAGCCGCATACGGTCGGGAAGGGGTTGTCCTTGCGGATCAGGCGCACGGCGTCATTGTAACGGCCGGCACGCACGAGTGCAATGTAGCCCGGAATATCCACTCCGGCCGGGCACAGTGCCACACACGGCACCGGATGATCCCAGCCGAACAGGCAGCGGCCGCTCTCCACATGGGAGAGGTAGTCATCGCGAAAGCCCTGCACGCCCTGCAGAACCATGCGGGCAGCCTCATAGCCGATGGCGCAGTCCGCCGTATCCTGAATAACACGGGCGGTTTTCTCGATCAGGTCAATGGTCTCCGGTGTTGCGGTGGAGTCCAGCACCTGCTCGAGCAGAGTGGTCAACTGCCCCAGACCGATGCGGCACGGAACACATTTGCCGCAGGTCTGTGCATGGCACAGACGCAGGAACGACAGCGACATATCCACCGGACACAGACCCGGAGGACTGGCGCTGATGCGCCGCTCGATATCGCGGTACAAGCCGGCAATGACGGTCTCAGCCTTGCCCGGCGTTTCAATGGATAAACGACTCAAAAAAGTCCCCTCCCTTTCTTGTAGAAACATATTAAAATAATAGAACTTTTTGGCAGATAAGTCAATCGTAACTCAGCGATTTTGGAGAAAATACCAATAAAAAGCTGCTTATAGTGGCGGCTGGAGAACGGATATGCTATACTGACAGAAAAAGAGAAGGAGAGCGAAGCTATGCGCATCATCAATTTCGGTTCGCTGAATATAGATAAGGTATATCAGGTGGAGCAGTTTGTACGGCCGGGACAGACCATCACCGCGAAGGACTATGCCGTGGCTGCGGGCGGCAAGGGGCTCAACCAGTCACTGGCAGCGGCTCGAGCGGGCGCAGAGGTGCTGCACGCGGGCGCGATCGGCGCGGAAGGCCGCTTTATGGCCGATCTGCTGCGGGAATCCGGTGCGGATACCTCGCTGCTGCGCGAGGTGGACGGGCCGTCCGGACATGCCGTTATCGAGATAAGCGCCGCCGGTCAGAACCGGATTATCGTGTTCGGCGGCGCAAACCGAAGCATGACGAGCGAGTATATCGAGCGGGTGCTCGACACCGCGCAGCCGGACGACTGGGTGCTGCTGCAGAATGAGGTCAACCTCGTGCCGGAGATCATCCGCCGTGCGCATGAAAAGGGACTGCGGGTGGTGTTCAATCCGTCTCCCGTGCCGGAGAATACCGAAAAGCTGCCGCTTGCGTGCGTCAGCCTGTTTATGGTGAATGAAATCGAAGCGGCACAGCTTGCGGGAACGGATGCAAATGCAGATTTCGAGGATACGCTGACGGCTTTGCGGGCAAAATATCCGAATGCGTCGGTCGTTATGACCGTCGGCGCGGACGGTGTGCTGTATGATGGAGAGGAAGGTCGGTTTCAGCTTCCTGCATTTAAGGTAAAGGCCGTGGACACCACCGCTGCCGGAGATACCTTCTGCGGATACTTTCTTGCGGCGGTCAGCGCAGGGAAATCGGTGCAGACCGCACTGCAGGAGGCTTCGGCGGCATCCGCTCTCGCAGTCTCGCGCACAGGCGCGGCTCCCTCGGTGCCGACAGCAGACGAAGTACGGGAATTTCTGCGCAGGCACGCATAAATCATCGGAAACGGGGCAAACTGAATTTCCGAAAGGAGTGTATCGGTATGCACATTACAATCGAACGAGACGGCTGTATTTCCTGCGGTCTGTGTGAAGGAACCTGTCCTTCCGTGTTCCGCATTGCGGAGGACGGCCTTGCCGAAGTCCATCATCAGCCGGAGACCGCAGAGGAGCAGGCGGGTGCGCAGGAGGCCGCAGGCGGCTGTCCGGTGGCCGTCATTCATGTCAGCTGAGAACGTAAGCGTAAAGGCAGACCGTCGGGTCTGCCTTTTTACATCGACCGCAAGAATTTGAAAGTTTGCCCGAGAGCTCCGCTCATATCCCGCCAATAGGGGCGTTCTTTTCGCAAGAATGCTCTGTTTTTTCAGTCCCCGAAACGCTACAATAGAATCATCAAATGGAGAGCGGCAAAACCGCCGCGTAAGAGAGAGAGAGAGTTACATATAAAAAAGGAGAGAATATACCATGAAAACTGTTAAGGTTGGTTCGGTAGGTCTGGGTCGTCTGGGTTATGAGCACGCGAAGAACCTTGCAACGCAGGTTCCGGGCTGCGAACTGGCAGCTATCTGCGACGTAGATGCAAACCGCGTAAAGGAAGTTGCGGCAGAGCTCGGCGTGCCGAATACTTACACTGATTTTGAGGAAATGTGCAAGAATCCGGAGCTGGACGCGATCGTTATCGTTTCCCCGTCCTTCCTGCACTGCCAGCAGATTGAAATTGCCATGAACCACGGCAAGCATGTGTTCTGCGAGAAGCCGCTCGGCACGGATGTTGCACAGTGCAAGGCTGCCGAGAAGGTCATCGAGGCACATCCTGACCTGATTTTCCAGCTTGGCTTCATGCGCCGCTTTGACAAGTCCTACGCCGAGGCAAAGCGCAGGATTGACAACGGCGATATCGGCAAGGTTGTTCTGGTTCGCTCCTACACGCAGGACCCGCGTTCCACCATCGAGTCTACCCTCAAGTTTGCACCGCACTCCGGCGGTCAGTACCTCGATATGTGCGTACATGATATCGACCTCATCCGCTGGTTCACCGGCTCGGATGTCAAGAATGTATGGGCAATCGGCGGCGTATTCGAGTTCGACCTGTACAAGGAGCTGAACGATGCGGACAACGCAGCTGCTACCATCCAGATGGAGAACGGCGCAATGGGCTTCATGTTCACCAACCGCACCCATGCCGCAGGCTGCAATGTCGAGACCGAGATTATCGGCACCCACGGCACGCTGCGCATTGCAAACGTCGGCGCAAAGAACCTGCTGAATATCGTGGACGAGCACGGCTCCCGCGAGGAGTATTATCCGGACTTCATGAGCCGCTGGCACGAGGCTTTCGTAGCCGAGATGGCTGCCTTCACCGGCCATGTCCGCGACAACACCAAGCCGGCTGACCTCACCGTTTATGACGGCACCGCCGTTTCCGAGGCTGCTTACCGCTGCAAGGAATCCTTCGAGACCGGCAAGATGCTGCCGATTCGATAAAATCAGCATAGAGAAAGCCTGTCACCATAGGTGGCAGGCTTTCTGTTATCCGCAGCCCTGCCGGACCGCAGCGGGCGAAGCGCTGCATTGAGTTTTCATCGCAGGAGCGCTATAATGAGTTTATCTGATTATATGTACCGCGATCTGACAAAAGGCAGTATCGCCAAAGGTTTGATCTGGTTTGCGCTGGCAGGGCCGGTCGGTGAGGTTGGTATCCGGATTGCTATCCCGACCGGCTGGTTTTTCACGGATACTATCTCCGTCGCAGAAAGGCGCTTTTGCCGCGAAATTGAGGGAAAAGGAGCGTTTTTATGATTCAATGCTTTGTGAAAAAGGAATATGAAGCGCCATTCGGTCTGACGCAGATGCCGCGTCTGTTTTCGGTCAGCCGCACAGATGAGAAGGCATCGGCGCATCCGCGCGTTATGCACGCACATGATGATTTAGTGGAAATTGTACTCGTGCGAGGCGGCGAGAGCCGCTATTTTGTCGGCGGCACGCCGTATGAGGCACGCCGCGGCGATCTGTTTATCTTCAACAGCCGCGTCGTGCACGATGAGCCGTCCGGACCGGATCGTCCGGTGGCAACCTCGAGTCTGGCGCTTGGCGGACTGGCTGTGCCCGGACTGCGCGAAAATACGCTGATCGCGGAGGATTCGTGTCCGGTGTGCCGCCTGATCGAGCCGCAGACCGTGCGGCTGGAGCATCTGTACGACGTGCTTTACAATGAACTGACCGAGGGCAACGACGACGGTGCACATCATCTTCTGCTTGCGATCCTGACGCTTGTGCAGCAGTTCCGCGCGACCGCAGCCGAGGGCAGCACGCACAGCGGCAATGCCTTTGCACAGCGTATCAAGGATTACATCGACAAGCATTTTGCGGACGAATTTTCTCTGCAGCAGATGGCGGATGCGCTGCACGTCAGTCCGTACTATCTGGCGCATATCTGCAAGGAAGTGACCGGATATTCGCCGCTGCAGTATGTTCTGCGCCGCAGGATTGGCGAAGCGCAGACGCTGCTCATCACAACTGATTTGCCGGTAACGCGGATTGCATCGCAGGTGGGGTATGACAACCCGAGCCATTTCAATGCGCAGTTTTCCAAGGCGGTTGGTATGGCACCGAGGACTTTCAGAAAAGAGTATGTTTTTCATAAGTAACCGCCATACCCACGGCGGTGGGCAAGAGGATAGACACCTGCGGTTTCTACCCTCTTGTGCGCACCGCCGCGCAGGCGAGTTCCGTTCGCCTTTCAGGCGGAAACCCTGTGTATCAGCACAGACTATATGGTATACAAAAGGCTCCCATTCCAACCGGAACGGGAGCCTTTCTATATAAGAGGTGCAAAGAGTATGTGTTATTCGGTCTTCATATACAGCATGCGGATCGAATTGAGCACGCACAGCATAGCCACGCCGGTATCGGCGAATACGGCCAGCCACATGGATGCGATACCGAACAGACCGAGGATCATAACGAGGATCTTGACCGCGAGTGCAAACACGATGTTCTCCTTGGAGACGATATTCGCCTTGCGGGCGATCTTGACCGAGATCGGGATGGAAGTCAGGTCGGCCTTCATGAACACCACATCTGCGGCCTCGATTGCCGCATCTGCGCCGCTGCCCATTGCCGCGCCGACGTCTGCACCGGCGAGTACGGGAGCATCGTTGATGCCGTCACCGACGAACATAACCGCACCGCGCTTCTCGCGGATATCGGTCAGCGCCGATAGCTTATCCTGCGGGAGCAGGCGGGCACGCACTTCGTCAATGCCGACTTCCTGCGCAACCGCGTCCGCACTGGCCTGACCGTCACCGGTCAGCATGGCGGTGGTGAGTCCCTGAGCCTTCATGCGGCTGATTGCGGAGTTGGCATCTGCCTTGATGGTATCGGAAATGTCAACATGACCGAGAAAGTGACCGTCCATCGCCAGCAGCACTTCCGTGCTGCCCGGGGTGCCGTGGTAGCCGGAAAGGTCGATATTATTGCGCTCCATCAGCTTTACGTTGCCGCAGAGTATAGTTTTGCCTTCAAGCTCGGCGAAAACGCCTTCGCCGGCCTGCTCGCGGATGTTCTCAACCGTTGCACCAACGGCAACAAGAGAAAAGTCGCCGGCCTTTGCCGCGGACGTTTTGCGCTCCTCGTAGGAGTTGATGATGGACTTGGCGATCGGGTGGGTGGAAGCGCCTTCACAGGCGGCAGCCAGCCACAGAAGCTCATTCTCATCGAGCGGAACGCCCTGCGCCGGAACGACCTTCTGTACCACAAAGTTGCCCTTGGTGATGGTGCCGGTCTTATCCATAACGATGGTCTTAACGTTATTCAGTGCTTCCAGAGAAGCGCCGCCCTTGAACAGGATACCGCGTCTGGAGCCTGCGCCGATGCCGGAGAAGTAGGTCAGCGGTACGCTGAGCACCAGTGCGCACGGGCAGGAGATTACAAGGAAGGTCATCGCGGTGTAGACCCACTTGTGCCACTCGCCGGTAACAAGGCTCGGGATAATGGCGGTCAGCAGGGCAATCGCAACAACAGCCGGGGTGTAAACGCGGGAGAAACGGGTGATAAAGCGGTCGATCTTCGGCTTGCGGGCCGCTGCATTCTCCACGCTGTCGAGAATACGCTGTACCATGCTCTCAGCGAGAATGTGGGTAACACGCAGCTTGATCGCACCGTCGGTGTTGACACAGCCGGAGGTTGCCTTGTCGCCGGCAGCGACACGAACCGGAACCGGCTCACCGGTAACAGCCGAGGTATCCAGACGGCTTTCGCCTTCGACAACCTCGCCGTCCAGCGGAACGCGGTCGCCCGGGCGCACCAGAACAATGTCGCCCTCCTGTGCGTCCTCGGCCGGAATAACCTCGATTTTGCCGTTGTCCTTGACCAGATTTACCGTCTCGGGACGCAGGTCGATCGCGTCCATGATCTGCTTGCGCGAACGGTCAACCGCACGATCCTCAAAGTATTCGCCGACTCGGTAGAACAGCATAACGCCGACAGCCTCGTCGAACGAGCCGACCGCCCATGCACCGATGGTTGCAACGGCCATCAGGAAGTTTTCGTCAAATACCTGACCGCGGCCGATGTTCTTGACAGCCGTCAGCAGGACATGGCGGCCGAGCAGCAGGTAAGCCGCGATGAGCAGCACCAGCTTGACAGCCATGGCCGGAATGAGCAGACCGGCAACGAACAGCACTGCACCGATGAGCATTTCGGCAAGCGGATGGCTGCTGCTCTCTTCCTTTTCCTCCTCGGGAGCGATTACCTTGACTTCGCTCTCGATATTTGAGCAGATTTTACGGATTTCGGGAAGCAGTGCATCAGGATTGTCGCCCTTGACGCGCAGCTGCTTGGTCTCATAAACCAGTACGCAGTCATCGATACCGTCGAGCTGACTGATCTGGTGCTGCATTTTCGCGGCACAGTGCGCACAGCCAAGGTTTTCGAGCGTGTAAACGCGCTGACCGTCCTTGCCGTAGTGCTTGGGCCTGGGTGCAATGACCTTGGCTTCACTCTCAATGCCGGAGCAGATTTTGCGGATTTCAGGCAGGAGCGCATCCGGATTTTCGCCGGTTACGCGCAGCTGCTTGGTCTCAAATACGAGAACGCAGTCCTCCACGCCCTCGAGTTCGCTGATGCGCTGCTCCATTTTTGCCGCGCAGTGTGCACAGCCGACATTCTGCAGCGTGTAAACGCGCTTGACGCTGTGCGCGCCTGCAGAATGTTCGTGGTGGTGGTGCTCGTGCTCTTCGTCCTCATCGTGGTGGTGATGGTGTCCGCAGCCGCAATCGCAGTCATCGTCATGATGGTGGTGGTGGTGCTCGTGCTCCTCGTCCTCATCGTGGTGATGATGATGTCCGCAGCCGCAGTCGCAGTCATCGTCATGATGGTGGTGCTCGTGCTCCTCGTCCTCATCGTGGTGGTGATGGTGTCCGCAGCCGCAGTCGCATTCATCGTCATGATGATGGTGGTGCTCGTGCTCCTCGTCCTCATCGTGGTGATGATGGTGTTCGCAGCCGCAGTCGCAGTCATCGTCATGATGGTGGTGGTGCTCGTGCTCCTCGTCCTCATCGTGGTGGTGATGGTGTCCGCAGCCGCAGTCGCAGTCATCGTCATGATGATGGTGGTGCTCGTGCTCCTCGTCCTCATCGTGGTGGTGATGGTGTCCGCAGCCGCAATCGCATTCATCTTTATCGTGTTCGTGATGATGATGTTCGTGCTCATGCACTTTTTCATTTAATAAGGTATCCTCATGCTTGTGTTCGTCTGCCATTTCGGATCGCCTCCTGTCGGTGATGGTTGATGATATATGAACAATTGTTCATATGTTCATGTATTCATATTATAACCGAAGAAAGGGAAAGTCAATAGCAGTATACGAAAAATGTGCACAAAAGGCAGAGGGCAAAACTTCGCATTTTGCGCGCAGTTCAGCCGGTTTTGCGAAAAATGCAAGCCGGAAAGGGAATACCTGCATCCGTTTAAACTGACTGAACCCGAGCGTTATTCACAAAGAAAAAGCGGATAAAAATGATAGACTTAACAAGATGTACAAAGTTTATCTGTATTTTATTCGATTTTTTTTTGCTTTTGGTCTTGCCAATACTGTACAAAAAACAGTATAATCTATACTGTAAGGCTATGCTCCACGCGTAGCCAGCCAATTTCTGAAGAAGAGGAAGCCGGGCGCGCGTCCGGTTCTTCTTGCGCAAAATATTAGAGAGGTGAAAGAAATGGCGTATTCGTTCCGTGGCGGCATACACCCGGGTACTCACGCAGACCCGGGCTATAAATCCGCGACAAACACCAAGCCGATCGAGAAGCTGGCATTGCCTGATGAGGTAATCCTGCCGGTTTCCATGCACATCGGCGCACCGGCAAAGCCGATCGTTTCGGTCGGCGACACCGTGGACCTGGGACAGCCTATCGCGGAAGCCGGCGGCTTTGTCAGCGCTCCTGTCCATGCTACCGTTTCCGGCAAGGTAAAGGCAATCGAGCCTCGCCTGCATCCGAACGGCAGCAAGGTTCTGTCCATCGTAATTGAAAATGATGGCGAGGACCGCAAGCACGAGTCCGTGCATCCCTACGACTTCGCTTCCATGAGCAATGAGGAGCGTATCGAGTGCATCCGTTCTGCCGGCATCGTCGGCCATGGCGGTGCAACCTTCCCGACCCATGTCAAGATCCAGTCCGGTATCGGCAAGTGCGACACGGTCATCATCAACGCTGCAGAGTGTGAGCCGTACATCACGTCCGACCATCGCCTGCTGCTCGAGCGTCCGGAAGAGACCATCGGCGGCCTGAAGATGCTGGCCGACATCATGGGCGTACAGACCGCGATCATTGCGATCGAGGAAAACAAGAAGGATACCTTCGCCAAGATCGAAGAGCTGATCGCGGATGATCCGCGCCTCAAGCTGTATCCGCTGACCTGCAAGTACCCGCAGGGTGCTGAGAAGCAGCTGATCAATGCCTGCACCGGCCGTGAAGTTCCGTCCGGCAAGCTGCCGGCAGACGCCGGCTGCGCGGTATTCAACGTAGATACCGCAGGTGCGGTTTACCGCCGCTTCACCACCGGCATGCCGGTCATCCGCCGTATCGTTACCATCTCCGGTTCCGCTGTTGCCGAGCCGAAGAACCTCGAAGCACGCATCGGCACCCCGATCGAAAAGCTGATCGATGCCTGCGGCGGCTTCAAGGAAGCTCCGAACAAGCTCCTTGCCGGCGGCCCGATGATGGGCAACGCCCAGTTCTCTCTGGATGCCCCGGTTGTCAAGGGCACCAACGCATTCCTCGCCTTTGCAGGCAATGAGGATAAGCGCGTTAAGGATCCCCAGTGTATCCGCTGCGGCAAGTGCATCAACGCCTGCCCGATGCATCTCCTGCCGATCTACATGAATGTATACGGCAAGCAGGAGGATCTGGACAACGCCGTTGACTGCGGCATGATGGACTGCATCGAGTGCGGCTCCTGCGCTTACGTCTGCCCGGCTCGTATCCCGCTGGTTGCACAGTTCCGTCTGACCAAGGGCAAGATCCAGGCTAAGCGTGCTGCAGAGCGCGCCAAGGCTGAGGCTGAGAAGAAAAAGGCCGAGGCGGAGGCTGCTGCAAAGGCAGAGGCTGAAAAGCCCGCAGAGAACAAGTAAGGAGGAAAACGAAAATGGCTTATGATCTTAGCAAAGTAGTCGTAACCTCCTCGCCGCATATCAAGGCGGATGATGACACCCGGAGCCTTATGCTCGATGTGCTCATCGCACTTGTTCCGGCACTGGCGGTTGCAGTTTACACCTTCGGCGCTCGTGCGCTGATCCATGTTGTTATTGCAATGGTGGCAAGCCTTGTGTTTGAGACCATTTACAACAAAATCGTTCATCACCCGAACACCGTAGGCGACCTGTCCTGCCTGGTTACGGGCGTACTTATCGCATTCAACATTCCGGTTGCAGCTCCGCTGTGGCTGAGCGCTTTCGGTGCTCTGTTCGGCATCATCGTTGTTAAGATGCTGTTCGGCGGCATCGGCAAGAACTTTATGAACCCGGCACTCGGTGCCCGTGCGTTCATGATGGCATCCTGGGCCGGTTTCATGACCACCTGGACTGCTCCGCATGCAAACCTGCCGCTGTTCGGCAACGTAACCGTTACCGACGCAATCTCCACCGCAACTCCGCTGGCTACCCTCAAGACCGGTGCTGTACCGGCTGATACCGGCCTGCTGGAGATGCTGCTCGGCCAGACCGGCGGCGTTATCGGTGAGACCTCCGCGCTGGCTCTGCTGGCAGGCGGCGTTTACCTGCTGTGGCGCAAGGTTATCACCATCAACATTCCGGCAGCTTACATCCTTACTGTTGCTGTCATCACCTTCCTGTTCCCGCTGTCCGGCGATGTTTCCCGCGTACAGTGGATGCTCAGCCAGGTACTGTCCGGCGGCCTGATGCTCGGCGCGATCTTCATGGCTACCGACTACGTTACCAGCCCGGTTACCCCGAAGGGCCAGATCATCTTCGGCGTTGGCTGCGGTCTGCTGACGGTATTCATCCGCTACTTCGGCGGTCTGCCGGAGGGCGTATCCTACTCCATTCTGATCATGAACACGCTGGTTTGGGCAATCGACAAGAAGACCCATCCGCGCAAGTTCGGCTATCAGCTTGACAAGGCTAAGAAGGAGGCGCAGTAAATCATGGATAACAGCAAAAAGGAAGGCGGCATCGTACAGCTTGTCGTCGTACTGGGCCTCATCACGTTCATCTGTGCACTGCTGCTGGGCGTTATCAACGGTGTAACCGCGGATAAGATCACCCAGAACGGTATCGAAACCCGCAACGCAGCAATGGCAGAGATCATCCCGGACGCTGATTTCGAGGATCTCGGCACCGCACTGTCCGCTGAGGACGTTGCAGCCGCTGGCGTAACCCTGCCGGCAGGCCGTACCGCTGCTCAGATCGACGGCGTTTACAAGGCAACCAAGGACGGCGAAGAGATCGGCTACTGCGTACAGGTTGAGCCGAAGGGCTTCGGCGGCAACCTGACGATGATCGTCGGCATCAATGCGGACGGCACCGTTGCAGGTGCAAAGGTAACCTCTCACGCTGAGACCCCGGGCCTCGGTGCGAAGAGCCAGGCAGACCCGAACTGGATCACCCAGTTTGCAGGTCAGACTGCTGACGGTCAGCTCAAGGTGGCCAAGGACGGCGGCACGATCAATGCGATCACCGGCGCTACCATCACCTCCCGTGCTGTAACCGACGGCGTTAATACTGCGGCAGCATATGTCGCTACTCTGGGTTAAGGAGGAAAAGCCAAATGAAATTTTCTGAACAGCTGAAATCGGGCGTTATCCTCGATAACCCGGTTTTCATGCAGACGATCGGTCTTTGCCCGACGCTGGCAACCACCACTTCTCTGCAGAATGCGATCGGCATGGGCGCGGCGGCTACCGTCGTTCTCATCTGCTCCAATATCGTTATTTCCGCGATGCGCAGAATTATCCCGGATAAGATCCGTATCGCAGCATTCATCACGATCATCGCAACCTTCGTAACCATGATCGACCTGTCCATGCAGGCATTCCTGCCGTCGCTGGCATCGTCCCTTGGTCTGTTCCTGCCGCTGATCGTAGTAAACTGCATCATCCTCGGCCGTGCCGAGGCGTATGCTTCCAAGAACAAGGTTCTGCCGTCCGCACTCGACGGTGTTGTAATGGGTCTGGGCTTCACCTTCGCTCTGGTACTCATGGGCTTCTTCCGTGAGCTGCTCGGCGCAGGCACCATCCTGTCCGGTTACGTTAACGGCGTAAACGGCATCGCAGTTCCGTTCTTCCACTCCAACCCGATGGTCATGATGATCCTGCCGGCCGGCGGCTTCCTCATGATGGGCTTCATCCTGGCTGCGATCCAGAAGATCATGGCTCGAAAGGAGGACAAGTAAGTGTTTAATTTACCTGCCTCTATGGGTTTGACCGATATCCTGTCGCTCGCAATCGCGGCAATCCTGGTCAACAACTACATTCTCGTTCAGTTCCTCGGCTGCTGCTCGTTCTTCGGCGTATCCAAGAAGACCGACACCGCGCTCGGCATGGGCATGGCGGTTATCTTCGTTATGGCGATCGCTTCCGCAGCATCCTGGGCTGTACAGTACTTCATTCTCGAACCCCTGGGTCTGGGCTACATGCAGACCATCGCGTTCATTCTCGTAATTGCAACGCTGGTTCAGTTCGTCGAGATGTTCATGAAGAAGGCTATGCCGTCGCTGTACTCTGCGCTCGGTATCTTCCTGCCGCTGATCACCACCAACTGTGCGGTGCTCGGTGCTGCTAAGACCAACATTTCCAACAGCTATTCTTTCATCGGCTCTCTGGTATACGGCGTTGCAGCCGGTGTCGGCTACACGCTGGCAATCGTGCTGTTCGCTTCCATCCGTGAGCGTCTGGACGCTACTTCCAAGTGCCCGAAGTGCTTTGAAGGCTTCCCGATCTCGCTGGTTGCAGCAGCGCTGCTGGCTATGTCCTTCATGGGCTTCTCCGGCCTGTCGATTTGGTAAGGGAGGACACAAGAAATGGATATGCAAAATGTTATTTACGCGGTAGCGGTACTGTTCATCATGGGTATCGTTTTCGCAATCCTGCTCGGCGTTGCCGCTAAGGTTTTCGCCGTAGAGGTTGACGAGCGCGTACCGCTGGTACGCGAGTGCCTGCCGGGCGCTAACTGCGGCGGTTGCGGCTTCCCGGGCTGTGACGGTCTGGCTGCTGCAATCGTAGAGGGCCGTGCGCCGGTAAATGGCTGCCCGGTCGGCGGTGCTGCTGCGGCTGAGAAGATCGCAAAGGTACTCGGCGTTGAGGTTGCTGCCGGCGACCGTCAGGTTGCACACGTTTACTGCAACGGCGGCTGCAACGCAAAGGACAAGGCAAACTACGAGGGTCTGCAGGACTGCAACGCTGCAATGCGTGTAGCAAGCGGCCCGAAGGCATGCTCCTTTGGCTGCATGGGTCTCGGCTCCTGTGTAAAGGCCTGTGCGTTTGACGCAATCCACATTGTGGACGGCGTTGCAAAGGTTGATACCGACAAGTGTGTTGCTTGCGGCAAGTGTGTTTCCACCTGCCCGAAGAAGATCATCAACCTGGTATCCGAGGTCAAGAAGGTTCACGTTAACTGCGTGAACAAGGACAAGGGTCCGGAAGTAATGAAGGTTTGCTCCAACGGCTGTATCGGCTGTAAGATGTGCGAGAAGACCTGTAAGTTCGATGCAATTCACGTAGTAGACGGCGTTGCCAAGATCGACTACGACAAGTGCAAGAACTGCAAGATGTGCACCAAGGTATGCCCGAAGGGCTGCATCGAGCCGGTTCCGACCGAGGAAGAGAAGGCCAAGTTCAAGGAAATGCAGGCTAAGCAGGCTGCTGCTGCCAAGGCTAAGGCTGAGGCTGCAAAGCAGGCCGCTGAAGCAAAGGCTGCTGAGGACAAGTAATGACCGATCATCTGCACCCTGTGCTGGATGACGCTGCGATCGCCCGCATGACGAGTCTTGCACTCGCCCATGTGGGCGACGCTGTTTATGAGATACTCGTGCGCACGCATCTGGCGTGCGGCGGCACTCAGACCGCGAAAAATCTGCACAGCCGTACGATCCAGCTCGTTCGTGCGTCCGCGCAGGCGGAAGCGGTAAAGCGCATTCAGCCTATGCTCGATGAAGACGAGCAGACCGTTCTGCGTCACGGACGCAACGCAAAGCCGAAATCCGTGCCGAAGTCGGCCTCCGTGGCAGAGTATGCCTACGCGACTGCACTCGAGGCGCTGTTCGGCTGGCTGTACCTCAAGGGACGCTATGAGCGTATCAATGAGCTGTTTGAGGTTATCTGTCAAGGGTTTGACGCGAAATGAGCAAAGAGAACCGCGGAAGCGGTTCTCTTTTTGTTTGCAGTAATTGAGAATGGAAAATGGAGAATTGACCAGATGGTTTTCATTCTCCATTTTTGCATTTTACGGGTGTTTTTTCGTTAGAAAAGGTGCGCCGAGTCGGCGCACCCTACGGTATAACATTTATCATCAGATGAAATTCGCAGGTGCTGTCTGTAGCTGCCAGGCCAATGAGTTGCGCGACACTATTGTGTCGCGCCTGCGGAGAGTAAACCGTCTGTGTAGCAGTAAGCTATCTGTGAACTGCGAATATTTCACGAAAGATACGCAAGAGTAACCCGACTGCCGTTCTCCTTCTCGAAGCGGTCGCCGGTCTCTGGTCTGCGTCAGATTAGGAATAAAGGAAGCGGGATTCACAAGGGTGGAAACCTTGGTGTCCATCCTTGTGCCCCAGCGGGCAGCGTCCCCAGCGGGCAGCGAAATTTGTGATGTTTCTGTGTTTTCGCTTGTGCCTGTTCCGAAATAGTGTTATACTGATAGCGTTCGTAAAATACAGAAAAGGGAGCATAGTAATATGAGCAAGTTAGTGCAGCGCATCGTTGCGCTGGTCGTTATGCTGGCTGTCGTTATGAGCGCAACCGCATACGGCGCATCCACCTTTGTGGTGGATTATCAGGAGCTGAAAAGCGATGCACCGGTCGTTATGACGGTCAACGGCGAGGAAATCCACGCAGATGAGTATGCAAGCTATATGATGAGCCAGATCATCAATTATCAGCAGATGTACGCTATGTACGGTCTCTCTGAGAAGAATATGGCATCTACATTCGGCGATGCCGCAAAGGAGTCCGCAAAGCAGCAGGTCGCTCTGATCCATATCGTTAAGCAAAAGATGGATGAGCTGGGCCTGTCCCTGTCGTACAGCCAGAAGAAGAACATTGTTACGGCAAACAAGCAGAATGCGGAGCAGCTTGGCGGCGAGGACGCTTATCTGCAGCGCCTGGCTTCGATCGGCTTTGACATGGACCACTACAATAACTACCAGTATGTCAGCGCATGCGCACAGGTGCTGAAGGATTACTACTTCGGCGAGAACGGCGTAAGTGTTCCGAGCGATGACGAGCTGCAGAAGTATTTCGATGACAACTACATCACTGCAAAGCACATCCTCATTCTGACTAAGAATCCGTCCACCGGCGAGACCACCCGCACCGATGAGGAAGCAAAGAAGGAAGCACAGGCTGTTCTGGATCGCCTGAACAACGGCGAGGACTTTGATGCGCTGCTGACCGAGAAGAACGAGGATGCAGGCGAAGCACAGTATGCCAAGGGCTATACCTTCACCGAGGGTCAGATGGTAGACGAGTTCTACAACGCTGCCAAGGCGCTGCAGGAAGGCGAAGTTTCCGGCCTGGTCAAGAGCAAGTACGGCTACCACATCATCAAGCGCTGCGAGCTGAATCAGGATGAGTTCGAGAACATGCGCGATTCCATCATTGCGGCTGTTGCTTCCGAAAAGGGCACTGCCGGCTCGATCGACGAGATGATGCAGCAGTGGATCGACGAGGCTGACATCCAGACCACCGATGCTTACGACGAGATCACCTATGATAACACCAAGGACTATCTGCCGGCTGACGTGCAGACTGTTCTGAACAGCGATACATCGGATGATGACGGCAATGCGCAGACTGAGGACGCACAGAGCAAAGACCAGACCTCGACCGACAGCCAGACCGCGACTGACGAGGCGCAGACGGCTACTACCGAGTCTGCTCAGTAAAACCGCAAAAACAGAAAGGACGCTCAAGGAGCGTCCTTTTTCATGTCTGCGTGAGGTTTAGAAGCCAAACGCCGCATAATCCTCTGGCGTAAAGCGGTGATAGACGGCATCACCGTCATCATCCAGCTTGATGCAGTAGCGGTAGCTGTCCGGTGTGCCGTCCTCGAAGTACACGAGGTAGTCAAACTCCTCGTTGCCCTCGAGCTTCTCACAGTGCACCTTGTCGGAAAACTGATGGAACACCGCAAGAATATCGTCAAAGCTGACCGTCAGGCCGCGCATTACCTGCAGAAATGCACGCAGAAACGCGGGTTCCGGCAGTTGTTCATGCACATACTGTGTGCCTTCTGCGGAAATGTGGAAGCAGAAACGCTTGTCATCGCGGGTGACTTGGATTGCGCCGAGCGTGTCGGCGGTGTGCGCGGAAAGGGAAGCGAGCGCACGCTCGGTGCTGTCCGCGTCCTCCTCCGGTGTGCCGAGCAGACGCGCCACGGATTCCGTGGGATAATACAGCGTGATCGGGTGGTGGTCGTAGCCAATCTTGAGCTGTGCTTCCTGAATGACATCGGTCAGGCTCTTTTCCAGTCGTTTATAGTTCACAGAGTTCATAGAGAACACCTCGATAGTTTTTGATTCTATACGATTATAGCATACGATAGGAGAACGCGCAATATCCCGTCAAATGCCGGAAAAGTGTCGAATACACACGAATATGCTTGCATATTTCCGGAAAATTCGATATAATATAAATCTGCGACGCTTATCCGAACAAAAATGGCGGGTAAGCGCCTTCTCTTGTCCGAAAGAGAAGAAAAGTGAGGAAGGAATCGGATACATGGAAGTATTTGTTGCATTAATGAACAAAATCGACAGCTGGATCTGGGGGCTGCCCATGCTGGTGCTGCTGTGCGGTACGCATATTTTTATGACGTTCCGCACGGGCTTCATCCAGCGCAAGACCTTCACCGGTATCCGCCTGTCGGTGACAAAGGACCCGGATTCGCCGGGTGACGTCAGTCAGTTTCAGGCGCTGACGACTGCACTCGCATCGACCATCGGCACGGGCAACATCATCGGTGTCGGCACGGCCATCTATCTCGGCGGACCGGGTGCTGTGCTGTGGTGCTGGCTGACCGGCGTGTTCGGCATTGCCACCAAGTACGCGGAGAGCCTGATCGCGGTCAAGTACCGCGTGCAGACCGCGGACGGCCGCATGATGGGCGGTGCGATGTACGCGCTTGAGCGCGGCCTCAAGTGGAAGAAGTTCGGCAAGGTGATGGCGGTGCTGTTTGCGCTGTTTGCTATGCTCGCCTCGTTCGGCATCGGCTGCGGCACGCAGATCAACGCCATTGCCGAGGTACTGGAGACCAACCTTCCCATCAGCCTGCCGCGTATCGCAATCGGCATTGTTTTCGGCATTATCACCGCGATTATCATTATTGGCGGCATTGAATCCATTGCAGTTGTGTGCGAAAAGCTGGTGCCGCTGATGGCGCTGTTCTATGTGGTCGGCTGCATTGTTATTCTGTGCACCAATTACGATTTTCTGCTGCCGGCTCTCAAGGCCATTTTCGTGCTGGCGTTCAAGCCGGGCGCCGTGACCGGCGGACTGGTCGGCGGCGGCATCCGTCTGGCGCTGCAGTACGGCGTGGCACGCGGCTTGTTCTCGAATGAGTCCGGCATGGGTTCGGCACCGCTGGTTGCCAGCGCGGCACAGACGCGCAATCCGGTGCGGCAGGCGCTCGTTTCTGCGACCGGCACCTTCTGGACGACGGTTGTCGTGTGCCTGATGACCGGTCTGGTGCTTGTCTCCTCAATGATGAAAAATCCTGCGGTCAATGCGGAAAATATGGCAAACGGCGGTCAGATGACCACCGCAGCATTCGCACAGATTCCGTATATCGGTCCGCTGATTTTGATGATCAGCATCATTACGTTCGCGTACTCCACCATCCTCGGATGGTCGTACTACGGCGAGCGTGCCGCCGAGTATCTGCTCGGCAAAAAGGCGATTCTGCCGTATAAGGTGCTGTTTATCGCGGTCGTTGTGTGTGCACCCGTGCTTGCGCTCGACCTTGTGTGGACTATTGCGGACGTGCTGAATGCATTCATGGCCATCCCGAACCTGATCGCTGTACTGCTGCTCTCCGGCGTGATCGCGGCAGAGACAAAGCATTATCTGAAGCATCTGGATGAAAAGGATGAGTCCGAGATTCCGGTTGTGGATCGGTAAGTAATTGAAAATGGAGAATGAAATCATTTCATTCTCCATTTTTTCGTTTTGCGATTCGTTTTCGCCCACCATATGTACGAATGAATAACATGGACAAATGCAATTCGCAGGTGCCGTCCGTAATATCCAGATAAACGAGTTGCGCGACACGGGTATGTCGCGCTTGCGTGGAGTAGCCGATATGTGTAGCAGAATGGTATCTGACACTGCGTATAGGTAGAGAAATGGGCGCACACTGTGCGCCCCTACGGTAGAAAAGCTCCTCTGCCGTTCCCCGTTTCGAAGCGGTCGCCGGTCTCTGGTCTGCGTCAGATTAAGAAATAAAGGGAAACGGGAGTCAAGAGGGTAGAAACCGTAGGTGTCTACCCTTTTGCCCCCACGCCGTGGGTACGGCGAACTCCCGCCGCCCGCAGGTGGTAACTCTTCGCTCGGAAACAACATACCGCTTGCGCGCTTCGCGTACCCAGTCTTGTGGGTGCACAAGTTTTCTTCTGAGGGCATTTCCCTTGCGTAAACGCGCAAAAAGAGGTATACTAACTCTATCTGGACTATTCCACTGGAAGGAGCATCACCGATGCGAGATGGATTTATCAAAATTGCCGCAGCAACGCCTGATCTGCACGCTGCGGACTGCGCATATAATACCTCTGAGATCGTAAAGCTGGCGAAGGAGGCCGCTGCCAAAGGCGCGAAGCTCATCACGTTCCCCGAGCTGTGCCTGACCGGCTATACCTGCGGCGACCTGTTTTTGCAGGAGACCCTGCTCGAAGGTGCGCTGGATGCGCTGCGCACGGTCTGCCGCGAGACCGCAGAGCTTGCGGCTGTCATCGTAGTCGGTCTGCCGCTGCGCGTGCGCGGCAAGCTGTATAACGTGGCCGCTGTCGTAAATGCCGGTGATGTGCTGGCGTTCGTGCCGAAAACCCATCTTCCGAACTACTCCGAGTTCTACGAGCAGCGCCATTTCGTATCGGCAGATACGTTGGGTTCGATCGAGAGCGTAACGCTTACTGATACAGCTGGTGAGCCGCGCTATGTACCGATTGTGACCGACAGCATTTTTCAGTGCGATGAGCAGCCGCTGTTCACCTTCGGCGTAGAAATTTGCGAGGATCTGTGGGTGCCGAATCCGCCGTCTACTACGCTGGCGCAGATGGGCGCGCACATTATCGTCAACCTGTCCGCATCGGATGAGATCATCGGCAAGGCGGGCTATCGCCGCGACCTTGTTCGTCAGCAGTCCGGCCGTCTGCTGTGCGCGTACCTGTATGCGGACGCCGGCTTCGGCGAGTCCACGCAGGACCTTGTTTTCGCGGGTCACGACCTCATCGCGGAGAACGGTGCGCTGCTGTCCGAGAGCAAGATGTTCTCGCAGGGCATCATTTACGCGGATATCGACCTCCAGCGTCTGGCGCATGAGCGTCAGCGCATGAACACATTCGAGTCTATCGAGGGCAGCGTGTTCTCGTTCTCGCTCGAGCCGGTGGAGAACGACCTTGTTGACCGGACCTTCCCGCGCACGCCATTCGTTCCGGCGAACAAGGCGCTCCGCGATGAGCGCTGCGAGGAGATCCTGACGCTTCAGGCGACCGGCCTTGCCACCCGTCTGCGCCATACGCATGCCAAGACGGCAGTTGTCGGCCTGTCCGGCGGCCTGGATTCCACGCTGGCTCTCATCGTGCTCGTACATGCGTTTGATATGCTCGAACTCGACCGCAAGGGCATTCTGGCTGTCACCATGCCGTGCTTCGGCACGACCGCCCGCACCAAGGGCAACGCGGAAAAGCTGGCGGAAGCCTACGGCGTCACGTTGGAAACCGTGGACATCAAAGCGGCAGTCGATCAGCATTTCATGGACATCGGCCAGTCCAAGGATGATCTTTCCGTTACCTTTGAGAACGGTCAGGCGCGCATGCGCACGCTGGTGCTGATGAACCTCGCCAACAAGAACGGCGGCATGGTGGTCGGCACGGGCGACCTGTCCGAGCTGGCGCTCGGCTGGGCGACCTACAACGGCGACCACATGAGTATGTACGGCGTCAACGGCTCTATCCCGAAAACGCTGGTGCGCTACCTTGTTGCCTATGAGGCCGACCGCACGCTCGGCGAGCTGTCTGACGTTTTGCAGGATGTGCTCGATACCCCGGTATCGCCCGAGCTGCTGCCGCCCAAGGACGGCGAGATCAGCCAAAAGACCGAGGATCTGGTCGGCCCGTATGAGCTGCACGACTTTTTCCTGTATTATATGCTGCGCTTCGGTTATCCGCCGCGCAAGATCTTCCGCGCCGCGCACAAGACCTTTGCGGGCGTGTATGACGATGCGACCATCAAGAAGTGGCTGACGACCTTCATGCGCCGCTTCTTTACGCAGCAGTTCAAGCGCTCCTGCCTGCCGGACGGCCCGAAGGTCGGTACCGTAACGCTTTCGCCGCGCGGCGACTGGCGTATGCCGTCGGACGCAGTATCCGCGCTGTGGCTCAAGGAAGCGGAGAGTCTGTAACAGAATTTATGACATAGGGCGGGTACTCCCGCCCTATGATATTCCAATACAAAGGAGAATCTCCTTTTGAAGAATTTGATTCGCGGCATAGCGGTACTGCTGACAGCGGTATTTCTGTGCTTCAACATCTATTATGAGTTAGCACCCGGAATCACCGTTGCACCCGAGCAGAAATTCGTGTTTGCAGCGATTTTTGCGGTGCTTTTGCGTGCTGCGCTGTTCTGCGGCGTGCCGGACAATACGCGTCCGATACGGCGGCGGCTGTATATGCTGGCGCTGTTTCTGTACTACATATGGGTGCTGCTGAATGTGCTGTTTTTCGATAACGCGTTCGGCCGCGGATTTGGTCATACCTCGCTCGATATGGTGAATCTGGAGCCGCTCCGCACGGTGAAAAATTACCTGTTAGCCTACGGCTACGGCAATATCTCGCTGCGGCTTGTGGTGCTCAATCTGGCAGGCAATTTGATTGCGTTCGCGCCGATGGGCGTGTTCCTGCCCGCACTGTTCCGCTGGCAGAGAAGCATTTTCTTCTTCACGGCGTCGCTCGCGCTGAGCATCACGGCGGTGGAGGTGCTGCAGGTGTACACCGGAACGGGCTCGTGCGATGTGGATGATCTTATCCTCAATCTCGCGGGTGCGCTGCTCGTTTTTATCGTGTGCAGAGTGACACCGCTTTGGCATCGCATTTGCAGCGTTAATCCAAGACCAAAAAAATAATGGAGAATTGAGAATGGAAAATGGAGAATGAACGCGATGGCTTCATCTCTTTGTGATAAGTTTTTATCTCAACATTCATTTTCAATTCTCCATCTTCAATTCTCAATTTTATTTGACAAACCCTGTCTGCCGTTATAAACTTTAACTGAATAAAAAACAAAAGACAGGGGGAACCCATTCATGTTTGATACCGTACTCATCGCCGGTCTGGGCCTGATGGGCGGCTCGATGGCGAAAACCATCAAGGCGCGCACACTCAGCCGCGTTTTAGGCTGGAACCGCACGCGCGCGACCGCAGAGCAGGCACTGGCTGACGGCTCGATTGACGCGATTGCGACCGAAGCGCTGTACAAGGAGGCTGACCTTGTTATCATCGGTCTGTACCCGCAGGCAACGGTGGACTGGCTGCTCGAGAACATGCCGAAGATGAAAAAGGGCTGCGTGATCGTCGATATGGTCGGCGTCAAGCAGTTTATGGTCGATCATCTGGAACAGGCGGCGCTTGACGCCGGTGTGCACTACGTCGGCGGTCACCCGATGGCGGGCCGTGAGTTCTCCGGTCTGGATTATTCGCTGCCGACCCTGTTTGACGGTGCGAGCATGATCTTTGTGCCGACCAAGAGCAGCACCGAGCGTGTGCTTGAACAGCTGGAGGCGTACTTCATGTCGCTCGGCTTCGGCCAGACCGTGCGCTGTACCGCGCAGCAGCACGATCACATGATCGCGTTTACCTCGCAGCTGGCGCATGTGGTTTCCTCGGCGTACATCAAAAGTCCGGAGGCGGACAAGCACAACGGCTACTCGGCGGGCAGCTACAAGGATCTGACGCGTGTTGCCAAGCTGAATGAGACCATGTGGAGCGAGCTGTTCCTGTGCAACGCAGAGCCGCTCGCGCAGGAGATTGACGAGGTCATCAAGCACCTTGACGAATACCGCAAGGCCATCCGTGCAGGAGACCGCGAGGAACTGACCATTCTGCTGAGAGACGGACGCGAGCGCAAGGAAAGACTGGGTTAATCAGAAATTCGAAACGATACGAAAAGGGACAATGCCTGTGTGCGTTGTTCCTTTCCTTTTGCGCGGATTCGGGAAATTGTTAAGGAAACAGGTCGCAGAACGTAAATTTTTGCGCATACCTCCAAAATCCTGCGTCTGTCCGCGCAATCCATTTACATAGGAATTTGTTTTTGTTATAATTTATTTGCATGAAATCAGAAAGTGTTTTGCTAAGGGGAATGAATGGCACGGCACTTTACAGGACAACACAAAGGAGTGTGGGTATGCAAGAGAAAATTTCTATGGACGCAGCGCACGATTTTGAGGCAAAAATGCCTCTGTCGCGCAAGATTCCGCTGGGACTGCAGCACGTTTTTGCGATGTTCGTCGGCAACCTGACGCCGCTGCTCATCATCATGGGTGCGTGCGGCATTGCAGGCGGCGAGTTCGCGGACCTGCAGGTAAGCGTTCTGCAGAACGCGATGTTCGTGGCCGGCGTGGTAACGCTGGTGCAGCTGTTTTCCATCGGCCCAATCGGCGGCAAGGTGCCGATCATCATGGGTACAAGCTCGGGTTTTATCGGCGTGTTCAACAGCGTTGCGGCTACCATGGGCGGCGGTGTGATTGCGTATGGCGCGATTATGGGCGCGTCCATTCTCGGCGGCCTGTTTGAGACGGTACTTGGCTTTTTCCTCAAGCCGCTGCGCAAATTCTTTCCGGCGGTCGTTACCGGCACGGTCGTGCTGAGTATCGGTCTGTCGCTGATCTCGGTCGGCATCAATTCCTTCGGCGGCGGCAACTCCGCGAAGGATTTCGGCTCGATGGAAAATCTGCTGCTGGCGCTGTTCGTGCTGGTGGTTATTCTGGTCGTCAAGCACGGCTGCAAGGGCTTCCTTGGCTCGTCCGCGATCTTTGTCGGCATTATTGCAGGCTACATTGCGGCAATCATCATGGGTTTTGTTCTGCCGACCACCGCGGTTGACGCGGACGGTGTAGAATTTACCAAGGCATGGGTACTCAACTGGGACAAGGTAGCACAGGCCGGCTGGTTTTCCATCCCGAAGCTGATGCCGGTAAAGCCGGTGTTTGATCTGCGCGCCATCCTGCCGGTGCTGGTTATGTTTATTGTTACCGCAGTCGAGACCGTCGGCGATATTTCGGGCGTTATGGAAGGCGGCATGGGCCGTGAGGCAACTGACAAGGAGCTGTCCGGCGGCGTAGCCTGCGACGGTATCGGTTCGTCGTTTGCGGCGCTGTTCGGCGTACTGCCGAATACCTCGTTCAGCCAGAACGTAGGCCTTGTTACCATGACCAAGGTTGTCAACCGCGGTGCCCTGTCCGTCGGTGCAATCTTCCTCATTCTGTGCGGTCTGATTCCGAAGCTGGGCGCGATCGTGTCCATTATGCCGCAGTCCGTGCTCGGCGGTGCGGCTGTTATGATGTTCTCGTCCATCGTTATCAGCGGTATCCAGCTGATCACCAAGGAGGAGATGACGCCGCGTAATCTGACCATCGTGTCGGTTGCTCTGGGTGTCGGCTACGGCATGGGTGCCAATATGACCATTCTGGCACAGGCGCCGCAGGCGGTTCAGCTGATTTTTGGCGGTTCCGGTATTGTACCGGCAGCATTTGTTGCGATTCTGCTCAATATCGTGCTCCCGAAGGATAAGAAAACCGAAGCATAATGCAAAACCCCGGAAAGAAGTTCTTTCCGGGGTTTTTAATTGAGAATGGAGAATTGAGGATGGAAAATGATCGTAACAGTCAACCATTCGCCATTCCGATTGAGAGAGGCGTAAAATGATACTGTAGGGTGCGACGACCTCGGCGCACCGTGTAAACCGACTGCACAAACGTAACCGTAGGGGCGCACAATGTGCGCCTGCATAACGCCGCATCAAATGGTTGGCATTACCGATAAAATGAATCGTTTTGAAAAATCAATTTTAATTCTGCGAGAACGTCCGGTGTATCCGCGTCCATCAATTCCGCCGGATGTCGAGCAGGAAACAGCGTTACCCTTTCCGCATGCCGCTTGACGACCGCGCCGCCGCCCCTGCCCTCGGGAAGAGAACGCAGTTCCTCAAAATAATCTGCGCCGAACAGCACCGGACTGCCCGGCGTACCGCTTTGCGGCTCGCATAGACGGAAAATCTGCGATTTCCGGTCGGGTTCCGCGCAGAATGCCGACACCATACAGCAGAGCGTTTTCCTCGTCAGCAGCGGCTGATCACCCGGCAGAAACACGCAGCCGGACATGGCAGGAAACCGCGGCAGCAGGTACTCCAGTCCAAGCCGCACGGTGTCGCTGCGAAGTGGATGGGCATGGTGCAGGACGGGAATGCCGTATTTTTCACACAATGCCTGCATCTCGGTCGAGCGGGTAACGACTACGCGGTGCAACCCCTCTGTCACGGCAAACGCACGGCAGAGCAGCGGTTTTCCGTCAAATTCGGCGAGCAGCTTGTTGGAGCCAAACCGTTTTGCCAGGCCGGATGCCATGATCACACATCCGATTTCACTTTTCATCGGGGAAAAACTGCGGATAGAGCTGTTTTCCTGCCTGTTTGCAGGCGTCACGATACTGCTCATAGCGATAGAGAAACTCCTTTGCCTCGTCAGTGAGTACGCTGCCGCCGCCGCCTTTGCCGCCGATTTTGCGCTCGGTGAGTGCAAAACCGAGCACCTGCTCGGCATGACGGACGAGTCCGAGCGCCTTGGTATATGCCATCTGCATGGACTGCGCGGCGGCGCGAAGCGATCCGGTCTGCTCGATGGCATGCAGCAGACGGCACGGTCCCTCACCGAAAAAGCGCTCGCCGTCCTCATCGAACAGCATCACGCGGATATTTGGCTGCATGGCGGCTCCTTTCCCACAACTTTTTCTTTTCGTTGTATTTTGATATTCACAACGGCATTATAGCAGATTTTGTGGTAAAATAAAAGTAGTATACTGAAAAGATAACACATTCCCCTGAAAGAGAGAGGATATAACGTATGTTGACGATACGGGAATACAAAAAAGTCGAGTCGCTCGAGGAAGCGTATACGCTCAACCAGAAAAAGTCCAACCGCGTGATCGGCGGCATGATCTGGCTCAAAATGGAGACGCTGAATGTCGGCACGGCAATCGACCTGTCCGGTCTGGGATTGGACACCATCGAGGAAACCGAAACCGAGTTCCGGATCGGTGCGATGGCCTCGCTGCGCGCGCTGGAGCTGCACGAAGGACTGGCAGCCTACACGAACGGTGCTATGCGCGAATCCGTGCGCCACATTGTCGGCGTGCAGCTTCGCAATCTGGCGACCGTCGGCGGCAGCCTGTACAGCCGGTTCGGCTTTTCCGATGTGCTGACCATGTTCCTCGTGCTGGACGCACAGGTAGAGCTGTACAAGGGCGGCATTGTGCCGCTTTCCGAGTACGCCGAAAGACCCAAGGACCGCGATATTCTGGTGCGCATTATCGTGCCCAAGAAAAATGCGAAATTCAACTACCAGTCCGTGCGCATCAGCCAGACCGACATTCCGGTGCTGACCTGTGCGTCCGTTAAGGATGAGAACGGCTATCGGTTCGCCATCGGTGCCCGTCCGGCGCGCGCACAGATTTATGCACAGCCTGTGGATAAAACGGCGGAGCAGATGGCGGAAGCCGTTCGGGCGGAAATCAAGACCGGCAGCAGTCTGCGCGGCAGTGCGGAGTATCGCAGACACCTCGCGGGTGTGCTGGTGCGCCGCGCGGCACACGCGCTCGATGCAGAGTAAGGGGGAACGGATATGCTGATCACAATGACATTGAATGGAAAGAAAGTAGCAGACGATGTGGCGGCGGACACGCTGCTCATCGACTTTGTTCGCAATCATGGCTGTCTGAGCGTCAAGCGCGGCTGCGAGACCGCAAACTGCGGTCTGTGCACCGTATTTATGGACGAAAAGCCGGTGCTGTCCTGCTCGGTGCTGGCAGCGCGTGCAAGCGGACATACAATCACGACCTTGGAGGGCTTGCAGGGCGAAGCCGCCGAATTCGGCGCGTTCATCGCGGATCAGGGTGCGGAGCAGTGCGGCTTCTGCAATCCCGGCTTTATGATGAACGCGATCGCGCTGTTCCGCGAAAAGCAGGACCCGACCGATGAGGAGATCAAGGAATATCTGGCGGGCAATCTGTGCCGCTGCTCGGGTTATGAGGGACAGCTGCGCGGTATCCGCGCATATCTCGACTGGAAAAAGCAGAGAGAGGAGGACGCACAGTGAAGGTAGTCAATCAGCCGCTCCGCAAAAAGGATGCGATGCAGCTCGTCACCGGCCAGCCGGTGTATGTGGACGATGTAACGCCGCGCGACTGCCTGTGCGTCAAGCTGCTGCGCTCGCCGCACGCGAACGCCATCGTCAAGTCTATCAACAAGACCGCCGCGATGAAAGTCCCCGGCATGGAGGCCATCTTCACATGGGAGGACGTAGACCAGGACGGCCGCCGCTACACGCAGGCCGGCCAGACCTATCCGGAGGCGAGTCCGTATGACCGCCTTGTTATCGACCGCCATGTGCGCTTTGTAGGCGATGTGGTGGCGATTCTCGCCGGTGCGGACGAAAAATGCGTTGATAAGGCGATGAAGCTGGTTAAGGTGGAGTACGAGGTGCTCGAGCCGGTGCTCGATTTCCACACCGCAAAGGACAATCCGGTGCTCGTGCATCCGGAGGACAACTGGGAGAGCCTTGCGCCGGTCGGCGCGGACAACAGGCGCAACCTGTGCGCGCACGATGAATGCGGCAACGGCGATATCGATGCGGTCCTCGCGGACTGCGATGTCGTTATCGACCGCGTGTACCACACGCAGGCATGCCAGCAGGCGATGATGGAAACCTTCCGCACCTACTGCGAGATCGACACCTACGGCCGCCTGCATATCATCAGCTCGACGCAGATCGTGTTCCATACGCGCCGAATCGTGGCGAACGCACTGCATATCCCGAAAAGCAAGGTGCGCGTCACCAAGCCGCGCATCGGCGGCGGCTTCGGCGCCAAGCAGACCGCGGTCAGCGCGGTGTATCCGGCGTTTGTCACCTGGATGACGAAAAAGCCGTCCAAGATCATCTTCAGCCGCGTGGAGAGCCAGATTGCATCTTCGCCGCGCCACGAGATGGAAATGCACGTCCGTCTGGGCGCAAACAAGGACGGCATCGTGCGCGGCATCGACCTGCACACGCTGTCCAACACGGGCGCTTACGGCGAACACGGCCCGACAACGGTCGGTCTGTCCGGTCATAAGTCGATTCCGCTGTACGGCAAGGCCGAGGCATTCCGCTTTACGAGTGACGTTGTGTACACCAATCACATGTCGGCGGGCGCGTACCGTGGCTATGGCGCAACACAGGGCCTGTTCGCGGTGGAGAGCGCGGTAAACGAGCTGGCGAACATCCTCGGCATGGACCCGTTCAAAATCCGTGAGATGAATATTACGCACGAGGGTGAGATTATGCCCGCGTACTACGGTCAGCTGAACACAAGCTGTGCGCTCGACCGCTGTCTGGCGCGCGTGCACGACATGATCGACTGGGATAACAAGTATCCGTGCCGGGACATGGGAAACGGCAAGATTCGTGCGGTCGGCATGGGCATGGCGATGCAGGGCTCGGGCATCACGAGCATGGACGTCGGCAGTGCGACGCTCAAGGTCAACGATGAGGGCTTTTACACGCTGCTCATCGGCGCGGCTGACATGGGCACCGGCTGTGATACCACGCTTGCGCAGATCGCGGCAGAGGTGCTTGAGTGTCCGCTTGACAACATTACCACGCTGAGTGCGGACACCGACTGGTCGCCGTATGACTCGGGCTCGTATGCCTCGAGCACGATCTACGTCACCGGCAAGGCGACCGAGAAGTGCGCGCTCGAGCTGCGCGGCAAAATCTGTGCGCTCGGCGCAAAGCTGCTCGGCTGCGATAAGGAGCAGGTCAGCTTCGACGGCAGGGAAGTCCGCGTAGAGGAAGGCGAAAATGCAGGCAAGACCATTAGCCTGAGTGATATTGCGACGGCTTCCATGAACGGCAACAGCATCGAGCTGCAGGCGACGGTTACGCATTCGTCCGAGATTTCGCCTCCGCCGTATATGGTCGGTGCGGCTGAGATCGAGGTGGATACCGAAACTGGCGAGGTAACCCTGCTGGATTATGCTGCGGCAGTGGACTGCGGTACGCCCATCAACCCGAATCTGACGCGCGTGCAGGCCGAGGGCGGCATTGCGCAGGGCATCGGCATGACGCTGACCGAGAGCGTCACCTACGACGACCGCGGCTATCCGATGGAAAATTCGCTTTTCCAGTACAAGATTCCCGCACGCGTGGACATTGGCAAGATCCGCGTGGAGTTCGAGAACAGCTACGAGGGCGAAGGCCCGTTCGGTGCGAAATCCATCGGCGAGGTTGTTATCAATACACCGCTGCCGGCGATTTCGGATGCAATCCGAAATGCCGTAGGCAAGCGGTTCTATGAGCTTCCCATTACGCCGGAAAAGATTGCGATGGCAGCGCTGGAGAAGAAATAAGCATGAAAAAGGGACGTATCCGATTAATTCGGCACCCATAACGAAGTATTATAAAGCAGTGGCACAGTTTCACATTTGTGGACTGTGCCGCTGCTGTTTTTATGTGGTGATTGCCTGCTTGCTGCTGCGCTGGATGTCCTCCATAGCGGCTTTCATCTCGGTTTCGGTCGGAATATTTACCATCCCAACGGCAGTAAAGTAAATGTCTACCTTCACTCGATTGCGTCCGTTTACCTTCTGCTGCTGAGCGTTTTTAAGCTCTAACTTCCAGTTCTCTACCGATGCAGTCAGATTCTTCTGCTCTTTTTTGTAACTTGCGGTCATCTTGATAAAGCGCTCATCCGTGATTTTTCCACAGATATAGGCCTCAAACAGTTCTTCAATAGCCTTGTCGATCTGCCGGATACGCTGCTCGCCTTTGTCAATGGACTGCCGGAACACTTTCAAATTTATTTGATGCTCCGCGTTATTCTGCATAGCGAGGAAATACAGAAACACCGGCTCATAGCAGCGCACATAATCCGCCAGACTGCTGACTGCTTCCAGAACAATTTTCTCCAGCACCACGTTGCAGGTGTAGTGGATTTTGCATGTTTCGCGTCCGGAATTGTAGTTGGCACAGCGATAAAATTCCTGATTCGGTTTCAGGCTTTTCGACGCACAGAAATGAAGTTTTGCGCCGCCGTCCGGGCAGTAAAGCAAACCTGCAAACAGGCTTTGCCTGCCGCTGATGTCAAAATGCGTGCTCACCTCGTATTCGGTGCCGCTGATATTCATTCGGAAATTGTTTCCCTGCTCAGTCCATAACTCGTTCATGCTGCACCTCATCGTTCCTGTTCGCGCCGCCGCTGAAATTTCCGATAATGTTCACAGGCCTTCTTTGCCCTCAAAAACTGACAAAACCGTTTTAGAAATTTTTATGAACGCCAATCTAAGCAGCAAAAACCGGAGCGTACAGCCTGAAATTCAGCTGTGCGCTCCGGTTTGTTTTGATGGTGCCAATATTGAGTTTTTGGGGTAGAAGATGTCGTAACAAGCAACGGATTTGATTGTTCAAATCCAGCCCCGCAGGGAATTTTACGGTGATCCTTACTGCCTTTTTGCAGCGACTCGATATTTTTCTTCATCTTGCGCGACGGCACATCGGGTAAAAACGAAAGAAAGCAGCAATGCAGCCTCCAAATACGAGGCGCATCACTGCTTTGGTTTTCTGTTTTTTGAAATTCGGTGTGGTTTACAGCTCTTCCACCGACACAATTCCCTCGCGTCTGCCGACAAGTGTCAGTAGCTTTTCTACGCCGCAGCTGCGCGGCAGGCGCAGCGAAAAGATAGCGCAGGCGTTATGCTCACCGTTTTCTGCCGAGCGCGTAATCTGGATGTTCAGCACTTTAATATTGTAGCTGCGGTAGAGCTGAAGCACATCATCCAGACAGTGCTTGTCCTCGTATTCCATATACAGATTGATCTCCGGCACATTTTCGAGCACGCGGTACTCGATACGCGAGAACACAAGCTCGGCGAGCATGATGAACACGGTCGCGAGAATGCCGCCCTCGTAGAAGCCGCCGCCAAAGGTGAGGCCGATGATGGCCGAGGTCCAGAGACCAGCCGCCGTGGTCAGACCCTTGACGCGCTGCCGCTTGGTAACGATGATGGTGCCCGCACCGATGAAGCCGATACCCGCAACAACTTGTGCACCGAGGCGCGCCATATCTGTAAAATAGTGCATATTCAGATACAGATACTGACTCGTCAGCGTGGTGATGGCCGCGCCGATGCAGATGAGGATGTGCGTGCGGAAGCCGGCCGGGCGGCGCTTGTACGAGCGCTCGATACCGATAATGCCGCCGCAGATGAGCGCGCAGGCCAGACGCACGAACACGGAAAGCGTCGTCACGTCGCGCAGGCCGTCAAAAACAGATAACATAGCAGTCCACTCCTTACAGCTCTTCGATCACGCAAAAGCAGTCCAACTCCGCCAGATCGGAGAGAAGCTGCGTGTGCGGTATTTTTTCATTGAGGCGGATCGAGAAGATCGCACTTGGGTGCAGCGCCTCGCCACTTTTGTTCCGCTCGATATCGATGTCGTAGATCTGCACGTTCTGCGATTTCAGCTGATTGATGATGGTGCTGATGTCCCCGAGCGAATAGAACTCCATGTACAGATTGATGTCACGCGCGTTCTCCTGTATGTACGCATCCACAATTGGGAACAGGCGGATGCTGAGAAATATCATCGCGAATGCGATGAGCACGCACTCGTAAAATCCTGCGCCGACCGCAAGGCCAGTGCAGGCCGACGCCCACAGACCAGCGGCAGTGGTCAGGCCCTTGACCTGCTGGCGGCCGGTAACGAGAATGGTTCCTGCGCCCAGAAAGCCGATGCCGTTGATGACCTGTGCGCCGAAACGCGAAACGTCGGTTTTTATGCCGATCTCTGCGCAAATATCCGACCACGGCCCTGTCACCATGGTAAATTCGTACAGGCTGAGCAGCACGGTCAGCGCCGCGCCGAGACAGACAAGCATATAGGTGCGGAAACCGGCCGGACGGCGCTTGCGTCCGCGCTCCAGACCGATGCAGCCGCCGAGCAGCATCGCAAGGGCGAGCCGCACTACGACCGAGGCGAAATGAAGTTCGCGCAGGTATTGTATCATTCCACTCATTTGATGTAGGTTCTCCTCACTCGATAAAAAGTGCACACGCTGTCAATATGTGTGCAGCGTGTGCAGCTTTCTACAATAGATTTTAGTATTTATTTTGCGAATCGACAGTCTGCCCAGCAGGCGTTGTGGTCGGACAGCTCGGGACCTGTGAACTTCGCCAGCGCGCTGCCCGGCTCGGCCCAGGTGCAGTCCTTCGTCTCAGTCGAGACCGTGCCGTGGTCGACGCATTCCATGCCGCGCGCCATCAGCCAGTCCAGCTTGAGCAGCATGCTCTTGCCGCCCGGCATCGGCTTGCGGCGCGTGCCTTCGGTGCTGCTGAACTCGCGGTAGGAGAAGCCGTTCTCCTCTGCCTGCGGCAGGACGCGCTCGTACTTTTCGACCGCCGCCATGTGCTTGGCAAGGCGCTCCGGGTCGTTGAACAGCTTGGTGAAGCCCGGGATGTCGTTGCCGTCAAACGTATTGGTGTTCAGGTCGCCGCCGATCATGACCGGCGTGTCCGGCGCGAACGACTTTTTGATCTCATCATACACGACTGCCATCTGGGCTTCGCGGCCCTCGCTGTCCGCGCGGTTCTCCAGATGGACGCTGACCGCGCCGACTTCCCGGCCGCCGATGTCGAGCGAGCAGACAATGGCAACGCGCGCGCCGATGCGCTTCTGACGGTCATAGTACCAGTTGTACTGCTCGGGCATGTGAACGACCTTCGCCCAGCGGATCGGCCAGCGCGAGAACAGGGCGTTGCCGTGGAAACCCTTGTTGTCGTCCGGGTTGACCAGCTCGATGAACTCCAGACCATAGGCATAGTTCATGCCGATGGACTTGGCGATCTCATACGCCACGTTGCAGTTGCCCGAGCGGACCGCGCCGTCATCGAGCTCGTTCGCGTAGATGATGTCCATGTTCTTGAAGTCCGGACACATGTTGAGGAAGTCGATGGTTTCGTGCAGCGTCTGACCACGTTCGATGTTGAACACGACATGGCGCAGCACCTCGGGCACCTCAGCCGGTGCCTCGACCAGATTGTGCACCTCGCACTGCTGGTACTGCGGAATTTTATCCATTACCTTGAACTGACCGATCGTCGGTACCAGATTGCCGAGGGCGATACGGTTTTCATAGGACATAGTTTCCATTTGTTTGTTACACGCCTTTCAAGTTTGTTATGCGCCGGGATAGGGCCATGCGTAATAAGGGGCAGCCGGCAGAATACATGACTCCGCCGGCTGTTGCCATATAAGGGAAGAAAAAAGATGATTAATGAGTGTCAGAGTATGTCTGAGTTATGCGTTTGCAGCGGCCTTTTCTGCCTCAGCAGCCTCGCGCTGCTTCATCTCGGTAATAATGCGCGGATAGATCTTATCGAGCTTGTAGAAGATCAGCAGAACGCCGATGCCGCCCCAGGCAATGATGTTGCCGATGATGTAGATACCGATCAGCATCTGAGACTGTGCTGCGTTGATCGTCACGGTGCCGGCGAAACCTACGAGGCTCATCAGACCGCCGAAGATTGCGCTGGTCATGCCGGAGCCGAACTTCTGGCCGGCGGTGGTAGCAGATACCATCAGGCCCTGTACACGGATGCCGCTCTTCCATGCGCCGTACTCGATAACGTCAGCGAGCATGGAGTACTTGACGCCGCGGAAGCAGCCCTTGCCGATGCCGCGCATGACGCAGGCAAACAGTGCAAGATTGAGGGCGCTCGGGTTGATGAACAGGGAGACCGTGCCGATAACGGCGACGACCGCACCGATCAGCGCTACATTGCGCTTGCCGAACTTTGCGATGAACGGAGACAGAACAAGAACGGTAACGATCTGCGGAATGGACTCGAACGATGCGAGTGCGCCGAGCAGGTCGCGGTTGCCGAGAATGTACTGTGCGTAGTATGCGTTGCAGGTGCCGGTAACTGCCTCATAGAAGGACAGGAACACAGCGAGCATGAAGAACATGATGAAGTACTTGTTGGTGACGCAGAGCTTGATGCCCATCCAGAGCGGAACGTTCTTGCCGTCCTTGGTCTTGGTCTCTTCCTTGACGCGCTCATGGCAGTTCTTGAAGCAGATGAACAGCATGATGATGGAAACGATGGCGTAGAGGATGGAAACCTCGATCCATGCCTGCTGGGTGTCACCCAGACGGGTAACCAGCGGGAAGGTTACTGCGGTGATGACCATGTTGCCGAGGGCGGACATGCCGGTACGGAACAGGTTGACAACGGCGCGCTGGTCGGTGTCGCGGGTCATCAGCGTTGCCAGCGTTGCATACGGGAGGTTCAGTGCGGTGTAAACAACGGTGGTGCAGAAGTTATAAGTAATGAAAACGTAAATGCCCTTTACGATCGGCGTAGCAGGCGGAACGGTGAACAGCAGGATTGCTGCGATGCCGTACGGAATCATCATCCAGAGGATCCATGCACGGGACTTGCCGTGCTTGGAATGCGTGCGGTCAACCAGGTGACCGATCAGTACGTCGGAAATACCATCGAAGAAACGCGAGAACAGCATGATGGTACCGATCATTACTGCGGAGATGCCGACTACGTTGGTGTAGAAGTAAATCAGCAGCGAGGTTGTCAGGGCGTAGACAACGTTACAGGCAACGTCGCCGAGGCCGTAGGAAAACTTTTCTTTGAGATGGATCTTCTCAAATTCCTTATCACCCGCGAAAGTCGGGTTGCTGGATTTGCCCATGGTTTTGCTCAGTCCTTTTTTTATTTTTCTTTTTTGCCAGTTGGAGCTGCGCGGCCCTTTATCGAGCACTGAACGTGCTTTTTCGGGGAACCGCAGTTTGAGAAGTTGTCCGGACGTAATCTCTTGCTTCAGCTTTTACCCTTTCAATGGAACTCTAATCCATTGACTGTAATCAAGTATAGCACTGCATGAAATAAAATTCAATAATTCATCTTGCAAAAAGAATAATGTTTATTTTTGTACATTCTTCACAAACTGGAAGAATTGTGTTACAATGAAAATATAATATGACACAGATAAAAGGTGAGCGTATGGATAAAAACGTTTATGCTGCAATCCAGTCGCAATATGCGACTTTTTCCAAGGTTGGAAAGCGGATTGCTGACCATATCATAGCCGATCCGGTACATATTACCTCGATCAGCATTCAGCAGATGGCCGCCGAGCTAGGCATCGCAGAATCAAGTATTATTCGATTTTGCAAGATCCTCGGCTGCACCGGGTTCAGCGAGATGAAGCTGCTGCTCGCGAAGTATTCGCCCAAATCAGTTCGAACAATATTCGAAGATTTGTCTGAAACCGACAGTATTCAGACCATTTCCGAGAGTGTGTTTGGCCGCAACATCGACACGCTCGAGCGTGCACTCCAGCTGCTTGACTTCCAGAAGATCGTGCAGGCGGTCGATGTGCTCAGTCGCGCCGAAAACATCCTCATTCTCGGTGTCGGCGCATCCGGCACCATCGCAGAGGACTTCTACATCCGTCTGATGCGCATCGGCTTCCGTGCGGTGTCGCTGACCGACTCGCATCTGATGCAGATTCAAGCGAGCCTGTGTATGCCGAATACCGCCGTGATCGCTATCTCGCACACCGGCAAGACATGTGAGATCGTTTCCGCCGTCCGTACGGCGAAAGAGCACGGCGCGCAGACCATCGGCATCACCGGCTTCCCGGATACGCCACTTAAGCAGGTGTGTGATATCTGCCTGGAACTGTATTCTCCGGAACAGCTTTTCGTTTCGCCGCGTGTTGCACAGTTCTCGCTGATCGATTCGCTGTATGTCAGCCTTGCTGTTCGCCGCAAGGATAGCGTTGTGCAGAATATTCAGCGCATGAATGAAGTGCTCCAGCCGCTCCGCATGGAGTAAAAGACGAGAAAACACGGCTTTCGACAAACAAAAATGCAAATGTAGCGCCGACGAATGAACACGGAACCGCTGAGATATGTTGCAGCGATAGTAATTGGCGGCAAAGGCAATAAGATCACGCCGACCGGTGCAGTTGTACCCGAGAATACGGATTCACGCTGACTATCGGTCAGAGTGTTACCGACAAAAACGTTCGTCTGCTGCACGTGCTGGACAACAATGGTTCGAGTAAAATTGCAAACGGCAGGCTTACAACGCGGCGGACGGCGTGGCAGAAGTGACTGCAAGTATAGTATCCTCACGGAGGATAAGGCATCTTCAGGCCATCACAGCTCCGCTTTTGTCGATGTGTCTGCTGATGCTTACCGCGAAGATGCTGTCCTCTGAGCGACTGTGTGTTGTCAGCGGTATGAACGCAAGCCATTGTGCAGCGGACGCAAGCTGCATCAGAGCGCGGATTATGACTTGCCTGTGGAGATTGCACACAGGTAAATGATAAAATAAGGGGCACAGGGATTTCCCTGCGGGTTGGATTTGCTGGGGCAAATCCGTTGCTTGTTAGACCGATACTGCACGATTTTGCCCTAAAGCGAACCCGGAGTTCAGGCCGCAAACGGCAGTCTGAACTCCGGGTTCTACTCAGTTGTAAATCAGTTCTGAATTGACGATTTCTCTGACGCGGCTTCGGATGCTGTCCGTGCGGCGCACCCATTCCATCCGGCCAGCTGCTTTGAGTGCTTCGGTGACACCTTCGGCTGCCGTCATCTGTTTGGTAAGCTGAGCGAACATCTCGTTGGCGGTATGGTCAATCTCATGCAAATGCGCGTCCAGCTTAACGGTCAAGAATAGATACTGATACAAGCAGCGTTTGTTCTGACAAAGATAGCGCCGATGGCTCAAATAGGCGATGTACGAAAAATCCCCTGCCGAGAAATATTCTCAGCAGGGGATTCGTGTCTTTACGGCTCTTGTGCGCTGATTTTGAATTGCTTCGTTATCAGCGCTGTTCATTGGATACGTTCTTTTTCTTTGGGTTAGCTGGGTGTGATATTTGTAGGGCGGGGTGAGGTCACCTCGCCCTGTACGTTGCGTTGGTGCATATCCGATCACGTTAAGATGTCAACCCACAAATCATTATAGTATTGGTTGATTTCCGTCGGCAGATTGGTATATGCCTCGGTCGGATACTGCGTAATATCCGGGAAATACAACGGGTCGCTGGTGATTTCCTCGTCCAGTTCGTTATAGACCTCGGTCTGCGGGCTGGAATAGCCGACATACTCCCAGTTTGCCATCGCCGCCTCGGTTGAGCACATGAAGTTGATGAACTTCTCCGCACCCGAAACGTTCTTCGCGTTCTTCGGGATGCACATGGCATCGACAAACAGGTTGGTACCCTCCTTCGGAACGTAGAATGCGAGGTCGGGATTTTCGTCGATCATGGTGACGGCATCGCCGTTATAGTACGGTGCAGCCACAATTTCCTCACTCGGCAGCTTTTCGAGAATCTGGTCCATCCAGATGCCCTGATATACCGGTTTTCCGGCGATGATAAGGTCAGCCGCTTCGCGCAGCTCGTCCTTGTCGGTGGTGTTGAGCGAATAGCCGAGGTACATCAGCGCAATGCCGAGCGCATCACGCGAGTTGTTGAACATCGCGGTGCGGTTGGTGTATTTGGGGTTCCACAGCAAATCCCACGAGCCGATATCCGCTTTATCAACGTACTTGGTGTTGTACACGATGCCGACCACGCCCCAGGTATAGGGCACGGAATACTTCTGCTCCGGATCGAAGTCCAGATGCGTGTATTTCTCGTCAATCAGCTTCATATTCGGAATATGATCGTAGTTGAGCGGTTGGAGCATATCCTCGTCGATAAAGCGCGAAATCGCGTAGTCGGACGGGATAATGACGTCATAGCTCGTGGTCTGGATGCGCGAATACAGGTTTTCGTTGGAATCGAAGGTGTTGTAGATAACCTTGATGCCGGTTTCCTCTTCGAACTGGTCGATGAGGTCGGTGTCGATGTACTCACCCCAGTTATACACGTTGAGCACCTCTGCCGAGGACGCATTGCCGCAGCCGGAGAGCAGCCCGGCGCACATTGCGCTGCACAGCAGCAGGGAAAGCATACGTTTTTTCACGGCTGCATCGCTCCTTTCCGGCGGGCGGCTTCGCGGCGCTTTTCGTCGCGGGACTGACGCACATTGATGACGATGAGCAGCGCCAGCACGATCAAAAACAGAATGGTCGAGATGGCGTTGATCTTCGGTGTCATGCGGTGGCGGGTCATCGAGTAGATCACGACCGACAGCGGCTGGCTGGTCGTGCCGGCGGTAAAGTAGGACACCACGAAATCGTCGATTGACATAGTGAACGCCATGATAGCGCCCGTGACGATGCCCGGCATAATCTCCGGCAGGATGACCTTGTGGAGCGCCTGATGTGGTGTAGCGCCGAGGTCGAGCGCGGCCTCATAGGCGTTTTTGTCCAGCTGGCGCAGCTTGGGCATGACATTGAGCACGACATACGGCGTGCAGAACGTAACGTGCGCGAGGATAAGGGTCAGGTAGCCCTTGTCCAGACCGATGGCGGCAAACAGCAGCATGAACGTTACGCCCATGATGGTATCCGACGAGGACATCGGGATGTTGTTGACGGTCAGGTAAGCCGCCTTGGCTCTGCGGCCCATGTTGTGGATGCCGATGGCGGCAATCGTGCCGAGCACGGTTGCAATCGCGGCAGCGGCAACGGCTACGAGCAGCGTGACATACAGTGAATGGAGAATATCCGCATCGCGGAACAGCTCGACATACCAGCGGGTCGTAAAGCCGTTCCACAGGCGGCGCGATTTGGAATCGTTGAACGAAAAGATCATCAGCACAACGATAGGCGCGTACAGGAACAGGAAGATCAGCAGCAGATAGAAGTTCTTGAAAAACTTTTTCATAGCAGCAGCCCTCCTTCCTCGGAGGAGCCGTCATCGAACTTGTTCATGATCCACATACAGATGAAGATGAGAATGATCATCACGAGCGCGATAGCCGAGCCGAGATGCGGGTTGTACGCACCGCCCATGAACTGAAGGTCGATCAGGTCGCCGACGAGCAGATTCTTGCCGCTGCCGAGCATCTGCGAAATAACGAAGGTGGAGACAGACGGCACAAATACCATTGTAATGCCGGAAATCACACCGGGAATGCTCAGCGGGAAGATCACACGGCGGAACACTAGATAGGTCGGTGCGCCGAGGTCCTGCGCGGCTTCGATCAGCTTGCGGTCGAGCTTGATGAGAACGGTGTAGATCGGCAGCACCATGAACGGCAGAAAGTTGTACACCATGCCGAGCACGATCGCGCCCTGCGTGTTGATGAGCGGGATATAATCCAGCGAATAGCCGAAATGGCTTTGCAGGAACGAGATAAGTCCGATGGAGCGGAAAAACTGGTTGATAAAGCCGTTGTTCTCCAGAATGGACATCCATGCGTAGGTGCGGAGCAGGAAGTTTATCCACATCGGGAGCATGATGAGCATCATGCAAAGGCTCTGTTTGCTGGCGGACAGGCGGCTCATGAGGTACGCCATCGGGTAGCCGAGCGCAAGGCACACCACGGTAGAGAGAAACGCCAGCCAGAATGACCGCCCGAAAATCGGCAGGTAGCCGGGCAGATAGCTGAAATTATGCAGGGTGAAGCCGCCGTCTGCGTTAAGGAACGCATAGACAACGACCATGAGTATGGGCGCGAGGATGAACACCGCCAGCCACACGCCGTAGGGATAGGCAAAGGATTTTTTCACGCTTCCGCCTCCGCACTCTTGTGCATGATGTGGATGTCAAACGGAATGACGGACAGACCGACCGTCTTGCCGACCGACTCTGCCATGGTGGAATGCACCATGAAGGTGAAGAACTGGGTGCGAACCATCATCTCGTAGTGCACGCCCTTGAATACGATGGACTCAACAACGCCCTGCAGCAGGCCGTCGCCGGCGTAGACGATCTTGAGATCCTCCGGACGGATAACGACATCGACCGGCGCATTCTTCTCGAAGCCCTTGTCCACGCACTCGAAGGTGCGGCCGCAGAACTCGACCTTGCAGTCCTCGAGCATCACGCCGTCAATGATATTGGATTCGCCGATGAAATCCGCAACAAAGGCGTTGACCGGCTCGTTGTAGATATCGGTCGGGCTGCCGACCTGCTGGATAACGCCGTGGTTCATGACAACCACGCGGTCGCTCATAGTGAGCGCCTCTTCCTGATCGTGGGTGACGTAGATAAAGGTGATGCCGGTGCGCTGCTGGATGCGCTTCAGCTCGATCTGCATGTCCTTGCGCAGCTTGAGGTCGAGGGCGCCGAGCGGCTCGTCGAGCAGCAGCACACGCGGCTCGCACACCAGTGCACGCGCGATGGCGACACGCTGCTGCTGGCCACCGGAAAGACTGGTCACATCGCGGTTTTCAAAGCCGCGCAGGCCGACCAGCTCGAGCATTTCTGCGGTTTTGCGCTTGATATCTGCGCGGTCCAGCTTTTTGATGTGCAGACCGAATGCAATATTCTCCGCAACATTCAGGTGTGGGAACAGCGCATAACGCTGGAACACGGTGTTGATCTCGCGCTGGTAGGGCGGAACATCGTTCAGGCGCTTGCCGTCAAAGAATACATCGCCGGAATCCGGCTGCTCAAAGCCGCCGATGATGCGCAGTGTGGTCGTTTTGCCGCAGCCGGACGGGCCGAGCAGGGTCACGAACTCGCGGCGCTTGATGGACAGCGAAATGCCGCGCAGCACAGGCGTTCCGTCAAATTCTTTTTTCAGGTTTTGCAGATCGACCAGATTTTGATTCAATCCTCATCACTCTCCCCAAACAGGTAGCAGCCCCAAACCGAGCGGGTCAGGCTCTGTTTGGGGTTGCTCTATATCTATATTGTAGTAAATAATTTTTATCATATAAATAGTATAGGGAAATGCCGTAAAAGTCAAGGTGATACGCAGATTCTGCTCGCAAAAAAGCAGGGAAATTCGAGGGGAGGATGCTCGATTTGGATAATTTGCCAGCTTTGTTATGTAAAGCGCACAAGCTGAAATGGTTTGATTTGTACACTTCGCAAACAGATACTGTTAAATATGCACAAAAAGATTGTGCTTCAATTGGTGAAGGTTCATAAAATATGGCTCTTGTAACAGAGCCGGTTATCGTGTATTATAATACCTGTGATCAGGAAATGATCCAAACACAAAAACGTAATTTAGTCATTAACTTTTAAGGAGTTGTATATATCATGATGAAGGATTTCTTTAATGGTCTGGTAAGCGCACGCATGATGGAGCTGGATAGCAGCCGTTCTTTCGCTAAGGCTCGCAAGGCTGAGCGCACTGCTAAGTAAGCGGTAATCAAACCGAATTTATAAAGGCTTCCCGGAACAGATGGCCGGGAGGCCTTTTTCTTTGTGTGACAGGATTGTGTTGGCTTTTACCGATAGAATGTGGTACACTTAAAAACATACGGTATTCAGGGATAAAGGGGATAGGACGTTGCAGTTTATCAAACGGTTTCGGGTAGGCCAGCGCGCCATCAAGACTGCGATATCAGTCGGTCTGGCGCTTGCACTGGCGATGGTGCTGGGTTCCAGCCTGCCTATTTTTGCAGCTATTGGTGCAATCTCGGTGATGAGCCGTACCTGGGTGGATTCACTCAAGGAGAGCCTTAATCAGATAGCGGGTACATTTCTCGGCTATCTGATTGCATGTGTGTTTGTTACCGTGCTGCCCAATCCAACGTTTTTCGTGTGGATGGCGCTCGGCGTGCTGTGTGTGATTTCACTGTGTATCGGTCTCAAGCTGAATTTTGCGATTCCGCTGGCGAGCATTGTGTTTGCGGATGTGTGCCTGTATACCGGCGGAGATTCAATTGTGTACGGCTTCCACCGATTTACCGATACACTGGTCGGTCTGGTCGTGGCGCTGCTCGTCAATGTGGTAATCCGGCCGTATAACAACCGTCAGAAGATCATCAATATGATGAACGAGATTCAGAAAATGTTTCTGCCGCTGCTGCAGTCGCGCGTGCTCGAGCATCGTTATCCGGATCTGACGCCGCTGACCGAGAGAATGACCGCGCTTGCGTCCGAGCTGCGTATTTTCGAGAAGCAGCCGGTAGCGCTGTGGCAGCATGCAGTCCGCGTGGCGGCCCGACGGCAGGAGGCGGCTTATCTGCGCGGCTGTGAGCAGCTGCTTGCTAAAATGTGCGGTGAGCTGGCGGCGCTGTGCAATATGGATTCCAATCCGGCACCGGGTGAGAAAAGCATAGAGCGGCTGACCGCGCACGGCCTTACCGCACCGGAAAACCTCAAGGATTACTGCCGGTGCTCGCCGGTGGATGCGCAGGTGATGGATTTCCATATCGGCAATCTGCTCGATGCGTATGATTTTCTGACCGCGTTTCATCATGTGTAAGACGAGTATGCCTTGACAAATGAGCGGTCAGGCGCGTATAATAAAGGTACAAAAAGGACGCTGTTTTAGCAGTCAGCCCTTTACTTGGTCAACTTTTTTGATGACCGTTCGGTGGCCGCCGGACGGTCATCGCGCTTTTATAAAGAAGATGTACAGTACGATGACCGCACAAATAAAAAGCTGGAGTGCTTTCCTCTTCATCTGCGCTCACCTCCTTTCACCCACAGACTGTGGGGAGGGAGAAGGGCTGACCGCCGTTGCAACAGCGTCCTGTGGAATGACAAGCATTCCACGAGTTCATTATAGCATGAATTGTCGAACTTTGTCTATATAGGTGAACAGGTCAAAACGCCTTCTGCACCGGTCGGCTTGACTTCTCCTCACAAAATGGTTATAATAGAACCATTATAATCGTTATTTATGCGATGACGCAGGAAAAGTAACCGGCTCGCCTTGCGCGAAAGAGAGAGGCTCCTCGGCTGAAAGGGCTTTGCGCGGGAAACGGTGAAGTGCGCCTGCCGAGCAACAGGGTCAAACGCCTTGCGGGAAGTGCCCGTTACCGCACTGCACGAGCGAAAAATCGGAGTGGAACCGCGTTTGTACGCCTCCCGAGGGAAGAATATCCCCTGGGAGGCTTTTTTATTCCCGAAACTCCGCATAGCTTTCCTGAAAACCATCAAAAGGAGATAAAAATCATGAAACTCTACAACACGCTGACCCGTCAGAAGGAGGAATTCGTTCCGATCACGCCGGGCGAGGTAAAGATGTATTCCTGCGGCCCGACGGTGTACAACTACTTCCATGTCGGCAACGCACGTCCGTTCATCATTTTCGATCTGCTGCGCCGTTACTTCGAGTACCGCGGCTACAAGGTTGAGTTCGTGCAGAACTTCACTGACATTGACGACAAGGTAATCAACAAGGCGAACGAGGAAGGCGTGGACTTCAACACCATCGCCGAGCGTTATATTAAGGAATACTTTGTTGATGCACAGGGTCTGGGCGTCAAGAAGGCGACCGTGCACCCGCGTGCAACCGAGACCATGGACGCGATCATCGACATTGTTGAGCGCCTGATCGAGAACGGCCACGCTTACGTTGCTGAGAACGGTGACGTTTACTTCCGCACCAAGTCCTTCCCGGAGTACGGCAAGCTGTGCCATCAGCCGATGGAGGAGCTGCAGGCCGGTGCCCGCATTTCTGTCGGCGAGGTAAAGGAAGACCCGATGGACTTCGCGGTCTGGAAGGCTGCAAAGCCGGGCGAGCCGGCTTGGGATACGCCGTGGGGCAGCAAGGGCCGTCCGGGCTGGCACATTGAGTGCTCGGCTATGGCGAACAAGTACCTCGGCAAGACCATCGACATCCATTCCGGCGGTCTTGATCTGATTTTCCCGCATCACGAGAACGAGATCGCACAGTCCGAGTGTGCAAACGGCTGCACCTTCGCGCATTACTGGCTGCACAACGGCTTCCTGACCATCGACAATGAGAAAATGTCCAAGTCCAAGGGCAACTTCTTCATGGTGCGCGATGCCGCCAAGCAGTTCGGCTATGAGACCATCCGCATGTTTATGCTGAGCGCGCACTACCGCACGCCGCTTAACTACTCTGCTGAGTCGCTTGAGATGAACAAGGCATCTCTTGCCCGTCTGTACGAGGCCCGCAATAATATGGAGTTCCGCATCGAAAAGGCATCCGGCGACACCATGACCGCTGAGGAGACCGAGAAGCTGGAGGCTCTGAAGGGCTACAAGCAGAAGTTCATCGATGCAATGGACGACGACCTGAACACCGCAGACGCACTGTCCGCTATCTTCGAGCTGACCCGTGAGATCAATGCGTACAACGGCTCGCATCAGGACGCAACCAAGGCATTCCTGACCGCAGCGCATGATCTGTTCATGGAGCTGACCGGCGTGCTCAATCTGGTGCAGAACCGTGACGAAGCGGTTGATCCGGACGCAGAGAAGATCGAGGAGCTGATCGCGCAGCGCGCCGCAGCCAAGAAGGAGAAGAACTTCGCTGAGGCAGACCGTATCCGCGGTGTACTGGCTGATATGGGCGTTACCATTAAGGATACCCGCCAGGGCACGCAGTGGAGCCGCAATTAAATTGTGAATCCCGACTATTTGATAGAGAAAGTCCTCTGTTCGTGTGCGAATAGGGGACTTTTTGCGTATTTTCTGCACTGGCAGGGCATCTTGCTGACGCAGCCCGCATGTGTCGGTCAACCGGTACTAAGGAACGCTACTGGTGACTTTTTCGCTTCAAATTGATAAAATCTTTGCACGCCGCGCACAAAAAACTTGCGTGATATCAGGATGAACAAGCGGAAAACCTGCGAAAAAGCGGTTTTTGTCGGTTTATACAAGTGTCGTTGATTGACATTTTTGCAGGATTGCGGTACAATATATTCATTATCTGATTTATTGGGACGGAAAGGAGAAGGCGGAATGACGATTCAGCCTGATTATGTAAAGGAAGAACTTTTGCATGAACTGAGTGAGAGCTTTCGTATGCACAACCAGCTCCCACCTGATCTGTTTACGCGCTACCGCATCAAGCGCGGCTTGCGTAACGCAGACGGTACCGGTGTTCTGGTCGGCGCATCGCATCTGGGCAACGTACACGGCTATATTCTGAACGAGGGCGAGCGCGAGCCGATCGAAGGCCGCCTGACCTATCGAGGATATAATGTATACGATCTGATTCACGGTCTGGAGCAGGAAAACCGCTTCGGCTTTGAGGAGATCGGTTATCTGCTTATGTGCGGCAAGCTGCCGAGCCGCCGTCAGCTGGCGGAATTTCAGCACACCATCGGTCTGGAGCGTGCCCTGCCGGACAACTTCACCGAGGATATGATCATGCGTGCGCCGAGCCGCGACATCATGAACAAGCTGGCAAGCGCAACGCTGGCACTGTATTCCTATGATGCGAACCCGGATGAAACCACGGTCGAGAACATTATGCGTCAGGGCATCAGCCTGATGGCCAAGTTCCCGGTTATCATTTCGCATGCGTATCAGGCAAAACGCCGCTACTTTGATAATGATTCCATGTTCCTGCATGTGCCGGATCCGAACCGTTCGACTGCAGAGAATATTCTGCACCTCATCCGTCCGACCGGCGAATTCAACGATGACGAGGCTAAGCTGCTCGACCGCTGTCTGATCCTGCACGCCGAGCATGGCGGCGGTAACAACTCGTCTTTCACCGTGCGTGTTACTTCTTCGTCCGGTACGGATACCTATTCGGCGATCGCGGCTGCGGTTTCCTCGCTGAAGGGCCCGCGCCACGGCGGTGCAAACCTGCGCGTCGTCAAGCAGTTTGAGGAGATGAAGGAGAATATCCACAACTGGAAGGACGAGACCGAGGTCGGCAATTATCTGCGCAAGATTCTGAATAAGGAAGCAGGCGACGGCTCCGGCCTGATCTACGGCATGGGTCATGCAATTTACACCTTGAGCGACCCGCGTGCCGTTGCACTGAAAAAGGCTGCTCGTCCGCTGGCGGAAAAGACCGGCTATTCGGACGAGATGGATTTGATCGAGCTGGTAGAAAAGCTGACGCCGGGTGTCTTTGCCGAAATCAAGGGCAGCGACAAGCCGATGTGCGCAAACGTCGATATGTATTCCGGCTTTGTTTACAAAATGCTCGGACTGCCCAAGTCGCTGTATACGCCGCTGTTCGCTACCGCGCGTATCGTCGGCTGGATGGCACACCGCCTTGAGGAAGTTACCACCGGCGGTAAGATCATCCGTCCGGCGTATAAGCCTGTTGCGAAGAATATCGAGTACGTTAATATTGATGAGCGGAATGACGGTCCGATCAACGACTGATTTTTAATTAAATTAGCAGTTAGTAATTGGAGTGGAGGGTATAGTGCTCTCCGCTCTATTTATATTGTGCAGAGGATAATTATATGGGAATGCTCAGCTTAGCAGATATCCTATTAACAGATGCGCAGGTATCTTATAAAGAAAACCGTATCATCCTATATTTCAAGTCGGATGCGGAAGTGAATCCGATATTCAAGGAGCACGTCAGATCGCTGTATGCCAAATTCGTTAAACAGGAAAGCGTTTCGGTGACTATCGGGGAACATTCCTTTGAATCTCATATTATTTCACTGGCCAGTGCTGCGTCTCCGGAGGAATATGTATCGGACGATCCCGTTGAATGGCTTATGTGCGGTGATGAATTTACCATTACAGTTGAAAACAATGGTCATATCGCAGAGAATACCACGGAACAGAGGGTATCAAAAGCCGGCACTGCACCTCTAATCCTGAAGGAATGATATTTAATAAAAATTTTTGAAAAAAGTGTTGACAACCCGCTTTATATGCGTTATACTAAATGAGCTTGGTCAAAGACAGCTGGCGCCGCAAGGCTTAAATGGCGATTTGTTCGCCGCCCGCCGAGGTCAACACAGACATGTTTGTTATCATATTTGATTATGTTTTCTGTGTACCCTCCCTGTGTCTTTGCACCGGGAGGGTACTTTTATTTTACAGGAGGTGAAAATGATGCCGAACGCAAAGATTCTGGAAGAGAAGAAGGCTCTGGTCGCTTCCCTGGTAGAGAAGATCAAGAATTCTCCGGCAGGTGTACTGGTCGACTACAAGGGCATCAACGTAGAGGATGATACCAAGCTCCGCAAGCAGCTCCGTGAAGCTGGCGTTGAGTATGCTGTCATCAAGAACACTCTGATCCGCTTTGCAGCTAAGGAACTGGGTTTTGACGAGCTGGATGCGTGCCTGCACGGTACCACCGCTCTGGCAATCTCCACCACCGACGACGTTGTCGCTCCGGCGAAGATCCTGGCTGACTTTGCTAAGACCCACGAGAACTTCACCCTGAAGGCTGGTTACCTGGAAGGTAAGGCCATCGGTGAGGACGAGGTCAAGAAGCTGGCTGCTATGCCGAGCAAGGAAACCCTTATCGCTCAGGTACTGTACAGCTTCAACTACCCCATTATGCAGCTCGCTATTGCTTGCGATGCTATCGTTAAGAAGGCAGAGGGCAATGAGGAAATGAAGGTTGCTGAACTGGTAGCCCCGAAGGAAGCTGCAGCAGAAGAAGCTGCTGAGTAATTTCCCCCGCACTGACTGATTTATTCGGTCAGGAACACATTTTAACTTAAAAATTATCTAAAATTGGAGGTTTAATCCCATGACTGTTGCTGAGATTATGGAAGCTGTAAAAGAGCTCAAGGTTATGGAGCTCTCTGAGCTGGTAAAGGCTCTCGAGGAAGAATTTGGTGTATCCGCTACGCCGGTAGCTGTTGCAGGTGCTGTAGCAGGCGGCGACGGCGCAGCTGCTGCTGACGCTAAGACCGACTTCGACGTAGTTCTGGTTGACGCTGGCTCTTCCAAGATCAACGTTATCAAGGCTGTTCGCGAGATCACCGGCCTGGGCCTGAAGGAAGCTAAGGAGAAGGTTGACACCGCTCCGCAGACCATCAAGGAGGCTGCTCCGGAGGCTGAGGCTAACGAGATCAAGGAGAAGCTCGAGGCTGCTGGCGCTAAGGTTGAGCTGAAGTAAGGTTTCCTTACCGAACCAACTGCTTGCAATCAAGCAATTCCAAAGACGCAGAGTGTTTGCTCTGCGTCTTTTTCTATGCCAAATTTTCCGTCAGTCAGTGGTGACAAACCCGAAATTGTGCGGTATAATAAAATAGAATAATAATGTGGACAAGAAGGAGAATCTCATGCCGAAATTAGGACTTATTTCGCTCGGCTGCGCGAAAAACCTCGTGGACAGCGAGCACATGCTGGCCCGGCTGCGGGACGCAGGCTGGGAGATCACCGAGGATATGACCGAAGCAGACGTTGGCGTTGTCAACACCTGCGGCTTCATCGAAGCCGCTAAGACCGAGGCTATCGAAACCATTCTGGAGACCGCCCAGAACAAGCAGACCGGCAATATGAAGGGTCTGGTCGTGACCGGCTGTCTGGTGCAGCGCTATGCTGACGAGATGCGCGCTGAGCTGCCCGAGATCGACGTATTCTGCGGAACGGGCAGCTATGATGACATCGTGGACGCGGCCAATGCGGCGCTCAAGGGGCAGCAGGCGGCGTACATGGCTGATATGACCTCTGCTGCACTCGACGGCAGCCGTGACCGCCTGACACCCTCGTACACCGCATACTTTAAGATTGCGGAGGGCTGCTCGAACACCTGCGCGTACTGTATCATCCCCAAGCTGCGCGGCCGTTACCGCAGCCGTGAGATGGCATCGCTGCTCGAGGAAGCGCGTGCGCTCTCTGACGCAGGCGTTAAGGAGCTGATCGTCATCGCGCAGGACATCACCAAGTACGGTATGGACCTGCCCGAGCACAAGCGTCTGCTGCCCGAGCTGCTCCGCGAGCTGTGCAAGATGGACTTTACCTGGATTCGTCTGCACTATCTCTATCCCGACCAGATTACGGACGAGCTGATCGACGTGATTGCGGATGAGCCGAAAATCGTAAAGTATCTGGATATTCCGCTGCAGCATGTCTCTAAGCGCATTCTGCGTGCCATGCACCGTCCGGGTGACGGCGCGGAATTTACCAGGCTGATCGAGGATATGCGCGAGCGTATTCCGGGTCTTGTACTGCGTACAAGCCTGATCGTCGGTCTGCCGGGCGAGACCGAGGACGAGTTTGCCGAGCTGTGTGAGTTCCTGCAGAATGTCGGCATTGAGCGTGTCGGTGTGTTCGAGTATTCGCCGGAGGAAGGCACGGAGGCTGCAGAGCTGCCCGACCAGATCGACGACGAGACCAAGCAGAACCGCCGTCTGATCGTCGAAGAGCTGCAGTCCGGTGTGCTCGACGACTACAATACCTCCCGCCACGGTGAGGTCATGCAGGTGCTCTGCGAGGGCTTTGACGAGGAGCAGGACCTGTGGTATGGCCGTACCTACGCGGATTCGGTCGAGGTAGACGGCCACGTCTACTTTGACGCGGCGGATAACGAACCGGCAGAAGGCGAGTTTGTGTCCGTTCTCATCACTGAAAGCCTTGGACCCGACCTGCTCGGTGTCCGTCAGAAGGAGGCATAATTTCCTATGACAACCGCAAACAAAATCACGCTGACCCGCATTGCGATGATTCCGTTTTTCATCTATTTTGCGGCGCAGCCCATGCTGATCATCGATGAGACCCGGTATCTCGCCGCGTTCCCGACCAGCACGGTCATCGCGCTCGTGCTGTTCTGCGTGGCATCGTTCACGGATTTTCTGGACGGCTATGTGGCGCGAAAGTACAATCAGGTGACGGATTTCGGCAAATTTGTCGATCCGCTGGCCGATAAGCTGCTCGTAGCGTCCGCGCTCATCCTGTTCGTAGAGCAGAAGGCGATGGCAGGCTGGATGGTCTGCGTTATCCTCGCGCGTGAGCTGATCATCACGTCTCTGCGCGTGGTTGCAGCCAATAAGGGCCGCGTGCTCGCCGCAACGTGGACGGGTAAGGTCAAGACCTGTGTGCAGATTGGCGGTATCATCGTCGTTTATCTGTATTATATCATCATGGGTGCGCTGGCAAACGGTATCGCCTTCGCGGACGGCGATGGTGTTACCGCTGTTATGTTCATCCCTCATGCGGATGGTATGCCGCTGCTGCTGACCATTGTCGGCTGGGTGGTAACGCTGGTTACCATTTACTCCGGCTATGATTATCTCAAGAAAAACTGGGATTTGATCAAGGACGGCGCAGTGAAAGCAAAATAAGTACAATTTGATACGATTTGCGGAAGAGGTTCACGAGAGTGAGCCTCTTTTTGTTTTGCTCTGCACCGGCCATCTGGGGTACGCGAACTGCGTCAGCGTGTTCGCCCTATCCGGGCGGCAGTTCTTTTCTGCACCGATTGTGCGGAGGCACGAGGCGCGCAGGCGGTTCGCCCGAACGGGCGGGGCGTTTTTCGCTGAACCTCAGCGTGGGGAGTTGCCGCGCCCGCGGCGGGGGGCAAGAGGGTAGACACCTGCGGTTTCTACCCTCTTGTGCCCCTGCCGGGCAGGCAAGTTCGGTTCGCTTCGCATGCGGAAAATCCTGCGGGTTTTCTCATGAAAAGTTCCCTTTCTTATTTTCGCAAAATGTGTGCACGGGCATATTCGCACGATAAAATCGGGTAAGAATTTCCGCCGGTTTTTTGATGCTTTTCGGAATGAAATTGATATTCAGCAAGGTGCTCAAACGTCTGTGCTTTTATGTGTGCAATCCATACAATGCCAGAATGAAAAGAGTAATTTTTGTATAGAACAGAGTTATACAGTGCATTGCGATATAACTCTTCCGCAGCTATAATATAGTCAAACAAACGAAAACACCGAAAGTTAAAACAAAACAAAAAAACTTCCGGTAAATCGTGAAAAGAGTATGTCTAAGATTTAAATGTCAAGGAGGAAATTATCATGAAAGAAATCCGTATTGGTCTGGTAGGTTCCGGCTGGATGGGCAAGGCTCATTCCTCTGCACTGGCTGACGCTGAGATGCTGTTTGGTCCTGACTACGGCACCGCATCCTTCGAGATCGTAGCTGACGCTAACGAAGAGGCTGCAAAGTCCGCACAGAAGAAGATCGGCTTCAAGCGCATCTCCACCGACTGGCACGATGTAGTTACCGACCCGAACGTAGACCTGGTTGATATCGCTACCCCGAACGCTTTCCACTATGTAGTTGCTAAGGCTGCTCTGGAGAACGGCAAGAACGTATACTGCGAGAAGCCGCTGTCCATCTCCGCTGAGGAGTCCAGAGAGCTGGCTGAGCTGGCTGCCGAGAAGGGCGTAGTTAACTACGTTGGCTTTAACAACACCCAGAACCCGGCAAATGCTTACGTTCGTGAGCTCGTTCAGTCCGGCGCTCTCGGCAAGATCATGCGCTTCACCGGCACTTACGATCAGGACCAGCTGCTCGACGAGTCCCTCCCGATCACCTGGCGCCACATCAACAAGCTGGCTGGCTGCGGTGCTCTGGGCGACCTCGGTTCCCACCTGCTGTCCATCTCTCAGTTCATCATGGGCGACATCACCAAGGTAAACGCAGTTGCTACCACCGTATTCCCGAAGCGTCCGAAGTCCGCAGGCTCCACCGAGATGGTTGACGTTGAGAACGAGGACATCATGACCTTCATGGCTGAGTACGCTAACGGCGCTATCGGTCAGATCGCTTGCTCGCGTGTTGCTACCGGCCGCAAGAACTACCTGACCTACGAGATTCAGGGCACCAAGGGTTCTGTTCGTTACGATCTGGAGCGCATGGGCGAAGTTCAGGTTTACTTCCAGTCTGACAACGAGCGCGACCGCGGCTTCCGCACCGTACTGCTCAACCCGCTGATGAAGGGCTACTCCGCATTCCAGCCGGCAGGCGGTATCTCCATCGCTTACAACGACATGAAGATCCTCGAGGTTCACGCTCTGTTCGACGCTATCACCAATGGCGCTGACTATGTAACCGACTTCGAGTTCGGCTACAAGATCGACCGCACCGTAGCTGCTGTTATCGAGTCCTCCAAGACTCACGAGTGGGTTGACGTTAAGTAAGTTGTCCGCTTACATCAATTAAAACATAATGCCGAAACGGTCTCCGGCGGGAGCGATCCCGCCGAGACCGAAAAGGCTGACAGTTTCCTGAATAATTTGACAGGGAGGATATAATTATGGCTATCAAGATTGGTATTGCACCGGACTCCTGGGGTGTATGGTTCCCGGCAAGCGATCCGAACAACGCAAAACAGCCCCAGTGGTGGCGCTGCCTGGACGAAATGAAGGTTGCCGGCTACGAGGGCTGCGAGATCGGTCCCTGGGGCTACATGCCGAACGACGATCCCAAGGTTCTCAAGAACGCTATGGATGCGCGCGGCCTGACTCTGGTAGGCGCTACCGAGGGCGGCAACTTCCTCGACGACGCTGCTGTTGAGGGTATGCTGAAGGATATCGACGATATTTCCAAGCTGCTGAAGGCTTTCCCGTCCGCTAAGTATATCGTTCTGCTGCCTCCGATGTACACCAACCTCGCTACCGGCGAGCTGGAGATGAATCCGGAGCTGACCGACGAGGAGTGGGCTACCTACTGCAAGAATGTACAGAAGTGCGCTGACCGCTGCGCTGCGAACGGCTTTGTTGGCCTGTTCCACCCGCACGTTGACAGCCACGTTCAGACCGAGGAGCAGATCGAGCGCTTCCTGAATGATACCAACGTTGATCTGTGCTTCGACACCGGCCACCATGTATACGGCGGCGGCGAGCCGATCTCCTTCTACAAGAAGTGGGCAAAGCGCATCCCGTACATCCACTTCAAAGACTGCGATCTGGCTGTTAAGGCTAAGATGGACGAGAACAAGTGGTCCTTCGCTAAGGCTGTAACCGAGGATATCATGGTTGAGCCGGGCAAGGGCAGCATCGACTTCACTGCAATGCATAAGGCACTCGACGAGTGCGGCTACGACGGCTGGTGCGTCGTAGAGCAGGATCTGTTCCCGGTTAAGTCCTTCGACGTACCGCTCGAAAAGGCTACCATCGGTCGTGAGAACCTGCGCAAGGCAGGCTTCTAATGAAATAGTAATCACATACCCATTTTACAATCGCATCTACACTATTCCCGTTTTCATTATTTTGTTATCCGGTCCCTCTTGAATTTCATCCAACAGAAAATCAAGAGGGACTGCTGATAAAGAGTACACGCAAGTGTGAAATACACAAGCGTAAAAGGGCGCTGAGAGAGCAGGGCCCGGAAAAAAGAGAGGAGAAGAAATTATGAACAAGAAGAGAGTGTTAGCGATGTTGCTGGCAGGAGCGATGGCATTGTCGATGACCGCATGCGGCGGCGGCAATTCTGCCTCGACCGATGGCAGCAGTAATGACGGTGGCGCATCCGCTTCCGGCGGCAGCTACAAGGTCAGCGTTATCCTGAAGACTCTGGCTGCCGAGTACTGGCAGTATGTAAAGTCGGGCGCTGAGGATTATGCTTCCGAGCATTCGGACAAGGTTACGGTAGAGGTTAAGGGCCCAAGTTCTGAGACCGCATTCGATGAAATGCAGAACATGATCGAGACCGACCTCAGCTCCGGCACGTATGACGGCATTGTTATTTCTCCGCTGCAGTCGGATACGGCAGCGCAGCTGGTCAGCGGCACCAAGCTGCCGATTGTTGCTATCGACACCAACTTCACGGCACCGGAGGTTAAGTCCTTCGTAGGTACCGGTAACGAAGCTGCTGCCAAGAAGGGCGGCGAGGCTGCTGTAGAGGCTGCCAAGGCTGCCGGATGGACCGACATCAAGTGCATTGAGATCGCAGGCGTACAGGGCGACCAGACCAACACCGCTCGTATGAACGGCTACAAGGCTGGCGTTGAAGAAGCAGGCGGCACCTTCCTGAGCGATGAAGTACAGTACGCAGATGCAACTGCTGACCGCGCTACCACCGCTATGGAAGCTATCATGCAGACACATCCGGAAGGCATCGCAATCATTTGCGCAAACAACGACGATATGGCTATGGCAGCAGCCCGTGCAGCGCAGGGCCATGACGCATATAAGAACACCATCTTCCTCGGCTTCAATGGTGACCGCGCTGCTTGTGAAGCAATCCTGGACGGTCAGATGACGATGTCTGTTGCCCAGATGGCTTACGAGATGGGCTACAAGGCTGTTGAGACCATGGTTCAGGTTCTGGACGGCGAGACCGTTGACGAGTTCGTTGACTCCGGTTCTGACGTAGTTACCCCGGACAACGCGCAGGAGCGTCTGGATACCCTGAAGACGCAGCTCCACTAAGAAAACTGCATTTCGCACAAACGCAGATTGTGCGATAATGTTCACGCGTAAGATCCTCTCTCCGGATCGGCAGGAAAACGCTCCAACGTTCTGCCAATCCGATATGGATATAACGCAAATTTCAAAGATCCTTTCTCTCATTCTATTTCTCTATATGGTGGTGCCCCCTGCTCCTGCCCAAGCAGGATTAGGGGGCATTGCTATGGAATGAAGTTGGATGAGATATACAAAATTAGCAATTCCGTACAGATTATCCTGTAGGCTGCAGAGAAAAAGAGGGACACGCTGCTGCAAATACCCGTGGCAGCGTATTTACACAGCAAACAAGAGGGGTTTCAAGAAAATGGTATTTACACTGGGTTCATTTGTGCTTGTCACTGTAGCAGTGGCATTCGTAAGCTGGCTTAAAACCAAGGGAACGGACGAGACCAGCAAAGACGGTTACTTCCTTGGAGGCCGAAGCCTGAGCGGTCTGGTTATCTTTGGTTCTCTGATGATGACCAACCTGTCCGCGGAGCAGCTGGTAGGCCGCAACGGTCAGGGTTATGCAGCCGGCATGACTGCAATGGGCTGGGAGACCATGTGCCCAATCGCATTGACGCTGATGGCACTGTTCTTCATCCCGAAGTATTTCAAGCTAGGCATTTCCACTATCCCGGAATTTCTGGAAAGCCGCTTTGACCGCGCAACCCGCGTCATTGTATCGTTCATTTTCCTTGTCGCTTATATTGTAACCATGCTGCCGCTGGTGCTGTACGCAGGCTCGGTAGCGATGGAGCGTATCTTCGGTATTACCGCACTGATGGGCGGCAACCGTTTCATGGCAACCACCGTAATGTGCGTCGCACTCGGCATAATCGGCGGTATCTATGCAATCTTCGGCGGCCTGAAGGCCGTAGCCGTATCAGACTCTCTGAACGGCATCATCTTTATCATCGGCGCGGTCATCCTGATCCCGGTTCTGGCATTTATCGCGCTGGGCGACGGCAGCATCGCAGAAGGCATCCGTCTTTTCGCTACCTCCTCTCCGGAGCACCTGAATGCGATCCAGCCTGCCAACGCACAGCCGCCGTACATTCCGTGGCCGATGATCGTACTTGGCTGTGGTATCAACCATATCTCTTACTGGTGCACCAACCAGTCCATCATGCAGCGCGTACTCGGCGCGAAGAACCTGAAGGAAGCGCAGAAAGGCTCGCTGCTGACCGGTCTTACCTGCGTATTCTGCCCGATCTTTCTGGTAGCGCCCGGCGTGATCCAGTTCATCCGTGACGGCGGCGTACTGACCGACTTCGATATGGCGTACCCGTCTCTGATCAAGGACATCCTGCCGACTCCGGTACTGGGTTTCTTTGCAGCAGTCATGTTCGGTGCGATCCTGTCCTCCTTTAACTCGGTACTGAACAGCTCCATGACGCTGTTCACCCTGGACATCCTTCCGGTTATCTCCAAGAGGAAGCGCACGGATGCACAGCTGATCACCATTGCAAAGCGTTTCGGCATCGTGCTGTGTCTGGCATCCATTATTATCGCACCGTTCCTGCTGTATCTGCCGGCCGGCATCAGCACCTTCCTCAATCAGATGTGGGGCTACTACGGCGTTCCGGTTCTGGCCATCGTTGTTATGGGTATTCTGGCTCCGCGCATGCCGAGCTTTGCACCGAAGGTTGCCATCATTGTCCATATCGTATGCTATGGCCTGATGATGAACCTTCTGCCGTTCCACTTCCTGTACTTTGAAGTAGGCGCATTCGTAATTGACCTGATCCTGATGGCGATTCTGACCAAGGCTGCACCGCGCAAGGAAGCGTATGTACTGCCTGACCTCGAGGTTGTTGATATGACCCCGTGGAAGTACCGCAAGCCGGTTATCGCAGTTACGTTCATCCTGCTGGCAGGCATTTATGTGCTGTTCTCTCCTCTGGGTCTGGGCGGCTGATAAAGCAAACCGAAATAAAAGACAGATCACTGTTGCGGTCTGTCTTTTTTGCGTTCAGATATTCGGCACCGGCTTTCTGGGGCACACGAACCGCGCAGGCGGTTCGCCCGAACGGGCGGGGTGTTTTTCGCTGAACCTCAGCGAGAGGATTTGCCGCGCTCGGCGGCGGGGGCAAGAGGGTAGACACCTGCGGTTTCTACCCTCTTAACTCCCGTTTCACTTTATTTCTTAGTCTGGCGCATACCAGAGACTGGCGACCGCTCCGAAATAGGGGAACGGCAGAGGATTTTTACTACCGTGTCTTTCTCAACCTATTCGAAGGGTCGGATACCTTGCTGCTACACATACGGTTTCATCAACGCAAGGTGCGGCATAGCAGTGCTGCACAATTTGTCGGCACGTGGTAATAGAAAGCACCTGCGCGGCTAAACGGTTCTAAATAGATAAATTCGCAGGTGCTGTCTGTCATATCCAGACTAACGAGTTGCGCGACACGGGTATGTCGCGCCTGCTGAGATGAAACCGCCTGTGTAGCGGTAAGTTATCTGTGAACTGCGAAAAGGCGGAGAAAGACTCGCAACGGTCACCCGACTGCCGTTCCCAAATTTCGAAGCGGTCGCCGCTCTCCGATTTTCGCCAGACAAACAAATAAAGGAAACTGGAGTCCCAAGAGGATAGTACTCGTTTAATCCGCGCACGGCGCGGGAACAAGGTTTAGTGGCCTACGGGCAAACTTTGGTGTCTATCCTTTTGGAACCCCAGCTAAGGGTTAGCACCCATTCCGTATTCTTTAGCACACAGATAACGTCTGATATGGTAAAATCAGAACGAAATAGCCCGGAACGCCGTTGGCGAAATATCCGTCTCCTGCCGGAATGCCCGCGCAAAGTGCGATGCACTGTTGAAGCCGCAGTCCTCGGCAATCTGTTCAACGGTCAGGTCGCTGGACAGCAGCAGACGCTTGGACTGACGCAGACGGTACTGCAGCAGATACTCATGCGGCGTACAGCCGACGTATCGCTTGAAGCTGCGGATAAAGTGCGATTTGCTGATGCCGCACATCCCGGCAAGGTCGTCCAGCGAAATATCATCGGCAAAATGACCGTGAATGTACGCCAGTGCCGGTGCAAGCAGCTCACTGGTGACGGTGGTTCGCACGGTCTGCGACGCCAGACCACCCAGAATGCTGTGTACCGCAATGGAAATCTGGTGCTCGTTCATGGAGGCAAACTGCGTGCTCATGCCGTACTGCGCCGAGTGCACGACCGTGCGGAACTGATCCTTGAGCGACAGCATCGGCTGCTTTTCGTGCACAAGGCCGAATCGCTCGGTCAGATATTCGGTGTACTGCTTGCTGCCCGCACCGTTGAAGTGAAACCAGTAGAAGTCAACCTTGTCCGGACACCAGTAGCAGTGCGGCTTGCGGCAGTCGAACAGCGCTATTTCGCCCTCATGCGCCTCGGCGGTCATACCGTCTGTGCGGATGCAGAGCGAACCACTGTTGATGTAGATCAGCAGGTATTGGTCAATGCCGTTTCGTTCGATCCGGTAATCGCTGTTGCAGATGAACTGACCGAACTGCGGGCAGTAATACAGCGCGCTTTTCGCAAATTCGGACGGCAGTGAGAAGTCCATGAAGGACGGGGTCAGTACGCCGGTATCTACAATTTGCATAAAATCCCTGCTTTCATTTGTTCTCGATAGCTTTGCTGCTTTTATCCTACCACCTTCGGCAGTTCAGAGCAACCCCGAAGCAAAAAAACGTCCGACCGGACGGTAATTGCGGAGATGGATAAAATAAATGACCGTTCGGCTGGTACCGAGCGGTCATTATGGTTTTGGTGATGGGCTGCAGGGAGCGGCTGCTGCACAGCCTTCCCTTCGCAGTTGTTACGCTTATTGCACCGTCTTTGGCACAGGCGGTTTTACTCCGCCAGCTTATAAATCTCGATGATAGCCTGTTCGTCGAGTGCGGAATAGCTCTTGACCGGACCCTTGACCGTGCGGACGGTATTCGCTGCCAGCTGTGCGTAATTCTCCGGCTTGATGCCCAGCTGCGCCAGATGCGTCGGCATGCCGATCTCCTCAAAGAAGCGCTTCATGGTCAGGATGCCTTCGCGCGCGGTGCGCTCGGGATGATGGAAATCCATCTCCACGCCAAATACGCGGTTCGCCAGCTGAGCAAAGCGCGGAAAATCGTTCTTCATTTCGTACAGCGCCCAGGCCGGGAACAGCACGGACAGACCGGCACCGTGTGCAATCTCATCGCGGAACGCGGACAGCTCATGCTCGAGCTTATGCACCGGGAACAGACGCTTGCGGCCGCAGCCGGTGTAATCGTTATGTGAAACGCTGCCCGCCCACATCAGGGACGCACGCGCCTCATAATCGCGCGGATTGGCGATAGCGCGGCGGCCGGCATCGCGCACGGCAATGAGCAGACCCTCGGCAATGCGGTCGGTAATGTCGCTTTCGCCGCCTTCCGGCGTGAGGTAACGCTCGAGCGTGTGCATCATGATGTCCACAATGCCGCAGCCGGTCTGGAATTTGGACACGGTATAGGTGTTCTCCGGATCAAGGAAGCTGATGCGCGGACGGTTGGTCTCGCTCGTGATACCGCGCTTCTCCTTGGTCTCCTCATTGGTGAGTACGCAGGAGTTGCTGCTTTCCGAGCCGGAGGCTGCCAGCGTCAGTACAGTGCCGACCGGCAGGGTGGTATCCGGCTTTGTGCCGGTAGATGCAAACTGCCACGGATCGGTTTTTGTGGCAACGCCCATGGCGATGGCCTTCGCCGAGTCGATTACCGAGCCGCCGCCGACTGCCAGCACAAAGTCGATGCCCTCTCGCTCTGCCAGTGCAATGCCCTTGCGGACAAGCGATACCTTCGGGTTCGGTGATACACCGCCCAGTTCAACAAAGGCAAGACCCGCCGCAAACAGGCTTTTTTCCACACGGTCGAGCAGACCGGAGGTGCGGGCGCTCGAGCCGCCGAAGTGTACGAGGATGCGATGTGCGCCGAGTTCTTTCAGGCGCGGGCCGATCTGTTCCTCAATATCTTTGCCAAATACGACCTCGGTCGTGGTGTGCAGATTAAAATTCAGCATTAGGCGTTCCTACCCTTCCTATTAAAATGGTATGATTCTATTATATCGTTCCCCTTGCAAAAAGTCAAAAAATTCGATAGAATAAATAGATGAGAAATCCAAATCATGAGGAGTGAGAGCGTGTATTACAGTTATTCCGCTGCCCAGTGGCTGCTGGTTTTCTACCTGTACTGTATGCTCGGCTGGTGCTTTGAGTCCACCGTGGTCTCGGTAGGACAGCGCAGACTGGTCAACCGCGGCTTCCTGCGCGGCCTCATGCTGCCGATTTACGGCTTCGGCGCCGTGATCCTGCTGCATGTTTCTCTGCCGTTAAAGCAGCATCCGGTGTGGCTGTATCTGGCGAGCATGATCGCGGCGACTGTGTTTGAATACATTGTCGGTGTGGTGATGGAGAAGATATTCAAGGTAAAATACTGGGATTACTCCAAGCAGAGATTCCAGTTTCAGGGCTATATCTGCCTGCGCTCGTCACTGTGCTGGGGCTTTCTCGGCCTGATCCTGACGAGCGTCATTCACCCGCCGATTGAAAAGCTGGTGCTCGGTCTGCCGTTTATCGGGTTGATCGTGATCGACGTTCTGTTTTCGGCGGCATTTATCAGCGATGTGATCGTATCCGTACGCAGCGCACTCGATCTCGCCAAGGTGCTCGAGGAACTCGACCGTTTGCGCGAGCAGGGAGCCGAGCTGCGACAGCAGCTGTCCGAGACTGCGCTTGTCGGTCTGACAAACCTGTCCTACCGTGTAGAGGAAGCGCACGGCGAATTCACTGAGAAGGTGGGCGAGGCGAAGGCACAGCTTGCCGAGCGTGTGGACGATGCCAGGGAGCAGCTTGCCGACGCGAAAGCGCAGCTCTCCGAGAAAATGGACGATGCGAAGGAGCAGCTTGCCGCCGTGCATGAGATGCGCTCCGACGAGCGCAGGGCGCAGACCGAAGCCGCACGCGAGCAGCTGCAGGCCAAGCTCGACGAGCTGCAGCGCCGCTTTGACGAGCGGGCAGCCGCACTCGGCCGCACCCGCAAGAGCCTGCTGCGCGGCAACCCGACCGCCCGCTCCGAGCGTTATACCGAGGTGCTCGAACGGCTGAAAAAGCGCCTCGATACGCACACGCACCGGTAAAACAAAGCTAACCTCCTTATAAAACTACACAAAATGCACAAACTAATGCAAAATGCAGCAGGATATGCGTGCTGTTTCGTCAGTTTTTCACTTGCTAAAATACCCGTTTCGGGTGTATATTAATAGTACCCGCTGAACCTATCATTTTACTCGGGTTTTCGCGCGTCGAAAACCGTCTGTTCAGCTTGTGTTTAAGACAACCTTTTTGGACAAAGAAAGGCAGATATACTATGGAAAAGAGATTTGTATATGCGGATAACGCGGCGACGACCCCGATGTCCGAAACTGCGTTCAACGCTATGAAGCCGTGGCTGACCGAGAACTACGGCAACCCGTCCTCTCTGTACCGCATCGGCCGTGCGGCAAAGGAAGCGCTCAACGATGCGCGTACCGTTGTCGGCAAGTGCCTGAACGCGGCAGAGCCGGTCAACGAGAAGAACGACTATGCACCGGGTGAGATTGTATTCACCGGCGGCGGCTCGCAGGCGGACAACCTTGCGATCCGCGGCTTTATGCACGGTCCGTCTTCCAAGGGCCGCAAGCACATCATCACCTCCAAGATCGAGCATCATGCAGTGCTTTACACCTGCGAGGCGCTTGAGAAGGAAGGCTACCGCGTTACCTATCTGAATGTGGATAAGGAAGGCCGTGTAGATCTTGAGCAGCTGAAAGCAGAGCTGTCTGAGGACACCGCACTGGTTTCCGTTATGGCGGCAAACAACGAGATCGGCACGATTCAGCCGATCAAGCAGATTGCCGAGCTGGCGCATTCGGTTGGCGCAAAGTTCCACACCGACGCGGTTCAGGCTGTTGGCCATATGCACATTGACGTGCAGGAGATGGGCATCGACATGCTGTCCCTGTCCGGTCATAAGTTCCGCGGTCCGCGCGGCACCGGCGTGCTGTATGTGAAAAAGGGCATCACCCTTGAGCCGCTGGTATACGGCGGCGGTCAGGAGCGCGGTCTGGTTTCCGGTACCGAGAACACCGCAGGCTGCATCGGTCTGGCGGCAGCGATGAAGGAGGCCGTTGAAGGCCTGGATGAGAAGATGGGCTACGTCAAGAAGCTGACGGACAAGCTCGTTAAGGGCATCATGGAGAACATTCCGTACTCCCACTATACCGGCGATCCGGTAAACCGTCTGCCGGGCACCGCTTCGTTCGTCTTTGAGGCGATTGAGGGCGAGGGCCTGATCCTGCGACTGGATAACGCAGGCGTATGCGGCTCCACCGGTTCGGCATGCTCCACCGGTTCGCTCGATCCGTCTCATGTTCTGATGGCGATCGGTCTGCCGCACGAGATCGCGCACGGCTCTCTGCGCCTGACCCTTGGCGAGCAGAACACCGAGGAGGACGTTGATTATATCATCGAGACGGTCACCGATGTTGTTAAGACCCTGCGCTCGATGAGCCCGGTTTGGGAGAACGGTCATCCTAACCTGACCGCTGCAACCGAGCTGCACGCACATTAAGATAAGCGGAAACGTATCCCGTAGGGCGCGACGACTCGGCGCGCCGGGGTCGTCGCGCCCTACGATTGATTTTCCTGCAATATATTCATTTGATTGGACAAAAAGGAGATAGATTTTATGCAGTACAGTGAAAAGGTGCTCGACCACTTTACGCATCCGCGCAATGTTGGCGAGATTGAGGACGCAAACGGTGTCGGCGAGGTCGGCAACGCAAAGTGCGGCGATATTATGAAGATTTACCTCAAGGTGTCGGACGACGGCATCATCGAGGATGTTAAGTTCAAGACCTTCGGCTGCGGCGCGGCAATCGCAACCAGCTCGATGGCTACCGAGATGGTAAAGGGCAAGAGCCTGGAGGAAGCGCTCAAGCTGACCAACAAGGCCGTTGCTGAGGCTCTGGACGGTCTGCCGCCGGTAAAGATGCACTGCTCCGTGCTGGCAGAGGAAGCGCTGCGCTCTGCAATTTCTGACTATTACAAGCGTCTGGGCAAGGACCCGGCGGAGATTCTCGGCTGCGATGCAGACTGTGAGACCTGCCACAAGGCAGACTAACACGCATATTCCGCAAAAAATACGCATAACATTAGGGCAGATTGAGAAATCTGCCCTTTTGGTGTCTCAATAATTAAGAATGAATAATGGAGAATTGCGAATTAGCGCTATCCTTGCGCAGACTTCAGTCGCGCTGCGCTGGTATCGCGCTTTGCGCGATTATTCGATAACCGCCTGTACAGGCGGACTCCTCCATTTTCCATTATGAAAGGGAGGTGAACCTCTTGAACGAAATTACAAAAAGTATAACTTTTCTAAAAGAATACAAACAGTTAAAACAAGCCGTTGATGAGAGCAAAACTCCGGTGCTGGCGGTTGGCTTATCAGCCATCCACAAGGCGCATCTGGCAGCGGCGTTAGGACTGGATACAGATCGTCCGGTACTGGTTTTGACCGACGATGACAACACTGCGAATCGATTTGCCGCTGATCTGCGCGGTTTTTCCGAGCGTGACATTGTACAGCTGCCCTCTCGTGAGCTGGTGATGGCGGATGTAGTCGGTGTGTCGCGCGGCTACGAGCAGCGCCGTCTGGCAGCACTGGACGAGCTGACGGAAGCGCATTTTGCGGTCGCGTCCGTGCAGGCGGCAGCTCAGCGCACCATGCCGCCGGAGGCGCTCAAGGCGGCAATCGTGTCGCTGGCCACCGGTGAAACCGCGCCGCTGGATGAGCTGGCACAGTCGCTCACGCGCGCAGGCTACGAGCGCTGTGTACAGGTCGAAGGCACTGGTCAGTTTTCCATTCGCGGCGGCATCCTCGATGTGTTTCCGCCGCAGGCGGAGCACCCGTACCGCGTGGAATTCTGGGACGATGAGATTGACTCAATCTCCACGTTCGACGTCGGCAGTCAGCGCCGGTTGGAGCAGTGCGAGTGCTTGCGCTGTCTGCCGTGCATGGAATCCATTCCGGCACTGGCGAAGGGCGGTGCGGCAGGACTGGCAAAGGCTGTTCTGGCACTCACCTCGACCCGCCGGAAGAAGCAGCACGCGGATTTGCAGACTAACCTTGAACGGGACGCAGAACGTCTGCGCGAGACCGGTTCGCTGCCCGCAGCGGACAAGTATATGCCGCTCATTTATCCCGAAATGGCGACCGCGTTCGACTATCTGCCCGAAAATGCCATCGTCATCATCGAGGACACGCCCCGTCTGCGCGATGCGGTGCGCGATTTTCACGCGCGTGTAGCCGACGACGTAACTGCTCTGCTCGAGCGCGGCGAAATGCCGCCCGCCCTCGGTGAGTATGCGCTCGATTTTGTCGGCGTATGCAGCATGAAACGCCAGATTCTGCGTCTGGACAGCTTTCTCAACAACGTAGTCGAGCTGACGCCGCAGCATCTGGAAAACTTTATCGCCAACCAGATGAACGCCTACGGCGGCAACCTCGACATGGCGTCTGCCGATATCCGCAGCTATACCGAGCAGGGACGCGCGGTGGCGGTCGTGTGCGGCAGTGCGCTGCGCTGTCAGAACATGCTGGACGCGCTGACCGACACCGGTCTCAACGTAAAAATCAGCGATCTGCTGCCCAAGGGCGGCTGTGTCAACATCATGGAGGGCACGCTGTCTGCCGGCTTTGAGTATCCCGATCTCGGTCTTGTTGTCATGACCGAGGGACAGGTTCTTGCCCGGCGGAAGAAAACGCAGGTCAAGAAGTCCAACCGTGATAAGGTGAAGTCGTACACCGACCTGACACCGGGTGATCTGGTCGTGCATGAGCACCACGGTATCGGTCGGTTTATCGGCATGGAGCGCATGACGGTGGACGGTTCCGAGCGCGATTTTATCAAAATTGCGTTTGCGGGCACGGATTTTCTGTATGTTCCGGCAACCTCGCTCGACCTCATCTCCAAATACATCGGCGGCGGCGACAACGAGCGCGTGCGGCTGAACAAGCTCGGCGGCGCGGACTGGAGCAAGGCGAAAGCACGCGCCAAAGCGGCTGCAAAGGAGCTGGCCGAGGGTCTCATCAAGCTGTATGCCGAGCGCGCCAAGGTCAAGGGCTACGCCTTCCCGCCGGATGACGCGTGGCAGCGCGAGTTTGAGGAGGATTTTCCCTACGAGGAGACCGACGATCAGCTCCGCTGCATTGCCGAGATCAAGGACGATATGCAGTCCGACCGGCCGATGGACCGCCTGCTGTGCGGCGACGTTGGCTTCGGCAAGACCGAGGTCGCGCTGCGTGCCGTGATGAAGTGCATTCTCGCGGGCAAGCAGGCGGCTATCCTCGTACCGACGACCGTGCTTGCGCGGCAGCATTATCTGACCGCGATGCAGCGTTTTCAGGGTCACCCGATCACGATCGAGCTGTTAACGCGCTATAAGACCGGTTCGGAGCAGACTGCGCTGCTCAAAAAGCTGGAGGCGGGCTCGGTCGATCTGGTTATCGGCACGCACAAGCTGTTCAACAAGAAGATCAAGTTCAAGGATCTCGGTCTGCTCGTCGTGGACGAGGAACAGCGGTTCGGCGTCGGGCACAAGGAAACGCTCAAGGAAATGAGCAAAAACGTGGATGTGCTCACGCTGTCGGCAACGCCGATCCCACGCACGCTCAACATGGCGCTGTCCGGTATCCGCGATATGTCCTCCATCGAGGAGCCGCCGCAGAACCGTCATCCGGTGCAGACGTTCGTGCTTGAGCAGAACGACGGCGTGCTGCTTGATGCCATCCGGCGTGAGCTGGGACGCGGCGGACAGGTATACTATCTGCACAACCGCGTGGAGTCCATCGAGCGATGTGCGAACATGTGGCAGCAGCGGCTTCCGGATGCGCGAATCGGCATCGTTCACGGCAAAATGGGTCAGAAAGAGATCGCAAAGGTTATGAACGAGATGGCGGACGGCGAGATTGATATTCTGGTCTGCACCACGATTATTGAAACCGGCATTGATATTCCGAACGCGAACACGCTTATCATCGAGAATGCAGACAATATGGGTCTGGCGCAGCTGCACCAGATTCGCGGCCGTGTCGGTCGTTCGTCGCGCCATGCGTATGCGTACCTGTGCTATCGGCATGGCAAGGCGCTCAGTGAGATCGCGCAGAAGCGCCTTGGTGCAATTCGTGAGTTCGCGGCGTTCGGCTCGGGCTTCAAGATTGCCATGCGTGATCTGGAAATTCGCGGTGCCGGCAATGTGCTTGGTCCCGAGCAGTCCGGCCACATGATGAGCGTCGGCTATGATCTGTACCTCAAGCTGCTCGAAGAGGCTGTGCAGGAGGAGAAGGGCGAAACACCCAAGCCGCGTGTTGATTGTGCGGCCGAGCTGCTGATTTCTGCCAATCTTCCCGCTGATTATGTTGCGGATGCGGGGCAGCGTGTCGATCTGTACCGCCGTATCGCGCTCATCCGCACGGACGAGCAGCGCAGTGATATGCTCGATGAGCTGATCGACCGCTTCGGTGAGCCGCCTGCGGAGGCCATCGCGCTGCTGGATATCGCGCTGCTGCGTGCCAAGGCCAGCGAGCAGGGGATTGCGGAGATCAAGCAGCAGGACGGACGACTGCTGCTCACCTTCTCCGAGACCGATTTCGCGCGCCTGTCTGCGCTCTGCGGCGACAGTGAATTCAAGGGCCGCCTGCTGCTCAATGCCGGTTCGACACCGTATCTGTCGCTGCGCCTGAATAAGGGCGAGACAGCGATGGAAATGGCGCAGACGCTGGTTGATAAGTACGCTGCCACGGCAAAATAAGAACGAGAATGATAGAAAGCGCGATTCATTGCAGTCAATTTGCTTCACTGCACTTGCAGAGAGGGGAGCGGCTGTATTTGCACAAAAAAAGAGCGAAACCATACGGTTTCGCTCTTTTTCTCATTCTTCGCCGGAATTCTGTTCCGGAGCACCGTTTTCGCCATTCGGCTTGCGGCGGCGTCTTCCGCCTCTGCGGCGGCGACGGCGCGGCGCACCTTCACCGTCCGGCGACAGCTCATTCTGAGCATCTTCGGGCAGTTCATCTCCTGCAGTCTGCTGCGGGGCAGGCTTGCGCGGCGGACGCGGCTGCTGCGGCTTCTGATGCGGAGTCTCGCTCTTTTTCGGTGCATCCTTTTTGGGTGCGGGAGCGGCAGCATCCTCCTGATCCTCGCGCTTGCGGCGTTCCTCGGCCATAGCGGCGGCATTCTGACGGTTGCGGCACGCACCCTTTACCATGCAGCACTGCGTGCACTGGAACTCGGTCAGCGAGTGCTCCGGACTGTCGTCCAGCTGCACCTTGCAGGTGCCGCGCAGCATCTGGGTGGAAATCACCTTGCCGCGGCCTTCCGGCGTATCGACCACGCTGCCCTGACGCGGCGTGACCTTCTGCAGTTCGGCGTAGGCCTCATGCTCATACTTGAGACAGCACATCAGACGGCCGCACACACCGGAAATTTTCGCCGGATTGAGCGACAGGTTCTGATCCTTTGCCATATTGATGGAGACCGGATGGAAATCATCGAGATACGAGCTGCAGCACAGCTCGCGGCCGCAGCAGCCCAGACCGCCGATCATCTTCGCCTCATCGCGCACGCCGATCTGGCGCAGCTCAATGCGGGTACGGAACACGCTCGCAAGGTCCTTAACCAGTTCGCGGAAGTCCACGCGGCCGTCTGCGGTGAAGTAAAACAGCAGCTTGTTCATATCAAAGGTGCATTCCGCGGTGACAAGGTTCATTTCCAGACCGCGGTCCTCGATCTTCTGCTTGCAGATAATAAACGCCTCGTCGGCACGCTTTTTGTTGCGCTCGAGCGTTTTCATATCGGTCTCGGTTGCCACACGGACCACGCGCTTGAGCGGCTGCACGACCTGCTGATCGGGCACATCGGTGTTGCCCTGCACGCAGTCGCCGTATTCCACGCCGCGTGCCGTCTCGACGATCACACCCGTACCGGGTGCGATTTCCAGACCCTGCGGGTCGAAATAATACATTTTTCCGTTCGATTTGAAACGAACTCCGATTATTGTTGTCAAAAAGTTTTCCTCCTGTATGATGGAAACGCTTAGGAAGCGTAACAGATGCGGTAAATATCGCTCGTTAATGCACAGGTGACAGCCGCGGATGCCGCATTGCGCGACACACGGTCGATCAGCACATCAATAAAATCGTAGACCGCCAACAGACGTTCCATACTGACGGCGCCGGCGAGTGCCTGCGTCTGCTTGCGGAGCGCAGGCTGCAGCGGCTTTTGCGGCAGAGCCTTCGAGACAAAAATCGCGTCCCGGACAGCGGCCTGCAGAATGCCGAGCACGCCTGAGAGTGCGCGGCGCGGCGTCTTTTCCAGACCCATTGCACTGAGCATCATGCGGTCCTCGCGCCGTTCGGCAACCGCAGAGAGATAGGGTGCAAGCAGGGTTGCCGCTTCCTCGTCCGACACCGCCGCCTGCGACGGCTCGAGCGCGAATTTAGTGCAGCGCGAGCGCACGGTCTGCAGCAGCGAATCCGGCTGCTCGGCGGTCAGAATGAAGAACGCATACGCAGGCGGCTCCTCCAGCTCCTTGAGCAGCGCATTCTGCGCCATGGGATTGAGATTCTGCGCATGGTGAATGACTGTCACACGGCGTTCGCCGTCGTTTGGGATAATGGCGTTTTCTGCCTTGAGCTGACGCGCCAGATCGACCTTGAGTTCGGCCTCTCCTTCGTCCACGATCATCAGATCCGGGTGCACACCCTGCTCCACCTTGCGGCACGGCAGACAGTTTCCGCACGGATGACTGCCCGCGCCTTCGCATAAAATACCGGCCGCGAGTACAGTCGCAAGGGTTTTGAGCGCTGCCGGATCGTCACCGGACAGCAGCACGGTCTGCGGAAACCGCTCGTTCAGCGCATGCTTCAGGCTGTTTTTGAGCGCATTGTTGCCCGCAAGTGCGTCAAATGAAATCACAGCTTTTCAAAACGCTCGACGTTGAGTACAAATACGGTTGCGCCGCCGACTTCGACCTGCACCGGCGTGGACGGGAAAAAGCCCATGCCGAGCTCAGCGGTTGCCGGCATGATCTGCTTGCGGGAGGAGGAGTGCTCGCGGATGATGTCAAAGCACTCATCCAGCTTGCTCTCGTCCAGACCAATCAGGATCGTGACGTTGCCTGCTTTGAGGAAACCGCCGGTGGTCGCCAGCTTGGTGATGGAGAAGCCTGCTTTCATCAGGCTGGAGATAACATCCTGCGAATCATCATAATTGATGATAGCCAGTACCATTTTCATAATAGTAACCCCCTATACGCATTGCTGCGCGGAAACATATCGTTTGCTTGGATGAGATGCGTTATTGATGGACAACAACGGTTATTTCATCTATTGTATTGTACCATCTTTCACGGATAAGTGCAATGTGCGCTCCTGTAATTTTCTCGCCGGGCCAGAGCAGCGGCACACCGGGCGGATACGGCGTGACCGGACGGGCGCAGACCAGACCCTCGGCAGCGGCAGGCTGGACTCTGCCGGTCTGTGAGAACCATGCGTCGCGCACGCTCATCACGCGCTCGGCGGGCGGAAACGGTGCGGACAGGGACGGCAGGGGAATCAGCTCGCGCCGTCTGGAAATGCGCCGCAGACCGCGTTTCAGACGGCTGATCGCACCGTTCGGGTCGGAGCCGGTGAGGATGAACACAACATTGCGGTCGTCCGCCATCTCGCACGCCACGCCGCATTCGCTCCACAGCGTATCGGCCAGCTGGTGACCGGTGATGTCGGTTCCGGCGGTGCACACCGTCAGACGGCATGGGTCAAGCGCCGGAAAATGATCCTCGGTCAGTGCGGTGAACATGGTTCGGTGCTGCACATAGGCACGCAGTTCGGCGCAGGTTTCCGCCGAGCGGCGGTACTCCGCGTGACCGGGCCCCTCGGTGTAGGCACGCGCAAGGTCAATGGATGCCATAATGGGATAGGACGGACTGGATGTGCCGAACAGCATGGTGTTTTCGCGCAGCGCGCGGCGGTCCACGCCTGCCGCGGAGAGCAGAACGGCGCCCTGTCCCATGCACGTCAGCGTTTTGTGCATGGAGAGCACGGCCATATCCGCACCTTCCGCGACCGGCGTCGGCAGGCCGACGGCAGGGAAGTGTGCACCGTGTGCACCGTCTACGAGCAGCAGCTTGCCGTGCGCGCGGCACAGATCGGCAAACTCAGGAATCGCCCGCCGGATGCCGTAATAGGTCGGAGAGGTCAGAAGGATTGCCTTGATCTCCGGATGCGCAATCAGCTGTGCTTCCGCATCCTTGACCGGAAGCGCGCCGGAAACCGCGAATGGCTCGATCAGCGGTGCAGAAAAGAAATACGGCGTAATGCCGAGCAGCGCGCAGCCGTAGCAGACGGACTTGTGTACCTCACGGTCGAGCAGGACAGCGCCGCCGCGTCCGACCGCTGTGCCGAGCATAGCGAGAATGCCCTGTGTCGAGCCGCCGGTCAGAAAAAAGCAGTCCTCCGAGCCGAAATACCGCGCGGCGGCAACCTCTGCATCGCGGATAGGACCTTCGCCGGTGTACAGGTTGCCGGTGCCGTAGGTTTCGGTAAAGTCGATGGCAAAAATATCCGCGTATGTGTTGAAAACCGGCTCACCCTTGTGACCGGGCATGTGAAACCGCGCGGAGTCGCCGGTCTCGAGCAGCTGCAGAGCATGGAACAGCGGCGCCGTCGTGAACGGCATCAGGCGGTTGATCTGTCTGTGATTGGGACGGTGGCTGTGCGGCGCAGCCGGTCGGCGGTGGTGCATAATACAGTTGACTCCTCACTATTATAACTGACTATCAGTATAGCAGAAGGGGAGTAGGTTGGCAAATTGAGAATAACGCAGTATAGGCAACACCGCACAATTAAAGCGGCGGTGCTTTGCGGAAATTTTGTGTCCTGACTTTGTTGCAGTTTCACGGTAATACATCAAGTATTACCGCAAAACTGTGCCTCGTCAGTACGCAAAATTTACTCGCAAATCACTCTTGTTCAATTATGCGGTATTGCCTATAATATTTTCTAAAAGTGTTAGTGCAGGGCGGGTGGGGTCACCCCGCCCTGCAGTAGTCCGGATAAACAGTCATAAGAGAGAACATGGGTGCAGTCCATATTCGCAGCCGTACATTTACCTATCACAAAAAATTACTGATTTTTGATTACGCATTACTAATTTTCATGAACTGTCCACAATGTGCAGACAATCAATCATTCATTGCGAATTTTTTGGGACATTTTTCGGTAGCAAACGGCAGAGCTTTGTATTATAATAAATAATACGTTCCATTCATAAAAGTAATATCACCGCGACAGACTGTGATATGTAAACCGGGAACGTCTTTACGCTTATATTTGAAAGGCAGGCTATTCACTATGGCAGACAATCGTATCTACAATTTTTCCGCAGGCCCCTCCATGCTTCCGGTTCCGGTGCTTGAGCGCTGTGCAGCCGACATGCTGAACTATCAGGGCTCCGGTATGTCAGTCATGGAGATGAGTCACCGTTCAAAGGTATATGACGGCATCATCAAGGAGACCGAGGCTACGCTGCGCCGCGTACTCTCTATTCCGGATAACTACAAGGTTCTGTTCCTGCAGGGCGGCGCTACCACCCAGTTTGCAGCGATCCCGATGAACCTGCTGAAGACCGGCAAGGCTGACTACGCGCTGACCGGCAGCTTCGCTTTCAAGGCCTACAAGGAAGCACAGAAGTTCGGCGACATGCACGCTGCATTCTCCTCCAAGGAGACCAACTTCGACCACGTTCCGACGCAGGATGAGCTGGATATCCGTCCGGATGCCGACTACTTCTACATCTGCGCCAACAACACCATCTACGGCACCGAGTATCAGTACGATCCCGAGACCCCGGCAGGCGTTGAGCTGGTAGCGGATATGTCCTCCAACATCCTGTCCAAGCCGGTTGATGTTTCCAAGTACGGCGTTATCTACGCCGGCGCACAGAAGAACATGGGCCCGGCCGGTGTTACCGTTGTCATCGTCCGCGAGGATCTGCTCGGCAACTATCCGCTCGAGAAGTATCCGGTTATGCTGGACTGGAAGACCATGGCTGATAAGGATTCCATGTACAACACGCCTCCCACGTACGGCATCTATGTACTCGGTCTGGTTGCCAAGTGGGTTGAAGACATGGGCGGCGTAAAGGCTATGCAGGAGCGTGCTGAAAAGCGTTCCTCCATGCTGTACGATTACCTCGATTCTCAGGACTTCTACAAAACTGTAGCCGCAAAGGATTCCCGCAGCCACATGAACGTAACCTTCCGCACCGGCAACGACGAGCTGGACGCAAAGTTTGCCAAGGAGTCCATGGCAGCCGGCATGTCCAACCTGAAGGGCCACCGTTCGGTAGGCGGCATGCGTGCTTCCATCTATAACGCAATGCCGATCGAGGGCGTTGAGAAGCTCATCGACTTCATGAAGAAATTCGCTGAAGAAAACAAGTAATTTCTATCCATATAGGAACATGATTCCGTAGGGCGCGCCGAGTCGTCGCGCCCTACGGTTAATGATCGAACAAAGAGGAGTATTCCGATTATGTATAATGTAAAACTCTACAACAAGATCTCGAAGGTAGGTCTGGACGATCTCGATCCGGCAAAGTACACCTGCGCCGAGGATTTCACCGATTATGATGCCGTTCTGGTTCGTTCTGCCAAGCTGCATGACGTCGAGTTCCCGAAGAACCTGCGCTGCATCGCGCGTGCAGGCGCCGGTGTCAACAACATTCCGATCGACCGCTGCTCCGAGAAAGGCATCGTAGTCTTCAACACGCCGGGTGCAAACGCTAACGCCGTTAAGGAGCTGGTTATCTGTGCACTGCTGCTGGCTTCCCGCAAGGTGGTACAGGGCGCAAACTGGGTTAAGGGCCTCAAGGGCACGCCGGATATCGGTCCTGCTGCAGAGAAGGGCAAGTCCACCTACGCAGGCCCGGAAATCGCCGGCAAGAAGCTGGGCATCATCGGTCTGGGTGCGATCGGCGTTAAGGTTGCAAACGCGGCTGTTGGCCTGGATATGGAGGTCTGGGGCTATGACCCGTACCTGTCGGTTGACGGCGCACTCAAGCTCGACCGCTCGGTCAAGCACGTTACCGAGCTGGACGAGATTTTCGCAAACTGCGACTACATCACCATTCATGTTCCGCTGAACGCTGACACGAAGAACACCATCAGCGCAGAGGCGATCGAGAAGATGAAGGACGGCGTTCGCGTCATCAACCTTGCGCGCGGCGAGCTGGTTGACACCAAGGCAATGGCGAAGGCACTCGAGAGCGGCAAGGTTGCAGCATACGTTTCCGACTTTGCTTCCGACGAGATTCTTGAGCAGGAGAATGCCATCACGCTCCCGCATCTGGGTGCGTCCACGCCGGAGAGCGAGGACAACTGCGCTAAGATGGCCGTTTACGAGATCACCGAGTACCTCGAGAAGGGCACCATCCGCAATTCGGTCAACTTCCCGAACCTCAAGGTTCCGTACGAAGGCGGCTACCGCATCTGCATGATCCACAAGAACATCCCGAACATGATCGCGTCCATCACCTCCGCTGTTCGCTGCAACATCGAGAATATGGGCAATCGTTCCAAGGGTGACTATGCGTACACCATCATCGATACCGCAGAGGCTCCGACCGAGGCCAACCTCGACGAGCTGCGCGCAATCGAAGGTATGATCTCTGTCCGCACGATCTGATTGCCATAAAACCGATAAAACCGCTCTGAATGCAGATTCAGAGCGGTTTTTTGTTGCTTTTCTGTGCAAATTGAATATTGTCGAATTTGGTCGAATTTTCGTAGAATATGGAAATGCAGGATAAGACAGCACCGCAGCTTTCAGTGTGCGGTGCTGCCGAATGCTGCAGGATGACTATTTTTACAGGAGGCTTCTCAATGGAGAACATACGCATTTACGAGGAGGACGGCTACATTCACTTTATCATGCGTCCGGAGGACCTGATGCGGCTGCGCTACTCGACCGAAGCGAAAACGCCGTTTGCAGACTTCATGGACCGCTGGCTGACCCAGATGAAAACGCAGGTGCGCGAGAACACGATGGACGGCTACCGCTACGCATTTGAAAAGCACATCAAGCCGTTTTTCACCGCACGAGGAACAACGCTTGCTACGGCACGGCCGATGGATTTTCAGGATTTTGTCAACCTGAAATTCGATCAGGGGCTTTCACCGACTTCGATCGTCAAGTTCCATTCCATCATGCACAAGTGCCTGAAATACGCGGTAGCACTGCAGATTATCCCGACGAATCCGTCGGATAATGTCATGCTGCCCAAGCGGACGCGCTTTCGAGGACAGGTGTACGACCGGACGCAGATCAACATTTTTCTGGCAGCGGCGCTGCAGTCACCGGCAGAGGCAGCGTTTGTGCTGGCGGCAACCTATGGTCTGCGCCGCAGCGAGTGCGCCGGTCTGCGCTGGTGTGCCGTGGATTTTCGGGCACGGAGCATGGTCATCAATCATACGGCGGTGCTGTCCTCCGGGCGCGTGATCTACGCGGACAGCGTAAAGACCAAATCCAGCTATCGGACGCTGCCGCTGTCCGACTCGCTCCGGCGGTATCTGACCGATCTGCGCCGCAGACAGAACGCCAACCGCAAAAAGTATGGCAAAGCCTACTGCCAGAGCGATTACGTCTGCTGCCGTGAGGACGGTTCGCCGCTCCGGCCGGATTACATTTCGCGTGAGTTCGAGCGGGTGTGCCGCCGCGCGTGCCTGCCGCGTATCCGGTTTCATGATTTACGGCATTCGGTTGCAACGATTTTGCTGCAGCAGGGCTTTTCGCTCAAGCAGATTCAGGACTGGCTGGGGCATTCCGACATCTCCACCACAGCCAACGTTTACGCGCATGTGCCGTATGTGGAAAAGGTATCCATCGCCAAGAGCGCAACACCGATTATCGGAAACTGATGTGCATTCTGGGAATGTAACATAATCGTAACATTCCGGCGGGTTGTTTCACCATTGTTACACTTTGCCGCCTGACCTTGTATGAGCGTGCGTGATTGCTTATAATGTATATTGTATAAGAATAACAAGGATAGAGAACTTTACACAATATACAGGTGAAGCATATGTTCAAAAAAACACTTTCCGCGCTGGCGGTTGCGTGTGTGATGCTGGTGAGTGCGGCGGCGGCCGGCACCATTTTTCCGGCAGAGTACACCGACATTGACGGCGTGACACGCGCAGGCTATCTGGATGAGGACGGCATGACCGTGCTTCCGTTTGCTTACGCACAGGCAGGCGATTTCGCGGACTGCGGACTCGCTGCCGTAGAAAACGAGCAGTGGCAGACGGCGGTGATCGACCGCACGGGCAAGCTCGTCATTGCATACACGGATTCGCCGGTTTCGGTGGATTTTTCGGATACGATGGTTGCGTATCGTTACACTGACTACAGCGTGTATTATGCGACTGACGGCAAGCGCATTGGCTCATATCCGGGCGCGGTCGGCTTCTTTGAGGACGGACTGCTGCTGTGCAGAAATGCGGATACCGGGCTGTATTCCTATGTCAAGCAGGATGGTTCGACTGCCTTTTCGGGCAGCTACCGTAAGGCCGGTGCCTTCTCAAACGGCAGAACGCTTGTGCAGACGCAGGACGGCGATTATCAGGCGATCGACACCAAGGGCACGGTGCTGTACACTCTGCCGAATGACGTAACGCCTTCCTACATGACGATTTACGGCGAGAGCACGGTGGTCGTCACCAACGGCACCAATCAGGCACTGTATTCGCTCTCGGAGGGCAAACTGCTGACCGAGTTTCTGTACAACACCATTTCGGAGTTCCATGACGGCGAAGCAATGGTTCGTCAGATCAACCGCTGGGGCATTATGGATACCACCGGCAAGCTGCTGACGGCACCGACGTATTACTATCTGTCCTACATGGGCGAGGGTCTGTACGCGGCCCGCAGTGAGGACGGTTCGGTTTCCGCGGTGGATGCGGGCGGCAGCCTGTCTTACCGCACACTGAGCTACATCAGCGGCTTCTCCGAGCTGCGCTACGGTCTGTCGTGGCACAACACCGCAGACGGCACACTGATTTTCTTCCGCAAGAACGGCGGCTTTGCAGCATCCGTTAAAGAGGCGGAGAACCCGACCATTCTGACCGAAAACGTGGTCTGCGTCACGCAGGACGACACCCGTAAGTATATTGATCTGCGCAGCGGCAAAACGCTGTTCGAGCAGCCGAAGTCGTTCGACCTTGGCGGCGGCATCACTGCAAAGACCGTGCATTACGAAAAGTTCATGGGCTATCAGCAGGACGGCACGGAGCATGGATGGGATGTCGATTTTCCGGAGATCAGCGGCCTGAGCGACAAAAAGGTGCAGAACACCATCAACAGCGAAATCCGCTCGTTTTTCCTCAAGGGACCGTCCGTTACCGCCGAGTATGATGCGCTCGAGGGCAGCTACGGTGCGTCCGTGGAAGGCTCGGTGCTCGTTGTCTGGGCCAACTGCGAGAGCGGCAAAGGCGCCGGTTCGTCGGTATGGAATAACTGTCTGGCGTTTGATCTGCACACCGGCACGCAGTACACACTGAACGACCTGCTGACCGGTGACTACATCGAGACGGTCAAGAAGCTGCTGCCGGACGATCATGCGATTTATCTGTACAGCTATCCGCGCATCAGCACGAAAGGCGTAACCTATTTTTACAACGAATACGAGAGCGCTTCCCGCCGAGCTTATACAGAGGAATATCTGCTGACGTTTGAGCAGCTTTCCGATGTACTGAACCGGAACAGCGCGTGCTATAAGGCGTTGATGACGTCGTATTCGCCCAAAGTTTCGGCTGCTGCGACCGGCTACAGCGATGTAAGCAGTACCTGCTGGGCACTGCAGTATATCAATACAGTGACCGAACGCAAGCTGATGACCGGCGCGAACGGTAAATTCCGTCCGAACGATAAGATCACGGCGGCCGAAGTCTGCACGACCATCGCGCGTCAGCGCGGTCTGTCTGGCAGCGGCGCACTGCCCGCAGGCGTTCGCGCAGGCGAGTGGTACTCGGATGCGGTCAGCGCGGTGTATGCAAACGGTCTGCTCGAGGGCCTGAGCGATAACTTCCGGCCGACGGCTGCCATGACTCGCGAGGATGCGATGCAGCTTTTTGCAAATCTGCTGCAGGCGGACGGCACTGCGGCCATGAGTGATGCCGAAACCGCACAGACGCTGGCGTCTGTCAAGGACGCAGGCTCTATCTCGGCGGACCGCCGAAATGCGGTTGCACTGTGTATGCAGAAGGGTTTGGTGCAGGGCTTCAGCGACGGCACGATCAAGCCGCAGGGTACGTTCACCCGTGCGGAGTTCGCAAAGCTGCTGACGACGATCTGAAGATAAGAGAAAGACCGATGAACCTTGGTTCATCGGTCTTTTTACTTTACGGTGCATTTTGTCGAATCTTGTCGAATAAACGGCGGTATGGTATAATAAACTTGTTGCTTTACCGAGTCCCGGCAACGGGAAGGAGGTGCAGCCTGTGGATAACAATACGTTATCGTTTATCTACTCAATCTTGGCAAGTGTAGTCGCACACTACATCTGCAAGTGGTTCGATGAGTGGAGGTAAAGTGACTCCCAGAACCCCGGTTTAAGCCGCCGTATAATGGAATAGAAAACCCCGGAGGATGCACCCTCCGGGGTTTTCCACGCCTATGGATAATGTGTTATCGTTTAAATATAGTATAACACCGATCTTGCGATAATGCAAGCACTCCGCCGATTATTTTACCGGAATCGTAGTATCACCGATGGTGACGGACGCCACTTCATCAAGCGGGAGAATGGTATCGAACGTGCCCTGGCGGGTGCAGACGGTCTTGCCGTCATGCGGGTCCATGCTGCTGCCGTTGCCTGGCACGTCGATTACAGTGCCGTCCTTCTTATTGATAAGCAGTTTTGCGGAAAATGCGTCCCATGTATCGCGGTGGCTGGCGGGTTCCTGACCGCTTTCGGCATTCTCAAACGGTGCTTTGCCATCAACCGTGTAGACAAAGTTATAGCCGATAGGCGAGAGCAGGACTTTATTGATCGTTGCGGTTTTGCCACCTACTTGAATAGACTGACCGGCAGGCAGTTCAACCGCGCTGTTATCGGCCTCCAGCTTGAACTTGAGATGCCAGGTACCGTCGGCGATGGTTTTGGTTTCAGCGCCGTTATCAGTTACTGCTGTCAGGTCGCCGAGCATAATCTTTGCTGTACCACCGGTCGTAACTGCGTCAGTGTACGACATGGTTTCAACATACTGAATGGCATTATCATTCGGATTTTCGTCATAGAAATAGCTACTGCCGATTGCGCCTTGCGCATTCAGGCCGATATTGCTGTCTGCACGATTCCAGTACACATTCAGCAGACCGGTATCCGGGTTTTTCGTGCAGTCGAACGCCGAACCGTCCTCCTTTTCGAGCGTGTAGGAGATAAGGTAGTTGTAGCCATCAAACAGAATCGCATCCGCGGTGACGGTCACGCCGCCCGCCGTATCGCTCGCGCCGATTGGGCGGCCGATCTGGTCGATGATTTCGGTGTCTGCTGTTGGACCGAATACGCCGGCAAATGCGTCGCTCGCGGACTTGAATACGCCTGTTGCACCCGCACCGATGCTCAGCACCAGAGCGGCAGCCACGCCGACCGCCGCGATGCGCGGAAAACGGCGTACACGATGAATGGCAACCGGCTGCTCCGGCTGCTCGGCGGCGGCCATCAGGCGATCGACCATGCGGCTTTTCGCTTCTTCGGAGAAGCGCAGCTCGTCCAGTGCAGAATTATACATTTTGTTATCGTTATACTCTCTGTTCATAAAGATCCCCTCCCAAGGTGGTGCGCAGGCTTTTGCGCCCGCGGCTCAGGTGTGCGGAAACGGCAGACTCGCTCTGACCGAGCAGAGACGCGATTTCGCGCACGGAATAGCCCTCGTAGTAGTGCAGATAGACTGCTTCACGGTATTTGCGCGGCAGCGCCATCACCGCATCGAGCACATCGGAATCCGGTGCGGCAGGCGCGGGTGTCGCGGCAGCGGCTTCCAGACCGACATTGCGCCGGTGCGCGGCGCGCAGGCTGTCCTTGCAGGCGTTGGCGGTCGCGCGGATGATCCACGCTTTTTCGTGCGCCGGACTGTCAAAGGTTTGACCGCCGGTCAGCAGCTTGAGGAAGATATTCTGGCAGATGTCCTCAGCATCGTGGGTTGACTTCAAATAGGTGTAAGCCAGCCGCAGGATCAGGTCGGAGTACGTCTGCACCAGACGTTCGGCGTCTGCCCTGTCAAATTGTTTCATTGGTTTCAGCTCCTTTGGAAAGCAACGTTGCTTCACCTATAATACGATTGCGGACTGCGTATCCTGACAGAGAGGATAAATTTATTATAACATAAATGTGTTAGTGGGCACCGTTCCCGCGCGCCGCAGAGCGTACTTCTCGCTTTTCGTCAAGCGTAAAACCTTCGATTTTGCAAGGGATAGAAAGACACCTGTCCGTCTGCGCGTTGTTTTTCAACAGAATGCCCAAAAAACACAGGTAAAATTGTAACAAAGTAATTGTTAAAAAATCTACAAATACCCTTTGCAGAAAGCCCTGTTTATGGTATCCTGTTATAAGAACTCGTGCGCTCTGCCGGGAGCGCTCACAAGATAGTATGACAGGGACGACCCGATTTTCCGGGTCGATATGGATTAGGAGGATAAAACAAACTATGGCTATGAGAGGTGTAGAAACCCGTATTCAGGAGATCCGCCACCGCATTTTCACCGAGGTTGCCCGTATGGCGTACCATACGGAGTGGCCGACCGACCGCCGCATCGAAGCACTGCCGTTCGACATCATGCCGGGCGAAGTGGGCAATATCCGCAACGATATTTTCCTCGAGCGCGCTATCGTCGGCGAACGTCTGCGTCTGGCGATGGGTCTGCCGTGCCGCAGTGCTGCCGAGCACGCGCCGCTGTCCGACAACATCGAGGCTGCCACCCGCGAGGAAACCTACTACACGCCGCCGCTCATCAACGTCATCAAGTTCGCATGCCACGCCTGCAAGGAAAATGAGGTCATGGTTACGGACGCATGTCAGGGCTGCATGGCGCATCCGTGCGTTGAGGTATGTCCCAAGGGCGCAGTATCGCTCGACCGCTTCAACGGCCGTTCTGTTATCGATCAGGAGAAGTGCATCAAGTGCGGCCGCTGCATGGATGTCTGTCAGTATCACGCCATCATCCGTCAGGAGCGCCCGTGCGCGGCAGCCTGCGGCATGGATGCCATCCACAGCGACTGCAATGGCAGAGCCGATATTGATTATGAGAAGTGCGTTTCCTGCGGCCAGTGCCTTGTAAACTGCCCGTTCGGCGCGATTGCCGATAAATCGCAGATTTTCCAGATGATCCGCGCCATTCAGGCGGGCGAGCGTGTCTACGCCGCTGTCGCACCGGCGTTTGTCGGCCAGTTCGGCCCGAAGATGACACCGGGCAAGCTGCGTGCCGCGATGAAGCGCCTCGGCTTTGCCGATATTATCGAGGTTGCCATCGGCGCTGACCTGTGCGCCGCACAGGAGGCCGAGGACTTCGTAGAGGAAGTACCGGAGAAGCTGCCGTTCATGGCGACTTCCTGCTGTCCGGCGTGGTCGATGATGGCAAAGAAGCTGTTCCCGGAACAGGCCAACTGCATCTCGATGGCCCTCACGCCGATGACGCTGACCGCTCGACTGGTCAAGCACCATCAGCCGGGCGCAAAGGTTGCGTTTATCGGCCCGTGCGCGGCAAAGAAGCTCGAAGCAATGCGTTCGGATGTACGAAGCGAGGTCGATTTCGTGCTGACGTTCGAGGAGATGGCAGGCATTTTCGCCGCACGCCATATCGACGTGGAAACTCTCAAGGAGGACCCGCACGGCATCAACGATGCATCCACGGACGGCCGTAACTTTGCGGTATCCGGCGGCGTAGCCAAGGCCGTTGTCAACGTCATCAACGAGAAATACCCGGACCGCGAGATCAAGGTCGCCAACGCCGAGGGTCTGCGCGACTGCCGCAAGCTGCTGATGGCCGCCAAGGCCGGCAAGTACAACGGTTATCTGCTCGAAGGCATGGCATGCCCGGGCGGCTGTGTAGCCGGTGCAGGCACGATGCAGTCCATCAAGAAGTCCGCGACCGTGGTCGGTCTGTACGCCAAGCAGGCGGAGCACCAGACCGCGACCGGCACGCATCATGTTGCCGAGCTGGATAAGCTGGTTGATTAAAAATAATGCTATAAAAGCCACCGTATCGGATGATACGGTGGCTTTTCTGCTGTATTGGTGCGGAATGGAGAATGGTAAACCATGTGGCCCATTCTCCATTTTCAATCCTCAATTATTTTTCCGGCGGCGTAATTGCCACCTTCATGACCCCGTCGCGGCGCTTCTCAAACAGATCGTACGCCGCTTCGATCTCATTCAGCGGGAAAATATGCGTGATGAGCGGTGTGGTATCCAGCTGACCGCACTCGATCAGCCGCAGGATTTCTGCGGTGTCGCAGCCATCCACGCCGCCGGTCTTGAACGTGAGGTTCTTGCCGTACATATCGGGCAGCGGAAGCGTCTGCGGCTTGTCGTACAGTGCAACAATCGAGACGATCGCATTCGGTCGGGCGCACTCCCACGCGAGACGGAAGCTGTCGTCCGAGCCTGCCACTTCGCAGACCACATCCGCGCCACCGTGCGGGCTGTTGAGCTGCACAAACTCCTGCGCGTGCTCGGGCGTGATGGTCAGCACATCCGGATAGTGCTCGCGCACAAAGCGCAGCCGCGCCGGATCGGGGTCACAGATGATGATCCTGTGCGGGTGATGCAGCATGGCGCACAGCATGGTGCAGATGCCGGTGGGTCCGGCACCGAGGATAAGCACGGTGTCGCCCTGCCGGATCTCGGAAATCCTGGCTGCCCAGTAGCCGGTGGCGAGTACATCGCCGGCAAACAGCGCCTGCCGGTCGGAAACCCGGTCGGGAATGACAGTCAGACCCTGATCGGCATACGGCACGCGGACGTACTCCGCCTGACCGCCGTCAATCCGGCAGCCGAGTGCCCAGCCGCCGTTGGGATCAGTGCAGTTGTTGACAAAGCCGTGCTGACAGAAAAAGCAGTGTCCGCAGAACGTCTCCACGTTGACGGCTACACGGTCGCCGGGCTTGACGGTTTTGACTGCCGAACCGACCTGCTCGACTACGCCGACCATCTCATGGCCGACCGTAATACCGGGGACGGCACGCGGCACCGAGCCGTGCTTGATGTGCAGATCGCTCGTGCAGATGCTCGACATGGTAACGCGCACCACCGCGTCTCCTGCATGCGTGAGAACGGGTTCCGGCTTGTTCTGCAGGGCAAACTCACCCTGTTTTCGATAAGTGTAAGCGAGCATAGTTTACGGCTCCGTTTCGTTAAATGTTATATCCATTATACGGGAGGGCGAAAAGAAAGTCAAACTGTGTCGATTTTATAAGGTGCCGAGAGTCGGGAAAAACTGCGCCAGAAAGAAAAACAGCACCGGCAGGAAGATCGCAGGCAGCAGATTGCCGACGCGCAGCTTGCTGTTGAAGATGAGATTCAAGCTAATGGCAAAAATCAGCACGGAGCCGACACACGACATTTGACCGATCAAGACATCGGTCAGCCAGGGACGGATGAATCGTGCCATCAATGTAATGCCGCCTTGATAGAAGAAAATCGGCACAATAGACAGGTATACGCCCTTGCCGAGAGATGCGGCGAAGAGAATCGAGGCAACACCATCCAGAATAGCCTTGGCAATCAGCATGGTTGGGTCACCATTCAGACCATCGTTTAATGCACCGACAATTGACATTGCACCGACACAAAACAGAAGAGATGCGGTAACGAAGCCTTCAACAAATCGGCTGTCCCCTTTGGCAGCAAAGTGTGATTGACAGAATGCACCGAAATCCTCCAGTCGCTGCTCGATATTCAGCGCTTCACCGATGACAGCGCCGAGTGCCAGACAGAGTATAATCAGCATGGTATGCTGGGTGCCGATTTCGCCATCCTGTATGGTCAATACTTCGCTGAGTGTTCCGCCTATACCGATAAAGCAGGTGCTTAGTCCCAGTCCCTGCATGACCGTTTTTTCAAAGCGTTTCGGCAGACCGTTTTTTAACAGTATACCGATCGTAGTGCCTATAAGCACCGTGCCAACATTTACAATGGTTCCAAGACCAATCATAAAATCCCCTCGTTTCACTTTACAACGCTAAAGTTTATTGTAAAGCAAAATGAGAGGATTGTCAATTCAGCGCAGACAAAACGGCGTTTTGCGGAAATGTCCGCCGCCGATTCTCCGTTCGGGATCAGGAAGTGCAAGCGCAAACAGATCATCCGCGAACGTGTCGCGGCGCAAAGCGGGCTGTAGAGCGTCGGAAAGCCGTTTTTCCGTTGCCGGCTTGACGATAACGGGCAGGGCAGCCTGCTTGAGCGCCGCCCGTCCGCGCACACCGAGCGCCAGTACGCGCAGATAAGCCGGGGAGACAGGTGCGTCCGTCTCCACACCGAGCACAGACCGCAGGAGCGCACGGCGCACACGAGCCGCCGGAAACCGCCGCGTTCGAGCCTTTTCTACAGCATCCGAGAACGAATGTGCCGTATAGACCGCCTTGCACAGCCGCTCGTCAAAGCCGTCTGCCGAGCCGGTCCGCAGTCTGCCCTGATAGAGTGCCGTCCGCAGCAGCGCGAGCAGTGTGTCCTCCGGCAGAGCGACCGGCGCTTCACCGCAATCTGCGGCCTTCTTCCACACGGCGCGAGCCGCAGGCGGCAGGAACGGTGCGCAGAACGCGAAATCGCCATCTCGCAAATGCGCTCTCAGCAGACTCGCTGAGGCAAAGCCGCTGTGCGGCGCACGCGCATCGTGGGCCGCGCCCTGCCGGAGCACCGCAAGCGGGCGCATCCCGAGCGGGAGCAGGAAGCGGCAGTATTCCACGGCGAGCGTGTTGTTCGGGTTATCCAAAAGAACGGCAGCCTGTTTGTTGACTTTGCTGAGTTCTTCCTGCCGTCTGGCGGCGTAGGACAGGTGCGGAGAGCCGGATTCTCCCTTCATCGGCAGGCTGTTCAAGAGTTCTGCTGCCTGTAAAAGCAAATCCGTATCCGCAGTCTCCGCGCCGAACGACACCGTGCCGCACCCGAGTGCATGCAGCGTCTGCACCGCACCCTTGGCGAAGCCCTCCGCCGAGGACAGCGCCGCCGCAAGCGGCAGTTCAACCACGAGGTCAGCGCCGCAGCGCACGGCCATTTCGGCACGCGCATACTTATCCAGCACGGCAAAATCGCCGCGCTGGACGAAATTGCCGCTCATCACGCATACGATCACGGCGTTTTCGCCGAGGCTGCGCCGGGTTTCGGCAATGTGGTGCAGATGCCCCGTGTGAAACGGATTATACTCGGCGGTGATGCCGCATACGGTCATGACGGTGCTCCTTTCAGTGAGATGACAGCGGTCTGCAAGGTAAAAACCTCGAAAAAGGGGTTGTACATTTGCAAAGAATCGTGTAGAATAAAAATATAGCATTATTATATAGGCTTCCGCGGCTTTATGCAAGCCGCCAAATACGGCATAAGGGAGTTTTCGCAAATGAAAGTATTGGTAATCAACGCTGGCAGTTCTTCGCTGAAGTACCAGCTGCTCGACACCGAGTCGGGCGAGGTAATGGCGAAGGGCCTGTGCGAGCGCATCGGCATCGACGGTGTGCTGACCCACACCGGCAACAAGTCCGATGAGAAGTTCAAGTTTGACATCGCAATGCCCACCCACAAGGAAGCGATCCAGTCTGTTATCAACATTCTGCTCGATCCGGAAAAGGGTGTCATCTCCTCTATGAGCGAGATCGACGCAGTAGGTCACCGCGTTGTACACGGCGGCGAGTTCTTCTCGGACAGCGTTATCATCACCGAGAAGGTCATCAAGGCTATCGAGGACTGCGTACCGCTGGCACCGCTTCACAATCCGCCTAACCTGACCGGCATCGAGGCTTGCCGCGAGGTTATGGGCCCGGATGTTCCGATGGTTGCAGTATTCGATACCGCATTCCATCAGACCATGCCGCAGTCCCACTATATGTACGCAGTACCGTATGAGTATTACGAGAAGTACAAGATCCGCCGCTACGGCTTCCACGGCACCAGCCACAAGTACGTTTCTCAGCAGGCTGCTGAGATGCTCGGTCGTCCGCTCGAGGAGCTGCGCCTGATCACCTGCCACCTCGGCAATGGTTCTTCTATCTGCGCAATCAATGGCGGCAAGAGCTTCGATACCTCCATGGGCTTTACTCCGCTGGACGGTCTGCCGATGGGCACCCGTGCCGGCAACATCGACCCGGCTATCATCGAGTTCCTGGCTGAGCACGAGCACATGGACGCACACGAGGTCATCAATATCCTGAACAAGAAGTCCGGTATGCTGGGTATCTCCGGCGTATCCTCCGACTTCCGCGATCTGGATGCTGCTGTTGCTGACGGCAACGCGCGTGCTGCTCTGGCGAAGGATATGTTCAACCTGTCCGTTAAGAAGATCATCGGTTCCTACGTTGCTGAGATGGGCGGCGTAGACGCTATCATCTTCACCGCAGGCGTAGGCGAGAACGACCGTTCGGTTCGCTGGGATGTCTGCGAGCACCTCGAGTACCTCGGCATCAAGATCGACCCGGAGAAGAACAAGTACCGCGGCAAGCAGATGGATATCTCCATCGACTGGGCACGCGTTCGCGTTCTGGTTATTCCGACCAACGAGGAGCTTATGATCGCCAAGGATACCGAGCGTCTGGTAAACGAGGCCAAGGCTCAGTAAGTCTTTCGTCAATTAGACAAATATGGGGGCGGAGCATAGGCTCCGCCTCTGTTTTTGCCCGGAGAGGAAACTTTTATGGAGCAAATTGATATCCCGCAGGAGCGCCGCTACTGCTCGAAGCTGGGATTTTCCGTGCTGGCGATCATGCTGTGGTCGATCCTCTGGCAGTTCGGCCTGTACTGGCTGGACGGCTGGATCCTGCCGTTCCGCATGCCGGAAACGCTGTATTACCTGCTGCTGCTCGTCGGACATTATGCGGTATCGCTGCCGATCGTGTTCTGTATATGGCGCAAAACACCGCCGATGCCGTTCTGCAGGGAGCGGGCAGGCGCAAAGCGTATGGGCCGGTGGTTTGTCATCGGCTGTGCGCTGATGTGGCTCGGTTCGCTCATCGGCACGAATATCAACGACATGGTCTACGCTCTGACCGGACGTGATCCGGTCGGCATGGTGGACGAGAGCTTTTCGCAGATGCCGATGGCGGCCATCGTTCTCGGTGCCTGCATCATCGGTCCGCTGTGTGAGGAGCTGGTGTTCCGCGGTCTGCTGGCCGGCCGTCTTGCGCGGTACGGGCAGAAGCCGGGCGCCTTCATTTCTGCACTGCTGTTCGGCCTGTATCACGCCAATCTGGAGCAGTTTTTCTACGCCTTTGCGCTCGGTCTGCTGCTGTCCTACGCGTACTACCGCACCGGACTGCTGCGCACCTCGGTGTTGCTGCACATGCTGTTCAACATCATCGGCTCGGTGGTGCCCATGCTGCTGCCGGATACCATAGCCGCGCAGTCGGCGCTCGGCCTGTTCTGGATGGCGATGCTGGTGATCGGCATGATCCTGCTCGTTCGCGGCAGAAAACAGCAGGTCTGGCTGCACGGACCCTGTGCGCCGTCGCTTAAAGCCGTTTTGCAGAATGCAGGCATGTTTCTACTGATCGTCGCCTGCTTTGTACAGACCGTGTTCAATTATCTATAAGGAGGAACGTCCATGCGGGTAGACCTGCATATGCACACCGAATATTCGGCTGACGCCCAGTATCCGCAGTCCATCGACGATAAAATTCAGGCCTGCGAGCAGGCCGGACTGGATATCATCGGCATTACCGATCATCTGGATTTTCTGCGTTCGGGCGGCACGCGCGACAACCGTGACCCGGAAGCCTGTGCGCGCGAGGTATGGGAAAAGCGCCGTCCGGCAGGGAACGGCGGTATTGAGGTTCTGGCGGGTATGGAGATAGGCCAGATGCACGCCACACCGGACGCGGACGATTTTGTCCGCACGCATCCGTTCGATATGGTCATCGGCTCGCTGCATGCTATGCCGAACGATCTGGATATCTACTTTCACGACTTTCCGAATATGGACTGCGACAAGTTCCTGCACGAGTATTTCGATCAGCTGCTGCTGCTCGAGGAGCACGGCGGCTTTGATGTGCTGGCACATATTGACTATCCGCTGCGCGTGATGAAGCACGGCGACTATATCCCGTCGTTTGACAATTATATGGACCGCGTCCAGCAGGTGCTGCGCTCGTGCATCGACCATGGCTATGCGCTTGAGCTGAATGCTGCCGGCATTGCGGGCTGGCAGAAAAAAGTCGGTCCACCGCAGAATATTCTGTACGAATACAAGCGCATGGGCGGCGAGCGCATCTCGATCGGCTCGGATTCGCACACGCTGGACACCGTGGCGCGCGGCGTAGACGACTGCGTGAAGAATGCACTCGACGCAGGCTTTACCCACGTTACCGTGTTCCGAGAGCGCAAACCGGTGCAGATCGCACTGAAATAAATGTAGAGGCTGAAATAACATGTTTTTTGGAAGAAAGCAGGAAATTACACACGCGGATACGACCGTTCGTGCCCGTGCAAAGATCAACTTGACGCTCGACGTCACCGGACGGCGGGAGGACGGCTACCACACGGTGGAGATGGTCATGCAGTCGATCGCGCTGCACGATACCGTGCGCGTTACCACCATCCACGGCGAGAAAAAGCCGCGCGGCATCGTGCTGAGCTGCAGCCTGCCGTTTCTGCCGACCGATGAGCGCAATCTGGCGTACCGTGCGGCGGAGCTGTTCTACAAGGAGACCGGCGCACTACTCGAAACCTGCGAGATTCATATCGAAAAGCGCATTCCGGTTGCGGCAGGTCTGGCAGGCGGCTCGACGGACGCGGCGGCTGTACTGCGTGCGCTCAACGCATTGCATACAGCCGGTCTGACCGACGACGAGCTGTGCGAGATGGGACTTAAACTGGGTGCCGATGTGCCGTTCTGCTTGCGCGGCGGCACCATGCTGGCGCAGGGCATCGGCGAGGAGTTGAGCCTGCTGCCCGATATGCCGCACTGCTGGGTCGTGCTGTGCAAGCCGCCGTTTGCGGTGCCGACCAAGGAGGTCTATCAGGAGATCGACAGCGTGGATATCCTCGAGCATCCGGACAACAAGGGCATGATGGCTGCACTCGATCAGGGAGATTACGAGGGCGTGTGCGCGTACCTGTCCAACGTGATGGAGACCGTTACGGCGGCAAAACGCCGCCAGATCGGTGAAATCAAGTCGTTTCTCGCAGAAAACGGTGCGGACGGTACGCTGATGAGCGGCTCCGGCCCGACCGTGTACGGCCTGTTCTCGGATGAGAGCCGCGCCAAAACGGCAGCGAAAATGCTGCGTCGCCGTTTCGCAGATACATTCCTGACGGAAACCTGCAATTAAACGGGTATAGAAAGCCGCCTTTCGGGCATACTGGGTACACCGGATGCAGAAAGGCGGTTTTGTTATGCAGAAACAGGATAGAAAGGCACTCGCGGCAGTGCTGACAGCGGTTCTTGTGCTGTTCTGGTCGGCGTTTGCGCCGCAGAGTCCTCGTGCGGCATGGTGGTGTACGGCGTTTTCCATCACCTGCGAGGAGGCGGCAGGAAAGGATGCGGGAAACAGCGAGAAAATCGAGTTCCGCTCTTTCCTTGTTGATTTGTTTCGCCACAAAGATAACACTTAACTTTTAACGCTCTCTATGGTATAATGACACAGTGAAACACGAAATTCATTTGCCAACGGAGGAAATTTATGAAGATCATTAACGAAAAGGGCAAGCTGTTCGGCATCATCAATGTTGTCGATCTGCTGGTGCTGGTCGCTGCGATCGCTGTCGTAGCGGGTGTCGGCTACAAGCTGTTTGCTAAGCAGATCAAGGAGGTTGCGTCTCCGCAAGTCTCCCTGACGATGACCGTCCGCGTACGCGGTGCAACGCCGTTCCTGGTAAACGAGGTGCAGCGCAACAGTCAGGTAGGCAAGTCGCTGGTAAACGGCAACAGCTATGTCAATGCGCAGATCACTGATATGAAGATCGAGGATTACAATCAGCAGGTTACCACCGCTGACGGCCGCATTGTAACGGCAACCGATCCGGAGAAGAAGGATCTGGTATTCACCATCACGACCAAGGTTTCCAAGGGTACGCCTGCACCGGCCATCGGTACGCAGGAGGTGCGTGCAGGCCGTACATTCATTGTAAAGACCAACGATTTTGAGACGACCGGCAACATTGATTCGGTCGATATTGCGGATAATTAAAGCCTATGAAAGCGTTATTTGAAAACAGTCTGTTCGTGCGGCTGCTGATGTGTCTGCGCGCATGGTACCACGAGGGCGCTATCGCGGGATTCTTTAACCGTATCCGACAGGCGTACCCAGGCTCGGTATTCTGCCGTCTGTGGAATAAATTCTGCGCGGCACCGATATGTACAGCGGCGAACAGCACCTATGCGCGGATTCTGGCAGCGCTGCGCCGGTTTGTCGAAAAACTGGGCGGAATTGCGGCAAACAGCCTGATCTACCGCATCTGCCTTGCCGTCTGGCGGCCGATTGAGCGTGTCGCAGGCGGCGGCCTGATCGGCAGAGCCTGCAGGTTCGTCGGCATGCGCGGTCTGCTGCTGATTTGTCTGGCGATGTATCTGCCGCTCGATTCCGCTGTCCGCTGGGTGTCGGACGCCGGTTATCTGCCGTCGTTTGTGGCATCTGTGTGGGATGAGTGTCTGATGCTTGCTGCATTTGCGTACATCCTGTGGCACATGGCGATGAAGCGTGCGCCGCTCGGCTCGCGTGCTACGCCGGTGGATGCCTATCTGCTGCTGTTCATCGCGGTCGGCTTTTTCCTGATGTGTGCGGTTTCTCCGAATACGCATATCGCGGTAGCGGGCTACCGTGCGGTTGTGGAGTACCTGTTCTGGTTCTTCCTCGTCACCCGCCTGATTGAGAACGACCGTGATTTCGCGGTATTCTACGGTGCGCTCGTCGTGATGGCGCTTTGCATTGCGGCGCACGGTATTTATCAGTATATCGTAGCCGCGCCGATCCCGTCGAGCTGGGTCTCCCAGACTGAGGCCAGCGTGCGTACGCGTGTGTACTCGCTCACCGGCAGCCCGAATATCATGGGCAGTCTGCTGGTGCTGTTTGCCCCGATGGTGGCAGGCCTTGCATATTACAGCAGTAAAATGTGGGTCAAGGTGCTGGCTATCTGCGCGACCGGCATGATGTGCCTGAGCTGCATTTTCACCTTTTCCAAGGGTGCCTGGGGCGGTCTGGCAGTAGCTGTTGTAATCTTCGCCATCTTTCTGGACCGTCGTTTGATCGCTTTGATGGGCGTGGCCGGTGTCGGTGCACTGCTGGCAATCCCGTCTATTGCGAACCGCATCACCTATCTGTTTACCGCGGATTACCTTGCGGCAAGCCGCCGTGCAGGTCGTGTTATTCGCTGGTCCAAGGGTCTTAAGCTGCTGCAGGAGAGCAATCCGGTGCTCGGCTTCGGCCTCGGCCGCTTCGGCGGCGCGGTTGCCATGCAGAACAAGGTCATCGAGGAGACCAAGGATTTCTCCTACTTCTACATGGATAACTATTATCTGAAAACGCTGGTCGAGATGGGTTATCTCGGTCTGGCATTCTTTATCCTGCTGCTGTTCGGTCTGGTGCTGTGGAGCCTGCGCTCGATCGGTCGTACCGGCTACACCAAGGGCGACCGCACGCGCGTGCTGGCGGTTTCCATGTTCGCAGGCATGTGCGGCGTGCTGGTGCACTGCTACTTCGAGAATATCTTCGAGGTGCCGTATATGATGGCGTATTTCTGGAGCATGGCGGCAGCGGTTATGTACCTCGGGTACTTTCGAAAGCGAAAAAACTGATTTTTTAGAGAACCTTCGTGAGAGGGTTCTCTTTTTTTCTCGGCACTGACTCGGCGGGGCATACGAACTGCGTTAGCGTGTTCGCCCCTGACGGGCGGCTCCTTTTCTGCACCGACCCAGCGGGGTACTTGAACCGCACGGGCGGTTCACCCTGTCCGGGCGGCAGTCTTTTTTGCTGAACCTCAGCGGAGAGTTGCGCTCTGCGGAGCGCGGGGATTCGCCGCCCCCGCGGCGGGAGCGTGCCGCGCCCCGCGGCGGGGCAAGAGGGTAGACACCAAGGTTTCTACCCTCTTAACTCCCACTTCCTTTGGGGAGAGTCTGGCGCAGATTGCCGATATGTGACCGCTCAGAAATAGGGGAACGGCAGTCGGGATACTCTTGCGTTTGTTTCGTAAAATATTCGCAGTTCACAGATAGCGTACTGCTACACATACGGGCTACTCTGCGCAAGGCGCGGCATGACAGTGCCGCGCAATTTTTTTGCGCGTTATACCGGAAGGCACCTGCGAATTTAGGCGTTTGGTATAATTTATCTTCGTAGGTGCTGTCTATCATAACGCGCTAACGAATTGCGCGGCACTGCTATCCCCCAGGGGACCCTCTCTTGCCCTTCGGGCAATTCACCTTGTGCCGCGCCTGCTTAGATGAAATCACATGTGTAGCAGTAATGTATCTGACACTGCGAACAGGTTACGAAAAACACGGTAGAAAAAATCCGCTCCCGTTCCCCTATTTCAGAGCGGTCACATGTCGGCAATCTGCGCCAGACTATCCAAGGGAAAGGCAGGAGTTCAAAGAGGAAGGGAAAACGCAGGTGTCCCTTCCTTTTTGCCCCTGCGGCGGGCGCCGCACGTTCCTGCGCTCCGCAGAGCGCAACTCCCGCTGAATCGCAGGCGAAAATCCGTATTTAACAAAGATTTTACCAGAAAAAACACACTTTACTTAAACTTAACGAACTCTCGCTTTTGCATTTTACAAAACTTCCGTAAGATAATCTTGTAACAAAAAACGAAGACGAATGTAAAAGGAGAACTAATTATGAAAAAGAGCATTTCCATGCTTCTGGCAGCAATGATGCTGACCGGTGCACTGAGCGGCTGCGGCGGCAGCTCCTCTTCCGCTTCCTCGGATTCCCAGGCAAGCGGCAATGGCAGCGGCGTTTCCGGCGCGATCACCGTTATCTCCCGTGAGGATGGTTCCGGTACGCGCGGCGCGTTCATCGAGCTGACCGGCGTTGAGGAGAAGAACGACGCAGGCGAGAAGATCGACAATACCACCGCGGATGCCGAGATCGCCAACAAGACCGATGTTGTACTGACCAGCGTAGCAGGCAACGAGAAGGCTATCGGCTACATTTCCCTCGGTGCGCTGAATGACACCGTTAAGGCTGTCAAGGTAGACGGCGCAGAAGCTACCGTAGATAACGTAAAGGCAGGCACTTACAAGCTGTCCCGTCCGTTCAACATTGCAACCAAGGGCGAGCCGACCGGCGTAGCCAAGGATTTCATCAACTTCATCCTCTCCAAGGAAGGTCAGGCTGTTGTAACCGATAACAAGTACATCGCTGTTGACGACAATGCAGCAGCCTTTACTTCCGACGGTTCCTCCGGCCAGATCGCAGTTGGCGGTTCCTCCTCGGTATCCCCGGTTATGGAGAAGCTGATCGAGGCGTACAAGGCTGTAAACCCGAACGCAAGCATTGACCTGCAGACCTCTGACTCTACCTCCGGCATGACCGGCACGATGGACGGCACCTTTGCTATCGGCATGGCATCCCGCGAGCTGAAGGACGACGAGGCTGCACAGCTGACCGGCACCGCCATCGCGCTTGACGGCATCGCAGTAGTCGTAAACCCGGCGAACACCATTGACGACCTGTCTATGGATCAGATTAAGGGTATCTATGTCGGCGACATCACCGACTGGGGCGACCTCGCGTAAGCGAATTCACAGACTGATAAAACAGGGCGAAGTGATTCGCCCTGTGCCTGTATAGGAGAAAGATTTATGAAAAACTTTCGGGAAAACCTGATGCACATGGTATTTTTCCTCTGTGCACTGACCTCCATCTTCGCGGTGGTGCTCATCTGTATTTTCCTGTTTGCGAACGGTGTGCCTGCCATGAAGGAGATTGGCCTGCTGGACTTCCTCACCGGCGCAAAGTGGAAGCCGGGCAACGACATTTACGGCATCCTGCCGATGATCCTCGGCAGCCTGTACATCACCGCCGGTGCGATCGTTATCGGCGTGCCGATCGGTCTGCTGACGGCGGTATTCATGGCATTCTACTGTCCGAAAAAGCTGTACGGTCTGCTCAAGCCGTGCACCGAACTGCTGGCCGGTATTCCGTCCATCGTATACGGCTTCTTCGGCATGGTCATTATCGTACCGGCAGTTCGTGCGGTGGCAGGTGTGTTCGGAGCGGATATTTCCGGCTCGTCCATCCTGGCGGCGTCCATCCTGCTCGGCATTATGATTTTGCCGACCATTATCGGCGTGTCCGAAGCGGCGCTGCGTGCGGTTCCGATGAGCTACTACGAGGGCGCCGTCGCCATGGGCGCACGGCATGAGCGCGCGATATTCACGGTTATGGTACCGGCTGCCAAGTCCGGCGTGCTGGCCGGCATCGTGCTCGGCATCGGCCGCGCCATCGGCGAGACCATGGCGGTTATCATGGTAGCGGGCAACCAGCCGCGGCTGACCGGCAGCATGCTCAAGGGCATCCGCACCATGACGGCAAACATCGTGCTTGAGATGGGCTACGCCACCGGCCTGCACCGTGAGGCGCTTATTGCGACCGGCGTTGTGCTGTTCGTATTCATTCTGCTCATCAATCTGGCATTCTCGGTTCTCAAAAGGAGGAAGGAAGCATGACAAGAGAAGCTGTCTCTGCTGCAAAACCGGCAGTGCGCGTACAGGCAAAGACCGGAAAGGTGCACGGCGCCGCATCTGCGGCTGTGCTCAAGGGTCTGGTGTACGGCGCGGCTATGCTGACTTTTGCGGTACTGCTGTTCCTGCTCGGCTATATTCTGGTGACGGGCATTCCGCATCTCAAGCCGTCGCTGTTTCAGTGGAATTATACCTCTGAGAACGTCTCGATGATGCCTGCCATCCTCACTACGGTTGAAACGACCGCGCTGGCACTGTTGCTGGCTGTGCCGCTCGGCCTGTTCACCGCCGTGTACCTGAATGAGTACGCCAAGCGCGGCAACAAGCTGGTAAACGTCATCCGCATCACGACCGAGACGCTTTCCGGCATTCCATCCATTGTGTACGGCCTGTTCGGCATGCTGTTCTTCGTCACCAGGCTGCACTGGGGATACTCGCTGCTGGCCGGTGCGATGACGCTGGCGATCATGATCCTGCCGCTCATCATGCGTACCGCTGAGGAAGCGCTGATGGCGGTTCCGGATTCCTACCGCGAAGGCTCGTTCGGTCTGGGCGCTGGACGTCTGCGCACGATATTCCGCATCGTGCTGCCTGCTGCGGGTCCCGGCATTCTGTCCGGTGTTATCCTTGGTATCGGCCGCATCGTCGGTGAGACCGCGGCGCTCATCTTTACCGCAGGCACTATGGCCCAGATTCCCGGTCTGTTCCAGTCCGGCCGTACGCTGGCCATCCACATGTATGTGCTCTCGGGTGAGGCGCTGCACATGAACGAGGCAAATGCTACTGCAGTCGTTCTGCTGCTGGTGGTCCTGCTGATGAATACGCTTTCCGCTCTGGCAGCGAAAAAGCTGACCAAGAAGTAAATGGAGAATGAACATGGAAAATAAGATCGAAATTCATAATATGAATCTGCATTACGGTGATTTTCACGCCCTGCACGATATCAATCTGGATATCAAGGAGAATGAGATCACCGCATTCATTGGACCGTCCGGCTGCGGCAAGTCTACGCTGCTGCGTTCGCTCAACCGCATGAACGATCTGGTGGAAAACTGCCGTATCACGGGCGATATCATGCTTGACGGTCAGGATATCTACAAGAACTGTGACGTCAATCTGCTGCGCCGCCGTGTCGGCATGGTATTCCAGAAGCCGAATCCGTTCCCGATGTCGATTTATGATAACATCGCCTATGGTCCGCGCACGCACGGCATCAAGAGCCGTGTGCAGCTTGACGAGATCGTCGAGACTTCGCTCAAGCGTGCCGCTATCTGGGAGGAGACCAAGGATAACCTCAAAAAATCCGCGCTGTCCATGTCCGGCGGTCAGCAGCAGCGTATCTGCATCGCGCGTGCGCTTGCCGCAGACCCGGAGGTGCTGCTGATGGACGAGCCGACCTCTGCGCTTGATCCGATCTCCACCGCGAAGATCGAGGACCTTGTGCTCGAGCTCAAAAAGGATTATACTATCGTTATGGTAACGCATAATATGCAGCAGGCCACCCGTGTTTCGGATACGACCGCATTCTTCCTGCTTGGCGACATGATCGAAGTGGATGACACCGAAAAGCTGTTCTCCATGCCGTCGGACAAGCGCACGGAAGACTACATTACGGGGAGGTTCGGCTAATGAGAAACCGTTTTGACAATCAGCTTGCGGAGATGAACAATGAGCTGATCTCGATGGGAGCACTGTGCGAAAACGCAATCGCCAGTGCGGTAAAGGCTCTGCTTGAGGGCGATATCAAGCTGGCGGCGGCCGCCATCCGCATCGATCAGGAGATCGACCGCAAGGAACGCGAAATCGAGTCCATGTGCCTCAAGCTGCTGCTGCAGCAGCAGCCGGTGGCAAGCGATCTGCGTCTGATCTCCTCCGTGCTGAAAATGATCACGGATATCGAGCGTATCGGTGATCAGGCAAGCGATATTGCGGAGATTGTAACGTATCTGTCCGGTGCGTGCGGTCACAACACGCATATCGACCAGATGGCGCAGGCAACCATTAAAATGGTGACCGACAGCCTGGACGCGTTTGTCCGCCGTGACCTGACCCTTGCATGGAGCGTTATTGAATATGATGACGTGGTAGACCGCCTGTTTGACGAGTGCAAGAGCGACCTCATCGCGGAGATCGCGCAGAACCCGGAGGACGGCGAGCGCGTACTCGATGTGCTGATGATCGCCAAGTATCTGGAGCGTATCGGCGACCACGCGACCAATATTGCCGAATGGGTGGAGTTTTCCATCACCGGCTCGCATAAAAGTGCAATGCACGGCGCGGAAGCGGCGGCACGCTGACAGAAATCGGAGTGTAATATATGATATACTGTGTGGAAGATGATGCGGGTATCCGCGAACTGGTGGTGTATACACTGCGCAACACCGGTTTTGAGGCTGACGGCTTCGAGGACGGTGCGGCGTTGACGGCTGCTCTGAAAAAATGCAAACCGCAGCTGATTCTGCTGGATATCATGCTGCCCGGCGAGGACGGTATCACCATTCTGCGTCGTCTGCGCGCAGCACCGGATACGGCGAGGGTTCCGGTCATTCTGCTGACTGCGAAAAACACGGAGTACGACAAGGTAGTCGGTCTGGACACCGGTGCGGACGATTACATTCCCAAGCCGTTCGGCATGATGGAGCTGATCGCGCGCATTCGTGCGGTCCTGCGCCGCACCGAGGATATGCAGGGCAAGGATGAGCCGCGTCCGCTGGTAGCCGGCGGCATCTGTGTGGATGAGCGGGCCCACACCGTATTCGTTAACGAGCAGGAGGTGCAGCTGACGCTCAAGGAGTACCAGCTGCTGTGCCTGCTGATGAAAAAACGCGGTGCTGTGCTCACGCGCGATGTGCTGCTCGAGAATATCTGGGGCTATAATAATGAAAGTGAAACCCGCACGGTCGATGTGCATATCCGTACGCTGCGGCAAAAGCTGGGCGCGGACGGTGCGCTGATCGAGACTGTCCGCGGTGTCGGCTACCGTATGGGAGAGCACACATGAGAAAGCGCGTATTCGGCAGCATTTTTCTCACGTCGCTTGTCACGCTGCTGCTGACGACCGGGCTGCTGCTGCTGGCAGTTCACGCCGGTCTGACCAATGATATGCGGCAGCGGCTGATAACGGAGAGCAGCTACCTGTCTGCGGCGGATGACATTCGGGAGGAACTGGAGGAGTGCGGCTCGGTGTACGCCGACCGTTTGACGCTGGTCGCGCAGGATGGCACTGTGCTGTACGACAACCGCACGAATGCCTCCGAGATGGAGAACCACGCCGTCCGTCCGGAGATTGCGGCGGCAGAGAAGAACGGCACGGGCGAGGACAACCGTCTGTCCGAAACCTTCGCTGAGCAGACGTTTTATTACGCGGTCCGTCTGAAAAACGGCGATATTCTGCGCATTTCCGCAACTGCGGACAGCGTGTTCGGCGCACTGTCGAATGCGTCACCGTGGATTGTGCTGATCATCCTGCTGGCGCTGCTGGTTGCAGCTGTGCTGGCAGGCTGGCTGACCGGTCTGTTCCTCAAGCCGATCGAAGCGCTCGACCTGCATGAGCCGATGAAGGGCGAAGCCTATGACGAGCTGTCGCCGCTGCTGCACCGCATGGACAAGCAGAACCACAAAATTCAGGCGCAGATGGACGAGCTGCAGCGCCGTCAGGCTGAGTTTGACGACATTACGGCCCGTATGGATGAAGGTCTGGTACTGTTTTCCGGCAAGGGCATGATTCTGTTCGCCAATCACGCTGCGCGGGCGCTGTTCCCGCATGACAGTGCGGAAGGCAGCTATCTGACGCTGTGCCGCGATGCGAATTACATTCAGGTGGTCGAGCAGGCGCTCGACGGCAAAGGCGCGCACGGCAAACTTGAGCGGAACGGCCGCATTTATGAACTTACGGCAAGCTCGGTGGAGGAGAACAGCGCATGGCATGCTGCTGTGCTGCTGATCGTGGATATTACCGAGCGCGAGCGTGCCGAGCAGCAGCGGCAGGAATTTACAGCCAATGTGTCGCACGAACTGAAAACGCCGCTGACCAGCATCATGGGTTACGCGGAAATCATCGCGGGCGGCATTGCCAAGCCGGAGGACGTGGCGCCGTTTGCGGGCAAGATCCGCACGGAAGCGCAGCGGCTGCTGGCGCTCATCGAGGATATCATTCACCTGTCCCGGCTGGATGAAGGCGGAGAAACAGTGGCTTTTGAGCCGGTGGAGCTGTCCGCCCTTTGTGATACCGTGCGCGACCGTCTGCAGAGCAAGGCAGCAGGCAAGGGCATCGCGCTGCGCATCGAGGGAGAACCGGCTGCGGTTTCTGGTCAGCGCCGCACGCTCGAGCAGATGATCTTCAATCTGACGGATAACGCCATCAATTATAATAAGCCGCAGGGCAGCGTGACGCTTACGACCGGCACGGAGAGCGGGCGACCGTTCGTGCAGGTGGCGGATACCGGCATCGGTATCGCGCCGGCGGATCAGCAGCGCGTGTTTGAGCGGTTCTACCGCGTGGATAAAAGCCACAGCAAGATGACCGGCGGCACCGGACTGGGGCTTTCGATTGTCAAGCATGGTGCGGCACTGCATCATGCGGAGGTTGAGCTGAAGAGTGCGCTCGGCGAGGGGACTTGCATTACTTTGCGGTTTCCTAAAGAATGATGAATGGGTGCTAACCCTTAGCTGGGGTTCCAAAAGGATAGACACCAAGGTTTCTATCCTCTTGGGACTCCAGTTTCCTTTATTTCTTAACTCGGCGAAAATCGGAGAGCGGCGACCGCTTCGAAAATAAGAGTACGGCAGAGGATTTTTTCTTCCGTGTCTTTCTCAACCGATTCGCAGTGTCAGATAACGTACTGCTACACATACGGCTAAATCTACGCAGGCGCAACATGACCGTGTTGCGCAATTCGTTAATCTGGAGTTTACGCACGGCACCTACGGATTAGGCGTTTGGCACAATTTATCTTCGCAGGCCTTGTCTGTAACAACGCGCTAACGAATCGTGCGGCACGGTTATCCCCCAGGGGACCCTCTCTTGCCCTGCGGGCAATTCACCTTGTGCCGCGCCTGCGCAGACGAAACCGTCTGTGTAGCAGTACGCTATCTGTGAACTGCGAAAAGGCGGAGAAAGACACGCTGTGGTAACCCGACTGCCGTTTCCCATTTTCGCAGCGGTCACATGTCGGCAATCTGCGCCAGACCCTCTAAGGGAAAAGGGGAGATTTACAAGAGGGTGGAAAACCGCAGGTTGTCTACCCTCTTGTGCGCCCGCGCGGCGTCAGCGCAGTTCCGTTCGCCTCGCAGGCGAAATCCCCTCAAAAAAGAAAATCTCAAAAAATTAAGAAATTTTGAAAAAACACTTGCATGATACACCCGGTGTAGTGTATACTAATTACAGTTGCGCAAATGCGTAACCGAATTGCCGCGCAAAGGAGTTTCTCCTGCGCACGCCCATTGGCCATTAACCGGATTTTCCCGGCGTGGTCCCTGGTGCGGTCCAAAAACGGCCGACCTGCCGTTATACCGGGTAATCAAGCAATTTGACTGCAAAACAGGCTAAAACTGCGTAAAAATCAGCACTTTTTCCGATTGCAGCCATTGGTTTCTCGTGCTATAATTAACGCTGGTCTGGTTGAGTACTGGACCGGCGATTTTTTATCCCCGCCGCTGTCCGTGGAAGGGCCACGAACAGTGTAAAGAAAAGTGGAGGGCAAACAGACAAATCAGAACCGGATTAACCCACCGGCGCTCGATTGCTGCACTACCCCCAAACTTCTTATATTAAAGGAGAGCATTTTATGCAGATCACTGATCCTATCGCGGATATGCTGACTCGTATCCGCAACGCTGGCAATGCTCGTCATGCCAGTGTGGATGTACCCGCATCCAAGATGAAGAAGGCTATTGCCCAGATCCTGCTCGACGAAGGCTACATCAAGTCTTTCGAGGTTGTAGAGGGCAACACCCAGGGCATTATCCGCATCGCACTGAAGTACGTTGATAACCGCCAGAAGGCTATCACCGGCATCAAGCGTGTGTCCAAGCCGGGCCTGCGTGTATACGCTGGCGCACAGGAGCTGCCGAAGGTACTCCGCGGCCTTGGTATTGCCATCGTTTCCACTTCCAGAGGCGTCATGACCGACAAGAAGGCTCGCGAGCTGAACGTCGGCGGTGAAGTTCTCGCATTTGTATGGTAAGGGAGGTATAAACAATGTCTCGTATTGGTAGAATGCCGATTGCCATCCCGGCCGGCGTTGAAGTCAAGATTGACGGCAGCGTTGTTACCGTGAAGGGCGCTAAGGCAACCCTTACCCGCGAATTTCATCCGAACATGACCATCGCGGTAGAGGGCAACGAAATCCTCGTAACCCGTCCGAACGACGACAAGCACAACCGCGCACTGCACGGCCTCACCCGCAGCCTGGTTCACAACATGGTTGTTGGTGTTACCGAAGGCTTCAAGAAGGAGCTGAGCGTTCAGGGCGTTGGTTACCGTGTCGCTAAGCAGGGCAAGGATCTGGTTATGAACCTCGGCTACTCGCATCAGGTTACCATGAGCGAGGTAGAGGGCATCACGATCGACGTTCCGAACCCGAACACGATCATCATCTCCGGTCCTGACAAGCAGAAGGTTGGCCAGTTTGCAGCGGAAGTCCGCGAGAAGCGTCCGCCGGAACCCTATAAGGGCAAGGGCATTCGCTACGCTGATGAGTATGTCCGCCGCAAGGAAGGCAAGACCGGCGCTAAGAAGAAGTAAGGAAAGGAGAGGCGAAAATAAATGGTTTCGAAGAAGGATTCCAACAAGGCGCGCCTTCAGCGCCACAAGCGCGTACGCGCTAAGATCAGCGGCACCGCTGAGCGTCCCCGTCTGGACGTATTCCGTTCTGCAAAGAACATCTATGCACAGGTTATTGACGATGTAGCCGGTGTAACCCTCGTATCCGCCTCGACTGCAGAGAAGAGCTTTACCGAGTACGGCGGCAACAAGGAAGCAGCCAAGAAGATTGGTCAGATCGTTGCCGAGCGCTGCAAGGCTAAGGGCATTGAGACTGTCGTGTTTGACCGCGGCGGCTATGTGTTCCACGGCCGCGTGAAGGAGCTCGCAGATGGCGCCCGTGAGGGCGGCCTGCAGTTTTAATCGGGAGGAGGTAAAACATGGCTCAGTTTAACAGAAACGATAAGCGTGAGGACGAGTTCTCCGAGAACGTTGTAGCGCTCAACCGCGTTGCCAAGACCGTTAAGGGCGGCCGAATCTTCAAGTTCGCAGCTCTGGTCGTTGTAGGCGACGGCAAGGGTACTGTTGGTTTCGGCCTCGGTAAGGCTTCCGAGGTTCCGGACGCTATCCGCAAGGGCATCGAGGACGCCAAGAAGAACCTCGTTAAGATTTCTCTGAAGGGCACCACCATCCCGCACGAGGTTATCGGCGAGTTCGGTGCAGGCCGCGTTCTGCTCAAGCCTGCTGCTCCCGGTACCGGCGTTATCGCCGGCGGCGCTGTTCGTGCAGTAGTTGAGGCTGCCGGCATCAAGGACATCCGTACCAAGTGCCTGCGTTCCAACAACCCGCAGAACGTTGTTACCGCAACGATGGAAGGCCTGAAGAGCCTGCGCGACGCAGCTCAGGTAGCTGCTGTACGCGGCAAAGCCGTAGAAGAACTGTAAGAAAGGGGTAACTGACAATGGCTAACATGAAGATTACCCTGAAAAAGAGCCTGGCTGGTCGCTTGGAGAAGCACATCGCAACGGCTCATTCTTTGGGGCTTAAGAAGATCAATGACGTAACCGTTCAGCCGGACAACGCGCAGACGCGCGGCAAGGTAAAGCAGATCGGTTACCTGCTCGAAATCGTAGAGGAGGCGTAACCCATGAAGCTGCATGAATTGACGCCTGCCGCAGGCGCTACCAAGCCGGCATACCGTAAGGGCCGCGGCGCTGGTTCCGGCAATGGCAAGACCGCAGGTCGCGGTCACAAGGGCCAGTGGGCCCGTTCCGGCGGCGGTGTCCGTCCGGGCTTTGAAGGCGGCCAGATGCCTCTGGCACGTCGTCTGCCGAAGCGTGGTTTCCACAACATTTTCGGCACCACTTACGCACCGGTCAATGTTTCCGCACTGGAGAAGTTTGAAGACGGCGCTGAGGTAACTGCAGAGATCCTCTGCAATGCCGGCATCGTTAAGAATGCTCTCGACGGCATCAAGATCCTCGGCACCGGCACGCTGACCAAGAAGCTGACCGTTAAGGCAGCTGCTTTCTCGGCTTCCGCAAAGGAGAAGATCGAAGCCGCAGGCGGAAAGGCCGAGGTGGTTTAAGGTGTTTCAAACCCTTAAAAACGCCTGGTCTATGCCCGAACTGCGCAAGAAGATGCTGTACACTCTGTTCATCATCCTGATCTTCCGCTTTGGTTCGTGCATTCCGGTTCCGTTTATTGATACCACGCTCCTGTCTCAGTACTTTGAGCAGGCATCGGTAAACGGTTCGATGCTTGGTTATCTGGATATGTTCACCGGCGGTGGTCTGTCTCGTGCGACCATCTTCGCAATGTCCATCACCCCGTATATCAACGCATCCATCATCCTTCAGCTGCTGACTGTTGCCATCCCCGCTCTTGAGCGCATGGTAAAGGACGGCGGCGAGGAAGGCCGTGAGAAGATTGCAAGCTGGACCCGTTACCTCGGCGTTCTGCTCGGTCTGCTTCAGGGTCTGTCGTACTACGCACTGCTCCGCAACGGTTTCGGCGGCAAGACTATGCTGTCCAACACCGGCGCGCTTGCAGCCGTAACCATTATTGTAACTTTCACCGCAGGCACCGCGCTGATCATGTGGATGGGTGAGCACATCACCCAGAAGGGTATCGGCAACGGCATTTCGATCATCCTGTTCGCAGGTATCGTTTCCCGCGGTCCGTCGCTCATGCGTACGCTGGCTAACCTGTTCCAGACCGGCACGAGCGGCATCGTTTCCGGCATTGTAATGATTATCGTCGGTCTTGCGATCGTTGTATTCATCGTTTATATGTCGAACGCAGAGCGCCGCATCCCGGTTCAGTACGCAAAGCGCGTAGTTGGCCGCAAGATGTACGGCGGTCAGTCCACCCACCTGCCGATCAAGGTCAATGCGTCCGGCGTTATGCCGATCATCTTCGCATCGTCCATCCTGTCCCTGCCGCAGACCATTTCGATGTTCTGGCAGCCGGAGAGCGGCTCGGTTGGTGCGCACATTCTTAACCTGTTCTCTCAGACCAGCGTGTTCTACATTGTACTGTACGCACTGCTGATCCTCGCATTTGCATACTTCTATGCATCCATCCAGTTCAACCCGATCGAGATCGCCAACAACCTGAAGAAGAACGGCGGCTTCATCCCGGGCTTCCGTCCCGGCAAGCCGACCAGCGACTTCATCACCAAGGCACTCGGCAAGGTCACCTTCGTTGGTGCGCTGTTCCTCGCTGTTGTAGCACTGCTCCCGCTGATCGTAGGCGCAGTAAACTCCAGCCTGAGAAACGTAGCACTGGGCGGCACCTCGGTTATCATCGTAGTAGGCGTTGCGCTTGATACGGTGAAGCAGATGGAAGCACAGATGCTGATGCGTCATCATAAGGGATTCCTGGAATAATTCTGGAGGCTGTGTTCAAATGAATTTAATTCTGCTGGGCGCTCCGGGCGCCGGTAAGGGCACGCTTGCTTCTTACCTGATCGAGCAGATGGGTGTACCGAGCATTTCCACCGGTAACATCCTGCGCGAAGCGATTAAGAACAATACTCCGCTCGGCCAGTCCGCTAAGGAGTATATGGATGCCGGCAAGCTGGTACCTGATGAAGTGGTTATCGGCATGCTGAAGGAGCGTATCGCTAAGCGCGACTGCAAGAGCGGTTTCATCCTCGACGGTTTTCCGCGTACGATTCCGCAGGCGGAAGCACTCGACGAGATTGCTCACATCGACTGCGCTCTGTCCCTTGAAGTTGCAGACGACGTCATCGAAAAGCGCATGACCGGCCGCCGTGTCTGCCTGCGCTGCGGTGCAACCTATCACGTTGAGGCAAATCCGCCGCGCGTGAAGGACGTTTGCGACATCTGCGGCGATAAGCTGGTCATCCGCAGCGATGATCAGGCTGAGGTCGTTCGTCATCGTCTTGAAACCTACCATGAGCAGACTGAGCCGCTCAAGGGCTACTATGAAGCCCAGGGCAAGCTCAAGAGCATCGATGGTGCGCAGGGCATCACCGCTACCGAAAAGTTTGCAGTAGAGGCGCTAGGTCTGTAATATGATTCATATCAAGACGGAAAAAGAGCTTGAAAAAATGCGTGTTGCCGGACGCCTTACCGCTATTGCGCGTAAGGCGGCGGCAGACGCCGTAAAGCCGGGTGTTACCACCTGGGAGATCGACCGCATCGTCCGCAAGACGATTGAGGATGCTGGCGCCAAGCCGTCCTTCCTCGGCTACGGCGGCTTCCCGGGCAGCGCCTGCGTATCGCTGAATGACCAGGTCATCCACGGTATTCCTTCCAAGCATGCAGTTGTCAAGGAAGGCGATATCGTTAAGGTTGATGTTGGTGCATACATCGGCGGTTTCCACGGCGACTGCGCCTGCACGGTTCCGTGCGGTGAGGTAAGCGAAGAGGCAAAAAAGCTGATCGCTGTAACACGTCAGAGCTTCTTTGAAGGCATTAAATTTGCCCGTGAGGGCTACCGCGTATCGGATATCGGCGCAGCCGTTCAGGCTTACGTCGAGGCCAACGGCTTTTCTGTCGTGCGCGACTACGTCGGTCACGGCGTAGGCGCTGCGCTGCACGAGAGCCCGGAGGTTCCGAACTACGGCAAACCGGGCCACGGCATTCGCCTGCAGCGCGGTATGGTCATCGCGGTAGAGCCGATGGTCAATGTGGGTGTTTACACGGTCAAGGTCCTGCCGGATGGCTGGACGGTTAAGACCAGGGACGGCAAGCTGTCCGCTCACTACGAAAACACCATCGCTATTACGGATGGAGAGCCGGAGATTCTTACGAATATCGACGGCGAAGTGCTGTAATGGCAGAGATTCGTACCGCCGACATTGTGCTGTCGCTGACCGGAAGGGACAGAGGACAGCTGATGCTGGTCGTCGCAGAAGAGGGGGATTTTCTTCTGCTGGCGAACGGACGTGCGCGCCGGGCCGAAAACCCGAAGCGCAAGCGCCGCAAGCATGTGAGCCTGCAGGGCCCATGCGACGAGCGCACACGGCTTAAGCTGCAAAGCGAAAGCCGGCTGACAAACAGCGAGATCCGCAAGGCGCTCGCCCTCTGGACAGGGGACGAGAACGCAAATTGACCGAGGAGGATAAACCACAATGGCAAAAGATGATGTGATTGAGCTCGAGGGTACCGTCGTAGAGGCGCTGCCCAATGCAATGTTTCAGGTAGAGCTTCCCAACGGCCATAAGATTCTGGCGCATATCTCGGGCAAGCTCCGCATGAACTTTATCCGCATTCTTCCCGGCGACAAGGTCACCGTTCAGATGTCGCCTTACGACCTGACCCGCGGTCGTATCACTTGGCGTTCCAAGTAAGATAAAAAGCGGGCGGAGGTACGCATGTGACCTGCGCGCCAGTGGTCGCCGGAGAGGTTTCCGGTGTCCCATCCCACCAAAAAATTTGATGGAGGTAAAATAACATGAAGGTAAGACCGTCTGTAAAGCCGATCTGCGAGAAGTGCAAGATCATTCGCCGTAAGGGCAAGGTTATGGTTATCTGCCAGAACCCGAAGCACAAGCAGAAGCAGGGCTAAGAAGCGCCTGTGGCGCTTTATAGGGACTTCAAAAGTCCCCTATATACAAAAACAAGTTCCTGACGAAACTTGTTTTTGATACCCGAACGACGTGATCCAAGATCGCTGAGTCAAGGTATAAAAACCCACGCACATGTCGCGGGTTTTTATGATGACTGCAAGCAGTCATCAATAAATGCGCGCCGAGGGGCGCGGATCATGGTTTACGCGAGCACGACAAGCACGCACGGCGAGTGCGGCGCTGCAGGAGCGGAGGCGGCTCCTATACTGTGTTTGCAAACACGCCTCAGTGTGTAACTATGGAGGTTATAATAGTATGGCACGTATTGCCGGTGTTGACCTTCCCCGCGAGAAGCGCGTGGAGATCGGCCTGACCTACGTTTTCGGCATTGGCCGCAAAACGTCCAACGAGATCCTTGCTAAGACCGGTATCAATCCGGATACCCGCGTTAAGGACCTGACCGAAGAAGAGGCTGCTAAGCTGCGTGAAGTCATCGAGCGCGACTACAACGTCGAGGGTGACCTGCGCCGTGAGATCGGCCTGAATATCAAGCGTCTGGTTGAGATTGGCTGCTACCGCGGCCTGCGCCATCGCCGCGGCCTGCCGGTTCGCGGTCAGCGCACCAAGACCAATGCTCGTACCCGCAAGGGCCCGAAGAAGACCATTGCGAACAAGAAGAAGTAAGGAGGGGAACGTATAAATGGCTAAGGTACAGAAGAAGGGCGCTGCGACCCGTACTCGTCGTCGTGAGCGCAAGAACATTGAAAAGGGCGCGGCACATATCCGTTCCTCTTTCAACAACACGATCGTTACCATTACCGACCTGAACGGTAACGCTATTTCCTGGGCTTCCTCCGGCGAAATGGGCTTCCGCGGTTCGCGTAAGTCCACTCCGTTCGCTGCTCAGACTGCGGCTGAAACCGCTGCTGCTGCTGCAATGGAGCACGGTCTGAAGACTGTTGAAGTATACGTTAAGGGCCCGGGTTCCGGCCGTGAGGCTGCAATCCGTGCACTGCAGGCCGCTGGCCTCGAGGTTACCATGATCAAGGACGTAACCCCGATCCCGCACAACGGCTGCCGTCCGCCCAAGCGTCGTCGAGTTTAATAGAGGAGGAACCAATAAATGGCTAAGAATACCCAGCCCGTTCTCAAGCGCTGCAAGACGCTTGGTCTTTCCCCTGCGGTACTTGGTTACTCCAAGTCCACGAAGCGTCAGCCCAAGCAGAGCCGCCGCAAGCAGTCCGAGTACGGCATGCAGCTGAACGAAAAGCAGAAGGTAAAATTCATCTACGGCGTACTCGAGAAGCAGTTCCATGCTTACTACGAGAAGGCTGAGCGCAAGCAGGGCATCACCGGTGAGATCCTGCTGCAGGAGCTCGAGCGCCGTCTGGACAACGTAGTTTTCCGCATGGGCTTTGCTAACACCCGCCGTGAGGCTCGTCAGCTGGTTAACCATGCACACTTCACCGTAAACGGCAAGCGCGTTAACATTCCGTCTTACCAGGTTAAGCCGGGCGACGTAGTTGCAGTTTCCGAGAAGTCCCGTTCTACCACCAAGTTCAAGTCTCTGCTGGAAGAGAACGGCAAGAAGGCTTGCCCGAAGTGGATCGAGAAGGCTAACGATTCCTTCGAGGGCAAGATCGTTGCGATGCCTGCACGCGACGACATCGACTATGATGTTGCCGAGCACCTCATCGTCGAGCTGTACTCGAAATAATAGACCCTCGCTTTTGGAACAGGCGCGGCGTCTGCTTCGCCTGTTCTATCTTAAGTTTCCAACCAACGTGAAGGAGGGTACCACATGATCGAAATCGAAAAACCGCGTATTGACTGTGAACAGCTCGCGGAGGACGGTTCCTACGGCAAGTTTGTCGTAGAGCCTCTTGAGCGCGGCTACGGCACCACGCTGGGCAACTCTCTGCGCCGCATCCTGCTGTCGTCTCTGCCTGGCACGGCAGCGTCCAGCATCAAGATCGCTGGTGTGCAGCACGAGTTTTCTACGATTCCGGGCGTTAAGGAAGACGTTACCGAAATCGTGCTGAATGTTAAGGGCATTATTGCCAAGCTGCATTGTGATGGTCCCAAGACGGTCTACATCGAGGCCGCCGGCGAGGGCGAGGTCAAGGCTGGCGATATCCACGCAGACGGCGAGGTTGAGATCCTCAACCCGGATCTGCACATCGCTACCCTGATGAGCGACGCGCGTCTGTCCATGGAGATCACGATGACTTCCGGCCGCGGCTATGTTCCGGCTGAGAAGAACAAGCAGCATCAGACCTCCATCGGCGTCATTCCGGTGGATTCGATCTACACGCCGGTTTATAAGGTAAACTACACGGTTGAAAACACCCGTGTACGCGACCTGACCGACTATGACAAGCTGACGCTCGAGGTATGGACCGATGCAACCATCAACGCACGCGACGCGGTTTCGCTCGGTGCAAAGGTTCTGCGCGACCACCTCGATCTGTTCGTAGACCTGTCCGAGGAAATCGGCTCCAAGTCCACCGTTGTTGAAAAGGCTGAAGCGCAGCACGATAAGGTGCTTGAAATGACCATTGAGGAGCTTGACTTCTCCGTGCGTTCGTTCAACTGCCTCAAGCGCGCAGGCATCAACACGGTTGAGGACCTCATCAACACCTCCGAGGAGGACATGATGAAGGTTCGTAACCTGGGCCGCAAGTCCCTGGAAGAGGTTATCGGCAAGCTGGAGGCTATGGGTCTCCACTTGGCGAAGTCGGAAGAGTAATCTTCGGACACTGTAACTTGAACTGCTGCGGCGGTACGATTACCGCGCCGCCGCTTTACTTTAATTTGGAGGTAAACTCACATGGCTAACAATCGCAAGCTCGGCCGTGCTACGGATCACCGTATGGCTATGCTGCGTGCGCTGGTAACCTACCTGCTGGAGAACGGCAAGGTTGAGACCACGCTCGCTCGTGCCAAGGAAGTAGGCCCGCTGACTGAGAAGATGATCACCCTGGGCAAGAAGAACACCCTGGCATCCCGCCGTCAGGCTATGGCTTTCGTAACCAAGGAAGCTGTTGTTGCTAAGCTGTTCTCTGAGATCGCTCCGGAGTACGCTAACCGCAACGGTGGCTACACCCGCATCATCAAGACCGGCCCGCGTCGTGGCGACGCAGCTGAAATGGCGATCATCGAGCTGGTTAAGTAAGTTAAATTTTAACTTCTGACGACTCGATCTGTTCCAAAACAGAAAAATGATCCTAAAAAGGTTATCCAGTAGCGTGCTTATTGGATAACCTTTTTCTTTTTGCCTTTTTGGGATACCTATGATACTATGTAGGTAGAACGTAAATTGTCTGATCGAAAATTGGAACGTTGAAGGAGGGCTGAAAGATGTTTGCAATGTTTGATATATTGAGTTTCATCGTCCCCATCATGTTTATTGTCGTATTTGGCATCATCATTTTTTCCATCATACAGGGGATAAGCACATGGCATAAGAACAATAATTCGCCCAGATTGACCGTACCGGCGGTGATCGTTGCAAAGCGGACAGATGTCTCGCATCACCAGCATGCCAATGCAGGCGACATGAGCGGAGCGCATGGCTTCTACACAACGTCGAGCACGACCTATTATGTCACGTTTCAGGTGGAAAGCGGAGACCGGATGGAATTCCATGTTTCAGGCTTGGAATACGGTATGCTCGCAGAGGGCGACGCCGGCAGACTGACCTTCCAGGGGACGCGGTATCTGTCGTTTGAGCGATAGCTTTTATTCGGAAGGGGCTTGCGTACGCCAGAAAATATTCAAATGATCTGTCTGGTGCGGCTGATCGTTGTGGAGCGGCAGACACGCATGAAAGGCGCCGGTCCGCGTACACATGATGGTTTCGCTCGGTGCGGCACTGATGACGCTGGTCTCCTCGTAGGGTTTTCTGCCTATCGTGGGAGCAGCCGGTATTACGGCATCTGCCCTCATGCTGAACTGCTGCGCGGTGTCGAGCGGCGTGAAAAAATGCAGGTTACCGAGCTTGCGGTCGGTCTGACAGACGGCAAAGGCGATCTTGTGCGTCTGTACGACTGGCTGGCACAGAGGAAAATCACTGTGCGAGAGATCGATCTCAAGCGGCAGGAAGGCAATTCGGTAAAATCGTGCTGTACATTGCCATGCCGCGGCATTTCGATAAAGCGGATTTCTGCGGCTGAAGGAGGATATCCCGGGTGTGCAGTCGGTTGAGATATAAACGGAATAGCAAAGCCGTTCGGCAGAAATGCTGGACGGCTTTTGTGCTTATTCGATAATAAGGCGTTGAAATATCAGGATTTGTTTGGTATACTGTAACAAACAAATAAAGGGAGGTCCTGCTATGAAAAAGAGAATCCCCGCAATCATCCTGATGTTTGCCCTGTTTCTGACCACATCCTATGCGGCAAACACCTATCGCAAGACGATCACCGTCACGTCCGGCGTCAATGTGGAATTCAACAACGAAGCAATCGACATGACAGACGCCAACGGTAAAGCGGTCGAGGCGTTTATCTACAACGGCACGACCTATGTGCCGATTCGTGCGGTGTCGAATGCGTTCGGCGCGGATATCGGCTATGACCGCAATACGCAGACGATTTCAGTTTATGACGATTTCACAGAAATTGTTACAGCAGCGTATAAGTTGGAGCGTACAATTACCATATGCAGAGGAGAACTTGATCTTTATAATGAATCAATCAACGCGAATTTATTTACAATAAATCCAGCAACAAGAAATCCGGATAGTGAAGCTCTTATTAGCCGGAACGAGAAAATGTTACAGACATTGCAAAAGGAAAATATCAACTATTCGCTTTTGGAAGAAGAACTATTGCCGCTTTATAATGAGTTTATTCCGGCATATAGAAATGCAGTAAAGAATTATATAGCAATGTATAATCAAAAGAGTTATTCTAATATGAATTTGTGGAGTGCTTTTTCTCGTAGTGAAAGCGAAGCAAATGTAAATGGTATTAGTTATAGTGTTGAGTTGGAATCTTTTTATGATTCGTTTAACTGGCGTGAATTTAAGTAATTGACAGTTGGAATAAATAAAAGGAGATAGAGATTATGTACCTGAAAGCAACCTTAGTCACCATTGCAGGCTGGTTTATTGGAATGGTGTTAGATGCAAACATCGATTTCGGAGACCCGATGGGCTTCCTCAGTCTGCGCATCCTGTTTCCTATCTTGGCCATGGGACTGTGCATCCTGCACGAGCTGAGACGCGGCAGCAGCCGCTAACCCGCAAAATTTGCGGCTCACACGCCTAAATTTGTGCATTTTCACGGTAAAAATGGATATTTTTATTGCAAAAACGCTTGCAATGTACGGCAATGCGTGATATACTATCAATGTAAGATGATAAGTAACCGTAAGGAGTGGCCAAGTGCCACTCCTTACGCTTTGCTCGGAGAAAATTTTTCAGTAAGGAGGGACGGCTTTGCAGGCAAAGCAGATCGTAGCCCGCGTAGAGGAACTGGTAAAGCCTTTGTGTGAACAGGCTGGTGTTTCCCTGTGGGATGTGGAGTTTGAAAAAGAGGGCGGACAGTACATGCTGACCGTCACCGTGGATCGACCGGAGGGCGTCAACATTGACCAGTGCGAGCAGGTTTCGCGCGCGCTTGATCCTATGCTGGATGAAAAGGAATTTGACGATATGCCGTCCTATACGCTGTGCGTTTCCTCGGCCGGTATGTCGCGCCGCCTCAAGCGTCCGGAGCATTTCCAGGCGTTCATGGGTCAGACCGTCGAAGTAGGCTTCTACAAGCCGATGAACGGCATGAAGCAGATCGAGGGCACACTCGCCGGCTATGACAACGGTGCCGTAACGCTGGAAGTGAACGGCGAGCAGACCGTATACGAACCCAAAGACATTGCCGCAGTTCGACTGGCGGTAGAGATATAAGAAGGAGCTGAATAGGAAAAAATGGTTAACGCAGAATTTTTTGACGCGCTGGAACAGCTGGAAAAGGAAAAAGGCATTCCGGTAGACTATATGCTCGACCGTGTAGGTCAGGCGCTGATCACCGCCTACAAGCGCGATAACGACGGCATGACCGACAATGTTTACGTTGAGCCGGACCGCGACAAGAAGACCATTCACATGTTTGTCCGCAAGACGGTTGTTAAGGCGGAGGATCTGTACGAGCCGTACGAGGAGATTACTCTCGAGGAGGCTGCCGAGTACAAGAACAACCCGATGGTAGGCGATATCATTGATATCGACATCCCGACCAAGTCCTTCGGCCGCATTGCTGCCCAGACTGCAAAGCAGGTTATCATTCAGGGCATCCGCGAGGCAGAGCGCGGCATGGTCATCTCCGAGTTCGAGAGCAAGGAGCACGAGATCTTGAACGGCGTGGTTGCCCGCATCGATCCGCGCTCCGGCACCGCTTATCTGGATGTTGTTTCCGGCGGCGAGAAGAGCGAGGCTGTTCTGGCCGCTTCCGAGCAGGTGCGCGGTGAGGTCCTGACCGAGGGTCAGCGCCTGAAGGTTTACCTCATCGAGGTTCGCCGCGGCACCCGCGGCCCGCAGGTCGTTGTTTCCCGCACCCACCCGGGTCTGGTTAAGCGACTGTTTGAGCTGGAGGTACCGGAGATTCACTCCGGTATCGTCGAGGTTAAGTCCATCGCGCGTGAGGCAGGCAACCGCACCAAGATCGCTGTTGTTTCTCACGATGAGAACGTCGATCCGATCGGTGCATGCGTTGGTACCCGCGGTGCGCGTGTTGCCAACATCACCGGCGAGCTGAACGGCGAGAAGATCGATATCATCAAGTGGAACGAGGATATGGCGCAGTTCGTTTCTGCGGCACTCGCTCCGGCTGATGTTATCAATGCTACCATGCAGGCGGATAACAAGTCCTGCCGTGTCATCGTTCCGGACGATCAGCTGTCGCTTGCTATCGGCAAGGAAGGCCAGAACGCGCGTCTGGCTGCCAAGCTGACCGGCTGCAAGATCGATATCGCTCCTGAGTCTCAGGGCGAATAAGCAAGCGGAGGTGCGGCAGAATATGGTACAGAAGAAGATTCCCATGCGGCAGTGCCTCGGCTGCCGTGAAATGTTCCCGAAGCGGGAGCTGATCCGCGTAGTGCGTTCGCCGGAGGGCGAGCTTTCGCTGGATTTCAAGGGCAAGGCACCCGGCCGCGGCGCATATCTGTGCGGCAAGCCGGAATGTCTGAAAAAGGCCCGCAAGAGCCGCGCGATCGAGCGTGCGCTCAGTGTAGAAGTGCCCGATGCGGTTTACGAGCAGCTCGAGCAGCAGATGGAACAGGAGGGTGCAAATGGCAACTGATCCGGTTCTGAGAATGCTCGGTCTGGCACGCCGTGCCGGCAAGCTGGCCTACGGCGACGAGCTGGTGCGCGAGGCGTGCTTCGACCACAAGACCCGCTGTGTGTTCATTGCGGGTGACGCAGGTGCAAATGCAGCGAAAAAAGCCGCATTTTACGCCGATAAGGCGAATGTTCCGTGCGTGACGTTGCCGCACGGCAAGCTGGAACTCGGCAGCGCGATCGGCAAGGCAGGCTGCGCGATGTGCGCGGTAGCGGACATCGGCATGGCGGCAGCAGCCGTAAATAAGCTGGCGGAGCAGGATCCTGCATACGCCGAAGTGGCGCAGCAGCTTAGCGAAAAGAACGTAAAGATCCAGTCCCGCAGGGGCGTCAAAAAGCATAAGGATAAGGCGGAAAAGACCGAGGAAGCGCCGGTCAAGACCGAAAAATCGGCAGAGGAGAAGCCGAAGCGCACCTACCGTAAGCCGTCCGGCGAGAAGCGTCCCTATCGGAAGAACGATGAGAATAAGCGTCCTTACCGTAAAGCCGACGGCGAGAAGCGTCCGTTCCGCAAGGACAGCGAATCCCGTCCGTATCGCAAGAACGGCGAATATCGTCCGTATCGTAAGAATGACGGCGAGAAGCGCCCGTTCCGCAAAGACGGCGAATCCCGTTCGTATCGCAAGAACGACGGCGATAAGCGTCCGTACCGTAAAAGCGGTGTCGGCAAGCCGAGCTTCAACGGCGGCAAGCGCAGCTTCCGCAATAAAACGTAATTTCCCGCGCCGCAGCGCGCATTCCAATAGTGAAGCATAGCTTTGCATCAAATGTGCGAGCTTTGCCCGTGCATTTGATACCAGAGCGGAGAAAAGTTTCGACGCAGGAGGAACTTTTCGCAGCTTTGGACGTATCCGAACATTGTTCGGTACGTCCTCTCTCGTTCAAAACCGTGGTTTTGAACGAAGTGTGTAAGGAGGTTATTGCCCATGGCATTAGACAATAAATATCGGGTACACGAGGTCGCAAAGGACTTCGGCGTATCCACCAAGGAGATCACTGAAATTCTGGCGAAGTATCGCTCTGCACCGAAGAATCACATGCAGGTGCTTGACGATACCGACCTGTCGGTCATTTTCGAGTATCTCACCCAGCATAATCAAGTAAGCGACATGGAAGGTACGCTGAACGCACAGGGTGCATCCCGCAAGAAGCCGGAGCAGTCCAAGGCGGAAACCAAACAGCAGACCGAGTCCAAGAGAGAGGAGCCTATCGTGCAGCAGCAGCCGACACAGAGCAAGGTAAAGCAGGTTCACCGCATTGATACCCGCGGCACCGGCGACGTAAACCTTGCAAAATATGATGATCATGTAGATAAGCTGGTTGACGCAAAGGCCGAGCGAATGGAGTCCAAGGGCAGCAAGAAGCAGAAGCTGACCAAGAAGTCCGACCAGCGCTCCAAGCCGTTCGGCAACAAGCGCCGTCAGGAGGAGCAGGAGAAGATGCGCCGCCTGCAGCGTCAGCAGCAGATGGCAGCACTTAAGAAGATTCCGGTAAAGGTAATGATTCCGGAGGAGATTTCCGTCGGTGAGCTGGCTTCCCGTATGAAGCGCACCGCAGCGGATGTTATCAAGGGTCTCATCAAGCTGGGCGTTATGGCGTCCATCTCCGAGGTGATCGACTACGATACCGCAGCCATCGTTGCAGAGGAAATGGGCTGCAAGGTTGAGAAGGAAGTACACGTTACCATCGAGGAGCAGCTGTTCGATGAGCACGAGGACAAGGAAGAAGAGCTGCAGCCGCGCGATCCGGTCGTTGTTGTTATGGGTCACGTTGACCACGGCAAGACCTCTCTGCTCGACGCGATCCGCAAGACCAAGGTCATCGAGGGCGAGGCCGGCGGCATTACCCAGCACATCGGCGCATACCGCGTTAAGATTGGCGGCAAGCCGATCACCTTCCTCGATACCCCGGGTCACGCTGCGTTTACCTCTATGCGTGCACGCGGTGCGCAGGTAACCGATATCGCCATTCTGGTCGTAGCAGCCGATGACGGCGTTATGCCGCAGACCATCGAGGCCATCAACCACGCCAAGGCAGCAAACGTGCCGATCATCGTTGCCGTAAATAAGATCGACAAGCAGGGTGCAAACCCGGATCGTGTGCTCCAGCAGCTCACCGAGTACGAGCTGGTACCGGAGGAATGGGGCGGTCAGACCATCGTCTGCAACATCTCCGCAAAGTTCGGTCAGGGCATTGACAACCTGCTCGAAATGGTACTGCTGACCGCTGAAATGGCTGACCTCAAGGCAAACCCGAACCGCAAGGCGCACGGTACCGTCATCGAGGCAAAGCTGGATAAGGGCCGCGGTCCGGTTGCAACCCTTCTGGTACAGAACGGCACCCTGCATGCAGGCGATACCGTTATCGCGGGTACCTCTGTCGGCCGCGTTCGCGCAATGACCAACGACGACGGCAAGAAGATTGAGTCCGCAGGCCCGTCCGTTCCGGTCGAGATCATCGGTCTGGCTGAGGTTCCGGGTGCAGGCGACATCTTTGACGCCGTAGACGACGAGAAGATGGCTCGTGAGCTGGTTGAGCAGCGCAAGGACAAGGAGAAGGAAGAGCGCAACAAGCTGTTCCACAAGGTAACACTCGATAACCTGTTCGATTCCATCCAGCAGGGCGAGATGAAGGAGCTGAATATCATCGTCAAGGCAGACGTTCAGGGCTCTGTCGAGGCGGTTCGTTCCTCTCTCGAGAAGCTGACCAACGACGAGGTTCGCGTGCGCGTTATCCACGGTGCTGTTGGCGCCATCAACGAGTCCGACGTTATGCTGGCTGCCGCTTCCGGCGCGATCATTGTTGGCTTTAACGTTCGTCCGGACCGCACCGCTACCGACTCCGCTGCACAGCAGGGCGTTGATATGCGTATGTACCGCGTTATTTATGATGCCATCGAGGAGATGGAGCAGGCCATGAAGGGCATGCTCGAGCCGAAGTTCAAGGAAGTTGTTCTCGGCCACGCAGAGGTTCGTCAGGTGTTCAAGATCACCGGCGCAGGCGCGGTTGCAGGCTGCTATGTACAGGACGGCAAGATTCAGCGTAACGCTGAGGTTCGCGTAGTCCGTGACGGCATCGTATTCCATGAGGGCCACCTGAATACCCTCAAGCGCTTCAAGGACGATGTGAAGGAAGTTGCAACCTCTTATGAGTGCGGCATGAGCATCGAGAACTACAATGATATCAAGGAAGGCGATATCATTGAGTGCTTTGTTATGGAAGAAGTGAAGCAGTAAAACTGCTTTTCTAAGGGGGACTCCGTCCCCCTTAGATACCGAAAAAGTTCCAAAGAAACTTTTTCGGATAACCCCCTCTCGTCCGCACGGCGGACGAGGCCGCGCCGCCGCGGCGCGGGCAGTGGTATAAAAGTCCGGCGGAGCTGGACTTTTATGGGGAATTGAATCACGCACTGCGGTGCGTGTGAAAATGCGCGATAGCGCATTTTCCTATACGACCGGAGGGAATGTGCAGAGTGGAAATAGAGAATCATTCTCCATTTTCCATTCTCAATTCTCCATTATTTAACCAATCCTCACGAAGGAGGTTTGATTTGTAAAATGTCTACTCGAATTGATCGTATTTCCGAAGAAGTGATGAAGGCTTTGGCGGAGGCGATGCGCTCTGTCAAGGACCCGCGTGTACAGGAGGCTATGGTTTCCGTGGTACACTGTGATGTTACCAACGATCTGCGTTATGCGAAGTGCTATATTTCCGTACTCGGCAGCGAGCAGCAGACCAAGGACGTGATGAAGGGCCTGAAGTCTGCGGCAGGCTGGCTGCGCCGCGAGGTTGGCCACAAGGTACAGCTGCGCTACGCGCCGGAGCTGGTATTTGAGCTGGATCAGTCCATCACCCACGGTGCACACATCTCCGAGGTGCTGCACGAGCTGAAAAATGAAGGCAAGCTGGGAGAGGAGGACGCAGAATGATCGTTGACGTTGCTGGCGCTGCTGCTGCGCTGCAGGCAGCGGACGACATTCTCATCCTGACTCACCGCAGACCGGACGGCGACACGGCAGGCTGTGCCGGTGCGCTCTGCCGCGGTCTGCAGCAGATTGGCAAGCGCGCATATATTCTGGAAAATCCGGAGATCACCAGGCGTTATGCGCCGCTGATCGTGCCGTATTATCCGCCGGAGGATTTCGTTCCGGCGTATGTAGTTTCGACCGATATCGCTGAGGAGAAGCTGTTTCCGGACACGGCAGAGCCGTACAAGGGCAAGGTCGATTTGGTCATTGACCATCACGGCTCGAACGACGGCTTCGGCAAAAAAAACCTCATCCGGCCGGATGCAGGCGGCTGTGCCGAGGTGCTGTACGATGTGCTGACGGCGCTCGGTGTTAAGTTCACGGCCGACATTGCAGAGTGCATTTATATCGGTGTTTCGACCGATACGGGCTGCTTTAAGTTCTCGAATACGACCGCGCATTCGCATGCGGTAGCGGCGGCCTGCCTGACTGCCGGTATCGACGGCGGTGAGATCAACCGCGTGCTGTTTGAGACCAAATCGCGTCCGCGTTTTGAGATGGAGCGCATTGTATTTGATACGATGGAGTTCCACGAGAACGGCGCGATCGCGGTTGCTGTGCTCTGGCGCAGGGATATCGACCATGCAGGCGCGGATATGGACGATCTGGACTCGATTGCATCGCTTACGCGTCAGATTGAGGGCGTACAGATCGGCATCACGCTGACCGAGAAGCCGGACGGCACGGTTCGCGTTTCCGTCCGCACCACCAAGGAGATGGACGCGGCCGCTATCTGCAAGAAGGTCGGCGGCGGCGGTCATGTCCGTGCGGCAGGTGCGAGCTTCACCTGCGGCATGGCGGAGGCCAAGGCTGCTATGCTGAAGGCGGCAGAGGAGCAGTTTCATGCAGCAAAGTGACCTGAACGGCATTCTGCTGATGAACAAGCCGCAGGGCTTTACCTCGCACGATGTGGTTGCCAAGCTGCGCGGTATTCTGCACACGCGCAGGATCGGTCACGGCGGCACACTCGACCCGATGGCGACCGGTGTTCTGCCGGTATTCGTCGGCGGTGCGACCAAGGCGGCAGATTTTGCCGCAGCGCAGGATAAGGAATACGTTGCCGGGTTCACGCTCGGCTACTGCACGGATACGCAGGATGTCACCGGCGAAATGCTCCAGACCAGCGAACGCTATGCCGCGGAATACGCGGTAAAGCAGATGGTGCGGCGCTTTATCGGTCCGCAGCAGCAGGTGCCGCCCATGTACTCGGCGGTCAAGGTGAATGGTCAGAAGCTGTACGACCTCGCCCGCAAGGGCAGGGAAGTGGAGCGTCCGGCGCGCGATATCATTGTGCACGAAATGGAGCTGCTGGACTTCGACGAGAATGCCCAGAAGGGCACGCTGCGGTGCAAGGTCAGCAAGGGCACCTATGTCCGCACACTGGTCAATGACCTTGGCGAAAAGCTGGGCACGCTGGCCGTGCTGCACAGTCTGGAGCGCACCCGTTCGGGCGCGTATGAGCTGGCGCAGTGCCATACCTTTGCCGAGTGTGAGCAGGCAATGGCAGAGGGCACCATGCAGCAGCTTCTGCTGCCGACCGACAGCCTGTTTACCGATAGACCCGCCGTTTCGCTCACCGATGAGGGCGCAGAGCGCATTGCGAGAGGCGCAGTCGTATTTCCGCGCCAGACCGACAGCCTGCCGGAAACCGCAGATACCATCTGCCGTGTGTACCATCAGGATAAATTCCTCATGCTCGGTCAGGTGAGAGAGCTGGATAAGGGCGGTTGGGGTCTGTTTGTATACAAAAACTTCCGATAAGTTTTTTCATACAAACAGAAATGGAGAATTGAAAATGGAAAATGGATAATGAAGGTATCGCGCCTTGCGCGATGATTTAATAAGCGCGAAGCGCCGCATTCATTCTCAATTCTCAATTTTCAATTATCAATTTTTTCAGGGGGATTCCCTTATGATAGAAGTTACAAAGCCGCGTGCTATCGCGCTCGGCTACTTTGACGGCGTGCATCTGGGCCATCGGGCGCTCATGCAGCGTGCGGTCGAGCGTGCCAAGCAAATCGGCGGCACGAGTGCGGTTTTCACGTTTGATGTGCATCCGGATTCGGTTGTCATGGGCCGTCAGGTGCCACTGCTGACCGCAAATGCATATCGCACCGAGGAGATCAAAAAGCTCGGCGGTGTGGACGAGGTTATTTTCGGCCACTTTGACCATGAAATGCAGCACATGGACTGGCGCGATTTTATCCACAAGCTGCTCATCGGTCGCTTCAATGCGGGCTGGATTATCTCGGGACGCAATAACCGTTTCGGCTATAAGGGGCAGGGCAACGCAGAAGGCATGGCTATCGAGTGCGAAAAGGCCGGCATCGGCTATGACTGCATCGAGGATGTCAAGATTGACGGCATTGTGGTGTCCTCCACCTATATTCGTCAGCTGATTTCGCAGGGCGATATGGAAGGTGCGGCTAAGTTTCTCGGTCATCCGTATACGGTTTCCGGTATTGTGGAGCACGGACGACGTGTCGGCACAAGCGTGCTGCAGGTGCCGACGGTCAATCTGCGTCTGCCGACCGAAATGGCGATGCCGCCGTACGGCGTGTACGCAACCCGCGTTCTGGTGGACGGACAGAGCTATATCGCAGCGACCAATATCGGTGTAAAGCCGACATTTTTAGACGGCGGTGCACCGACCATCGAGCCGCATCTGCTCGACTTTGCGGGCGATCTGTACGGCAAGATGATCCATGTGGAGCTGCATAAGTTCCTGCGTCCGGAAATGCAGTTTGAATCGGTGGAGGCGCTCAAGACCGCCATCGAGGAAAATGTGCAGCAGACCAGAGAATTTTTCAAAGAGAAATAAGAAAAGGCGGTATCGCTGCATAGCGGTACCGCCTTTCTGTATCTCAGGGAACAATTTGGTTGACAATCAAGGGATCGTTCGGTATCATCAAGGTACAAGAATAAGGATAGAGAATCGGGAGGAAGACAATATGAAGAAATCGGTCAAATGTGCAGTGACAGCGGCGCTGCTCCTTCTGCTTTGTGCGGTGGGGATCTATGGCATATTCTTTGCACCACGGAAGATCGGCTGTGCAGTCGATGATTCGTTTTCGTGGAAGGCGTACAGCTATACGCCGGTGACGAGCAAAACGATTTATAACTATGCGTTCCCGTCCGAAGAAATTACACTTTCTGCGGAAAATCGGGAGACGATCGTGCAGCTGCTTGCAGACAGTAAGGGCAAGCGGCGCTTTCCGGGCAGATGGACACCGTACGGCACGAATACCAGGATTCCGTGCGTCGTTGCAGTGCAAATAGACAGCGCGGAAGCAGATTATATGCTCTTTCTGTGCAGGAATGATTCGGAAGAGTTGCTGCTGCTGAAAACAGAACTACATGGCAAGGACAGATGGTATACGCTGGAGAGTCCGGCGCTTGCGGCGGCTCTGAATACCCTGTATCCGTATGATACCACAGGCAGCACTGTAACGCATACTGTCGGAACAAACTAAAAAAGCTGCGGTTAAACCGCAGCTTTCAGTCTGTCGATAAAGTCAATCTATCGTTTTTACTTTTCGTGCGGCAGCACGCATAAAATAGAATTTGCACAGCAAATTCATAATTCCCGGGGGCGTGTACCTCGGGAATTATACAAGGGACGAAAAATTGTGCCCGTAGGGCGCGGCTTTTCGTCAAGATTCGATTGAAAGCGTGGTTTCAATCGAGAGGCTGCTCGCAAAACGGAGTTTTTCGACAGCCTCAAAGCTGCGGTTAAACCGCAGCTTTTTTGCCGCAAGGCGGAAAAAAGCCGCCTGATGAATCAGACGGCGATTTTCCCTCAAAGAGCAGGTAAAGAGTAAAGAAAGAAAAAAGAAAAAAAGAGAGCAAATAAAATATAAAAACCAATGTGGTTGTTGGTTATTGTCGATTTGTTGTGTTCCTTAGAACAATTATTATTATAGTCGTTTTAGATAAAAATGCAATAGATTTTTTGTTTAATGTTCCAGAGAAAATGCGAAAGTTTTTGTGCATATATTACAAGAATAACCTCTGTAAATTGTAGGTAAACACAAAGCAAAGGGAAAATAAGCCGAAATCTCAAAAAATCCGGCGGCAGTGGGAACGATTTGCCGCTGCAAAACGTGTTGGTGGTGAAAGGAGGAGAGAGCAATGCAGACAACACTCAGGTCGGACGCATTTCTGCAGCAGGCGATGGACACCTGCGGCGACGCGGTCTACCGCTTAGCTTTGTGCAGACTGAACAGCCGTGCGGACGCAGAGGACGTCTATCAGGAAGTCTTTCTCCGGCTGCTGCGGGACGACACCGATTTCCGCGACACCGAGCATCTGAAAGCATGGCTGCTGCGCGTAACGCTCAGCCGATGCGCCGATCTTCGTCGGTCGGCGTGGTTTAAGCGCACCGCACCGATGGAAGCCGCCGCGGATGCTGCCGCTCCGGAACCGGAAAGCAGCAGCGAGCTGTGGCAGGCGGTACACGCGCTGCCGGACGATCAGCGAATCGCGGTGTGGCTGCACTATGTGGAGGGCTACCGCACAGAGGAAATCGCGGAAATGGTCGGATGCCGTCCGGCAACGGTACGCACGCGGCTGCATCGCGCAAGAAAGCAATTAAAGCTGGATTTGGAGGGATCTTACGATGAAGAACAACTGGAACGAACTGAAGGACATCAAGGCTCCGCAGGAGCTCAAGGAGCGCACACTGGCAGCAGCTCGTGAAGCGCGTAAGCTGACGAACGAACCGCTGCATGCGGTGCCGCGCCATCCGTGGGGAATGGCAAAGCGCCTTCTGGCGGCAGCCTGCGCGTTCGGTATTGTGCTGGGCGGTACGGCGGTTTATCGCACGCATAATGGCACCGCGCAGACCGGCAGTGCAGTCGTAGCGGATGCCATCAGTCACACATTCGGCTTTGCAGCCTATGCCGCCGACACCGGCGAGCTGCGTCAGCCGAAGGACAGCAAAATCGTGTTCGATACCGGCAGCGGCGCAGACGATCCGGAAAAGGGTTTCTACTCCGGCTGTCTGTTCAAGGTGACCGGCGAGAATATCAAAACCATATCCGCGACCATCGACAAGGGCGCGGTCTACCGCACGAAAACCGTCAAGGATACATCCACCGACCGCGACGAGTGGGTGCGCTCGATGCATCAGGGCACGAACCCCGAACTCGACGGCGCAGACCGGATCATGGTCTGGGGCAGTGACGAGATGCATATGTACGCCGACCTGTGCTGGAAGCTGGACAACGGCTTCACCGACGCGTACGACCCGGACACCAGCTACGGTCTGTGGCTGCCCAGCCAGCCGGAAACTACGGACGATGATCTGCAGGATTCGTGGCACGCGGCCGTGGACGGCTTTGAGGGCGCAAAGCTGACCGTTACCATCACCTTTACTGACGGCTCGGAGCAGACCCGCTCGATGACGCTGCACACCGGCAAGCTGGGCGTGGAATACAAGGACGATACGTCCGGTCCGAGCCTTACCGGCGAAGTGCTGACCGATGAGCAGGCCGCAGCGGAAGGCTATATCTATGGCGTCTATGCGGATATTGAGTAATTGAAGATATGTGCCGTTCATCCAAAATCATCAGAAAATTAGCATAGTGCATGAAAATTTCCTCTGAATCTTGTGTTCAGAGGAAACTTTTTTGCGAAAAAAATGGGAATATACCTTGAAAAATACGGTGTTATCGCATAAAATAGAAGAAGTTTAGTTCGTAAATGAGGCGAAAGTATGCTCAACATTGTTTTGGTCGAGCCGGAGATCCCGCAGAACACCGGCAACATTGCCCGCACCTGTGCGGCGACAGGCTGTGTGCTGCATCTGGTCGAGCCGCTCGGCTTTGCTATCGACGATAAGCGCATGAAGCGGGCCGGTCTGGATTACTGGCACCTGCTCGATGTGCGTATGTATAAAAATCTGGATGAATTTTTTGAGAAAAATCCGGACGGCCGCTACTTCTATGCGACAACAAAGGCACCGCACGCCTATCATGAGGTGGAATACTGCGACGGCGACTACCTGATGTTCGGCAAAGAGACCCGCGGTCTGCCGGAAGCGCTGCTCATCGAGCACCCGGAACGCTGCGTCCGCATTCCCATGAGAGAGGGCGCGCGCAGCCTTAATCTGTCTAACTCGGTCGCTGTTATTGTGTTTGAGGCACTGCGGCAGACCGGCTTTGAAAATCTGAGACTTGCGGGACCGTTTCCGCAGGCATAAAGGAGTAAAGAATGGAAAAGATTCATATTTTGACCGATTCCTCATCGGATATTCCGCACGATCTGGTAGAGGCGCACGGCATTGAGATCGTTCCGATCATGCTGACGCATGAGGGACGCAGCTTCCGCGAATATTACGACATCACATCTGAGGACTACTGCAGGCTGCTCGAGACCAGCAGCGAGATTCCCGGCACGGCCATGACTACGCCGACCGTATTCCTCGAGTCCTACAACCGTGCATTTGAGCGCGGCTGCACGCATCTGCTGGCAGTGCTCATCAACGGCGGCGGCTCGGGTACCTATCAGGCGGCCTGCCTTGCAAAATCCATGTTCGAGGAGGAGCAGGGTGAGGGCAAAATGACCATCGAGGTCATCGACTCCAAGACATACACCTATATTTACGGACACATTGTTGTCAAGGCTGCCGAAATGCGTGAGCAGGGCGAGAGCTTTGACGCGATCGTCAGCGTGGTAAAAAGCCGTCTTAACCGCGTGGAAGCCTACCTCGGTGTGTACAGCCTCAAGTTCCTCAAGAAGTCCGGCCGTATTTCGGGCGGCGCGGCCTTCGTGGGTGAGGCGCTCGGTCTCAAGCCCATCAGCCATGTGTATGACGGTGCGGTAAAGGTGTGTGACAAGGTGCGCGGTGAGAAGGCACTCGTTGCCGGAATGAGCAAAAAAGTCTCCGCCCGTGTGGTGCAGCCGGATAAGCAGACGGCTATCCTGCTCTACGGCGACGTACCCGCCGAGCGTCTGGATGAAATGGAAAAGCGTCTGCGTACCGAAATTGGATTCCGCGATGTGGAACGCGTAGCGATCGGTCCTTCGGTTCTGACAAATACTGGTCCGCTGGCGATGGCTGTAGCGTATTATGGAACGCCGCGGGATTGATGCAAAAATTGTGAATGTTGTTTAATATTTCGCAACTTTTTGGCGAAAAACGCAAAAATCCTCTAAAAGCGAGTTGGAATGTGATGATTTTCACAATTTTGCTTGCGAATGACACGAATTACGAGTATAATTCTGTATTGGAAACGGAATTATTGTAGTAATAACAACCGTGCTTTTGTTCCTTATCGTAACTTTATAATACATCTTAAAGGAGAGGGATATTTATGCAGTATAACAAGAAGAGCGTTGAGGATATCGACGTATCCGGCAAGAAGGTAATTGCCCGCTGCGATTTTAACGTACCGCAGGACGAGAACGGCAACATCACCGACGACAAGCGCATCCGTGCTTCGCTGGAGACCATCAACTACCTGCTGGATCACAACGCTGCTGTAATCCTGTGCTCGCACCTCGGCCGTCCGAAGGGCGAAGTAAACATGAAGTATTCGCTGGCTCCGGTCGCTAAGCGCCTGAGCGAGCTGCTTGGCAAGGAAGTCAAGCTGGCAAAGGACGTTGTAGGCGAGGACGCTAAGAAGCTGGCCGCTGAGGTTAAGCCGGGCGAGGTCGTTCTGCTTGAGAATGTTCGCTTTGAAAAGGGCGAGACCAAGAACGACGCTGCGCTGGCAAAGGCTATGGCTGACATGGCTGACATTTACGTCAACGACGCATTCGGCACCGCACACCGTGCACACGCTTCCACCGCAGGCATCGCAGATTACCTGCCGGCTGTATGCGGTTTCCTGATCAAGAAGGAAATCTCCATCATGGGCAAGGCTCTGAGCGACCCGGCCCGTCCGTTCGTTGCAATCCTGGGCGGCGCTAAGGTTTCCGACAAGATCGGCGTTATCGAGAACCTGATCGACAAGTGCGACACCATCATCATCGGCGGCGGCATGGCCTACACCTTCTCCAAGGCACAGGGCGGCGAGATCGGCACCTCCCTCTGCGAGGAAGACAAGATCGAGCTGGCACTCGGCCTGCTCAAGAAGGCTGCTGACAAGGGCGTTAAGCTGCTCCTGCCGGTTGACACCGTTTGTGCAGATCACTTCGGCGCAGACGCTGCTCCGGTCGTATACGAGGCCGGCAAGATCCCGGCTGACATGATGGGCATGGACATCGGCCCGAAGACCGTAGAGCTGTTCTCCGAGGCTGTCAAGGACGCAGGCACCGTTGTTTGGAACGGTCCGATGGGCGTATTCGAGTTTGACACCTTCGCAGTCGGCACCAAGGCTGTTGCCAAGGCAATCGCTGAGAGCAAGGCTGTTTCCATCATCGGCGGCGGCGACTCCGCAGCTGCTGTTGAGAAGCTGGGCTTTGCTGATAAGATGACCCACATCTCCACCGGCGGCGGCGCTTCTCTGGAGTTCCTCGAGGGTCTGGAGCTGCCGGGCATCGCATGCCTGCAGGACAAGTAAGTCCATTAGGAACGCTTTATATCGGAGCGCGTTCTGTTGAGCGCTCCGTATAAATACATAAAGATTTAAGACGGAAAAGTCCGTCCGAATGTTTGAAAGGGGTAAAACCAACATGAATCGCAGATATCGTAAGACCATTATCGCCGGTAACTGGAAGATGAACAAGACTCCGGCAGAGGCAAAGGCTCTGATCGAAGAGATGAAGCCGCTCCTGTCCAAGACCAAGTGGTGCGAGATGGTTCTTTGCGTACCGTTCACCGATATTCAGGCTGCTGTAAAGGCTGCTAAGGGCTCCAAGATTGCAATCGGCGCTGAGAACATGCACTTCGAGAAGTCCGGCGCGTTCACCGGCGAGATCTCCGCTGACATGCTCAAGGAGCTGGGCGTTAAGTACGTTATCATCGGCCACTCTGAGCGCCGTCAGTACTTCAACGAGACCGACGAGGCTTGCGGCAAGAAGGTTCAGGTCGCTCTCGAGAACGGTCTGCGCCCGATCCTGTGCGTAGGCGAGTCTCTGACCGAGCGCGAGCAGGACGTTACCATGGAAGTTATCCGCAAGCAGATCAAGATCGCTCTGCAGAACGTAGCTGTTGAGGACATTAAGAAGGTTGTCATCGCTTACGAGCCGATCTGGGCAATCGGTACCGGCAAGACCGCTACCGCAGAGCAGGCTAACGAGGTTTGCTCCGCTATCCGTGACTGCCTGCGCGAGAAGTACGGCGCACGCGCTGCACGCGGCATCACCATCCAGTACGGCGGCTCTATGAACGCAAAGAACGCTTCCGAGCTGCTGGCTCAGCCGGACGTTGACGGCGGCCTGATCGGCGGTGCCTCCCTGAAGAGCGCTGACTTCGCTACCATCGTAGAAGCAGCTAACCAGTAAGATAAGGATACGGGAAAGGGAAACGCTCCCTCACCGTTTTGCGGAGGGGGACATGGTGATATCGTGTCCCCTTTTATTCTCTTATCGTTCGCTTCTGTAAAGGAGTTTTATCAGTATGAAAAAAACCACTATGCCGGGCATGCCGGAGGTAGAGGTAGTCGAGATCAAGACTTCCGCACCGGTTAATGTTCTGGCAGATCCGGCTCCTGCAAAAAAGCCGGCGGCAAAGCGTACCCGCAAGACCGCTGCGGCAAAGACAACTGCAGCCAAGACTGAGGCGAAAAAGCCGGCAGCCAAGCGCGGCCGCAAGCCCAAGGCAGCCACCGCTGCTGCCAAGAAGGCAGAGGGCCCGAAGAAGCCGACCGCTCTGATCATCATGGACGGCTTTGGCCACCGCGAGGAGACCAAGGGCAACGCCATTGAGGCTGCTAAAAAGCCGAATCTCGATAAGATTTTCGCAGAGAACCCGCTCACCTATATCGGTGCATCCGGTCTGGACGTTGGTCTGCCGGACGGCCAGATGGGCAACTCCGAGGTTGGCCACACCAACATCGGTGCAGGCCGCATTGTATATCAGGAGCTGACCCGCATCACCAAGGCCATCCAGGACGGCGATTTCTTCGAGAATCCGGCTCTTATGAGCGCGATCAACCAGTGCAAGTGGTTTGGTTCCACCCTGCACATTTTCGGTCTGCTGTCTGACGGCGGTGTGCATTCCCACATTGACCACATGTTTGCGCTGCTCGAGCTGGCACGCCGCAATGGTCTGCGCAAGGTTTGCTTCCACTGCTTCATGGACGGCCGCGACACGCCGCCGCAGTCCGGTATCGAGTATATCGACCGCCTGCAGGCCAAGATCGACGCTGTCGAGGTCGGCTGCATCGCAACCGTATCCGGCCGTTACTACGCAATGGATCGTGATAACCGCTGGGATCGCGTACAGAAGGCGTACAACGCTATCGCACTCGGCGAAGGCGAGCACGCTGCTACCGCACACGAGGCTATGGAGCAGTCCTACGCAAACGGCGTAACCGACGAGTTCGTTGTTCCGGTTATCGTTACCGAGGGCGCGACCGTCAAGGACGACGACGCGATCATCTTCGCAAACTTCCGTCCCGACCGTGCGCGTGAGATCACCCGTGCATTCGTTGATCCGGAATTCACCGGCTTTGAGCGCGTACAGCCTAAGATCCACTACGTCTGCATGACGCAGTATGATGCTACTATTCCGGGCGTGGAAATCGCCTTCAAGCCGCAGAGCCTGAAGAACACGTTCGGCGAATATATCTCCGATCTGGGTATGACCCAGCTCCGCATTGCCGAGACCGAGAAGTACGCACACGTTACGTTCTTCTTCAACGGCGGCGTTGAGAAGGAGTATCCGGGCGAGGATCGTGCTCTGATCCCGTCCCCGAAGGTTGCAACCTATGATCTCCAGCCGGAGATGAGCGAGCCTGCCGTTACCGAGGAGTGCGTAAAGCGCATCCTGTCCGGCAAGTACGACGTTGTTATCCTCAACTTCGCAAACTGCGATATGGTAGGTCACACTGGCGTATTCGAGGCTGCAGTCAAGGCTATCGAGGCTACCGATGACGGCGTAGGCAAGGTCGTTGACGCCATCCTCAAGATGGGCGGTCAGTGCCTGATCACCGCCGACCACGGCAACGTCGATCAGATGCTCGACGCTGACGGCGTGACTCCGTTCACCGCACACTCCACTAACCCGGTGCCGCTCGTAATGGTCGGTCACGAGGGCAAGCTGGCAGAAGGCGGCGTACTGGCTGATCTGGCTCCCACCATGCTGGACATGATGGGCATTCCGCAGCCTGCAGAGATGACTGGTCACAGTCTGCTTGTTAAGTAAGCAGAGTGAAGAGTTGAGAGTGTAGAGTGAAGAGAAATCTTCATTTAACGCTCGGCAATTCGGATATTCTTATTGATAATAATAGAGTGAAGCAGAAAGAGTGAAAAGGCGGAGTAATCTCCACTCTCCACTCTTCACTCTCCACTCTTTTATAAGCTAATCTATTCTTATGTAAGAAGGAGAAAGAATTATGAAGGGCTACATTGAAATTGTTGATGTAATCGGCCGCGAAGTTATGGACTCCCGCGGCAACCCGACCGTTGAGGTTGAGGTTTACGTTGAGGGCGACACCGGCGCATACATGGGCCGCGCTGCTGTTCCGTCCGGTGCTTCTACCGGTATCTTCGAGGCTTGCGAGCTGCGTGACGGCGACAAGTCCCGCTACAACGGCAAGGGCGTACTCAAGGCTGTTGACGCTGTAAACGGCGAGATCGCTGAAGTTGTTATCGGCATGAACGCTCTCGACCAGCAGGCAATCGACAAGGCTATGATCGAGGCTGACGGCACCCCGAACAAGACCAAGTTCGGCGCAAACGCTATCCTCGGCGTATCCCTGGCTGTTGCCAAGGCTGCTGCAGAGGCTCTGAGCCTGCCGCTGTACAACTACATCGGCGGCTGCAACGCTAAGACCCTGCCGATGCCGATGATGAACATCCTCAACGGCGGCGCACACGCTACCAACAACGTTGAGATTCAGGAATTCATGATCATGCCGGTTTCCGCTCCGTCCTTCCGCGAGGCTCTGCGCCGCTGTGCAGAGGTATTCCATCAGCTGAAGACCACCCTGAAGGAGAACGGCACTCCGGCAGCAGGTGTAGGCGATGAGGGCGGCTACGCTCCGAACCTGAAGAAGGACGAGGACGCTCTGAAGGTTATCGTTCAGGCAATCGAAGAAGCTGGCTACAAGCCGGGCGAGGACTTCATGATCGCGATCGACGCTGCTTCCTCCGAGTGGTGGAACGACGAGGAGAAGTGCTATATCCAGCCGAAGTCCGGCAAGAAGCTGACTCAGCAGCAGCTGGTTAAGATGTGGAAGAACTTCGCTGAGAAGTACCCGATCATCTCCCTCGAGGACGGCATGGCAGAGGAAGACTGGGAAGGCTGGGCTATGCTGACCAAGGCTCTGGGCGACAAGATCCAGCTGGTTGGCGATGACCTGTTCGTTACCAACACCTCTCGTCTGTCCAAGGGCATCGAGCTGGGCGTTGCTAACTCCATCCTGATCAAGGTTAACCAGATCGGCTCCCTGACCGAGACCCTGGATGCTATCCAGATGGCTAACCGCGCAGGCTACACCGCAGTTGTATCCCACCGTTCCGGCGAGACCGAGGACGCAACCATCGCTGATATCGCTGTTGCACTGAACGCTGGCCAGATCAAGACCGGTGCTCCGTCTCGTACCGACCGCGTTGCAAAGTACAACCAGCTGCTCCGCATCGAGGAAGAGCTGGGCGAGGACGTTGCACAGTTCCTGGGCAAGAAGGCTTTCTTCAACCTGAAGAACAAGTAAGTCTCTGTCCTTACCGATACTGCAATATGAGAAAACCGCACGCTTTTGCGTGCGGTTTTTTTTATAGCAATTTCTTGCGAACATATAGTAAATTCTTGCGCTTGAGTTGACGAACGGACAAATCTGTGCTATCATGATTGCAGTAATGTAGCGAATTCTCTGTGCTGAAACAGAGAATCTGGCTTTTTTGGATAAAATTGCTCACATTTTCATTTCTTTATCATAAATCACCTCTGTGCCTTGTGCGCAGAGGTGATTTATTTTTTCGGACAGACGCGGCTTGAAAAAAATCAGCCGCCGTAGCCGTTCTTCCATCGCTGCAGCGCGAGCGCTGCGTTCTTGTAGCTGACATCGGCGGTCGGCGTTCCGGCGGGCACACCGAGGATAGCTGCGTCACTCTGACGAACGTATCCGCTGGTTTTCCAGCGCTCAAGCGCCTGCTCGTAGGCACGGGTCTGTGCATTCGCGGCCGCACTGCTGACATTCAGCTGATAATTGCGCCAGTTCAGCGTCGGCGTGCCGTTCAGGAAGCCGGTCAGACCGGCTACGGACAAGCCGTAATCGCGGTCGGCGTTAAACTGGCTCAGTGCCGCCTGCGCCTGCTGGAGCGCCGCATTTTCCGATGCGGTATAGTAGCTGCTCTCGGCGGCTGCGGTCTGTTCATCGGCGGCATTCTGCGCTGCCGCACGCGCGGACAGACGCGCCTGCCCAAGCGAATTCAGGTCGCTGCGGTACCGATTGTCCACCGCAATGCGGCTGGTCTCCGCCATGCCGCTGGTGGCTGCCTGCCCGCGTGCGCCCATGTTAAGTCCGAGCGCCGCCAGCTTTTCCTCGTTGTTCACCGCGGACTGTCGGGCATTGATGTCGGTCTGACGCATACCGGCGGCGTAGTCGTTCTCAATGGATGCGAGGTTGCTCTCCAGCTGCCTTGCAATGCGGCTGCGGGCGGTCTCAAATCGCTTGAAACGGGCATTTTCCGCCGCATCATACAGGCTGCTGACGCGGTTTGCACCGGTTGTTGTGCTTGAAACCGAGTACGGACGGTAGGTGCCGTTCCACGTCGAAACCGCGTCGTTGGATGCAACCTTGCCGCCGAGACCGAGCGAGTCAATCTTGTTCTGGCGTTCGCTCAGCAGCTGCTGGCGTTTCGCTGAATCAGTCGTGCCGGCGATCGCCGCCGAGTAGTCAAAATTGTCGCGGTAGCCATTGGAATTGAGCGTGCCGGAGGACTTGCTCGACGTCGATTTGCTTGCCGCCGTCTTAGACGAAGCGGACTTGGACGCGGCTGACTTTACGGTTGATGTTCGGCGCGCGGAAGTTGATTTGATGATTGCCAAAGGGGAATCCTCCTTTCTAAATTACGGTCTGACCCTGTGTCCAGCGGATGGTGAGCGAGAGCAGACCAAACGGCTCATCCGGCCGGTCGTTGCCGATGCGCACGGCAAACAGAGGACTGCGGTGCTGTTTCCATCGGGTACGGTACGTCACTGCACCCGGAATGCACCGGAAGGAGAACCGCGAAAAGTCCAGTGTGCGGAAGGAAAACAGGTCCATATTGCGGGAAAGCGCAAGTTGGGCACCGTTTTCGTTCTCGTACTGCACGGTCGCGCCCGAGCGGGAATGCGGCATGAGCGTCGGAATCACGTCCCGCACGGTCTTGAAGCGGCTCCAGTCGGAGAGCGGCAGGGTAGGTGTGCGCCAGTACGCGGCAATCGCCGCCGTGTCATCAAGATAGGCGTGCTCCTCCTCGCTTTTGGCAAAGCGGCACAGCCGGCCGTCTGCCGTGCCGAACCACAGCTGACCGTTCAGCACCGCCAGACATTGTGCAGGCACATTGACCCAGAAAAACCACGCCGGATCGCCGTTTTCCTCAGTCAGAGAGCCGTCCGCGACATAAATGTGTCCGTTTACTGCCAGATAATATTTGCCCTCAAATACCACCGCACAGGCGTTTTGGAGGTCGGTCTCCTGCGATAATTTCGGCACAATGGCATCGGATACCGAGCGGATCGTCCGCTGCTCGGCAACGGCGGTGCCGTACACGCCCTGCACACCTCTTGCCGAGAGATACAGCGGCAGGTCGTTCAGCACGGCGAAGCAGCGGCTCGAAATCGCGCCTTCACCTTGCGCACCTTGCTTGAGCGGATACAGCGCAGAACCGTCATCCGCCATCATGTAGGTGCGCAGATAACTGGTCGCCTCCTGTGCGCCGCCGGACTTGACCACGACCTGACTTTCGTACTGCTTGAGATAGCCGACGATCGCAGACGCGTCCGTACCCATGCGGGTGTAGCCGGTGTCCGGAAAGTAGGTCGGGTCGTACAGGCCGCTCTGCCAGTCACAGTCCGGCTCATCCGGGTTGCCGGAAAGGAACACGCGCGTGTCGTTTTTGCCGCCGTACAGCCCGGCAAAGCGGCATTTATTGATCTTGTCCGCGTGTCCGCTGACGGTTTTGGCAAACGCGATGGACACATTTGCCAGACCGTTTCCGTTTGCCGGAGCAGCGGCCAGTGTTACCAGACCGGTCGAGCGGTTGACCGCCGAAACGGTAACCGCCGAGCCGTTCACCTCAGCCGTGACAGCGGTCTCGTCGAGGTCGGTCGCGTCCACCTTGAACTGGGTCGCCGTGCCGTCACCGATAAAGGTGTTGATGCGCTTAGGCGTCAAGAGATTTACCGCCTCGTAGCTGGTGCCGCCGCCGGTCGGCGCCGCAGAGATGGTCGTGGTCGGCACATAGGCTGTGCCGGATACGGAAACGGCTTCCCAGGCCGTGTTTTTGCTGCTTTTGCGCACCGCACGATAGGTTTTGCCGTCCATCAGGTAGAGTACACCCTTCATCGTAAACGACTGGGAAAACGCCTCGTTCATGTCTGCGCACAGCTCGGTCTGCGTGCCGTCCGGCGTCCGAAAATACAGCTTCGCACCCGCATGAACGGCACAGCCCACACCATCCGGCATGGCGAATAACCCATAAATCGGTGCGTCAAACTGCGATTGTGTGCGCCATCCGGTGCGCTTTACCAGAAAATCGTTCTGGTCGCAGATCATGTTCTGCATATCCGGCGAGCGGGAGAGAGACACCTTGGTCGGATGCGTGCGGCAGTCGATGCCGCCGAACCGGCTGACCACGGTCTGCTGCTCGGCCTCCGGATAGGGAAATTCATAGCTTCGCATTAAATCATCTCCTGCACGGCGGTAAACTGCGCGGGACAGTGACTCAGCAGGCGTTCGCTGTATTCGGTTGCCGCCCAGTTGAACTTGGCCTTGTCGTCATCCGCGACAAGCAGCGCCGCCAGTCCGTACGGAAAACATTCGCGCGCCAGCCAGTCACCGGCGGGCAGTTCCTCGGTCAGCGCCGTCATGCGCGGCGGCACAAGCAGCACGTCTTTGCCGTCAGACGCACGTTCCGCGTTCATCTCGCGCAGGCTGTTCGCTAACAGCTGGTTGAGCGCACCGAGCGCAAACTGCTCGTAATACACACCGCTGTCCGGCGTTTCGGATAAAATATTCAGCGCTGCACGAAAGCATTCGGTTCCGGTCATAGGGTTACCTCCTTTGTGATGGGTTCATTGGATACAGTGAGAAGTTAGGAGAAGGAGTGAGGAGTAAACGAAGAAAAACTCCTATCTCCTCACTCCTAACGCTTATCTGAATTTAGCCTTCCGCTACCTCGGACGGATACGCGCCGGACTGCACGCAGTATGCGCGGATCTTGCAGCCGGTCTCCGGCGTCAGCACAGTGCCGGCAACGTAATCCTTCGCGGAATCCGAGTAGCGCGGATCCGAGCCGTCCAGGGTGTAGCGCACCTTGCCGAACGCGGTAATCTTGCCCTGGCTGATGGTCGGTGCGCTCGAGCGGCAGTCCTCATCGACCAGTGCATACACGCCGCCGCACTTTGCGCCGAGCACATATGCGTCGTAGTAGTGACGGCCCTCGATCAGTGCACCGGACACGCCGACCGGGTCCTCATGCACCTTGGCATCCGCAATCTTGTACGGCATGAGCACGGCATCCTTGTGTGCAACGAGGAAGTACACGTCCTCCGGCAGATAGCTCTTGGGAACACGGACGACATTCATGCCGAATACCTCGCCGCACACGCCCTTGGCGATGGACTGACGCGCCAGCACGTCCACACCGGCAAACTCGTCCGAGGTGCACACCAGCTTGTACATTTCGCTGGTCAGGTACAGATAGCGGTTGTCGTCCGGCACAAGCGCATCGTCAAGTGCCTGCGATGCATCCGCAATCTTGCTGATGATATTCGCCTTGGTCGGCTTTGCACTTTCCACAATGCTGCCCGCCATGGTGACGAAGCGCTTGAATGCATACTTGTCTGCCGCCGGTGTGGACTTTTCGTTCAGCTGCAGGCGCAGCATGTCGGCGGCATTCTTGACCAGATTCTGATCGAGGTTGTTGCCCTTGTCAATGGTCAGGGTAAACGCCTTGTCCTGCGTCATGGTCAGTTCCTGTACCACATCCTGCATCTCGGTCACATCGCCGTAGCGCTTCAGACCGCCGTCACGGTCGTAATCGACCTCTTCGACGGTGATCGGGGTGTAAACCTTGAGCGTTTTCACGCCGGTCAGGTCATACGTCTCGGCAGTCTTGCCCTTGATGAAGGACGCACGGGTGAATACCTCCACAATCTGGTCGGAATACTTGCTTGCGAGATTGATAGCCATAAAAATTTACCTCCTATATAAATGTTCAATCGTGCAGTAATGGAAAATTGATAATTGATAATGGAGAATGAACGCGGTAATTTTCCATTTTCCATTCTCCATTTTCAATTCAGCAAAAGTTACTTGCCGAGCAAAGCGAGCGTAACCGGGTCTACCCCCGCGGGTTCCCCGTCCGACTGCGCCGGACCGACCGCCGCACGGCGGTTCTTCTGGTTCATCTCGAGCGCTGCCAGTTCGTCTCTCAGTTCGGCAATCTCCCACTTGCGGTACGCGGACACGAGCGAGCCTTCCTGCTGCGCCCACTCCCATACCTGCTGCGGAATGTCCTCGGGACGGACATCGGGATATTCCTCGACGAATGCGGCGTAGATCTGGCCGTTTGGCATGGCGTTTGCCGCGCGGTTGCGGCGGATGTAGGCGTTGCGCTTGGAAAGTCCCTGTGCGGCTGCGTCGATCAGCTCCTCGAGCGTCAGTTCGACGATATCGCCGTCTACCTCGACCGGATAGGTCTGCGCATTTTCCTGCGGCTGGATTTCCGCCGCCTGCTCCTGTGCGAACGGATTGACCGTCATTTCCTGCTCAGGATTGGGATTCACTGTGGTTTTCTGCATTACTGTTTGCCTCCTTTTGCTGCTGTCGCTGTACGCGAAGTGCGTGCAGCAGGTCGTGTTTGCCGCGTACCTGATAATCCGGTACGTTTTCCAGATATACGAGCGGGTCGGAAATAACGCCGCTCTCCAGCAGATGATCGTTTGTCATCGTCTGCATGGTTTCGGACCAGTAGCTTGCCGCGCCGACATCCACCTGTAGGCGCATGTCCTGCCCGGCGAGTGCGGAGAAGTCGAACGTGCATGTTTCGGGTTCACCGCCGTCCTCGTTCGGCAGAACGAGCGTGCGCACGCCGTAGTGCGCGCCCATCAGGTCGAGAAACACGCGCGCCCAGTCTTCGGTAAAGCGGTAGAACTCCATTTTGGTCAGCTCGAGCGGCGCTGCCGTTGCGTTCTGCACCGCGATAATCGCCGAGGTGTTGTCCGGATTGACCGTGCCGAGTGCGGCCTCGCTTGCGCCCATGAGCTCCGCGGTATCGGTCATCATTTGCTTGAGCAGCTGCAGCACCTGTGCCGAGATATCCGGTGCGCGGAATGCGGCAGCGATCGCTTCATTCGGGTTGCCGCGCATGCCGATCGCCTTGCCGACGTCGTTCGACCAGCCGTTCGGGAACCGCGTCATGTCGTACACGATCTTAGGGAACGCCACCTGCTTGATGCACTGGACGTACATCGAGTACAGCTTGTTGATGGCGATCTGGTTCGGAATCGCCTCGGTCAGCGGACTTTCGCCGTGGCACGAGCCGCGCACGCGGTTCCAGCAAAGGTGCGTCACCGGATACAGCCGATAGGGAAGCACCTTTTCGCGCATTACGACCGCGTTTCGCGTGGTCTTGCAGAAGGCAATGCCGTTCTCGGTCCTGCGCATGTGCAGGAGTACAGTCACGCGGTCGCTGTCGTTCGAGGTGCGGTAACGATGATATTCGCCGCTGTCATCCGGCCGAATGGCTTCCGCGTCGCTCGCAGAGATGCCGTTGGCGCGCGCTTCCTGCCGCACCTCCTCTGCGTCGCGCCGCATGGCAATGATAATGTACGGCTGGCGCTGTACCTCATCGCAGGCGGCGTTGCCGAAGCAGATGTTCGTGGAATCAATCAGTTCCACCGCAATATCGCCCTTAACCGCCTGACCGGTCTCAAGCGCCGGATCAAAGTGCATGTAGAAGCACGCATCGCCGTCCACACAGGCGTTTTTCAGCAGCGGGCGGCCGAGTGCCTTGACACCCGAACGCTCGATCGCGGATGCAAACGCACGCTCGAGCACATGCGCGGTCTGCCGACCGTCCTTGTCCATGTCGAACGGCTGGGCGCGTACCGCCACATCGTCGGAGACCAGCATGGACACAAACAGGTTGACACAGCGGCGCAGCACGTTAAAGATCAGCGGGTCGAGGGACTGCACGCGCAGTCCCTCCCACTGCCTGCCGAGGTAAAACGCCTCGTTGCGCCGAACACGGTCGTATAAACCGATTGAGCGCTTGTAGTCGCGGTCGCGCTCATATTTCTTCCAGATAGCCGTCGGTGACGGATCAAATTTCATCGTTGTCCTCCTCTCGTCCGTAGTTCATCAGCGCCGCCAGATCGCGGCTGAGCGTATCCTCCGGCGTAGATTCTGCCGTGTGCTCCTTCGGCAAACGCCGCGGCAGAACCACACCGCCGGAGATGACTGCACCGGTCAAAACCAGCACCGCCGCAGACAGCGCGTAACATAAAATTTCCATAATGCCTCCTTTCAGTCAAAACCTGAGAAATTCTCCTACTTCGCAGTCATACGCCGATTGCGGCACAGCCTTCACCGGCTCATAAACGGTCGCGGCGTACCCGCGGAGCGCATCCGGCGCATGGGTCAGCTCGTGCGGCGTGTTCGCTGTGTCGGACGGATTGCGCTTGTCGTGCTGCAGCGCAGGCAGCGTGCGGATCAGATTGTGGCAGGTGTCGAAAATCGTCAGCCTGGGACGAACGGCGCCGTCCGTATCCTTGCGCGGCTGCAGCAGCTCATGCAGCGCCAGCCATCCGGCGACGCGTTCATTGCTGCTTTTGATAAAATCCAGTCCGCTGTCCGCGAACAGTTCTACCGCGCTTCTGCCGGTTTCCTGCCGTCGGTTCCACAGATCGGGCGGCGCGAGACGGCAGTCGATGTGTTCTCCCGCCGTCTCACAGGCAAGCATCTGCGCCGCTGCATCCGAAATGATGAGTCCCGGACGGTAGAGTTCGCGGTAGACCACGCTGTGTCCGTCCGGATTTTGCGCGATCCAAAGCGCTGCCAGCATATCCAGACCGTAGTCGATGGTCAGGCAGCGCCGCCAGTCGTGCGGGATGGCATACGGCTTTACAACATGCAGGTCGCGTGAGAATTCGCTGAAATACTGTCCCTCGTTCAGCTCCCACACGCCGTCGAGCAGTGCTTTCCGGTCGGTGGGAGAGAGCAGCTTCAACCGCTTCTCGTAGCCTGCATCTGCCTTGCGGAGAAACGGGTTGTCGCCCAGTCTTGCGGGCAGGAACAGCCGCGTGCCGCCGTCGAACTCGCGCACGGTGTCCGGCGGCATGGAGTCGATAAACCGGCTCTTCACCCACTGGTGACCGACACCGCCGGGATTGGTCGTTGCCTTGACCTGCTTGGGGAATCCGTTCGTGCCGCGGATACGCGACAGCAGATAGGTGAACTGGCTTTCGGTGAAATGTGTCAGCTCATCGAACCGGATGACATCGTATTCCGCGCTCTGGTACCTGGTCACGTCGCTTTCCGCATCGCAGTACCCGAATTCCAGCGCCGAACCGTTTGCAAAATCCCACCGGTGCTCACTCACCTTGTACTTTGCAATGCACTGCGGATACAGCCGCAAAGCCGCCGGTACAAGCGAGCGCTCCAGCTCCGGCATGGTCCGTCGCAGCATGAGCTGCCGCGAACCCGGATAGCACACCGCAAACCGCAAAGCATCGAGCAGCTGGCCGTGGCTTTTGCCGCCGCCTGCCGCGCCGCCGAACAGGGTTTCGAGCGTATCCGACTGCATGAACGCTGCCTGCCGCCGTGTTACGGGGAATTCGTATCGTCTACGATCCGAAACACGATCTCCACCGGCTGGACTTCGGTCTGCTCGCCGCCCAGCATTACGCCTTTGCCGACCGTCCGGTCGAGAATTTCCTTGATCGCGCTGAGCCGGCTGTTCGCGGGCGCTTCCGCATCGTCTGCGATGTCGTACAGCATGCGGATCAGCCGATCCGGCCTTTCGTTTTCGCTGCACATGGCCTCACCTCCTTTCGATGAGCCATAGAATAGGAGCAAAATCCGAATTTGTCAAGAACAAATGTTCGATTTTTTTATTTGCTTGCAATTTTTGCCCAGCTGCGGTATGCTGAATAAGATGGAAAATATGCGGCGCAGCAGCGCCAGTATCAGGAGGAAAGAAGATGAAAAAAATCGACCTTATCGCGCTCGATTTAGACGGAACCGCGCTCAATCCGCAGAATCAGGTCTCTCCGGCGACCGCCGATGCCGTGCGCCGTGCCCGCGAGAGCGGCATTCATGTTGTGGTCTCCACCGGACGCATCTGCGGCGAGGCACGCGACTTCGCGCTCATGCTCGGTACGGATGACCAGATGGTCACCTCGGGCGGCGCTACGCTGTCGAGCGTGTCGCAGGAGCGCTGCACCATGCGTATGTCCATGCCGTGGGAAGCTGCCGTGCGTGCGTCTGCTGTGGTGGAGCGCATCGGCATGATCACGATGGTGTATGTAGGGGAGACGTTACTCATTACTCCGTATGATGATATCGAATTTGGCAAGTATAAGTCGAATGAAGGCTATTTAAGCGCGAAAAAAGTTGTGCCGTCTGTTGCGGAATATATTGCCACAAACCACATTTCGGTCGATAAAATGTTCATCCGCAGCCAGGACCCGGTCATGCTCGTGCGCGCCCGTGCGCAGCTGGAACAGATTCCGGGTATCCGCGTGATGAGCAGCGCGACCGATAACCTCGAGGTCATCACGCCGGCCGCGGACAAGGGCGTTGCTCTCGGCATGCTGTGCCGCGAGCTGGGCACCGACCTCGACCACGCCGCGGCCATCGGCGACAGCGAAAACGACCTTGAAATGCTGAACGCCGTAGCCCTCCCGATTGCGATGGGAAACGCAAGCGCAGCCGTCAAAAATCTGTGCCTGCGCGAGACGCTCACCAACGCCCAGGACGGAGTAGCAGCCGCCATCGACCGCATCATCGCAGAGAACGGCTAAACGAGCAGACCGGCCGCTGTTTTCCGGAAAAACAGTGGTAAAAACCGGATTTCTATGCTATAATATGCTTGCAGAGTATCCGCAGAAAGCGGAAAAACGGCGCAGAACGCCGTCAGATTGAATCACAAAGAAAGTTGAAGGATAGAAGTTTTGGCTGCAAGGAAAACCACAACTAAAAAATCGACGAAAAGCGCGCCCAAGGGCAAGCGTGCGGCACAGCCGCAGCCGGAGGAACTCGGTCCGATCCTGTCCCGTCCGGTCTGGGGCGCAATCTGGGGCATTGTCGGTCTGCTGTGCCTGCTGTCGATCCTGCCGATCGACGGCGTGCTGCTCAAGTGGCTGCACCGCGGCATCGGTGCGCTCATTGGCAAGGGCGCGTATGTCATGCCGTTTGCGCTGATCGGCATCGCCGTGCTGCTGTTTGCGCGTCCCAAGGGTCCCGTGCGCCTGCGCGGAACGTGTATCGCGCTCATGCCATTGCTGATCGGCAGTATCATTCACGCCTTTTCGTGTGCAAATGAGTACGACCTGTCCATGAGCACGCTCAGCGGTCTGCTCTCTACCGGCATGGAAGGCTCGTCCGGCGGTCTGCTGGGCGGCGGTCTGTACATCCTGCTCGAGTGGGCGCTCTCGTCCATCGGCGCACTGCTCATCCTGCTGGTGCTGTTCATCGTGTCGCTGTTGGTGGCTTGCCGGATTACGCCGCAGGCGCTGTACGACATGGTTCGTCCGCCCGAGTACGAATACGAGGACGAGGAGGAGCGCGAGCGCTACGAAGCACCTCTCCAGCTGCCGAACATCCACGAAGCGGCAGCTGCGCATGCACAGCGCCGAGAGGAACGCCGCGCACACCGTAAATCTGACTTTGACATCCCGATTGACACTGACCCGCCCGGAGAGGATAAGCCGGGCGAGGAACTGATCGACCCGCGAAAGCGCAAGGGCAAGGCCATCGCACCGGACGAATATCTGCGCTCACTGCGTGATAACGTGAAGAAAAAAGCCGGAAGCATTATGAATCTGGTCGAAAACAAGCAGCCGGAGGAAGAATCGGCGCATGTTTCCGAGCCGGAGCCCGAGCATGAGGCGGCTCCTGCACCGGCATCCAAGTCGAAAAAGACCGAGAACATCTCGGAGACCGAGCAGGAAGCCATGAATATCGCCATCGACGAGAGCCAGAAAGCGCCCATGCCGGTCTACGACTACCCGCCGATCGACCTGCTGACACAGGGCAAGCACGCCTCTGTCGCGGGCGCAGAAGCCGAGCTGCGCGAAAGCTCGGCGTGCCTGCTCGATACGCTCGACTCGTTCAACATCGAGGCGCAGATCATCGGCATCGTGCGCGGCCCGTCCGTCACCCGGTTCGAGCTGACCATCCCGCGCGGCATCAAAATCTCGCGCATCACCGCCCTGTCGGACGACATTGCGCTGTCGCTCGGCGCGGCGAACGTGCGTATCGCGCCTATCCCGGATAAGGTCGCGGTCGGCATCGAGGTGCCGAACAAGACGGTCAATACCGTCTTTATCCGCGAGTGTATCGGTTCTCCGGCGTTCGCGAATGCGAAAAGCCGCCTGTCCTTTGCCGTTGGCAAGGACATTACCGGCAAGCCGGTCATCGGCGACATTGCCAAGATGCCACACATGCTGATTGCCGGCACCACCGGCTCCGGTAAGTCGGTGTGCATCAACTCCATGCTGATTTCGCTGCTGTACAAGTCTACGCCGGAGGAGGTCCGCCTCATCATGGTGGACCCGAAGATGGTTGAACTGGGCAACTACAACGGCATTCCGCACCTGCTGATTCCGGTCGTTACCGACCCGAAAAAGGCCGCTGGTGCGCTCAATTGGGCGGTCGGTGAGATGGAACGCCGCTACAAGCTGTTCGCGGACCATCAGGTGCGCAATCTGGTCGGCTATAACGACCTCATGCGTTCCGAAAAGGCCAAAGCAGAGCAGACCGAGGACGGCCATCCCGAGCAGTATCAGGTGCTGCCGCAGATCGTCATTGTCATCGACGAGTTGGCCGACCTGATGATGGTCGCTGCCAAGGAAGTCGAGAACTCCATCTGCCGTATCGCGCAGAAGGCGCGAGCCGCAGGCATGCACCTTGTTGTAGCAACACAGCGTCCGTCGGCTGACGTTATCACCGGTATCATGAAGGCAAATATCCCGTCGCGTATCGCGTTTGCGGTAGCCAGCCAGATCGAATCCCGTATCATTCTGGATACGACCGGCGCGGAAAAGCTGATCGGCAAGGGCGATATGCTGTATGCGCCGCTCGGTGAGGGCAAGCCGACCCGTGTACAGGGCTGCTTTATCTCCAACGAGGAGATTGAAGCTGTTATTGCCCGCATCAAGGAGACCAGCACCGCCGAGTACAGCGAGGAAATCCTCGAGCACATCGAGCAGCAGGCCGAACAGGTAGGCAATAACAAGGGCGGCAGCAGCGGCACGAACGACCCGGGCGACGATGAGGATGAACTCATCGAGGAAGCCATCGAGGTCATCATGGACTGCCGTCAGGCGTCCACATCCATGCTGCAGCGTCGTCTGAAGCTGGGCTATTCGCGTGCCGCGCGTATCATCGACCAGATTGAGGATCGCGGTATCATCGGCCCGTCCGAAGGCTCGAAGCCGCGCCAGATCCTCATCTCGCGTGAGGACTGGCAGGAGATGAAGCTGCGCCGCACAATGCCGTTGGATAAGCAGCAGTAATGGATAATGGAGAATTGAGAATGTCGCTATTCTTGCGCGATACCAGCGCAGCGCGGACGGGACTCGCACAAGGATAGCGCTAATTTTCCATTCTCCATTCTCAATTTGCTAAACAATTCTCTCAGGAGGTAACATATCATGAAGAAGATCAACATTGCCGAAAAGTCTTTCAATCCGTTCGATCTGATCGGTCAGAAGTGGATGCTGATTTCCGCAGGCACTGAGGACAAGTGGAACACCATGACCGCAAGCTGGGGTGCTGTAGGCGTTATGTGGGGCAAGCCGAGTGCGACCTGCTATATCCGCAAGAGCCGCTTCACCAAGGAGTTTGTAGACGCAGGCGAGTATTTCACCCTGACTGTGCTCAAGGACGGCAACCGTGATGCGCTGAACAAGATGGGCTCCAAGTCTGGCCGTGACATGGATAAGATGCACGAGAGCGGCCTTACCCCGGTATTCGTAGAGGGTCAGCCGACCTTCGAGGAGGCCGAGCTGGTACTTATCTGCCGCAAGCGCGGTGTGACCGACATCGCACCGGACGATATGGCGCAGGAAGTGCAGGACAAGTGGTACGGCGATCACGACTACCACACTATGTATATCGGCGAGATCGTAGCCGCTTACGAGAACTGAGTTTTGCAAACCGTTCTGTAAACCGATTTTTACAAATATTTCACCAATTCCTCACAGAATCGGTGTATATTTAAGTAAATGTGAACCGGTTTGCTGGAGATGCTATTTAACTGGTATTTCTAAGTGTTTCGCGCGGAAGCGCGCATGAAATAGCATTTGCTGCGCAAATGCCAAAAAAGCGGGAGCATGTATCACGCTTTTTTGACTTCTAGAGGGAGAAAGTTTCTGAATAGGAACTTTCGGACGACTTTGGAACGGCCCACGGTCCGTTCCTCTTGTCGGCGAAACTGTAGTTTCGCGACAGCTCAGCAGGGTCGCTCTGCGGCCCTGTATCCCAATCCACAAACCTACGCCTCAAAAGGGAGGAATGCAATTCGTGAAAAAACGATTGCTCAGTCTGATCACAGCGGCTGCGCTGATGGTCGGCATGCTGCCTGCGGCTTTTGCGGGCTATGAAAACTTTACTTCGAAAACAACGTATCCTGCCGGACAGTTCACCGACGTGCCCTCAACCGAGTGGTACGCGCAGAATGTTCAGGCGGCGTATGAATACAAGCTGGTGGACGGCGTAAACGCCACCCAGTTCAAGCCGAACAGCAACCTGACGATCGCACAGGCGATCAAGCTGGCGGCGTGTCTGCACAGCACCTATGTCAGCGGCAGTGCGGATTTTGACAAAGTTCGTCCGTGGTATCAGCCGTATGTGACGTATGCGCTGGAAAATGGTATTATTAACACGACTTATGCGGATTACGATCAGCCGGCGACCCGAGCACAGTTTGCGTCCATCTTTGCAAACGCGCTGCCGGAGGACGCCCTGACCGCGATCAACGACATTGCGGACGGTGCGATTGCGGATGTGGACATGTCGGCAGGCTATGCCGCTGATGTGTACCGTCTGTACCGGGCAGGCGTACTTACGGGCAGCAACAACGCGCATGATTTCAAGCCGAACACCAACATTCGCCGCAGCGAGGTTGCGGCCATCGTCACCCGTATGGCAAAGCCGGATCTGCGGCAGAGCTTCACTGTGGAAGCACATGTCGGCATGACGGCGGACGAGGTGTTCAGTGCCTGTGTACCGGCGATTTTCAAGCTGTACGCCTACGATTACAAGAATAATATCCTCGGCATCGGCAGCGGCGTTGTGCTCAGCGCACGCGGCGATGCTGTAACCTGCGGACACCTTGTCAACGGCGTTTACCGCCTTGTGGCTGAGATGTACGACGGCACCAAGCGGGAAGTCACGATCTACAGCTTTGACGCGGACGCGGACATCGCGCATATCCGTGTAGTCGGCAGCACGCTGCCGTACCTCGGTGTTACCACCGAGGTCGAGAAAGGCGACACGGTCTACGCGCTCGGCTACCCGGGCGGCGGCGCCGCAACGGTTACGACCGGCAAGGTGACCGACCCGGAAAACGACGATTACCTTGCACCGATGATCGAAAGCACGGCGCAGGTCATCAGCGGCAACTCCGGCGGTGCGCTCATCAACGATGAGGGCAAGGTTGTCGGCATTACGGTCAGCAGCCATTCCGGCGGCGTACCGTCTTACTCGGTGCCGATCCGCTACCTGAACAGCCTGATCGGAGACGGTACGGCGTACTCTCCCGGCGAGTATAATCGCAACCACAAGCCGGATGCGTCACGCTGCTACAGCAAGCACTATCCGGTGCCGGATTTCGGTACGGTGACCGGTGTCACGCTGCTCGGCACCATCCGGGAGGGCACCACGACCACCTACTACTACGACAGGGAAGAGGTAGAAGCCGGCGACAAGATTCTGCTCCACTACTATGCCGCACTGGGCGAAAACACCTTCTACCAGTTTACCGGCGGCTCGTTCACCTCGTCCTCGACGTATCCGTATTCGGTCAAGCTCTACGAGACCAGCTACGACGGCATCCCTGCGATCAGCGTCGTGGTTTCCAGCAATTCATTCGCTTCTATCGGCGGTCTGCCTCAGACCGTCGATTTTCTTTTGCAGGAATTTGTGCATTACGCCTAATAGAATGAAAGCTGACAGGCATGAAACGTATTTACGCCCAAAACACCATAAAAATCGAGAAAAATAGGAAAAGATAAAATAAAAATCGGATAAAATTTCTGATAAATTAAAAAGATAGATTTTACGCAAACGTTTGAGTTTTGGTTAAAAATACATAATTGGTCAAAGTGCACAATATATTCGTGGGAAATCGGTATAATACTACAATGGAATATTTCACCGCTAACGTGCTATAATGTGCTTGCGTGATAAAGAGAATGAGTATTAGAGAGAGCATCAATCGAAACGGAGGAAATACCCAAATGAAAAAGTATGTTTACATGTTCCCGGAGGGCAACGGAAAAATGCGTGAGCTGCTTGGCGGCAAGGGTGCCAATCTGGCTGAAATGACCGGACTGGGCATGCCTGTGCCGCAGGGTTTCACCATCACCACCGAGGCCTGCACCCGTTATTATGAGGACGGCAAGACTATTTATCCGGATATTCAGGATCAGATTCTGGAGTACCTCGATCAGCTTGAAAAGGTTACCGGCAAGACTCTCGGCGATCCCGAGAAGCCGCTGCTCGTATCCGTTCGTTCGGGTGCGCGCGCATCCATGCCCGGCATGATGGATACCATCCTTAACCTCGGCATGAACGACGAGATCTGCGAAGCAGTTGCCAAGCTGACCAATAACCCGCGTTTCGCACGCGATTCCTACCGCCGTTTCATTCAGATGTTCTCTGACGTTGTTATGGAGCTGCCTAAGTCCACCTTCGAGCAGTTTATCGACCAGGTAAAGGACAAAAAGGGCGTTAAGATGGATAATGAACTGGACGCGGACGATATGTCCGAGCTGATCGTTCTGTTCAAGGATCACTACAAGAAGTCCCTCGGCGAAGATTTCCCGCAGGACCCGAAGAAGCAGCTGATGGAGGCTGTCCGCGCGGTATTCCGCTCGTGGGATAATCCGCGTGCGAACACCTACCGCCGCATGAACGACATCCCGCACAGCTGGGGCACTGCCGTAAACGTACAGTCCATGGTATTCGGCAATATGGGCGAGACCTCGGGCACCGGCGTAGCCTTCACCCGCAACCCGGCCACCGGCGAAAAGAAGCTGTACGGCGAGTTCCTGATGAATGCACAGGGCGAGGACGTTGTAGCCGGCATCCGCACCCCGCAGCCGATCTCCGCGCTGGCAGATACCATGCCGGAGGTTTATCAGCAGTTTGTTGACATTTCCAGCCGCCTTGAGAAGCATTACGGCGATATGCAGGATATGGAGTTCACCATCGAAAACGGCAAGCTCTACATGCTGCAGACCCGTAACGGCAAGCGCACCGCACAGGCAGCGCTCAAGGTAGCGGTTGATCTGGTAGACGAAGGCGTCTGCACCAAGGAGCAGGCGGTTATGAAGGTCGAGGCAAAGCAGCTTGACGCACTTCTGCACCCGACGTTCGATCCGGCAGCTCTCAAGGCAGCTACGCCGATCACCACCGGCCTGCCGGCATCTCCCGGTGCAGCCTGCGGCGCAGTTTACTTCACCGCAGATGATGCAGCTAAGGCCCACAAGACCGGAATCAAGGCTGTCCTCGTCCGTCAGGAGACCTCTCCGGAGGATATCGACGGCATGGCCGTATCCGAAGGCATCATGACCGCCCGCGGCGGCATGACCTCGCACGCAGCCGTAGTAGCCCGCGGCATGGGCACCTGCTGTGTAGCAGGCGTAAACGGCATCAAGGTTTCCGAAGAGGATAAGACCCTGACCTTTGCCGACGGCACGGTAGTACACGAGGGCGATGTTATTTCGCTCGACGGCTCCACCGGCAACGTATACCTCGGCGAGATCGCAACGCAGGAGGCTGAGCTGACCGGCGACTTCGGCCGCTTCATGGGCTGGGCTGACGAGATTCGCACCCTGCACGTTCGCACCAACGGCGATACCCCGCGTGATGCAACGCAGGCCCGCAAGTTCGGCGCAGAAGGCATCGGCCTCTGCCGTACCGAGCATATGTTCTTCGAGCCGGCCCGCATCAAGGCGGTTCGTGAGATGATTATTTCCGATACGCTCGAGCAGCGCAAGGCGGCTCTGGCCAAGATCCTGCCGATGCAGCGCGGCGACTTTGAGGCAATTTACCGCGCGATGGGCGGCCTGCCGGTTACCATCCGTCTGCTTGACCCGCCGCTCCATGAGTTCCTCCCGCACGAGGATGACGAGATCAAGGAGCTGGCCGATGAGATGGGCGTATCCTTCGACAAGCTCAAGGGCAAGGTAGAAAGCCTGCACGAGTTCAACCCGATGCTGGGTACCCGCGGCTGCCGTCTGGACGTTCTTTATCCGGAGATCGCCGAGATGCAGACCGAGGCTATCGTATCCGCAGCTATCAATGTCTGGAAGGAAGACGGCCTGCATATCACGCCGGAGATCATGGTTCCGCTGGTATCCGAGGTCAACGAGCTGCGCTTTGTAAAGAAGGTTATCAAGGCTAAGGCTGACGAGCTGATCGAGCAGTCCGGCCTGAAGATGAAGTATATGGTCGGCACGATGATCGAGACGCCGCGTGCCGCAGTCACCGCAGGCGATGTGGCCAAGGAAGCAGAGTTCTTCTCCTTCGGCACCAACGACCTCACCCAGATGACCTACGGCTTCTCCCGTGATGACGTGGGCCGCATTCTGGAGACCTACTTCGACAAGAAGATCCTCGAGTCCGATCCGTTCGCTCGCCTGGACCAGAACGGCGTAGGCCGCCTGATCCGCTTCGCTGTTGCAGAAGGCAAGCGCACCCGCCCGGACATCAAGCTCGGCATCTGCGGCGAGCACGGCGGCGACCTGTCCTCCGTCGAGTTCTGCCACAATGTTGGCCTGAATTACGTTTCCTGCTCGCCGTTCCGCGTGCCGATCGCACGTCTGGCAGCGGCACAGGCTCGTGTAAAGGAACTTGGACTGGCATAAACCTCCCCAAACTTGACATACAGCGCGAAAGGCTTCGGAGCATTGCTCCGAAGCCTTTCGTGTTTGGGCTGTCGCGGAACTACGGTTCCGCCGACAAGCAGGAACGGACCGTGGGCCGTTCCAAAGTCGTCCGAAAGTTCCTATTCAGAAACTTTCTCCCTCCAGATGTAAAAAACCGAACGCTATCCTTGCGCGGCTTTTTTTGGCCGCGCTGCGTGGCGCATGTCCCCGGTTTCCTTGCATTTGCAAGGCAAATGCTATTTTATGCGCGCATACGCGCGATTTTTAGAGAACCTTCTCCACATCCTCTGCAATCTGCTCTGCGGTGAGGTGATTGTCCTTCAATACCTCGTCTACGTCATAGCGGTCGAGGAACTCCTTCTTGAGACCAAAGTTCAGCACCTTAACGTCGGAGTCACCGTAGAAACGCGCGATCTTCTCTCCGAAGCCGCCGTCGAGTACGCCGTCCTCGAGGGTGATGACCACATCGTGCTCCGCCTTGAGGCTCTCGAGCAGGTCAGTATCCACGCCGGTGATATAGTACGGGTTGATAAGAGTCGGCTGTACGCCGGTCTTTTCCTTGATGAGCGCCGCCGCCTGCTCGCCGAGCGGGTAGAACGAACCCAGACCGATCACGGCAACCCGGGCACCCTTCTCCTTAACCTCGTAGGTGTTCAGCCTGCCGAAGTCTTTGGTAACAGCCTTTCCGTCCGAAACCAGTGCGCCGCCCGGCATGCGGATAACGACCGGATGCTCGTTCTGCTCAATGCTCCAGTCGAGTATTGCCAGATATTCTTCCTTGGTAGTCGGCGCCAGATAAACCAGATTGGGGATGTTCGCCAGCATCGGAATGTCGTACAGACCGAGATGCGTTACATCGTTCATGCCGTAAACCGAGCCCCACGCAACGATAATGGTAGCTGCGTTGCTGTTGATGCACAGGTCCTGCGAAATCTGGTCATAAGCGCGCTGAATGAACGTGCTGTACACGCCGTAGACCGGCTTGCCGCCGTTTGCTGCGATACCGGACGCCAGTGCAACCGCGTTCTCCTCGGCAATGCCTACGTCGATGAACTGGCTGCCGGCCTTCTTACGCATCTCCTCGGTGAAGCCAAGTACGGTCGGCGTACCCGAGGTGATCATGCACACAGACGGGTCAGCCTGCATCTTCTTCATCATAAAGTCGAGCGTAATGCTCTCATAGCACTCGCCGCTCATGTCCATCAGCGGCTCGCCGGTCTCCGGATGGAACGGCGCACAGTAGTGCCATGCCTCCTTGTGCTGCTCGGCAGGCGCGTAGCCCTTGCCCTTCTGGGTGACGATGTGCACAACAACCGGCTGCGTGCTGTCCTTTACGGTCTTAAATGCCTCGATCAGCGAAGCAATATCGTTGCCGTCGGCTACAAAGCGGTAATCCAGACCCATCGCACGGAACAGGTTGCACTCGGCCTTGCCGCCCGTCTCGCGCAGCAGGCGCAGGTTCTGATACAGACCGCCATGATTCTCCGCGATGGACATATCGTTGTCGTTGACAAGGATGATCAGGTTTCCGTCCAGCTCTGCCGCATAGTTGAGTGCTTCGAGCGCTTCGCCGCCGCTGAGCGAACCGTCGCCGATGATAGCAACCACGTTGCCGTCCTCACCCTTGAGGTCGCGGCCCTTGGCCAGACCGCAGGCCAGACTGACCGAGGTGGAGGTGTGACCGATGGTGAAATGGTCGTGCTCGCTCTCGTGCGGGTTACTGTAGCCGGAAACGTCGTCGTAGTGCTCCTCGTAGAGAAAAGCGTCTTTGCGACCGGTCAGCATCTTGTGCGGATAGGACTGGTGGGAAACATCGAATACAAACTTATCCTTCGGGGACTCGAATACATAGTGCAGTGCGATGGTTGCCTCTATCATGCCAAAATTCGGACCGAAATGGCCGCCGTGACGGCTCAGCTTGGTCAGCAGTGCATCACGTATTTCGGACGCAAGCACGGTCATCTGCTTAATGTTCAGCTTCTTCACGTCAGCGGGACCGTTGATGTTCTCGATATACATAGTTTTCCTCCTGAATATTTTTTCTAAACTCACTCTATCACTTGGAGTGTGCTCCAAGTCAAGCGGTTTTACGAAAAATTATGCAAAAATAAAAGCACCTGATACCAGGTGCCTTAAGGCAACACCGCACAATTAAAGCGGCGGTGCTTTGCGGAAATTTTGTGTCCTGACTTTGTTGCAGTTTCACGGTAATACATCAAGTATTACCGCAAAACTGTGCCTCGTCAGTACGCAAAATTTACTCGCAAATCACTCTTGTTCAATTATGCGGTATTGCCTTAATGCTCAAATAGATGCGGAAAACGTTTCTCCATTCACCGTCCAGTGCGCTTTTCCGTCCTGCACATACAGCTCGGTGCCGCCGCGTTTGCAGCCGGCGTTCAGAAAAACAGCTGTGCCGTCCGGATTCAGGCGATAGAGATTGTAGCCGAAGTCCTCGGCAGCGCGGTAACGCGCGGTGTGCCCGAACACAAAGCCAACCAACGTGCCGTCGTCCAGAGAAACATAGTTGGTAAAATCAAAGCCCGCATACGGTGTCGCGCCAAGCTCGGACTGCTTCATCAGACCGCGCTCGCGCTGATAGGCAGGGGACTCGAGATAAGCCATGCTGTTCGGATACAGCATCGCGTACGAGGGATATTTTTTGCCGGAGGGGACAGCACCTGCGCCGACCTCACCGACCTTTGTACCGCAGTTCATGCAGAATTTTGCGCCGTCCGGCAGCTGCGTGCCGCAGTTCATGCAAAACATGGTAATCGCTCCTTTACATATACTTTAGTATATCGGGAGAGAGACCGTCTGTCAAATAGCCGTCACAGGAAAACCACGAAAAGGCAAAAGAAAAACCGTCTTTTCAAAGAAAAGACGGTTTTTGGTGGCAGCCGAAGAAGGATTCGAACCCTCACAAACAGAGTCAGAGTCTGTCGTGCTACCTTTACACAATTCGGCTATTTGTTAAGTTTTGCTGTCGTTTTGATGACTCATCGCTGACGACTTGTTTAGTATATATCAGAATCCGGGATTCGTCAACCCTTTTTTCAAAAAAAATAAAAATTTTTTTCGGAAGGGGACAACCGTCGCTTTTACGGCGGCCGTCCCTCGCGTTCGAGAGCCTCCCGCAGCTTTTCGAGCGCACGCTTTTCAATGCGCGAAACATAGCTGCGCGAAATACCCAGCCGCGCGGCAATCTCACGCTGCGGCAGGGGAGATGCCAGACCGATGCCGTACCGCAGGCGGATGATCTCGCGTTCACGCGGAGAGAGACAGCCTGCCAGCGCGCGGTGCATGGCATGGTACCGGTCCTGCTCCTCAACGGCGGAAAGACCGCTGTCTTCGCAGCAGATAATATCCTGCAGGGCAAGCGCATTGCCGTCACCGTCCGACTCGAGCGTGTCCGAGAGCGAAAGCTCGCCTGCACTCTTGCGCTTCTGCCGAAAATACATCAGCAGCTCGTTCTGGATGCATTTGGAGGCGTATGTCGCCAGCCGGATATTCTTATCCGCCTTAAAGGTGTTCACGGCTTTAATTAGCCCGATCGTGCCGATGGACAGCAGATCGTCCTGCTCCGTACTTACGGCGTAATACTTTTTTACAATATGTGCTACCAGTCTGAGATTGTGCTCGATCAGCTTTTCCCGTGCCTCGGCGTCCCCGTCCTGCTGCATGCGGCGCAGCAGAACCGCCTCCTCATCGGGCGTGAGCGGCTTGGGAAACGACCCGTCCGCGCCCTGTACACGCAGCACAAAGAAGAAAAATGCGCCGCCGAGCGCAAATAAAGCAGGGAAAAGCATGGTCAGCACCTCGTTTCGATAAGATACTGCTATCTTATGCTGCGAATAGCTTAGGTAGCACAAATAAAGAGGCAGTACCGCATAATATAGCAAGAGCGATTTACGTAAAGTGCCGCAGCTGAATTATGTGGTATTGCCTCCAAAAAAGGCTTGTAATTTGACAGAATATCCAGTATAATATAGTGAGTATTTACAGCAAATTGCATAGGGAGGTGTAACCATGGTTATGGCATTGAATAAAATGCCGGCTCTGTCGGATTACGGCACGATCATCGCAAACTTTCTGCCGTTTGTAGTTCTGATCGTTGTATTCTACTTTTTCCTGATCCGTCCGCAGCGCAAGCGCGACAAACAGGAGCGTGATATGCGTAACTCCATCGAGATCGGTGATGAGATTTCCACCATCGGTGGTTTTATCGGCCGCGTAGTCAGCATCAAGGACGACGTTCTGGTCATCGAGTCTTCGAGCGACCGCACGAAGCTCAAGATTTACCGCTGGGCAATCCGCGGTAAGGAGGCTCCGGCGACCGAGACGGTCGAGGCGCCCAAGGAAGCAAAGAAGGACGCAAAGTAATAACCCCATTTCTTGCCGAATAGCATGACATATAAATAAAATTCGGCGGGAGGCTATGAAATGATGAGAAAAACCAATGAGGGTCAGTCGCCGGTCGGTATCCTTTTACCATCGGTGCTTGCCGGATTGCTCGGTACTCTGCTGCTGATGCTGCTCGGTGCGGTGCTCGTTCACCGCGGCACATTGGCAGAAGGGGCAATAGCGCCTTGTGCACTGGTGTTCCTTGCACTCGGCAGTGCGCTTGCCGCACTGGTCGCTGCAAAGCGCGCAGGCGAAAACCAGTTTTACTGGTCGCTCGGCGCAGGTTTTGCGGTTTTTCTGATCCTGCTGATCGTTGCGGTGCTGCCGCTCGGTCAATCCATTCATTTTGTACGCACGGTGATCAGCCTGCTCTGCTCGTTGATCGCCTCGGCACTGGGCGGTTACGCCGGTGCCAATATGCGGAAAAAGAAGCGTTACAGCCACATCAAAAAATAGGAGGGAAATCAAATGAAGCATATTTCTACCCTGACTTCTGCAACCCTGAAGCAGACTGCAGCACACGGCGGCTGCGGCGAGTGCCAGACTTCCTGCCAGTCCGCATGCAAGACCTCTTGCACCGTGGCAAACCAGAAGTGCGAGCACGCAAAGTAATCACGCTTAAAAGGAATATGCAAGGCGCGCCTGCGGGTGCGCCTTGTTCCTGTATATCGGAGGAAAATAAATGATTCATCGTTATCAGAAAAAAGGGCTGAATTTCGTGCTCGATGTCAACTCGGGCGCGGTACATCTGCTCGATGATATCAGCTATGCAGTGTCCGGACTGCTGGATGAAAACATGGGTGATACCTGTCCGCAGGGCATCATTGACGCCCTGCCGGACTACACCGCGGACGAGATCCGCGAGGCATATGACGAGCTGTACGAGCTGAAAAAGGCCGGTCAGCTGTTCGCGCAGGATGACTACATCGACGTAAGCCGCTACATTCCGGTGAATGCACCGGTCAAGGCTCTGTGCCTGCATGTAGCGCACGACTGCAACCTGCGCTGCAAGTACTGCTTCGCATCCACCGGCGACTTTGGCCAGGGCCGCAAGATCATGCCGCCCGAGATCGCCAAGAAGGCCATCGACTTTGTTATCGCGCGTTCCGGCGTGCGTCACAACATCGAGGTCGATTTCTTCGGCGGCGAGCCGCTCATGGCGTGGGATACCGTTACCCAGACGGTCGATTATGCCCGCAGCCTGGAGGAGAAGTATAACAAGAAGTTCCGCTTCACCATCACTACTAACGGTCTGCTGCTCGATGAGGACAAGCGCAAGTACATCAACGAGAACATGGACAACTGCGTGCTGTCGCTCGACGGCCGCCGTGAGGTCAACGACGAGTTCCGCAAGACGGTAGCCGGTACGGGCAGCTATGACACCATCGTGCCCAAGTTCAAGGCGCTGGTGGACGAGCGCGACCCGAACCTCGATTACTACGCACGCGGTACGTTCACCTCGCACAACCTCGACTTTGCCGAGGACGTTCTGAGCATCGCGGATGCAGGCTTTGACCGCCTTTCCGTCGAGCCGGTAACGGCTGACCCGGGCTGCGGATACGACTTGACCGAGGACGATCTGCCCAAAATCGAGGCTGAGTACGACCGTCTGACCGATATCATGCTCGAGCGTAAGAAGGAAGGCAAGCCGTTTACCTTCTTCCACTTCATGGTCGATCTGGATCAGGGTCCGTGCGTTGTCAAGCGTCTGCGCGGCTGCGGCGCGGGCTACGAGTATGTGGCCGTAACGCCGGACGGCGACATCTATCCCTGCCACCAGTTTGTCGGCAAGGATGAGTTCAAGCAGGGCAGCGTGCTCGACCAGTCCTTCAACATGGACATCGCGCAGAAGTTTGCCGGCATGAACATCTATTCGCGTCCGAAGTGCCAGAAGTGCTGGGCGAAGTTCTACTGCTCGGGTGGCTGCTCGGCAGCAAACTACAACATGAACCACGACATGAACGACTCCTACGACCTCGGCTGCGAGATGGAGCGTAAGCGTCTGGAATGTGCAATTTATCTAAAGGCAATGGATAAAATTTGTGCAAATCAGTCGAAGTGATGAATTGTAAAAAGAATACGTAAAATTCGTTGCGAAACGGACTGTTTGTGCGTATAATTGCTCTTGTATTTGTACTGCCCTGTGAAGGAGATGATATTATGCCGCAGAATGTACTGGTTTCCGTGCTTGGTGAAGGTGAATATCTTCAGAAGCTGATCCGCGCCATCCTGGAGAAGGAGGTCGTACCGCAGCGCAATCTGTTCCTGTCCGCGAAGAATGCGGCGGCCTGCAAGGCTGCAGAGGGCTACGACGAGGTTCGTATCTGCGAGGACGAACTTGCTGCCATGATCAAGAGCGAGATTGTGCTGCTCACCGCTTCCAAGCGTGAAATGCCGACCGAGCTTGCCAAGATTTCCAGCAGTTCGCAAAAGCGCGTGGTAGTTTCCGTGTGCGACAGCGAAAAGGTGGATCTTGCGTACCTGACTGACCGCATCGCCGCTGCAACCGAGCTGATCGCAGCCGTGCTGCACCGTGACGAGGAAGGCAAGCTGTATGCAACCTACGAGATCAACAAAAAGGCACGCCCGTTCCTGCGCCAGCCCTGCAAGGACATGGTGGACGCGATGTGCGAGATGATCAACGAGGAAGGCTAAGTCCGTCTGTTGTTCTAAAAAGATAAAACCGGGAATATGCTGTTCTATGACTTTTCCAAGGGGGAAGACGTATGAACAAACAGCATATTCTCGGTTTTTTTGACGATTTGGTGCGGACACCGGTGTTCCTGTTCCTGTGTGCGATGTTCCTGTGCGGTGCAGCGGCGGGCGGTCTGACCGGTCTGCGGGCCGGCGAAGGGGACGGCGCGGCAGTGCTTTCCGGTCTGCTGGCTGAATTGCCCGCGCATGTGGTGCAGAGCACGCTGGGCGCGCTCATCTGGGTGCTGCTGCCGCTCGTGTGCGCCTTTCTGCGCCCGAGAGAGCTGCTGCTGAGTGCGGTTGCCGCAGCACGCGGCTTCGTGCTTGCCATGACCGTCGCGGTCAGCGTGGGAGAAGGAAACGCCCTCATCATCGGAGCAGCCGGCGTACCCGCCGTGCTGAGCGTCTCCGCGCTGCTTGCCGCATGCTCTATGGTCTGGCAGGGCGGTGAAGCCACCGGACGGTATTCGCTTCGAACGTGCAGGATGCCGTATTTCCTGTGTATTACGCTCGCCGTGCTGAGCGCCCTCCTGAGGGCCGCGATAGCGGCACTGTGCGATGTGTAAGTTTATACAAAATGCACAAATGCACAGCGGAGGCGATGCGGAATTGAGAATTGAAAATGGAGAATGGAAAATGACGCTATCCTTGCGCGAGTTCCATCCGCGCTGCGCATGAGACGGTTACATTTGCCATTTATTCATTATCAATGGTGCCAATCGGATAGACGGCGGGGTGAGGGCACCCCGCCCTACGGTATAGGTTAAATCTGTTTCGTAGGGCGGGCTGCCCTCAGCCCGCCGTTTTCCAAACCATTTGCACATACCTTACTGTAGGGTGGCTGATAGTTCACAATTACGTCAATTTTCCATTCTCCATTATCCATTCTCAATTATTTAACCCGAAAAATCCCATATCCATTGACGCAATCTTACGATTGCGCCTTTTTTGTTGCAAGCTCGACAATTTTATGCTAATATTTAGTTAGATTAACGAACTAACGGAGGGACAGCGCGAACATGGAAGACGCAGAGCAGCTCAATTCCTTTCTGGTCGATGTGTTCGGCCGGATCAACAAAATCGAAGAACGCGCCATGGCGGGCGGACTGGGCAGCGCGGTTTCCATCACCGAAATCCATATCATCGAGAAGATCGGTGACAGGGAACCTGTGCGTATGAGCGAGGTTGCCAGGTCAATCGGCGTAACACTGGCTACGCTGACGGTTGCGTGCGACAAGCTGGTCGCCAAGGGACTGGTGCGCCGTGTGCGCAGCCAGGAGGACCGCCGCGTTGTTAATATCATGCTCACCGACAAGGGCAGGGCCGCCTACGAGTACCACAAGGACTTTCACGAGCGTATGATCGCGTCTTTGGTGGACACGCTCTCGCCCGAGCAGACTGCGCTTCTGGCGCAGAGCTTAGAGAAACTGCAGGACTTCTTCCGCCACGAGGAAGCAGCCGTGGAGGGAGAAACCAATGGATAACCTGATATTCTGTCTGAATGCCACCGTGCCGATTTTTGCGATCATCGTGCTTGGCCGCTGGTTGCGCAGCAAAAACTTTTTCACCAAGCAGACGCTGACCGACATTGACCGTCTGTCGTTCAAGGTGCTGCTGCCGATCCTGCTGTTCCGCGATATCGCACAGGGGCGCATCACCGAGCAGTTCGACCCCGTGTTTTTCTTTTTCTGTGCGGGTGCGACAACGGTGTATTTTTTTGCCGTCTGGATCGGCGCGTCCCTCTTTCTTAAAGATAAGAGTATGGTGGGCGCGTTTACACAGGGCGCTTTCCGCGGCTCGCAGGCGATACTGGGTGTGGCCTTTGTGCAGAATCTGTACGGCAATGCCGGTCTTGTGCCGCTGATGATCGTGGCAAGCGTGCCGCTTTACAACATCTTTTCGGTGCTGGTGCTGACTGTCACCGCGCCGGACGCACAGCAGGCGGACCACCGCGGCTTGGTCGGCAAAACGCTGCGCGGCATCATCACCAACCCGATCATACTGGGTATTTTCGCGGGTCTGCCGTTCTCGCTCCTGGCAATCGACTTTCCGCCGATGCTGGACAAGGGTCTGTCCATGCTGGGCAACTGCGCAACGCCTATGGCGCTGCTGAGCATCGGCGCGGGCTTTGAGGGTGCAAAGGCCATCAAAAAGCTCGGCCCGACCTGTGCAGCCGTGTTTATCAAGCTGGTGCTGCTGAGTGCTATCTTTCTGCCGATGGGCGTGGCGCTCGGCTTCCGCGAGCAGACACTGGTGGCTATCGTCATCCTGTGCGGTGCGCCGAGCACAGCCTCCGGTTATGTTATGGCGAAAAATATGGGCGGCGATCATGTTTTGTCATCGTCGATCATTGTGCTCAGCACGGCGCTGAGTGCGGTTACGCTGACATTGACGCTGTTCATTCTGCGTTCGATGGCGCTTATTTAACGTAAGTTTTTCGCCTTCGAGGCGAGGGGAACGCCTACCCGGCGGGGGCACAAGAGGGATGGACACCAAGGTTTCCACCCCTCTTGTGAATCTCCCCGTTTCCGCTTAGCACGGCGGCTATCAGAGAACTGAGACTATGGGGGAACGGCCGTACTGTTCATCTTCCGTAGGGGCGGCCAATGGCCGCCCATTTCTCAACCGCAGATGCTCAAGCTGTTTTCTGACTGCTACACAGATCGGCGACTCTACGCTGGGTGCGGCACAAGGTGAATTGCCCGAAGGGCAAGAGAGAGTCCCCTGGGGGATAACAGTGCCGCACGAATCGTTAGTCTGGAGATTGTAGACAGCACCTGCGAATATAGACACTTGGTAACATTTATCTTCGTAGGTGCCGTCTGTGATAACACGCTAACGAATTGCGCGACACGGGTATGTCGCGCCTGTTGGAAGTAGCCGGTCTGTGTAGCAGTAGACTATCCGGGAACTGCAAATATTTTACGAAACAAACGCAAGAGTAACCCGACTGTCGTACCCCTATTTTCGCAGCGGTCGCCGGTCTCTGGTCTGCGCTAGACTATGACAGGAAACGGGTGATTCACAAGAGGGTAGAAACCTTGGTGTCTACCCTCTTGTGCGCCCGCGCGGCGTCAGCGCAGATTTCGTTCGCTTCGCAAGCGATAACTCATAAAATCAGCACAGATTTTGCAAAAGACGCAAGGAAAGGAGCCTCCGGCCATGCTGACTTACCATCTCAAACCGCACGACCAACAGCCGCTCTACGAGCAGCTCTACCACGCTGTCCGCGCGGACATCATGTCCGGCGCCTTGCCCGGCGGCACGCGCCTGCCGAGCAAACGCCAGCTGGCGGCCAATCTGCGCGTCAGCCAGATCACCGTGGAAACCGCTTACGGTCAGCTTGCCGCCGAAGGCTACATCGCCTCTGCGCCAAGGCGCGGCTACTTTGTGCAGGAGCAGCTTGCCGTGCCGGTCTCCGAGCCGCAGGAGCCATTTGCACCGCCTTTGCCGCCAATTTCCGCCTCCGAGGAGACCTATCCTTACGATTTTCGCACGGATTTTGTCGATAACGGCTGCTTTCCGTTCTCCACATGGGCGCGGCTGTCGCGCAGTGTGCTGAGCGAATACTCGAGTGCGCTGCTCCGTGCGACCGACCCATGCGGCGCGGCGGAACTTCGAGAGGAGATCGTGCGCTACCTGCACGACTTCCGCGGCATCAATGTCTCGCCGGACAACATCCTCATCGGCGCAGGTTCGGAGTATCTGATGCACCTTGTCATTCAGCTGCTCGGCCGCGACCGCGTGTACGCGCTCGAGAACCCCGGCTACCGCAAGCTGTATCAGATTTTCGCAGTGAACGGTGTGACCGTGCGTCCGACACCGCTGGACAAGCACGGTCTGCGTGCTGACGCGCTGGCCGCGAGTGACGCATCGGTGGTATACCTTACGCCGTCGCACCATTTCCCGCTGGGCACGGTTATGACGGCTGCCCGCCGACTGGAAATCCTTCGCTGGGCGTCGGAAGCGCCCGACCGCTACATCATCGAGGATGATTACGACAGCGAATTCCGCTACGCCTCCCGCCCGATTCCGGCGTTAGGCGAGCTGGATCGGACAGGCCGTGTCGTGTACGTCAACACCTTTGCGAAAAGCCTTGCCCCCGGATTGCGCATCGGCTATCTGGTGCTGCCGAATGCGTTGATGGCGCGCTATCGTGAACGGTTTTCGCGGTACTCATCTACCGTGCCGAGCTTTGACCAGTACACGCTGGCGGCCTTCATGCACACCGGCGGCTTCGAGCGGCACATCAGTCGCAGCCGCAAGGTCTATCAGGCACGCCGCGACGCGCTCATGGCCGCACTTGACCGCGAGTTGGCCGACCTGCCGCATGAGGTCTCGCGCTCGGAAGCCGGTCTGCACCTGCTGCTGCACATGCGCAACGGCATGCTCGAGCACGAACTTATTGAGCGCGCAAAGGCGTCCGGTGTGCGCGTTTACCCGCTTTCGGCGTACTATACGCCGCCGGTCAAGCCGCCGCGAGCAACGCTTGTGCTCGGCTATGCCGGTCTGACCGAACAGCAGATCGGCGAGGCGGCAAAGCTGCTCAAGCAAGCCTGGACAAAATAAATGCAACCCGAAGTGCAATAAATTTCTGCGCAAATTTGTAGCACTTCGGGTTTTTATTTCGTATTATCGGTGAAAGGAGGATGGAGCATGACCACAAAAACACCCGAACAACTCGTCAGCGTCTACGGCGACATGGTATACCGATTGGCGTATGCGCAGACGCGCAGCCGTCACGATGCGGACGATATTTTTCAGGAGGTCTTTCTCCAGACCGTGCGTAAACGACCGGTTTTCGACAGTGTGGAGCACGAAAAGGCATGGCTGCTGCGGGTGACGCTCAACTGCCTGAAAAGCCACTGGCGCATGGCATGGCGGCGGCACGACACACCGCTCGATGACCGCATTCCGTTTCCCGAGCCGGAGGACAGCGCACTGGATGAAGCCCTGCGACGGCTGACACCTAAGTACCGCGCGGCAGTGCATTTATTCTACTACGAGGGTTACACCGCAGAGGAGATTGCGCGCATGAGCGGGGAAAAACCGTCCGCGATACGTACACGGCTGACACGCGCACGGACACAGCTGCGCGAATTGATGAAAGGAGAGCTGGACGATGGATTTTCACAAGCAGTACCGCGGCATGAATGAGAATATCACGCCGAGCGACGCACTGGTGCAGCAGACGATCGCCAAAATGGAGAGCGGCAGGCCGCACAGAGCGCGAAAACCGCTCAAGATTATCCTTACGGTTGCGGCGGCTTTGGCCTGCGTGAGCACCGCCGTAGCCGCCAATCAGGAGGCGGTTCTGCGGGTGCTGTACCAAATCGCGCCCGGCATGGCAGAGTACCTGCAGCCGGTCGGGCAGGTCTGCGAGGACCGGGGCGTTAAGCTGGAGGTCGTTTCGGCGGACGTGGAAGGCAGCACGGCAAAGGTGTATTTGTCGCTGACCGACACCACAGGCAGCCTGTTCGGCGATGCCGCACCGGATTTGTATGACAGTTGGTCGCTTGATTACGCCGGTTTTGGTCGTGGAGCACGTTCCTATGGCTGCTCAACGCTCGATTACGACCCGAATACGCATACCGCAACCTATTTTCTGCAGATTGATGATTTGAATGGCAAACATATTCCGGCAGGTGCATTCCGGTTTTCGTTCAATCAGCTTCTCGTCGGCAGAGAAAAGCAGGAAGGTATTCCGGTAACGGCGGATTTGTCTGCTGTGCCGAAAAATGCACCGACCGAGAACCATGCAATCAACGGTTACGGTACAATGAATCCGGATGCGTTGGGTGACATGGATTCGTATGATTTTCTTGTTCCGCAGGGCACTTTGTGGCAAAGCGAAAACGGTATATGCGCACTGATTGCCGCAGGCTGGCGGAATGGAGAACTACATTTGCACTATCGCACAGATGGTTCGCTGTCATTGGGTAATCACGCAGATTTTTCTACGTTGCACCTTGCGGACGGCACGGAATTGATGTGCGATTACACGGTAACCTACAAGGATTTTGACAACGACACCGACTACACCGAGTACGTTTTCCCGATGGCATACGAGGATGTTGCCGGCTGTACACTTACCGGTGATCTCTACACCGCAAGCAACCGGATGGACGGCAGATGGGCAGTTTCCTTCCGGCTGACGCAGTAACGCAAAAATGAGGACATATCCGGCAGATATGTCCTCATTTTTTATCCGTTTTATCCTTTTTCTTCACCGAATGCGCGAACACGACCGACTGATCACCGAATTTCTGCCGCAGTGCGTCAACCGTCTGGTCGAGCTTATGCTGGCGGTCGCGCTTCTGGATATCCCCGGCGGCGTCAAACAGCGAAAGCTGCTCGCACGACTGATTTTCCGGCAGCAGATTGGCAGCCGTGACCGAGAGCAGGCGCACCGGCTTGTCCATCGGCCAGTGCCCGAGCAGCAGCTGCATGGACAGGTCGATGAGCGCACGCGTAGAATTGGTGGGCCGCTCGAGTGTCACCTGCCGCGAGCGGTTGTGAAATTCCGGGTCGCGGATGCCGAGCTGCACGGTCTGGCACACCATGCCGCGCTTTCGCAAACGTCTGCCGACATTGTCGCACAGCGCCGTGATGCCCATGCGGCATTCGTCCGCGCCGAGCAGATTGTGCGCGAACGTCATGCTGTTGCCGACCGATTTGACCTCTCGTTCCGCGTAAAACGAGCGCACAGGCTCATCGTCCTCGCCTCTGGCGTAACGCAGCAGAAGATCGCCGTTTTTGCCCAGAATGCTGTGGATAAACGCCGGATCGCAGGCGGCAAGCTCGCCGATCGTGCGTACGCCCAGTCGGTTCAGCCGGTCGCTGGCGCGTTTGCCGACATACAGGAGCGTGTTCGCGGGCAAGGACCACACGCGCTGCTTGAAATTTTCGCGCGAAAAGACCGTCGTGCCATCCGGCTTTTTGTAATCGCTGCCGAGCTTGGCGAACGCGCGGTTGAACGATACGCCGACCGAAATGGTCAGCCCGACCTCCTCGCGCATGCGGCGGCGCAGCTCGTCCGCGATATGCTCGCCGGAGCCGAACAGGTGCATCGAGCCGGTGACATCGAGGAAGGATTCGTCAATGCCGAACGGATCGACAAGATCGGTGTACTGCAGGTACAGTTCGTTGCACTTGCGCGAAAACTTCACATATTCGCTCCGATGCGGTGCTACCAGCCGTAAATCCGGGCATTTTCGTTTCGCCTGCCAGATGGTCTCGGCGGTTTGTACGCCGAAGGCTTTGGCCTTCTCGTTCTTGGCGAGAATGATGCCGTGGCGGCTCTCCGGATCACCGCAGACGGCGGTCGGTCCGTCGGCGAGCGACGGGTCGAGCAGCGTTTCCACACTCGCGAAAAACGAGTTGCAGTCGCAGTGCAGAATGGTTCGGTCCATCGGTCATCATCTCCTTTCGAACGAATGTTTGCATTGTATAACTGCATTATATCCGAAAAAAATGTGCTTGACAAGTGGGAGAATGAGGTGCATACTGTATTTGCAAGCAAGGGTGCCGTGATGAGCGGCTGAGAGGGCGAGAGCCTAACCTTTTGAACCTGTTGGTTAGCACCATCGTAGGGAAGCTGTCGCATACACTTGAAATTTTAATGCTCCGGTTTTACCGAATGGTGAGACCGGAGCATTTTTTTCTTGCGGAAAAGAGGATATTTGCATGAAAGTAAACGGTAACGAACGCGCTGTTCCCGCAGAAGGAACCGTACTGTCACTGCTGAAGGAGCTGGGGCACGACCCGCAGCGTGTGGCTGTCGAGAAGAACGGCACCATCATTCCGCGCGCGCAGTTCGCGGAAGAGAAGCTGACCGATGCAGACCATCTGGAAGTCGTATGCTTTGTGGGCGGCGGCTGATATTCTTCGATTGAAACTACAGTTTCAATCGAGAGGGGACATACTGCATAAAACGCGGATATGTCCCAAAGAAATTTGCGCATCGCAAGCGGCACACAAATTTCTTACTGGTATGAAAACCGAGATACATGCTCCCGGTTTTCATAGAAATTGCAATGCAATTTCCGATTAAATGCACGCTGTGCGTGATTACAGGAGAATTCCCATGATTTTAACCAAAGAACAACTGCATGACGCACTGGTGGAACGCCACGGCACGGATATTCAGGCTAAGCTGGACAAGGCGTGTGTTGGCATTGCGGGTCTGGGCGGGCTTGGCTCCAACCTTGCGATTTTTCTGGCGCGGCTGGGTGTCGGTCATCTCATCCTCGTGGATTTCGATGTGGTGGACATCACCAACCTCAACCGACAGCATTACACGATGAAGGACCTCGGCATCCCGAAAACGCTCGCGCTGGTCGAGCAGCTTGAGGCCATCAATCCCTATCTCACCTACGAGACCTACACCGAGCGGGTCGTTCCGTCCAACGTGGAGCGGCTGTTCTCCGGCTGTGATGTGGTCGTAGAGGCGTTCGACAAGCCGGATCAGAAGGCTATGCTGCTCGAGAATCTGCTTACCAGACTGCCGGAAAAGCCGGTCGTATCGGGCAGCGGCATGGCAGGCTACGGCTCGGCGAACCTGATCAAGACCGAAAAACGCTTCGGCCATGTGTACCTCTGCGGCGACGGTACAAGCGATGTAGCCGACGGTCTCGGCCTGATGGCGCCGCGCGTAGCGGTCTGCTCGGCACATGAAGGCACGATGGTGCTGCGCCTGCTCATTGGCGAAACGGAGCCGTAAATAGAAAACGGAGAACAGAAGCCGCAGCTTTCATTCTCCACTCTCTATTTATTCTTTCGGCTGATCGGAACCGCAGTGTGCACACTTGACAGCCTTGATCGGAATCTCGCTGCAGCAGAACGGGCAGACCTTGGTGGTCGGCTCTGTGGGTGCTTCCGGCTTTTTGCCGAGCGCAGTCAGCTTATTGACCGTTTTGAGCAGGCAGAACAGCACGAACGCCATGATCAAAAAGTTGATGATCGAGGTGATGAATGCACCGTAGCGCAGCTCCACACCGCCGATATTCAGCACGAAACCGCTTAAATCGGTGCCGCCGAACAGGCCGAGAATCGGGTTAATGAGGTTATCGGTCAGTGAAGTCACAATGCTGGTGAACGCACCGCCGATGATAACACCGATCGCCATGTCCATCACGTTGCCGCGCAGCGCGAAGGCTTTGAATTCTTCGATAAACTTTTTCACTTTTACGTTCCCCTTTCTTATTTATACTATCAGTTTATACGTTTCCCTTAAATGGGTCAAGAAAAAGGAGTTTTTCACATGAAAGATACGCTTGTAATCGGCGGACACGAGTTCCAGTCCCGCTTTATCCTTGGTTCCGGCAAGTATTCGCTCGACCTGATCAACGCTGCTGTGCAGAATGCAGGCGCACAGATTATCACGCTGGCGCTGCGCCGAGCAAATGAGGGCGGCACGGCTAACATCCTCGACTATATTCCGGAGGGCGTAACGCTGCTGCCGAACACCTCGGGTGCCCGCAATGCCGACGAGGCAGTTCGCATTGCGCGTCTGTCGCGTGCGTGCGGCTGCGGCGATTTCGTCAAGATCGAAATCATGCGCGACAGCAAGTACCTGCTGCCGGACAATCAGGAGACCATCCGCGCGACCGAGATTCTCGCAAACGAAGGCTTTGTTGTCATGCCGTATATGTATCCCGATCTGAACGTTGCGCGTGATCTGGTCAACGCGGGCGCGGCCTCCATCATGCCGCTGGCGGCTCCCATCGGTACGAACAAGGGTCTTGCTACCCGCGAGTTCATCAAGATTTTGATTGATGAAATTGATCTGCCGATCATCGTGGACGCAGGCATCGGCCGTCCGTCGCAGGCTTGCGAGGCGATGGAGATGGGCGCGGCAGCTATCATGGCCAACACCGCGATTGCCACCGCAGGCGATATTCCGGCGATGGCTGAGGCGTTCAAGCAGGCGATTGAGGCAGGCCGTACGGCGTACCTTGCCGGTCTGGGCCGCGTCCGTGAGACGGCGTCGGCATCCTCTCCGCTGACCGGTTTCCTGCAGGATTAAAGTTCTCGATTAAATGTGCGCTTTGCGCGAAAACAGAAAGGTATTTGTCATGGAAAACGAAAAAACGGAGATCATCTCCGCAAAATATATCACTGAACAAACCAATCACATGGAGTACCAGCCGGGTATGGACAACATCGGCTCCGAGGTGCAGGACGAGGTCATTTCCCGCATGAACGCCTATGATGCGGATGCCTATATGGCGGCTGACGTACTGCGTGCGCTTCGCAAGGACGTTCTCTCGCCGGAGGACTTCGGCGCACTGCTGTCTCCCGCGGCGCTGCCGTTCCTTGAGCAGATGGCGCAGCGCGCACAGGCCGAAACGCGCAAGCATTTCGGCAACTCGGTGCAGATGTTCACGCCGCTGTATATCGCCAATTACTGCGAAAATTACTGCATTTACTGCGGTTTCAACTGTCATAACAAGATTCGCCGTGCCAAGCTGGATATGGACGAGGTCGAGCAGGAGCTGAAGGCCATCGCGGAGACCGGTCTGCAGGAAATCCTCATTCTGACCGGTGAGAGCCGTGCCATGTCGCCGGTATCCTACATCGGCGAGGCCGTTAAGCTGGCGCGCAAGTATTTCCGTGTCATCGGCATCGAGATTTATCCGCTCAACGTGGATGAGTACGCTTATCTGCATGAGTGCGGTGTGGACTACGTTACCGTATTTCAGGAGACCTATGACGACCAGAAGTACAAAACCCTGCACCTCGGCGGTCACAAGCGCATTTTCCCGTACCGCCTGAACGCACAGGAGCGTGCACTGATGGGCGGCATGCGCGGTGTCGGCTTTGCGGCGCTGCTCGGTCTGTCCGACTTCCGAAAGGACGCGTTTGCGACCGGTCTGCACGCGTACCTGCTGCAGCGCAAGTATCCGCATGCAGAGATCGCTTTCTCGTGTCCACGCCTGCGCCCGATCATCAATAACGATAAAATCAATCCGAAGGACGTGCACGAGCCGCAGCTGCTGCAGGTGGTCTGTGCCTACCGCATCTTCATGCCGTTCGCGTCCATCACTATCTCGACCCGCGAGCGAGCGGGCTTCCGCGATAATATCATCGGCATCGCCGCCACCAAGATTTCCGCAGGCGTAGACGTCGGTATCGGCGGTCACTCCGGCGAGGATAAGGGCGATGAGCAGTTCGAGATCTCGGACGGCCGCTCGGTCGATGAGGTATATCAGGCGATCTGCGATCACGGTTTACAGCCGGTTATGGCAGATTACTTATACGTTTAATACATTTCTGCTGTATTTTGCCGAAGGCAAAACAAGCAGAACAGGCGCACTGCAGTGTGCCGCATAAAATTCCCTAAGAAAGTCAGGGCGTGTACCTGACTTTCTTACCACTGCCCGCGCCGCCGCGGCGCGGCCTCGTTTGTTGTGCAAACGAGAGGGGGATATCCGGACAAGTTTCCATGGAAACTTGTTCGGTATCTAAGGGGGACGGAGTCCCCCTTAGAACAAGGCTTGTCAGCCGCCGAAGTGCGGCAATCTGCTGAGGACAGAGCGCACCGCATGCCACTGCAGATTTATATGAAAACCGCACTCCGGAAGCAATATAAAAGGCAATCCCGCACAATTAAAGCTGCGGCGCTTTACGGAAATTTTGCGTCCTGATGTTGTTGTGATTTTTTGCAATACACTCGTATTGCTGCAAAACCACGCCTAATCAGTACGCAAAATTTACTCGTAAATCGCTCTTGTTTAATTATGCGGATTGCCTAATTCAGAAGGAGTATCAGTAAGCCATGAGAAATTATGCAACGCAGATGGATGCCGCAAAGCGCGGTATCGTCACGCCGGAGATCGAAACGGTCGCCAAAAAGGAAAACCGTCCGGTCGAGTTCATCATGGAACGAGTCGCAAAGGGTACGATTGCGATTCCGGCGAACATCAATCACAAAAGCCTGTCCGCAGAGGCGGTCGGCGACGGCACCCGCGTAAAGATCAATGTCAATCTCGGCATTTCGGGTGACTGCAAGGACTACGAGATGGAGCTGCGCAAGGTGCGCATGGCCGTTGACATGGGCGCGGAGTCCATCATGGATCTATCCAACTACGGCAAGACCAACACCTTCCGCAAGCAGCTGATCGACATGTCGCCGGCGATGATCGGCACCGTGCCGATGTACGACGCGATCGGGTATCTGGAAAAGGACCTGCTCGAGATCACAGCGCAGGATTTCCTCAAGGTCGTTGAGGCGCACGCCAGGGAGGGCGTGGACTTCATGACCATTCATGCGGGTATCAACCGCCGTGCGGTTGAAGCCTTTATGCGAGAGGGACGCAAAATGAATATCGTCTCCCGCGGCGGCTCGCTGCTGTTCGCATGGATGAAGATGACCGGCAATGAGAATCCGTTCTTTGAGTATTACGACGAGGTGCTGGACATTCTGCGCCGCTACGACGTTACCATTTCGCTGGGTGACGCACTGCGCCCGGGCTGCATTGATGATGCGTCCGACGCGGGTCAGATCAGCGAGCTGATCGAACTGGGCAATCTTGCACAGCGTGCGTGGGCGAAGGATGTGCAGGTTATGATCGAAGGCCCCGGCCATATGGCGATGAACGAGATTGCGGCCAATATGCAGATGGAAAAGCGCCTTTGCCATGGAGCGCCTTTCTATGTCCTCGGGCCGCTCGTTACCGACATTGCACCGGGTTACGACCATATCACCTCGGCCATCGGCGGCGCCATCGCCGCACAGGCCGGCGCGAACTTCCTGTGCTACGTTACACCGGCGGAGCACCTGCGTCTGCCGGATGAAAATGATGTCCGCGAGGGCATCGTCGCCAGCAAAATTGCAGCCCACGCCGCCGATATCGCACTCGGTCTGCCCGGTGCGCGTGACCGCGATAACGCAATGGCAGACGCGCGTCATAAGCTGGACTGGTCCGCGCAGTTCGCGCTGGCACTCGACCCGGAAAAGGCAGAGCGGTTCTATAATCAGGTTCCGCCGACCGAGCGTCATACCTGCTCGATGTGCGGTAAAATGTGCGCCGTGCGCACCACAAATATGATCCTTGAGGGCAAAGAAGTCAAATTCTGCTCGGAAAAGGGCGCATGCTGATGCTTCGGAATACAAAAGAGCGGTCGGGAGACCGCTCTTTTTTGAAGCTGTCGAAAAACTAACGTTTTTCGAGCCGCCTCTCGATAAAAACCACGCTTTCGGTCGAATTCTGAAGAAAAATCGCGCCTTGCAGGCAGGATTCTGTTTGCTTCGCAAGTGTTCGATCTCGATTTGGCAATCAAACAAACAAAACCGGCACATAAGGAGAAAAAACTCTGTATGTGCCGGTTTTCGCTTGCAGCTAAGAAAAATACTGATGTCTCAGCTCCAGATTGTACGCAAGCAGCGTCCGTAGCCGCTTTTTGCCGCGGGAGCAGTGCCGCGATACCGCCGATGGACTGATCCCGAGCCGTTCGGCGCACTGCTTGCAGGATAATCCCTCCACCTCGATCATCCACAGCACCTCGTACTGCCGCGGTGTCAGCTGCTCGCGCATGGCCCGGAAGAAGGCCGTGCGGAATGCCTGCCGGAAGCCGCGGTCGTCCTCCGCGAGCAGACCGAGATACTGCCGGTAGGCCAGCCGTGTCGCTGTGTGCTCAGACAGCGCGACAGTCCGCATGCGCGTCACCTTCTTCACTGTGGTCGTGGTAGTGCTCCATCAGGAATACGGTCTGGCGGCTTTCGTTGATCAGCGTCTGCAGGAATTTTGCGCGCTGCTTGAGCCGGTAGCGCACCTCCGGCTGACGCGCACGCTTCTGCGCCGCCTGAAGCTGCTTGATACGCAGCTCCAGCAGAGCGACATTTACACGGTATTCCTGCGCCATCTCACATAATTTCATGGCGGCCCCTCCTTACGATATACGAACAAATGTTCGATTCTTTATGTCCTTTATAATACAACATAAAGTATGAGTTGTCAATGAAAAACTATATTTTGTGTTATATTCCTCGAATCTGCATCATACACTGTGGTAGAGAGGGAAGGAGGAGATACCATGCACAGACTGCTGCTGACCGGTGTCGGACTGGTGCTGGTGCTGTATTTGCTGCCGGTATTTTACCCATCGGAAACGGACAAGACGGAGCCGCAGGCACCCGCAGAAAGCGTCACAGCGGCAGCAACAGATGGCTTAACCATCACGGTTCTGGTGAACGGCAAGGCGCAGGAAATGCCGCTGGAGACCTATGTGGAAGGCGTGACGGCGGCAGAGATTGCGGACGATTTTCCGGTTGAAGCCATCCGCGCACAGGCGGTCGCAGCGCGGACGTACGCGGTGTATAAGCAGTCGAGAGGACGGCCGGCAGAGCATCCGGATGCGGATGTCTGCGACGATTACAGCCATTGTGCGGCATATCAGCCGGACGCGGTCAAGACGTTCAGCACCGGCTATTCGCGGATACGCAAGGCCGTCAAGGACACGGCAGGGCAGATCCTGACCTGCGACGGTGCACCGATTGCGGCTGTGTTCCACTGCGTCAGCGGTCCGAAGACCGAGTCTGCCGCCGATGTCTGGGGCGAGGATATTCCGTATCTGCAAAGCGTGGCCAGTCCGGGCGGCACGCAGTACGCCGGATACGAGAGCGAGGTGACGCTAACGGCGGATGCGTTCCGCGAAAAGGTCGCGCAGACTCTGCCAAAAGCGGATGTGAGCGGTACGCCCGACCGCTGGTTTGCGTCCTCGGTGCGCTCGGCGGCTGGCGGTGTGAAAACCGTCAAGCTCGGCGGCGTGACCGTCGAGGGGACCGCAGTACGGGCGCTGTTCGGCCTGCAGTCCACGAATTTCACCATCACAACCACCGAGGACAGTATTACGTTTCACACCATCGGATACGGACACGGTGTTGGTCTGTCGCAGTACGGTGCGAAATATATGGCGGAGCAGGGATATGATTATACCGAGATACTTGCGCATTACTACCCGAATACAGAGTTGAGATTGGAGAGTGGAGAGTGAAGAGAATGGAAAATGGGAAGATTGCGAACTATGTTCGCATATAAAATGGAGCGCGTAGCGCGACAAAAAAGTCAGGACATGTGCCTGACTTTTTTAACAAACAGAGAAATCCCCCGAAAACCGGGAAGTTTTCGGGGGATTTCTCTGCAATAGCCCTTACAGGCTTGCCTGGCAAGGGCGTTTCTCGATAGAAAGGACGGTTGCGTCCTTTCTATCGAAGGCGAAGCCTTAGAATGCGAAATTCGTTTTTACGCGCCAGATATTCTGTGCATACTCAGCAATCGAGCGGTCCGCTGCGAAGCGGCCGGAGTTTGCAATGTTGATCAGCGCCATGCGGTTCCACTGATCCTGATTGCGGTAAACTTCGCTTACGCGCTCCTGAGCGGCTGCGTAGGATGCGAAGTCCTTGAGGCTCATATAGCGGTCAGCCGGGCCGCCGTTGCCGCCGTGCAGCAGCAGGTTGGCAATATCGGTGTAGTCCACGCCGTCACCGAAGCCGTGGATCATCTGATCGAGCACGCGGCGGATCACCGGATCGTTCTGGTAGATGACCATCGGCTCATAGCTGCCGGAAGCGGCCAGTGCCTCAGCCTCGGGCGTCTCCATACCGAAGATGAAGATGTTCTCCTTGCCGACTGCCTCGCAGATCTCGACGTTTGCGCCGTCCATCGTGCCGATGGTCAGAGCACCGTTCATCATGAACTTCATGTTGCCGGTACCGGATGCTTCCTTGCCGGCGATGGAGATCTGCTCGGAAACCTCGGCGGCCGGCATGATAATCTCAGCCAGAGATACCTTGTAGTCCTCGAGGAATACGACCTTCAGCTTGTCGCGTACTGCCGGATCGTTGTCGATCATCTTGGAGATGGAGTTGATCAGCTGGATGGTCTTTTTCGCTACTGCGTAGCCCGGTGCGGCCTTGGAGCCGAAGATAAAGGTGCGCGGAACGAAATCCATATCCGGATTGTCCTTCAGCTTGTGGTACAGGCTGATGATGTGCAGAATGTTCAGCATCTGGCGCTTGTACTCGTGCAGACGCTTAACCTGTACGTCAAAGATGGAGTCCATGTTGACTTCGATGCCGTTGTGCGCCTTGATATAATCTGCCAGACGCTGCTTGTTGTGGCGCTTGATCTCGCCCAGCTTGTCGAGCAGCTCCTTGTCGTCCGCATAGTTGTTCAGAACCTGCAGCTCGGACGGATGGGTGCGGTAGCCGGTGCCGATCTTGCTCTCGATCAGCTCAGCCAGCTCCGGGTTGGCCTCACACAGCCAGCGGCGGTGTGCAATGCCGTTGGTGACGTTGCAGAACTTGGAGGAGTAGATCTTGTAGAAATCGGTGAATACGCGCTCCTTGAGGATCTCGGAGTGCAGCGCGGATACGCCGTTGATGGAGAACGAGCCTGCGATAGCCAGATGCGCCATGCGGACGGTATCGTCGGCAACGATAGCCAGCTTGGAGATCTTCTGGAAGTCGTTCGGGAAGTAGTTCCACAGCTCCTTGCAGAAGCGCTCGTTGATTTCGTAGATGATCTGCATAACACGCGGCATCAGCTCCTGAACGAGCGATACCGGCCAGCACTCGAGGGCCTCAGGCATAACGGTGTGGTTGGTGTAAGCAACAGACTGGCTGGTGATGTTCCAGGCCTGCTCCCAGCTCATGTCATTCTCGTCCATCAGGATGCGCATCAGCTCCGGAATAACCAGGGTCGGGTGCGTATCGTTGATATGCAAGACGTGCTTGTGCGCGAAGTTTTCGAGTGTGCCGTACTTGGCCTTGTGCTTTGCACAGATGTCCTGCAGGGTTGCGGAAACCAGGAAATACTGCTGCTTGAGACGCAGGGACTGACCCTCGCGGTGGTTATCCTCCGGATAGAGGACCATGGAGATGGTCTCTGCCAGTGCGTGCTTCTCCAGTGCCTTCAGATACTCACCGGAGGAGAACAGCTTCATGTCCAGTGCGATCGGGCTCTGTGCCTTCCACAGGCGCAGACGCGCGATGTTGTTGGTGCCGTAGCCGGAGATCGGCATATCATACGGAACTGCCAGAACCGGCGTGTAATCGTGGTAGTTGACGACCAGCTTGCCGTTATCGTCGAAGTAGGTGTCAACCGTGCCGCCGATCTTGACCTCGCGGGTCTCATCCATTGCCGGAATCTGCCAAACCTCGCCGGTAGACAGCCAGGAATCCGGCAGCTCGACCTGCTGGCCTTCTACGATCTTCTGCTTGAAAATGCCGTGCTCGTAGCGGATGGAGTAGCCGGTGCCGCGTACGCCGTCGGTCGCCATGCCGTCCATGTAGCAGGCAGCCAGACGACCAAGACCGCCGTTGCCCAGACCGGGATCAGCTTCCTCCTCGAAGATGTCCGCCATCTCGAAGCCCATGTCCTTCAGGGCTGCGGTCAGAGCGTCCAGCATACCGAGGTTGTAGGCGTTGTTGCGCAGGCTGCGGCCGACAAGAAATTCCATGCACAGGTAATGCACCTGACGCTCTCCGTCGCGCTCTACCTCATTCTGGGTTTCGATCATGTGCTCGGTCAGTGCATCGCGCACTACGAGGGCACAAGCCTCGTATACCTGATCCTTGGTAGCGTCCTCTACCTCGCAGGCAAAATGTCGCTGCAGTTTACCTGCAATGGCTTCTTTCAAAGCGGTCTTTGTGTACTGGGTCTTTGGCATGGTCTTTCTTATCTCCTCACATAGTTGTTTGGAGGCACTGCCGAGCGATACGTCTGCGGTGCTTTGCGGAAATTTTGCGCTTTGGCGTCGTTGCGATCCCTTGCAATACACAAAGTATTGCTGCGGAACCGCGCCTAGCCAAATCGCAAACTTTACTCGCAAATCACTCTTGCCGTATCACTCGTCAGCACCTCTAAGGATGCCGTAGATTTCAATGGGATGAAAATTACGGAATCACCGGTTACCGTCACCGTATTCCCTCAAATCGGGTGACGGGTCGGGCTGACAGGTCGGTTACTGACCCATCGCGGTCTTGTAAACCTCGATATATTTATCGGCAGAGCTGCCCCAGCTGAAGTCGCTCTGCATACCCTGCATAATCAGCTTGCTCCACGCAGGCTTGTTAAAGCGGAATACGCCGCAGGCCTCGCGGATAACGTGCAGCATGTCGTGCGCGTTGTAGCTTGCAAAGGTGAAGCCGTTGCCCGTGCCGGCATAATCGACAAAGGCGTGAACGGTGTCCTTGAGGCCGCCGGTCTCGCGGACGATCGGAATGGTGCCGTAGCGCAGTGCGATCATCTGTGCCAGGCCGCACGGCTCAAACTTGGACGGCATCAGGAACATATCGGCGCCTGCGTAAATGCGGTTTGCCAGATCGCCGGAGAACATGATGGACGCGGAAACCTTATCCGGCCAGCGGCGCTTTGCCTCGATGAACATCTGCTCATAGCGGTAGTCACCGGTGCCGAGCACGATCAGGCGAACATCATCCGCCAGAATATCCGGCAGGACTGCTTCCACAAGGTCGAGTCCCTTCTGGTCAACAAAGCGGGTAACGATGCCGATAACAGGCGTGTTTGCATCGCCCTCAAGGCCGCAGAGCTTCAAAAGCTCGGTCTTGTTGACCAGCTTATCCTGCGGGTTGTTTGGGCCGTAGTTCTTGAAGATCTTGCTGTCAGTTTCCGGATTGAACGCATCCATATTGATGCCGTTCAGGATGCCGTGCAGCTTGTAGCTGTTCATGCGTAGCACGGAATCCAGACGGTAGCCGTAGTATTCGGTCTGAATTTCGTTGGCATAGGTCGGTGAAACCGTGGTGACAGCCGTGGAAGCTACGATAGCAGCCTTCATCAGGTTGACGTCGCCGTCCATTGCCATAAAGCCGGAGCGGAAGTGTGCATCGTCAATGCCGAGCACATACTCCAGAATCTCACGACCGTAGCGGCCCTGGTACTGGATGTTGTGGATAGTGAACACGGTCTTGATGTTCTCGTAGAACGGACGGGAAGCGAACATCAGGTTGTAGTAAACCGGAACGAGGGCGGTCTGCCAGTCGTTGCAGTTGATCACATCCGGCTTCCACTCCAGATCGGGCAGTACCTCGAGTACCGCCTTGGAGTAGTACGCGAAGCGCTCTGCGTCGTCGTACTCGCCGTAGATCTGGCCGCGTGCGAAGTAATACTCATTATCGATGAAATAATAGGTAACGCCGTCTGCCTCATAGCGGAAGATACCGCAGTACTGGTTGCGCCAGCCCAGACGGACGTAAGCGTTTTTGATGTAATAGAACTTTTCGCGCATACTCTGGTCGATCGCAGAATACAGCGGGCAGAATACACGCACGTCATGTCCCTTGGCAGCGAGTGCCTGCGGGAGCGAACCTGCTACATCGCCCAATCCGCCGGTTTTGATGAACGGAGCGCATTCGCTGGTAACATACATGATTTTCATAAAGCCGAGCCTCCCCAACAGAGAGTGCGGAAACAGCGCTGACCGTTTCCGCACCCGTTGTAATTTTATTATACTCGTTTCTGTCTGAATGTAATATAGCAATATTTCACGAACATTTGCGCTGCGGAAAATGCGTTTTTGCTGTGATAGCAACTTCTAAACAGAAGTTTATGCGGATTTAACAGAAAAGGATCAAACGGTTGCGTTTTTTGCGATGGTGATCGGATAATTTTCGTGTCCCATCATCGTGCGGCCATCACGGATAATAACATTGCGGTCGGTGATGACATGACGGAGCGAAGCCTCGGTCATAATGCGCCCGCCTTCCATGATGATGCAGTTATTGACCTCGGCGCCCTTTTCAATCACAACGTCGCGGAACAGGACGGAGTTCTTTACCTTGCCCTCGATGCGGCAGCCGTCGGCGATGAGGCAGTCCTCTACGTCGGCTTCATCGCCGTAATAGGTCGGAGCCTCGTCCTTGATGCGGGTCAGGATCGGACGGGTGCGCTTGAATACCTCGTTGCGGACATCCTTGTCGAGCATGTCCATGTTGGAGCGGTAGTAGTCGAAGGTGTCCTCGATCTTGACGGCGTACTCGTTGAACAGGTAGCCGGCTACCGTGCCGTCCATCAGGGCACGGGTGAGGAACTCGCGCTCAAAGTGGATGCAGTTATGGGTTACGCAGTCGGACAGCATGTGGATAAGGTACTGGCGGCTCATGACGTAAATGCCGAGTGCCGCATGCTTGCACTTGCCTTCGTTGCAGTCTCCAACGCGGATGTCAACGGCTTCCTTCTTGCGGTTCAGCTCCACATAGGTGGTGAACGGGGAATTCTTCTGCTTCTTGGTGCATACCATGGTCAGGTCTGCGCCGGACTTAATATGGCGGTCGATCACGTCGTCGAGCGGTACATTGGCAACAATGTCGCCGTCCGCTACGACTACATAGTCTGCACGGTTCTTCTGCAGGAAGTCAACTGCACCGGCCAGTGCGTCAATCTTGCCGCGGTACTCGCCGGTTACCAGCGGAGACGCCTTCTTGGAGTAGGAGTACGGCGGCAGCAAGGTTACGCCGCTGTTCTTGCGGGAAAGATCCCAGTCCTTGGCATTGCCGATGTGGTCGATCAGGGACTGGTACTTGTCCTTCATCAGTACACCCACGCGGTAAATGCCGCTGTTTACCATATTGGAAAGCATAAAATCGATAATGCGATACCGGCCGCCCCACTGTACCGCACCGACCGTGCGGTGCTCGGTGATCTCGCGGAGATCGTTGTCGGTATCAAATGCAATGATCATGCCTAAAACGCTGTTCATGTTTGTGCCGCCCCCTTACTTTACGTCCGGCAGATCCTCGTCTGCCATTTCCTTAGCGGCCAGCTTTGCGCCGCTGCCGATGCGAACGCCTTCGGCTACTACCGCAACGCCCCAGTTGTCTGCGTCGCTGTCGGACGGGCTGCCGCCGACTTCCGCGCCCTTGGCGATAACGGCCTTTTCGGCTACGATGGAGTAGCGCACGGTCGCGCCTTCCTCAACCACAGCACCCGGCATCAGGATGGAATATTCCACCTTGGCACCCTTGCCGATCTTAACATCCGAGAACAGGACGGACTCGGAAACGTCGCCGTAGATCTCACAGCCCTCGGAGAGCAGGGTATGGGTAACCTTAGCCTGCTTGGAGGTGAAATGCGGAGGCGAACCGGTGGTGCGGCCGTAGATCTTCCAGCTGTCATCGGAAAGCTGCAGGCCGGAGTTCGGAGAGAGCAGATCCATGTTTGCTTCCCACAGGCTCTCGATGGTGCCTACGTCCTTCCAGTAGCCCTTGAAGCGGTAGGAAACCAGCTTTTCACCGTTATTCAGCATCGCCGGAATGATGTCCTTGCCGAAGTCGTTGGAGGACTGCTCGTTGGCCTCGTCATTGATGAGGTATTCCTTCAGCTTTTTCCAGGTGAAAATGTAGATGCCCATGGAAGCCAGCGTGGATTTCGGCTCCTTCGGCTTCTCCTCGAATTCGTAGATGGTGCCGTCCGGCTTGCAGTTCATGATGCCGAAACGGGAAGCCTCGGAAAGCGGAACGTCCAGCACCGCGATGGTCGCGTCAGCGCCGGTCTCCTTGTGCTGCTGGAGCATCTTGTTGTAGTCCATCTTGTAGATGTGGTCGCCCGAGAGAATGAGGACGTACTCGGGATCGTAATCCTCCAGGAACTGAATGTTCTGGTAGATGGCGTTTGCGGTGCCCTTGTACCACTCGGTCTTTTTGCTCTCGTACGGCGGCAGAACATAGACGCCGCCGCGCAGGCGGTCGAGGTCCCACGTCTGGCCGGAACCGATGTAAGCGTTGAGCACATGCGGCTCGTACTGGGTCAGCACGCCGACAGTATCAATGCCGGAGTTGACGCAGTTGGAAAGCGGAAAGTCGATAATACGGTACTTACCGCCGAACGGTACGGCAGGCTTAGCGACCTTTTTGGTCAGCACATACAAACGGCTGCCGCGGCCGCCTGCGAGCAGCATGGCTACGCATTCTTTTTTCCGATACATGTAAATTCTCCTTTTTCACAGTTTGCATCGCTGCGATCTATACGCCGTCTGGCGTATCCCCTCTGTGTATCTCTTTCTGCAGGTTTTCACCTGTTATTTAGAACCGCCGGTTGCGGTTACTGCCTTGTCTGTCGGTACGGAAACCGCTTTTTCGGTGGCTTTCGCAACTGCCTTGGTTCCGGTGCGTGCCACCGCCTTTTCAGTGGTCTTTGCAACGGATTTGGAGCCGGTCTTGGCTACGGCCTTCTCGGTTGTGCGGGCAACGGCCTTGGAGCCGGTCTTGGCTACGGCCTTCTCGGTTGTGCGGGCAACGGCCTTGGAGCCGGTCTTGGCTACGGCCTTCTCGGTTGTGCGGGCAACTGCCTTGGTCGAGCGGGTGCGCTTTACCGGTTTCTTGGCAGCCGCGGCTTTTGCGGCCTCGATCTCTGCCTTGGTGCGGCGCTTGGCTCTTGCCTTGCCCTTGAAGAACAACACGCCGAAGCGCGGAATCTTCAGAACAATGGACTGTTCCTGACCGTGCATGGGCTTGTTTTCGGTCTTGAGCTTGCCGTTTGCCATGCCGCTGCCGCCGAACTCGGTCTTGTCCGAGGTGAATATCTCTTCATAAGTGCCGGTGATCGGAACGCCGATGCGGTATTCCTGCTGCTCCTCCGGAGAGAAGTTGACAACGACCACGATATCCGAGCCGTCCTTCGCCACACGGCGGAAGGCGATGATGTTGTTGCGGTTGTCCTCATGGCTGATCCACTCAAAGCCGCGCCAGTCGGTATCCTGCTCCCACAGCTGCGGAGTAGCAAGGTAGAAGTGATTGAGCGCCTTGACGTACGCCTGCATCTGGCGGTGCGCCGGATAATCCAGCAGCATCCAGTCCAGTCCGCGCTGGTACGCCCATTCGGAGAATTGTGCAAACTCGCCACCCATGAACAGCATCTTCTTGCCCGGGTGTGCGGCCATGTAGCCGTACAGCGCGCGCAGACCGCCGAACTGATTCTCGTACGGAGGCGGCATCTTGCTGATGAGCGAGCACTTGCCGTGCACGACCTCATCGTGCGAGAGCGGCAGGATGTAGTTTTCGGAAAAGGCGTACATGAACGAGAAGGTGATCTTGTCGTGCATGTCCTTGCGGAAGAACGGGTCCGCCGAACAGTAGCACAGCATGTCGTTCATCCAGCCCATGTTCCACTTGAAGTTGAAGCCCAGACCGCCGTCGTAACCCGGCTTGGTCACCATCGGCCATGCGGTGGACTCCTCGGCGATCATCATAACGTCCGGATGATCGGTCAGGATGTACTCGTTGAGCAGCCGCAGGAAGTCAACGGCCTCCAGATTTTCGCGTCCGCCGTGAACGTTCGGCCGCCATTCGCCCTGACGGTTGTAATCCAGATACAGCATGGAAGCGACCGCGTCCACGCGCAGGCCGTCCATGTGGAATTTCTCGATCCAGAACATCGCGGAGGAGAACAGCAGGTTTCTCGTGGAGACCTTGCCGTAGTCGAATACGCGCGTGCCCCATTCCTTGTGCTCCATCTTGAGTGGATCGGCGTATTCGTACAGGTGCGAGCCGTCAAACTCGACCAGTCCGCAGCCGTCCTTCGGGAAGTGCGCCGGAACCCAGTCCATGATAACGCCCAGACCGGCCTGATGCGCCTTGTCGATCAGGTACATCAGATCCTTCGGCGTGCCGTAGCGGCTGGTGGCGGCAAAATAGCCGATTACCTGATAGCCCCATGAGCCGTCGAACGGATACTCGGTCAGCGGCATGAACTCGATGTGGGTGTAGCCCATTTCCTTGACATACGGCACAAGCTCGTCCGCCAGCTGGCGGTAGGAGTAGAAGTTGCCGTCCTCGTGCATCTTCCACGAGCCGAGGTGGCATTCGTAGATGTTGACCGGATTGGAATACGGCAGGTGCTTTTTGCGCCAGTCCAGCCACGAGGCGTCGCCCCATTCGTAGCCGTCGATGTCATACGCCTTGGTGGCGTTGCCCGGACGGGTCTCGAAATGGAAGCCGTACGGGTCGGACTTGTCAAACACATCGCCGGACTTGGCCCATACACTATACTTGTATGCGGCATATTCCGGAATATTCGGAATAAATTTCTCCCAGATACCCTGTTCATCGCGCGTCATATAATCGGCGTCGCGATTCCAGTCGTTGAACTCACCCATGACGGAAACTTTTTCAGCCTCCGGTGCATAAACACGGAACAGATAACCCTGTTCACCATCCTGCACGAAAGGGTGGGCTCCCATGTAATCGAACGCGCGACAATCCCGGCCGGAATAGAAAAGCTCGCTTCGCTTTTCCGCGGCGGGTGCTGCGGATTTTTTCTTCATACAGCATCTCTCCCTTTACAGCCGCCAAATGAAGGAAAATACGAATATTTTCCAACAGTTTGTGTACTTCGACAGAATTTTGGCGGAATACCCTCACTTTAGTTAGATATAGTATACATCACATAAATAGAAAAGTCCAGCAATTTAGCACAATTACTGGACTTTCTTTACAGAAATTTTGTTTGCTTTCCACATCATTTGAGTGGGAATGACAAAATAACGTACAATTCGATATAAATTTGTTTAGAAAATGTGGCGGCGGATGAGATCAAGCGCCGTAGAAGCGGCCTGCATGCGCACACGGTCGCGGCCGAGCGAGGACTGCATTTTGCGGGTAAAGAACTTGCCGTCGTACCAAACGCTGATATAGACCAGACCGGTCGGCTTGTCCTCGGTGCCGCCGCCCGGGCCGGCAATGCCGGTGATGCCGACGCCGATGTCCGAGCCAAGCGCATTTGCAACGCCGACAGCCATCTGCTCTGCGGTTTCGGGAGATACCGCGCCGACCGTATCGAGGGTCTCCTTCTTCACGCCGAGCACCTTCTCCTTGACGCTGTTGCTGTACGAGCATACACCGCCGAGGTAGTAATCGGATGCGCCCGGGATGTCGGTCAGGCGCTTGGACAGCAGACCGCCGGTGCAGCTTTCGGCTACTGCGAGGGTCAGCTTGCGCTCGCGCAGGCCGTCGCCGACTACCTGCTCGAGAGAGTCAACATCTACGCCGTAAACGTCGTCGCCGAGCAGCTTCAGGATTTCGTCAACGACCGGATCGAGCATCTTCTCGCATTCTGCTGGGGTGTCCGCCTTGGCGGTAACGCGCGCGAAGCACTCCGAGGTGCGGGCATACGGCGCAATAGTCGGATTTGCGCTTTTTTCCATCATGTCGTGCAGGATATTCTCCATGTTGCTTTCGCCGAGGCCGAATACGCGGATGTTGCGGGATACGATGCAGCCGCCTGCCAGCTTGTACAGATACGGCATTGCACATTCCTTCCACATCGGGTTGCACTCGCGCGGAGGGCCGGGCAGCATGAGAACGTGCTTGCCGTCGGCCTCAAATGCACAGCCGGGTGCCGTGCCCCACAGGTTGGTGAATACGGTGCAGCCCTCCGGCAGCCATGCCTGCTTTTCGTTGTTCTTGGTCATTTCGCGGCCGATGGTCTTGAAAAAGTCGGTCAGACGGTCCATGGACGGCTGATGCAGTACCATCTTTTTGCCGAAAACGGTCGCCAGCGTCTCCTTGGTCAGATCGTCAAGGGTTGGGCCAAGGCCGCCGGTGGTGATGATGATGTCAGCACGGTCCTTTGCCTCGCGGACTACGCGCTCGAGACGCGCCGGATTGTCACCGACAACGGTCTGGTAGAATACATTGATGCCCAGCTCGGACAGACCCTGCGAGATCAGCTGTGCATCGGTGTTTACGATGTCGCCCAGCAGGATCTCTGTGCCGACTGCGATAAGTTCTGCGTTCAATGAAAGTTCCTCCTTAAATCAAGGGAATTGCTATTTTAATTAGTAATTACTCATTCCTAATTATTACGGAAGGTGGATAATCTCCACACCCTTAACCGCCTCGTCCACGAGTGCTTCAACGTCGAGGTGGCTCTCTGCCTCGAGGATCTTCGGCATCTTCGGCTTGGTATTCGGGTGCTTCGGGGTGAATACGGTGCAGCAGTCCTCGTAGGGAAGGATAGAGGTCTCGAAGGTGTCGATCTTACGGGCGATCGTGACAATTTCCTCCTTATCCATGCCGATGCAGGGACGGAACACCGGCAGGTCGCACACCGCGCCGGTAACGGCCATGGCGGGCATGGTCTGGCTGGCAACCTGACCGAGCGACTCACCGGTGATGAGCGCACCGCAGCCGTACTCAACAGCTACGCGCTCGGCAATGCGCATCATAAAGCGGCGCATGATGAGTGTGAACAGCTCCTCGTGGCACTTGTCGCGGATTTCCTCCTGAATGTGGGTGAACGGCACGACCATAACGCTCATGCGGCCGCACCATGCGGTCAGCTTGCGACCCAGTTCAAGCACCTTCTCCTTGGCGCGCTCGGAGGTGTACGGATAGCTGAAAAAGTGGATGCCGCACAGCTCCAGACCGCGCTTGGCCATCATCCAGCCGGCAACAGGGGAGTCGATGCCGCCGGAGAGCAGCAGCGCTGCACGGCCGTTCGAGCCGATGGGCATACCGCCCGCACCCGGAACCGGACCAGCGTGAACGAAGGCGTACTTCTCGCGCATCTCAACGTGTACGGTCAGGTCGGGATGGTGCATGTCCGGACGAACATCAGGAAACAGATCAGCAAGCTCGCCGCCGACGTGCTGGCTGATTTCGGTGGAGGTCATCGGGAATTTCTTGTCGCCGCGCTTGGACTCGACCTTAAAGGTCTTAGCTGCCGCAAAATTGGGTGCCAGATAGTCCTTTGCGGTCGCAATGACACTCTCGAGCGTCTTTTCCGGGCAGACCGCTGCACGGGAGATGGTCGCAAAGCCGAACACACGGCTTGCGCACTCCATAACCGCATCTGCGTCTGCATCGTCCGGAATCTCCACATAAACGACCGACTGGCGCATGGTGATCTCGCAGTCTGCAACGTGCGCCATGCGGCGCTTGAGGTTTTTCAGCAGACGATCCTCAAAGGTTTTGCGGTTGAGTCCCTTGAGGACGATCTCACCGCACTTGAGCAGTAATACTTCTTTCATTTATTGTCTCCTTGATGGTAAATTTATTTGTTTGCGCTGATGATTTCCTTTTCTTCGGCGGTCATCAGGCTGTCGCGGTCGGCGCTGTCCGAGCCGAACTCCAAGCGGGTCTTGACGTAATCATCATCCGGCAGGTTGAACACCTGTGCCAGATAGTTTAAGTAAACGTCCGCCATGATTTCCAGCTTGCCGTAATCGGTTTCCCACGGTACGAGCGACTGCGTGCCGACGCTGACCGTGCCGTCCTCCCGGCGGTCAATCTTGACCGGCAGACTGCATTCCTCTGCACGCTTTTCGGCAGTGTCCGGCAGGCTGTCGTAAAGGCCCTCCATCCAGAAGCGGCATTTGCCGTCATATACGGCGAGCTTCTGCTCCGAGCCGTCCGGTTTGGTGATGGTTTTGTATTCCATATAGATTAAACTCCTTGTTTTTCCTGTACTTCAATCTGTCCGCGTGCCGCCGAAACGACCACGCAGTATCTTTCTCCGTCTTTGAAGGCGCGGAAACCGTACCAGCCGAGCGGCTCCTTTTCCTCCGGCATGGTGCAGCCGATAATCTCCGTATCATTGTTTATCACCTGCGCGAACCGGGCCGCGTCCCAGTCAACGGACTGAAAACGGTACAGGTCAGTGTAACCGGCCTGCTCGACCAGATTGCGTGCCTGCGACACCGTGATCGGATGCACGATCAGTAGAAACGCGCCGAGTGTGAGCAGCATCCAGAGCATCATGAACGTCGCAGTCCACGGTTCCGCGCCGTTATCTCCTTTGCGCAGGAAGAAAATGATGTAAACCACGCCGTATACCACGCAGAACCAGCACAGAACGTTATACGGGTCCTCGATGGTGGCGAACAGAACGCTGCCGAAAAGGATGCAGTACAGCAACTGCAACACTCGAACGCGCACTGCGGTATGCGGACGCTCCTCCGGCTCCAGCGTGCCGGAATAGCCGGCAGCATGCGCGATCCAGACGGCGCAGAACAGCCCGGCATAGCCCGGACTTTTCAGCAGCACACCGCCATACACAACAAAATGCAGCAGGAAAATCAGTGCGGTGCAGCCGCAGCAGATGAGGGTGTTGAAAACATACGATTTCTTCATACTCGCACCTCCGTCCGTTGTTTCTAACGGTTAACGTCTGAACATTTTTGCGCCTTTTTTAACGGCATTGATGAATGCGTCTACATCTTCCTTTGTGTTGAACGGTGCAAACGAAACGCGCAGCGCGCTGTCCGTGCGCGCCTTCGGCAGACCGAGTGCCTTGAGCACACCGCTCTGCTTGCCCTTGGAGCAGGCTGAGCCGCTGGAAATGTAAACCTCGTCCCCCTCGAGTACATGCAGCATGACCTCGCTCTTGCAGCCGGGCATGGAAAGATTGACAACATGCGGGATATCGCCTTCGCCGTTAATTACAGCATCCGGCAGCTCGGCGGCCACCTGCTGCTTGAGGTAGTCGGCCAGCTCCTGCACATGGGCGTAATCCTCGTCAAAGTGCGCCATACGGATCTCGCACGCCTTGGCGAACGCGGCGATATTCGGCACGGCCTCGGTGCCCGGGCGCATCCCGCGCTCCTGACCGCCGCCGAACGTCAGCGGAGGCAGGCGCAGGCCCTTTTTCACATACAGCGCACCGATGCCCTTGGGTGCGCCGATTTTGTGGCCGGAAACGCTCATCAGGTCACAGTTCCATTTTTTCGGCGTCAGGCGTACACGGCAAAGACCCTGTACGGCATCAATATGGAACAGCGCCTTGGGTGCCTTGGCCTTGAGCAGCTTTCCGAGCTGTTCGACCGGCTGTACCGTGCCGATCTCGTTGTTGACCAGCTGGCAGGAGAGAAGAATGGTGTCCTCGGTCAGTGCTTCGCTCAGCACCTCGGGCGTGATGTGACCGGTTGCGTCCGGTGCAAGGAAAACTACGTCGAAGCCGTCCGCAGCAAGCTGCTTTGCGGTGTTGACGGTTGCCGCGTGCTCAATCTCGGTCGTGATGATGCGGCCCTTTTTATGTCGGTTGAGGTGAGCGGCACCGCGCAGGCTGATGTTGGTGCTCTCCGTGCCGCAGGCGGTGAAATATACTTCCTCGGGCAGACAGCCGAGCGCAGACGCGACCGTCCTGCGGCTGTCCTCGAGCAGATGCGAGGCCTCCAGACCCATGCGGTGCAGGCTGGACGGATTGCCGAACTCCTCGCACATCGCGTGAACGGCCGCTTCGGCTGCTTCGGGCAGCACGCGGGTCGTCGCCGCGTTATCAAGATAATGCATAGAAAAACGAACTCCTTCATCGGGACAGACCGCCGTGCGGCCATACTTCCCACTATTATAAAATATTTTACAACGGCGGGCCGTCTTTTACAAGACAAAAACGTGCAAAACGGCATTGAAAAGTAGAGAAGGGTATGCTATAATTTCAAGGGTATGATCCATACATATATAAAGTATATCGCGTGACAAGAGCACGTTGCAGATAGAAAGGGAGGAAATCCTATGCCAGGTAAGGTAATTCTCGGCGCTCAGTGGGGCGACGAAGGCAAGGGTAAGTTTATTGATATTTTCGCAGGCAAGGCGGATCTGGTTGTCCGCAGCCAGGGCGGCAACAATGCCGGTCACACCGTTGTAGCCGGCGGTGAGAAGTACAAGCTGCAGCTGATTCCGTCCGGCATCCTGTATCCGGAGTGCGTCAACGTCATCGGCCCGGGTGTTGTTGTCAATCCGAAGGCTGTCCTCGGCGAGATCGACGGTCTGCACGAGAAGGGCGTTTCCACCGACAAGCTGTTCATCGACGCACGCTGCCACTGCATCATGCCGTGGCACCTTGAGCTGGATGCGCTCAGCGAGGCGGAGAAGGCCAAGGAAGGCACCGCAATCGGCACCACCAAGAAGGGCATTGGCCCGACCTATATGGACAAGTCCGAGCGCAGCGGCATCCGCATGCACGATTTTGTAGACGCAGAGCGTTTCGAGGAGGTTATCCGCGAGACCTGTGCCCGTAAGAACCGCGTGATTACCGGCGTTTACGGCGGCGAGCCGATCGACGCGGACGCTGTTATCGCAGAGTACAAGGTTTACGCAGACCGTCTGCGTCCGATGGTGCGCGACACCACCGTTATGACCTATGACGCCATCAAGTCCGGCAAGGAAGTGCTGTTCGAGGGTGCGCAGGGCACACTGCTCGACCTCGACATGGGCACCTATCCGTATGTTACCTCGTCTCATCCGGTAGCAGGCGGCTGCTGCATCGGTTCCGGTGTCGGCCCGACTGCCATCAACGAGATCATGGGTATCTTTAAGTCCTACACTACCCGTGTAGGCGAGGGTCCGTTCCCGACCGAGCTGTTCGACGAGACCGGCGACTACATCCGCAATGCAGGCGGCGAGTTCGGTACCGTTACCGGCCGTCCGCGCCGTACCGGCTGGTTCGACGCAGTCGTTGCACGCTATGCGGTTCGTGTAAACGGTCTGACCGACGTTGTTATCAACAAGATCGACCCGCTGCGCGGTCTGCCGAAGCTCAAGGTCTGCGTTGCATACAAGCTGAAGAACGGCGAGACCGTTACCGAGTTCCCGGCAAACTTCATGGATCTGGTAGACTGTGAGCCGGTTTACGAGGAGTTCGACGGCTTTGATGAGGATATCACCAACTGCCGTTCCTTTGAGGAACTGCCGGCAACCGTGCAGTCCTACATCAAGGAGCTGGAGCGCATCATCGAGTGCCCGATTACCATGCTTGGCGTAGGTCCTGCTCGTGATCAGGTTATGACCATCAAATAATTCGTCCGAAACCACGCTTTCGGACGAGAGGGACGTACCGAGCCAATGGCTCGGATACGTCCTATACGGGATTTTGCGCGTCCGCCTTGGCGGGCACACAAAATCCCTTTTTTCTTGTAAAAAAACGCAGGCGCTATCCTTGCGCGGCTATGTCCGCGCTGCGCGCGCATGTCCTGCGTTTTTTTGCATTTGCACGGCAAACGCGATTGAATGCCGCCGTGAAACGGCGGTCGTGCACGGCACGGGACAATGACTCAGATTTCTGAACGAAATCCTGTCGTGTAGTTGCGGTTTGCAAGCAAACCGGAATTTTATATGTGCTTTCGCACGAAAAAAGGACGCATATTATGCGTCCTTTTTGGAACGGATTAAATAGCTGCGTTCCTTCTCCATTCTCCATTTTCAATTCTCAATTCGGCAATCAGTCGCCCATCGACAGTCCGAGCGCTCTTGCCTGCTTCACCAGTTCGCCATCGGGCGGAACGGTTTTCAGCTTGCCTGCGACCTCGGTCAGCGGAACCGGCACGATATGGTTATCCTGCAGCGCAACCATATAGCCGAACTTTTTCTGCAGGATAAGCTGGGCTGCCGCTACGCCAAACCGGCTTGTCAGCACGCGGTCGGCCGGGCAGGGAGCGCCGCCGCGCTGGTAATGGCCCGGAATGGTAACGCGGATCTCCTGACCGGTCAGCTCCTTCAGCTCGTCCGCAATGCGGTAGGAGATGGACGGATAGGTCATCGCCTCGCGGGCAGCCTTGAATTCCTTTTTGCTCAGCTTGGCCTCGTCTTGACTTATCGCGCCCTCAGCCACTGCAATGATCGAGAATCGTTTGCCCGCCTTGGCACGCTTTTCAATCGCTGCGGCAATCTTTTTTGCGGAGTAGGGGATTTCCGGAATAACGATGACATCCGCGCCGGAGGCAATGCCTGCGTACAGCGTCAGCCAGCCGGCTTTATGTCCCATAACCTCCACGATGAACACGCGCGAGTGCGAAAATGCGGTGGAATGGATGGAATCAATAACCGTGGACGCGATATCAATCGCGGACTGAAAACCAAATGTCAGCTCGGTGCCCCACAGATCGTTGTCGATCGTCTTGGGCAGCGTTACCACGTTTACACCCTTCATGCTCAGCAGGTTTGCGGTCTTGTGCGTGCCGTTGCCGCCCAGAATGACCAGACAGTCAAAGCCTGCCTTTTTCACCGTGTGCAGCATTTTATCCAGCTTGGTCTCCTCGCTGTCCTCGATGGTCTTGCGCATTTCCTTGAACGGCTGGCGCGACGTACCGAGAATGGTGCCGCCGACGGTCAGAATATCCGAAAAATCCTCGGGCAGCATTTCGTGGTAATCGCCCTCGATCAAACCGCGGTAGCCGTCCCGAATACCATAGATGGTTACTTTATCTCCCAGTTCGTTATACAGTGTTTTCGCTACACCGCGCAGTGCCGCGTTCAGACCCTGACAGTCGCCGCCGCTGGTCAGCATACCAATCTTTAACATACTCGTCTGCCTCCTGACTCTGTTTTCCGCATTCTGTATATTGTACAATGCGCAGTATCGTATTTTTACTATACCCTATTTTGTGTAAATTGAAAAGATACTTTACACAGATTCCACCGTTTTTTCACATGGATTTTTTGTGACTTTCGGCAGTTGCATATTGAGCGGCAGATGTGTTATGCTAATGCCAGACAGATTCCCTGCAACTGACGGACACAGGTGGAGCGCAAACCACCGGGGAGCAGGGAGTTCCGTAATCAGATGCACCGTGAAGTGTATCTCAATGCCGACCGTCTGGGCAGTGTCGCAAGTAATACGCGATGCTGTCCTTTTTTGTTACCATAAAAAAGGACAGCAGACAGCACAAACAGGAGGAAAAGAATATGAACGCATGGAACAACTTTAATGGCGGCAACTGGGAAAACGAGATCAATGTCCGCGACTTTATCCAGAAGAATTACACCCCGTATGATGGTGACGGCGCTTTTCTGGCTCCGGCTACCGCACGCACGACTGCGCTGCGTGAGAAGTTCGATGCACTGCTCGCGGAGGAGCGCGAAAAGGGCGGTGTCCGTAATATCGACACCGAGACCGTTATCACTATCACGGCCTTCGGCCCGGGCTATCTCGACAAGGACAACGAGGTTATCGTCGGTCTGCAGACCGATGAGCCGCTCAAGCGTGCATGCAATCCGTTCGGCGGCATGCGTATGGTCCGTGATGCGTGCAAGCAGTACGGCTATGAGGTTTCTCCCAAGATTGAGGAGGAGTTCAAGTACCACAAGACCCACAACGACGGCGTATTCTCCGCATACACCAAGGACGTTCGTGAAGCGCGTCACGTTGGTCTGCTGACCGGCCTGCCGGATGCTTACGGCCGCGGCCGCATCATCGGTGACTACCGCCGCGTGGCGCTGTACGGCGTGAACCGCCTCATCGAGGAGAAGCAGAAGGACAAGGATGCGCTCGGCAGCGTGCCGACCACCGAGAAAGAAATCCGCTGCGCTGAGGAGCTGAGCGACCAGATCAAGGCGCTCAAGGACATGATCGCAATGGCGGCTTCCTACGGCTTTGATATCACCCGTCCGGCGGAGAACGCAAAGGAGGCCGTTCAGTGGCTGTACTTTGGCTATCTGGCCGGCATCAAGGAACAGAACGGCGCCGCAATGAGCCTTGGCCGTACCTCCACCTTCCTCGACATCTACTTTGAGCGCGATATTGCGGCAGGCCTGCTCACCGAGAGCGAGGCACAGGAGATCATGGACGATTTCGTTCTGCACCTGCGTATGGCGCGCCACCTGCGCACGCCGGAGTACAACGAGCTGTTCGGCGGCGACCCGATGTGGATCACCGAGGCAGTCGGCGGCATCGGCGAGGACGGCCGTCACATGGTTACGAAGAACAGCTACCGCATGCTCAACACCCTGTACAACCTGAACGCTGCCGCAGAGCCGAATCTGACCGTTCTGTGGAGCGAAAACCTGCCGGAGAACTGGAAGAAGTTCATCGCAAAGGTATCTATCGACACGGATGCCCTGCAGTACGAGAACGACGACGTTATGCGTCCGTACTACGGCGATGATTACGCAATCGCGTGCTGCGTATCCGCGATGCGCGTCGGTAAGGACATGCAGTTCTTCGGTGCGCGTGCCAACATCGCAAAGCTGATGATGATGGCAATCAACGGCGGCCGTGACGAGAACAAGTTCGAGCAGGTCGGTCCGGAGATGCCGGTCATGGACGGCGATGTGCTGGATTATGAGGAGGTTCTCCGCCGCATGGACTTCTACCGTCCGTGGCTGGCTAAGACCTACGTTTCCGCGATGAACACCATCCATTACATGCACGACAAGTACGCCTACGAGAAGAGCCAGATGGCGCTGCATGATACCGAGGTGCGCCGCCTGATGGCATTCGGCATTGCGGGCATGAGCTGCATGGCGGATTCGCTCTCCGCGATCAAGTATGCCAAGGTAAAGCCCATCCGCAATCCGGAGAACGGCATTATCGTTGATTTCGAGATCGAGGGCGATTTCCCGAAGTTCGGCAATGACGACGACCGCGTAGATCAGATCGCGTGTGAGCAGGTCGAGAAGTTCTATCAGGCGCTGACGCAGTTCCCGCTGTACCGCGGTGCGATCCACACGATGTCCATCCTGACCATCACCTCTAACGTTATGTACGGCAAAAAGACCGGCAACACGCCGGACGGCCGCCGTCACGGCGAACCGCTGGCACCGGGCGCAAACCCGATGAGCGGCCGCGACGTTTCCGGCGCGCTGGCTTCCCTCAACTCGGTTGCAAAGCTGAGCTACACCTACTGCCGCGATGGTATCTCCAACACGTTCTCCATCACGCCGGGTGCGCTCGGCAAGACCGATGAGGAGCAGGTGAACAATCTTGTTGCCATCATGGGCGGCTACTTCGCGCAGAATGCGCATCACCTGAACGTAAATGTGCTCAACCGCGAAACCCTGATGGCGGCTTACGAGCATCCGGAGCAGTACCCGAACCTGACCATCCGTGTTTCCGGCTATGCGGTGAACTTCTACAAGCTGAGCCGCGAGCAGCAGCGTGAGGTTATTTCGCGTACCTTCCACGAGGCGATCTGAGTTTTCGCTTGTGAAGCGAACGGAACTGGGCTGACGCCGCGCGGGCGCACAAGAGGGATGGACACCAAGGTTTCCACCCCTCTGATTTTCTCTCCGTTTCCTTTGGGATAGTCTGGCGCAGATTGCCGACATGTGACCGCTCTGAAAAGGGGAAACGGCAGAGGATTTTTCTTCCGTGTTTTTCTCAACCTATTCGCAGTGTCAGATACCGATCTGTGTAGCAGTAAACTGTCTGTGAACTGCGAAAAGGCAGAGCAAGACACGCAACAGTAACCCGGCTGCCGTACCCCAATTTCGAAGCGGTCCCGCCTCTCTGGTTTGCGTCAGGCTATCTAAGGGAAAGGCAGGAGTTCAAAGAGGAAGGAAAAACGTAGGTTGTCCTTCCTCTTTGCCCCCAGCGGTGGGTACCGCACGTTCCCCGTTTACCCAAACGGATTGATAAATTCAGCAATGAAAGGAAAGTGGCAATATGACCGGAAACATTCATTCCATCCAATCTCTCGGCGCGGTGGACGGCCCCGGCGTGCGATACGTCGTATTTATGCAGGGCTGCCCGCTGCGGTGCATCTATTGCCATAATCCCGATACCTGGCTGACCGAAGGCGGCACACCGACCGACGTGGACGAGCTGGTCCGCAAGGCTCTCCGGTTTCGTCCGTACTGGAAAAACGGCGGCGGCGTAACCGTCACCGGCGGCGAACCGCTTCTGCAGGCTGAATTCGTTGAGGAATTCTTTGCCAGGCTGCATGAGCACGGCGTACACACCGCGCTCGATACCTCCGGCGTGGGCAATCTCTCCAAAGCGGAAAAGGTGCTCGCGCACACGGATTTGGTTCTGTGCGACCTGAAATTCCTCACCAAAGCGAATTATCTCAAGAACTGCCGCGCGGATTTCGACCAGATTGAGCGTTTCCTGCAGCTGACCGCGATGAAAAACGTGCCGCTGTGGATTCGGCATGTGGTTGTGCCTGGTCTGACCGATGGTATGGACCATTTGCGCCGCGTCAAAGCCAAGGCGGAAAGCTATCCCAACTTTGAAAAGCTGGAGTTTCTGCCGTTCCACAAGCTGTGCATGGAAAAATATGAACGGCTCGGTCTGGAATTTCCGCTGAAGGATACGCCTGCCATGAACCCGGATGCCCTGAAAACCATGGTCGCACAGCTGTAACACGGAAAATTTACTCGCAAATTACTCTTGTTCAATTATGCGGTGTTGCCTTAGAAACAAACCTTTCAAATTCTGTTCAAAATTCGTTCACACATTTTGCGGCAAAGTGGGGTATACTAACATTGTCGATGAGGGAAGCCGCAATCCCGAACGACACAGCCTACTGATTTTTTTATTTCTCTTTTACCCCCTTTATTTTGTGAAATGACCGAAAACACCCTGTTCCCGTTCCCCCTCGGAGGCAGGGTGTTTTCCTGTACGAAACCGGGTTTTCGGCAGTACACAAACCTTTCAAATTATGTTCAAAATTCGTTCACACATTTTGAAGCAAAGTGCGGTATACTAACATTGTCGATAAGGGAAGCCGCAATCCCGAATCGATAGTCATCTACAATCTTTTATTTCTCTTTTACCCCCTTTATTTTGTGAAATGATCGAAAACACCTCGGTTCCGTTTCCCCCACGGAGCCGGGGTGTTTTCCTGTCTCGGAGTATCTTTGAAATGGTTAAGCAGGGTACTTGTTTACATTGTAAAAAATATTTCAAGGTCTGTTCATGATTTGTTCACAATTAAAGGGCGCCTGCGCGATATACTATAGGTGTCAGTAAGAGTTACCCCTTTTCTCAAGCTGACAACCTCTTTTCTTTGATTTTATCACCTTTTCTTAAACTCTTTTCATTTGCATCAACGAGAACGCCCTGTTTCCTTCCCCCGGGAAACAGGGCGTTTCTCTTGATTTATTGCCAGACTGCAGTTTGGACGATAAGCCGTTTTCTTTGCAGATCCTTCACAGCATATTCAAATTTTGTTCACACATTCGGCATAAAAAGACAGTATACTGTACTTGTCAGTGAGGGAGAGCCGCAAATCCCGCATTGACGTCATCCGATTTTTTTCATTTCTCTTTTTTCCCTTTTTTCAATTTGTGTTATTAACCGAAAGCACCGTTGTTTCGTTCCCCCGCGAAACAGCGGTGCTTTCCCGTTTTTGGCATTTGTCAATAAATAAGCCGGTGCGATGCTTGCGGAAAGTTTCTTTTTAGGGTATACTGTTTCTATGCAAGATATATAGGTAAGGAGTTGTTTTTTATGGGTTGCTCGCATAATTGCGATAGCTGCTCGTCTCACTGCGGCGGCGAAAAGAGCCTCAAGGTTGCAGCCAATCCGGCGGCCTCTGTTAAAAAAGTCATCGGCGTTGTTTCCGGTAAGGGCGGCGTAGGCAAGAGCCTGCTCACCTCGATGATGGCGGTCGGCATGACGCGCAAGGGTTATTCCTGCGGTGTGCTGGATGCCGACATCACCGGTCCGTCTATCCCCAAGACCTTCGGCGTACACGGTCAGCTCGAGGGCTGCGAGGAAGGCATTCTTCCGGCACGCAGCGAAGGCGGTGTACAGATGATCTCGATCAATCTGGTACTGCCGCATGAGGACGATCCGGTTATTTACCGCGGTCCGATCATCGCGGAGACCGTCAAGCAGTTCTGGTCTGACGTTGTATGGGACGACGTGGACTTCCTGTTTGTCGATATGCCTCCCGGAACGGGCGACGTACCGCTGACCGTGTTCCAGTCCCTGCCGGTGGACGGCATCATCGTTGTTACCTCGCCGCAGGATCTGGTCTCCATGATCGTCGGCAAGGCGGTTAAGATGGCGAAGATGATGAACATTCCGGTGCTCGGCATCGTGGAGAACTACAGCTATCTGGCATGCCCGGACTGCGGCAAGCACATTTCGGTATTCGGCGAGAGCCACATTGACGAGGTAGCTGCGCACTACGAGCTGCCGGTTCTGGCCAAGCTGCCGATCGACCCGAAGCTGGCTGCGGCGGTTGACGCAGGCAAGATCGAGGATGCAAAGCTGCCGGACGAGCTTTCCGGTGCGCTTAAGACCGTGGAGGGTCTGTTATGAACATTGGCGTAGCATATGAAAACGGCCGGATCGCCAAGAATCTGGGCGACTGCCGTGAGGTGCTCATTATCACCACTGAGGGTCGGGAACCGGTCGGCAAGCGCATTGCCGGGATTGCCGGCACGTCCGCGACCGACCTGATCAAGTTCGCCGGTCTGGAGCAGATCGACGTGCTCATCTGCGGTTCACTCGGTCTGGCAACGCGCAACGCACTCGAGATGCTCGGCGTACTGCTCGTGCCCGGCTGTGAAGGCTCGGCGGAGGAATCCGTAGCGAAGTTCCTCGTCGGTGAAAAGCAGGGTGACCCGACCATCCTCGAGATCGGCCGTGAGGAAGATCCGGATGATCCGATGGCATGCATGCACGACTGTGCAAAGTGCTCCGGCTGCGGCCCGAGCGAGCTGCTCAAGCAGATTCCGGTCGAGGAGATCAAGTAAAAAATATAAAAACCACCGATTTTCGGTGGTTTTTATGTTTCCAATGGAGAATTGAAGATGGAGAATGAATGTTCAGATGAAGTAAGTGCCGCTCCTTTTGCGGAAAGGTAATTCTCCATTCTCAATTTGATGAAACTGTGTTATAATCAAATGTATCATTATAATACAAGGAAAGAAGCTATTATGGATACCGAAAATCCGAAAACGGCAATCGAATACATACACTCTCTCGGCAGATTTACCGGCAAGCCGGGTCTGCACCGCATCAAGGCGCTGTGCGAGGCGCTGGGAAACCCGCAGGACAGGCTGAAGTTTGTTCATCTTGCGGGCACGAACGGCAAAGGCTCGACCGCGTGCATGATCGCCTCGGCACTGCAGGCGGCCGGACTGCGCACCGGACTGTATACCTCGCCGTATCTGGTGCAGTTTTACGAGCGCATCCGCGTGGACGGTGTGATGATCTCGGACGACGATCTGACGCGCCTGTGCGAACGGGTAACGGTGGCGTGTGAATCGCTCACGCTGCCCGAGGGTGAGACCATCGGCGAGTTTGAGTTTACGACCGCACTGGCGTTCCTCTGCTTTGTTGAGCAGGAATGCGATATTGTGGTTCTCGAAACCGGTCTGGGCGGCCGCTGTGACGCGACAAATGTCATCAAAAATGCGGAGGTCTGCGTTATTACGCCGATTTCGCTCGACCATATGGCGGTGCTTGGCAACACAACGGCGGTCATTGCGGCCGAGAAGGCAGGTATTTTCAAGCCGGGTGCGGCGGTTGTCTGCGCGGACGGTCAGCCGAACGATGTACAGCGGGTGCTGCGCCGTGCCTGCGACGCGGCGGGCGCTGTCTGGTTCGGCGGAGCGGAGGACTGCCGCGTACTGCGGTGTGACATCGGCGGTTCGGCGTTCGTGTACGAGGCGCAGGGCTACACCATTGCCATGCCCGGACGGCATCAGCTGCAGAATGCGCGGACGGCTCTGCGGGCGCTGAACGCACTGCGCGAGCGCGGCTGGAACATTCCGACTGAAGCCGCCGTGCGTGGTCTGGCGCGGGCGCGTATCGCAGGCCGGCTGGAACGCGTGGTCGATCAGCCACTCATCCTGCTCGACGGCGCACACAATGCCGCAGGCGCGGATGCCCTGTGTCACGCGGTGGATGAGTTGCTCAAGATGAAGCGGCTGCACGTTGTGATGGGCATGGTGCGTGACAAGGACTACGAAACCTGTGTTCACGAGGTCGCCAGCCGCGCGGATGACTTTTACGCCTGTGTGCCGGATGCGGGTGAGCGTTCGCTGGATGTACACACGATTGCAGAGCTGGCGCGGCAGTCGTGCAAGCGCGTGTACGAATGCGAATCCGCCGAGCACGCCATCGAGCTTGCACTGGAGCATGCGAAGATGAACGACTGCATTCTTATCTGCGGTTCGCTGTACCTCATCGGTGAGTGCGAGAAGATTTTGCGCGGCCGACCGAAAGCGACAGATTAAAATGGAATAAACAGGTAAAATAAGGCTTGTACTTTGAAAGTACAAGCCTTTTATTTTTGTGTCAGTTGTTTTCAATAGGTATATTGTTTGGTATATCGCAGGGCGGGGTGCCCTGCGAAATAAGAGGTAATATTTTGCTGATTTCGAGGTGATATATATGCTGCAAATCACGCAGAGAAGGCAGGAGGGCACGCTGATCGCGGTGTACACCGGTGAGTTGGACCATCATGCAGCACGGGCGGCGATTGAGCAGACCGAGGATCTGCTGGTGCTGTTTCCGTGTGAAAAGCTGGTGCTCGACCTGTCCGAGCTGACGTTTATGGACAGCTCCGGTCTGGCGGTCGTCCTGCACCTGTACCGCACCTGTGCCCGCAGCGGACGCGAATTTGCGGTGCGCGGCACGCCGCCGCAGCCGATGCGGGTGTTTGAGGCGGCCGGTCTGCCGCAGGTGATGGTTTTTGAAAGGGGGAAGGAATAATGCGGGCGGTCATCAACAAAATGAGCCTGAAATTCGAGAGTCATTCGGTCAACGAGGCGTTTGCGCGGCAGGCGGTCGGCGCGTTTGTTGCGCAGCTGGACCCAACGATGGAGGAGCTTGGCGACATCAAAACCGTGGTCTCCGAGGCGGTGACAAACGCCATTGTGCACGGCTACGCGGACAAATGCGGGTTTATCACAGTCACGGTGCGGCTGTTCGAGGGACGCGCTCTGGAGCTCAAGGTAAAAGACGCCGGATGCGGCATTGAGAATGTCGAGCAGGCGCGCCAGCCCATGTTCACCACAGGCGACGACACGCGCAGCGGCATGGGATTCACCATCATGGAGACATTCACGGACAAAATGCGCGTGCGCTCCACGCCGGGAAAGGGAACGCTGGTTGCGATGGTCAAGGTGCTGAAGGAGCGGCAGGCGTGACCGGAGAAATGCGCACGCTGCTCGAGCAGGCGGCTTCGGGCGACAGGGACGCGGAAGCGCGGCTGATCGAGGACAACAGCGGTTTAATCTGGTCGATCGTGCGGCGGTATTACGGGCGCGGCGCCGAGCCGGACGATTTGTATCAGCTGGCGTGTGTCGGCTTCATCAAGGCCGTGCGCGGTTTCGATGTGTCGCTCGGCAACGAGTTTTCTACCTATGCGGTGCCCAAAATCGCGGGTGAGATTCGGCGGTTTCTGCGGGACGACGGTGCGGTCAAGGTCAGCCGGGCGGTCAAGGAACGCGCGGTTCGTGTGCGCCGCCTGCAAAGCGACTGGGAGAGCCGGAACGGACGGTCACCGACCGTATCAGAACTGGCACAGGCCGCCGGATTGACGGTCGAGGAAATAGCGGCCTGCGAGCAGGCGGACGTGTCGGTGGACTCGTTCGAGCGGGAGCTGTCCGGCGGCGGACGCGTAGGTGATCTGGTCGGTGACGAGGGAATGGAGGAGAGAACCTGCCTGCATCTGTCGCTGCACGAGGCACTGCAGGACTTGCCCGACCGCGACAGGCAGGTGCTCAGTCTGCGCTATTCGCGTGATTTGACGCAGCAGCAGGTCAGCCGCATCGTCGGTGTGTCGCAGGTGCAGGTCTCGCGCATCGAAAAACGCGCCATAGAGAAGCTGAGGGAAATGTTGAGAGAGTAACAGAAAGTCGAAAAAAGAAGAGGAATTGTTCCGGTCGGATTGACATATTTCTCGGTTTGCGGTATTATAATAATACCAGACGGCACCATAGAGTGTCCGTCGCAACTATGAAGCAGGCAATGGGACCGATTTCCGTGTGTCTGTGGAGTTATGTATGTGGGTTCGGGTGAGTACCGCAGATCGGTGTAGGCGTAAGCTGAAAGAAAACACCCTTGAAAGGGATCTGCTTGCAGATCCCTTTCATTTTTACATAGAAATGATGGTGTTGGTATGTGTTTGCTGCGGAAAGCAGCGGAAGCGTGGGAAAAATTATTAAATTTTCGGTATGATATGGTGTTCGGACGCAAAAAGAAAAGCTATGTGGTTTCACTTTCGTTTGAACGCTATGATTTTCCGCATTTAGTCGGTATGCAGTACGCAAATGATGTTGATTTTAAGATCAACTCAGCAGAGTATTACGGCGAAAAGCTGATAACAGCAATTTTATCCGGAAGATTAGATCCGAAGCGGATTGAAAAATCGAAGAACTGGGATCGTATACAAAAACGATTGCAGGTGCTTGTAAATTTACAGGATACGCTGGAAAATGGTTTTTCATTCTTTCTGTTTTCCAAAGCAAAAGTGCCGAGATACAGTAAAATAGATGCAGAGTACCTGATTCGCAACAATCATTCAGGCGAAATGTTCTTTGTTTTTCTGGATAAGGAATCCGGAAGATATTTCTGTAAATCTGCATTTGGTTCGGAAATGGATTATTCTCGAAACCAGACACCGTTGACGCTGCTGTATAAATGCAGGGTAGAAGGAGAAAATAAGGAAGTTTTATTTCAGCACCCAAAGTATGTTGCAGACACTATATAAAAAGGAGATTCTCGTAGAGAATCTCCTTTTTTATAATCAATCTCAAATTTTGTGCATAAACTGTCCGGCCGACTTGGCCATCAGCCGCTTGGTGCCCTTCTGATCAAATGCAATTTCGAGCAGGGCATCGCCGCCCATCGGCTTTACCGACACGATCAGTCCATCGCCGAAGGCTTTATGGAACACGCGGTCGCCTGCGGCAAAATTCGGCAGCGGCTTGCTTTTAGCTGCCGAGGCCAGCGACGCGCTCGGCGCAGTATTTGCAGCGGAAACGTACCGTGCGCGAGCCACCTGCGGACGCGAAAGCGTCGGATCAGGTGCAGTTGCGTTCGAGAACCGGCGGCTCTCAGTGATATTGCTCTCAAGCAGCTCTTCCGGCATCTCATCAATAAAGCGCGACGGATGCGAATACTGCGTGCGGCCGTACAGCAGGCGGCGCTCCGCGCAGGTGAGATACAGCTGCTCCTTCGCGCGGGTGACGGCAACGTAGCACAGGCGGCGTTCCTCCTCCATGTCCTCGTCCTTCTCCATTGCACGGAAACCGGGGAACAGCCCGTCTTCCATGCCCGCGAGGAATACGACAGGGAATTCCAGACCCTTGGCGGCATGCATGGTCATCATGATAACCGCGTCATCGTCCTCGCCGGACTGGTCGGCATCCGTGTACAGCGCCATGTTCTCGAGAAAATCGCCGAGCGACGGCGTTTCGGTCTTGTCCTCGTAATCAACGATGTAGGACTTGAGCTCCTCAATGTGCTCAATGCGGCTTTCCTCTTCTGCACCGCCCTTTAGCTGCAGCGCACGGATGTAGCCGCTTTTGTCCATGAGTTCATCGTACAGCTCGGAAAGCGACACAAATTCGCGCAGTTTACGCAGATTTTCGATCATTTCGCCGAACTTCTCCATTGCCGCGGCACCGCGGGACAGGGCAGGGTACTGAGAGGCATGGCATACCACATCATACAGCGTCGTGCCGTACTCGACGGCAAGCTGCATGGCGGTTTCGACCGATTTATCGCCAATCTTGCGGGCAGGCGTGTTGATAATACGGCGCAGACGCAGCTCGTCCGCCGGGTTCTCGATCACCCACAGGTAGGCGAACATGTCCTTGACCTCGGCGCGCGAGAAGAAGTCGCGGCCCTTGTACACGCGGTACGGAATGCCCGCGCGGATGAATGCGGCGGCGATGTTGTCCGACAGGACGTTATTGCGGTACAGAACGGCGAAATCTCCCCATTTTCGGCCCTGCTCCACGCCCTCGCGGATGGTGTCCGCGATGTAGGCAGCCTCGCCCTCCTGGCTGTCCGAGCGATGCAGACGGATTTTCGCACCGTCACCGTGGTCGGTCCACAGTTCCTTGCCCTTGCGGCCGACGTTGTTGCGGATAACCTCGTTTGCGGCATTCAGAATATTGCCGGTCGAGCGGTAATTCTGTTCCAGACGGATGGTTTTCGCGTCCTTGAACTGCTTTTCAAACTCCAGAATATTCGTGATCGTTGCACCGCGGAACTTGTAGATACTCTGGTCGTCATCGCCGACCACGCAGATGTTCTCATAATAACCTGCCAGCAGGCTGGTGAGCACATACTGTGCGTAGTTGGTATCCTGATACTCGTCCACGAGAACATAGCGGAACTGGCGCTGATAGTATTCCAGCACCTCGGGGTTGTTCTGTAGCAGCAGCACGGTTTTCATGATAATGTCGTCGAAATCCAGTGCACAGGCCTTTTTCATGGCCTTTTCGTAATCGCGGTAGACATCTGCGACCTTTTCACGGAAGTAGTCACCGGCGGCATCCGCGCTGAACTGACGCGGGGTCATCAGCTTGTCCTTCGCGCGGGAGATCATGCCCATCACGGTTCGCGGATCAAAATTCTTGGGATCGAGATCGAGCTTTTTCATTACGTTGAGAATGACGCGCTTCTTGTCGTCCTCATCGTAGATGGTGAACGCGCTCTCAAAGCCGAGCAGGTCAACGTGCTTGCGCAGAATGCGCAGGCAGGCTGTGTGGAAGGTGTACGCCCAGACAGCGGACGCAGCTTCCTCGTCACCGAGGGCAAATTCCAGACGCTCGCGCAGCTCACGCGCGGCTTTATTCGTGAACGTGATCGCAATCACTTGCCATGGGCGAGCGGGATTCATCGCGCACAGGTGCTCCGCGCGGGCGCGGTTCTCCGGCTTAGGATCGGTCAGGTATTCGGTCAGGAACAGAAGATCGTCCTCGGTCGCCCAGTCGGGCGCATAGGGATTGTCCAGTCCATCGCCGAACTTGAGAATGTTGATGATACGGTTGATGAGCACGGTCGTCTTGCCGCTGCCTGCACCCGCCAGGATGAGCAGCGGACCCTCGGTCTGATAGACAGCCTCGCGCTGCTTGTCGTTTAACTTGGAAAAGCGCTGTTCGATGATCGCACGCCGGACAGCGGCATATTTCATATCAAATTTGGTCGGTTCCATAGGTTTCCTCGTTTCGTTTGAAGATACAGAAAATCAAATGCAGAGATAGTATATCATATTCGGGAAAAGAAAACAAATGTTCTATCCGGATTGCGTAAAAAAGTCGATCAGAGTATACTATAAAAAGAGGTGAGCATAATGACAGACAAACAGCGGCAGGAAACCTATGCGCAGATGCTCGTGCGGCTTTCGCGCTCGAATTTCCGCAGCCGCTTTCATTTGAAGGCGCAGGACAAGCAGTACATCCGCGAGAAAGGCTGGAATACAATCGCTGACCATGCGGCAGATTTCGTCTCCAAGCGGCTTGCACCGGCCGAACCGAAAAACGACGGCAAGCAGACACCCATGCGCGGGCATCCGGTGTTCATCGCGCAGCATGCTACCGCCTGCTGCTGCCGCGGCTGTCTGGCGAAATGGCATGGCATCCCGCAGGGCGTGCCGCTTTCGGCGGAGCAGCAGGTCTATATCGTTGGAATGCTAATGAGCTGGATGAGGAGAGAAATGGAAAATTGAGAATGGAGAATGGAAAATTAGCGTGAAGAGAACGTAATGTTTTACCCTTCTTCATGTCATTATATTTCATCATAAATGTAAACCGTAGGGTGCGACGACTCGGCGCACCATTTGTAAACCATCTGCACATGCTTAATCGTAGGGGCGCACAGTGTGCGCCCGCAGCGCGACTGGAGTCTGCGCAAGAAACGTTCAAGAACCGTTTGATTTGACGTTGCGCGGGAGCACAATGTGCTCCCCTACGGGGTAACGTGTATCAATCGTTAGATACGGTGCGCCGAGGTCGTCGCACCCTACGGTAAAGTTTATTGATAATTGTAGCCTGCAGGTGCCGTCCGCAGCCACCTACCAACGAGTTGCGCGACACTGTTATGTCGCGCCTGCGTAGATGAACCCGCCTGTGTAGCAGAACGAAATCTGACACTGCGTAGAGATAGAGAAATGGGCGCACATTGTGCGCTCCTACGGTAGAAAGAATCCTCTGCCGTTCTCCTTTTCGAAGCGGTCGCCGGTCTCTGGTCTGCGCCGGATTCGGAAACAAAGGGAAACGGGAGTTAAGAGGGTAGAAACCGCAGGTGTCTGCCCTCTTGCCCGCCGCCGCGGGTGCGGTGAACCGCTCAGTCGTCCGGACAGCGCCCGTTCCATATCCGATAGTGAACAATTTGATGAGGATTTGTATAGCGGCAATAATCTTCATGATAAAAATCTACATTTCGTACAATCAATCTCTTGTCACAAACGACACGATTTGATAATATATAAAGTGTATTGCTGTTTTGCTTGCCAAATGACAAAACAGCATAATTGATTCTCTGCCGGGCGGCAGGGATAAGGAGGAAATTGAGGTTTCATGAGTAAGGTTGAGCAGTATATCACCAGCATTCCGGATTTTCCGAAGGAAGGCATCATCTTCCGCGATATTACCACCGTGCTCGGTGACGCGGACGGCTTCCATCTGGCGGTGGACGAGATGACTGCGCTGCTGGACGGCGTAGAGTTTGACGCGATCGCCGGTCTGGAATCCCGCGGATTCCTGTTCGGTGCACCGATGGCGTATAATCTGCATAAGGCATTCATTCCAATCCGCAAGCAGGGCAAGCTGCCGCGTGCAACGTCCCGCATGTCCTACGAGCTGGAGTACGGCATGGAGACCATCGAGGTACACCGCGATGACATCAAGCCGGGGATGAAGATCGTCGTTGTCGATGACCTGATCGCTACCGGCGGTACGCTTGAGGCGGCTGTCCACCTGTTGGAGCAGCTCGGCGCAAAGGTCGTCAAGGTTGTCTGCCTGCTGGAGCTCAAGGGTCTGCACGGACGCGACCGCATCAAAACCTGTCCGGCGGAGACGGTTGTCGCTTACGAGGGGAAGTAAGCAAGGGCAATACCGCATAATTGAACAAGAGTGATTTGCAAGTAAATTTTGCAGTGTTACCCAAGACATTTCACAGTAATCAAGGCGAAAGCCTGAAAATTAAAAAGGGGGTTATTCGATGTTTGAACGTGTTTTCAAGCTATCGGAACACAAAACCACAGTCAAGACCGAAGTCATGGCCGGTATCACTACCTTTATGACCATGGCGTACATCCTTGCCGTAAACCCGAGCGTACTCGGCTCCACCGGTATGGATACCACCGCGGTATTGCTGGCAACCGCCCTGGCATCCTGCCTGGGCACGCTGTGCATGGCGTTTATGGCAAACCTGCCGTTCGCGCTCTCTGCCGGCATGGGTCTGAACGCCTTCATGGCGTACACCGTTGTTGCAGGCTATGGCTACAGCTGGCAGGTTGCGCTGCTGGCCGTATTCATTGAGGGCCTGATCTTCATCGTCCTGTCGCTCACCAACATCCGTGAGGCCATCTTCAATGCCATTCCGCTGACGCTCAAAAAGGGTGTTTCGGTTGGTATCGGTCTGTTCATTGCCTTCATCGGTCTGCAGAACTCCGGTCTGTGCGTAGACTCCGCTACGCTGGTCGGCATCATCAGCTTCCCGGAGAATTTCCACACCGCGGGCATCTGCGCACTGCTGACGCTGATCGGTCTGTTCTTCACCGCAGTATTTTACACCCGCAAGATGAAGGGCGCCATCCTGTACGGCATTCTGCTGACCTGGATCCTCGGCATGCTCTGCCAGGTGACCGGCCTTTACGTTCCGACGCCGGACGCAGGCTTCTATTCCCTGTTCCCGAGCTGGGGCATGACCGACTTCTCCAAGCTGGGTCTGACCTTCGGGCAGTGCTTCAACGTGGATTTCAGCGCAGTCGGCATCGTAAACTTCATCGTTGTCATCTTCTCGTTCCTGTTCGTTGATATTTTCGATACTCTGGGCACGCTGATCGGTGTTGCCACCAAGGCGAAGATGCTCGATAAGGACGGCAAGCTGCCGGGCATCAAGCCCGCTCTGCTGGCAGACTCGATTGCAACCTCCGCAGGTGCAATTCTGGGTACTTCCACCACCACCACCTTCGTTGAGTCCGCATCCGGCGTTGCAGTCGGCGGCCGTACCGGCCTGACCGCTCTGGTTACCGGCATCCTGTTCCTTGTATCCACGCTGTTTGCACCGATCTTCACCGCCATCCCGTCCTTCGCAACCGCTCCGGCGCTGATCATGGTCGGCTTCCTGATGGTAGGCACCGTAACCGAGATCAACTTCGATCTGGACAACCTGACCGAGTCCATCCCGGCTTATCTCGCCATCATCGCTATGCCGCTGTTCTACAGCATCTCCGAGGGTATCTCTCTGGGCGTTATCTCCTACGTTCTGCTGAATGTTGCAGCCGGCAAGGGCAAGAAGGTTGCTCCGCTGATGTACGTTCTGGCAGTACTGTTCGTACTCAAGTATATCTTCCTCTAATTCAGAAATCGTAAAGATTGCAGAAGGCTGCCGAAGCTCGCTTCGGCAGCTTTTTTGTGGCATGAAAATCATGGTAAATATCAGAGAAAATAAGCGAAAACAGCGGAGATTGCAGTTGAACGGTGTCGATACTTGACAGAAAACGTAGGAGTTGGTAAAATATAAAACGACTAAATTTGGGCAGTATACCCGTTTATCTTGTATCCAAAGGAAAGGAGGCAGCGAATATGACACAGCAGCGCAAAAGGTGCGGAAAAGGCGGCTTTACTCTTGTAGAGCTGGTGGTTACGCTGGTCATTCTGAGCATTCTGTTTGCCATCGCTGTACCGAGCCTTCTGGGGTATATCCATCTGTCGCAGTTCCGAAAGAATGAATCGTACGCTAAGACCATGTATCTGTCGGCAGAATCCGAGCTGACCTACCTTCGTACCGGCGGTGAATGGGAGTCATTCTGCAGCAAGGTGAAGAAGGAAGGCGTGCTGAATCAGTCGTTTGATGAGTCGGATGAGGACCGGAAAAAGCTGGTCGGCCGTATTTACGGCATTCGTCTGGATGCAGGCGAATACGCAGAAGGCGAGCTGTCGGGTGACGGTGCGCTCGTCGGTGCGCTTCTTTCGCAGGATACCTACGATAAAAGTGTGCTGAATGCTGCAATCTGCATCGAAATCGACGTGGAAAGCGGTCAGGTTTATTCGGTTTTCTACGGCACAAACTGCAAGGGACTGTACTACGGATCGAATGAGGACAGCAAACCGGCGGATATGTCCGGCAGCTGGCTGGATATTGATTACAGCAAGCGCGACCGCGATACGCGCCAGAAAGAACGGCTGGGCTATTACTCGGTTCAGGATGCAGTCAATGCTGTCAGTCTGGATGCGACCAAGCTGAAGATCACCTCGATCAATCTGGTAAACGGTGAAACCCTGTCGCTGAACTGGTCGAGCAATGTGAAGGATCAGGATCTGGATAAGGTTTATTACGAGGTCAAGCTGTACAGCAGTGAGGATAAAGCACAGCTCCTGTCGATCAATATTCCGGGCAGGAATTTGAAAACGGGTTCGCAGTCGGTTGCGGTTACGACCGAGGACAATGCGACGAAGGATTATACCTTCCCCGTGGAATACGACCGTACCAACAAGCGGGCAACACTTGTGCTGGACGGTATGATGAATGCGAAGCTGTACGACCAGCTGGATAAGCTGTCCGCTGATAACGCAGCAGCCTTCCGGCAGAGCAGCGATACCAGCATCACGCGCTTCGGCGGCAAACTGGAAAACCCGCTGAATGTTTACGCAGCTGTGCAGGTATTTCCGGACCCGAATGCAGAAAACACCGGCGGTGAGGAGTATCAAAAGAGTGACGCTATCGAATCCAATAAGGCGAACACGCTTTTCGGTGACGGCACCCGGTCGAATAACAGCCGGTGCGAGATCGAAACCTTCCGTCATCTGTCCAATATCCGTTATATGGATACGGCGGCGGCATTTGCCGTTACCGCGCGTTCGCTGGACTGGACGAGCGACAGTGTAAAGGTTTACGGTACGGCAGCCCGCGGCGCGCTTTCGGTCTCCGCCGGCAAGGATATCGGCTTCCCGAGTATCCCTGCGCTGCGCAGCAATCAGACACTGGACGGCACAGGCGGTCTGCTGAACCGCATCGTCAGTGTTATCACCGGCGGCAACACCATCAGTAACCTGAAGCTGGATGAGGATTCGGTTGCCAGCGGCAGCGAATACCTCGGCCTGTTCCAGCAAAACGAGGGCAGTATCATCAACCTCAAGCTCGCAAATCCGTCGGTCAAGGTCACTTCGGATTCCCTCAAGGGCGTGGGCGCAGTCTGCGGCTTCAGCAGCGGCAGCCTGAAAGACAGCGAAGTCACAGGTGCGGCTGTCGATGTTAATCTGGCGGGCAGCACGAACGCGCAGGGCATCGGCGGTGTGGCCGGTGTGATTGAGGTCAGCGATTCTAAGTCAGTAATCAAGCTGTCTGCATCGGGTACCGTGACCGGTACGCTGCCGACTGGCGATACTGCGCGCGGTATCGGCGGTATTGCGGGCAGCCTGACAACAAACGGTGCCGCAGTCAAGACCCTGACCAACAGCGCCGCTGTAACGGGCAATCGCTCGGTTGGCGGCATTGCAGGCTATTTTTCCGGCAAGGATCAGGCCACGGGAAAAGATATGGCTGACTGCCAAAATGAGGGTCTGATTCTCAGCAGCATAGCCGCAGATGATCATTCGCTGGCAGGACATTATATCGGCGGCATTGTCGGCTACGCGCATAATGCGTCTCTTTCGGAATGCAGGAGCCGTGCTGGATATGCGGACGGCTACACCTATAAGCAGGAGGATCGAGACAAGCTGCGCGGCAGATATGTCGGCGGCATTGTCGGCTATGGCGAACAAAGTGTGCTGTATGACTGCGAGACCGAGGCAAACGGCTACGTTCTCGGCAGCGAGTATGTTGGCGGCATCATCGGTGCGCTGAATCAGTCTGATACGCAGACGGCACTGCTCAGTGAAAACGGCACCAGAACAACCGTTAACGCAAGCTATGTCATCGGCAATTCGTATGTCGGCGGCATCATCGGTGAGAATAAAGGCGGTTCGACGATCAAAAACTGCGTCAACACAGGTGTCGCTGCGGGATACAATGCGTATATCGGCGGTATTTGCGGTGCAAATGAGAACAAGGCGGCTATCATAAACTGTGCAAGCTATGTTTCGGACACCAATAATGCGATCTACAGGCGTGTCACGGACTGGGGAGCTGTCGGCAGCTATGCGGGCGGTCTGACCGGCTACAACAACGGCACGATCACCTTCAGCGACAAGGATAACGCAGTCTCCAACCGGAGTGTGGCGGGTATCGTTGTCGGCAGGCACTATGTCGGCGGTCTGGTCGGCTATAACGACACGGACGGCACGATTGACATCAATTACACGCTTATCGGCGGCCGTGTTGCCGCAACCGGAGATTGTGTCGGCGGTCTGGTCGGTCTGAATGCTTCGACGGAGCTGCTCGAGAAGAAGCTGACCATCAAGCCGAGCAGCGTACAGGGCCGGTATTATGTCGGCGGCGCGATCGGTGCGAATGTCGTTAACCCGGGAGAGAATGTCACGGTCAGCGGTCTCAAGGTCGATAACAGCCTTGGCACGGTCACTGCAGAGGCATTCTGCGGCGGTCTGATCGGTTATCAGCGCACCTACACGGAGCAAGACCGGGCAGGCGGAACGCTGTATGCGCTTCTGCCGGGCATCGCGGCAAACAACAGCAATGCGCCGGGAACGGTCAAGGCTTCTACCAATAGGCATACCATCACCATCACAGCGGACGGCAACAGTGCAGGCAGGCTGTCTGCGGTTTCCAACAACATGACCATCCGCGCGTATGCGTATGCAGGCGGCATTATCGGCAGCTGTGAGCCGCAGACCCGAATGAAGGTGGAGCACTGCCTGAACGCAGGCGGCTTTGACCGTCCGGCAGAGGACACCTTCCCGGACAGCAAGCTGAAAACCGGTGTGGATCTGGTGTCCTATCTGCAGGCGCAGAAGTACACGGATGCCGCGAAGGCACTCTCCGATGAGCTGGGCGGCGGCGAGCTGCGTGTTTCCGTCATCGGCGGTGTGATCGGCGTCAACGGTGAGAATCATGTGATAGAGCACTGTGCCAGCAAGGGTACGATGAACGGTCTGAATGCCATGGGTGGCGTGGTCGGTCTGAACGAGGGCATCATCCGCGGCTGCACGCTCTCCGGCAGCATGGGCAGCGCAACGCAGGATTATATCGGCGGTATCGCGGGTCTGAATGTCGGCGGCAGGACGGAGGGCACGATTGAAAACTGCACGACCGAGAAAAACTGCACCGTCACCGGACGGAACACGGTCGGCGGTATCGTCGGCTATAATCTCAGCGGCGGCAGGATACAGAACAATACCAGCAGCGCCAATGTCAGCGGTGCAGGCCGTGTCGGCGGTATTGCGGGCGAAAACGGCGGTGCGATCACGCTTTCGAGCACACCGGCAGGAAAGCGCCGTGTCAACGGCAGCGGCAGCGGTGTCGGCGGCGTGATCGGCGTGAATACCGCAACCGGCACGCTCAGTCCGGCAAGCGGCAGCGCACAGGGCGATGTCATTGCCGCGGATAACAGGCTGACCGTGCGCGGCAGCAGTATGGTCGGCGGTATTGCCGGCATCAACCGCGGCACACTCGGCGGCACGAGCATCAACTGCCTGACCAATCGGGCGGCAGAGGTCCACGCAGCGGCGGGCAGTGCAGGCGGCGTTGTCGGCGCGCAGGAGGGCGCAAAGGCTGTTCTGCGGTACGCGAAGAATCTCGGTCAGGTGACCGCAAATGTCGGTGCGGCAGGCGGCATTGTCGGCATGAACAGCGCGAGCAGCACGGTCGAGAACTGTATCGGCAACGGCAGCATCACCAGCAACGACGGCTATGCAGGCGGCGTTGCCAGCGAAAACTACGGTACGATCAGGAGCTGCAGCGTCGGCACGGCGGATAACAGGGTAACGCTCATCACCCGCAACAAGACTGCGGCAGGTGCGATCTGTGCGGTAAACTACAAGGGCGGTACGGTTCAGGGAGCGGTACTCGGCGATCATATCACGATTTCCGGCAGTGCATTCATTCTGGGTGCTGTTGTCGGAGACAATAGCGGTACGGTCACGGAAACCGAGGTTTCGCAGCAGCCGACATACAGCGTTTCCGCAAGCACGCTGCAGGTCGGCGGTGCAGTCGGCATCAATCGAGCGGGCGGTACGATCAGCAAGGTGAAGGTCACCTCGGATTTCGAGAAATTCACGAAGTATACCTATCTCGGCGGTGTAGTCGGTCAGAATAATGCAAGCGGCAAGGTAACCGAATGCACTTACTCCGGCACGATCGACGAAGGAAAGAGCGCGGTCGGCAACTGCTACGGCGGCATTGCCGGACTGAACGGCGGTCTGCTGCAGGGCAGCACCGTTTCCGGACTGACGCTGATGGCGGACGGTGTGTACACCGCAACCTCCACCAGCTCGGCGGCAGAGAAGGAACGCCTGTCCTCGCATATCGGCGGCATTGCAGGCAAGAATGATGCGACCGGCATCATCGAGCAGTGCTACATAGACAATACCGGAACCGGCACGATTACGGTCAAAAACGGCATGGTCGGCGGTGTGACCGGCTATAACAAGGGCACGATCACCATGTCCGGCGATAAGAGCACCGAAGCCTTGATGGAAAATGTCAGCAAGGTGAGCGAGCTGCTGGCGAATGCCAAGGCGCAGAAGCTGTCTGCGGATTCCACCTGGGTAAAGTGGGCAGACCGGACGGATGTGGAAAAGCTGTCCTACAACGGCGGCAGCAAGAGCGTAGCGGCAGAACGCACCATGCAGATCATCGTATCGAGCAACGGCAACCTCGGCGGCGTGGCGGGCTACAACGCGCCGACCGGTGAGCTGAATCGCTGCGTCAGCGGCAGCTGGCTGCTGGTCAACAAGTCGGACGGCATCGGTGTCGGCACCGGCGGTATTGTCGGCATGAACGAGAGCGAAAAGGATCTGTCGTTCCTGCTCAACTGCGCGTTTGTCGGCCGCCAGCTGAAAAAGCAGAATACCAGCCGCTTTGCGGGCGGTATCATCGGCACGCAGTCCAACAAGACCACAAGCGACTGGACGATTGAGAACTGCATCAATTATGGCACGGTTTACGGCTATCTGTCGCACTATTCGGGCGGCATTGTCGGCCAGTGGACGAATAACGGCGGTACGGTTGAGGATTGCTACAATTACGGCAATTTGCAGACCACTTATGCAGCCAACTGGGTCGGTGCATCCGGCGGTATCGTGGCACAGCTGTATCATGCGGCCTCCGGTCAGGATTTCAATATTCTGAGCTGCCAGAACCATGGCAGTATATATGGCCGCTTGGGTACCAACACGAGCCAAAGTGCAAATGACAGTGCCGGCATTCTGGGTAATATTACGGCGTATACGGCAAGTTCGGCCGCCATGGGACAGCAGTTCAATATCAATGTAGTGGACTGCCTCAATGCACCGGGTGTTAAAATTTATTCGGGCTCGATGGCTTCCGGTATCGTGGGCTTCTTCTCGGTCGATAACGCAACATCGAACAACGGTGCTTCCATCACGGCATCGACGGCGAATATCGTGCTGAATATCGACCGCTGCCGCAACTATGCGTACACGGACGATCTGGTGGGTACTAACTTCCGCGCCGGTATCTTCGGTGACCGCTACGGTTCGGCTGCGACACAGAATACTTATATCCAGAATTGCTATTCTGTGCCGATCAGGTCGGATAACGGCATTATTTCGTTCCAGACTGGCCGTTCTACGCGGCTGGATGTAAACCGGGTGGGCAATAACTATTATTTCTTTGATACATGGGGGCTGACAGAGAGAGGGAATACAGCTGGCATTACTTATAAAACGGACGAAGCGCGCAACAACGGTGCAGGTGAATCGCGGCGTGGTTATGCGCGCATGGCTGCATATGGTGAGTTTGACGGAAAATTCTATGCGGCGATTGTTGGTCCGCGTCTGGATCCGACTTTGAACTGGACACAAAATGAGGATGCCCGGACAAAATGCGGCATTTATTACAACATGACAGATTCTAATACAAGGGTTGAAAATGGCATCCTGATCAGCAAATTCAATGATGGTACGGAAAAAATTACCGGACGAATTCTGTTTGAAATGCCGCCGGATTATTCTTATGATCAGGTACGCACATGGAATGCAAACAGCCTAATGCCTGCCATTAGCCAGAAAACCGGCAAACTGAACAACCTGTCAGGCGGAAAGATCATGGACGATTATGTTCGTGAGGCATACCGCACCATGGAGCACGGCCAAAACAGCAAAAAGCTGGATGCCTCGTTCACGGTTGACTTGAAACAGCAGACAGACGGCAGTTTCGATGTATCCATCGAGGATACGGACCGTCCCCTGTACTACGAGGGTACAGTGCTCGTTGATGGCAAGGAAGTGCTGTCCAATCTGCGCTTTATCCCGAACCAAAAGGGACAGGGACAGTGGGACCCGAAGCTGAACGGCACACAGGTGTACGGCTCCGGCATCACCACCGGTACGTTCCAGCTGCCGGCAAGCCTTGCGACAGACACAGCAGGCAAGACCGTTACATTGTCGGTTCGTGCTGTCAGTCTGTTTGAGGATACCGCGCCTTCTGCATGGAAAACTGCGGCGACGCAGAATGTGTCGGTGCTGCCGACACCGGATGTCAATATCCGACTGGTGAGCCATTGGAACAATGGCGCTAAATACCAGATCTCGCTGAAAAACCTTGCGGATTATGCGGCCTTCAGCAACTGGAAGGTCACCTTCAGGCTTGGCTCGCAGACCGTGACCATTGATCAGAACAACCAGACCGCCGAGATCAGCGGCGACGATTTGAAGGAGCTGATCGTCACGGCAGCGGCAGGCATTACGAACGGCATTCAGCCGGCCTCCGTGACGGATACCATCCCGACCGACACGCCGAAGTACAAGCCGGACGGCAGTATTAACAAGCTGTCGGTATCGTACTCGGGCAGTACGGTGGATGATTGCACCGTCACGGCTGCACTGACGGTCAACGAGCCGCAGATGGAAACACCGCCGATTTACCGTATCGAGGTGCTCGGCACGGTTGGCACAAATGAGTATGTGTTTGCGTATGAGGATGTGCTGACCTCGGCGGGCAACACGGTTATGGCAAACTTCCGCGACCTGCCGAAGGAGTATTTCGCGGAGAATGTCACAAATCGTCGGGTGCGTGCATGGTACGCCGCCTCCGGTCTGGGACCGGTTTACACCTATGGCGATACCCGGCAGACCGGCGATGCACCCGTTACGCTGCGGACTTACAGCGCGGAGGGCGTTCAGCAGCAGGACAAGACCATTTACAGTCATGTTCTTGGCCATGCGAATGACTTTGCAAACTACATTAAAGCCGCGGCGCTGAACATCAAGCCGCTGACGGCACCGGAGCTGAACGACCCGGTACTGATACCGGAAGATAACGGCAGTATCAGCTACCGGTTCTCGTGGACGCAGTCCGGGCAGGGGACTGCAGCGCCGCACTACAGCGTCAAGCTGACCGGCATCACTGCGGCAGGCGCAAGAATCGGCATTCCGGTCAACGAGGTTTACGGTACGCAGGAGAATCCGAATACTTCCCAATCGTTCACCATCAGCGCGGACGACTGGCAGTACGCCGAGGTTGAGCTGACCGTTACCCGTCTGGGACAGGAATACGGCGAGGTTGGCCTGAGTACGACGAAGAAGTACGCTGTCAAGCAGCGCCTCGAGCGTCCGGGACAGCCATTGGTAATCAACCCGGATACCAACGAGCTGGAATACACCATTGGCTGGAGTGCCATCGGCAGCGAAAACGGCTGTGCAGGCTATCAGATTTATGTGCAGCCGGAGGGCGAAACGGCCGCTGCCCTGGGTGCGCTTGTGCCCGTCAGGGGCGGCACCTGCTCGGTAAGCCGCAGTCTTGAGGATTACGCCGGCAAGACCATCGACCTCTATCTGGTGGCGGTGGCTACTGATGATTCCGGCTACGCGGACAGCCCGAACGGTATCGTGTACACGATGACCGTGCCGATGCGTCTGAATACGCCGAGCGTCAAGTGGTCGTACAACTGGAATGCGACAGCAAACAACCCGATTCCGGCGGCCGGCTTCCGAAGCGGAGGCCTGCAGGTCACCGTTACGCCGGAGAATGAGGCCAGCGTACCGCCCGGCGGCAGCACCTATCTGCTGCGGGCAAAAATCACCGGGACGGACGGCACAACGGTGACTCACCCCGTTTCCGCAATGAGCGAAAGCGGCGGCAGCTACGTCTGCAGCCTGACCGATCTGGATACGAAATACGCAGGCTGTTCTGTACGGTTTGAGGCTCGTATTTCGCAGTCGGCGGGACAGGTAAGCTCGGTCTGGGTATCGAGCGGCGATGTGGTATTCCCGCGTGTGAAGCTGGAAGCACCGAGCGCGTCGCTGGCAAACGTGAATGAGACGCTTGCGGTCAGCTATGGCCCGATGAATCGTCTTATCAACACGGCAGAGTGGGATGCACAGCTTACCGCGCTCTCGTGGGACGAGGTGGCAGAGGCTGACCTGTATCGGATTGAATTGACCGATAAGGACGATAAATCCACGACTGTTACCGTCGATATGAGCGGGAATCTGCCGGAGATTATCATAAATGGTCAAAATACGTTTGCAGTTGCAGGGGATGACTGGTATACTGTAAAACAGGGCAGTGCGGTCAACGGCAGATACAGCCTTACCAATGGCAGCATTCGTTATTACAGCTATCAGCCGGATACCATGCTGCAGGTGAAGGACGGCACATTTACCTTGAAGCTGCCTAACATTTTCTCCGTGGTAACGCACGAGAATCAGACCCTGCAGCTGACGAATGGTATACAGATCAGCAGGGTAACTGTCATTGCGGACAGCAAGAGCGACCGTTATACGGAATCCGATCCTGCTGAGCGCAGATTTTAGTTACGAAGGGAGGCGGCAGACATGAAGCGGATACGTCAGGGATGGAACACCCTGCGGCGCAGCAGGCGAAGCGGTGTTTCGCTGATCGTAGCACTTTGTGCTGTCGCCGTCCTGATCGGACTTTCGCTCAGTATCGTGTATTCCTCATCCATGCTGCTCTCGCGGGCCAACCGCAAGATCGGCAGGGAACGCTGTTATCAGCTGGCGCAGTCCTTTGCACAGGTGCTGGACAGCGAACTGCAGGAATACAAAACAATAAAGCCGGAATTGGATACCAATTTTGCGCCGGAAGGCTGTTTCTACCGTGAAGTGAACAACATTTTAGCGGAAGATACGGGATTGGGTATTTACGATCCGGACCGTTCGGATGAAACCACTGCCTGCTATAATGCGGGTTCGACCGAGGATAACTACGGCAGGATTACGATTCTGCTCCGTGATGTTACCGATGTGCAGGACCCGATCACAGGCGATACCTTTGCATACGATGCTCGGAACGAAGGCACCGAAAAGGCAGAGCAGACAACCTTTAACAGACATCAGGTTTGGGTAGGCGTCAAGGCGGAAAAGGGAGCGGACAGCTACATGTACACCACAGAATACCGCCGAAAGGACAGTTTTCAGCCAATCTACACATGGAAAGGGGAAGACGGCGTCAGCGGACAGTTCCCGGTCTACTGGGTAAACGGCCGCTTTTGCCGAAGTGCCAACGGCGAGGAGCCGGTAGAACCCAAGGTCATTGGCGAGGGCAAGGATGCCCGCACGGAGCATGTGGAGATCAGCTATACCTATGATATCAATAATCCGACGTACAGCCGATACGAACCCATTCACAAGCCGGCAGCCCGGACAACCGGAGGTGCAGCCGATGAATAGACTGATTCGCGTGCTGCGCGACCGCCGGGGCGAATCCATGGTGGAAATTCTGGTTTCCACGGTGGTGTTCATGCTGCTGCTGGGCGCGCTGAACGGCGCAGTCGGCTTTGCCTCAAATGCGCAGCGCAAGTCGGAGCAGCTCCGCAGGGACGCGACCGAACTGCAGGAAAGCGTGCGCGGGAATGCAGAAGTCGCGGACGGCGAAGCTGCCACGTACGATTTTAAGGTGACGACGTCGAACGGCGAAGATACCGATATTGAAGCCTTCCACGTAAAGGTAAAAAAGCAGACCGTAAACGCCAAAACCGAGGACGGCAAAACCGTACCCTTCTACCGGTTTGCGAAGGGAGAGTGACGGCATGAAACGCATTCGCTCAATCCTGCGCGGCCGGGAAGGCATGACACTGGTGGAACTGGTGGTCGGCGCCGGACTGCTGTGTCTGGTCATCGGCATATTCAGTGCATCGCTGCGGCCGGCGGCCGAGGTATCGCGCCGCACGCAGGAGCTGAACAGCGCCGAGCTGATCGCGGACGACCTGCTCGAAACCGTGCGCAGCAAGGTGGAGACCGCCACGGATTACATCAAATGCTATGACAGCGGCACGGACGTGACGAATAAAACCGGCTCGTCCGAAGGCTCGGCGATCGAGTTTGGCTATGAGACCGAACAGGGATATAACGCGGCGGAGCTGCTGACGGCAGACGGCTGCGGACCAACCAAAATCGTGATTGCCGATAAGGACTCCGGTGAGCAGCCTCGAGTGGAAAAGGGTTATCTTGTCGAGCGCTATTATAAAGATGGCTACAGTCAGGATGCGGACGGCAATCCCATTGCCCGAGCCATGACGAAAACCTACGCAGAGGGCTTTTATATGGGCCTCCGCGCCGGACTGCATTTCAAAATCGACGAAGCAAAGCACACCGTTACCGCCACCGTGACAATTTACCGTGATAAGGATTTGACCGATAAAATCTATTCGGATTCGCTCATCATCGACCTGCGGTACGATATTCCGGTGAAAACCGAGGTAACGGCAACGAAAAAGCCGGCATAACGGCAATGTAATATGTGTAACTCTGCGGAGCACCGCCGCAGCTTACAGAGATAGAAAAACAAAAATAAAATTGGAGGAATAAGATCATGATGGAAAAAATGATCGCGTTGCAGCAGAAGCGCCGCAGCAAGAAGGGCGGCTTTACGCTGGTAGAGCTGATCGTGGTTCTGGTTATTCTGGCAATTCTGGCAGCGCTGCTGATTCCGGCGCTGACTGGTTATATTGACCGTGCTAAGGAGAAGAGTGCTGTTGCTGAGACTCGTCAGATTGTAATGGCTGCTCAGACAATTACAGATGAGGTATATGGTGCCCATACAGATGTCGCGGCTGCTAATCTGAAGATGAGTGAGGTGCAGAAGCTGTCTGAGGTAACGATTACTAAGAGCAGTGATACGATTAACGTAAAGGACGGCAAGGTTGTATATGTTAAACACGTAAGCAAAAATGGCAAGACGGGTTATTATACGGCTGAAGGCGGCTGCACTGCTTCTTCTCAGACTGAGGTAGCAGGTGATGTTGCATTTACGGACGATTTGAAGTAATTGCGACCTAATCTAACTACCTACCCACCCCGCCCGTACCGCACCGTCTAACCACGGTGCGGTACGGTGCCCGTCGGTGGTGATCTGATTCATACCGCTGTAACGAGGCGGAACGCAGTAACGGTGCCTGCGTTCGGCTTGCGGACGGTATGGCGGGTCACAGTCCCTTAATATTTAAGTGGCTGTGACCTGTCATGCGGTTTTTGTATGGCAGATTCTATTTGTAAAAAATCATTCCAAACCAACCCAAACGAGGAGGAAACCAATGCTTTACATCGCCTATGCTGTATTATGGCTGTTACGGTTCGCATTGGGCGCATGCGTATTCAGCTTTCTCGGTGTGGTGGTATGGCGCCTGCCGCGCAGAGAGAGCGTGGTGAAGGGACGCAGTCACTGTCCGGTGTGCGGGCGCACGCTGTCGGCGGCGGAGCTGATCCCGTGCCTGAGTTATCTCCTGCAGGGCGGCAAATGCCGCGGCTGCGGTGCAAAAATTCCCGCAAGGGATTTCTGGATCGAGGTGCTCGGCGGCTTATGCTCTTGTGCCTGCGCATACGCCTTCGGCGGCGAGACCGCACAGGCGGCGCTGGCGTTCGCCGTGCTCGGTATTCTGACGGTCGTGGCGCTCATGGACATGGACACGCTTGAAATCTACGACCGGTTTCCGGTGCTGCTGTTTGTCTGCGGCATCGCTGCGCACATACTTATCCCCAGCCTGGGGATAAAATCGCGGCTGATCGGCTGCGTGATCGTCAGCGTGCCGATGCTGCTTCTGGCGCTCATCGTGCCCGGCGGCTTCGGCGGCGGTGATATCAAGCTGATGTTCGGCGCGGGCTTTTTCCTCGGCGCAAAGTTGACGGTCGTTGCCGCGTTTATCGGCATTCTGCTCGGCGGCGGCTTCGGCGCGCTGCTGCTCGCCCAAAAGAAGGCAAACCGGAAAAGCCAGTTCGCATTCGGTCCGTTTTTGTGCATCGGCATTGCGATCGCCATGTTTTTCGGAGAAACGATCGCGGACTGGTATATGGGATTATTGTAATGAATGGAGAGGAGGGTCAGCATGGCTGCATCCAACAACCACAGGCTGACCGTCACGGTCAAACCGAACAGCGGTCACACGCTGTTCCGCTACACGGCAAAGGACATAGACGGAAAGGTAGTCCGCGGCGCAATGGAGGCTGCGGACTATGACACGTTGTATACCCAATTACTCGCTCAGGGGCTGTATCTGCAGAGTGCGACCTGCCGCGGTGCGGGCCGCAAGCCGCGCACGCTGCGTCCGCAGGAGCTGAGCGACCTGTGCCGTCAGCTGTCCACGCTGCTGGCTTCGGGCGTCAGTCTGGTGCGCGCGCTGACGATCATCTCGCAGGATGAGGGCATCAGCGCGGGTCTGCGCCGCATTTACGAGAGTGTGCTGGGTGAAGTCCGGAAAGGCTCGAGCCTTTCTGCCGCACTCGAGGCGCAGCAGGTGTTCCCAACGCTCATGCTCGGCATGATCCGCGCAGGCGAGGGCAGCGGCAAGCTGGATCAGGTCGCGGAGCGGCTCGCCATCCATTACGAGAAGGCGCACCAGATGAACCAGCAGGTCAAGTCGGCGCTCATGTACCCGATGATCCTTGCGATTCTGGCGGTCGCGGTCGTTATCGTTATCGTAACCTTCGTGCTGCCGCAGTTCAGCGATCTGTTCTCCACAATGGATTCGCTGCCGGGCGTTACGCTGGCGCTGATGGCGTTTTCCAATTTTATGGTTACCAAATGGTATCTGATGATACTGGGTGTCGCGGCAGCGGTCATGGTTATCCGCATGCTGCTGCGCATTCCGGCCGTCCGGCTGGAAATGGACCGACGCAAGCTCAAAATGCCGGTTTTCGGTCCGCTCAATCAGGTTATCTGCACGGCGCGGTTCGCGCGAACCATCAGCAGCCTGTACTCGAGCGGTCTGCCGATCGTCACTGCGCTGCAGACCGCCCGTGATACCATCGGCAACGCCTACATCGTTTCGCAGTTCGATGATGTGCTCGTGCAGGTGCGTTCGGGCGTCAGCCTGTCCGCCGCCCTCGAGACCGTAGACGGCTTTCAGCGCAAGCTGTGCAGCAGCATTGCAGTTGGCGAGGAGACCGGACGACTGGACTCCATGCTGGATTCCATCGCGGATTCGATGGAGTACGATGCACAGCAGGCGAGCAAGCGCATGACGACCATTCTGGAGCCGATGCTGATCGTGCTGATGGCGTTCGTGGTCGGCTTTATCATTATCGCAGTCATGTCGCCGATCATCGGCTCGTACAGTGCGATTGAGAGTTCGGGGAACGTATAACCTCGGAAACGTGTAAACCTCACAAAAGGGGAGAAATGAGAATGAACACAACCGTTTTGGCGCTGCAGGAGGAGCAGGTGCTTGTCGCGGTCGGCAAGTCCGGCGCGCAGCCTTCCGTGCAGGCGCTTTACAGTGCCCCCGTACACGGCGGCGGCATGGAAAACTGGGAGAAGGCGATAGGCGCACTCTGGCAGCAGCACAGGCTGCCGACCCGCGGCATCACGCTCGTCCTGCCGGATGAGGCGGTTGCCACCAAGACTATCACCGCACCGAGCATGCCGGAAAACAAGCTGGAGGAGCTTGTGCGGCACGAAATGCGTCCGCGGGAGGATCAGCTTGCGGCGGCGGACTATGTGCCGCTCGGCACAGATGCCGAGGGCCGTCAGCAGCTGTTCTGCGCTGCCTGCCGCAAGGAAACGATGGAAGAATACCTTGCAATGACCGACCGGCTCGGCCTGCGCCTGCAGAGCGTTACCGTTACTATGGCAGGACGGCTCAAGCTCCTGCATGCCATGCAGTCCATGCAGGGCAAGACCTGTATCTGGCTGTGCTTTGAGGGCAGCAGCGTGCTTTCGCTGCTGGTCGAGAACGGCGAGTACCGTTATTCCAGCCGCAGCCGTATTTTCAGTGAGCCGGGCACGGTGGATTTCGGCACCGAGATGACGAGAAACGTTTCCGGCACCATGCAGTTCCACACGGCAAGCCGCTCGGGCGGCACGCTGACCGATGTGTATTACGCCGGCTGCTCGGATGATGATTTCGAGGTGTGTCTGGCGGGTATCCGCGGTCTGGGGCTGAAAGTGAGCCGTCTGCCCGAATGCCGTGCGTTCCGCGCCATGCCGACCGGCGAGCGGCTGGACGACTGGCTCGGCTGTGCCGAAACTTTGATTCGAACCGTGCTTCGTGCAAACAAGGAGCTGGATCTGCTCCGCAGCTATCGGCGTTTGTCCCGCGGCAGCAAAGGGCAGACCGGCCTGCTGCACAGCTTCTACACACCGATTGCGGTGTGTCTGGTGGTGTGCGCTGCGGTCTGGTGTGTGTTCCTGCAGATGAACAGCAGCCTGAGCCACAGGACCGGCGACATCAACGACTGGCTGAACGATCCGACCGTGATCGAGCAGTACAACGAAGCTGCCGAAAAGCAGCAGCGCAATGACAATCTGGTGCAGGGACTGCAGCAGGTGCGCAATCTGACGGACGCGCTTGCCACCTATCCGCAGGTGGACAGCGCCCTGATGAGCAAGATCGGCGCGGCAGGTGGCGCTCAGGTCAGCATGGTGCTGACCGGCTATGATGCGGCTACCGGCGCGCTGCAGTTCGATGCACAGAGCGGCAGCGTTATCGACATTCCGAGCTATGTGCTCAAGCTGCAGAAAACCGGCCTGTTCCGCAAGGTGGACTACACCGGCTATACCTATGAGGACGGCGTGTACGTCCTCAGCCTGAACTGTATCCTGCTGGGAGAGGAGGCAGCCGAATGAACATCGTTGTAACCGAACGTGATAAAAAGCTGCTCCGGCTGGTGGCCTGTCTGGCGATAATCGTCATTTTCGGCATGTATCTCATCCGTCCTGCGATGGAAAATCACGAAACGCTGCAGAACGAGTATGACGCCGCCGAACAGAAGCAGCAGGAATATCAGACGCAGATTGCCGCACTTGCGACGATTGACGACATTATCGCGCAGAATGAAGCCGCGCTGAACACGGCAAGCGAAAAATACTACAAGAGCGATCTGGAAACCCGTCAGATGGACGATATCATCACGGGTATCGCGCTCGAGAACGGGCTGTTTCCGCAGTCACTGACGCTGACGGAAGCCGCTCCGGGTGCGGTCAGCGCGTATCTCGCCGAGCAGGAAGCTGCACAGACGGACGGCAGTGCGGACACCTCGTCCGATGCGGAATCCGCCGATTCGACCGACGATACATCGGCAGCGCTGATACAGCCGGTCAACTACGTTTATATCGGCACTGCGACTATCTCGGCGCAGGGCGCTGTAACCCAATGGCTGAACTTCCTCGATGAGGTGGAGCACAGGTACAAGGGTCTGCGTGTGACCAATTTCAGTATTGCAGACTATGATTATGTGGCAAACAACACGCAGGCGGTCAGCACCAATCTGATCACCGGCACGCTGGAGATCTACATGTGTGTCAGCGACAAGGAGGCAGACGCATGAAAACCAATTTGCGTATCGGCGAAGTGCTGATGGAGCGCAATTACATCACGCAGGAGCAGATGGAGCAGGCGCTCGCCTACCAGAAGGAGCACCGTGAAAAGCGAGTCGGTCAAATCCTGATCGAGCTGGGCTTTGTCACCGAGACGCAGGTGATCGAGGCGCTGGCTGCCCGTCTGGGACTGGAGATCGTGAGCATCGGACAGATGCAGGTCGATCTGACCGCTGTCCGCATGATTCCGCGCGAGCTGGCGGAAAAGCAGAACCTGCTTGCGGTCGGCTTTGCGGACAAGAGCCTCGAGGTCGTGACGAACGATCCGCTCAACTACTTTGCCTTTGAGGAAGTGCGCCAGCTGACCGGCTGTCAGGTGGTCATCCGCCTGAGTGAAATGGGTCCGCTGCAGAGCGCAATCCGCTACTATTACGCCGAGGTCGGCGCGCAGCAGGCGGCACAGACCGCCAACGAGGACTTTGCAGAGCGTAATGTGGAGATGCTGCAGGTCGAAGAAAGCGAAAGCGGCGATCCGGAAGCGCCGATCGTCAAGCTGCTAAACAGCCTGCTCGACCGTGCAATCAGCACCGGCGCGAGCGACGTGCATATCGAGCCGTTTGAGGGCAGCACGCGCGTGCGCATGCGTATCGACGGCACGATCGTTGATTATGTAACGCTGCAGCGTAGTGTGCATCAGCCGCTGATCGCGCGAATCAAGATCATGGCGAACCTCGATATTGCCGAGCGCCGTCTGCCGCAGGACGGTCATTTCCGTATCCGTGTGAGACAGAGCGAGTACGTCAACATCCGTGTATCGCTGCTGCCGACCGTGTTCGGAGAAAAGGCGGTGCTGCGAATTTTGGCAACGGCGGGTCAGGTCGATCACGCCAGCCACTTCGGCATGGACGACGAAAGCTATGCAAGGTTCCTGCCTATGCTCAACTCACCGAACGGCATTATTTATATCACCGGTCCTACCGGCTCGGGTAAGTCCACCACACTGTACATGGTGCTCGAGTACCTGTCGCACCGGCAGGTGAATATCTCCACGGTTGAGGATCCGGTGGAGAAGAACGTGCCGAGCATCAACCAGACGCAGGTCAATCCGGTTGCCGGACTGACGTTTGAGTCCGGTCTGCGCGCGCTGCTGCGTCAGGATCCGGATATCATCATGGTCGGTGAGACCCGTGACGGCGAAACCGCCGGTATTTCGGTTCGTGCGGCCATCACCGGTCATCTGGTGCTGAGTACGCTGCATACCAACGATGCGGTCTCGAGCATCGTCCGTCTGGCCGATATGGGCATCGACCATTATCTGATCGCAAATTCGCTGGTCGGTCTGGTCGCGCAGCGACTGATGCGCAAGGTGTGTCCGCACTGCGGCAGAGAGGTTGCAGTTACGCCGCAGGAGCAGGCGCTGCTCGGCAAGGATATCACGACCATCAAGCGCGGCACAGGCTGTGCGCATTGCAACGGCACCGGCTACCGTGGCCGTATTGCCGTGCATGAGATCGTCACGATCGACCGCAATATCCGCCGCATGATCAGCCGCGGCGCCGAAATCGAGGAGATCGAGGCCTACGCGCGGGAACAGCAGGGCATGCGCAGCCTGAAGGAAAAGGGTCTGGAGCTGGTAAAACAGGGTGTTACTACACCGGAGGAGCTGCTCAGGATCGCGTATTACGCATAACCGGAAACCGCTCTGTATCTTTTGATACAGAGCGGCTTTAACGATTATAAGCAGAATTACAGAACGAAATCCGCATAAATGAACGTGCGTTCGCTGTTGATTGACTCCCCGGAGCCGAAAACTTTTCCTTTACATTCTTATCTCAAGCGGGTATAATACCCATTGATGGATGGCATTCCGCAGAGCGGAAGCTATACCTTGTCACAACATGTTTTTCAAATTTTTCCGACAGTGATTTTACGTTGCGTCACACCACAGAAAGCGGGTGACAGCATGAACATTGGCATTGTTGGAGCAGGAAAAGTCGGCTTTTCCTTCGGCAGACTGCTTGCCGAAAAAGGCGTGCGGATATCCGGCTATTACAGCCGCAATTCCGACAGCGCAAGAGAAGCCGCAGAATTTACAAATTCCGGACACTATACCGACCTGGGCAAACTCATCGAAGATAGTGACGCGATTTTCATCACCGTTCCGGATAATGCGATCACCGAGGTGTATCGGCAGGTCGCAGAATTTGAAATTCAGGACAAGTATATATGTCATTGCAGCGGCGCCTGCACAGCCGAGGAAGCCTTTCCCGGTATTCACGCGCAGGGAGCCTATGCAATATCCATTCATCTGCTATTTCCGATCAGCAGCAAGTATAACTGCTGGCGGGAGCTGGCAGGTGCTTTTTTTTGCGTCGAGGGTGACGCGCAGGCGGTCGAGGTCTTTGTACCGCTGCTGCGCGGACTGGGGCTGCAGGTGCAGACCATTTCGCCGGAGAGCAAGGCGCAGTACCACCTCAGCTGTGCACTGGCAAGCAACTTTGTCTGCGCACTCGTGCAGCGCAGCGCCGAATTGCTGGGCGGCTGCGGATTCTCCCAAACGGACGCACTGCACGCGCTTGCGCCGCTCATGCAGAGCAATCTGGCGCATGTAATCGAGCACGGTGCCGTCTCAGCGCTGACCGGACCCATTGAGCGCGGCGACACGCAGACCGTGCAAAAGCATCTGTCGTGCCTGACGGAACGAGACGACCGGCAGCTTTACGCGCTGCTAGGACTCGAACAGGTCAAAATGGCACAGGAAAAACATCCTGAGCAGGATTACGGCACGCTTGCCGCCCTGCTGAATAGGGAAAAGGAGCAGAACGAATGAAGAACACAGTGAGCACATTTCTCTCGATGAAGCAGAACGGCGAGCGCCTCACCGAGATTACCAGCTACGATTACACGACCGCCAAGCTGGTGGAAAAGGCGGGCATCAACGCGATTCTGGTGGGCGATTCGCTCGGCATGACCATGATGGGTTATGACACGACCCTGCCGGTTACGATGGAGGACATGATCCACCACAGCGCCTGCGTCGTGCGCGCGTGCGAGAACACCATGGTCATCATGGATATGCCGTTTATGAGCTATCAGGCGTCGGTTTCCGAAGCCGTGCGCAACGCAGGCCGACTGATGAAGGAGGCGCGCGGACACGCGGTCAAGCTGGAGGGCGGCGCAGCCGTTGCCGAGCAGATTCGCGCCATTACGGATTCTGGCATTCCGGTGCAGGCACATATCGGCATGACGCCGCAGAGCGTCAACGTGTTCGGCGGCTTTAAAGTACAGGGCAAGGGCGAGGATGCGGCAAAGCGGCTGCTCGAGGATGCCTTTACCGTACAGGAGGCCGGTGCATTTTCGGTCGTGCTCGAGTGCGTACCGCCCAAGCTGGCGGCGCTCATCTCGAAAAAGCTGACCATCCCGACCATCGGCATCGGCGCGGGCGCAGGCTGTGACGGACAGGTGCTGGTCTATCAGGACATGCTCGGCATGAACATGGACTTCACGCCCAAGTTCGCCAAGCAGTTTGACAATATCGGTGAGCGTATGGTGGATGCGTTCCGCACTTACATGAACGAGGTGCAGAACGGCACGTTCCCGACCGAAAAGCAGAGCTTTGTCAAGTCTGACTGCAGCGATGAATATCTCGCCAAACTCGACGCTGAATTTTAAGAGAAACAGGAGCATATACAATGAAAATCGCAACAACCATCGCAGAAGTACGCGCACAGGTGCGCGAGTGGAAACAGCAGGGTCTGACCGTCGGTCTGGTGCCGACCATGGGCTATCTGCATGAAGGACACGCCAGTCTGGTCAAAACGTCTGTGCAGCAGTGCGACCGCACGGTAGCGTCCGTGTTCCTCAATCCGACCCAGTTCGGCCCGGGTGAGGATCTGGAGACCTATCCGCGTGATTTCGAGCACGACTGTGCGCTGCTGACCGAGTGCGGCTGTGACATGGTGTTCCATCCCGAGGTGTCCGAGATGTATCCGGACGGCTTTGCCACCTTTGTTGAGGTGCAGTCCGAAATGCCGCGTCAGCTGTGCGGCAAGACCCGTCCGATTCATTTCCGCGGCGTATGCACGGTCGTTTCCAAGCTGTTCAACATCGTAACGCCGGATAAGGCGTTCTTCGGTCAGAAGGACGCACAGCAGCTGGCGATCATTCGCCGCATGGTGCTCGACCTGTCCATGGGCATTGAGATCGTCGGCTGCCCGATCATCCGTGAGGCAGACGGTCTGGCGAAGTCCTCGCGCAATACCTATCTGAGCGCAGAGGAGCGCAAGGCGGCACTCGTGCTGTCGCGCGCTGTAAAGCTCGGCCAGGAGCTGGTCCGGAACGGCGAGAAAAACGCGGATGCAATCGTCAATGCCATGCGTGCGCTTATCGAGCAGGAGCCGCTCGCGCGTATTGATTACGTTTCCGCAGTGGACGGCCTGACCATGCTGCCGGTGCATGAGATCAATGGCGGCGAACTGATCGCTATGGCGGTCTATATCGGCAAAACGCGCCTGATCGACAACTTTTCGGTGGAGGGATAAGTCATGACAGTACAGATGCTCAAGGGTAAAATCCACCGTGCAACGGTCAAGCAGGCCGAGCTGAACTACGTCGGCTCGATCACGGTTGATGCCGATCTGCTGGATGCGGCCGGCATTTATGAATACGAGAAGGTTGCCATCGTGGATATTGAGAACGGCAACCGCTTTGAGACCTATACCATCGCCGGTGAGCGTGGCAGCGGCATGATCTGCCTGAACGGCGCCGCAGCGCGCTGTGTCAGCGTGGGCGATAAGGTTATTCTGATGGCGTACGCGCAGCTGACGCCGGAGGAGGTCAGAAACGGCTATGCTCCGCAGGTCGTGTTTGTGGATGAGGAAAATAAGATCGTCCGCACCACCACCTATGAGAAGCATGGTCTGCTCAAGGATATGGCGTAATGAAAAAGGAGAACCCGGGTGGGTTCTCCTTTTTCATTGGTGCAGAGCTGAGGATTAGAGTGAAGAGAGGTAAGGTGAAACGCAGGCACAAGAAAATATTCGCAGGTGCCGTCTATCACAGCGACACTGTTGCGTCGCGCCTGCGGAGAGTAAACCGTATTGTAGCAGCAGGGTAGGCGAGAACTGCGTAGAGGTAGAGAAAATGGGCGCACACTGCGCGCCCCTACGGAAGAAAAAATCCTTTGCCGTTTCTCTTTTCGAAGCGGTCGCCGGTCTCTGGTCTGCGCCAGACTATCAAATAAAAGGAAACTAGAGTCCCAAGAGGATAGTACTCATCTAATCCACGCACGGCGTGGGAACAAGGTTTAGTGGCCTACGGGCAAACCTTGGTGTCTATCCTTTTGGAACCCCAGCTAAGGGTTAGCACCCATTCCTTATGCGTAAGTAAGCAGATTAACCCTGAACCGACTCCATCTCCGCCGCAGAGGACTTGTCTGCGTTCTCCCGGAACAGCAGACCGAAAATGCGGCGCACCAGCGGACCGGCTGCAAAGAACTGCCACAGCAGCGCCATCGGGAAGTTCATAACGGTGGTCTGTACCCAGATTGCAAAGAACTGTGCGTTATGGCTGTCCTTGAACAGCAGGGTGGCAAAGAAGCTCATGCACGGGCACATCAGCCATACGGATGCAGCCGAGATGGCAAGCATAATGCTGGTCTGGCTGGCTTCGCGCGGATTGACAAGGCGGAATGCAACCTTCATCGCCAGCTTGCCGACAAACACCAGCTCGAGCAGAATTGCGATAACAGTCATGATCGGCCACTCGTGGAACACTGCGAGAAATACCCAGTTCTGCATGGAACCGGTGTTCAGCACGATGTTGTACGCTACCATGCCGTATACCATGACAGAAGCCATGATAATGGTGTAAATAACGTCCTGAAATTTGTTTTTTGGCATTTTGTTTTCTCCTTTTTGTGTATGTGAAATATTTTTTGATAACGAATAGAAATGCAGCTGAACGCAAAAAAATAGGACGAAGTAAACTTTCGTCTACTTCGTCCTATGGACTACTTCAACTACCATTAATTATAAATATCATACCATATTTTATGGGCGTTCGTCAAGACTAACTTTGTTATTGACAAGACTGTTCCTTGGGTGTATACTGTGTCTGTAAATGAAACCCCCTCCCTCGGGGGAGGGGTACAGATAGGAGATGCGATATGAAACAACGGTTTCGGGTGGGCGGCATGAGCTGCGCGGCCTGCTCCGCCCATGTGGAGAAAAGCGTTTCGGCGGTGCCGGGTGTCAGCGGCGTGCAGGTAAATCTGCTCGCCGGCAGCATGGCGGTCGAGTACGACGAAAACGCGTGCGACGCACAGACGATTATAAAGGCGGTCGAGTCCGGCGGCTACACGGCTGCGGTGGACGACGGCAGGCAGACATCGGCTCCGGCGCAAAGCCCGCAGGCGGACGAGGCGCTGAAGGAAATGAAGACCCGTATTATCGTTTCGGCGATTTTCATGCTTGTCCTGATGTACTTCTCGATGGGCGAGATGGTCGGGCTGCCGCTGCCGTCCTATGCGGCAGGTATGGACGGCATGTTCAATCTGGCGCTCACGGAGCTGCTCCTCACGCTGCCGATTGTCATTATCAACCGCAAATATTATATCAACGGCTTCAAAACGCTGCTGCATCGTGCCCCGACGATGGACGCGCTCATCGCCGTTGGCTCGGGTGCGGCGCTCGTGTACGGCATTTACGCGCTGATTCAAATCGCGCTCGCGCCCACGCCTGAGGCAGCCCACAGCTTTATGCACGACCTGTATTTTGAATCCGCAGGCATGATTTTGACGCTGGTAACGCTCGGCAAGTTCTTTGAAGCGCGTGCCAAGCGCAAGACCGGCGAAGCAATCGCGGCACTGATGGACCTGCGTCCGCAGACCGCCGAGGTCATTCGTGGCGGTCAGACCGTGCAGCTGCCGATTGAGCAGGTGCAGGTTGGCGACCTCGTTATCGTGCGCGGCGGTCAGTCCGTGCCGGTTGACGGCGAGATTACCGAGGGCAGCGCCTATCTGGACGAAAGCGCCATCACCGGCGAGAGTATGCCGGTCGAAAAGCATGTCGGCGATACCGTAATCGGCGCAACCGTATCCAAGAGCGGCTATGTTGTCATGAAGGCATTGCGTGTCGGCGACGATACGACCCTGAGCCAGATTATCCGTCTGGTAGAGGAGGCAGGCGCGTCCAAGGCGCCAATCGCCAAGCTGGCAGATAAGGTGGCAGGCGTGTTTGTGCCGGTCGTTATGGGTATTGCGCTCGTGACGGCAATCATCTGGCTGCTGGTCGGCGAAACGCCGAGCTTTGCGCTCACACGCGCGATTTCGGTGCTGGTTATCTCGTGCCCGTGCGCACTGGGACTGGCTACGCCGGTCGCTATCATGGTCGGCACAGGTGTCGGTGCGAAAAACGGCGTGCTGTTCCAGTCGGCGGAGGCGCTCGAGAATCTGCACAACGTAAACGCGGTCATCATGGACAAGACCGGTACCGTAACCGAAGGACGTCCGGTCGTAACCGACGTAAAATCCTTCGGCGTGGAGTCCGGTGACCTGCTCTCGCTGGCACTGTCACTCGAGAGCCGCAGTGACCATCCGCTGGCGGACGCCATCGTGCGCTATGCCCGCGAGAAGAATGCGCAGGAGCGTTCGGTCACCGACTTTGAGATGATAGAGGGACAGGGTATTCGCGCAACTGTGGACGGCGTGCCGTGCTTTGCGGGCAACCGCCGCATGCTGCTCGCCAACGGACTGGCGCTGTCCGGCTCGATGCAGAAGCTGGGTGACGAGTTCGCCGCAGCAGGCAAAACGCCGCTGTTCTTTGCGGCAAACCGTCAGATCGTCGGCATTTTTGCGGTCGCTGATGTGCTCAAGCCGACCAGTAAGGCGGCAGTCGAAGCACTGCGCAGTATGCACATTGACGTAACACTGCTCACCGGCGACAACCAGAAAACCGCGCAGTCCATCGCGTCCGAGCTGGGCGTGACCGATGTGATCGCTGAGGTGCTCCCGCAGGACAAGGAGCGTATCGTGCGCGAGAAGCAGGCCGCGGGCCGCAAGGTTGCCATGATTGGCGACGGCATCAACGATGCACCGGCGCTTGCGCGTGCCGATGTCGGCATTGCGATTGGTGCGGGCACGGACGTGGCTATCTCGTCTGCGGACGTTGTGCTGATGAAGAGCGACCTGATGGACGCGGTGGACGCCATCCGGCTGTCGCGCCGGACCATGCGCAACATTCGCCAGAACCTGTTCTGGGCGTTCTTCTACAACTGCATCGGCATTCCGATTGCGGCAGGTCTGCTGTGGGTGCCGTTCGGCATCAAGCTCAGTCCGATGATTGGCGCGGCGGCAATGAGCCTGTCGTCCGTCTGCGTGGTCTCAAACGCGCTGCGCCTGCGCTTTTTCAGCGCAACACCGAGAAAAACGGCGGGGACGCCTGCTGTTTTGCCCGTCAGCGGCGAAAAGCCGCTTACGGCACATAAAAAGGAGGAAAATGTTATGGAAAAGACAATCAAGGTTGAGGGCATGATGTGTCAGCACTGCGTGGCACACGTCAAAAAGGCGCTCGAGGGTGCAGCAGCCGGCTGTAATGTTGCGGTCGATCTGGATGCAGGCAAGGCAGTCGTTTCGGGCAAAACGCTGCCGGAGGATGCTGTTCTGACCGCAGCCGTCACCGAGGCGGGCTATAAGGTGGTTGACATCAAATGATGGCAGATCGTAAAAAGGTCGAGCCGCTGCTCAGGACCGCGCGCGGGCAGATCGACGGCGTGCTCAAAATGATCGAGGACAACCGCTACTGCATAGATATTATGATGCAGCTGCAGGCGGTTGAATCGCTGGTGCATAAGGCGCAGAGAGAGGTTCTTCGCGGACACCTTTCCGGCTGCGTGCAGGATGCGTTTGAGACCGGAGATCAGAACGAACGCGAGCAGAAGATTGCAGAAATCATCAAGCTGCTGGATAAAGCGTAAGCGGAAGGACGTGCCCAAAGGCACGTCCTTCTTTTGTCTGAAAATTGAAAATTTGTGTAGATTTATACAGTTCGCACAAAAATCACAAATGAATTTTGTGCGAAAATCTGGAAAATAAAAGGAAACATTTCTGCTGAACTATGCTATAATTTATGTGTAGCAGAAATTACCTGCTGCGCGGATGAACCAATCAGATTCCATGTGCCCGGAACAACCGGTTCATTCAGCTTAGACAACTTGATCTGTGCATCATGCGCCAAGGGCGTGTCTGTACAGAAAAAGGCACAGCCGGTGAAAGCCGGTGTCGCAAAGCCATGGGTCTACCCGGAGTAATGACTCCGTAGGACAGCCGGTTGCCGAACAGCAGAATTCACGCCTCCTTTGCGTCTGTATGCACGCAGAGGAGGTTTTTTGCATGAAAAAGAGAAATAACCGTTTTCTTGCCGGTACCCTCGCCGGATTGATGATGCTGACCATGCTGCCTGTTACCGCGCTTGCGGCGCAGGAAGGCGCGGACGGCGATGCTGCATCCGACACCTCGAATAATATTGTAAACGTGGTAAGCGACGGTAAAAACGGTCAGCCGGCTGAGAATAACGATGTAAATATTACAGAAAACGGCGGCACCGAGAATGCACAGAAATCCGCTGACGCCAGCAGCGGTGACACCGAGAATGTACAGGAATCCGCTGACGACAGCAACGGCGGCAGTGACGATACAGCCGCAGCTAATCAGCAGGAGGGCGAAGTAGGCGGCTCGGGCAACGATAATGCGCCGGTTACACCTCCGGCGGCAGAGTTCACGGCTAAGATTGACGGTAAGAAGGAGTATGGCAGCCTCGAGGAAGCGATTGCTGAGGCTGACGACGGCGATACGATTGAAGTCGGTAAGGATATTACCGTTGGTGCTGACGGTCTGACTATCAACGGAAAAGGTAATTTGACGATTAAGAGTGCGGAAGGCACTGAACCGACGATTACCCTGAATGGTCTGGGCATGTACTTTAACGAGACCAATGTGACATTCCAGAATATTAAGGTTGTTGAAGAAGGCGTTTCGGACAATCCGATTCATAGTGGCAATACGACTAATCTTTTTGATGATGGTATTCTGACGTTTGATAATTCTACGCTTGTTTTGAATGGAGTAGGTGAGGGTAGCAAACGTCACGGCATGTTCTTGTATCAGTCGAGTGACATGTATGTAACCAATAACTCGCAAATTATTATCTCCGGTTTTAATCAAGCGGATGTGAGTGGTATTTATATAGATGCGTCCGAGCATGATGAAAAAGAGGAGCCAATTCACAACACGATTGAGGTCAGCAATTCTTCTGCTATTAAGATTACCGACTGCAAATGGAATGGCATGACAGTTAATCCCACGGATATAAAAATTGATGGTCATTCTACGATTGATATTTCTGACTGCGGTAAAAACGGCGGCAGAGGCGGCTTTGGATGTTATTACGGCTCAGTTGAAATTTCTGACTATTCTTCGCTGATTACTGACAACAATGTTGGACGTAGTTGGGGTGCATTTATTAGAGGTGTATCTGTTGATTCTACTTCTTCGCTCAGTGCTTGTGGTAATACCGCTTATGGCATAGAGATTGGTGACAAACTTGGTGACCAGAGCAAGTTTGCTACTGGTTCAACCGTTATGCTGAATAACAATGGTAAGGCGGGTCTGCTTGTCTATACCAGTGGAGGTTACTGGTATGGCAATGTAAAGATTGAGGAAGGTGCAAAGTTCACTGCTTCCGGTAATGCAAATGGCATTGAAATCCTTCCAGAAGGTATTCTGGATATGCAGGATGGCACGGTGACACTCAACCATAGCAATAGCTACGGCGGTGGCCTGTACAATCGCGGCGGCACTGCTAAGATTAGCGGCAAGGCTGAAATCTACAATAACCATGCAGATATTGCAGGTGACGATATTTATAGTAACAGCTTTGATAAAAATAAGGTTACCTACAATCCTTCGCTCACCTTTGCACCTGTCGGTGACGGCTGGATTCTGGATGACTGCAAAGAAGAGCACCCGATCGTAGGCTGGTATCACGACGGCAAGGAAAAGCGCTGGAAGGGCGATGGTGAAGGCGATGCCTATTACGCTGACGAATATACGGTTGGTAAAGAGGCTGTTTCCGATGCGCTGGCGCTCAAGGCTGCACACGGTCAGCTCTGCAGCGTAACCTACGAAGTAACCGGCGACATTCCGTCTGATGCAGGCGCAGTTCCGGCAGCAGCCAAGGTTAAGAAGGGCGGCAGCTACACCGTAGCACCGGTACAGACCACCTCGCAGAGCCGCTACACGTTCAGCGGCTGGCGGATCAACGGCGTTGGCGATGTTGTAACCGAGATCAAGGACATTCAGCGGGATGTCAAGCTGATCGGCGTATGGACCCGCAGATCGTCCGGCGGTGGCGGCGGCAGCAGCAAACCGACCGTTGACATTCCGGATGATGTACCGACCGGTCTGAACGGTGACGATCACTTTGCGTACATTGTCGGCTACCCGAACGGCAACGTCGAGCCGAATGGCAACATCACCCGCGCAGAAGTGGCAACCATCTTCTTCCGTCTGCTGACCGAGGAAGTCCGCACCGCAAATTCTACCCAGTCCAACAGTCTGTCCGATGTGACGCGCGGTCAGTGGTTTAACCATGCTGTCTCCACGCTGTCCTCGATGGGCATTGTAAAGGGTCATAACGATGGCACGTTCGCGCCGAATGCGCCAATCACCCGTGCGGAATTTGCCGCAATCGCCGCTCGCTTCGACGATAAGAACACGGATATGTCCTCGAAGTTCACGGATATCGCATCTCACTGGGCAAAGAATGAGATCGGTATCGCCGCAAACAAGGGCTGGATCAACGGCTATCCGGATGGTACGTTCCGTCCGAACCAGTATATCACCCGCGCAGAGGCTATGACGCTTGTTAACCGCGTACTCAACCGTCTGCCCGAGAACAGCAGCGATCTGCTCGACAGCATGATCAAGTGGCCGGATAATTCCGATGCTTCCGCATGGTACTATCTCGCTGTGCAGGAGGCTACCAACAGCCACGCATACTCGGATAAGAGCAAGGACGATAAGTACGAGAAGTGGACCACCATCCGCGACGCTCGTGACTGGACCGAGCTTGAAAAGTAAATTATTCGTTTCGGTAAACCGCGAACCACAGATGATATAGCAAGTATCGTTTTACCGGGCACAGCAGAGGCAGGAAAAATTGCTTTTCCTGCCTCTGCATTTTTTGTTTGGGATGGGATAGGGGCGTGGGCGGTCAATGGCACGCTCCTGCGGTAGTAAAAATCCTCTGCCGTTCCTTTGTAGTCTCAGTTCTCTGATAGGCAGACGCTAAGAGGAAACGGGGAGATTCATAAGAGGGGTGGACACCAAGGTTTCCACCTCTCTTATGCGCCCGCGCGGCATCAGCGCACGTTTCCTGCGCTCCGCAGAGCGCAACTCCTCGATGAGGTTCGGCGAAAAACTCTCTGCCCGGAAAGGGCGTAGCGCATACGCACCTCGTGCGCCCGGCAAAGCCTCTGCAGAAGGCAAAAGAAAAGCCACTCACTTTCGTGAGTGGCTACTGGTGGAAGTTACAGGGCTCGAACCTGTGACCCGCTGCCGGTTGGCAGATGACGAACCTGGCTGCAATAGAGAAAAAGAAAAAGCACTTACTTTCGTAAGTGCTTGATGGTGGAAGTTACAGGGCTCGAACCTGTGACCCTCTGCTTGTAAGGCAGATGCTCTCCCAGCTGAGCTAAACTTCCATTTTGGTGACCCAGCGGGGATTCGAACCCCGGACACCCTGCTTAAAAGGCAGGTGCTCTGCCGACTGAGCTACTGGGTCAGGTCAAAAAAGTTTTGCGCTGAGTATGAAATTAAGTCGTATGCCGTAATGGCAGGGACGGCTGGATTCGCTTTCCAACGGGAAAGCCACGGCGGTTCGAATAATCCACCGGATTATTCTCAAGAGCCGCCTTTCGAATCCAAGGATTCAAAATCTGCCGTAATGGCAGGGACGGCTGGATTCGAACCAGCGAATGTCGGCGTCAAAGGCCGATGCCTTACCGCTTGGCGACGCCCCCGTATTCGTTTGCTCGAAACAGCGTTACCCTAAAGATAACGCGCTGCGTTCGCAGCGCGTCACAGGGTTATATGGGGTGGGTAAAGGGACTCGAACCCTCGACCCTCGGAACCACAATCCGATGCTCTAACCAACTGAGCTATACCCACCATATAAAGTTTGCAGCCGACGGAAATGGCACGCCAGGAGGGATTCGAACCCCCGGCCTACTGCTTAGAAGGCAGTTGCTCTATCCGGCTGAGCTACTGGCGCATATCAATTCCGACAAACCCATTCGAAGAAAATGGAGCGGGTGATGGGAATCGAACCCACGTGTTCAGCTTGGAAGGCTGACATTCTACCATTGAACTACACCCGCGGGTCTTTCTGACGCTCATTTAGTATATCAATAAAACCCCATAATGTCAACATCTTTTTTCAAATTTTTTTGAAAAACTTTTTTTCGACCAAATTTGCAAAGAACATCAAAAGGGCAGACGGTCATGCTATACTGTAATCAAAGGAGGGAGAGAGCATGAAAGCAACGATCTTACTGGCCGAGGATGAGCAGGCCATGCGTGAGGTGCTGACCGACTACTTCACCGCGAAGAGCGGCGGCGATTTTACGGTCGTGGCTGCGCCGGACGGCGACACGGCGCTGCACCTGATCGAAACCCGGCGATTCGACCTGCTGCTGCTCGATATCATGCTGCCGGGCACGGACGGCTTCGCGCTGTGCCGCGCGGCACGCGAGCAGGGAGACGCGCCCATTCTGTTCGTCACGGCGCGCGAGGACGAGCAGGACAAGCTGCACGGCTACGGCCTCGGCGCGGACGATTATGTGGTCAAGCCGTTCTCGCTGGCGGTGTTGTACGCCAAGGCACTGGCGCTCCTGCGGCGAGCGCGGGGCCTCAATGCCGGGAATACGCTGACAGCGGGTACCCTGTCACTCGACCCGGAACGGGGGATTGTCATAGCGGACGGCAGGCGCATCGACCTGCCGCCCAAGGAATTTGCTTTGCTGCGGGCGCTGATGGAGCGCAAAAACCGCGTGCTGACCCGGGACGAGCTGCTTAATCTTGCGTGGGGCTGGGATTTTGACGGCACGGACCGGGTGATTGACGGGCACATCAAAAAGCTGCGCCGGGCACTCGGTCCGCATGCGGACTGTATCAAAACCGTGGTAAAGCGCGGCTACAAGCTGGAGGTGGACGGAGATGAAAACCAAACGTAGAACCTTTTGGAGCTTTTTCACACGAATCGGCGCGGGCTTCCTTGCATTCTGGCTGGCAGTGATGGCGGTGTTCACCGTCCTGCTGTCGCAGCAGCGTGCAAAGCTCATGCTGGCGGAAATGGAAAGCAAATCGGACAAGCTGATGGGAGAGGATACCGATTTGTTGCTTGATCCCTCGAGCTATGACACGACGGACGAGACGGAACTGCGCAGACGATTGAGCAAGCCGGTATTCATGGCGGACAGCGCAGACCCGCCCAATCTGCAGATCATCGAGACCGCTATCACCGACCTGAAATCCGGCAAAGTTCTGCAAAGCAACCGCTGGTGGCTTGAGTTGATCGAGGGAGACAACCTGTACCGCGTGGATATGAGCGGTCAGCCGCGCGAGGTGTGCGAGGCGGTTCTTGCGGGTGCGGGCACAGGCGAGTCGAAAATAGAATCGCTGCCGAAGATGACCTTTGAGGCGTGGGCGGACAGCGTGCCCGGATACCGCGATGACGCCTATCTGAAATCCATCACGATCGAGCCGACCAAGAGCGGCACTTGGGAGCCGACCGGAGAGGTGCGCACGATTGAATGCGCATATGACGCGGAGCAGGTGAAAGGTCTGACGCTGAAAACCATGAGTTATAGTCGCTTGGTGTGCCCCGGACCGAACGGCGCCACGACCGAACAGATTGCGGAATCCCTGTCCTCGCCCGCGCGGCAGGCGCTGCGGGAATGGGCAGAATACCCGAGCCGCACAAACAGCAGCCAAACGGTCGAGAAGCTGTGGCTCGTGCGAACGTACCGGCGGACGATCAGATATTGTCCGTTTGCGGAAAGCGGCGCTGTGCTGGTGTCCTATGCGGCGGAAGGATATCCGCTCAAAGCCTTGCTGCCGGTACTGATTCCCGTATGGGCGTTCAGTCTGGTACTGGCGCTATTCTGCGCGGCAGTGCTGTCCGGTGCGCAGCTGCGCGTCTGGCGCAAACAGGAGCGCATAGAGCGGGTACGCCGCGAAACGACCGCCGCGCTCGCACACGAGCTGAAAACGCCGCTCTCCGTGCTCAGCGCCACCGCCGAGCTGCTCGGCGATAACCTTGCACCGGAAAAGCAGGCACACTATCTGGGTGTCATTCAGCAGCAGGCGCAGCGGATGGACGGCAGTGTGCGGCAGATGCTCGAACTGTCGAGACTGGAGACCGGCGCAAAGGCTCTGCGGCGAACCGCGTTCTCTCTGGCAGAATTGGCGCAGGAGCGCCTGCAGGCGGCTCTGCCGACCGATTCCACCATCCGCACCGAATTTGCAGCACAGGGCGAATACGAGGTCAATGCGGACAGGGCACTGCTCACGCGGGCACTGGACGCCCTGCTCGAGAACGCCGTGCAGCACACACCCGAGGGCGGCTGCATCACGGTGCACCTCGCGGACGGCGTGCTCTCGGTGACGAACACCGGCGACGCCATTCCGGCGGACGCGCTGCCGCGGCTGTGGGAGGCGTATTATCAGGCCGATCCGTCGCGCAGCGCCAAAGGCGACGGACTGGGACTGTCCATCGCGAAAACCGTGTTCGATCTGCATGGCTTCACCTGCGGAGCGGAGAATACCGAAATCGGACCGAAGTTCTGGTTCCAATTCGCAGATAAATAGCAAAAACCGCTCGAAAGAGCGGTTTTTGCTTTATTAAATAACTTTTTCGAATACCATGGTTGCCTGAATGCGGTCGCCGCCCATCAGACCCTTGCTGCCGCCGTTCGATGTAGTAATCGTGTGCAGGCGATAACCCTTTTGCGCTTGATGGTTAATCGCTTCTTCCAGTTCGGTCAGGTTGCCGGAACCGGTGCCGAGAAATTTTTCTTTCAAAGTAACCTGCAGGACAACGTAATGATAGTCCTTGCCGGATGCGGTGGAGAAAGTCGAGGAATCGCTGAAATCCATAAATAACACCTCCAGTAATTTACACGATTATATCGTATTCGACAGAGATTGTCAATCAATGCAACCGAAGAACGGTAACCGAGAGGCAAAGAAAATGGAGAATGGAAAAATGTGGTGCATTTTCCATTCTCCATTCCGACTCGCTAAGAGCCGCCCTGCGGGCGGTTGCTCGATGGACGCCCACTGCGGTGGGTGTCTCAATTTTCAATTATTAGATGGTATCCAGCTTAACCTTGCCGTCCTCAGCGGACAGGTGTGCGCCCATCAGCGGCTTATCACCGGTGACGATGGCGGTGGCCAGCGGATTTTCAATCTCCTTTTCGATCAGGCGGCGCAGATTGCGGGCGCCGTACTTGACCGAGTAGGACTTCTCGGTGAGCAGGCCGAGCAGGCTGTCGTCCCACGTCAGGCGGATCTCCTTATCCGCGAGCGTGGTGCGCAGCTCACCGAGCATGATCTCAGCGATATGGCGGAAGTTATCCTCGGACAGCTGGTTGAACGCGATAATCTCGTCAATGCGGTTGAGAAACTCCGGACGCATAATTTCTTCAAGAGCCTTCATCACGCGGTCCTTGCTCATCTGAGACACGGTGCGGCCGAAGCCTGCAGGCGTGTTATTGGACTGCGAACCGGCGTTCGAGGTCATAACGATGACCGTGTTCTCGAAGCTGACAACGCGGCCCTGCGCGTCGGTCAGACGGCCGTCATCCAGAATCTGCAGCAGAGAATTGAGCACATCCGGATGCGCCTTCTCGATCTCGTCGAACAGAACGACAGAGTACGGACGGCGGCGGATCTTCTCGGTCAGCTGACCGGCTTCATCGTAGCCGACGTATCCCGGAGGGGAACCGATCAGGCGGGAAACTGTGTGCTTTTCCATATATTCGGACATGTCGAGACGCACGAGTGCATCCGGCGAGTCGAACAGGTCGAGAGCAAGCTGCTTGACCAACTCGGTCTTGCCGACGCCGGTCGGGCCGACGAACAGGAAGGATGCCGGCTTGCGCTTGGGGCTGATGCCCGCGCGGTTGCGGCGGATGGACGCGCAGACCGCGTCTACGGCTTCGTCCTGACCGATAACGTGCGATTTCAGGCGGGATTCCATATCGCGCAGGCGTGCAGACTCCTGCGCTGCTACCTTGGATGCCGGAATGCCGGTCCAGATTTCGATAACCTCAGCCAGAAGCTGTTCGTCAACCTGCGGTGCAGGCTTGGTCAGCAGCTCGTGCAGCTGTGCCTCCACCTGCAGAATGCGGCTGCGGCAGGTGGCGATCTTGGCGTAGGTCTCCTCCTCCTCAGCGCGGGCAGAGGACTGGGTCAGCTCGTCAAGCTGTGCCTGCAGGCGCTCAAGCTCGTTCTGCAGCTCGGGAATCTCGGACAGCTGCGGAGAATCCAGATTGAGCCGCGAGCAGGCTTCGTCGATCAGGTCGATGGCCTTATCCGGCAGAAAACGGTCGGTGATATAGCGTTCGCTCATCTCAGCGGCACGGCGGCACATCTCATCGGAAACAGTAACACCGTGGAAGGTTTCGTAGTACGAGCGGATACCCTTCAAAATCTCGGTGGTCTCGGCAACCGACGGCTCACCGATATAGACCGGCTGGAAACGGCGCTCGAGCGCGGCGTCCTTCTCGATATACTTGCGGTACTCCTTGAGCGTGGTCGCGCCGATCACCTGAATGTCACCGCGGGCGAGGGCAGGCTTGAGGATGTTTGCGGCGTTCATCGAGCCTTCGGAATCGCCGGTGCCGACAATGTTGTGCACCTCGTCGATGACGAGGATGATGTTGCCGATACGCTTTACTTCGTCGATCAGGCCCTTCATGCGGCTCTCAAACTGGCCGCGGAACTGCGTGCCCGCCACGAGAGCGGTCAGGTCGAGCAGATGGACCTCCTTGTTGCGCATCTTGAACGGAATGCGGCCCTCGTTGATGCGGACTGCCAGACCCTCGGCAACGGCGGTCTTGCCGACACCGGGTTCGCCGATCAGGCACGGGTTGTTCTTCTGGCGGCGGTTCAAAATCTGAATGACGCGGTCGGTCTCGCGGTCGCGGCCCACGATGTGGTCAATACGGCCTTCTGCGGCCTTTTGGGTCAGGTTCTCGCAGTAATTGTTCAGATATTTGCGCTTTTTGTCCTCCTTGCGGGAAGAACGGGTGCGGGTCTCCTCCTGAGAGCCGCCTGCGGGCTGCCCCGGCAGAGTGCCGGCAGCGACCGGGTCGGTCTCGTGGGGTGCGTCGTCGTCCGTGCCGTCCGAACCGGCGGGAACCAGGTCGTTCAGGTCGGACAGGGAGCCGATCTCACCGGAGAGCGCTTCGAGGTCGTCCTCGGTGATACCCATTTGCTCCATGATGTTGTCGAGCGGCTTGACACCCAGTTCGCGTGCGCACTTGAGGCACAGACCCTCCTGGGTGGTCTTATCCGGTCCCTCGATTTTGGTGATGAACACCACCGCGATGTTTTTCTTGCACCGCGAGCACATTGGCATATTCATAGGTTAAACTCCTTCAGGGAATGGAAAATTGAAAATAGAAAATGGAGAATTAAGGTGTTCTCCATTAAATGGCGATAGGTAAAACGTCCACAAGCTGTTTGAGCAGCAGCGTATGCTTGACGCGCTCCGGCGAGAGATAGCCGAGCGACGTATAGGTGATCGGGAACAGCCACTGCAGCACGATCAGCAGGATGCAGACGAATGCGACGCCGGTTACAAAGCCGATGAGTGCGCCGCCTGCGGAATCGAGTGCGCTGAGCGGAGTACGCCGAACAATGAGCTTGAGACTGCGGCCGAAAATCCAGATGAGCCGTCCGAACAGCACGCTGAACAGCACTACCAGCATGGAGAACGCGATGCTCTCCGACATGCCGACAGCCGCTTCGGTAACGGTCTGCCGCAGACCGTCCAGCACGCCTTCGGCGGTCTTGAGCGCGGCCTGTTTTTCAAACAGCTGACCGACTGCCGGCACGACCACCCACTGCGCGATATACGGCGCGGTGTACTTGGCGGCGGCAACAGACGCGGCGATCATGCCGATGCGGCCAATCACGCCGTACAGCGCACCGACCAGTCCCCGACGGGCACCGAGCCAGACGTTGGCCAGCAGCACGGCAATGAGGATAAGGTCAGGCGCGTTGAGCAGCTGCGCCGCTGTGGAAATAAAATCGTTGATATCAGTTATCTGCATGTATTTCCTCGGATCGTTCGGAATGCGCGGTAAAGATACGCGCGTTGCGGTTGTAGAGCAGGAAAACCGTACCGTCATCGGTCATGAGCACACGGCGTGCGCCGACAGCGTCATCATTGTGCCACTGCGGCTCGGCAGAGGTGTTGTAGACCGTAACACCGGACGCGGACAGCACCGCCGTACCGGCGTTGGAGACAGCAAGCGCCGTTGGCTCCTCGGTCAGTGCGAACGGGCCGTGCAGGCTGCCGTTGCGGACGGTATAGAGATCGCTGCGTGCATCGTTCAGGTAGGAGCGCACAGCGACAGCCATCGTACTGCCCTGAGACGCAGTGGCGATCAGATCCTGCGAGCTGAGTTCGAGCAGCACATCGACCGTGCCTCTGCGGGTGACATGATACAGGCCGGTGTCGCACAGCGCGATCGCGGCGTTGTTCTCGGAATAAGTGAGCGTTACACCGAGCGCGTCAGTCAGCGCGGTGTCCGAAATCTGCTTGCCGGAGGACACATCAAAGAACAGCACATGGGACTCGAGCGTTACGCCGTTCTGCCGGAAGGCGAGAATGCCGAGCGTATTGCAGTCCGGCGAGAGCACAGCGGATACAATATAGTATTCCGAAGCGCGGTATTTGAAAACCTCTTTTCCTGCGGTGTCGTAAACGGCAGCGGCGGTACGGTAGCCGTGCTCGTTGGTGGTGAGCACGAAACGGCCACTGCGGCCGATTGAACCGTTCAGGATGGTGGATTCCAGCTTCAGCTCCGCGACAGCGCCTGCCGAGCCGACCAGTGCGGCTTTGACGCCGCCGCGGTCGTACACAAGCACATAATTCGTGCTGCTTTCCACCGCGGGATCGGAGTAGCCGAGCGAATAGCGCAGCGTGGTCATGCTGCCCGCGCGGGACAGGAACAGCGCGTCACTGTCCGCGTACGCCAGACCGGATTCAAACAGCGCACCGTCGCTGAAGGTCTCGTTTTCGTAGTTGATGGTGGTGATATCGCCGTCATGCGAGCGAATACCGGCCGCAATATAGCTGCCGAGCGTGCGCAGCGAGGTCGGCGTAAAAATACGGTAGTTGGCGATCAGGAACAGGGCTGTTCCCAGCACCAGAGCCCAGCCGCAGAGCATGCGGAGCAGGGCGGTCGTGCGGATACGCGCGTCCTTGCTGTCGAGCAGGCGCTGACGGCGCTCCCGCCTGGAGAGCGGAAAGCGGATGATATTCTGCTTTGGGTTCTGTTCGCTCATGAAATCCCGCCTCCTTATTGTAGCGTGTTTAATGGGTGAAAATGTGAATAGCTTGGGCAATTCCGCACAATTAAAGCGGCGGCTCCTTGTGCAGGCTCCGGTCGCACTGCCGCGGTGCTTTGCGGAAATTCTGTGCCCTGACTTCGTTGTGATTTCACGGTAATACACAAAGTATTACCGCAAAACCACGCCTCGTCAGAACGCAAAATTTACACGCAAATCACTCTTGTTCAATTATGCGGTATTACCATTGAAATCTGTCAGTCCGACAGGCGGAATCTGTCCAGTTCGGGGGTATCGTCGTACCACAGGCGGTTCATAAACAGACCGCAGGCAGGCAGGGTGGGTCCGGCCTGCTCTCGGTCGCAGGCGAGCAGTACGTCGCGCACCTGCTCGGGCGCCAGCTTGCCGCCGCCGACATACGTCAGCGTGCCCGCAATCGCGCGGACCATATTGTACAGGAAGCCGTCGCCGCAGACGCGGATGCGGATGAGGTCATCCACCGGCTCCACCTCGCACCAGAAAATGGTACGAACCGTGCTCTTGACCGGTGTGCCCTGACTTCTCACGGATGCAAAGTCCTGCTTGCCGACAAAATACTGTGCGCCTTCCTGCATTTTTGTAATATCCAGCGGATAATTGTACCGATACGCGTACCGTGCGTGGAACGGGTCCCGCAGGGTGGAAGGGAACAGATAATAGGCGTATTCCTTTTTGGTGCAGTTGAAGCGCGCATCGAAGTCCTCGGGAACCTCGACTGCGCCGGAAACCGCAATGTCCTCGGGCAGAAAGCTGTTGAGCGCATACGGCAGACGGTCCATCGGGATCGTGCAGTCTGCGTGGAAGTTTGCCACATACCGGCGGGCATGAACGCCGGAATCCGTGCGTCCGACACCGGAAACATGAACTTTTTGCTTCAGCAGATGGAAAATCGCGTCCTCCATGCTCTCTTGGATGGAAGGACCGTTTTTCTGAATCTGCCAGCCGTTAAAATTTGTGCCGTCGTAAGACAACACTACTGCAATATTTTTCATCATTTCAGTTACTTTTAGTGGGTCGTGAATGGAGAATTGAGAATGGAAAAATGGAAAATGAAGGTTCGGCGCAAAAGCGCCGATTATAATAAATCGCACTTTGTGCGATACCGCAATTCTCCATTCTCCATTATCAATTTTCAATTATCAAAGGCCAAAATGCTTGAGTATAATAACAACTGCGAACAAAACAGCAACCCACAGCAGCGCGCAAACATCTACGCGGGCAATCTTGAGCTGGCGCATGCGGGTGCGGCCGACATCGCCGCGGTACAGTCGGCACTCCATGGCGGTAGCGAGTTCGTCCGCGCGGCGGAACGCCGAGATGAACAGCGGCACGAGAATCGGGATCATGGCCTTGGCACGCTGAATCAGGTTGCCGGAGTCGAAATCCGCGCCGCGCGCCTTCTGTGCCGAGATGATCTTCTCGGTTTCTTCGATGAGGGTCGGGATAAAGCGCAGTGCGATCGACATCATCATGGACAGCTCATGCACCGGCGCGTGCAGCTTTTTGAGCGGAGAAAGCAGACGCTCAAGTCCGTCGGTCAGCTGAATCGGTGAGGTGGTGTAGGTGAGCATGGACGTTGCGATGATGAGCAGCATCAGGCGCAGAACCATGAAAATGGCCAGCTTAATGCCTTCCACACTGATGTGCAGGAAGTGCCACTGGAAAATGTAGGTACCCGGTGTATAGAACAGATTGAGCACCGCCGTGAAAATGACGATGAATAGGATCGGCTTGAGGCCGCGCAGCACCATTTTTGGCGAAATACGCGAAATACCGATGACAACGGCAAGAAATGCGATGATCAGCGCATAGGAAACCGGGCCTTGCGCGAGGAACAAAAGCACGATGAATGCCACCGTCAGCACGATCTTTACGCGCGGGTCAAGACGGTGCACCGCACTGTTGCCCGGAAAAAACTGACCGAGGGTAATATCCTTCAGCATTCGTGAGCAGCCTCCTTCCGCTTGCAGGCACGCAGGGCATCCATTGCCTGCGCTACGGTGTAGACCGAGGTATCAACATCGTGACCGCGCTTTTTCAGCTCAAGCATGACCTTGGTGATCATCGGGATGTCCAGTCCGGCGGCAATGATCTCGTCCGCGTGCGAGAAAACCTCGCGCGGCGTGTCGCAGAACAGCACCTTGGCGTGGTTCATCACAAGCAGACGGTCGGCAACCTGTGCGATATCCTCCATCGAGTGGGACACGATGAGGATGGTCGCGCCGGACTGCTTGTGGTAGCTGCGGACCAGCTCAAAAATCTCGTCACGGCCCGCCGGATCGAGGCCCGCGGTCGGCTCATCGAGCACGAGTACGTCCGGCCGCATGGCGATAACGCCTGCGATGGCTACGCGGCGCTTCTGACCGCCGGACAGCGCAAACGGGGACTGGTCGGCAAGCTCAGGCGCAAGACCGACTGCCGCCATGGACTCGCGCACGCGCTCGTCAATCTCATCCTGCGGCAGCTTCATGTTGGTCGGACCATAGGCGATGTCCTTCGCGATGGTCTCCTCGAACAGCTGGTATTCCGGATACTGGAATACCAGGCCGACGCGGAAGCGCGTTTCGCGGCTGCACTTGCCCTTGGCATCCCAGATGGACTTGCCGTCGAGCAGGACCTCGCCTTCGGACGGCTGCAGCAGACCGTTCAGGTGCTGAATGAGCGTAGACTTGCCCGAACCGGTGTGACCGATCACACCGAGAATTTCGCCTTTTTCGATTTTCAGGTCAACATGGTCAAGCGCAACACGCTCAAAGGGGGTGCCTGCGCCGTAAACGTGCGTCAAGCCCCGCGTTTCAAGTATGGTTGACATAAGATTCTCCTTCGGATAATCAATGGAGAATGGAAAATTGCTAATGGAAAGTTAAGGTGTCCGTGCGAGGCACGGTTATAAATGCGCCGTGCAGCGGCGGAACCATCATTCGCCATTCTCCATTTCAATTTTCAATTCAAATATTCTTGTTCGAGAATATCTGCACATTCCTCAATCGAGAGTGCGTCGATCGGCAGCTTTTCACCGTCCTGCTGATCGAGGTCGTACAGGACTTCGATGGTCTGCGGTACGGTCAGGGAAGCCGCGCGCAGCTTGTCCACCTGCGTGAAGATCTCGCGCGGAGCGCCGTCCATCAGCACGTTGCCCTTGTGCATGACAACCACACGCTGCGCCTGTACGGCCTCGTCCATGTGGTGGGTGATAAGGATAACGGTGATGCCGAATTTGCGGTTCAGCTCACGGACAACATTCATGACCTCACGGCGGCCCTGCGGGTCGAGCATGGCGGTCGGCTCATCGAGTACAACGCAGCGCGGCATCATGGCGATAACGCCTGCGATTGCGATTCGCTGCTTCTGTCCGCCGGACAGACGGTGCGGCGCCTGTGCACGGTATTCGTACATGCCGACGGCACGCAGTGCATCGTCAACGCGCTTGCGGATCTCTGCGGGCGGCACGCCCATGTTCTCCAGCGCAAATGCAACATCTTCTTCAACAACGGTAGCGACAAGCTGGTTGTCCGGGTTCTGGAATACCATCGAGACGGTCTTGCGCACCTCATAGGTGTTGTTTTCGTCGCGGGTGTCCATCATGTCAACGTAGCATACGCCGCCGGTCGGCAGACGGATCGCGTTGAAGCAGCCGGCAAGCGTACTCTTGCCCGAGCCGTTGTGACCGAGCACCGCGACGAACTCGCCGCGCCGGATGGAAAGATTTACGCCCTTTAGCACAGGAACGGAAAGCTGTCCGTCCTCGGTGGGATAGGCGTACTGCAGGTTTTCGGTTTTGATGATTTCACTCATTTATTTTCGTCCTTCGGTAAAAAAAGGTTATTATTCTTCCGCGATAAACCGTGCCGACGAGCCGCACGGCAGCACCAGACCGGTCGATTCGACCGGCAGGCCAAGCTCCTGCGCCTCAATCTTGCCGGCGGCGCGTTTGCCTGCGGTGATGCCGAGCAGATAGCTCATCACAGACGGCGCAAGGCCGGTGGAATAGCTGGAAATGAGCACGAACAGCGGCTTGTCGCTCAGCACGCCCATGGTCAGATCAATGAAGTCGGCAACGTCCTCCTCGATCTTCCACGTCTCGCCGGACGGACCGCGGCCGTAGCTCGGCGGGTCCATAATAATCGCGTCGTACTTGCGTCCGCGGCGGATCTCGCGCTGCACGAACTTTTTGCAGTCGTCCACGATCCAGCGGATCGGGCGGTCACTCAGGCCGGAGGACGCGGCGTTCTCCTTGGCCCACTGCACCATGCCCTTGGACGCGTCAACATGGCAGACGGACGCGCCGGCGTTTGCCGCCGCGAGCGTTGCACCGCCGGTGTAGGCGAACAGATTGAGCACGTTGATCGGGCGGCCTGCGTGACGGATCATCTTGTCGATAAAATCCCAGTTGGCAGCCTGCTCGGGGAACAGACCGGTATGCTTGAAGCTCATCGGCTTGAGCTGGAACGTCAAATCGCCGTAGTGGATGGCCCACTGCTCGGGCAGCTTGCGGATTTCCCACTTGCCGCCGCCTGCGTTCGAGCGATGATAGATGGCGTTTGGCTTGTTCCAAACCTTACAGTCCTTGTCGCGCGGCCAGATAGCCTGCGGGTCGGGGCGCTGCAGAATCTGATTGCCCCATCGTTCAATTTTTTCACCGCCGCCGCAGTCGAGCACGGCGTAGTCCTTCCAATGATCTGCGATCCACATAAATATTCTCCATTACATTATATATAAGTAGTTGTTTACACAATAATTCAGTATCTATTCTACCACCAAATATGCACTAACGCAATGAAAAGCGATTAGAAATAAAAGATGTCAAGACAGCGTATTTTGGCGAATACAGCAAAACGGCTGCACCGCAAAGTACAGCCGTTCGAGCGGGAAAAGCGGTCAGAACCGTTCGCAGTAGCCTTCACCGCCGTTTGCAAGCGACTTGAGGGCAGTTTCGCGGCGTTCCTCAGGCTCGTCCGAGATACATACCGCATCGGTCAGCACCTGCCGCGCCTGATACGGCAGATCGAAGAATTGCTCCATTGCCCGCGGACTGTGTCCCATTTCCTGCATAAAATGAAAGGGAATCTCACCGGAGACCTGTTTTTTCCTGTCCTGTGCCATAATTGCACGCTCCTTTCGATTGCAGTATCTCCGGGGATCGTGCTATAATACCATTATAAAATTAGTAATGAGTAATTAGAAATTAGTAGTTATAGAGTGGAGAGTGAAGAGTTGAGAGTGGAGAGCACCTTATCTCTTCACTCTGCAATCTCCACTCTTCACTCTCATATCAAGGGGTAAGAAATGGATTTACAGAAGAACAAGGTTTATCGTTGTCAGATTACGGATTACACAGCGGACGGTACGGGGTTTGCGAAGATCGAAGGCCGGGCGGTATTTGTGCCGCGTACGGCAGTTGGCGATCAGTGTGATGTCCGCATTGTCAAGGTGACGAAAAATGTGGCGTTCGGCAGGGTAGAGAAGATTATCGTGCCGTCGGGACAGCGCATTGAGCCTGCATGTCCGGTGGCGGATAAGTGCGGCGGCTGCTGTTATCAGCACATTACCTACGGGGAAGAACTGCGTGCGAAGGAGAAAAAGGTGCGTGATGCGCTGACGCGCATTGGCGGTCAGGACGGCGCAAAGCTGCTCGGCATCACGGGTGCGCCGACCACTGAGCATTACCGTAACAAGGCGCAGTATCCGGTCGGACGGGACAAAGAAGGCAGCATCGTTACCGGCTTTTACCGTCCGCGCAGCCACGACATTGTGCCGGTGGAGAAATGCCTCATCCAGTCGGAGACGGCGGACAAGATTGCCGCCGTGGTGCGTGAATGGATGACGGAATTTTCGGTCATGCCGTACGATTATGAGAAAAAACGCGGTACGATTCGGCATATTTACGTTCGTGTGGGCGAAAAAAGCGGCGAAAGCCAGCTGACGCTTATTTCCGCGACGAAGAAAATGCCCAAACTAGATGTGCTGGTCGAGCGTCTGCGCGCGGCAGCGCCGTCGCTGACGGGTATTCTGCTCAACCACAACCAGCGCGACGACAACGTGATTCTGGGTAACCGGACGGATGTTCTCTGGGGTGAGCCGATGCTGGAGGACCGCCTGTGCGGGCACACGTTTTTGCTCTCGCCCGAGGCGTTTTATCAGGTCAATCACGCGCAGGCCGAGCGTCTGTATGCGTGTGCGGTGGACTACGCCGGTCTGACCGGCGAGGAGACCGTGCTTGACCTCTACTGCGGTGCGGGTACGATCACGCTGGCGCTGGCCGAGCACGCAAAGACTGCCATTGGCGTGGAAATCGTGCCGGAGGCCATCGAAAACGCCAAGCGCAACGCGCTCCGCAACGGCATGGAAAACACAGAGTTCTTCTGTGCGGATGCGGGTCAGGCAGCGCAGCGGCTGGCCAAGCGCGGTATTGATGTGCTGGTGGTCGATCCGCCGCGCAAGGGTCTGGACGCGACTGCACGCGACGCGATTCTTAAAATGCAGCCGCCTAAGGTCGTGTACGTTTCGTGTGACCCGGCAACGCTTGCGCGCGATGTGGCGGAGCTGTGCGGCGCAGGCTACACACTCGAGAAGGCACAGGCGTTCGATCTGTTCCCGAGAACTTTTCATGTGGAGACGGTTGTCTTGCTTTCCAAGGGAGAGGTCGACTCGAAAAAGATTCGGGTTGAGTTCTCTTTGGAAGATATGGATATGTCCGAATTTCAGGATGGGGCAACCTATCCGCAGATCAAGGAGTATGTGTTGGAGCATACCGGGTTAAAGGTGTCCAACCTCTATATCTCACAGATTAAACGAAAATGTGGGATTGGGGTTGGTAAGAACTATAATCTGCCGAAGTCCGAGAATTCCAGACAGCCCCAGTGTCCGCCGGAAAAAGAGAAAGCAATCCGAGAAGCATTCAAATATTTTGGGATGATCTAACATCCAGCAAAGTGGAGGTTTCTTATGGATAGGTTGATTTCTTGTGAGTTCAACATGGATAATGCCTGTGTGGAACTGAAATTCTTAGATGGCAGTATGATTGCTATTGATACAATAGCCGTGGAGAATGAGGTTGCTGACAATATGTATCAGCGGTCAGAGCTGGACTATCTAATCTACAATGACCCGATTGGATATGCAGACCTTGTTTTGAACGGAAACCCCGAAATTTATCTAAAAACTGTAACTGAATGTAAACCCTTAGATTAAAACTCAGCCCTCTGCCTTTTTCATTGGCAGAGGGCCGTTTTTTGCCTAACAGTTATTGAGCATCCCTTAATTGCTCTACAACACTGCATTTCGCTGCGTTGTCATACATCATGCAAGGAATCAGCCACCCCAGCAGAAGAAATACCGGAATTGTCAGCAGGACAGGCAGAATGGTGAATCGATACTCAAAGAACCAGAACATACTGCCCAGCATTTTTCCCGCAAGAGGTCCCACCGCCAGCGACAGAATAAAGGCCGCCGCTACAGAAGACATTGCGTAAAACAACCCCTCGTAGATCAGCATGGTTTTGAGTTGCCGGTTCGTCATTCCTACAGCCTGAAGCACAGCAAATTCACGGCGGCGGGAAAGAATACCGGTCATCATGGCGTTGAAGAAATTTAAGAGTCCCACCAGCCCGATGATAGCACAGAGGATACCACCTATCAGAAGAAACATCTGCCGGAACTGAGCAAATTCAGAGCGAGCCGTGGCCTTGCTTTCATACATCAAGGGCGAAAACTCACCGGCAGTGAGCTTCGATAGATACTGCTCTGCTTCGGCCTCGTCAACTTCGTCCGCTGTGTCGAACAGGTAGAGCATCGGAATGGCCGCACCACCGCTGTCCCGCTGTGCGGTATCCACAGACAAAACTGCATCATAGCCAACGCCGCTATAACGATAACTCATGGAATTCGGAAGATTTACCAAGGCGCAGACCGTGTACTCTACATCTCTGGCTCCATACAATTTTTTCATGTACCCCTCCGGTGTATCTTCGGTGCGGAGTTCTCCGGTGCGGCTGTCGATATATTTCACATCATCCGCATAGGTAGCGGTGATCGTGTCTCCCACCTTGGGGTAGTATTCAGGATTGAGCAGATTACCGTAGTCATCTAAGGAAACCGCAATGGCAATAGCGTTATTGTCCGGCTCCAGCATAGGAGAAATATCTCCGTCGAGCACTTGCAGCTTGTCAAACAGACTGTTATCCAGAGCCTCGATTCTGGTATCTCCCATCACCATATTGCCCCGGTGCTCCATGCGGCTCATATGGCTGTCCAACTGCTCGGCACTTTCGTACCTTGCATAGTCCTGTCGCAAAGCATCCTCCGTCATCCACAGGTAGGCGGGTTTTCGCACAGCATATCCCGTGCCGGAAAGACTGGCCTTTGTGTTTGCTGCGATCTCTTCGATTTGTTCTGGCGTGATGAATTCATCTGTCGGATTGTAACGGAAATAGTCGGGCGTGCTGACGATAAAATCGGCGCAGGTCATGGAGGATACATACTTCTCCATGCTGAAGCCGCCCACAAAGGCACACAGCGCATTGAACAGTGTCACCGACAGTGCCAGAGACAACACCACCAGTACCGTCTTTTTCTTGTTTCGTCCCAGATTGGCAAAGGCCATCTGATGGAGCTTTGCTCCTCGGATGCTGCGCCGTTTTTTCTTGGTCTGCATCACATCCGTATATTTGGTAGCCTCCACCGGAGAAACCTTGGCTGCCATTTTTCCGGGCTTGGAGCAGGACAAGAGCACTGTCAGCAGAGCAAACAGCACGGAGCCAACAAAGATCACAGGCGAGGTGCTGATGGTAGTGATGCCCACCTCCAACTGGGTGGAGCGCAAGACAACAGGTACCAGAACAGCGCCGATGCCGTAGCCCAGCAGCAGCCCTGCCGGAATGCCGATCAGACAAAGCAGAAGTGCCTGCTGGCGAATGATACGTTTGAGCTGCCGGGGCGTTGTGCCAATGGTTTTCAGAAGTCCGTAAAACCGGATATCTCCCGCAACAGAGATCTGGAAAATGTTATAGATGATAAGATACCCAGTGAAAATCACCAGCAGCAAAAAAGCTGCTATGGCGACCATCAGCTCTGGATCGAGCTGTGACTCCAGCTGGGATGAGGTATATCCCCAATTGACGCCAATCCGGACGCTGTTGGGATCGGTATAGCTGTCCCATGTGTAACCAAGATCGGTATCCACCTGCTCCATCTGCCCTTGAATGTTTGTGCCGGAGGCCATCATGACATTCAGGTCAGTGCGGAAAGGCTGTAAACCTGTTTTCACTGCCTGCGCTTCGATGTCATCTGCGTAATCACGGCTGATGTTGATGTAATGAACAGGCATTAGTTCATCATAGTCCCAATAGCCCACCAGCGTAAAGGCATCTGTTACAGTAAAGGCGGTTTGATCCTTGTCCGTAATGGAATAGGAAACCGTGACCTCGGTGCCCAGTTCCGGCGTTACGCCAAGCAGTTGCAACGCTGCCGTATCCATGGCTACCTCTTTGCCGCTTTCGGGCATCCGTCCGGTAGTAGGGGTTGCATAGCTCCATTTAGTGCAGTTGGCATCCATGTAGCTGATCTCTGCCGGGGTTTTGGCAAAGACCCCCTCCGCAGTGATACCGATTACCTTCCGTGCCCCCGCAGCCTTCACCTTTGGGTGAGCAGCGATACGTTCCGCCTGCTCGGGGGAAACATCCTTAAAGGTGCCATGCGCATAGCCGCCTACCTGCCGAAACTGGTAGGTTTCATAACTGGCGTTCAACGACAAGACAATGGTGAACATGGACGTAAATAGCAGCGTTGTCAGCGCAATGGCAAAAATAGCGATCAGATTGCGGCGACGGTTCGCATAAAGAGATTTTAAGCTGAGCTTTCGAATACATTTTCTGTTTTTGACATTCATCGTAACCACCTCCCGTTAGTTCTGGGAGACGATCCGACCATCTTCGATACGGATAATGCGGTCTGCCATCTGCGCAATTTCTTCGTTGTGAGTGATCATCACGATGGTCTGGGCAAATTTTTGACTGCTCACCTTCAGCAGACTCAGAACATCCTGGCTGGTTTTGGAATCCAGATTGCCGGTGGGTTCATCTGCCAGAATGATAGCGGGTGCTGCCGCCAGCGCACGGGCGATTGCCACACGCTGCTGCTGACCGCCGGAGAGCTGATTGGGCAGGGCATCCAGACGCTCATCCAGCCCAAGGGTCTGCACGATCTGCTGTACGAAATCCTTATTGACCTTGCCACCGTCCAGCTCAATGGGTAGAACGATATTTTCATACACATTCAGCACCGGAACAAGATTATATGCTTGGAACACAAAGCCGATTTTCCTGCGGCGGAAGATGGTCAGGGCTTCCTCCTTCAGGGAGAAAATATCCTGTCCGTCCACCATAACCGTGCCGCTTGTAGGGCGATCCAGCCCGCCCAGCATGTGCAGCAGCGTGGATTTGCCGGAGCCGGATGTGCCGACAATTGCAACAAATTCGCCCTTCTTTACACTTAAATCAACTCCATCCAACGCATGAACTGCGTTATTGCCGGAGCCATAAATCTTTTTCAGGTTTTTTGCCTGTAAAACTTCCATAAATGAGTACCTCCATGAAAAAATCTGTATGTATGAAAGGAAATGATCCTTTGATACATACAGATTATCGCATAGGAATCTTTCCACATTCTTTCCGGCGAAAAATGAAATCTAACAGTTTTGATAGAATTGTTGTTATTTCGGCAGAAATATGGAAAACGTACTTCCTTTTCCCGGAACGGAAGCAACCTTGATATAACCGCCCTCGCCGGATATGATCTGTCGGGCAAGGTATAAGCCAATGCCGACCCCTTCTTGTTTCTGCACACTATTTGAGCGGTAAAAGCGAGCAAATATCTTCGCTTGCTCAGTTTCCGGTATGCCTAAACCGGTATCCGATATATCGATCCTTGCAAACATTTCATAGCTTACGGCAGAAATAGTAATGGTGCCATGCTCTGTATATTTGATGGCGTTGTCTACGATATTAGCCAGCGCTTCCGCTGTCCATTTGAAGTCGAATACAGCAAAAGCATCTGTATCCTGCATTTGCAAAGACAATCCTTTTTCAGAAGCCTTGGCGGCATATTGTTCTACTACGCTTTCAAGCAGCGGCTGCAGCGCTGCTTGCTGAGGGAAGAGTGAAATGATCCCGTTTTCCAGTCTGGAAAGCTTTACGAGAGAATCGATCAGAAATCGCAGCTTTTCCGATTGTTTGTACAGCGCCTCCACATTTGCCTTCGCCGATGCAGGCAGAGTTTCCTCCATCAAAAGCTCGCTGTATAACAGCAGGTTTGCAATCGGCGTTTTTGTCTGGTGGGAGATGTCCGCAATCAAGGTTTTGATTTTGTCTTTTTCCTGCGCTATGTTTTGAGAAGATGCTTCTGCGGCGGAAAGATAGTGCGCAAACTTCGTTTCCAATGCAGATAGCTGGCTTTCATCAAAATTGGTTTCAGAAAAGGAGCCGGTCATGGCAGCGTCCAGCATTCTTTCGATTTCTTCCATCGTTTTTCTGGCCTTTCTCCGCTCCCATAACACAACAGCTGCCGCCGCCAGAAAACACAGCAGTATGATCACAATGCCGGTTTTATTCATCTTTTGTCACCCAGCTATAACCGATTCCATAGACGGTTTTAATGTATTTCTGTGCGCCAAGCTTATCCCTCAGACGCTTGATCGTAACAGACAAAGCATTTTCATCCACATATTCTGCGCCATCTGTCCAGACCCGGTCGACAAGGTCTCCACGGGTCATGGTTCGGCCTCGGTTTTCAACAAGCAGGCGCAGTAATTTTTGTTCTGTTTTACTCAATTCCACTTTTGAATCTCCCACATAAAAGGTCATAGCCTCAAAGTCAAAGTGAAATAGATCCATATGGATCGGCGCATTTTTATGGCTTGACGCTTGCTTTCGCAGTTGGGTATTCACCCTTGCCCGCAAAACCGAAAGAGAAAAGGGCTTGGTAATGTAATCATCAGCACCTCTCTCCAGTCCGTCTACGATGTCCAGATCGGTGTCGTTGGCAGTCAGCAGAATAACAGGAACTCCGGGTATGTTTTCCTTGACCTCCCGGAGCAGCTCAAGCCCACTGCCATCCGGCAGATTGATATCCAACAGGATCAGGGATACACCGCCGCAAAGCAATTGCTCTCTTGCCGCTTTTAGATCATGGCAGGATATAATCTGGCGGTCATCTGCTTTCAGCGCTTTGCATAAGCCTTGATTCAAGCCGATATCATCTTCAACAATCAGTAATTGCTCCATATATCTCACTCCCTCGTTATTCAAATACCACCATTATTTCCTTGGGCAATTTTTCGTTCTCACAGTTCAGAAGATAGGCGATTGCTCTGCTTGCAAATTTGTTTGTTTTCACTGTATCCCAATCGGCAAGCAAAATGACCTCTGCCTTGCCGTTCTCAAAATCTAATGATATTTCGCCCCATTCGCCGTCGCAGTCTGCCTGATATTCGTAGATTGCGGCGGCGATTTTCTTTTTTCGCTTGATCTTGGATTTCTGTTTTAGCCGGACTGCATGGATTGCGCCCTCGGCAACCAACAATTCCGTCAACTTGTCCACTGCTTTTCGGTAGGCTCGTTCTGCACCGCTGGCTGTACTGCCCTCAAACATAACCGCCAGTTCTTCAAAGGTGGGGCGGTCTTTCCATGAGCTGACACGCCCACAGGTCATGCAAATTGCTAACCGTTTTTCAAGCAAGGTCTGTTCCCGGTAATTCAGTTTCTCAAATGCCCGCTGCACCTTTTCTGCCTGTATGCCGTTCCAGAGGATATCGGTATAGTTCCAGCTATCGTCAAGGGCTACATCCTCGCCTGTTTCCTCGCCGTTCTCGTCTGTCACATAGAATGGCTGCTGATTGCGGATTCCACGGACAACTTTCAGATATTCTTCCGCAAGGGCAAGATCGCAGTTGTATTTCTTGGAAAATTCGTTGACCGCATCCTTGGTATTGTGGTACAGCCAAGCCATTGACCGCACCATTTTGTAATTGGTCAGAGAGGACACCGACCATTTTTCTTCGCCCATGCGAAAACGGAGCATAGCATCCCGGATGAACGGGAAAATGTATGTAGCATACTCTGCACCCTTGGCAAGGTCATAGTCCATCAGCTTTTGGAGCATTTGCTCCCGGCAGGAGAGCTTTATATCTATAAATCGGTCTGTGTCATACAGATCGCCGCCATCCACACCGAGAAAGTCTTTGATGCGCTTGTTAAGCTGCGGCTCGTAGTGGTGTAGGAAGAATGAGAAATATATCAAATTCTTTTCCTGCAAGGCAGACAGGATATATTCGTTCAGATTGCCCACCGCTGGAGGCTCCGGTTCCAGTTGGAAGATGCGCTCTGCCGCATAAGGAATGATGCCGTCACCGTGCGGATTGACAGCGTGTTTTGGTATGTATCCGGTCATGTCCCATGAAAAATCACTCAGTATAGCGCACCTCCTTTCGGTTCTTTCTCTATCAATATCGACAGTAATTATGCATCGAACTTTTTGTTAGTAGTATTATTTTCGTCGTCCATCATATCACTTAGCACGGCAAAAGCTTGGCTCAGCGGCACAGCCTTAGAAGTCCAGTTTTTCAAACTAAACAAGTTGGAAGATTCATCAAACACATCAAATTCGTCTGTCCCATCAGTGATTTTCTTCAAGTACAACATTTCTATCAAATACAAAGCTCCCAAGATATTTAGTACATTCTCCTGCTTTGCTTGCTTCAACTGCTCATAGCGGTTGTGCTTGACATCTGTAAATGCTCCCCACCATTGCAACGACTGTGCGGGCTGGGTAATATCCCAATTCATAAACGGTTGTATTTCGATATCGTATTCCTGTACACTGATTTTTTGATTTTTTATATCCGGTGTGTTGGTCAAAATATACTGTGCATAGTCTGCAACCGTTTTTCGATCCGTTGTATTGAAACCGCAAAACTCTTTGAATACAGTATCCAACTCTGCCCCTATGGCTTGAATTAAGAGGGCATATCCGTTAGAAAATGCATCAAAATTGTCCTCATGTAGTTCTACAAACTCTATTGATTCAACAAAACGCTTTTCGAGCATTAAGTAGTATTTCCAATGATTCTGACTAAGTTCTTTTCTATTCATGTTTGTCCCTTTCTTTGTATATTTTTGCACTTGCTTCCTTTTTCAAAGCCGCCTGGTCCATTTCTTTTTCATAAGCTCCCTTGGCATAGGCTACATTGCTCAATGCCCGGAGCATCTTATCTTTTGCCAGCTTTTTCATAACCTCTGCAAGATCAGCGTCCAGAGTACCACGCTTCACATAGCGGTTTATGGTGTTCAGCCGTTTCTCATAAATCTGTTTCACCGGATGATCGTCCGCAAGCTCCCGTTGTTCTCTGCCTTTCAGGTTGCCGATCTGCCGACAGGTGCGGTGCAGCTTGTCCCCCGGTGCATAGCCGCCACAGTATTTGGTGTGCCGTGCGTTGGTGGTCAGAAACCACTTGCCGCAGATTTTGCATTTCTTTGGTGCATGACCAACACACAGGCCCTCAAAGAGATCAGACCGGAACATCCCTACAAAGGATACATAGTGCATCCGCTTGACCAGCTTCGCAACTTTTTCGCCGGGACGGATGACGGATACATACTGAACGGAATTGTTCAGGGTAGACATCCAGGTATTGCCTTCCGTGATGGAAAACTCCGGCGGGAAATAGCTGCCGAACATTTTTGCAAAACCCTCTGCGGTGCGGTCTGCTTCGTTGCCGTCTGTTTTTTCTGCAAAATCAAGCATGGCCGTTTGGTATTCCCCAAGGGAGTATGCCAGATGCCCGAAAACTGCGGTATAGCGTTGGAGCATCATCGCATCGGTAAAGTTCTGGATTTCTTCAAATTGCAAAGAATTGGTTGCGGCTTTTATGGCAAACTCCACATATTTCAGCGCATTGTCCACAGTAAAGACTTTTTCAATCCGTTCTCTGTGCTTTGAGATATTCATATAGGAGAACGGCGGTGTTTGACTGAGAATATCGAGCATCGTCAGAGCAGCTTCCTTTGCAATAGGACAGAGTGCAGAAGCATCCTGTCCGGCGTTTAATATTCCAAGCAGCAGATTGATTTTCTCGCATTGCTCGTTTATTTTTGCAATGGTATTCACAGGAACATTCAGTGCATCACAGGCAAGCGTACCGACAGGAAATGTTTTGCTCTCATATATGACCGTATCCTGCCAGAAATCCAATGTCATCAATTCTTGATTCATGCTTGCCCTCCTGTCCTGTTTTTTCATTTTTCTAATTATATCATGTAAATGTGAAGAAATCTACGTCCTCAGATAAGTTGTCCTGTTTTTTGAAACAGGATTGTCCTGTCATTAGCCTGTTTTTTGAAAAATCCGTCATAACCATAATAGAAGGAGCGAAGCACCTGCCAATCACGGCGGGTGCTTCGTGCTTTCCAGAATATTATGAACGGAGGGTTTTCTATGACAATCTATGAAACCATCAAGGCGGCAATCAGCGTCAAGCAAGCCGCCGAACACTACGGGCTGAAAGTGAGCCACAACGGCATGGCTTGCTGCCCGTTCCACAACGACAGGCATCCGAGCTTGAAGCTGAATGAGGACTATTTTTTCTGCTTCGGCTGCGGAGCCAAAGGGGATGTGATCGACCTTGTGGCAAGGCTGTTCAATCTGAGCAGTTATGAAGCAGCGCAAAAGCTGGCTTTGGACTTCGGGCTTGACCCGAAACCGCCCACTGCCGCAGCTATGGTCAAGCCGAAGCGTCCCTATATCCGTCAGTTCCGGGAGGATGAAATGCTGTGCTTCCGGGTGCTGACGGATTATTTGCATCTGTTGGAAGATTGGAAAGTGCGCTATGCTCCCAAGACACCGGAAGATGCTCTGGATGACCGTTTTGTGGAAGCCTGCCAGATGCACTGCCATATCGAATATATGGCAGATGTGCTGACGGTGGGTGATCTGGAAGAACGGGTGGCATTGGTGGACAAGCTGATGCAGGACGGCAAAATTGCTTTTCTGCAAGAGTATACCGCACAAAAGAAAAAGGAGGTGGCGCACCATGGCGAAGAACCGGAAAACGCCTGATATGAACTTGCCCATGTGGTTTGACGGGCAGAACATCAACGAAGCTCTGTTTTGTGAAGAATTTCTGCAAGAGCGCAGGATCATCTTCGCAAACGGAGCTTTTTTCACGCCCGATGGTCGAGTGACGGACGATCTTCCTCTGCGTGGGGAGATTTACGACAAGCTGAAATTCTGTGCCGTAAACAATATCCCCCGGAAGATCACCAACATTCTGGAAGTGCTGAAACTGGAAGCGCAAGTGCCGGACTTTCCACCGGAGCAGGATCGGATTCATTTGTCCAACGGTACGCTGCTATTGAACGGCACATTTACCGAGGGCAGACCGGCTATCGTGCGGAGCCGTTTGCCGGTTGCTTACAATCCCGATGCTACTGCGCCGGTGATCTGGCTGAACTTTCTGGATAGTTTGCTTTACGCCGAGGACATTCCAACTTTGCAGGAGTTTATCGGCTATTGCCTGATTCCCTCCAACAAGGGGCAGCGCATGATGGTGATTAAAGGCAACGGCGGCGAGGGTAAATCTCAAATCGGTGCGGTACTGTCTACCATCTTCGGCACGAATATGAAAGACGGCAGCATCGGCAAGATTTCTGAAAACCGCTTCGCCCGTGCCGATTTGGAACACATTCTCCTGTGCGTGGATGATGATATGCGGATGGAAGCTCTGCGCCAGACCAACTATGTAAAATCCATCGTGACAGCACAAGGCAAGATGGATTTGGAACGTAAAGGCAAGCAGAGTTATCAGGGCTGGATGTTCGCCCGATTGCTGGCATTCAGCAACGGTGATCTGCAAGCCTTGTATGACCGCAGCGACGGATTTTATCGCAGACAGCTTGTGCTGACCACCAAGGAAAAGCAGGTGGACAGAGCTGATGATCCTGATCTTGCAGAGAAGATGAAAGCTGAAGCCGAGGGTATCTTCCTGTGGGCATTTGAAGGCTTGCAGCGGCTTGTTGCCAACAACTTTAAGTTTACGGAGAGTGACCGCATCCGTGAAAATCGGGAAGCGGTCAAGCGTGACAACAACAATATCTTTGATTTCATGGAATCAGAGGGATATATCCGGCGCAAAGCGGATGCGTCCATCAGCTCCAAGGATTTCTATGAAATCTACCGGATGTGGTGCGAGGAAAACTCCCTTGCACCGCTGAAAGCCCGCAGCTTCAGCGACGCCATGATTGCCAATGCCAGAAAATTCAATCTGGAGCATTGCAACAACATCACCAACTCTGCTGGACGGCGGGTTTGGGGATTCATGGGAGTGGAAGCCATTGCACGACCTCATATAAATGGGTTTTACGGAGATTCGCCGTGTACGTACGTACCGGAGGACATTCCGGAGGAATGGCGGCAGGTCGAGTAAATCCCATTGCTGGTACGTATGTACGCAGCAAAAGAGCGTGAAACGCTTGTTATAGAAACAGCACACATCCTCTCGTTCGGGCTGTTTCTATGTCCACAGGCTTTTGAAAAAGTGTCTGTGGACACCGGCTGCAAGAGGAAGTTGACACAGAACAGCTTCATGCAGACGGGCTGACCATGGGAAAAGGCGCAGACATTTTCGCCTTGGTCAGCAGAGGTCACCGCAGTGACCGCATTCCCCCTCGGGAGAGCCCTCGGAGAGCCCACGGCACTTTGCAGCCAGTATGGATGAAAGTGTCATAGTGGGTTATTACACTTTGAAAAAGTGCCGTTCTCCAGCCTTCCGCTGTTGCAAATCTCAAAGAAAGGAAAAATCCAATGGCAAGAAATGATGGAATAGACCGTACCGTAGCCAGAAATCAGGACTTGGAAACACCGGCTGATGTGGCGAAGGTACAGGAACACAATGAGCGTGAAAAGGACAGCTACAGCAATCAGGACATCGTGCCGGAACGCACTTCTCTGAACGTCCATTTCAAAGCACCCACGGACGATTATGTAAAAATGTTTGAGCAGATGGAACAAGACGGCGTGATCTCCACCAGAGGTCTGAAACCGGATGCCGTCAAATACGGTGAGTTGGTATTTGATGTGAATTCCGCTTATTTCTACAATCATGGCGGCTATGAATTTGCGAAACAGTTTTATGCCGATGCCTACAAAGCTGCTGCGGAGATCGTAGGTGGTGAGCAGTATATCCTCTCTGCTGTGATGCACGCCGATGAGCGCAACCGAGCAATGTCCGAAGCTTTGGGCGAAGATGTGTACCACTACCACCTTCATGTGGTTTATATCCCGGTGGTGGAAAAGCAGATCCTTTGGTCGAAGCGATGCAAGGATGAAGCCCTCCGGGGAACCGTTAAGGAGGTCATCACACAGGTCAGCCGCAGTAAGAAATGGGAGTCCAAGCCGGTGCTTGGCGAGGACGGAAATCCCATGCTCAACGCAAAAGGGAAAAAGATTTTGAAGTCATCCTACAGTGTGTTGCAGGATGACTTTTTCAATTTCATGCGAAACGCCGGTTATACCGATGTGGAGCGTGGAGAACGTGGAAGCACCGAGGAACATCTGACTGTGACCCAGTTCAAGGTGCAGGCAGAACAGCAGCGGCTGGAAGCTGTGACCGGGCAGGTGGCACAGGCAGAACAGAATTTGGAGGATGCCAAAGCTGCCACAGCAAAACAGAAAAAGAAACTGGAATCTTTGCAAAAGGAAACCAAGGCGGCAAAGACCATTGCGCTGACAGTGCAGGACATTGAAGTAATGGGCAAAAAAGCCACATTCGGAAACAATATCACGCTGACACCGGATGAATGCGACACACTCAAACGCTATGCGGTCAATGGCATTATCGCCAATGCTGACAACAAGCGTCTGAAAGAAAAACTGGCTTCCGCAGAAAAGACGGTTTCCATCTGGAAGCAGCGGTATGAAGCGGTAAACGAAAAATATATGGAACTCAAACAGAAAGCCCAACCCTTTCTGGATGCACTGGAAATCGCATCCGAAAAGGTTCGGGCTTTTATCAATTCTATCCTCATCAGAGGAAAGCAAACACAGGAACACGAACACCCTGCCCGGAAGCGTGGACAGGATATGGAACTTTGATGGAGGAATCGCCTATTGAAGAAATATTATGAGGAAGCGAAATATAATGCGGCATTTGACCGCTGTGTGGATGTTATGAGCCAGATGCTCCAGAAATATGGACATCAGGTTTTGGATAAATTGGAACAGGACGCACCGCAGGGAGTGGAGCATTCCGAGGAAAGTAATCAAGCGCAGCTTCTGACGGATAAGGCTGCATAAAATTTGCAATTTACACGTTGCGTATTCGCTATGGCTATGCTATAATGATTACGCAACGTGTATTTTTTGCTTTTGTGGAGAAAAGACGGATGGATTGTAAAAACAGAATTATAAAGTTGCGTGAAAGCACAGGACTGAATCGGAAAGATTTTTGCAAGCTCGTCCATATTCCTTACCGGACTATGACTGAATGGGAATTGGACAACCGCCATGCACCGGATTATGTGCTGTGGCTTTTGGAGTATTATATCCGCAACGAGGGACTTATGGTAAAAGGAAGGAATGAGGGAGGTGGAGATTCTGAAAAAGAAACAACTTAAATGCTATCTTTATACAAGAGTGTCCACCTCGATGCAGGTTGACGGATACAGCTTGGATGCCCAGCGTGACAAGCTGCGGAAGTATGCGGCATACGAGGATATGATCGTTGCCGGGGAGTATTCTGACGAGGGCTTTTCCGGAAAGAACATTCAAGGGCGGCAGGAGTTTCAACGGATGCTGAATGACATCCAGGACGGCAAAGATGATGTTTCTTATGTGTTGGTCTTTAAGCTGTCCCGATTTGGCAGAAATGCAGCGGACGTTCTGAATTCTTTGCAACTCATGCAGGATTTCGGTGTCAATCTGATCTGCGTGGAGGATGGCATTGACAGCTCCAAGGATGCAGGAAAGCTGATGATCTCTGTGCTGTCTGCGGTGGCAGAGATTGAGCGAGAAAATATCCGCACACAGACAATGGCAGGACGTGAGCAAAAGGCTCGTGAGGGCAAATGGAACGGCGGTTTCGCTCCATATGGATACAAACTGGAAAATGGAAACCTTGTCATTGCAGAGGATGAAGTGGAAGTAATTCGTGTCATTTATGACCGCTACATTCACACTAATGAGGGTGTTGCAGGAGTTGCAAAATATCTGAACCGCAATGGTTATACTAAGAAACTAAGACAGAATAATACCATTCCGGGATTTTCAAGAGATTTTGTGAAAAATGTATTGTACAATCCTGTTTATATGGGAAAGATTGCTTACGGCAGACGAAGAACAGAAAAGAAACAGGGTACAAGAAACGAGATGCACGTGGTTGAGCAGTCGGAGTTCCCGGTTTATGAAGGACAACACGAAGCTATCATTTCCGAAGAGGATTGGTATCTGGCACAGGAAAAGCGCAAGATCAATTCTTTTAAGCGGGAAAAGGTTAACAATCCAGACCACGCACACATCCTGTCCGGTATCTTGAAATGCCCATGCTGCGGAAAGAGTATGTACGGCAATATCGCCAAGGCGCACAGCAAGGACAAGAAAACACGGTATTATTACTACTGCAAAAATACGGTAACACCTACCGGGCATGAGTGCAGTTTCCGTCTGAATATCGAGCAGACGGAAATCAACAAATTTGTGGCGAAGGTTATCTCCGCTATGGTCAACAATCCACGGTTTGTAGAAGCGATTCAGGCGAAAATCGGAACAGCAGTTGATACAGAAGATATGGAACGGCAGATTGCTGTCCTACAAGGGCGGCTAAAGCAAGCCTTTGGAACGAAAAGCCGCTTGGAGCGTCAGATGGATACCTTGGACATCAATGATGCCCACTATGACAGAAAGATTTTGGACTTGCAGCGCCGCTATGATGAGCAGTATGACACCATAGAGGAAATCGAAGTTCAGATTGGCGAATTGCAAAGTCAGATCCGCAGCATCCAGCAGGAGAAGATTTCCGGAGACAATATCTATCGCTTGTTGCTGGCATTTGATGAAGTCTACCATTCCGCAACGGAAGCGGAGCAGAAGGAGTTTATGAAGGCCTTTATCGAGCGAATTGAGATGTTCCCGGAGAAAAGGAAAGACGGAAGCTGGATAAAGAAGATCGTATTCAATTTTCCTGTGCCTGTTGATGGTGAGGAAGTGAAAGAACTTCCCTTGGAAACTGAAACAACTGTCGAGACGGTCTGCCTGCTGTCGAAGAAACCTTGAGTTTACGCGGGTTAACGGGCTTTTTTAGAGAATATGTACCTGGGTTCTGACAGAAAAATGCATATAAAATAAAGAAAGTTTTGATATCAATATATTCTGTAAGATTTCTAAGAAACGTCGGGATTTCGCGCAAGCGCCTTGGCAGCGTACCGGAATATCGTTTTTGCCCTGTTCGTTAAGCTCGCTCGTCTGGCGCTGCCGGTATTGCGGATACATGATTTGTCTTGTTTTCCGATGGCGGCGTTATGTTCCTCGTAATTCTCAATGTCATCCGTGCGCTGCGCGTGCACAATTGGCAGGATTGCTGTATAATAAGCATTGACAACTCCCGCTCATAGGAGAATAATAGTACACGAGTATAGAGCAAAACTGTCGACGGCATGAAGCCGCGAGGAGATATAGATATGACATTGGATAAACTGAAACCGCATGAAAGTGCGAAGATCACCGCAGTAGGCGGAAGCGGAGCCTTACGCCATCACCTGCTCGATATGGGACTGACGCCGCAGACCGAGGTTACGCTGCAGAAGGTCGCTCCGATGGGTGATCCGGTGCAGTTTGAGCTGCGCGGCTATGAATTGACCCTGCGCCTGGATGAAGCGCGGAAGATCGAAGTCGGCACGCCGTATCAGCGAACAAAAAAGCCTTCCGCCGGACAGGTACGCCACCGTCCTGCGGCGCACCCCGGCATGGGCGAGCTCAGGAAATCCAAGGACTACCACATTTATGAGCACGCCAAAGCCGCGGCTGCCGATAAAAAACTGACATTTGCGCTTGCCGGCAATCAGAACTGCGGCAAAACGACGCTGTTCAATCAGCTGACCGGTGCCAACCAGCATGTCGGCAATTTTCCCGGTGTTACGGTGGACCGCAAGGACGGCACGATCCGCAGCCATCCGGAGGCAACCGTTACCGACCTGCCCGGCATCTATTCGCTGTCGCCGTATTCCAGCGAGGAGATCGTAACCCGCAGCTTTCTGCTGGACAACAAGCCGGACGGTATCATCAATATTGTAGACGCGACCAACATTGAGCGAAACCTCTACCTGACCATGCAGATGATGGAGCTGGGCATTCCGATGGTGCTGGCGCTGAATATGATGGACGAGGTCCGTGCGAACGGCGGCACCGTCCATGTAAATGAGCTTGAGCAGGCGCTCGGCATTCCGGTAGTGCCGATTTCGGCCGCAAAGAACGAGGGCATTGATGAGCTGATCGACCACGCGATCCACATCGCCCGCTATCAGGAAACACCCAGAGGCATCGACTTCTGCCAGGACAGCAGCGACAAGAACGATCCGGTTGCCGCTGTTCACCGATGCATCCATGCAACCGCCCTGATGATCGAGCCGAATGCCAAACGAGCCGGTCTGCCGGTGCGATTTGCCGCCACCAAGCTGATCGAAAAGGACCCGCTCATCGAAAAGGCGCTCGCGCTGTCCGATGACAATCGCTCCGCTTTTGACCAGATCGTATCCGTAATGGAGAAGGATTCTGGTCTGGACCGCGAAGCGGCGCTGGCAAACATGCGGTTCAGCTTTCTGGAAAACCTGTGCAGCACAACAGTCGTCCGCCCGCACGAGAGCAAAGAGCATAAACGCAGTATGGCGATCGACCGCTTTTTGACCGGCAAATACACCGCTATCCCTTGCTTTGCCGGTATCATGGGTTTGATCTTCATCATGACCTTCAGCTGGATCGGCGCATGGCTGTCCGACGGCATGACCGTTCTGGTCGATGCCTGCATTTCGTGGATAGATGCCGGGTTATCCGCCCTGCAGATCAACCCCGTTGTTCACTCGCTCGTTGTAGACGGTATCGCAAACGGCGTTGGCAGCGTACTCAGCTTCCTGCCGACCATTGTAACGCTGTTCTTCTTCCTCTCGATTCTGGAGGACACCGGCTATATGGCGCGTGTGGCCTTTATCATGGACCGGCCGCTTCGCAAGCTGGGACTGTCCGGCCGCAGCTTTGTGCCGATGCTGGTCGGCTTCGGCTGCTCGGTTCCGGCCATCATGGCTACCCGCACACTGTCCAGTGAGCGTGACCGCCGCATGACGATTTTACTTACTCCGTTTATGAGCTGCTCGGCCAAGTTGCCCATCTACACCATGATGATCAGCGCCTTTTTCCCCAGGCGGTATCGTGCGCTTGCCATGATTGGCCTGTATCTGTTCGGCATTCTCTGCGGCATCCTGTATGCGATCATTTTGAAGGTCTCCTGCTTCAAGGGTGAACCGGTTCCGTTCGTTATGGAGCTGCCGAATTACCGTCTGCCCAGTGCCAAAAGTGTTGTGCACCTTATCTGGGAAAAGGCAAAGGGCTTTATCCAGAAGGCATTTACCATCATCTTTGCTGCTTCTATCGTAATCTGGTTCCTGCAGACCTTCGATGCACGCTTTAATGTGGTGTCTATGCCGGAAAGCAGCCTGCTGGCTGTGCTGGGCAGCATTTTTGCACCGCTGTTCGCACCGCTCGGCTTTGCGGACTGGCGCGTGTCCACCGCCCTGATTACCGGCTTTACCGCAAAGGAAAGCGTTGTATCCACGCTGACGCTGCTGCTCGGCGGCGAGGTATCCAGCATCAGCACCCTGTTTACGCCGTTTACCGCGGTCGTATTTCTGGTATTCGTGCTGCTCTACACCCCTTGTGTTGCGGCAATTGCCACCGTAAAGCGTGAGATGGGCAGCACACGGGCTGCCATCACGACTGCGCTGACCCAATGCGTGATTGCATGGCTCATTGCCTTTGCCGTCCGCTGTGTCGGTCTTGCATTTGGTCTGGCATAAGGAGGCACGGTATATGAATCTCCCTACTATTTTGATTCTGGCATTGATCGGCATCGCGCTGTTTGCCGCGCTCCGTTCGATGAAAAAGCATCCGTCCGGCTGTTCCGGACACTGCTCCGGCTGTCCCGTGCAATGCAAAAGTGAAAAACACAAATAAAACAGCAGCCTGTCCGTTCCAAGAGCGGACAGGCTGCTGTTTATCGGTTTCTGAAAAAAAGAGGGCAGGCATTTCTGCCTGCCCTCTGAATAGTCTCAATTACTTGTTGAAGTAACGCTTCAGCAGGCCCTCGAAAGCCTTGCCGTGGCGAGCCTCGTCGCGTGCCATCTCATGTACGGTGTCATGGATAGCATCGAGGTTCAGAGCCTTAGCGCGCTTTGCCAGATCAAACTTGCCGGCGGTTGCGCCGTTCTCAGCGTCTACACGCATCTGCAGGTTCTTCTCGGTGGAGTCGGTTACAACCTCGCCAAGCAGCTCTGCGAACTTAGCAGCGTGCTCTGCTTCCTCGAATGCAGCCTTCTCCCAGTACAGGCCGATTTCCGGATAGCCCTCGCGGTGTGCAACGCGAGCCATTGCCAGATACATACCAACCTCGGAGCACTCGCCCTCAAAGTTAGCACGCAGGTCAGCCATGATGTCCTCCGGAGCACCCTGTGCAACGCCTACAACGTGCTCAGCTGCCCAGGTCTTTTCACCGGCCTGCTCCTTAAACTTCTCTGCCGGTGCGTGGCAGATCGGGCACTCTGCCGGAGCTGCTTCGCCTTCATATACATAACCACATACGGAACAAACAAACTTTTTCATGATTTTTTCCTCCTGTATCGTTGAACAAATTTATTTTTGAGGGGGCAGGAAACGATCCATTGTTATCGAACAAAGCTGATCGCGCAGAGATCGATTGATCTCCGAGAACACGCGATGAAAATCACATTCCTTCTGGGTGCCCATGTGTGTGCACTGGAACTCATTTGCAAGGCAGTGATTGATAGCGATCGGACCATCAATGCATTCGATGATCGCGCCGAGACTGATCTCCGATGGGGAGTGGTTCAGCTCATAGCCGCCGGCAACGCCCTTGTAGGATTTTGTAATACCGGACTGCGTCAGCTTGCGGAGAATTTTAAGTGCAAACCGGAGTGTTACGCCGGTTACCTCGGAAATATCCTTCGCGCACTGCTTTTCGCCTGCAAGTGCCAGACAATAGGTCACACGAATTGCATAATCCGCTTCATGTGTGATTCTCAAATCGTTCCTTCCTTTCTCTCCTTGGAACAACTTTAGTATAACCGTGTTGTGCCAAAATGTCAATAGGTTTTTATAAAAATAAATAATATTTTTTATTTGATAATAGTTATCAATAAGCAACTTGATCTTCGACTCGAATTAAGGCAATACCGCCGCGGCAGCGCGACCGGAGCCTGCGCAAGGAGCCGCAGCTTTAATTGTGCGGTGTTGCCTTAACTATACCAGATAAGGACAGTATACCATGGCGGGAGACTTTTGTCTATCGGTTTAGGAATGGAGAGGTGAGGATGGAAAATGAACGTGGAGATTCAGCATTCGTCATTTATTCATTTGTATTGTGTGATACGGTGGGGAAATGTGTTTTGAATCTCTGTACCGATTTCGTTTTGTGCGCTTGTACTGTATAATAGGTAATGCAAAATGCAAGTACGAAAAATTTGCCTTTCACAAAACCATTTGCCGCACCGAACCGTCTAATAGATGAAAGCAGCAGACGGGAAGCGCTTTTTGCGAAACCTGTCTGCGCTGTCCGGACGCTTTCGGAAAGGAGAACCCGCTTATGATGGATAGAGAGCAATTTACCTCCGCGGTGCTGGCAGCCGAGCCTACGCTGTACCGGGTTGCGAAAACCATGCTCCGCAGTGAGCATGACTGTGCAGACGCGGCGCAGCAGGCAATCCTGCGGGCCTGGGAGCAGCTGGATTCGCTGCGCAGCACGCGGTATTTCAAAACGTGGCTGGTCCGCATACTCATCAACGAGTGCAGCACGATATTGCGCCGTCAGCAGCGGCTTGCGTCGTATGACGCGGCTGCTGCAGAGGCGATACCGGCGCCTGCGGCTGATGATTACAGCGACCTGTATGCCGCCATCACCGCACTGGAGGAAAAGCTGCGCCTGCCGGTGGAGCTGTACTACTTAGAGGGCTTTAAGACCCGTGAGATTGCCGGAATGCTCGGCATACCGGAAAACACAGTCAAGACCCGTCTCCGAGCGGCAAGAGAGCATTTGCGCAAGGACTTGAAAGGAGCGTGCTTCGCATGATGAACCATAATGATTTCCCGAAAATGACCGAAGAATTTGACCGCAGTGTCCGCAGAGCGCTGGACAGCCTGCCCGAGCGAGAAAGCAAGCCGGTACGCCGTTTCTCAGCGAAGAAAATCGTCTGCGCCGGACTGGCTGCCGCGCTGTGCATCGGCGGAACTGCATTTGCCGCGAATGCCCAGAGCTGGTTTCCGCTGCTGTTTCCGAATGGCGGAGACGCGAATCTCGAAGGGTATGTACAGACGGCGGACAACGCCAGGCTGACCGACGAGAACGAGCATTACCGTCTGTCGGTGGAGTCCGTGCTGTTTGACGAGAGTGCGGGTACGGGTGTGATCAGTCTGCACCTTGCAAACAAAAAGCAGGACGGTGTAAAGCCGTTCACGCTGGCGCACCTGCTCGACAGCTATCGGAACAAGCCCGACATCACATGGTCCACGCTGTCCTCGTGCTATGCCGAGGAGGGACAGCTTGATTTCGAGGTCATGTACGGCGACAGCGGCTTCTGCGGCAGTGAATTTTATCTCGATACCGTGCGTTCGACCGACAACGACTACTATTTCGAGGGCGCATTTGCGATTTCGAGCGATTACAGGCAGGGAGAGCCGCTCCGTCTGGAGGCGCTCGAGCCGGGTAAAACGACCGTGCGTGCGGACGGAGCGGGTACCGCAAAGACGGTTCTGGCGGTCGATCTGCCGGAATTTCAGCAGATGCCGTACCTGACGAGCGAAAACGGCGATGTAACGCTGTCGCAGATCGGCATCCGCATCCGCAATGCGGATATGCACTGCACGGTGGATGAGGTCGATAAGCTGAGCGTGCAGCTGAGGGACGGCTCGGAGTACGTTATTCTGGACGAAAACGCGGATGTTGACCGTACTCTGTATACCTACGGCTTCAATTCCACCGAGGACACCGACCGCATCGACACCGAGATTGCCGTGCTCGCGCGTGCGTTTGATCTGGATAATGTGCAGTCCGTTACCATCAACGGCGAGGTATATCCGCTCTCGTGATAAACGGCAGGATAGAGCAACAAAACAGACCGCAAATGCGGTCTGTTTTTGCGTTTATGCGGTGAAAAGCTGCGCCCAGTATGCGGTTCCGTTCACAACGGTACAGCCGACGCCGATCGAGGTGAAGCTGTTGCTGAGAATATTCGCGCGGTGGCCGGACGAGCTCATCCACGACTGGACAACAGCCTCCGGCGTGCTCTGACCATAGGCGATGTTTTCACCGGCACGCGCGTAGGAAACGCCGGCCTCGGTCAGCGCGGTAAAGCAGGATGCGCCGCTCGGACGTGTGTGCGAAAAGCTGGTTTGCAGTTCTCCGGCGCGGGTCTGCGCCGCCTGCTGCACCGTGGTGCTGACGGTCAGTGCGGGCAGTCCCTGCCTGGCACGCTCGGCGTTTACCAGCGAGACCACCTGCGCGGCGTAGCTGCTGTTCGCGGCGGTGCTTTGTGAGGGCTTGCTCGCAGAAGGACGGCTGACCGTCTGCGTGTAATTCGGGCGCACGACGAACGAGAAACGGTTCTGCTGCAGATATGCGGCTTCTGCAGCATTGGTGGATGCGATGGCAAGCGCAAGTGCCAGCGGCACGAGTCTCTTGAACTTCATAGGTAGATACCTCCTTGGATTTTGCGGGAAACTCCCATGCACCGTATGATAGCGGGTTTTGTAACCGTTTTGCAATGGAAATCCAAGGAGAAACTGCCGAAGCACGGAAAAAACCGACCGAAACAGGGAAAACTCGGTCGGTTTGGTGAATTTTATCCAAGCTTTTCGATGTCGTACAGGCTGTTCAGCACGAGCCACAGCTGCGGAAAATACCGCATAATATTCCAGATGCTGACGCCTGCCAGCTGATATTCTCCGGCAAGCGCCAGCTTGGCGCGGACAGAACGCGCGTCCTCGAACCAGACCTCGTGCTCGGCACGGTCACGCCAGTAGTTGTAGTGCGGAGACTGCGCCGTGGCATCATAGCGAATCGGCGCACCGACCTGAATCGCCTGCTCGACGGCCTGCACGTTGCCCAGACTGCGGGCGCGCGACTGTCCCTGCACATAGGGCAGCGTCCAGTCGTAGCCGTAGTTCGGGATGCCCATGAACAGCTTATCCGGCGGCACCTGCGACACGGCAAACCGCACGACCTGCTCTACCTTGTTAATCGGCGCGACCGCCATCGGAGCGGACAACGCGTAACCCCATTCATAGGTCATCAGCAGGGCACGGTCCGCCGCAGAGCCGAGCGCGGCATAGTCGTGCGCCTCATACAGAAGACCTTGCTGCGCGGCGGAGGTTTTAGGCGCGAGTGCCGCGAAGACCGTGTATCCGGCAGGCGAGAGCCGCTCGCGGACCGAGCGGACAAACGCGGCATATGCGTCCGCGTCCTCCGGCGGCACATACTCGAAATCAATGTCCACACCGGCGAAGCCCTGCATGGCCAGTACCTGTGCCAGATTTTCAATCAGCGCCGCGCGAGCCGTCGGGGTGTTCAGCAGCCGGTGGGCGCGTTCGCCGGAGAACTGCCCGTCCTCGCCGAGTGTTGTCAGCACGAGCAAAGGCTTCACCTGATACTGCCGCGCCATGCGCACGAGCAGCTCGGCAGAGAATGGTAAAATGCGTCCTGCGTTGTCAAAACCGACGGAAAATACGGATAAGTACGTCAGATAGGGCAGTGTGCGGCGCAGAACGCGCAGGTCGATGCTCGGATAGGCGTAGCCGTTCACCGCAAAGCGTCCCAGCTTGTTTCCATAGCTGAGTACAAGCATCTGACCCGGCTGAATGCGGTCGGTGCCGCCAAGCTGCGGATTGTTCTGCCACAGCCGCATCACGGTTGTGCCGTTCTGCGCGGCAATGCTGCCAAGCGTGTCGCCGCGGCGGACGATGTACGTCTTTTCCGGCTGCGGAACAACGATGGTCTGCCCGGGCGTAAGCCGGTACGGCTCGTGCAGCTCGTTCTGCTGGATGAGGAACGGCAGGGGAACACTGTGCAGCTGTGCAATGCGGTACAGCGAATCGCCCGGCTGAACAACATGGATCACCATAGAAAAACCACCTTTCTCCTGCATTTTATGCAGGGGAAAGGTGGTTTTGTGAATGGAGAATTAGGGTATCGCGCAAGGATAGCGACATTTTCCATTCTCCATTTTCAATTATAACAGAATTGCCGAGCCAATCGACACGATAAGTGCCGTCAGCAGACCGGCAACGCCGATTGCCAGACCGGAAATTGCGCCTTCGGTCTCACCCAGCTCAATGGCACGCGAGGTACCGACCGCATGGGAGGCCGTGCCGATGGACAGACCCATCTGCACCGGATTGCGTACGCCGATGCACTTGAGGAAGGTCGGCAGGATGATCGCGCCGATGATGCCGGTGATGACAACCGCAATCGCGGTGATGGAGGTTACGCCGCCGAGCATTTCGGCTACCGCGACCGCAATCGGAGTTGTTACCGATTTCGGCACGAGAGAAAGTGTCGTGCTTTCGCTCAGACCGAACAGATGGCTGAAGAGCAGCACGCTGCCGATGGATACCATCGAGCCGACGAACGCGCCGAGCAGGATGGGCAGCAGGTTTTTCAGCAGTACATCCAGCTTGCGGTAAATCGGGATCGCAAGCGCTACCGTTGCCGGTGTCAGAAAGAACGAGATCAGCTTGCCGGATTCCTCATAGGTCTGATAGGGGGTGCCGGTTGCGATCAGCAGCGCACCGACCAGAATCGAGGCAATCAGCAGCGGATTGCAGACCGCAGAACCGGTTTTCTTTTGAATCTCTACGCCAAGCGCATAAAAACCGATGGAAACCAGCAGCCAGAACTGCGAGGAGGAGAGAAGATCAGTCATGGTCGAACGCCTCCTCGGTTTCACGGTGCTGCAGACGGAACACGATATGTACGGTCAGTGCGGTAGCAGCGGCAGTACACAGCGTGGTCAGCAGGCAGACGGCAAGGATGGCGAGTGCTTCGCTTTTGATGTCGTTCCAGATTTCCAGCACGCCCAGCATGGCGGGCAGAAAGAAAAATGCCATGTTCTGCAGCAGAAAATCCGCTACGCTCTCTACATGGTGCAGACGAACCGCACCGAAGATGAGCAAGGCGAGCAGCAAGGTCAGACCGAGCACGTTGCCGGGCAGCAGACCGCGGAGTAAAAGGGAGAGCAGTGAGCCGCCGACACAGCAGGCAAGCAGCACACCGAGTTGCTTCATGTGTTTCAAGGTTTTTGCGCTTCTTTCTCGTTTGCGTAGTTTTTGGTCATTGCGGTGAGCAATGTTTGATAGACGGCCTCGGCGTTTTCCTTAAAGGTACGCTCGAGCATGGCAGCCTGTCCGTGACTGACGACGTTCATTTCCACCGCGAACACCTGCTCCATTTCCATGCGGACGGTCAGGTCGTTCGGACCGTGCTCGGTGACGGCGGTGTGGATGCCGGCGTCGCGCCGGATCTGGCGGACGACACGCAGCGCAGAGCGCTGTGCGGCTTCGCGGACCGGATAGGGAAGCTGCTTCTCGAAAATGCGGGTAGCCTCGCGTCCCTTTTCGGTGATGGCGTACAGGGTTTCTCCTTCGTCGGGTATCTCCTCGATGTGCCCGGTCGGGACCATCTCGTAGAAAGCCTCGCTCAGCTCGAAGTAGCCAAAGCCTTCGTCACACCAGGTCGTTAAGTCCACAATGGTGCTGAAGCTGACCGGAAATGGCAGCAGATCCATGGCGAACAGGACCAGAAACTTGATATCCTCTTTGGTATGGATAAAACCGTAGCGAACCATATGCGCGATGCCTCCTTCTCTTCCCCGGCAGGGCGAAACGCCGTTTTCGTCAGTGCTTTTCATAGTATACTACTCGGCAAGGCAAAATGCAATCGGCTGAAATGACAAAGAATATTATATAGAACGGCAAGAATTATACTGTAAAAAAATCAGCAGATACAAGGCGAACAAATGTGCGGTTTTTTGATAATCTCCTATTGAACATAAAAAATGAATGCGGTATACTTATATCGAGATTATGTCGAAACGAGGAAAAAATCATGCCGGAAGTTGTTCTGCGTCCTGCAGAGGAAGAAGATATTGCCGAGATGCTTGCGCTGTATGCGCCGTATGTTATTCAAACCACTGTGTCGAGCGAGTACGATGCTCCTTCGATAGAGGAGTTTACCCGCCGGTGGCGCACCTATACCCAAAAGCTGCCGTGGCTGGTCTGCCGCATTGACGGCGAGGTCGTCGGCTATGGCTATGCTGCGCCGCACCGTACCCGCGCTGCCTATCAGTGGTCGGTCGAAACGTCCATCTACGTTGCACAGGAGCAGCACCGCCACGGTATCGCCGGTGCGATTTACGCCGCGCTGTTTGAACTGCTGGCGATGCAGGGATACTATAATATCTACGTCGGCATCACTTCACCGAATGAGCGGTCGATGAAGTTCCATAAAGCCATGGGCTTTATCATCTCGGGCGCATATCAGGAGAGCATGTATAAATTCGGTCAGTGGCGCGATGTCCTCTGGATGGGAAAGAGCCTGCGTCCGCATGACGGCGCACCGCAGCCGACCGTTCCGTTCCCGGAGATTAAGGACAGTCCGCTGGTAACCAGAGCGCTCAATCAGGCGGTGGAGAAGATTCATTTTTAATGGAGAATTGAGAATGGATAATGGAGAATTCAGGCAACACCGCGAAGCGGCGTATTAAACAATCGCGCAGAGCGCGATACTGCTTTCAATCTTCAATTCTCCGATTCTCCATTCTCAATTTTGTACAGGGGGAGGAAATACAGATGCCGGATAACCCGCATATGGGTCATCGCCAGCGCATGCTGGACAAATTCCGCCGGTTCGGACTGGAGATCTTCAGCGACCACGAGGTGCTGGAGATGCTGCTGTATTTTGCGGTGCGGCAGGGCGACACCAACCCGACAGCACACCGGCTGATGCAGCGGTTTGGTTCACTGCATGCGGTGCTCGAGGCAACCGAGGACGAGCTACAGACGGTCGAAGGCGTCGGTCCGCGCTCGGCGGAGCTGCTGCACCTGTGCTTTGCCCTGTTTCACCGTTATCAGGCGGATGTGGCGAAAATGGAGCAGTTTACCGATAAACTGAACACCTATGACCGCATCGGCGCATATTTCGTGCCGCAGCTGTGCGCCGAGCGGGAGGAAGTGCTGCTGGCCGCCTATGTGGATGGCGCGGGGCGTGTGCTCAAGTGCGAGGAGATCGCACGCGGCGGACATGCGCGGGTGCAGGTGGACAGCTACAAGATTGCCCGCGGTGCCTTGATGGCCGGTGCGGCAGGCGTTGCGCTGGCGCATAATCATCCGAACGGCACGCCGACACCTTCGCAGGAGGATTTTGATATGACTGACCGTCTGCAGCGCACGCTCTCCGAACTGGGGTTGGAGCTGGTCGATCACTGCGTTGTGGCACGCAGCAATTTCACATCTATCGGTCGATTAAGAAGCGGCAGCCTAAGAAAACGGTACTGATTTGTAAACGGTCGAAGTAATAGAAAATTGAGAATGGAGAATTGAGAATTAAGGAACCGTGCATAGCACGGAATTTGATACGCCGCTGTGCGGCGCACATTCATTCTCCATTTTCCATTCTCCATTCTCAATTACTGCACACGCTAAAAGCAAAGAGGGAGGTCTATTTCCTTGCCTGATTTCAAGATACACAGCCCCTACCAAATGGCAGGCGATCAGCCGGAGGCGGTAGCCAAACTGGTGGAGGGCATCAACAACGGTCTGACCGAGCAGACGCTGATGGGCGTTACCGGCTCGGGCAAGACGTTCACCATGGCGAACATCATCGAGCAGACCCAGCGCCCGACGCTGGTGCTCGCGCACAATAAAACGCTGGCCGCACAGCTCTGCACCGAGCTGCGCGAATTTTTTCCCGAGAATGCGGTAGAATATTTCGTATCCTACTACGATTATTACCAGCCGGAGGCGTATATCGCCTCGACCGACACCTATATTGAGAAGGATTCCGCCATCAATGATGAAATCGACCGCCTGCGCCACTCGGCGACCTCGGCGCTGAGCGAGAGACGCGATGTGATCATTGTGTCGTCCGTGTCGTGCATTTACTCACTCGGCGACCCGATCGACTACAAAAGCATGGTCATTTCCATCCGTCCGGGCATGGAGATGAGCCGCGAGGAGCTCATCCGTCGACTGATAGACATTCAGTATGAGCGCAACGACATTGCGTTCGAGCGCAACCGCTTCCGCGTGCGCGGTGACACGGTGGAAATCTGGCCGGTATACTCGGATGAGGATGTTGTCCGTATCGAGTTTTTCGGTGATGAGGTGGACCGCATCAGCCGTATTAACCCGCTGACCGGCGTTTCTCTCGGTGAACTGGGGCATATTGCTGTTTTTCCGGCGAGCCACTATGTCACGCCCAAGGAAAAGCTGGAGGAAGCCATCAAGGATTTGGAGGAAGAACTGGAACAGCGCGTAAAATACTTCGAGGAAAACGGCAAGCTGATCGAGGCACAGCGCATCGCGCAGCGCACCCGCTACGACATTGAAATGCTGCAGGAGATCGGTTTCTGCTCGGGCGTCGAGAACTATTCGCGCGTGCTGTCGCGGCGTGCGCCGGGAAGTGCGCCGTACACGCTCATCGACTATTTCCCGAAGGATTTTCTGCTTATCGTGGACGAGAGCCACGTCACGCTCCCGCAGGTACGCGCCATGTATCACGGCGACCGCGCCCGCAAGGAAAGTCTGGTCGAGAACGGCTTCCGCCTGCCGAGTGCCTATGACAACCGTCCGCTCAATTTTGACGAGTTCAACGACCGCCTGAACCAGATTGTGTATGTTTCCGCAACACCTGCCGAGTACGAGCTGTCGCGCTCGGGTCAGGTGGTCGAACAGGTCATCCGCCCGACCGGTCTGCTTGATCCGGAGGTCGTTGTCCGTCCGGTTGATGGGCAGATCGACGATCTCATTGGAGAAATCAACGCCCGCACAGCCAAGGGAGAACGGGTTCTGGTCACCACGCTCACCAAGAAAATGGCCGAGGATTTGACCGATTACCTTGAGACCGCAGGCATCAAGGTGCGCTACATGCACCACGATGTTAAGACCATCGAGCGGCAGGAGCTGGTGCGCGATCTGCGTCTCGGCGTGTACGATGTGCTGGTTGGCATCAACCTGCTGCGTGAGGGCCTCGACATTCCCGAGGTGTCGCTCGTTGCTATTCTCGATGCGGACAAGGAGGGATTTCTCCGGTCGGAGACCTCGCTCATCCAGACCATCGGCCGCGCCGCACGAAATGAGCACGGCATGGTCGTGCTGTACGCGGACAGCATCACGCCCTCGATGAAGCGCGCGATGGACGAGACCGAGCGCCGTCGTGCGCTGCAGGATGCGTTTAATAAGGCACACGGAATTATCCCCAGGTCTGTGCATAAAAAGGTGCAGGATGTTATCGAGATCACCTCGAATGTGCCCTCGAGCAGCAAGAAAAAGCTGCGCAGCAAGGGCGAAAAACAGCAGGAGATCGCCCGCCTGACTCGCCAGATGAAGGAGGCTGCGAAGATGCTCGAGTTTGAGATCGCAGCACAGCTCCGTGATCAGATTAAGGCGCTTGAAAATGGATAATGGAGAATTGAAAATGGAAAATGTCGCTATTCTTGCGCGAGTTCCGTCCGCGCTGCGACGAGGTGCGCCGCTTTGCGGCGATAATTCTCAATTCTCAATTCTCAATTACTCAACCCGTTATGCGTAACAATAAAGGAAAATAAAAATGCAGGAATACATTCACGTTAAAGGTGCGCGAGAGCACAACCTGAAAAACATCGACATCAAGATTCCGCGCGACAAGCTGGTGGTGTTCACCGGTCTGTCCGGCTCGGGCAAATCGTCGCTGGCGTTCGACACCATCTACGCCGAGGGTCAGCGCCGCTACGTTGAATCGCTGTCCAGCTACGCGCGGCAGTTCCTCGGCCAGATGGACAAGCCGGATGTGGACTATATTGACGGTCTGTCGCCCGCCATCTCCATCGACCAGAAGACCACCTCACAGAACCCGCGTTCAACAGTCGGCACGGTCACCGAGATCTACGACTATATGCGCCTGCTGTGGGCGCGCATCGGCACGCCGCACTGTCCGAAATGCGGCAAGGAGATTCACCAGCAGACCATCGACCAGATCATCGACCGGCTGATGGCGCTCGAGGAAAAAACGCGCGTGCAGCTGCTCGCGCCGGTCATCCGCGGCAAAAAGGGCGAGCACGTTAAGGTGTTCGAGAACGCCCGCAAGCAGGGCTATGTCCGCGTGCGCGTGGACGGCGAGATTCACGACCTGTCCGAAGAATTTAAGCTGGCAAAGACGAAAAAGCACAACATCGAGATCGTTGTTGACCGTGTTGTCATCCGTCCGGATGCCCGCGGGCGCATCACGGATTCGGTGGAGACCGCCTCGGCGCTGTCCGGCGGCCTTGTCATCGCGGATGTTATCGGCGGTGAACCGCTCACGTTCTCGCAGAACTATGCCTGCGACGACTGCGGCATTTCCATCGAAGAGCTTACCCCGAGAATGTTCTCATTCAACAACCCGTATGGCGCGTGCCCGGTGTGCACCGGTCTGGGCATCCAGAAGCGCGTTGACCCGGACCGCGTCATTCCGAACCGCCACCTTTCCATCAAGCAGGGCGCTATCCGCGCGCCCGGCTGGGGGAGTGCCGACACGGGCAGCATCGCGGCGATGTACTACAACGCACTCGGCAAAAAGCACGGCTTTACGCTGGAAACGCCCATCGAGGAGTTCTCCGAGCAGGCACTCGACGAGCTGCTGTACGGCACCGGAGATGAGCCGCTCGAGCTGTCGGTCAGCCGCATTTCGGGCGGCGTGATGCGCCAGCCGTTCGAGGGCATCATCCCGAACCTTGAACGCCGCTACCGCGAGACCAACAGCGAGTGGTCGCGCGGCGAGATTGAAGAAGTGATGAGCGAAAGTCCGTGTCCGGCGTGCCACGGCCGCCGTCTGCGCCCGGAGGTGCTGGCGGTCACGCTCGGCGGACTGAATATTGCGGAGTTTGCGGAAAAGTCGGTCGTCAAGGCGGTGGAGTTCCTCCACACGCTCAAGCTGACCGAAATGCAGCACAAGATCGGTGACAGAGTAATCAAGGAGATTATGGACCGTCTCGGCTTTTTGCAGTCGGTCGGATTGGAATATCTGACGCTCTCGCGTTCGTCCGGTACACTGTCCGGCGGCGAGAGCCAGCGCATCCGGCTGGCAACGCAGATTGGCTCATCGCTGATGGGCGTGCTGTATATCCTCGACGAGCCGTCCATCGGTCTGCACCAGCGCGACAACGACAAGCTGCTTGCGACCCTGGGGCGGCTGCGTGACCTCGGCAACACGCTCATCGTGGTCGAGCACGACGAGGACACCATGTTTGCAGCTGACCACATTGTGGATATCGGTCCGGGCGCGGGACGCAACGGCGGCGAGGTCGTGTTCGAGGGCACGATAGACGAGCTGCTCAAAAGCGACAAATCCATCACCGGACAGTACCTTTCGGGCAAAAAATTCATTCCGGTGCCCGAAATCCGGCGCAAAGGCAACGGCAAGAGCATCACGGTCAAGGGCTGTGCGGTGAACAACCTCAAGCACACGGACTTTACTATCCCGCTCGGCACGCTGACCTGTGTCACGGGTGTTTCTGGTTCGGGCAAGTCCTCGTTCGTCAACGAAATCCTGTACAAAAAGCTGGCAGCGGAGCTGAACGGCGCGAAGACTCGTGCCGGTGCGCACGACGAATTCATCGGCATCGAGAATCTGGATAAGGTCATCGACATTGACCAGTCGCCCATCGGGCGCACACCGCGCTCCAACCCGGCAACCTACACGGGGGTGTTCAACGACATCCGCGATCTGTTCGCCAAAACGGCGGATGCCAAGGCGCGCGGCTACGGCCCGAGCCGTTTCTCGTTCAATGTCAAGGGCGGCCGCTGCGAGGCGTGTGCGGGTGACGGCCTGCTCAAGATCGAGATGCACTTCCTGCCGGATGTCTATGTGCCGTGCGACGTGTGCAAGGGCCGCCGCTACAACAAGGAAACGCTCGAGGTGCGCTACAAGGGCAAGAATATCTATGAAGTGCTGGATATGACAGTAGATGAAGCATGTGAGTTCTTCGCCAACGTGCCCAAGATCGCACGCCGATTGGAGACTATGCGCGAGGTCGGTCTCGGCTATGTTAAGCTGGGTCAGTCCTCCACGACGCTGTCCGGCGGTGAGGCGCAGCGCGCCAAGCTGGCTACCGAGCTGTCCAAACGCTCGACCGGCAAGACCATCTATATTCTCGATGAGCCGACCACCGGTCTGCATGTCGCAGATGTCCACAGGCTTGTGGATGTTCTGCAGAAGCTGGTGGACGCAGGCAACACGGTCGTTGTCATCGAGCATAATCTGGACGTTATCAAGACCGCTGACTATATCCTCGACCTTGGCCCGGAGGGCGGCGATGGCGGCGGCCGACTGGTCGTCTGCGGCACGCCGGAGGAGGTTGCACAGTGCAAGGGTTCGTATACCGGACAGTATCTCGGACCGATCCTCGCACGCAAAAACGGCGGAAAACGGGATAAATAAAGTCGAAATGTGTAATAAAACAGGTGTTTCTTAGCGAGACACCTGTTTTTTCCGTATTTGATAAAAATGTTGTGATTTTGGGCGTGTTTTGGTATAATAGTGATAATATAAAATCGGAGTTACCATACGCAGGCGCCGGAAGGCGTGCTGCTGCCGTGACTCAGGAAGGGATCGTTCAATATGAGAGCAAAGCGATGGGTGATCGCCTCGCCGGACACCGAGCGGGTGCGGGTGCTGTCGCGGGAGACCGGCTATACACCGCTGACGGCGGCGGTGCTGTCGGCGCGCGGCATCGACACACCACAGGCTGCGGCGGATTACCTGAGCTGCGATGTGCGCGGACTGCATGATCCGTTCGGTCTGACCGATATGGATAAGGCAGTCGAGGTCGTCCGCGAGGTAATAGATCGCGGAGAGAAAATGGTGGTCTACGGTGATTACGACGTAGACGGCATCACGGCAACGTGCACACTGGTGGATTATCTGCGCAGCAAGGGCGCAAAATGTGAATATTACATTCCCAACCGTCTGACGGACGGCTACGGTCTGACTCGTCCGGCGATGGAGCAGCTGTATGAGCAGGGCACGCGCCTGCTCATCACGGTGGACTCGGGCATTACAGCCAACGAGGAGATTGCCGTCGCACGCGAGCTCGGCATGCAGGTCGTCATTACCGATCACCACGAGTGCCACGAAAACCTGCCGGACGCGCAGGCGGTCGTGGACTGCAAGCGGACGGACGATACCTATCCGTTTTCCAGCCTGGCGGGTGTCGGTGTGGCATTCAAGCTGATCTGCGCGCTCGAGGGCGACACGCTTTCCATGCTCGACCGGTACGCCGACCTTGTAGCGCTCGGCACGGTGGCCGATGTTATGCCGATTGTCGGTGAAAACCGCATTATTGTGGCGGAAGGGCTGAAAAAGCTGTCCGTGACGGCGAATATCGGTCTGGAAATGCTGCTGCGGGAGGCCGGTATGAAGAACCGGCGCCTGACCTCCTCGACCATCAGCTATGTGCTTGCGCCGCGCATCAACGCGGCGGGCCGCATGGGCAAGGCCGAGCTGGCAGCAGAGCTGTTCCTGACGAAGGATCCGGTACGGGCACAGGCGCTTGCCGCTGAGCTTTGCGAGCAAAACAAGCTGCGCCAGAACGAGGAGAACAAGATACTCGAGCAGACGCTCACGCGTTTGCGCCGGGAATACAACCCGCTTGAGGATAAGATCATCGTGCTGGCCGGAGAGGGCTGGCATCAGGGCGTTATCGGCATCGTGTGCTCGCGGCTGTGCGACCGCTACGGCTGTCCGGTCGTGCTCATCTCGGTGGACGAGGACGGCGTAGGTAAGGGCTCCGGCCGCTCGATCGGCAGCTTCAATCTGTTTGAGGCGCTCACCTCGTGCGAGGATTTGTTCGAGCGCTACGGCGGTCATGCGCTTGCCGCAGGACTGACCGTGCAGGCGGACAGGATCGAAGAACTCCGCACGCGCCTGCGCAAGTACGCGGAAACGCATGTCACCATGGCGGAGCTCGTTCCGCAGCTGCACATCGACTGCATGGTGCAGTCGGAGTGGCTGACGCAGGAGAACATCGAATCCCTGAGCGTACTCGAGCCATACGGCATGAAAAATGCGGAGCCTGTGTTCTGCATGAAGAACATGACCGTTGAGGAGATTACGCCGCTGTCCAGCGACCGGCATGTTCGTCTGTCGCTCATCAAGGACGGCAAGCGGTTTTCCGCGATCTGGTTCGGCATCGGTGCGGGCGGTCTCGGCTTTGTTGAGGGCAACACCGTGGATGCCGCCTTTCATCTGGAGATCAACGAATTTCGAGGCCGCCGCTCGGTGCAGCTGACCATCTGCGATGTGCAGCTGAGTGACTGTGAGCATCTGGCGGATCAGAAGATTCTCAATCTGTATAATACACTCATGCAGGACGGCCCGCTCACCGCAAGGGAAGCGCGTCTGCTCCTGCCCGACCGCAAGGATCTGGTCGCTGTCTGGCGGCATGTGACCTGCCGCGCGGAGGACGGACGGCTTTCCGTACCGGACGGGGCGCTTTCCCGCCGGGTTGCGTGGGAAAGCCGACGCGACATTAACATCGGCAAGCTGTTTGTCTGTCTGGACGTTTTTCAGGAGTCCGGACTCATCAGCTATCATTTCAAGGAAGGCATGCTCAACATTTTGCTCAAACCCTACGAGGGCAAGGCCGATATTTCCGGATCGGTTGTCCTTGCCACATTGCAAAGCATGGCGGGGTGACACGAATGGGGGAAGGATCTATGCAAACGAAACTGGATTTTTTGATCGAACGCGTACAAAAACAAAACCCGCAGGCGAATATCAAGAAGATTCGCGCGGCATACGAATGTGCGGCCAAGGCACATGAGGGACAGAAGCGCCGCAACGGTGAGCCGTATATCATTCATCCGGTCGCTGTCGCCGAGATCGTTGTGGAGATGGGGCTGGATACGGATTCCATCTGTGCAGCTCTGCTGCATGACTGCATTGAGGACACCGAGTTCGGCTACAAGGAGATCGAAAACAAATTCGGCACGCCGGTCGCGGAGCTGGTGGACGGCGTAACCCGACTAGGCATGCTGCGCTACTCCAAGGAGCAGGAGCAGTTCGAGGACCTGCGCAAGATGTTCCTCGCCATGGCGAAGGATATCCGCGTTATCCTGATCAAGCTGGCCGACCGACTGCACAATGCCCGTACCTTCCAGTTCCTGCCCGAGCGCAAGCAGCGCGACAAGGCGCTGGAAACCATGGAGATTTACGCGCCGATCGCGCACCGTCTCGGCATGAGCCGCATCAAGTGGGAGCTTGAGGATCTGTCGCTGAAGGTTCTCGACCCCATCGGCTACAACGAGATTGTGGAAGGCTTAAAGGCCCAGAGTGAGCAGCACGAGGAATTCCTGCAGGGCATTCAGGACCGCATCAGCACCAAGCTGAAGGAAGCGAACATCCACAACGCGATTTCGGCCCGCGTTAAGCATATTTACTCGATCTACCGCAAAATGTATGCCCAGCACAAGACCATCAACGAGATCTATGATATCTGCGCCGTGCGCGTTATTGTCGATACCGTGGCGGACTGCTACAACGTGCTCGGCTACGTCCACGACCTGTACAAGCCGATTCCGGGCCGCTTCAAGGACTATATCTCCACACCGAAGCCGAACGGCTATCAGTCGCTGCATACGACGGTCATCGGCCGAGCGGGCATCCCGTTTGAGGTGCAGATTCGTACCGTAGAGATGCATAAAATGGCGGAATACGGTGTAGCGGCGCACTGGAAGTACAAGCAGGGTCTGGATAAGAAGGGCAACGAGGAAGCGTTCGCGTGGATTCGCCAGCTGCTTGAAGCCCAGCAGGACACCGAGGCCGAGGACTTTATCAAAAACATCAAGGTTGACCTGTTCGCGGACGAGGTATTTGTCTTTACGCCCAAGGGCGATGTGGTCAATATGCCGGCAGGTGCAACGCCGATCGACCTTGCGTATGCGATTCACTCGGCAGTCGGCAACCGCATGACCGGCTGCAAGCTGAACGGCCGTATCGCACCGATCGACAGCCAGCTGAAAAACGGCGATATCGTTGAGATCCTGACCTCCAAGGAGGCACACGGTCCGAGCCGTGACTGGGTGAAGATCGTCAAGACCACCGAGGCGCGCAATAAGATCAAGCAGTGGTTCAAGAAGGAATGCCGCGAGGAAAATATCGTCAACGGCAAGGAGGATCTCGACCGCGAGCTGCGTGCCAACCTACTGTATAACGGCTTCTATGAGAACGAAGAGGTGCAGAAGAACACGCTCAACAAGTTCTCGTTCAACACGGTCGATGAGCTGTACGCGGCCATCGGCTACGGCGGCATTATGCTGACCAAGGTCATCAATAAGGTTAAGGACGATGTCGGCAAGCTGCGCCGCCAGCGCGAGCAGGCCGAGCGTGCCGCACATCCGCAGAATGAGCAGCAGCAGCGTCGCCAGAATAAATCCAGCGACGGCGTTGTTGTCGAAGGCATTGATAACTGTCTGGTCAAGTTTGCCCGCTGCTGTACGCCGATTCCGGGCGATGAGATCGTCGGCTTTGTCACCCGCGGCTATGGTGTTTCCATCCATCGCCGCGACTGCGTGAATGTCCATATCGAGGAAGAACCCGACCGCTGGGTCCGTGCCTGGTGGGATGAGGATATGGCGGCCAATGCCGGTCATGTCAATAAGTTCTCCACCGGTCTGCAGATTTCCACGCGCAACCGTATCGGCGTGCTGAGTGACGTTACGCTGGCGTTTGCCTCGAGTAAGATCAACGTTCATGAGATTTCCGCACGCGATTTGAATGACGGCTACGGTGTTATCAACGCCATGGTTGACGTCACGAGTGTCCATCAGCTGGATAATATGATCAGCCGCCTGCGTTCCATCAAGGGCGTTGTCGATGTGACCAGAACGGTGGATACCAACTGAGAATAGGTAGGAGTGAGGAGGTAGGAGATAGGAGTTATTCGATAGGTGTAATTCGCAGGTGCCGTCCATGATAATGCGCAAACGAGTTGCGCGACACGGGTATGTCGCGCCTGCGTTGATGAAAACGCCTGTGTAGCAGTACGCTATCTGATGCTGCGAATATGTCGAGTAATGGGAGCACACTGTGCTCCCCTACGGAAGAAAAACTCCTCTGCCGTTCCTTTATAGTCTCAGTTCTCTAATTTTAGCCGTGCTTTCTTAGGAAAGGGAAGATTCACAAGAGGGTGGAAACCTTGGTGTCTACCCTCTTGTGCGCACCGCCGCGCAGGCGAGTTCGTTTCGCTTCTCAAGCGCGGATTTCACGAAATAGAACCATTTAACAAATCAAATTCATTACGAAATGAGGAAATAACTATGCGGGCGCTGGTACAGCGAGTCTCCCACGCGTCGGTGACGATCGACGGCAGGATTCACGGACAGATCGGACAGGGGTTCCTTGTCCTGCTCGGCATCACAGACGGTGATACCGTGGACGATGCAGTCTATCTGGCCGATAAAACGGTTAAAATGCGTGTATTCACGGACGAAAACGACAAAATGAACCGCTCGCTCGCGGATGTCGGCGGCGGCTTGCTCATCGTGTCGCAGTTCACGCTCTACGGTGACTGCCGCAAGGGCAACCGCCCGAGCTTCACGAACGCTGCTCGTCCGGAGACCGCCATCCCGCTGTATGAAGCATTCATTGCGCGCTGCCGCGAGAGCGGCCTGCCGGTCGAGACCGGCGAGTTCGGCGCGGATATGAAGGTCGATCTATTGAATGACGGCCCGGTAACGCTGTGGATGGACACCAAGGACATGCGGCATTGACAAGATAAACCTGTTCCGTAGGGCGGGGCACTCCAGAGTGGCTTCTCTTGCCTATCGGCAATTCACCTTCTGCCCTCACCCTGCGAAATAAAACAATTTACACTGACTTACCACGGCGGGCTGAGGGCAGCCCGCCCTACGAAGAAGGCTTAAATGCCGAAGAAAGGGTATAACTGATGAAGTTAATGCAGCTCTGTGTGGGCATGGTCCGCACGAATTGTTATATTGTATATGACGAAGCAACCCGCGAAGCCGCGGTGATCGATCCGGGCGACAATGCCAAGTCGATTTTGCACGCGGTAAACGAGGAACAGCTGAATGTCAGGTATGTGCTGCTGACGCACGCGCATTTTGACCACATTCTGGCGGCGCACGAGGTACTCGAAGCCACCGGCGCACAGTATGTTGTGCCGGAGAAGGACACCTGGCTGCTGAGCCGGGACAACATGGGTCAGTTCCGCGGACTGGCACGCAATTATGTGCAGGATACGCCGGATATTCTGGCGAATGAGGGCACCGAGGTGACGTTCGGCGGCATGACCGCGACCTACATGGCAACGCCCGGTCACACGCCCGGCTCGTCCGTCATCAGGATCGGTGACTGCCTGTTCACCGGCGATACGCTGTTCCGTCACGAGTGCGGCCGCTGCGACCTTGAGGGCGGCGATTTCTCTGCCATGCTGCGCTCTTTGAAGCGTCTGCATGACCTTGACGGCGATTACAAGGTATTCCCCGGTCACGAAGGCATTTCTACGCTGAACGAGGAACGCGCATACAATCCATATATGCTGCAGGCGATGGGAAAATGATCTATACACTGGAAAATCACGAACTGAAACACGCGGTAGAGGAAATGCTGTTTCATCTGCTGCCGACCGAAACGCTGAGCAGGGCGGACACCGCCGAGCAGCTCACCGAGCCGTACTGCCGCAGCATTTTGAGCGAGGAGAACGGCGAAGCTGCCGCACGTGCGATCGTCTGCATGGACGGCGCAGTGTATGAGGCGGAAAAGCGCGCGTCCGTTACCGGACTGGAAACGCTGGACTACAAGCGCACCATCACCGAACTGGTGAAAACGACCGTGTACGACGCGGTCGTGCCGTTCCTGCCGCAGGCTCCGGTCTGGGGCAGCCTGACCGGCGTGCGTCCGGCCAAGCTGGCGCGCGGCATGATCGAGCGCGGCATGACGCGCGGCGAGGCGGCGGTCGAGCTGCGCGAGCACTTTCACGTTTCGCCCGAGCGCACGGCGCTGACGATTCGTGCAGCCGCAACTGCGATGGAGATGGACAAGACCATCGGTGAAAACGATATTTCGCTGTACGTCGGTATTCCGTTCTGTCCGTCGAGGTGCTATTACTGCTCGTTCGTATCGGCAACCACGGCGCAGTCCGGTAAACTCATCGAGCCGTATCTGGACACGCTCTGCCGCGAGATCGAGGAGACAGCCGCGCTTGTCCGCGCAGCGGGCAAGCAGGTGCAGAGCGTCTACATTGGCGGCGGCACACCGACCACGCTGGACGAACATCAGCTGGCACGGCTGCTGTCGGCGCTCGAAAATCACTTTGATTTTTCGCATTTGCGCGAATATACTGTAGAAGCGGGCCGTCCGGATACCATCACACCGGAAAAGCTGCGCGTGCTCAAAAGCGCGGGCGTTGGCCGCGTGAGCATCAACCCGCAGAGCATGAATGACGCCGTTCTGGCCGCAATCGGCAGAAAACACGGCTCAGCAGACGTGCTCCGCGCGTTTGACGAGGCGCGGCAGGCGGGCTTTGACGAGATCAACATGGATCTCATTGCGGGTCTGACCGGAGACACTGCCGAGACTTTTGCACAGACTGTGGATACTTTGCTGAATCTTTCGCCGGAGAATATCACGGTGCATACGCTCGCCATCAAGCGCGGCGCTGATCTGACCGATAAGGCGGCTGCCGCCGCACAGCGCGAGACCGTTTCTCAAATGCTGGATGGAGCATCGCACGCGCTGCAGAACGCAGGCTACGGTCCGTATTATCTTTACCGGCAGAAATTTATGGCAGGCGGCTTTGAGAACGTCGGCTGGTGCAAGCCGGGCACCGAATGCTTCTACAACGTGAGCATGATGGAGGAGCTGCAGACCATTCTGTCGCTCGGTGCGGGCGGTGTTTCCAAGCGCGTCGTGCGCGAGACCGGCTGGATCGAGCGCGCGAACAATCCGAAATATCCGCTTGAGTACATTCAGGCGGCGGACAGACTGGCCAACGGCAAGAAAAAGCTGCTGTTCCCCAAGAAATGATCAGGATAGGGAAATGAGTGAGTAATTCCGTAAGAAGGGACTGGCTATGGCAGAATACACACTGAAATACATCAATCACCGCGCAGAACACGATGCGGAGGCCTTTGTGCATGACTGCGAGGAAGGCTATCATCGTCAGCTGCATCTGGTGGCTGACCAGATCGCCGCGAACTGCAAGCGCAAGCCGGTCGTGCTGCTCAACGGTCCGTCCTCATCGGGCAAGACCACCACGAACGACCGTCTGGGCCGCATTCTCGAGCTGGCGGGTATTCACGCGCACATGATCTCGATGGACGACTATTACCGTACCTCGGGCACCTACGACATTCCGTTTGACGAGGAAAACGGCGTCAACGACCTCGAAAGCCCGGAGTGCATGGATCTTGATCTGCTGCGCGACCACCTGACCCGTCTTGTGGCGGGCGAGGAGATCATGGTGCCGCGCTTCGACTTTGAAACGCGCACCTCGCATCGCAACGAGCGTGCGGTGCAGCTGCACAAGGACGAAATTGTGATGATCGAGGGCATTCACGCGTTTAATCCGGTCATCATGGGCGATCTGGAGAAGCATGCGACAAGCGTCTATCTTTCGGTGGCGAGCGTGCTGCTGACCGACCATAACATCCGCGTTGAGCCGCACATGCTGCGCTTCCTGCGCCGCGCCATGCGCGACAGCCTGTTCCGCAGCTCGCCGGTGGAGCACACCTTAAAGCAGTGGAACTCGGTGCGGAGAGGCGAGAGACTGTATATTTCGCCGTACCGCGGGCAGGCTGACCTTACGGTGGACACCTATCTGCCGTACGAGACCAACATCCTCATGCAGTACTTGAGCGAAAAGCTGCAGGGTGAGGAGCGCATGCTCGAGCAGGCTGACCTTGCACCGCTCAGCGCGATTCTGGATCGGGTTTCGCCGATCGACTACAAGCCGTATATGCCGGAGGATTCGGTTCTGCATGAGTTTATCGGCTGAAAAATGTCCGTATTCTTGCTTTTTGGCAGGGTATGAAGTATAATGGCAATACCACATAATTGAAACTGCGGCGTTTTGCGGAAATTTTCCCGCAAATCGCCCTTGTTCCATTACGCAATATTACCATGAGACCGGAAACGGAGACATTCCGTCGGAAGGAGCGACAAGCTATGGATATGAAAATGCAGGCTTTTCTGGATAAGGTAAAGGACATGGCGGATAAAACCGGCAAGGTCTCCCGTCATGCGGCAGGCGTAGCCGGCAAAAAGGCGAACGACCTTGCACTGGCGACCCGCATCAACCTGCAGATTTTCGATCTGAACACCGAGTGCGAAGCACTGTACAAGGAAATCGGCAAGCTGGTGTACGATCTGCACCGCGGCGCAGAGGTCACCAACGAGGAAATGGACGAAAAGATGGCGCAGGTCGATGCCAAGCAGGAAAAGCTGGCTGTGCTGCGCGACAAGCTGGCGGAAATGCGCTCGGTAACGGCATGCCCGCACTGCGGCAAACCGTGCGGCAAGGATGACGCATACTGCTCGTCCTGCGGCGCAGAGCTGTAACATAATACGGTTTGATGCATCATATTGTAATATCGGGCAAGGGCAGCTATGCCCATTCTGATCAAAGGAAGGGGCGTACGGCGTTTGCAGCGTAAAAAACAGAATTTCATTCAAGGTGCGTTCATTTTGATGCTGGCCAGTCTGCTTGTCAAGGTGATTGGCGCATTCTTCCAGATACCGCTGCTCAACATGATCGGCGGCAAGGATTCGCCGGCGTTCGGCATGTTCAGTGCGGCGTACCGCGTGTACACGGCGATGCTGATGATCTCGACCGTCGGTGTTCCGGCGGCGCTGGCGAAAATGGTCGCGGAGGCCACAGCCCGCGGCAGAGAGCATGAGGTGCGGCGTACCGTCCGTGTGGCGGGAAGCATTTTCATTCCGCTCGGTGCGATCTGCTCGGTCGTGCTGTTCCTCGGCGCGGGCACGTTTGCATCCTGGATCAAGAGCGCGGATTCCCGGCTGGCGGTTATGGCCATCGCACCGAGCGTGCTGATGGTTGCTGTTCTGGCGGTGTTCCGCGGCTACTATCAGGGCCGCTCGAACATGGTGCCGACGGCGGTTTCGCAGGTGATTGAGTCACTCGGCAAGCTGTTTATCGGTCTTGGACTGGCGTATTATGCAGTTCAGCATAACTTTTCCGATCAGGCAGTCGCGGCAATGACCGTCCTCGGCGTTACCATCGGCGAGGTGGCTGCCGCTGTTTACATGCTCATTCAGGGAGCGATCACGCATCGCAGCAGCTCGGCAGTGCACGCGCTGGACGACAGCGCGCGTCCGGCGGGCCAGCTGGCGAAAACGCTGCTCAGTCTGTCCATTCCGATCACGATCAGCTCAGCGGTTATGAGTCTGACCGACCTGATTGACGTGGCGCTGATCTCCACGCGTCTGCAAAGTCCGGCGGTCGGCATGACGGCAAGAGAAGCAATGTCCACCTACGGCATTTACACCGGTCAGGCCATCAACTTCTTCAACCTGCCGCAGACGCTCATCACCGCACTGGCGGTCAGCGTGCTGCCGACCATCGCAAGCGCACGCGCGGCGGGCAACCATGCCAAGGTCTCCAAAACACTGGGTACCACGCTGCGCATGACGGTTATCATCACCCTGCCGGCTGGCGCGGGCTTCATCATGCTCGCCGGACCGATTCTGCGCATGCTGTACTCGCAGGGAACGGAGCTTGGCGGTGTGCTGATGGGTCTGCTCGGCTTTGCCGTACCGGCGGCGGCACTTGTGGCTGTCACCAACTCGACGCTGCAGGCGTTCGGCCGCATTGACCTGCCGCTTGTCTCGATGTTTGCGGGCGCGGTTGTCAAAATGCTCGGCGACTATTTTCTCATCGGCAATCCGGCACTGAATATCATGGGTGCGCCCATCAGTACAGCGCTCTGCTACTGGCTGATCGCGGTCATCAACCTGTTCCACATCAGGCGCCTGACGGGTTCGCTGCCGCCGATCGGAAAAACGGTCTGCCGTCCGCTGGCGGCCACCATCGGCATGAGTGCGGCGATTTTCATTGTGCAGCGCGTGCTGAACGGTGCGTTGAGCGCAGCTCCCGGCACCATGCCTGACAAGCTGATCACGCTCGCGTGCATCGGTGTGGCGGTTGCCGTGTATGCCGTTCTGCTGCTCGCGCTCGGTGCAGTCGAGCGGGATGATGTTCTGCTGCTGCCCAAGGGCGAGAAAATCGCAGATATTTTACATCTAAAGTAATCAGGAAGTGCAAAAATGGTTGATTTTGAAATAAAGGATTGTTACAAGTTCGATGATCTGCTCCGCATTATGGAAATCCTGCGCGCGCCGGACGGCTGCATGTGGGACCGTGAGCAGGATCATCATTCTATCCGCCGCAACTTCATCGAGGAGACCTACGAGGTCTGCGAAGCCATCGACGACGAGGACACCGAGCATATGGAGGAAGAGCTTGGCGATGTTCTGCTGCAGGTGGTATTCCACACCCAGATGGAGAAGGAAAAGGGCACATTCGACATCGACGATGTGGCGGACGGCATCTGCAAAAAGCTGATCTTCCGTCACCCGCATATCTTCGGCAATGTCGAGGTCGCCTCGTCCGAGGAGGTCCTCAGGAACTGGGATGACCTCAAGCGCAAGGAGAAGCATCAGGAGACCGATACGCAGGCGCTCGAAAGCGTAGCAAAGAGCCTGCCGAGTCTGATTCGTGCAGAAAAGCTGCAGAAGAAGGCGGCAAAGGTCGGATTTGACTGGGATAACGTGAAGGATGCACTTGACAAGGTGCAGGAGGAGCTTGACGAGGTCCGCCGTGCCATCGACGGTGACGGCGATCCGGAGGAGGAGATTGGCGACCTGCTGTTCGCATCCGTCAACGTGGCGCGTCACCTGAAGATCGACCCGGAGGCTGCCGCCGAAAAGACCTGCAACAAGTTTGTCAGCCGCTTTGCGGAGATGGAGCGTCAGGCGACTGCCGCAGGCAAAAAGCTGGCTGACCTGTCCCTTTCCGAGCTGGACGCACTGTGGGACAGCGCAAAGCACGAGGAACACGCATAAGGAGCAAAACCATGAAGAAAAGCGAACTGGTGACGCTGGTCGCAGAAAAGACCGGCTTTTCCAAGAAGGACACCGAAAAGACGATCGACACCGTGTTTACCGCCATTGCGGATATCATGGCGGCCGGTGACAAGCTGCAGATCAGCGGCTTCGGTACGTTTGAGACCAAGGAGCGCGCAGCACGCACAGGACACAATCCGCGTACCGGCGAGGAGATCAATATTGCAGCGGCCACTATGCCGGTGTTCAAGCCGGGCAAAGTTTTGAAGGATAAGGTAGACGGAAACAAGTGAGATTAGACAAGTATTTGAAGGTATCCCGCCTGATCAAGCGCCGCACGGTGGCGAATGATGCATGCGATGCAGCGCGCATCACGGTCAACGGCAAGCCGGCCAAGGCTTCGTATCAGGTGAAGATCGGCGACGTGATCGAGATCGCATTCGGTCAGCGCACGATGAAGGTGGAAGTGCTGAATATCGCGGAGCATACGCTCAAGGCAGATGCGTCTGCGCTGTATAAGGAACTGTAAACCGAACATAACGTATCCCGCTCTCGCATATATTGCAGAGTGGGATACTTTTTTGCAGTCAGGAGGGGAGTTATATGGCGCAGGAGGAACGAAGCCGTGAAATGCCGCACAGTGTCATTCTGGAGGGGAGAGAGAAGCTGACCATTTCCGGTGTGACCGACGTGCACAGCTTTGATGAGGAACAGGTGCTGCTCGAAACCGTGCGCGGCATGCTGGTCGTGCGCGGTCAGGGACTGCATGTAGAGCGGCTGCAGCTCGAGGCCGGAGAGTTGATCATTCAGGGTGAGATCGGCCTGCTCGAGTACGACGACAGCGTGCAGCCGCGCGACAGCCTGTTTCGGCGGATATTCGGCGGGTGAGCGGCCATGCCGGTGTTTACGAACAGCCAGCAGGTCACGCTCGTGCTGCAAAGCCTGCTGCTCGGTGTCGGGATCGGGGCGGTGTATGACATGCTGCGGGCACTGCGTCTGCATTTCCGGTGCGGATGGGCAGGGGCGGCGCTGCTCGATACGATGTTCTGGGCGATCGTGCTGGCGGCCTTATTCGAGTTCGGGCTGATCGCGGCCGCCGGTCAGCCGCGCGGCTTTGTACTCTTAACAGCGGCAGGCGGCATGGGATTGTACTTTGCGGCGCTGAGCGAAACCGTGCTGGAAGTGCTTATGCGGCTCCTGCAGGTGCTTGCAAAGCTGAGACGCGCCGTATACGGCCTGCGGATGCACTGTCAAACGGTGGTAAAACAGCGGTGCAGTCCGGTAAAAATTCGGTTTTTGACGAAAAAATTTGAAAAAGACTCTTTTCTTTTTCGCAAAAAAGGTATAAAATAAAACCTGTATCAGTCTGACGCGCAAGCAAACGATATGAGGTGAGCAGATGACAAGGCGCACGCGGATGATCCTTATCAGGGCAGCGGTAGTGGTGTTTCTGCTTTACGCGGTCGTCAATGTGGTAAACCTGCGCACGCAGATCAAGAGCAAGCGGGATGAACTCGCGTCTCTGACCCTGCGGGTGGAGGAATATCAGAAGGCGAACGAGACGCTCCGGCAGGAAATGCAAAGCGGCATTTCCGAGGAGGATATCGGAGAGATGGCGCGGACAGAACTGGGCTATGCGGAACCGGGCGAGCGTATTTTTGTAGATACGTCCAGCCGGTAAAAGGGAAATAATAACGGAGGCAAAACAGCTTATATGGATTTGGCAGTGGGAGCAATCGTAGAGGGCAAGGTAACCGGCATCACCAAGTTTGGTGCATTTGTTGCGCTGCCCGAAGGCAAGTCGGGTATGGTGCACATTTCGGAGGTCGCTTCGACTTTTGTAAACGACATCAAGGATTTCCTGCAGGAGGGCCAGCAGGTCAAGGTAAAGATCATCAATATTGATCAGGCAGGCCGTATCAATCTTTCGATCAAGAAGGCGCAGCCGCAGGAGCCGCGTCAGCCGAGACAGGAGCGCCGTGAGGGCGGCTTTGCGCCGCGTCAGCCGCGTTTCCAGCGTTCGTCCGCACCGCGCGGACGTGTGCAGCAGGCACCGAAGGACCCGTCCACGATGAGCTTTGAGGATAAGCTGAAGGCGTTTATGTCGGACAGCGAAAGCCGTCAGGCCGATGTGCGCCACGCAACCGATCGCAAGAACGGTTCGCGCCGCCGCAGATAAAGAAGAAAACCGAGGGAAACCTCGGTTTTGCTTTTATATGCCGGTGCACGAAGCGTCGGCAGAGCTTTTCGGCACCGGGTGAGCGGTGCATACGAACTGCGTAAGCGTGTTCGCCCTGACGGGGCGGCTCCTTTTCTGCACCGACCCAGCGGGGTGCGCGAACTGCCGCAGGCGGGTTCGCCCTTTCCGGGCGGGAAGGTTTTCGCTGAACCTCAGCGGGGGATTCGCCGTCTGCGGACGGCGGGAGCGTCGCGGCGCCCGCCGCGGGGGCGACGCCGTACCCACGGCGGTGGGCAAAAAGGAAGGACAACCTGCGGTTTTCCTTCCTCTTTGAACTCCTACCTTTCCCTTGCTTCCTAATCCGGCGCAGATTTCCTATATGTGACCGCTTCGAAAATAGGGAACGGCAGTCGGGTTACTGCAGCGTGACTTTCTCCGCCTTTACGCAGTTCACAGACAGCGTACTGCTACACAGGTGGGTTCATCTAAGCAGGCGCGACATAACAGTGTCGCGCAACTCTTTAACGCGTTATACCGCATGGCACCTGCGAATTAGGCGTTTGGTACAATTTATCTTCGTAGGTGCTATCTATCATAACGCGCTTACGATTTGCGCGGCACTGTTATGCCGCGCTCTGCGCAGAGTAAATCGCCTGTGTAGCAGAACAGTATCCGGCATTGCGAACAGGTTGCGAAAGACACGGAAGAAAAAATCCTCTGCCGTTCCCCTTTTCGCAGCGGTCACATGTCGGTAATCTGCGTCAGACCCTCCAAGGGAAAGGGGTGATTCACAAGAGGGTGGAAACCGCAGGTGTCTACCCTCTTGTGCGCCCGCGCGGCGTCAGCGCAAATCCCCCGCCGCGGGGCGCGGCGAATCCCCGCGCTCCGCAGAGCGCAACTCCCAGCTGAGGTTCAGTGAAAAACCCACCGTTCGTTAGGGGCGAATCGCCTGCGCGGTTCGTGTGCACCAGACAATCGGTGCAGGAAAAGGTGCTGCCCGGACAGGGCGTATTGCTGCGCAACTCGCGTGCCCAGCATGCTTTGTGCTGAAAAAGAAGCGCAGCTCCTGCTTTTGCGCAAAAAAAGCGCGCTCTTCCTTGCGAAAGAGCGCCAAAAGTAGGATTGTGGGGATAAAGATATGAACGGTGCATGGCGGCTTTCCCAACCGCCATGATAAATATACCATAAATTACCATACTTGTCAACAGTTTTTGGAAGAGGTTTTCCATGAATCAAACACTGATCAAAGATATCAACATTTGGACGATGGATGAGCGTGATTCTCGCTTTTTCGGCTGGGTGCTGCTCGAAAACGGCAAAATCGCGTCCATGGGCGAAGGCGAACCGCCTGCAATGCCGGTTCAAATAGACGGCGATGTCGTGTACGGCGAGGGCGGCGTGCTGACACCCGGCCTGATCGACATCCACTCGCACATCGGTCTGTACGAGGACGGCCTTGGCTTTGAGGGTGCGGACGGCAACGAGGACACCGATCCGGCGACGCCGCACCTGCGTGCACTGGACGGCGTCAACCCGTTCGACCGCAGCTTCCGCGAGGCACTTGAGGCCGGTGTGACGGCTGCCGCAGTCAGCCCGGGCAGCGCAAACCCCATCGGCGGACAGATTGCGCTGCTCAAGACGGCAGGCCGCCGTGTGGACGATATGATTCTCAAGGCGCCGCTGGCGATCAAGTTCGCGTTGGGCGAGAACCCGAAGTCTGTCTACCACGACAAGGACGAAACGCCCGTCACCCGCATGGCAACGGCGGCCATCATCCGCGAGGAGCTGTACAAGGCCAAGGAATATTTCTCGCGAAAGGCGCGTGCGGAGGACGATCCGGAGCAGGACGAGCCGGATTTCGACATCAAGATGGAAGCGCTGCAGCCGCTTCTCTGGGGCAAGGCCGAGGCACATTTTCACGCGCACCGTGCGGACGATATCTTTACCGCACTGCGCATTGCGAAGGAGTTCGGTCTGCGGGCGGTTATCATTCACGGCACGGAGGCGCACCTTGTGGCCGACCTGCTGGCCGAGGAGCACGTTCCGGTGGTCAGCGGCCCGTACATGACCGACCGTTCCAAGCCGGAGATCCGCAACCTGTCGGATGCCGCGCCCGGACTGCTGTGCAAGGCCGGAATCGAAACCGCCATTACGGTCGATCACCCGGAAATTCCGCTGCGGCTGCTGCCGATGGCGCTTATGCTGGCGGTGCGCGCGGGTATGGATAAAACGGACGCGCTGCGCGCGGTCACATCGGTACCCGCGAAAATTGCGGGCATGCAGGACAGAATCGGCAGCCTGAAAACCGGTTTGGATGCAGACTGTGTGCTGTGGAGCGGCGATCCGCTGGATATTGCAACCCAGGTGCAGGCTGTTTTTGTAAACGGCACACCGGAATATAGGAGGACAAAATGAGGACGATTGAGGTTTCGGAAGTAACCAAGCTGGTGCGTCAGCTGTGCATTGACGCCAACTACTATCTGCCCGCAGATTTGCGGCAGGCGTTCGTGGATGGTCAGAACGCGGAGGAGTCTCCGCTCGGCAAGACCATCTTCGGTGAAATGATCGCCAACTGCGACCTTGCGCGCGAGAACAACGTGCCGGTCTGCCAGGATACGGGCATGGCGATCGTGTTCGCGGAGATCGGTCAGGACGTGCATCTGACCGGCGGCTCGTTCGAGGATGCAGTCACCGAGGGTGTTCGCCGCGGCTATATCGACGGTTATCTGCGCCTGTCGGTGGTCGGTGATCCGCTGCGCCGCGAAAACACCAACGACAACACGCCGTGTATCCTGTACACCTCGGTCGTTCCGGGCGACAAGGTGAAGATCACGGTTGCCCCCAAGGGCTTCGGCTCGGAGAATATGACCCAGATGAAGATGTTCACGCCTGCCGCTACCAAGGCGCAGATCGTGGATTTTATCGCGGATGCGTGCATCCATGCGGGTTCCAACCCGTGCCCGCCGATCGTTATCGGCGTCGGTCTGGGCGGCACGAGCGATAAGGCGGCATATCTCGCCAAGCGTGCGCTGCTGCGTCCGGTCGATCAGCACAACGCCGATCCGCTGTACGCCGAGATGGAGCAGCAGATTCTTGATAAGGTCAACGCATCCGGTGTCGGCCCGCAGGGACTCGGCGGTACGGTTACCGCTCTTGCGTGCGCGATTGAGCCGTTCGGCACGCATATCGCCGGTCTGCCGTGCGTGGTTAATATTTCCTGTCACGTTACCCGTCACGCAGAGGGCGAGCTGTAAGCAACCTGGACAAGAAATTGTAAAACCTCTTGGGAAATATGCTGAACAAATTGTGAACTTCTGAAAAATTGTTGGACAAGTTGCATAGGTTGTGCTATACTGAAGATAGCAAAAACCCAATACCGTTTCCGCCACACCACGGCGGCCGCGGATAAAGCCATCAAAGGCGGTTTACGCCTGTTAGGAGATGATTTTATGAAGTTCACTATCGTCGAAAGAAAAATCAAGATCGAGGACGAGCTGCGTCAGTACGCACTGCGTAAGGTAGAGAAGCTGGATCGCTACTTCCAGCAGGATTCGGATACCACGATTACATTCAGCGAGCTGCGCGGCAAGCAGACGGTCGAGATCACGGTGCGTCAGGTTGGTTTGGTTGTCCGCGCCGAGGAAACGACGACTGATATGTATGCTTCCGTAGACGGTGCCATCAGCAGTATCGAGCGCCAGATCCGCAAGCATAAGACCCGTCTGGAGAAGCGCCTGCGTGAGGGTGCATTCGACAAGATGGCAGAGCAGAAGGCCGCACTGACCGAGGAGGATTTCGATGTAGTACGCCGCAAGCGCTTCGACGTAAAGCCGATGAGCGTGGACGAGGCTATCCTGCAGATGAACCTGCTTGACCACCAGTTCTACTTCTTCCGCAACGCCGACAACGACAATATCCACGCCGTTGTTTACAAGCGTGCGGCAGGCGGTTATGGTCTGATCGAGGGCGAGGAGTAAAATTCGCGTCAAACAGTAAAAAAGTTGCATTACATAGGGACCGGCGGCGTTCTGCCGCCGGTTCTTTTCGGTTAAAAGGGGAAAACGAATGAATTTATGTGATATTGAGACAATCCGAGCGGTTCTGGGCCGTCACGGATTCCATTTTTCCAAATCGCTCGGACAAAACTTTCTGACGGACGAAAGCGTGCCGCGCCGCATTGCGGAGATGAGCGGCGCGGCCGAGTGCGGCAACGCGATTGAGGTCGGCCCGGGCATGGGCTGCCTGTCGGCGGAGCTGTGCCAGCGCGCGGATAAGGTCGTAGCGGTCGAGCTGGATCGTGCGCTCATGCCGGTTCTGGCAGAGACACTTGCGGATTACGATAACTTCGAGGTCGTGCACGGCGATGTGCTCGAAACCGACCTTGCCGCGCTCTGCAAGGAGAAATTCGGTGACGGAAAGGCGATCGCGTGCGCCAATCTGCCGTATTACATCACCACACCGGCGATTACGGCGCTGCTCGAGAGCGGCGCGTTCGAGCAGGTGACGGTCATGGTGCAGAAGGAGGTCGCGCAGCGCATCTGTGCAGAGCCGGGCACGGCGGCGTACTCGGCGTTCTCGATTTATGTGCAGTACCACGCCAAGGCGGAAATTTTGTTTGATGTTCCGGCGGACTGCTTTGTGCCCAGACCCAAGGTGGATTCGGCGGTGCTCAAGCTCGTGCCGCTCGACAAGCCGGCGGTTGAGACCAAGGACGAAAAGCTGTTCTTTTCCCTCGTGCGCGCAGCCTTCAATATGCGCCGTAAGACGCTCGTGAACGCGCTCGGTCCGGTGCTCGGCTCGTCGATGAGCAAGGAGGAGATCACCGCACTCGTAGAAGCAGCCGGTCTGGATGCCCGCGTTCGCGGTGAGCGGCTCAGCCTTGCAGAGTATGCGAAACTGGCAGATCTCGCGGCGGAAAAACTCAGTAATTGAGAATTGAGAATTAGAGTGAAGAGTTTGTAAGATAAAGCGTGTTTGCAAAGAAATATTCGCAGGTGCCGTGCATAACAACGCGCAAACGAGTTGCACAACATTGTTATCCCCCAGGGGACCCTCTCTTGCCCCTTCGGACAATTCACCTTGTGTTGCGCCTGCGGAGACTAAACCGCATGTGTAGCAGCAAGGAATCTGGCACTGCGAAGCGGTAGAGAAATGGGCGGCCACTGGCCGCTCCTACGGAAGAAAAAATCCTCTACCGTTCCAAAATTTCGGAGCGGTCACCGGTCTCTGGTTTGCGCCAGACGAACAAATAAAGGGAAACGGGAGTTAAGAGGGTAGAAACCGTAGGTGTCTACCCTCTTGCCCCCGCCGCGGATGCGGCGAACCTCCCCGCCAAAGGTTGGCGCTCATTCCCGCTGCTTTAGCAAACAGATAAATCAAAACTATCCCCACCCTGTGGACAAAAGAAAAAGCCTGCACACGCAGGCTTTTTCTCATACCACAATGGCTCTCGGCGGCACCGGCGAGGAAAACACGATCTGTGTTTCGGTCTTGCCGAATTTTTGCAGACGTCCGATAAAGCCGTCCAGCTCCTGCGTCGAGGCGAACGACACCTTGATCAGCATGGAGTAGTTGCCGGTCACGCAGTTGCACTCGAGCACATTCGAGCACGCAGCAATGAACGGATAAAATTCCTCTTTCTGGGTGGGCTGCATATCCAGATGAATGTACGCGAGAATGTGATGGCCAAGCTGCAGCGGGTCCAGATCGAGCGTATACGCACGAATAACACCCTGTTTTTCCAGCCGCTCAATACGCGCGGAAACCGCAGGGGAGGAAAGGCGAACCTCACCTGCAAGGGCCTTGATGGGGGTGCGGGCATTCTTCTGCAGCAGCCGCAAGAGCTTCAGATCAATTTCGTCCATGGGGCAAATAGCCCTCCTTATCCTAAAAATAAAAACAGGAGTCCGACCCGCCTTCGCGGGACGAACTCCTTTGTTCACTGTTTATTATAAAGCACGACCGGGTTGTTGTCAAATAAAATAAGGCTTCGAACAAAAGTTTTTATACATCCGAGTCGGTGATGACCTTGAATTCCATCCAGTCCGGCGTTGCGGAAACGTAAATGGTATCTTCGTCAATGAACACAAAATCCCGGTTATCGCTGAAATTGGACTGGTTGTTTTCGGTCGGAACATCGTTTCGGTTTGCCGTTTTCGAGGTGATCGAACCGTCAGGCGTTCCGCAGAACGGCTCGGAAGGCAGGTTTCCGGTCTCCTGATACAGCTTGCCATCCACCATGACCATCCGCGGTACGGTGGCATCCTGCTCGAACACGATCCACTGGTTATCAATCAGCACCTCGATATGGTCGTCTATGCGCTGATAGCCGTAGCCTGTGCCGAAGTTGGACTGGCCGTTCTCGGTGGGTGCGTCCGTGCCGTTTGCCGTCTGCGAGGTGATTTCGCCGTCCATGTTGCCGCAGCGGCCATCGACCGTGCTGACCTCACCGGTAGACTGATACAGCGTGTTATCCACCATCACCATCATGGGTGCATCTGCGACCGGTTTCTGCTCAGTCGTATCGGGCAGGGCAGCTGCGTCATCCGTGCTCTGGCTGCCGATTTCGGCTTCCGTGGTTTTCGGCTCGGCATTGCCGCAGCCGGTCAGCAGCAGCGCCAGAAGTGCAAGAAGCATTGCTAAAGTACGTTTTGTCATAAAAAAACACCGCCTTTCGTAACTCTGATAGTATAGACGAAAGACGGCGTAAAAAGTTCCGTATAAAATTATTTTTTCTTTTTCGGTTTTGCCCAGCCGGTTTTTTTACCCTGATTCGGCTTGCCCTGTGCCGGACGTGAAGCCGGTCGTTTGCCGTTCGGTGCACTGTGCTTGCCGTTATTAGGCGCAGAATGACGGCGGTCGTTATTCTGCTGTCTGCCGCCGTTGGACACGCCGTGGCGGCTGACGCTGTGCTGCTTGCTGCCCGGCATGCGCTGGTCGCTGCCTCTGCCCGGACGAATGAGACATTCCCTGCCAAAGCCGATGAGATCCTCACGGTGCGCCTTTTTGAGCGCGGCAATGACGATCGGGCGCTTGTCCGGTCGGCGCCACTGCAGCAGCGCACGCTGCATCGCCTTGTCCTCGGGCGTTTTCGCCACAAAGACCGGCTTCATGGTGCGTGGATCAATCTCGGTGTAGTACATCGCGGTGGACAGCGTACCCGGCGTGGGATAAAAATCCTGCACCTGCTCGGGCATGTAGCCGACGCGGTTGAGGTATTGCGCGAGCATGATGGCGTCATCAAGCGTTGCACCCGGATGCGAGCTCATCAGATAGGGCACAAGATACTGCTTGCGGCCCAGCTTTTCGTTGATGCGGGCATACCGCTCGCGGAACTGCTCGTACACCTTGAAGGACGGCTTGCCCATGTAGTACAGGGCGTTGTCGCTCATGTGCTCCGGCGCGACCTTCAGCTGACCGGAGATGTGGTGCTCGACCAGTTCGCGGAAGAACGCATCGTTCTTCTCGGCCATCATGTAGTCGTAGCGCAGACCGGAGCGCACGAACACCTTCTTCACGCCCTCGATGCGGCGCAGCTCGCGCAGCAGCTCAAGGTAGTCGGTATGGTCTGCTTCGATGTTCTGGCAGGTGGTGGGGAACAGGCAGCGCTTGTCCTTGCAGCAGCCGTATTTCTCCTGTTTTTTGCAGGCCGGAAAGCGGAAATTCGCGGTCGGGCCGCCGACATCGTGGATGTATCCCTTGAATCCGGGCATTTGGGTGATCTTTTTCGCTTCCTCGATCACGCTCTCGTGGCTGCGCACCTGAATGTACCGTCCCTGATGGAACGCCAGCGCGCAGAAGTTGCACGCGCCGAAGCAGCCGCGGTTGTGGATGATGGAGAACTGCACCTCCTGAATAGCGGGCACGCCGCCGAGCACTTCGTAGGACGGATGATAAGTTCGCATATACGGCAGCGCATAAACGTGATCCATCTCTTCGGTGGTCAGCGGCTTTGCGGGCGGGTTCTGCACAAGGATGCGCTTGCCGTGCCGCTGGAGAATCGCCTTGCCGCGCACGGCATCCTGTTCGTCGTACTGGATTTTGACCGAACGGGCGTAGTCCGGCTTGCTGGCGCAGACATCCTCGTACGAGGGACATTCGACCGCATCATACTCCAGATCGTCCGTATCATGCACCATATAGGCAGTGCCGCGGACTCCCTTGCACGCGTCTGCGCCCTTTTTGCCGTGCTTGAGGTTGTTTGCCAGCTCAACGACCGAGTGCTCGCTCATGCCGAACATCACGCCGTCCGCGCCGGTGGATTCCAGAATGGACGGCATAACGCGGTCAGCCCAGTAATCATAGTGTGCAAATCGGCGCAGACTGGCTTCAATGCCGCCGAGATAGACCGGCGTTTCCGGGAAGGCGCGCCGCGCAAGCATGGAATAGACGGTTACCGCACGGTCCGGGCGCTTGCCGCCCACACCGCCCGGCGTGTACGCATCGTCCGAACGGCGCTTTTTCGCCGAGGTGTAGTGCGCGACCATCGAGTCGATGTTGCCGCCGTTGATGAGCACCGCATAGCGCGGACGGCCCATTTCGAGAAAATCGTGCTCATCGCGGAAATCCGGCTGGCTGAGGATAGCGACCTTGTAGCCTGCATCCTCCAGCACGCGTGAAATGATCGCCGTGCCGAACGACGGATGATCGACGTACGCATCGCCGGTGACGATGAGAAAATCGCAGTAATACCATCCGCGATCGGTCATATCTTGTTTGGAAATAGGAAGAAAACCGTTCATATATACCTCTTTGGCTTTACAAGGTGAAAATTATAGGTTACAATAAAAAAACGGGTAATCCGGCAAAAGATTGAGAGACGGTTGGCCATACTCCCTGAAGGGAGGTGGTATTATGGATCAGATTTGGCAGATCATTATGTTACTTATTCTGCTCGAGTTTGTAAAAACCATAAAAAAATAACCGCCCTCGCCAAAGATGCGGTTATTTTTTTCGTGAATAACTAAACTTTGGTCAACCGTCTTTCGTCGGATTGCCCTTTTCTATCTATAAGTATAGCAAATCTGCGGTAAAAGTCAAGCCGCAGAGCACGGAAATGTTTTGCAGAATAAAAAATAACCGCCCTCGCCAAAGGTAACGGTTATTTTTCATAAATAAGGTATACGGTTATTCTGCAAAAACTCAGTTATCCAGATAGAACTGAACCAGCTCCTGCATGAGTTCGTCGCGGTCGATCTTGCAGATCAGGCTGCGGGCATTGTTGTGGTTGGTTATGTAAGTCGGGTCCTCAGAGAGAAGATAGCCGACGATCTGGTTGATCGGGTTGTAGCCTTTCTCCTTGAGCGCATCATACACAGTGGTAAGCGTGCGCTTCATCTCCTTGTTGGACTCGTCTACCAGACTGAATTTTCTCGTTCCGTCAAGCATATTTGGTTCTCCTTTCCGATCCTACCTGTCGGTGTTTATCGTTACTTACAGCATAATACAAAAAGCAGAAAAAGTAAAGCCTTATCCGCGCAAAACTCGCATGAAAACTTTTTCCGTCTGTGGCATACACTGTATGGTGAGGGAAAAGGAGACGGTGTTTTACGAGCTGTAATTTTCCAGCAGCCGCGCCAGCTCCTCTGCGTTATCGAGCGTAATGCCGTCCGCAAGTGCCTGCTGCTCGGCGGATGGCAGCGTGCGTGTGTCGATGCCTGTGCGCAGGACCGAGCCATCGCTCTGCCGGATGACAAGCCGGTCATTTTCGCTCTGCACCGTGTAGCTAATTGCTGCGCTCGCCGGAACGGCAGGCGCGGACAGCAGCGCGCGTCCGGCGAGCACAATGCTGATGAGCGCCGCGATACACGCCAGCGCGGCAAGCAGCGTGCGCCGCCGCGCCTGCTGCATGGCAAGCAGATAAAAACCCTGCATCATAGTCAAAACTCCTTCACTCAGTGGGACTTGCTTTGAGTATTCCCACAAAAATACGGTCTATTCTAAAAGCAGTGTAAAAAATGTTTGGAATTTGCAAAGTCCTGTGGTATAATGCTATCAGAGTGCCTATTACATCGGCAGTAAGCTGCCGGAAGAAAATCGGCACAGGCAGCTATTGTACAATTCATTTAGCCTTATAAGACGGTAATACCGATGAATTTTACGGTATTGCCAACAATACACGGTGCTTCAAAAAAACAAGACCGTGTGCGGGAACAAATAGGACGTGTTCCGCGTCTTACCCGACAGGACCCTGCGGTGCATATCGTGGGGCAAGGAGGAAAACAAATTGGCAACTGGCAATCAAAAAGGAACGGGGATCGGACATCTGCTCTCCCGCATACTGATTACACTGGTATTGATCGGCGTGCTGTGCGGCTGCTTCTGCGGCATTGCGTTTGCGATGTATGTGCACATCTATATCAATCCGTCCGCGCAGGAAACTGCAGTGGAGATCAGCAAGGGACTGGGTCTGAATCTGAATTCATTCATCTATGCAAAGGAATCGGATTCCGATGAATACACGCTGTACGAAACCATCAAGGGCAAGGAAAACCGTGAATGGGTGGACAGCGACAAGATTCCGGATACCCTCAAGAACGCAGTCGTTGCAATCGAGGACGAGCGCTTTTACAAGCACCACGGTGTAGACTGGGTGCGCACGATCGGTGCGGTCAAGGGCTGGCTGCTCGGCGGCACGCAGTACGGCGGCTCCACGATAACGCAGCAGCTGATCAAAAACATCACGGCTGACAACGATTACTCGGTAAAGCGCAAGGTAAACGAGATTTTCCGCGCGTTTGCACTCGAAAAAGAGATTGACGACAAGGACCGTATTCTGGTCATGTACCTGAACACGATCTATCTGGGCTACAACAGCTACGGCGTGCAGACTGCGGCGATGCAGTACTTTGACAAGGATGTATCGCAGCTGGATCTGGCAGAATCCGCCGTGCTGGCAGGTCTCACCAACAACCCGTCGATTTACGACGTTTATAACCATCCCGAAAAGGTAAAGGAGCGTCAGGAGACCATCCTTGCACAGATGCTCGATCAGAAGATGATCTCGCAGGAGGAGTACGAGGCTGCCGTAGCAGAGGAGCTTAACTACCGCCCCTACGAGGAGTATCAGCAGGAGATCAAGTCCACCTACAGCTACTTCACCGATGAAGTCATCAAGGACGTGATCAACGACCTGATGACCGAAAAGGGATATTCCCGTCTGGTTGCGGAGAACATGGTTTACTCCGGCGGTCTGAACATCTATGCGACCATCGACACCAAGGTGCAGAATGCACTCGATGAGGTCTGGGCTAACGCAGATAATTTCCCGAACACCGAAAAGTACGGCGAAATTCCGCAGAGCGCCATGGTCATCACGGACAAGCAGGGCGATATCGTTGGTATTGCCGGCGGTCGCGGTGAAAAGACCAGCAGCCGCGGCTTCTCTTACGCGTCTGACGCACGCCGTCAGCCGGGTTCCTCGATCAAGCCGCTGGCGACCTATGGTCCTGCGATGGATGCCGGTATTGCTACGCCGGACACCATGGTTTACGACCGTGCGCTCATACAGGATGAGGAAGGCAATCCGTGGCCGATGAACGACGGCAAATATCCGACCGGCCGTGCAATGACGGTCAAGGAAGGCATGACGCGTTCGCTCAATACCATTTCGGCACAGCTGCTCAAACAGCTGACTCCGCAGAAGTCCTACGAATTCATGACGCAGCAGCTTGGCTTTAAGCTGGTAGACAGCCGCACCAACGAGGACGGTACCGTGCAGTCGGATATCGACCTTGCACCGCTGGCGCTCGGCGCACTGACGGACGGCGTTACCGTTCGTGAGATGGCGGGCGGTTTCTCGACCTTCATCAATGACGGTGTTTACGGCGGTACCCGCACCTACACCAAGGTGACGGACAGCGAAGGCAACACCATAATGGAGAATACACCCAACACGGATAAGGGCTTTACCAATGTCCGCACGGCTTATTATATGCTCGATTGTCTGCAGAACGTTACCGCACACGGTACCGCCTACGGCATTCAGCTTGACGGTGTAGAAACCGGCGGCAAGACCGGTACCACCACCTCCAATACCGATATCTGGTTCTGCGGCATCACGCCGAAGTATTCCGGTGCGGTATGGGTAGGCTACGAGCATAACTACCGTCTGGATGGTCTATACGGCCGCAATGCGGCGGAAATCTGGCTGGCCGTTATGCAGAAGGTGCATGCGGGTGATTCCGGTCTGGTATTCGATTCGCATCCGCAGGATTTCGAAGAAGTCACCTACTGTATGGATACCGGTCTGCTGGCATCCGGTGCGTGCCGCGCTGCGGGACGTGCTGCAACCGGCCGATTCTGGAAGGACAAGGTTCCGACCGAGACCTGCAGTCATCAGAATATCGAAAACAAGTATGATTTCGAGAGCATGGGCGTAGATAATTATTACTACGACGATGAAGAAGATGACAGCGATTCGGACAGCAGCTCTTCGGATACCGACACCGGCAATGAGGATTCCGGTGACGGCGGATCGTATGACAGCGACGACAGCGGCGATTCCGGTGACGACAGCGGAGACGGCGGTGACAGCGGAGACGATTCGGGCGACAGCGGCGATTCCGGTGGCGACAGCGGAGACAGCGGAGACAGCTCGGAGGATCCGGAAGCATAAAGCCGAATTGTTCGGCACAAACTGAAAACTGAAAATCGTTCAGCGCCGCACAAGGCCGCACAAGTCGGGGCGTTAGCGGTGCCTTGAACCCGCAATCCGCTTCAGCGGGGACTATGCGGGTAACAAGGAGCACACATGCGGCGAGGCAGCCACTCACAGGGCGATGAGGAACCGGTACTGCGCAACGGAGGACTGTGAACCATGTCAGGCGGGGAACCGAGCAGCATTAAGCAGAAACCATCGTGTGCCGCAGATCTGCCGATTCTGAGCCCGAAATGCGGAAAGGCAGCCGGGTGTGTGTATTCGAATTACCTGTGTGCGGTCTTGTGGGGCGCTGAACGAAAGACCTTATAGGGGACTTCAAAAGTCCCCTATATACAAAATACGGTTCCAGAGAAACCGTATTTTGATACCCGAACGACGCCGCCCAAGGCGGCTGGGTCGGGGTAACAAATCACCCGGCAAAGCTGGGCGATTTGTTGCATCGCAGAGCGATGCGGATTGAATGCCGCGTCGCAGACGCGGACTGCTGCGGCAGGGCCAAAGGCTTGGTTTTCCATTCGGAAAACCTGCCTTGCAGTCAACCGCTGCATGCAGCGGTTGGTTGATTTAATGCGCGAACTTTGTTCGCGGAAGACGCTTTGAGGCGGGCTTACGCCCGCCTCTTTATTTTTGTTAGTCCGCGTGGATTGAAATGTTGCAATATAAGTAATTTTGTTTGTGATAATGTTAAATTGACACCGAAATTGCAACTTAATGGCTTGTTTTGTTGATTATAACTCTTGCAAGGGGCGTGGATTGAAATAGCAAGAAACGCGCCTTGCGTGATGAGCACGGCAGTCGCTCTCTTCACGGGAGCGTGGATTATCAACAGCAACACCTACATCACCTATCAACACGGAAGGAGGAACTTCGTAATGTATCAGGCTTTATACCGCAAATGGCGGCCGCAGACGTTTGCGGATGTGATTGGGCAGCAGCATATTACGGACACGCTGCGCGCGCAGCTGCAGTCCGGACGTTTGAGCCATGCATATCTGTTTACAGGCACGCGCGGCACCGGCAAGACCACCTGTGCGAAGATCCTCGCGCGCGCAGTCAACTGCGAGCATCCGGTGAACGGCGATCCGTGCAACGAGTGTGCGGCGTGCCGCGGCATTCTGGACGGCTCGGTGCTGGACGTGACCGAGATTGACGCGGCGTCCAACAACGGTGTGGATAACATCCGTGACCTGCGCGATGAGACGCGCTACACGCCTGCACAGGTCCGCAAGCGCGTGTTCATCATCGACGAGGTACACATGCTGTCCATCGGTGCGTTCAATGCGCTGCTCAAAACACTCGAGGAGCCGCCGGAGCACGTTCTGTTCATCCTCGCTACCACCGAGCTGCACAAGGTACCTGCGACCATTCTGTCGCGCTGTCAGCGGTTTGATTTCCGCCGCATCGGCGCGGAGGATATTTCCCGCCGGCTGCTGGATGTTGCGGCAGGTGAGGGCATTGCGCTGACCGAAGGTGCGGCACGCCTGATTGCCCGGCTGGCAGACGGCGCCATGCGAGATGCGCTTTCCATGCTCGACCGTGCGGCGGCAGCCGGTGCGGTGGACGAGAAAACGGTCACGGCGGCGCTCGGCGTGATGGGTCAGGACGATGGCATTCGCCTGGCCGAGCACCTGAAAACGGGTGATCTCGCGGCGGCAGTCGGCCTGCTGGACGAATATTACAATGCGGGCCGCGATCTGGCATCCGTGTACGACCAGATGCTTGGCCTGATCCGCGATGCACTGCTGGTCAAGACCAGCAAGACCGACGTTTCTGCGCTTATTTCTCCGGCGTACAGCGTAAAGACGCTGCAGGCGCTGTGTGACGGTCTGGCGTCGTCCACGCTCATCGCGTGGAGCCGCATTATCAGCGATTCGCTCGACCATATGCGCACGGCAGCCAACCGCCGCGTGGAGGCGGAGCTGTGCGCGGTGCGGCTGTGCAGTCTGGGGGCTGACAGCTATGACACGCTCGGCGGGCGTGTAGAAGCGCTCGAGGAAAAGCTGAAGAACGGCGTTCCGGTGCAGATGGTGCCCGCAGCAGCCGCGCAGCAGGCAGGCGATGTGCCGCTTCCGCCGAGTGACGATGATGCACCGCCGCTTCCGGGCGACGAGGATGCGCCTGACTGGGCGCGAGAGGAAGACGGGACCGCAGAAGACACGCCTAAGCAGGAAGTGACACTGTGGAGCCAGTGGCAGTCGCTGCTCGAAGCGCTGACCGGCAAGATCAACATCGGCGCACACACCAATATCAAGCTGAGCGCGAAAGGCGTGCTCGAGGACAACGCGCTCGTCATTCTCTGCGAGGATAAAATGACGGCCATTCTCGCGGCAAAGGAGCCGACCATTTCGGTCATCCGGGAGCAGGCGGCCAAGCTGAACGGTGCACCCATCAAGGTCAAGGTGCGCGAAGCGGGCGAGGAGCTTGTTGTGAAAAAAAATATCGCAGTCGATGAACTGATCGACCGCGCTAAATCAATGGATATTCAAGTGAAACAGCTTTAAGGAGGACATTTATTATGGCAAAGGGTAAGGGTTTCGGCGGCTTCGGCGGCGGCATGAATATGCAGGCGATGATGAAGCAGGCACAGAAGATGCAGGAGAGCATGCTCAAGGCGCAGGAGGAGATCGCGCAGATGGAATCCACCGGCACGGCAGGCGGCGGCATGGTTACCGCGACTGTAACCGGCACTTCCACGCTCAAGAGCATTGAGATCAAGCCGGACGTTGTTGATCCGGACGATATCGACATGCTGCAGGATCTGGTCGTTGCAGCGGTCAATGAGGCCCTCAAGGCGGCTTCCGATAAGTCGCAGAGCCAGATGTCCGCGATTACGGGCGGTATCGGCGGCGGTCTGGGCGGTCTGCTGTAATGGAGCTTTTTGCACCGCCGGTCGAACGGCTGATCGAGGAGTTTGCAAAGCTCCCGGGCATCGGCCAGAAGACCGCACAGCGGCTGGCGTTTCATGTGCTCGACCTGCCGAAAGAGGACGCCGAGCGGTTTGCGGATGCCATCCGTGAAGCAAAAGCCAAGACGTTCACCTGCAAGCGTTGTCAGAATCTGACGGACAGCGAGATCTGTCCGATCTGTTCGGACAAGACGCGCAACCAGAAGGTGATCTGCGTGGTGGCAGAGCCGCGCGACGTAATCGCGTTCGAGCGCACGAAGGAGTACAAGGGTCTGTATCATGTGCTGCACGGTACGCTGTCTCCGATGGGACACGTCGGACCGGACGACATCCGTATCCGTGAGCTGGTCAAGCGCGTGGCGGAGGAGGAGACCGAGGAGGTTATCCTCGCCACCAATCCGGACACCGAGGGCGAAGCCACGGCGATGTACATTTCGCGGCTGCTGCAGCCGTTCGGCATCAAGATTACGCGGCTGGCGTATGGTATTCCGGTTGGCGGGCATCTGGAGTTTGTTGATGAGGTGACGCTGACCCGTGCACTGGAGGGGCGAAAGGAGCTGTGATGGCTCCTTTGCATCCTTGTAAGGTTTGCGTTTGACGGAAATTGGTGCCGCAGTATGCGGCGGTTCTTGCCTACGCGGCAGGCGCACAAGAGGGTAGACACCAAGGTTTCCACCCTCTGATTTTCACCCCTTTTCCATTAGAGGGCACGGCGGCAATCAGAGAACTGAGACTATAAGGGAACGGCAGAGGATTTTTTCTACCGTAGGGGCGCACAGTGTGCGCCTATGTCTCTGCCTGTACGCAGTGTCAGATTCCTTGCTGCTACACAGGACAGAAAGTCAACGCAGAGGGCGGCACAAGGTGAATTGCCCAAAGGGCAAGAGAGGGTCCTCTGGAGGATGGCAGTGCCGCCCAATGATTTGGTTGGTTGCTGTGCTCGGCACCGTTGTTTATGACAAGATTGTACTTGTTAGCGTATAGATGGTGCTGAATAGAATTTACAACGTAAACTCTCATTTTACCTTTGAAAAAGGTAAAAAAACAGGAACAGCCGAACTTTCGTCCGGCTGCTCCCGCAATAAAAGGTAGGATAGAGAGTAGAAAGCAAGAACATGTGGGGGGATCTTACGCTTTCCACGTCATTTATAATACTGGTGAATTGTGAACATTCTGTGTACATTCTACAACAATATTAGATTTTTGATAGATCGGGAGGAAAAAGTCTGTGGCAGACCTGAAAAAAGAAATTGAAAATCGGCGCACATTTGCAATCATTTCGCATCCTGACGCCGGTAAAACCACCATTACGGAGAAGTTTTTGCTCTACGGCGGAGCCATTCAGGAGGCCGGCATGGTCAAGGGCAAGAAAAACAGCCGTCATGCGGTTTCCGACTGGATGGAGATCGAGAAGCAGCGCGGTATTTCGGTAACATCCTCGGTGCTGCAGTTCCGCTATGAGGGCAAGTGCATCAACATTCTGGATACCCCGGGTCATCAAGACTTCTCGGAGGATACCTACCGCACGCTGATGGCGGCTGACTCTGCGGTGATGGTCATTGACGCTTCCAAGGGCGTCGAGGCACAGACCCGCAAGCTGTTCAAGGTCTGCGCGATGCGCGGCGTGCCGATCTTCACCTTTATCAACAAGATGGACCGTGAGGCACGCGACCCGTACGAGCTGCTCGAGGACATCGAGAACGAGCTGGGCATCGGCACCTATGCGGTAAACTGGCCGATCGGTTCGGGCAAGCGCTTCAAGGGCGTGTACGACCGCATGGACGATGAGGTCATTGCCTTTGAGGGCGCGGATTTCCGTCACGAGGTCAAGGCGCAGCGCCTGTCGATCGACGATCCGATCCTCGAGGGTCTGCTGCCCGAGGACCAGTACCAGACGCTGATCGACGATGTGGAGCTGCTCTCCGGTGCAGGCGATGAGTTTGATCTCAAGGCTGTGCACGAGGGCAAGCTGTCGCCGGTGTTCTTCGGTTCCGCGCTGACCAACTTCGGTGTTGAGCCGTTCCTGAAGAAGTTCCTGCAGATGACGCCGCCGCCGACCGCGCGTACCGCTGACATCGGTGTGATCGACCCGTTCGACCCGCATTTCTCCGCGTTTGTGTTCAAGATTCAGGCGAACATGAACAAGGCGCACCGCGACCGTGTTGCGTTCATGCGTATTTGCTCGGGCAAGTTCGAGCGCGGTCAGGACGTGCTGCACGTTCAGTCCGGCAAGAAGATGGCGCTCGCCGCACCGCAGCAGCTGATGGCACAGGATCGTTCGGTCGTAGACGAAGCCTACGCGGGCGATATTATCGGTATTTTCGATCCGGGCGTGTTCTCCATCGGTGATACCGTGTGCGATCCCAAGCATAAGTGCGTGTTCTCCGGCATCCCGACGTTCGCACCCGAGCTGTTTGCCGTTGTCCGCCAGAAGGACACGCTCAAGCGCAAGCAGTTCGTCAAGGGTGTCGAGCAGATCGCACAGGAGGGCGCCATCCAGATCTTCCGCGAGCCGAATGCCGGTATGGAATCGGTTATCGTCGGCGTTGTCGGCGTGCTGCAGTTTGAGGTGCTCGAGTACCGTCTGAAGAACGAGTATAACGTTGAGATCATCCGCGAAAACCTGCCGTATGAGCACGTTCGCTGGGTTGAGAATGACGAGGATGACTTCGACATTAAGAAGCTCCAGCTCACGAGCGATACCAAAATCGTCGAGGATCTCAAGGGCAACAGCCTGCTGCTGTTCACCTCGCCGTGGAATATCACCTACGCAACCGACCATAACGAGAATCTGCGTCTTGCGGATTTCTCGGAAAACGCATAAAATGCCTGTCGCGAAACTACAGTTTCGCCGACAAGGGGGAACGGACCGTGGGCCGTTCCAAAGTCGTCCGAAAGTTCCTCCTGATGGTCGAAACTTTCTCCCTCCAGAAGTATAAAAACCGAGATACATGCTCCCGGTTTGCTCTCATTAAATCTTTTTAAGGATAGAGGCCTACGGGCTATGAATTTGCATAGCAAATTCTATTTGAAGCGCGCTGACGCGCGAAATACGGGACACAGGCGGCTGTGCCGCCGGGTCCCGCACCCGCGAACGCAGTTCGCGGCATAAAATACGCAGTATGCCCCGCAAACCACACCCACAGGACAGCCGCCTGTCGGCGGTGAGTCCTTCGCGGGCGACAGCGTTCACGCCAACCCATAAAATCCTCGACGGGGATTTCAGCACCCAGATAACCTATCACGCCACGGAGCGCATCAAATGGAGCGCTTTCAGCGCGACAAAAATGGCTCAGCTTTGCCGGGTCATTTTTAGCAAACAATAAAAGAGCACCGGAATCGAAATTCCGGTGCTCTTTTATTGCGGTAGCCCTTACAGGCAGCGCCTGTCAAGGGCGTCCCTCGATTGAAAGGGCTGCGCCCTTTCAATCGAAAATCAGCATACGCCCTGAGCCAGCATAGCGTCAGCGATCTTCTCGAAGCCGCCGATGTTAGCGCCCATAACAAGGTTGTCCTTGTGGCCGTACTTCTCAGCTGCAGTGATGCAGGTGTGGAAGATGTTAACCATGATGTCGTGCAGACGCTGGTCAACTTCCTCGAAGGTCCAGGACAGACGCAGGGAGTTCTGGCTCATTTCCAGACCGGAGGTAGCTACGCCGCCTGCGTTAGCAGCCTTTGCCGGGCCGAAGAATACGCCGGCTGCCTGGAATGCTGCAACAGCCTCCGGGGTGGACGGCATGTTAGCGCCCTCAGCTACAAACTTGCAGCCGTTGGCGATCAGAGCCTTTGCGTTCTCCTCATTCAGCTCGTTCTGGGTTGCACACGGCAGAGCGATGTCGCACTTGGTGCCCCACGGACGCTGACCCTCGGTGTAAACGCTGCCCGGTACGCGCTCAGCGTACTCCTTGATGCGGCCGCGCTTAACTTCCTTGATGTCCTTAACAATATCCAGGTTGATGCCGTTTGGATCGTAGATGAAGCCGTTGGAGTCGGACATGGTAACAACCTTAGCGCCCAGCTGGGTAGCCTTCTGGCAAGCGTAGATTGCAACGTTGCCGGAACCGGAGATTGCAACAGTCTTGCCCTCGAACGAAGTGCCCTTGTATGCGAGCATTTCCTTCATGTAGTAGCACAGGCCGTAGCCGGTAGCCTCGGTACGAGCCAGAGAACCGCCGTAGGACAGGCCCTTGCCGGTCAGAACGCCGGTGTACTCGTTGCGCAGACGCTTGTACTGGCCGAACAAAAAGCCGATCTCACGGCCGCCAACACCGATATCGCCGGCCGGTACGTCGGTGAACTGACCGATGTGCTTGCACAGCTCGGTCATGAAGGACTGGCAGAAACGCATGATTTCAGCATCGGACTTGCCCTTCGGATTGAAGTCGGAGCCGCCCTTGCCGCCGCCCATCGGGAGGGTGGTCAGGCTGTTCTTGAAGCACTGCTCAAAGCCGAGGAACTTGATAACGGATGCGTTAACAGAGGGGTGCAGACGCAGACCGCCCTTGTAGGGGCCGATCGCGGAGTTGAACTGTACACGGAAGCCGCGGTTTACCTGAACCTTGCCCTGATCGTCAACCCACGGTACACGGAACATGAACATGCGCTCCGGCTCTACGATGCGCTCCATGATGCCGTTCTTCTCGAGCTCCGGACGAGCTTCAACAACCGGCTGAAGGCTCTCGAGAACCTCGTATACAGCCTGCTGGAACTCCGGCTCATTCGGGTTGCGCTTCTGTACGGTTTCGTACACGCCCTGCAGATAAGAATTGGTAAGTGCCATTTTTATTGTCCTCCTTACATTCTATACCACTCGCTTAACTTTCGTAAGTAATCCGAGTGGAATGCTTTTATATTTGATGACGGTTCTATTATATAGCAATTTTTTTGCATATGCAATACTTTAGCACGATAAAATTATACAGTTTTTTAGGCCGAAAAACCTATGGATATTGGCAATCTGACTTGATATAATAAAGCCAGTACCGCATAATTAAAGCGGCGGTGCTTTGCGAAAATTTACTTTCTTGACTTCGGTGTGTTTTCTTGCAATCCGAAAGTATTGCTGCAAAACCATGCCTCGTCAAAAAAAGAAAATTTACTCGCAAATCACTCTTGTTTCATTATGTGGTATTGACTGGTAAAAAGAAAGGTGGATTAGCTATGGCAAACAGCTTTGAGCGAATATATGCAGTGGTGAAGAAAATTCCGCGCGGAACGGTGGCCAGCTACGGGCAGGTCGCGCTGCTCGCGGGCAATCCGAGATGGGCGCGCGTTGTTGGCTATGCGCTGCATGCCAATCCCGATCCGGAGGGGATTCCGTGCTACCGCGTGGTAACGAAAGACGGACGAACGTCACCGGCGTTTGCGTTCGGCGGCGCGGATATCCAGCGCGCACTGCTCGAAGCGGACGGCATCGAGTTCACCGAGGACGGCCGTGTGGATATGGCGAAATACGGCTGGACAGGATTAGGATAACACCGCACAATTAAACTGCGGCGCTTTACGGAAATTTTGTGCTCTGACGTCGTTGTGCTTTCACGGTAATACACAAAGTATTACCGCAAAATCACGCCTAGTCAGACCGCAAAATTTACTCGTAAATCGCTCTTGTTCAATTATGTGGTATTACCCTGACTTGACAAATCCGGTCGTGCGGTGCTATGCTTGCGCCAAAGGAGTGACACGCATGATCGACATCGAAAAGCTGACCGCGCTCGCCATCGCGTATGACGCAGGCGACGCAAAACGGATTCAGCACTTTATAAAGGTATACGCGTACAGCCGCCTGCTCGGGCGCAGGGAAGGTCTGGATGAGCAGAAGCAGAATATACTCGAAGCTGCAGCCGTTCTGCACGATATCGGCATCCACGAAGCCGAACGGAAGCACGGCTCGAGCGGCGGACACTGGCAGGAGATGGAAGGCCCGGCGGTCGCGGCTCCCATGCTGCAGCAGTGCGGCGCAGATGAGCGGGAGAGCGAGCGCGTGCAGTGGCTCATCGCGCATCACCATACCTATACCGCCGGAGAGGAAAAAGATTTCCGTATTCTGCTTGAAGCGGATTTCCTTGTCAACGCCTACGAGGACGGTATGACGGCAGAGCAGTGTAAAACCGCGAAAGACCGCGTGTTCCGAACCGAAACCGGCAAGCAGTATCTTGGAGAAATGTTTCTCAAACCGGCATATCAGGCGAAATAATGGAAAATTGAAAATGGAGACACCCACCGCAGTGGGCGTCCAGCGAGCAACCGCCCATAGGGCGGCTCTTAGCGAGTCGGAATGGAGAATGAACCCCGAGGTAGGGCATTCTCCATTTTTTCATTTTTATTGAGTGCCAGCCGGATAGCACGGTGCGCCGAGGTCGGCGCACCCTACGGTAAACATTCATTATCAAATTAAACTCGCAGGTGCCGTCTGTAGCCACCAGACCAATGAGTTGCGCGACACAGGTATCCCCCAGGGGACCCTCTCTTGCCCTTTGGGCAATTCACCTTGTGTTGCGCCTGCGGAGAGCAGGCCGCATGTGTAGTAGTACGTTATCTGTGAACTGCGAATATGTCGAGAAATGGGCGCACGCTGTGCGCCCCTACGGCAGAGTAATCCGACTGCCGTTCCCTTTTTCGAAGCGGTCGCCGGTCTCTGGTATGCGTCAGGTTAAGAAACAAAAGGAAGTGGGAGTTAAGAGGGTAGAAACCATTGGTGTCTACCCTCTTGCCCCCCGCCGTGGGTACGGCGCCCCCGCTGGGCGGGTGAGATTCCTCTCGCTTCGTAAGCGACCACTCCCCGAAATGTGAACATTTCGTGAAACCCGTTGACATTGCCGAGTGACGGTGTATAATATGTTAGCAAGCTAACAGTAAGGAGGCTAACAATGAATTGCTGTGACCATAATGAATGCTGCGGTCACTCGGACGACCGCATCGGTGCAGAAATCGGTATGCTGCATAATCTGCTTCGGCGGCAGATGGCGTGTATGACCGAAAAGACTGCGAATGCAGCGAATGTGACCGGCATGCAGGCGATGATCGTCCATCACCTGATCATACACGAAAAGCAGGGCGATATATTCCAGAAGGATCTGGAAAACGTGTTCCAGATGCGCCGCTCGACCGCAACGGGCATACTGCAGCTGATGGAGCAGCACGGCATTATCCGCCGTGAGCCGGTGGAGCATGACGGCCGCCTGAAACGTCTGGTGCTGACCGAGCAGGCGCGTGCAATGGATGAATACATTACTGAGCGCATGCAGCAGATGGAGCAGCTTCTGCGGCAGGGCATCACAGAGGACGAGCTGAAGGGCTGGTTTGCGGTCTGTGAAAAAATCCGCTCCAATCTGGAGCAGTACCAATGCAATATGTGCAGGGAGGGACAGAAATAATGATAAAACGACTGCTGAAAAGTGTGCGTGAGTTCAAAAAGGACGCACTGCTCACGCCGTTTTTCGTTGTGCTCGAGGTCGTGATGGAGGTCATCATTCCGCTGGTTATGGCGCTGCTGATCGACAAGGGCATTGACGGGCAGGATATGGCCGCCATTTGGAAATACGGCATCATCCTTGTGCTGTGCGCCATGCTCGCGCTGATGTTCGGCGCGGCGGCCGGCACCTTTGCGGCGAGAGCCTCAACCGGCTTTGCCCGCAATCTGCGTCACGATATGTACTACAATGTGCAGAATTTCTCGTTTTCCAACATTGATAAGTTCTCCACCGGTTCGATCGTCACCCGTCTGACCACCGATGTTACCAACGTACAGAACGCCTTTCAGATGTGCACGCGCATCGCGGTGCGCTGCCCGGTCATGCTGGTCTTTGCGCTGTTCATGGCGATGAGGATCAACAGCAGGATGGCGCTCGTATTCCTCGCGGTGCTGCCGATTCTGGCAATCGGCATGGGCATCCTGATGAAGGTTGTCGGTCCGGTCTTTGAGCGCGCATTCAAGATCTACGACCGTATGAACACGGTCGTACAGGAAAATGTGCGCGGCATCCGCGTTGTTAAGACCTATGTGCGTGAGGACCACGAGACTGAAAAGTTCGAGGGCGTTTCCGGCATGCTGTACCGCACGTTCTCCAAGGCGCAGAAGACCATGGCAGGCGTTATGCCGCTGATGCAGTTCTGTATGTACGCGTGCATGCTGCTCATTTCGTGGTTCGGCGCGCGTCTGATCGTCGGCGGCTCGATGACCACCGGCGAGCTGACCAGCATGTTCTCCTACGCGATGCAGATCCTGATGAGCCTGATGATGGTAGCGATGGTTTTCGTTATGATCACCATGGCCAAGGCGAGCGCAGAGCGTGTTGCCGAAATCCTCGATGAGCAGTCCGACCTGCACAATCCTGCAAACCCGATTCACGAGGTCAAGGACGGCGCGATCGAGTTCGATGACGTTTCCTTCAGCTACAAGGGCGATGAGCGCAAGCTGGCGCTTAAAAACGTCAACCTGCATATCAAGGCCGGTCAGACCGTCGGCATTCTCGGCGGCACCGGTTCCGCGAAGTCTACGCTCGTGCAGCTGATTCCGCGCCTGTACGATACCACGCACGGCACGGTCAAGGTCGGCGGCGTGGATGTTCGCGATTACGATATCGAGGCGCTGCGCGATCAGGTTGCCATGGTGCTCCAGAAGAACGTGCTGTTCTCCGGCACGATCAAGGAAAATCTTCGCTGGGGTGACGAAAACGCCTCGGACGAGGAGCTCGAGCGCGTATGCCGTCTGGCACAGGCGGATGAATTCATCCAGCAGATGCCGGATAAGTACGACACCCACATTGAGCAGGGCGGCTCGAATGTCTCCGGCGGTCAGAAGCAGCGCCTGTGCATTGCGCGTGCGCTGCTGAAAAAGCCGAAGATCCTCATTCTTGATGACTCGACCAGCGCGGTAGATACCAAGACGGATGCGCTTATCCGCAAGGCATTCGCGGAGGAAATCCCGGACACGACCAAGATTATCATTGCACAGCGTGTTTCCTCTGTGCAGGATGCGGATCAGATCGTCATTCTCGACGGCGGCACCGTGCAGGCTGTCGGCACGCACGATGAGCTGCTCGTCGCCAACACGATCTATCAGGAAATCTACAACCAGCAGAACAGAAAGGGCGGTGAGGAATAATGGCAAGACCTCAGATGCGCGGACCCGGCGGCCGCAGAGGCATGATGGGCGGCAAGCGCAGCAAAAATCCGAAAAAGACGCTCGGACGTCTTATGAAATATATTCAGAAGGGCTACGGCGTACAGTTTGTGGTCGTACTGATCTGCATTCTTCTGTCGGCTGTGGCAAACGTGGCAGGCTCCATGTTCCTCAAAAGCCTGATCGACGACTATATTTCTCCGCTGCTGCTGCAGGCATCTCCGGTGTTTACCGGTCTGCTGCATGCACTGATGAGTATGGCGGTGATCTATCTCATCGGCATTGCGACTACGTTCATCTACAACTGGCTGATGGTCGGCATTTCGCAGGGCGTGCTCAAAAAGGTGCGTGACGAGATGTTCGCGCACATGCAGAAGCTGCCGATTCGCTACTTCGATACGCATACCCACGGCGATCTGATGAGCCATTTCACCAACGATACCGATACGCTGCAGCAGATGCTCAGCCAGTCCGTGCCGCAGATGTTTTCCTCGGCGATGACCATTATCTCGGTGTTCATCGGCATGCTGGTGACGAATGTATGGCTGACGCTGTTCGTACTGCTCGGCGTGTGCGTCATGCTCAAGGTGGTAAAGAAGCTGGGCGGTCAGTCCGCGAAGTACTTCCTCGAGCAGCAGAAGTCGCTCGGCAGGGTCAACGGCTATATCGAGGAGATGATCAACGGTCAGAAGGTCATCAAGGTGTTCTGCCACGAGGAAAAGTGCAAGGAGCAGTTCGATGAGCTCAACGATGAGCTGCGTGAGAATGCTGCGAGTGCGAATACCTTCGCAAACATCCTCATGCCGATCATGATGAACATCGGCAACCTGCTGTACGTTCTGGTGGCGGTTGTCGGCGGTGCGCTGGCGCTGTCCGGCGTGGTCGGAAACAGCATCACCATCGGCGTTATCGCGTCCTTCCTGCAGCTGACTAAGTCGTTCACCCAGCCGGTAACGCAGATTTCGCAGCAGTTCAATTCCATCGTTATGGCGCTTGCCGGTGCCGAGCGTATCTTTGAGCTGATGGACGAGGAGCCTGAGGTAGACAACGGCTACGTTACTCTCGTTAACGCCAAGTACGACAAGAACGGCGAACTCGTTGAAACCCCGGAAAAGACCAACATCTGGGCGTGGAAGCACCCGCACGAGGACGGCACCACCACCTACACGCAGGTCCGCGGCGATGTCCGCTTCTTCGATGTGGATTTCGGTTATAACCCGGATAAGATCGTTCTGCACGACATCACGCTGTACGCCGAGCCCGGTCAGAAGGTCGCGTTCGTCGGTGCAACCGGCGCGGGCAAAACGACCATCACCAACCTGATCAACCGTTTCTACGACCTCGCGGACGGCAAGATCCGCTACGACGGCATCAATATCAATAAGATCAAAAAAGCCGATCTTCGCCGCTCGCTCGGCATCGTTCTGCAGGATACCAACCTGTTTACCGGCACCATCCGCGATAATATCCGCTACGGCCGTCTGGATGCGACCGACGAGGAAGTCGAGGCAGCGGCGCAGCTTGCCAATGCGGACGACTTCATCCGCCGACTGCCGGACGGCTACGATACCGTCATCGACGGCGACGGCGGCAGTCTGTCGCAGGGTCAGTGCCAGCTGCTTTCCATCGCGCGTGCGGCTGTTGCCGATCCGCCGGTTATGATCCTCGATGAGGCGACCAGCTCGATTGATACCCGCACGGAGTCCATCGTGCAGGCCGGCATGGACGGCCTCATGTACGGACGTACGGTGTTCGTTATCGCGCACCGCCTGTCCACGATTCAAAACGCAGACGTTATTATGGTGCTGCAGCTCGGTCATATCATCGAGCGCGGCAACCATGAGCAGCTGATCGCGGAACACGGCAAATATTATCAGCTCTATACCGGAGCGTTTGAGCTGGAGTAAGATCAAAGAACCCGAAACGAGAGTTTCGGGTTCTTTTTTGCGCCGAATTGAGAATTGAAAATGGAGAATGGAGAATTGACATGGTGGTTTTCCGTTGTGTGGGCGGTCAATGACCGCCCCTACGATTAAATGTGTGCAAATCGTTTGCTACGGTGCGCCGAGGTCGTCGCACCCTACGGTAAGGTTGGTTGATAAATGAAATTCGGAGGAACTGTCTGTAATAACGCGTAAAAGAGTTGCGCGGCACGGTCATCCTCCAGAGGACCCTCTCTTGCCCTTTGGGCAATTCACCTTGTGCCGCGCCTGCGTAGAGCAGCCGATATGTGTAGCAGTAAATTATTCGACACTGCGGATAGGTTAAGACATGGGCGCACACTGTGCGCCTCTACGGAAGAAAAAATCCTCTGCCGTTCTCCTTTTCGGAGCGGTCGCTGGTCTCTGGTCTGCGCCAGACTATCTAATAAAGGAAGATGGAGTCCCAAGAGGATAGTACTCATTTAATCCGCGCACGGCGCGGGAACAAGGTTTAGTGGCCTACGGGCAAACCTTGGTGTCTATCCTTTTGGCCCGCCGCACTAACGACAGCGCATATCCGCACATTCCAATACTTTATAAGCGCCGCTGTCTATCCTTTTGTTTCTGTGGCGAAACCGCCACTTTTTCGCGCTCGAAAGTTGGAATATGCGCTTAACTTTTTTCAAAACGCAATTCCCGATGTTATTTCCCGCCAAGCGGCACGTCTGTATTGGGATATACTGGGAAAACAGCAAGGGAGGCGTAACGAAATGGATAAACAAAGGGCAAGACGGTCCGCGTCGATACCGGTGCGGATCGGGCATGCAGCAGCATGGGCTGCCGGATTATGGAAACAGGAGCATTTGCGGACGCTCATCACAGGCGCACAGCGATTCGTGCTGTGTGCGGTGCTGGCACAGGGAACCATCCTTGGCGGGTACATGCCGTTCGGACTGGCGATGACGGCGGCCTTGATGGCTCGAGGAGCGGGTCTGTCCGCGCTCGGCGGTCTGGTGTGCGGCGTCATGCTGCGCGGCGACGGATTCCACGGCGGCATTTACGCCGCGGCAGCGCTGCTGGTGCTGTGCGTGATGAGCGTGTGCGCCGGTCTGCGCGTGATGTCCGAGCGGTGGTTTGCACCCGGTGTAGCAACGTTTGCAAGCGCGGCGTGTACATTCGTGTTTCTGCCGCTCGGCGCAGAGCTGACCGCACCGGCGGTGCTGACATTCCTGCTCGTGCAGGGCATCACGTTTGGCGTGTGCTGGATGTACGGCGCGGCCTTTGCACCGCCGCGCGACGAAAACGACTGGCGCAGACCGGTAACGCTTTTGGTGCTGACCGCAACCGTGCTGTTATCGCTTTCGGGTATCAATCTGTTCGGCGTGTTCGCTCCCGCGAGAGCGGGCGCGCTGCTGCTCGTGCTGGCGGCGGCGTATCTCGGCGGACCGGCGGCGGGCGCGGCAGCCGGTGTCGCGTTCGGCGCGGCAATGGATCTCAACATCGGCTACGGAGCCTTGTTCACCTGCTGCTATGGCCTGTGTGCGCTCGTTGCCGGACTGTTTCATGACAGCGGCCGCGGCTGGTTTTCGGTCTGTGCGCTCGGCGGCGGACTGTGCGCGGCTATGCTCGGCGTGGAGCATCCGCTGTTCATTCCGCTGATTGCAGAGCTGTTCTGCGCGGTCCTCATGTTCGCGGCGCTGCCGCCCTTCGTGTGGGAGGCCATCCGGCGCAGCCTGCTGCCAGATACCCTGATGGGCGAAGCCGCCAGTCAGCGTGTGCGCAGACTCGCGGGCACCTGTGCGACCGAGGCGGCGCAGGCGTTCTACGAACTGTACCTTGCTATGCTGCATGGCGTCAGCGAGGGCAAAGCCGCCGGAGACCGGAATATTCGGGCGGTATTCGACTACGCGAGCGATCATGTCTGCAAAAACTGCATGCTGTGTACGCAGTGCTGGCAGCGGGACTATGTGAGCACGCTGGCGGCGCTCAATGATGTGACCCAGCCGATGCTGCAGCGCGGGCGAGCGGAAATGAGCGATTTTCCCTATCATTTTGCGGCACGGTGTGCGCGTCTGCCCGAGCTGATGCGTGCCATCAACAGTGCACTGTTTGCGCTGCGCGAGCGCGAAAGCCTTCGGCGGCAGCAGGAGGAAAACCAGAGCCTGCTTGCCAGGCAATACGCAGGCATTACGGACATTCTTCGGCAGCTTGGCGCGGAGGTCACACAGGATGAAACGGCGCAGCCGCTGATGGAACGGCAGGTGCGTCGGTACGCAGCAGCGTTCGGATGGATCGACCGCGTGTGCGCGGTGCGGGATTCGCAGGGCAGGCTGACCGTTGAACTGTACGGCGAGGGCATCGACGACATCATGAAGCAGGGGGACGGCTTTTCAGCCGGCCTGTCGGCGCTGCTGGGCGTGACGCTGACCGCACCGGAGAAGAAAAAGGGCAGCCAGGGCATCCATGTTGAGATGCATGAACGGGCGCCGTACCGTGCGGTGGTCGGTATTGGCCGTCAGCAGAAGGAGGGCGCGTCGGTCTCGGGCGACAACGCGTGCTACTTTCTCACCGACACCGGAACGGCGTGCCTGCTCCTGTCGGACGGCATGGGTTCGGGTGCCGCCGCGTCGCGGGACAGCCGCATGCTCATCACCTCGCTCGAGCGGTTCCTGCGTGCAGGCATTTCGGTCGGAGACGCGCTGCACGCGGTCTCTCCGGCGCTGCGCCTGCGGTCAGACGGCATGCGCTTCACCACACTGGACGCATTCACGCTCGATCTGTTCAGCGGACGCGCGGAAAACCTCAAGTGCGGCGCCGCACCGACCTACATGCGGCTGAACGGCCGGTGGACCATTCTGCCGGGCACGGCGCTGCCCATCGGTCTGGCGGAGGAGGACGAACTTGGCGATGCCGTGCCGCTGCAGATGAACGACGGCGATATCGTGGTTATGCTCTCGGACGGCGTGACCGACGGCACGGACGATAAATGGGTGCGGCAGCTGCTCATCGCGCATGCAGGCGACAGCCCGAAGGAGATCGCGGCACAGCTTGTGAACGAGGCGAAAGGCCGCGGACACGATGACGATAGGACCGTAATGGTCATGAAAATTGAAAAGCTGGAATGAGACTGGTATAAAATCACGAAAGAGGGGAATGATGGAACAAAGGGAAAAGGAGGAATCTATATGGTACGAGGTGTCAGCCGCCGCGTCATTGTCGTCAAGCCGGAGCAGCCGGCGCTGTTCGAGCAGGCTATTTTCCTTGTGCGGGACTACAATGCGCCGCGCGGCGACATGGTGCGAGAGGCCTGCCGCATCGCCAACAGCTATCTGCCGCGCAGACGGCGGTCGAGAAGAAAGGCGGACGGTCTTTCTCTGCTTGCCGGATTCAGCGCAGGCGCACTGCTCATCGGCACCATTTGGGCGCTGACGGCGCTCGTTTTGTAAACAGATTATAAAATGAGCGGCCGTTCCCTTGTACCATCCGGTTTTGGTTGGTATACTATAGTACACAGACGAAAATTTCGGTTTTCGCTTACTATAGATCAAACGGAGGCGGCTATTATGACGGCCGAAACCTTTTTTCAGCTGTTCAACCAGTACGGACTGATCCTGGTCTGTGCCGTGGTTTTCTGCGAATATATGAACCTGCCCGGATTTCCGGCAGGCGTTATCATGCCGTGCGTCGGTGTGCTGATCGCCCGGAGCGAGCTGTCGCTGCCGCTGACGGTTTTTCTGAGCGTGGTCGCCGGTGTGCTCGGCAGTCTGGTCATCTACGCCGTGTGCTACTGGGGCGGCGAACCGGTGATGGAGAAACTGTTCGGCAGGAGCAAGAAATTCAAGTCTCTCGTGCGTAAATGCCATGAATTTATCGACGCACAGCATGGGCGCGGACTGGCGATCATCCGTGTGATCCCGTGTATCCGCACCATTGTTTCCATCCCGGCCGGACTGCTCCGGATGCCGGTCAAGTGGTTCGTCGGCTGGTCTGCGGCGGGCATCACGGTGTGGAATACCGCACTCATTTCGTTCGGGTATTTCTTCAGCGAGAAGATTCTCAGCATGGTAATGTAACCAAATATATCGACAGGGTAAATCCTCGGATTTGCCCTGTTTTTGCGTTTTTCGGTCGAAAAATGGGTGCATCCATTCTGTAAGTTGCATTTGCAGTCGCGTTATGGTAAAATATACACCGTTATATAATATGTATAAGACGGAGGAACGATATGCAGATCGGCAACGTAACAATCAACGGAAAACTGGCGCTTGCACCGATGGCAGGCGTGACCGATCTTGCATTCCGCCATATCTGCCGGGAGCACGGCGCGGCGCTGACCGTGACCGAAATGGTCTCCGCAAAGGCGCTGTGCTATAAGGATAAGAAAACGCCGCGTCTGCTCGAGCTGGGGGCGGACGAGCATCCGGCGGCTGCCCAGATTTTCGGGCACGAGCCGGACACGATGGCCGAAGGCGCGAAACTGGCGCTGGAGAAATCCGGCTGTGATATCATCGATATCAACATGGGCTGTCCGGCGCCGAAGATCGTAAACAACGGTGACGGCTCCGCGCTGATGAAGGACCCGGAGCTTGCGTCCAAGGTGATTACAGCGGTCGTAAACGCGGTCGATGTGCCGGTAACGGTCAAGTTTCGCAAGGGCTGGGATGAAAAAAGCGTCAACTGCGTGGAATTTGCAAAAATGGCTGAGCAGTCCGGCGCGGCAGCGATCACGCTGCACGGACGCACGCGCTCGCAGCAGTACAGCGGCACCGCCGACTGGGATGTGATTCGTGAAGTCAAGCAGGCGGTTTGCATTCCGGTGTTCGCCAACGGAGATGTGGCCGAGCCCGAGGACGCGGTCCGCATTTTCGCGCACACCGGCGCGGACGGCGTGATGATCGGGCGAGGTTCGCTCGGTGATCCGTGGCTGTTCGAGCGGGCGAATGCACTGCTCGAGACCGGCATCTGTCCGGCGCTGCCGCCGTTCGCGGAGCGCATTGACACAGCCGTGCGGCAGATCGAGCTTGCCGCCGAGCAGAAGGGCGAGCATATCGCCATGCTCGAGGCACGCCGACACGTTAACTGCTATCTCAAGCGGGAAAGCGGTGTCAAGGCGTTCAAGAACCGCATTTGCGCACTCACCAAGCTGAGTGATCTGTATGAAATTGCAGACGAACTGAAAGCCTTCGTTTCGGCGAAGGAGAACATATAATAAATAAGGTAAGAGAAAGAGAGGGGAGACGCAGTGGACGACAAGCATATTGTGGCGCAGGCGCGGCGCGGCGAGCTTTCCGCCTTTGAGCAACTGGTGACGCGCTACGAAAAGCGCGTGTATGCGATCGCGCTGCGCTCGTCCGGCTCGCCGGAGGATGCCGCAGATATCACGCAGGAGGTTTTCCTTCGGGCATGGCGCTCGATGAAGGACTTCCGCGGGGACAGCGGCTTTGCGACCTGGCTGTTCCGCATCACGATGAACCAGTGCGTCGATTACGCGCGGCATAAGCAGAGCCAGCCGCCGACGCAGCCGCTCGTGCAGGGCGAGGATGACGAGGAACGCGAACTGCCGCTTCCGGATACGGCTCCATCTCCCGAGGAGCACCTGGAGAACAGCGAGCTGGGACGTGAGCTTGCCGCCGCGCTCGATGAGGTGAGCGACGAGCACCGCAGAATCGTCCTGCTGCGGGACGTTTCCGGCATGAGCTACACCGAGATCGCTGAGATACTCGAGGTCAGCGAAGGCACGGTAAAGTCGCGGCTGTCACGCGCACGCATCGCTTTACGCAAAATTTTACTCAAACGAGGGAACCTTTTTCATTTGCCTTCGTCTAAAGATATGGAAGGAGGCGAGGAGCATGAATGAGGAGGAATATTTTGAACAGCTTTGCTCGAACAGTGTGGACGGAACCCTGACCGATTCCGAAAAGCAAAAGCTGGAGGAGCATCTGGCAGAGTGCCCATCGTGCGCCGCGCTGAAAGAGGATCTGGAGCAGATGCACAGTATGCTGGCGGTGGACGAAACCGAGCCGCCGGCCGGACTGCATGACAGCATAATGGAACGTCTGCGGCAGGAGGAAACCGTTCGGGTGGTCGCGCCGCAAAAGCCGATGCGCCGTCTGCCGGTGTTTACGATGGTAGCCGCTGCGGCGGTTGTCGTGCTGGTTGTGCTCGGCGGCGGACTGATGCCCGCGTTCAGTACGGTGGGCAGCGGCAGCACGGCGGCAGCGGATTCCGCTTCGGCGGACGCAGGAGACGGCACGGCGGACGGCGGTATGCAGGATGAGATCGAGCAGTCTGTGCGGGAGAACGCCGATGCATCGAGCGGCGGAGCATCGAATTCGAGCGTGCAGCAGAGCGGCACGGCTTCGCAGAGCATGAACGGCAGCGCATACAGCGGGCAGAATGACACCGGCGGGGACTCTGCGGCGAATACGCAGAGCGATGCGGGCATCGATGCCGAGCAGTATGCAGACAGCGATCGGTCGATCGCAGCTCCCGAGCCGGTCACGGAGGAGCCGGTACCGGCGCAGGTGCAGACTCGTCCGGTGCTCACGCTGCCGCAAAGCCTGCACGGCGCGCACACCGCGTACTGCTATGTGGCCATCGGCGGCAGCAGCCTGCCGGATATCGATGGTGAGCTGCTCGCGCAGGAGAACGGCGTTTCGTGGTTCCGGCTGGACAACAGTATGGAAACGCTCGAAAAGACGCTGCAGACAGTAGAACAGGCAGGCTGCACGGTGACTGCCTATGATAAGGTCGATCTGACGATCGACAGCCATGCAGATTCGTGGATCTTAGCGGTTGTTACCGGTTGAGATTGGGCAAAACAGACCTGAAACGATGGTTTTCGGGTCTGTTTTTGTGCATAACGCGAAAAATTCCGTTTCCCACAAAAAATCGCTGAAAATTTTGTGCAAACACTTGACTTTCCTATGAAAGTATTGTATTATGTATAAGCACTTGCGAGAGCAAGTTAAAACGCGATGATACCGGAGATTGCTGCTGTGAGCAGGTAACTTCGGTGGAGTAGGTCCGACAATCGGGCGGTTGAGATAACTGCTATCAGCTGAATTCAGATATTCAGCAAAAACGCAATGTTCATGCGTAAATTCGGGACTCGCGGCGCGTGCGCCGTCAAGCCGATGGTTTGAACCACTTACGTTTCTTATCGTGACCGGATTGTTGCGCTGCGGAGTCAGTGCGCCCGGTTATTTTCATGCCCGTTGCGTGATACGCACGGCGGAGTTGCAGTTTCTCTCCGTAGCGAGTCAAAACATTATTTAATGTATGGCACACATACGAGGAGGAAATTCCACAATGGCAAACGCACAGAAGATTCGCATTCGCCTGAAGGCGTATGATCACGAGCTGATCGACCAGTCCGCAGAGAAGATCATCGAGACCGCTAAGCGCAACGGCGCTAAGGTTTCCGGCCCGATCCCGCTGCCGACCGAGAAGCAGATCGTTACCATCCTGCGTGCTGTTCACAAGTACAAGGATTCTCGTGAGCAGTTCGAGCGCCGCACCCACAAGCGCCTGATCGACATCATCAACCCGAATCAGGCTACCATCGAGGCTCTGACCACTCTCGACCTGTCGGCTGGCGTCGAGTTCGAGGTTAAGCTCTAATTTAAGTTAACAAGCTGACCGGATTAACCCACCGGCGGTTTGAAGCCCTGCCGCGACACGCGCGGCGAGGTCATGTTGGCGGTCAAATGCCGTCAACCAATAACCTTTAAGGAGGAAAAACAAATGCTGAACAAAGCAATCATCGGCAAGAAGGTCGGTATGACCCAGATCTTCAATGCTGACGGCAAGGTTATTCCCTGCACCGTAATCGAAGCAGGTCCTTGCGTTGTAACTCAGCTCAAGACCGAAGAGAAGGACGGCTACAATGCTGTACAGTTCGGTTTTGAGGATGTTAAGGAAGCTCGCCTGAACAAGCCCCAGAAGGGTCACCTGAAGAAGGCTGGCGACTCCCTGAAGAAGTACCTGAAGGAGTTCCGTTTTGAGGACTGCACTCCGTTCCAGCTCGGCGATGTTGTTAAGGCTGACATGTTCGTTACCGGCGATTATGTTGACGTTACCGGCACTTCCAAGGGCAAGGGCTACGCTGGCGTAATCAAGCGCTTCAACGCATCCCGCCTGAAGGAAAGCCACGGTACCGGCCCTGTACACCGCCATGCGGGTTCTATGGGCGCTTGCTCTGATCCGTCCAAGATCATGAAGGGCAAGATGATGCCGGGTCACATGGGCGCTGAGCAGGTTACTGTTCAGAACCTGGACGTTGTAAAGGTTGACGCTGAGCTTAACCTGATCGCCGTTTGCGGCGCAGTTCCGGGCCCGAAGGGCGGCATCGTAGTGCTGAAGAACACCGTTAAGAACAACAAGGTTGCCAAGGGCGAGGCTGGCATCAGCAAGAACCCGCAGAAGGCTTCCGCAAGAAAGTAAGGGAAGGAGGAGCAAATCATGCCTACAGTAGCAGTTTTTGATATGACCGGTAAGAAGACCGGCGAGATGGAGCTGAACGCGGCTGTTTTCGGTATCGAGCCGAACATGACCGTTGTACACGCTGCAGTAAAGAATTATCTGGCTAACCAGCGTCAGGGCACTCAGTCCACGCTGACCCGCGCCGAGGTTCGTGGCGGCGGCATCAAGCCGTGGCGTCAGAAGGGCACCGGCCGTGCTCGTCAGGGTTCTATCCGCTCTCCGCAGTGGACCCATGGTGGTATTGCCCTCGGCCCGAAGCCCCGTTCCTACAACTACAGCCTGACCAAGAAGACCAAGCGTCTGGCTATGCTGTCCGCTCTGTCTGCAAAGGCAGCAGCAGGCGAGATCATCGTAATCGATGGCCTGGATATGGGCGAGATCAAGACCAAGTCCTTCGTTGGTTTCCTGAACGCAGTTGAGGCAACCGGCAAGAGCCTGGTAGTTACTCCGGAAGTTCGCACCAACGTAGTTAAGTCTGCGGCAAACATCCCGGGCGTACGCACCACGATCGCGTCTACCCTCAATGTATACGACATCCTCAATGCTGACAAGTTCATCATCGACAAGGCAGCAGTTGAGAAGCTGCAGGAGGTATACGCATAATGAAGTACGCATACGACATTATCAAGAAGCCGATCATCACCGAGCGTTCCATGATGGGCGCACAGGACAACAAGTACACCTTCGAAGTTGCAATCGATGCCGGCAAGGTAGAGATCAAGAAGGCTGTAGAGGAGATCTTCGGCGTTAAGGTTGCCAAGGTTAACACCATCAAGCTGCCGGGCAAGTGGAAGCGCATGGGCGTTCACGTTGGCAAGCGTTCCGACATCAAGAAGGCGATCGTAACCCTGACCGCTGACTCCAAGAAGATCGAGATCTTCGAGAACATGATGTAAATATTCTAAGGGGGAATCCTTCCCCCTTAGATACCGAAAAAGTTCCCTTCGGAAACTTTTTCGGATAACCCCCTCTCGAATGAATACATTCGAGAACGCGCCTCTAAGGCGCGGGCAGTGGTGTAAAAGTACGGCGCAGCCGCACTTTTACGAACACCCCTGCGGGGTGATTAACAACTCGTTCAAAACTGTAGTTTTGAATGAAGCATTTGTATGGGGAAGCCACCCCGATAATAACGTATCAAGGAGTTGAAATTCCAAATGGCTATCAAGACTTTCAACCCGACGACGCCCTCGCGCAGAAATATGACTGTGCTTTCCTACAAGGGTCTGTCTAAGGTGAAGCCCGAGAAGAGCCTTCTCGAAAAGGTCAAGAAGACCGCTGGCCGCAACAGCTACGGCCGCATCACCGTTCGCCACATCGGCGGCGGCAACAAGAAGAAGTACCGTATCATTGACTTCAAGCGTCAGAAGCTCGACGTTTATGCCGAGGTTAAGACCCTGGAGTATGATCCGAACCGTTCCGCTAACATCGCTCTCGTTCAGTACGAGGACGGCGAGAAGGCATATATCCTCGCTCCCGAGGGCCTGAAGATCGGCGACAAGGTCGTTTCTTCCAAGGATGCCGACATCAAGCCCGGCAACTGCCTGCCGGTTGAGAACATTCCGGTTGGTACCATGATCCACAACATCGAGCTGTACCCGGGCAAGGGCGCACAGCTGGTTCGTTCCGCAGGCGTCGGCGCTCAGCTGATGGCTAAGGAAGGCGGCAAGGCAATGGTTCGTCTGCCCTCCGGTGAGCTGCGTTACGTCCGTCTGGACTGCAAGGCTACCATCGGCGTTGTTGGTAACTCTGATCATTCTAACGTACAGCTGGGTAAGGCTGGCCGTACCCGTCATCTGGGTATCCGCCCGACCGTTCGTGGTTCTGTAATGAACCCGTGTGATCACCCGCACGGCGGCGGCGAAGGCAAGAGCCCGATCGGTCGTCCGTCTCCGGTTACCCCGTGGGGCAAGCCGGCTATGGGTTACAAGACCCGCAAGAAGAACCACCGCACCGACAAGCAGATCGCTCGTCGTCGCAACGGCAAGTAAGAAAGGAGTTATCTTAATATGGGCAGAAGTGTTAAGAAAGGCCCTTTTGTGGCTCCTGAGCTTATCAAAAGAGTCGTTGAAATGAACGAAAAGGGCGAGAAGAAGGTCCTCAAGACCTGGTCCCGCGCTTCCACGATCTTCCCTGAGTTCGTCGGTCATACTATCGCAGTACACGACGGCCGCAAGCACGTTCCGGTATACGTTACCGAGGACATGGTTGGTCACAAGCTGGGCGAGTTTGCTCCCACCCGTACCTACAAGGGTCACGCGGGCAGCAAGACCTCCAATAACGGCAAGTAAGGAGGAGTTAAAGTAACATGGAAGCAAGAGCTATTGTACGCAACGTACGCATGACCCCGCGAAAGATCAAGCTGATCTGCGATCTGATCCGCGGCAAGGATGCGGGCGAAGCTATGGCCATCATCATGAATACCCCCAAGGCAGCATGCGAGCCGATGGAGAAGCTCCTCAAGAGCGCAGTTGCCAATGCCGAGAACAATCACGGCATGAACACCGACAAGCTTTACGTTAAGGAAGTTCACGTCGGTCCCGGTCCGATCATGAAGCGCGTTATGCCGCGTGCACAGGGCCGTGCATTCAGAATCCTCAAGAGAACCTCGCACGTAACGCTGGTTCTTGGCGAGAAAGAATAAGGGAGGGTAATCAATGGGCCAGAAAGTAAATCCGAACGGTCTCCGTGTCGGCGTTATCAAGAATTGGGATTCCCGTTGGTTCGCTAAGGACAATGTGTTCGGCGACCTCCTCGTGGAAGACTACGAGATCCGTAAGGATCTGAAGAAGCGTCTGTACGACGCAGGCGTTCCGGCGATCGAGATCGAGCGCAAGAACGACGAAATCAAGATCATGATCCAGTGCGCACGTCCCGGCATGGTTGTCGGCCGCGGCGGCGAGGACATCAAGAAGCTCGAAGAAGAGCTGACCAAGAAGTACGGCAAGAAGGTTCGCTGCTCCATCATCGAGATCAAGAACCCGGACACCAACGCTACCCTGGTTGCTGAGAACATTGCAGCTCAGCTCGAGAAGCGCATCGGTTTCCGCCGTGCAATGAAGCAGTCCATGGGCCGTGCAATGCGCATGGGCGCCAAGGGCATCAAGGTTTCCTGCGGCGGCCGTCTGGGCGGCGCGGAAATCGCACGCACCGAGCATTACCACGAGGGCACCATTCCGCTGCAGACCCTGCGTGCGGACATCGACTATGGTTTTGCTGAAGCTGCGACCACCTACGGCCGCATCGGTGTTAAGGTATGGATCTACAAGGGTGAGGTTCTCCACGGCGGTCCGCGTCTGGGTCGCTCCATTGAAGCTCCGAAGCCGGCATTCGAGCGCCGCGATCGTCGCGGTGACCGTCGCGGCCGTCGTGACTTCAACCGTGGCGAGCGTCGTGCTCCCCGTCAGGAAGGAGGCAACCGTTAATGCTGCTCCCTAAGAGAGTTAAGTATCGTCGCGTTCATCGCGGCCGTATGACCGGCAAGGCTACCCGCGGTAACTTCGTATCGAACGGTGAGTTCGGTATCCAGGCTACCGAGCCGTGCTGGATTACCTCGAATCAGATCGAGGCAGCCCGTATCGCTATGACCCGTTACACCAAGCGTGGCGGTCAGGTATGGATCAAGATTTTCCCCGACAAGCCGGTTACCAAGCATCCGGCTGGTGCTCGAATGGGTTCCGGTAAGGGCGCACCCGAGTACTGGGTTGCAGTAGTTAAGCCGGGCCGTGTACTGTTTGAGATCGCAGGCGTTTCCGAGGAAGTTGCTCGTGAGGCACTGCGTCTGGCAAGCCACAAGCTGCCCTGCAAGACCAAGTTCGTTGCCCGTGAGAAGAATGGCGGTGAAGCATGATGAAGGCATCTGAGATCAGAGAACTGACGGCTGAGGAGCTGTCTGCAAAGCTCGGTGAGCTGAAGAAGGACCTCTTCAACCTCCGTCTGCAGCTCGCTACCAATCAGCTCGACAACACCAACAAGATCAATGAAGTCAAGCACGACATTGCTCGTATCAATACCGTTATCCGCGAGAAGCAGATCGCGGAGAAGGCATAAGGGAGGGAAACGAATATTATGAGCGAAAGAGCATTACGCAAAACGCGAGTAGGCAAGGTCGTTTCCGATAAGATGGATAAGACCATTGTCGTAGCAATTGAGGATCGTGTAGCACATCCTCTGTACAAGAAGGTTATTCCGCACACCTATAAGCTGAAGGCACACGACGAGAACAACGAGTGTGGCATCGGTGATAAGGTTAAGGTGATGGAGACCCGTCCGCTGTCCAAGGACAAGCGCTGGCGCCTGGTCGAGATCATCGAGAAGGCAAAGTAAGGAGGAGAGCACATGGTTCAGCAGGAAAGCTTTCTGCGTGCAGCTGACAACAGCGGCGCAAAGGAACTGAAGGTAATCCGTGTTCTCGGCGGCTCCGCACGCAAGTACGGCAACATCGGTGACGTAGTTGTTTGCTCGGTGCGCAAGTGCACCCCGGGCGGCGGCGTAAAGAAGGGCGATGTCGTTAAGGCAGTTATCGTCCGCACCGTTAAGGGCCTGCGCCGCGCTGACGGCAGCTATATCCGCTTTGACGAGAACGCTGGCGTTATCATTCGTGATGACAAAAACCCCCGCGGCACCCGTATCTTTGGGCCTGTCGCTCGTGAGCTGCGTGACAAGGATTACATGAAGATCCTGTCGCTTGCTCCGGAAGTACTGTAAGGAGGTCGCCAACAAATGAACAATTTGCACGTTAAGACGGGCGACACCGCAGTCGTTCTTTCCGGCAAGGAAAAGGGCAAGCGCGGCAAGATCCTGTCCGTAAACCCGAAGAAGGGTATGGTAGTAATCGAAGGTGTGAACATGATCAAGTGCCACACCAAGCCCCGCCGTCAGGGTGAAACCGGCGGCATCATCGAGCGCGAGGGTGCGCTGCGTGCCTGCAAGGTAATGCGCGTATGCCCGAAGTGCGACAAGCCGACTCGTGTTGCTCACAAGATCACCGAGAACGGCACTAAGCTGACGGTGTGCAAGCACTGCGGCGAAACGCTTTAAGAAGAGGAGGTTGCAATAAATGGTTCCGAATATGAAAGCAAAGTATACTGCGGAAGTTGCGCCTGCTCTGATGAAGAAGTTTCAGTACGAGAGCGCAATGCAGATTCCGAAGCTCGACAAGATCGTAATCAACGTCGGCTGCGGTAAGGAAGCAAACGGTAACTCCAAGGTTATCGAGGCTATTGTCCGTGATATCACCCTGATCTCCGGCCAGAAGCCGATCATCACCCACGCTAAGAAGTCCATCGCAAACTTCAAGCTGCGTGACGGCATGCCGGTAGGCGTTAAGGTAACCCTGCGCCGTGACCGCATGTGGGAGTTCCTGGATCGTCTGTTCAACGTAGCTCTGCCGCGTGTACGCGACTTCCGCGGCATCAACGGCAACGCATTTGACGGCCGTGGCAACTACGCTCTGGGTCTGAGCGAGCAGCTGATCTTCCCGGAAATTTCCTATGATCAGATCGACAAGATCCGCGGCATGAACATCGTTATCTGCACCACTGCAAATACCGATGAAGAAGCAAAGGAGCTGCTTACTCTGATGGGCGCTCCGTTTGAGAAGTAAGGAGGAGAAGTTAAATGGCTAAGAAGTCGATGGTTCTCAAGCAGCAGGCTAAGCCGAAGTTCTCCAGCCGAGCTTACAACCGCTGCAAGATCTGCGGCCGTCCGCACGCTTACCTGCGTGATTTCGGTATCTGCCGTATCTGCTTCCGCGAGCTGGCTTACAAGGGCCAGATCCCGGGTGTCCGCAAGGCATCCTGGTAAGGAAGAGCGATTTCAAAAAGGAACCCGTAAGGGTTCCTTTTTTTATGTCTTCAGGCAGAAAGTAAGCGGTGCACACGAGTTGCGTAGCAATACGTTGTTGCTGGGCGGCGTTTACACGCTATCAATGATGTTTAAGAATTGAATTGTGGTGAATATCTAACATGTTAAATTATTTTGTGTGTGAAACAAATTTGTGATATAATTCGATAGCTATGGACGGCACCTGCGGGTTATATTTGATGTAAGGCTTTACCGTAGGGTGCGCCGACTCGGCGCACCGCTTGTAAACCATCTGCATATCGCTTAATCAGAGCGGACACACTGGTCCGCCCCTACGATGAATTTTTGATGCGATTGATTTGGAAATCCGTTGTTTTCTGATGCAAAAATTCATATATTTTAGGTAAATTTCGCGTTTTCCTCTTGCATTTTCCCGCAAAATGTGTTTTAATTATTCTGTTATAAATATTTCAATGCGATGAGCAGGAAAAGTAACGCTGTGATCCTCTTTCTCAGAGAGAACGGTCCCATGGCTGTAAGCCGTTTATCGAGGTATGGCGCGAAGTTCCCCTGTGAGCACCGGTGCTGAATAGATGCAGTAGGCGCCGGCGAAGTAACGCTCCGTTACCGGCGTTCAATGAGTGCCCGATTTTTTCGGGAATCAGGGTGGTACCACGGAAGTTTTACGCCTTTCGTCCCTATTTTACGGGGACGGAAGGCGTTTTTTATTACCACTGTAATGGATGATACCCGTAGGGCGCGACGACTCGGCGCGCCGCATCGAACGGCAGCTGATGATTTCAGACGGCGTGCCGAGGTCGTCACGCCCTACGAACTATCCGCCCTCACTCTATCACAAAATCACATTCCAAAGGAGAATTGGTATGAAAGAAAAGCTGCAAGGCATTTTGCAGACCGCGAAGGAGCAGCTCGCTGCCGCGAAGGATTCGCGCGCGCTGGACGAGGCCCGCGTTAAGTTCCTCGGCAAAAAGGGTGAGCTGACCGCGCTGCTCAAGGGAATGAAGGACGTTGCCGCAGAGGAGCGTCCGGTTGTTGGTCAGCTGATCAACGACGTTCGTGCGGAGATCGAAACCATCATTGACAAGCAGAAGAAGCTGATCGAGCAGGCTGCGCTCGAAAAGAAGCTGGAGGCGGAGACCATCGACGTTACCCTGCCGGGTGAGGACGTTGTCATCGGCAAGAAGCATCCGCTGAACATCGTGCTCGACGAGTTCAAGGAAATTTTCCTCGGTCTGGGCTTCTCCATCGCAGAGGGCCCGGAGGTCGAGCTCGACCACTACAACTTCGAGGCGCTGAACATCCCGAAGGACCATCCGGCACGCGACACGCAGGATACCTTCTATATTTCGGATAATGTTGTGCTCCGCACGCAGACCTCTCCGATGCAGGTCCGCACGATGGAAAAGCGCAAGCCGCCGATCCGCATTATCGCGCCGGGCCGTGTTTACCGTTCGGACGCCGTTGACGCAACCCACTCTCCGCTGTTCCATCAGATCGAGGGTCTGGTTGTCGATAAGGGCATCCGCATGAGCGACCTGAAGGGCATTCTCGAGCTGTTCGCAAAGAAGCTGTACGGCGAGGACACGGTTGTTCGTTTCCGTCCGCATCACTTCCCGTTCACCGAGCCGTCTGCGGAGATGGATATCCAGTGTTACCGCTGCCACGGTGAAGGCTGCCCGCTCTGCAAGGGCGAGGGCTGGATCGAGATCCTCGGCTGCGGCATGGTTCACCCCAAGGTGCTTGAGATGAGCGGCATCGACCCGAATGAATACTCCGGCTACGCCTTCGGCATCGGTCTGGAGCGTATGGTTATGGGCCGCTTCAAGATCGACGATATCCGTCTGTTCTATGAGAACGACGTTCGATTCCTGCACCAGTTCTAAACCTGCACCCGTAGGGCGGGATGACCTCATCCCGCCGCACTCTCCCGCATGTTACAAGCGATACGTATTATCGTAGGGCGCGACGACCCCGGCGCGCCGCTCGTAAGTATATGCAGGCGGCAAATACGGCGCGCCGAGTCGTCGCGCCCTACGGACAACAATAACACCAAAAGGAGTGTTCCTATCAATGAAACTGCCATTATCCTGGCTTTCGGATTATACCGATATGAACGGCATCACCCCGAAGGAGTATGATGCTAAGCTGACTATGTCCGGCTCCAAGGTCGAGGAGGTTTACTACCTCGGCGCGGAGATCGACAACGTTGTGACCGGCAAGATCCTCGAGGTTGTCGATCACCCGGATTCCGACCATCTGAAGATCTGCCAGCTCGATGTCGGCAAGGAGGAGCCGGTGCAGATCGTCACCGGCGCACCCAATGTAACGCCTGCGTCCGTTGGCGAGATCTGCCCGGTCTGCCTGCACAAGTCCACCCTGCCGGGCGGCGTGAAGATCACCAAGGGCAAGCTGCGCGGCGTGCCGTCCAACGGCATGATGTGCTCGTTCCAGGAGCTGGGTCTGTCCCACGGCTGCGTACCGTATGCGTGCGAGAACGGCATCCTGTTCCTGCCGGCCGGCACCCCGGTTGGCGAGGACATCAAGAAGGTACTCGGTCTGGACGACTGGGTTTCCGATTTTGAGATTACGTCCAACCGCCCGGACTGCCTGAGCGTGATCGGTCTGGCCCGCGAGACTGCGGCTACCTTCGACCGTCCGTTCAGCGTCAAGACCCCGGAGGTAAAGGGCGTGGGCGACGACATCAACAAGTATATGTCCGTCGAGGTCAAGGACACCGACCTGTGCCCGCGCTACACCGCCCGCATTGTCAAGAATATCAAGATCGAGCCGTCTCCGGCGTGGATGCGCGAGCGTCTGCACGCCTGCGGCGTTCGTCCGATCAACAACATCGTTGATATTACCAACTATGTTATGCTCGAGTACGGCCAGCCGATGCATGCGTTCGACTACAAGTGCCTGTCCGACGGCCGCATCGTTGTCCGCCGTGCCCGCAACGGCGAGTCCATCCAGACTCTGGACGGCGTGGATCACGACCTGAGCGACAAGATGCTCGCCATCTGCGACAACGACAAGCCGGTTGCTGTTGCAGGCGTTATGGGCGGCGCAAACTCCGAGATTATGGACGACACCAAGACCGTCGTTTTCGAGTCTGCAAACTTCCACGGCGCTACCGTTCGTATCACCGCAAAGGCGCTCGGCATGCGTACCGAGGCCTCCGGCCGCTTTGAGAAGGGCCTTGATCCGCGCATGACCCTCGATGCGGTCAACCGTGCGTGCGAGCTGGTGGAGCAGCTGGGCGCAGGCGAGGTCATCGACGGCATTATCGACGTTGACAACTCCGACCCGAACCACAAGCGTCTGCCGTTCGAGCCGGACAAGATGAACGCCCTGCTCGGTCTGGAGCTGCCCGCTGAGGAGCAGCAGAAGCTGCTCGAGAAGCTGGACTTCAAGATCGAGAATAACGAGGTCGTTGTGCCGTTCTTCCGCACCGACATCAACCGCATGTGCGATGTGGCCGAGGAGGTTGCCCGCATGTACGGCTACGACAAGATCCCGACCACGCTGTACGCAGGCGAGATGGTACAGGGTGAGTTCACGCCGTCTCAGCAGGCGGAGCGCGCTGCCGCTCTGGTTTGCCGCGAGGCAGGCTTTGACGAGTCCATGAGCCATTCGTTCATCTCCCCGAAGTTCTACGACATGATCGGCTGGGACGAGAACGACCCGCGCCGTATCTCCACCACCATACTCAACCCGCTTGGTGAGGATTTCAGCGTGATGCGCACCACCGTGCTGCCGTCCATGCTGGATAATCTGGCGCACAACCACGCACACCGCAACCCGACCGCTTCGCTGTACGAGCTGGGCACCATCTACACCCCGACCGTCAAGGATGGCAAGGCTGACCCGGACGTTCTGCCGCACGAGGAGAAGATCCTGACCCTCGGCAGCTACGGCCGCCTGTCGTTCTTCCAGTTCAAGGGCGCCATCGAGGCGCTGCTGCGTGAGCTGAATATCAAGGGCGCGTCCTTCGCTCCTGAGAAGTCCAATCCGTCCTATCACCCGGGCCGCTGCGCCAAGGTGCTGATCGACGGCAAGGAGATCGGCGTATTCGGCACCATTCATCCGACCGTTGCCGCACGCTACGGTCTGTCCGGCGAGGTGCTCGCTGCCGAGCTGCAGATGGACGCACTTCTGGCTGCCATCGACCCGGAGAAGCTCTATCATCCGCTGCCCAAGTTCCCGGCTTCCACCCGCGATATCGCGGTTCTGGTTGACGATGCCGTTCCGGCAGCCTCCATGCAGGCCACTGTTGAGAAGGCAGCAGGCAAGCTGCTCGAGTCGGTCAAGCTGTTCGACGTTTACAAGGGCAAGGGCATCCCGGAGGGCAAGAAGTCCGTGGCGTATTCGCTGTCCCTGCGCGCGCCCGACCGTACCCTCACCGACGAGGAGTGCGACAAGGCAATGCGTGCCGCTATCTCGGCGCTTGAGACCGAGTTCGGCGCTCAGCTGCGCGGTTAAGTTTCCGAAAAAGTACAAAAAAGAGCAGATACGAAAGTATCTGCTCTTTTGCTTATTCGGATCATGTCATTCCCAGTCGTCGTACTCCCAGTCATCGTAATAATCATTCTATGTCCATTCGACGATTTTGTCGCCTGCAGGCGGCGCGTTCTTCGGCTCGACACTGGATTCGGTCGTGGTCAGCGTGATATCGAGCGACAAAATGCCGGTGTTCTTGGTGTGGTAGGTCACGCTCAATTTGCAGTTCTGCACACTGCCGGAGAACGTCAGCACGGTTTTGGTGGTGTTCCAGCTATCGGAGCGGCTTTCGAGTGTGCCCGAGAACGAGCCGTCCGCCGTGTTCAGCGTGTAGCTGCCGGTCAGGTTGTCATACGAATCGTTGCTCAGACCGTTGATTTTTGCGGTGTAACGCGAGCCGCTTGCGGTGAATTGTTCATCGCCCAACAGGTTGTTCAGGCGGTTTACGTCATTCTTTATGTTGAGATAAAAATCCTCCCAGCCAAGCTCATATGCGGTCATGTTGGATTCGTTCGCGGCAACGATGCTTTCGCCCACCGAGGTAAAGGTATTGTTCTTCGGAATCTTCAGATTTTCGCTGAACAGAGTGCCGAATGTGCTGTCCGCCCAGTTGATGTGCAGCCACGCGCCGTTCGACAGCGCCTTGAGATCGGCGTCGTCCGTTTCGTCCATCGCCAGAATCTTTGCCACGGCAGGGCACTTCAAATACAGGTCGCCGCTGTCCGCGCTGCATAGGAGCTCGAGCTTGACGTTGCTCAGCGCACTGCGCAGGAGGGCTGCCTGTGCGGCGGTGAGTACGTCATCCGCCTGCGAATCGCCGAGGAAATAAGACGCCAGCACGCGCAGATCGACCGTCACGGTCGCCTCAATGGCTTGTCCGTTCGCCAGAATTTCGGTTTTGACATCAACCTTGTAATCCTTGTTGCCGTCGATGGTGTCGAAGGCGGTGTACACCGCGCCGATCGTCGCCACCGTGCGCAGCGCCTTGGCGTTTTCGGTGGATGGCTGTGCCTTGATCCACTTGTTGAGCACGGTAAACTTGCTGTCAATGTCGCTTACAAGCGCCGCGCGGTCATACAGCACGGCGGTCTGCATATCCTGATCCCACTGCACGGTAAGGCCGAACGCTTCGGCAAAAAAGCGCACCGGAACATAGGTGCGTCCGCCTTTTTTGTACGGCGCGGTATCAAGCTGCACGGTTTTGACGGTTTTGCCCGCGCTGTCCGTGACGGTAAGCTGCTTGCCGCCGAGCGCGAACGACAGCGTTTCGCCGCCCTTTTTCGCGGTGATTGCTCCGGCGTCATATGTGACCTCGGCGCCGAGCACCTCGGCAATGGCGCGGAAGGGAACCATCACGCGCCCGTTTACCTTTTCCGGCTGTGCGTCCGCAAAGTGGACATACGCGCCGTTGAGCTGCACGGAAAGCTGACAGCGGAGTTTGTATTCATCGCCCTCTGTCATGGCACGCGCTGTATCACGATAGCATTCCTCTAAATCACCGTCCCAGCCGAAGGACAGCCCCTCCAGATCGTCATACCCCCAGTATTCAACCGCCAGCGTGGGATTGCTGCGCACGGCGTCCAAGTGCTGCCGATAATGGTCACTGAGCGTATCATAATCGAAAACGCCGTAGGATGATTCCTGTTCCATGTACTCCTCCGCACTGTCATACCCAAACTGCTGATACATCGGCGGTGTGGCATCCAGTGCGAGCGCGCTCGGCGCGGAGCCGGCGAGCAGCAGCGCTGCGAGTGCGGCAGCGGTAAAACGGTTTCTCTTTTTCATATTGTGCCCCCTCACATAGGTGTTACTGCCATTATACAGGAAAACGGTGGGATTTGTCTATCCGCAGTTTGGCGCAAATTGGCGGGCAAAAACCGTCATACTGTCCATGCGGGCGCATAGGGTAGAGCAAGGGAGGGCACTGCTATGTTTATCACGATCACACGCACGGGTCTGCACCGAATTGGTGTGGGACTTAGCGTTTTTGCGGTTCTGACCGCAGTTTTCATCCTGTTTCCGCGTGAAAATGCTGAGCCGACAGCCGCCGAACAGGCGGTTTCCGCGTCTGTCAGCGACTGGGGATTGTCGTTCCAAACCGAGGGTCAGCCGCCGGTCGGCAATGTCTCCGCCGAGGAACTGCGGCAGTACAACGCGTTTTACGTCGGTGACACGAGCCGAAAGACCATCTACCTGACGTTTGACGCGGGCTACGAGAACGGCTGCACGCCTGCTATTCTGGATGCGCTCAAAAAGCATAACGCGCCTGCCTGCTTTTTCGTGGTGGGCAACTTTATTGATACCGCACCGGAACTCGTAAAGCGCATGGCAGCGGAGGGGCATATCGTGGGCAACCATACGCTGCACCATCCGGATATGTCCGGCATTGCGGATAAGAGTGCGTTTGCGGCGGAGCTGAACGGTCTCGAGGAGAAATACACCGCGCTGACCGGTCAGCCGATGCAGAAATTTTATCGTCCGCCGCAGGGCAAGTTCAGCGAGGAGAATCTCCGGCAGGCGCAGGAGCTGGGGTATACTACGGTTTTCTGGTCGCTCGCGTATGTGGACTGGTATACGGATAACCAGCCGACCGATGAGCAGGCATTCTCCAAGCTGCTGCCGAGGATTCATAACGGGGCGATCGTGCTGCTGCATTCCACCAGTGAGACCAATGCGAGGATTCTCGATGAATTGCTGACGAAGTGGGAGAGTGCGGGTTATCAATTTGGTTCACTGGCTGAATTGTCGGTCAATAGCTAAAACGTAGGGTGCGACGACTCGGCGCACCGTATCTAACGATTGGTACACGTTATCTCGTAGGGGAGCACAGTGTGCTCCCACGCAACGTAAAATCAAACGGTTCTTGGCCGTTCCTTGCGCAGGCTCCGGTCGCGCTGCGGGCGCACACTGTGCGCCCCTACGGTTATGCGTGTGCAGATGGTTTACAACGGTGCGCCGAGGTCGTCGCACCCTACGGGAAAACAATATATAAAATAAAAACCTCTCCGAAAACCGGAGAGGTTTCTGTTTGCTTTTACGGCATCATCACGCGGCCTTCAAACTCGGCGCGGCGCTTGATGTCCTTCATGACGGTATCGAACTGGTTGAGGTCGAGCGACTGTGCACCGTCGCAGAGGGCGTGTGCGGGATCGTTATGCGCCTCGATGATCAGGCCGTCGGCACCGGCAGCGATGGCTGCGCGGGACAGCGGCTGCACCATATCACGGCGGCCTGCTGCATGGGACGGGTCGATGATGATCGGCAGGTGGCTGAACATCTTAACCAGCGGAACAGCGGAGATATCCAGATTATTGCGGATCAGCTTCTCAAAGGTACGGATGCCGCGCTCGCACAGGATAACATTGGTATTGCCGCCTGCGAAAATGTACTCGGCAGCCATGAGGAACTCCTCCATGGTGGCGGACAGACCGCGCTTGAGGAGGATCGGCTTGTTCGAGCGGCCCAGCTCCTTGAGCAGCATGAAGTTCTGCATGTTGCGGGCGCCAAGCTGGATGATATCAACATCCGCGAACAGATCGAGATGCTTTTCGCTCATGATCTCGGTGACGATCGGCAGACCGGTCTGACGCTTTGCCTCGAGCAGCAGCTTGAGGCCCTCGGCCTCCAGACCCTGGAACGAGTACGGGGAGGTACGCGGCTTGAATGCACCGCCGCGCAGGAAGGATGCACCGGCAGCCTTAACGCGCTCGGCACACTCGATGATCTGCGCCTCGTTCTCGACCGAGCACGGACCTGCCATAACATTGAAGTAGCCGGCGCCGATCTTGCGGCCCGCAACCTCGATGATCGTGTCCTCGGGGTGGAATTTGCGGTTGACGGCCTTGAACGGCTCGGTCACGCGCTGTACACGCTCGACCACGTCATACGCCATAATGTCCCCTTCATCGAGCCGGGTCGTGTCGCCCATCAGGCCGAGGATAAGTGTATCCGCACCCTGGGAATAGTTGATCCGCAGCCCCATATCCGTGAAATGCTGCATCAGTTTTTCGACATGTTCCTTGTCGCTGTTTCGTTTGAGTACAACGATCATTTCAGTTCACTCCTTCACAATGTGATAAATTTTAAGTAGGATTTACGGTACGCTTAAATTTTTTCAGTTTTTTTTACAGCGTACGATTTGAAGTATACCATATCAGAGGATAAAAAGAAAGAGCGATTTACGACAAATCGCCCTTTGATTTTCCACGGTTTTTGCACATGGTTGCATGCTGCTAACCGGATACTTATGATGCTTTTGCCGCTTCGTCGGCCTTCAGCTCCTTGTATTTTGCGGTTACCGCGCTGCAGAACTCGTCCCAGCGGCCGCTGTTGATGAGGGTGGACGGACAGATTTTGCCCGAAAAGTCCTGATGCTTTTTCAGTGCCTTGGACGGGTTCAGATCGTACTCGATCAGCAGCCGCGCACACAGCTTTTCGGTGTTGATGAGCGTCTGTTCGTAGTTGCCGTCCGAGTTGACGCACATTTCAATGCCGATGCCGTTCATGTTGCCGCCGTTCTTCTCCATGCCGTCGCCTGCGTGATAGGCAGTCTCATCATCCGGCAGATGATGGTAGATCTCGTGATCGTCCACCGTGTAGTGCCACGAAACAATGCCCTCCTCGGCGTTGGCGTTCTGGTGGATGAACGAGTTGTGCGCGGCCGCATTTGCGCCGGTGCCGGTGTTGTCGGTCTCGTGGATGACGAGATACCTGATCTCGCGCTTCTGTCCCGGACGGGCGCGTGTGCCCTCGGGAAGAAAGTCAGTCATTACCGGAATATCCTCAATGTAGGTCAGACCAGCGTCGGTCTGCGGCTCGCGGAACACGATCTTCTGTGTCAGCATGCCCGCCGCAAACGACACGATCATCAGTCCGACCGTCAGCATCAGGCTGACCCGAAGTCCCTTGCTTTTCTTTTTGCGTGCCATGATTCACCTTGTCTTTTCAGAATTACATCGTCTTGCTTTTTCCATTGTACTACGTTTTACGCGATTTTTCAAAACAAAGACTGTAAACTTTCTATGTACAAGGGCAACATCATACAATCAGGACTGTGGCGCTATCAGTGCATAAAATTTGCTCGTAAATCGCGCTTGTCTAATTATATGATGCTGCCCGGGAAAATTTCGGCACAACATCTGTAAAATCCGCAATAAAATCTTGCATTTGTATCCATGCTCGGGTATAATAAAAGTTACTCGGAGAGGCGAAGCCTTTCAGCAGAATTTCTTTGACCGCCCGGTTTCTGCGCGAAAACGGTGCTAAGGCCATACGGACAGCCGGGTCAAATGCCGAAACTGGCAACTTTGTTGCCTTATTGAATTTTATAAGTTGGCTGACTAAAAGCCGTGTGCCGCGGGCGCATCACACTTGTGAAACGATCAATAAGAGTACAAAGGCAACACCGCACAATTAAGACTGCGGCGCTTTGCGGAAATTTTGCCCCCTGATTTCGTTGTGATTTTTTGCAATACAGCAAGTATTGACGCAAAACCACGCCTTATCAGAGCACAAAATTTACTCGCAAATCGCTCTTGCTTCATTATGCGGTATTGCCTAAAAGTAACGATTCTTGCTATATAGACTCTTTCCTCTTCCATAAAACCTACGGAATGTGCAGAAGCATCTGCAAAAAGAGAATGATCATCCCCAAGTGAAAGCGTACCGTGTGTACCCCTTTCGCCTGGGGATTTTTTGGTATTGTGAGGATATGAAATGCAGAACAAGCTCAAACTTTACGGGTTTAACAACCTGACCAAGGCGCTGTCCTTCAACATTTATGATGTCTGCTATGCAAAGACCGAGCGCGAACAGCGTGACTACATCAAATATATCGACCAGCAGTACAACTCCGAACGACTGACCGGCATTCTCGAGCGGGTGACCGAGATGATCGGTGCGCATGTGCTGCACATTTCCAAGCAGGATTACGACCCGCAGGGCGCCTCCGTAACCTTTCTCATCGCGGAGGAGCACATGAAGCCCGCGCTCGAGCCGGATACCATTGTCGCGCACCTCGACAAGAGCCATGTTACCGTGCATACCTATCCGGAATACCATCCGGATACCTGCCTTGCCACCTTCCGCGTGGATATTGATGTTGCCACCTGCGGTGAGATCACGCCGCTGTCTACGCTCGATTACCTCATCGGCTCGTTCGATTCGGATATCATCACCATGGACTACCGCGTGCGCGGCTTTACCCGCGATATCGAGGGCAAAAAGCTGTTCATGGATCACCATATGACGTCCATTCAGGACTTTATCGACCCGAAAACGCTCGAGCGGTACGACGCATACGACATTAACGTGTACCAGTCCAACCTGTTCCACACGAGAATGCTGCTCAAGGAGGTCGATCTGCAGAACTACCTGTTCAACACCGACATCTATGAGCTGCCGCCCAAGACCAGACTCAAGATTCACTCCGACCTCAGACGAGAGATGATTGAGATATTTTCGGGCAAGAACATCTACTGATTTCGATTGAAAATACATTTTCAATCGAGAAAGACAAACCGAACGATGTTCGGATTTGTCTCACAATAAAATTTGCGCGTCGCTTCGCGCGAAAGCGCAGCATATCATTCTCTGCCGAAAGAAGGCATTTTTATGGATCAATCCCGTGCGCCAATCATGGAGGCGCTCGAAAACTTCAAAGACATGCGCATTGTGCCGTTCGATGTACCCGGCCACAAGCGCGGACGCGGCTCACCGGAATTAACGAAATTCCTCGGTCAGCAGTGCATGACGGTGGACGTCAACTCGATGAAGCCGCTCGACAATCTGTGCCACCCGACCAGCGTTATCCGCGAGGCCGAGGAGCTGGCCGCGGATGCGTTCGGTGCGGCGCACGCCTTCCTGATGGTGGGCGGCACGACGAGCAGCGTACAGGCGATGATTCTGTCCGTGGTCAAACGCGGCGACGAGATCATTCTGCCGCGCAACGTACACCGCAGCGTCATCAACGCACTCGTGCTGACCGGTGCGATTCCGGTTTACGTCAACCCGCAGATGAATGACCGGCTGGGCATTTCGCTCGGCATGTCAGTCGCGGACGTGAAGGCCGCTATTGAGAAGCACCCGTCCGCAAAGGCGGTGCTCGTCAACAACCCGACCTACTACGGCATCTGCTCGAACATTCGGGAAATCGTAAGGCTCGCGCACGCGGCAGGCATGAAGGTGCTGGCCGATGAGGCGCACGGCACGCATTTCTACTTCGGTGAAAATATGCCGGTCTCCGCGATGGCGGCAGGCGCGGATTTAGCATCCGTTTCCATGCACAAGTCGGGCGGCTCGCTCACGCAGTCCAGCTTTCTGCTGTGCGGCCCGTCCATGAACGCGGAGCACGTTCGCCAGATCATCAACCTGACGCAGACGACCTCCGGTTCGTACCTGCTGATGGTCAGCCTGGATATTTCGCGCAAGAACCTTGCACTGCACGGCAAGGAGATTTTCCGAAAAGTCGTTGACCTGACAACCTACGCCCGCGAGGAGATCAACGCGCTCGGCGATTACTACGCCTACGGCAGTGAGCTGATCAACGGCGACACGGTATACGACTTCGACACAACCAAGCTGGCGGTAAACACGCTGGATGTTGGTCTGGCGGGTATCGAGGTGTACGACATTCTGCGCGACTTTTACGATATTCAGACCGAGTTCGGCGATCTTGGCAATCTGCTCGCCTATGTTTCGGTGGGCGACCGTGAGCGCGACCTCGAACGTCTGGTAGCCGCTCTCGCGGACATTCGCCGCCGCTACAAGCGCGACAAGGCGACGCTCATGCGGCAGGAGTACATCTCGCCGCAGGTGGTTGCCGGCCCGCAGGAGGCGTTCTACGCGGACAAGAAGGCCATGCCGCTCGAGGAGTCGGTCGGACGCATCTGCGCGGAGTTTGTCATGTGCTATCCGCCCGGCATCCCGATTCTCGCGCCCGGTGAGCGTATTACCCGCGATATTCTTGATTATATTCGCTACGCCAAGGAAAAGAACTGCATGCTGCTCGGCACCGAGGACCCCGAGGTGAACAACCTGCAGGTCATCCGCGGCGTTGTCAGCCCGGAATAAAAGGAGCGTTTCACTCATGCAACTTACCTTTACTGAAATGCATACGCCGACGGTTGGGCTGCAGATACAGGTAGACCGTCAGCTTTACACCGAACAGAGCGATTTTCAGCGCATCGACGTGTTTGAATGCGAGGAGTTCGGTCGGTTTCTCACGCTTGACGGCTACATGATGCTGACCGAGCGGGACGAGTTCATCTATCACGAAATGATGGTGCATGTGCCGATGGCCGTGCTCGGCGAGAAGATTAAAAAGGTGCTTGTCATCGGCGGCGGTGACGGCGGCTGCGTCCGCGAGCTGTGCCGCTATCAGCACATCGAGCATATCGACCTTGTGGAGATCGACGAGCGCGTTGTCGCGGTCTGCAAAGAGTACCTGCCCGGTGTGGCGTGCTCGCTCGACGACCCGCGCGTGCACATTCTCTATCAGGACGGATTAAAGTATATCCGCCGGATTGAGGACGAGTACGACCTTATCATCATCGACTCGACCGACCCGTTCGGCCCGGGCGAGGGCCTGTTCACGATGGAATTTTACGGCAACTGCTACAAGGCGCTCAAGGAGCACGGCGTGCTCGTCAATCAGCACGAAAGCCCGTTCTACAAGGGCGATGCGCTGGCGTGCCAGAGAGCGCACCGCAATATCGTGCACTCGTTTGAGCTGAGCCGTCTGTTTCAGGCGCATATCCCGACCTACCCGTCCGGACACTGGCTGTTCGGCTTTTCGTCGCGCGGCGTGCATCCGGTGCGCGATCTGAATCCGGACTGGTGGAACAGTCTGGGACTGGAAACCAAATATTACAATACCAATCTGCACAAGGGCGCGTTCTATCTGCCGAATTATGTGCAGAAGCTGCTGGAAAAGGTAGAGTAACGTAAGCGTTGGACAACCGCTTTCTCTGCACCGACTGAGCGGGGCACACGAACTGCCGCAGGCGGGTTCGCCCTATCCGGGCGGCAGCCTTTTTCTCTGCACCGGCTGAGCGGGGGACGCGAACTGCCGCAGGCGGGTTCGCCCCTGACGGGCGGAGAGTTTTTCGCTGAACCTCAGCGGGGAGTGCGCCTACCCGGCGGGGGCACAAGAGGGTAGACACCTACGGTTTCCACCCTCTTGTGAATCACCCCTTTCCCTTGGATAGTCTGGCGCAGATTGCCTACATGTGACCGCTGCGAAATAGGGGAACGACAGAGGATTTTTTCTTCCGTGTCTTTCTCAACCTGTTCGCAGTGTCGGATACATTACTGCTACACAGGTCGGCTACTTCCAGCAGGCGCAACATACCCGTGTTGCGCAATTCGTTAGTCCGGAGGTTACGGACAGCACCTACGCAGGATAAATTATACCAAACGCTTACTCCACAGGTGCCTTCCGGTATAACACGTTAAAGAGTTGCGCGGCACTGCTATGCCGCGCCTTGCGTTGAGTAACCCGCATGTGTAGCAGTACGCTGTCTGTGAACTGCGAATATTTTGCGAAAATCACGCAAGAGTAACCCGACTGCCGTTCCCCTTTTCCTGCTTACGCAGTCTACCGTCTGCACCCAAGCTATCCCAACAAGGGAAACGGGTGTTCAAAGAGGGTAGAAACCGTAGGTGTCTACCCTTTTTGCCCCCGCCGCGGGTGCGGCGCAGTTCCGTTCGCTTCTCAAGCGGCAGTTTAACAAATAAAGACCATTCAATAAATCTAAATTATATATACAGTTAAAAATGAGGAGGAATTAACAATGGGAAGAGCATTGATCATCGGCTGCGGCGGTGTTGCCGGCGTAGTTATCCACAAGTGCTGCCAGAACAGCGACGTTTTCGAGGAAATTATGATTGCGTCCCGCACCAAGAGCAAGTGCGACGCGATTAAGGAGAAGCTGGACGGTACGACCGCAACCAAGATCCGCACCGCCAAGGTGGATGCGGACAACGTGGACGAGCTGTGCGCGCTCATCGACGAGTACAAGCCGGACATCGTGATGAACATTGCGCTGCCGTATCAGGACCTGACCATCATGGATGCGTGCCTCAAGTGCGGCGTAAACTACATGGATACGGCAAACTACGAGCCGGAGGACACCGACGATCCGGAGTGGCGCGCCATTTACGAGAAGCGCTGCAAGGACGAGGGCTTTACCGCGTACTTTGACTACTCCTGGCAGTGGGCGTACAAGAAGAAGTTTGAGGAGGCCGGTCTGACCGCTCTGCTCGGCTCCGGCTTTGACCCGGGTGTAACGCAGGCGTACTGCGCTTACGCACAGAAGCACCTGTTCGATGAAATCGACACCATCGACATTCTGGACTGCAACGGCGGCGACCACGGCTATCCGTTTGCGACCAACTTCAACCCGGAGATCAATCTGCGTGAGGTATCCGCACCGGGTTCGTACTGGGAGGACGGTCACTGGGTTGAAATTCCGGCGATGAGCATCAAGCGCGAGTACGACTTCGATCAGGTCGGTCACAAGGACATGTACCTGCTCCACCACGAGGAGATTGAGTCCCTGGCGAAGAATATTCCGGGCGTGCAGCGCATCCGCTTCTTCATGACCTTCGGTCAGTCCTACCTGACCCACATGAACTGCCTGGAGAACGTCGGCATGCTGTCCACCACCCCGATCGAGTTTGAGGGCCACCAGATCGTGCCGATCCAGTTCCTCAAGGCGCTGCTGCCCGATCCGGCAACGCTCGGTCCGCGCACCAAGGGCAAGACCAACATCGGCTGCATCTTCACCGGCAAGAAGGACGGCAAGGAAAAGACCGCCTACATTTACAACGTCTGCGACCACGAGGAGTGCTACCGCGAGGTCGGCTCGCAGGCCATCAGCTACACCACCGGCGTTCCGGCGATGATCGGCGCGGCGATGCTGCTGACCGGCAAGTGGAACAAGCCGGGCGTGTACACGGTCGAGGAGTTTGATCCCGATCCGTACATGGAGGCGCTGAACAAGTGGGGTCTGCCGTGGCAGATCAACGACAAGCCGGTACTGGTGGACTGATATGAAATTTACTGAGCTTCCTACGCCCTGCTACCTGCTCGATGAAAACCGTCTGGTGCAGAATCTGGCCGTCCTGCGGGACGTTGCCAGACGCACCGGCGCGAAGATCCTGCTGGCGCAGAAGGCGTTCTCGATGTTTTCCGTGTACCCGCTGATTCGGGAGTATCTGGCGGGCACAACGGCCTCCGGTCTGTACGAGGCACGGCTCGGTCATGAGGAATTCGGCGGCGAGACCCATGTTTACGCACCGGCCTACGCGGAGGGTGAGTTCCGCGAGATTCTGGAGTACGCCGACCACATTGTGTTCAACTCGTTCACGCAGTGGAAGGCCTACGGCAGCCTTGCCCGTGCAGCAGGGAAGAGCTGCGGCCTGCGGCTCAATCCGGAGTGCTCCACGCAGCCGAGCGACCACGCGATGTACGACCCGTGCGGTCCGGATTCGCGCCTTGGCATTACGATAGAGAATTTTCAGCCGGAGCTGCTCGACGGCATTGAGGGCTTCCATTTCCACACGCTCTGCGAGCAGAATTCGGACGATCTGGTGCGGACTGTCGCTGCATTTGAGCAGAATTTCGGTCAGTATATGGACGGCCTGAAATGGATCAACCTCGGCGGCGGCCACCACATCACCCGCGCGGATTACGATGTGGAAACACTGGTGCACTGCATTGATTATCTGCAGAAAAAGTACAAGGTGCAGGTTTATCTGGAGCCGGGCGAGGCCGTTGTGCTGAATGCGGGCTATCTGGTCGCCACCGTGCTTGAGGTGATGCACAACCACAAGGACATTGCGATTCTGGATACCTCGGCGGCGTGCCATATGCCGGACGTGCTCGAGGTGCCGTACCGTCCGCCGGTGTACCGCGGCGGCGAGCCGGGGAAGAAGGCGTTCACCTATCTGCTGACCGGCCGCTCCTGCCTCGCAGGCGACGTCATCGGTGAGTATTCGTTCGATGTGGCGCTCGGCGCCGGTGAGCAGGTCGTGTTCGAGGACATGGCGCTCTACACCATGGTCAAGACCAATACGTTTAACGGCATGCCGCTGCCGCTGATCGCCATCCGGCGCGCCGACGGCACGGATGAGGTCGTGCGGATGTTCGGGTATGAGGAGTTCAAGCGGAGACTTTCCTGATGGAGACGAGGAGATCGGCTCGGCTGCCAAAGTATGATTACGGAAAGCAGGGCGTCTATTTTGTGACGCTCTGCACCTATCAACGGCAATGCACGCTGTCAACCGTAGGGCGCGACGACCTCGGCGCGCCGTCCCTGCGGTTATCGGTCATCGGTAAAATTGTTGAACATTATATCCGAACGATTCCTGGGGCATATCCATATGTGTCGATTGATTCCTATGTTATCATGCCAAACCATGTTCATATGTTGATTTCGGTTTTGCGTGATGATGGCGCGCCGAGGTCGTCGCGCCCTACGGAATTGGTGCCACGCATAATTGCGGCATTGAAACGGTTTTCCAATCAGGATGCCGGACGCAATTTGTGGCAGCGGTCGTTTTATGACCATATTATTCGGGATGATACGGATTACGCCGTGAAATACAATTATATTTTGGATAATCCACGCAGATGGGCAGAGGACGAATATTACAGCAACAGGTAATAAGTTGTAAATCGCCTGACCGTAGGGTGCGCCGACCTCGGCGCACCGCATTCCAGCGAATATCACCGGATTATAGTCCGTGGCATACGCTGTCGTTAATGTATTCCGTTGCTGTGAAATTTGCCCTGCGGTTTACAAACGGTGCGCCGAGTCGGCGCACCCTACGGGATAGCGTGAGCTTGTATTTATCTGTTAGTATATTCGCTGGCATGTATCGTATAGGCAAGTTGCTGTCAACTGCGTCATATCCCTTGACAAACCCGAATTTAACAGCTATACTATTAAAGTTAATACACAAATGCAGTGAAAAAGAGGAGTATTTTTCCTTTGCGCGTTTAGAGAGGGTGCGGCCGGTGCAAGCACCTCGGCGGGGAAGAAGAAGGTCGCTTTGGAGCAGAACAGCCGAATGTTCGTTAAGCTGTTCCGTCTAACCCGCGTTACGGGGCAACGAGTGCGCGTCTTTACGCGAATTCAGGTGGTACCACGGAGCATACTTCGTCCTGTTGTCGGGAGGAGTATGCTCTTTTTTGTTTGCACAGAGGTATCCCGCATGTATATCGTAAATCAAATTGAAGGAGATAGATCAATGAGCGAACTGCCTAAGACCTACGACCCGAAATCGGTCGAGGACAAGCTGTACAAGTTCTGGGTCGATTCCGGCTTCTTCCACGCCGAGGTCAATCCGGACAAGAAACCGTACACCATCGTTATCCCGCCTCCGAATGTTACCGGCCAGCTGCACATGGGCCACGCATTCGACGAGACCCTGCAGGATATCCTCATCCGCACCAAGCGCATGCAGGGCTACGAGGCACTGTGGATGCCGGGCACCGACCACGCCGGCATTGCAACCCAGATCAAAGTAGAGGAGAACCTCCGCAAGGAGGAGGGCCTGACCCGTTACGACCTCGGCCGCGAGGAATTCCTTAAGCGCGTATGGGCGTGGAAGGACAAGTTCGGCAGCCGCATCATCAGCCAGCTCAAGAAGCTCGGCACCTCCTGCGACTGGGACCGCGAGCGCTTCACCATGGACGAGGGCTGCTCCAAGGCTGTCCGCGAGGTATTCGTAAACCTGTACAACAAGGGCCTGATCTACAAGGGCCACCGCATCATCAACTGGTGCCCGCACTGCGCGACCGCCCTGTCCGACGCTGAGGTTGAGTACGAAACCCAGCCGGGCAAGCTGTGGCACATCCGCTATCCGCTGGCGGACGGCTCGGGCGACCTCGTTGTTGCGACCACCCGTCCGGAGACCTTCATGGGCGATACCGGCGTTGCGGTCAACCCGAACGACGAGCGCTACAAGCACCTGATCGGCAAGACCTGCATCCTCCCGATCATGAACCGCGAGATTCCGATCTTCGGTGACGAGTACGTTGACATGGAGTTCGGCACCGGCTGCGTCAAGGTTACGCCGTGCCACGACCCGAACGACTTCGAGATGGGTCAGCGCCACAACCTCGAGCAGATTCTCGTGTTCAACGAGGACGCGACCGTCAACGCAAACGGCGGCAAGTACGAGGGTATGGACCGCTACGAGTGCCGCAAGGCGGTTGTTAAGGACCTCGAGGAAGGCGGCTGGCTGGTCAAGATTGAGGACCACGAGCACAATGTCGGCACCTGCTACCGCTGCGGTACGACCGTTGAGCCGATGACCTCGGCACAGTGGTTCGTCAAGATGGCGCCGCTCGCCAAGCCCGCTATGGACGTAGTCAACGAGGGCAAGACCAAGTTCGTGCCCGACCGTTTCTCCAAGACCTACCTGCGCTGGATGGAAAACGTACACGACTGGTGTATCTCCCGTCAGCTGTGGTGGGGTCACCGCATTCCGGCGTTCTACTGTGAGGACTGCGGCGAAATGACCGTCTCCAAGACCGATGTATGCACCTGCCCGAAGTGCGGCAGCAAGAACATCCGTCAGGAAGAGGACGTTCTCGATACCTGGTTCTCCTCTGCGCTGTGGCCGTTCTCCACGCTCGGCTGGCCGGATAAGACCAAGGAGCTTGACTATTTCTATCCGACCTCTACGCTCGTTACCGGCTATGATATTATCTTCTTCTGGGTTGCCCGCATGATCTTCTCCGGTGTGGAGCACATGGGCGAAACCCCGTTCAAGACGGTTTATATCCACGGTCTGGTGCGCGACGCGCAGGGCCGCAAGATGTCCAAGTCGCTCGGCAACGGCATCGACCCGCTCGAGGTTATCGACCAGTACGGCGCGGACGCGCTGCGCTTCACCCTTGCAACGGGCAACAGCCCCGGAAACGATATGCGTTTCTCGGATGAGCGTGTACAGGCGTCCCGTAACTTCTGCAACAAGATCTGGAACGCATCCCGCTTTATCCAGATGAACCTGACCATCGACAAGGACAAGGCAGTCGAGCTGCCGAGCGACCTTGCCATCGAGGACAAGTGGATCATCAGCAAGTTCAACACGCTGGTTGCCGACGTTACCCGCAACATCGACCAGTACGAGCTGGGTCTGGCAGCTGCCAAGCTGAACGACTTCATCTGGGAGAACTTCTGCGACTGGTATATCGAAATTGCAAAGACCCGTCTGCAGACCGGCGACGAGAACGTACAGAAGGTGCTGTGCTATGTGCTGAGCGGCGCAATGCAGCTGCTGCACCCGTTCATGCCGTTCATCACCGAGACCATCTGGCAGGCGCTGCCGCATGAGGGTCCGTCCGTTATGGTATCCGCATGGCCGGAGTACAAGGACGAGCTGCACTTTGCCGCTGAGGAGGCACAGATGGAGAGCCTGATGGACGCTGTCCGCGCTATCCGCAACCGCCGTGCCGAGATGAACGTACCGCCCTCCAAGAAGGCCAAGGTGCTCATCCTGACCGAGAAGAAGGACACCTTCTCCGCAGGCGCAGGCTTCTTCCCGAAGCTGGCTTACGCTTCCGAGATTGAACTCATCGACGCGGTTCCGGCGGACGCTGCCAAGATGGCATCCGTAGTCACCGGCGACGCACAGATCTATATGCCGATGGGCGACCTCATCGACTTCGAGGCCGAGCGGGCCCGTCTCGGCAAGGAGAAGAGCAAGGTCGAGGCCGACATCGACTTCGTTATGAAGAAGCTGAACAACCCGAAGTTTGTCGATAAGGCACCCGAGAAGGTTGTTGCAGCCGAGCGCGAAAAGGCCGAAAAGCTGCGCGAGCACCTCGCAAAGCTGGAGGAGTCCATTGCAGCGCTGAATTAAATGATGAAAAAGAGTGGAGTTTCTCCACTCTTTTTTCTTAACATTTTCCCCGAAAACACTTGACTGTAAACCTACTTTATCCCTTATAATGTAATCAATAGAAGGGAAGGTGATCGCATGAACATAGCGGAAGCAGAGCGCAGGACGGGACTGACCCGGGCGAACATCCGGTTTTACGAAAAGGAGGGGCTGCTCACGCCGACACGCGGCGAGAACGGCTACCGCGACTACACCGAGGACGATGTGCAGACGCTGCGGAAGATCATGCTGCTGCGGCGGCTGCGGCTGAGCGTGCCCGACATCCGCGCCATCGAGAGCGGCGAGAAAGCGCTGCCCGAGGCGGCAGCAGGCCAGCTCGACGTATTGCAGGGGGACATCCGCGAGAGCGAACAGGCGTATGCGATGTGCCGCGCCATCTGCGAGGACAGAGCGGAGTGGAACGGGCTGGATGTAGACCGGTACCAGTCCATCGTGCTGCCCGCAGACGACCCGCGCGAGAAAGACCGCATCCCGCCGGCAGGCTGCCCGTGGCGGCGCTTCCTTGCCCGCAATGTGGATGCCGGACTGTATGGGCTGCTGTGGTTGATGCTGTCGCAGTGGGTGTTCCGCATCAATCCGGAGAATTTTATCCAGATCACGGCGAGTCTGGCGTGGTCGGCCGCGTGCGCTTATGTCGGCTGGCTGCTGACGTTCGTGTTCGAGCCGGTGCTGCTGCATTACTGGGGCACAACGCCCGGCAAGTGGATCTTCGGGCTGTCCGTCCGCGATGAGGACGGGAACAAGCTGTCCATCCGCACCGCATATGCCCGTTTGTGGGGCGTGTTCGGCTACGGCAACTGCTATGCGCTGCCGTTCTTCGACTGGTACTACAATTACAAGTGCTACCGCGCGTGCAAAGAAGAGGAGCTCTCGTGGGATTTGGAGAACGGGTGCAGCATCGTTGTCCGCGAGCGGGAGGTGCGCTGGTATCGCGTGGCGCTGTACCTGCTGGTGATCGGGCTGCGAACAGCCGCAGGTTACGGCATTGACCTGTACGCCAAGCTGCCGCCCAATCGCGGCGAGCTGACTCTTGCGGAGTATGTGGAGAACTGCAACGACTGCCTGAAATATAATCAGGGCTTGGCGCCGTATGTCCGGCCGGACGGCAGCTGGAATAGCGACGTGGGAATGGGCGGCTCGTACACCGGATTCTCGCTGGGCGATTCTGTATCCGATGTGACGGTCGAAACCGATGCGGACGGCTATGTGCAGTCGGTGACGGTGGTTTCGGATTCGCAGAACGGCTCGTGCGGCTATCAGGAGCGCATGACGGTGTATTACGCCTTTGCGGCCGCGTATGCCAAATGGAGCTGGCTGTATGCCGACCACATGAGGGATGACATCATTGACGACGGCTGGGAATACGATGTACCGGATACGAAAAACGTCAAGGAGGCGCATCTCGACGGACTGGATTTCCGGTACGAATATGAATACAGCAATACAGATACCGTAAACGTGTATCTCAATCAGCCGATGCCGTATCATTCGGTGCTGACGATTGAGAAAGAGTGAATGAGTTATCGTAGGGCGGGGTGAGGGTGCCCCGCCCTGCGGACATTTATCAACTAAATCCGTGGAATCGAATATTACACAGGAGGTAAGCCATTACGGGCGCAGCGCGACCGGAGCCTGCGCAAGGATAGTGCCATTCTCCATTCTCAATTTTCAATTTTCCATTACTCCTGCCTCCTGACTTCTGCCTTTACAAAAGGCTTTCTTATTTGCCCAAAGTGTGCTATACTAATCTCACAAAAACATATAGATAGAGGAATAGCCAATGAAAGGAATCATTCTTGCCGCCGGTAAGGGCTCGCGCCTGTACCCGATGACACGTCCGGTATGCAAACCGCTGCTGCCGGTATACGATAAACCGATGATCTACTATCCGCTGGCTGCGCTCCTGCAGGCCGGTATCCGCGATATTCTCATCATCATCCCGCCCGGAGAGGAAGGCCCGTTCTACCGTCTGCTCGGTTCCGGCGGCCGCTTCGGCGTCAACATCACCTACGAGGTGCAGGAGGTTGCACGCGGCATCGCGGACGCGCTGCTCATCGGCTCCCAGTTCATCGGGGATGACTCGGTTTGCCTTGTTCTGGGCGATAATATCTTCTATTCCCCCAATTTCCAGGACTGTCTGGACCGTGCTGTGCAGCAGAAATCCGGCGCCTGCGTATTCGGCTACTATGTCGATGACCCGCGTGCGTTCGGCGTTGTGGAGTTTGATGATCAGGGCCGTGCTATTTCCATCGAGGAGAAGCCGCGCTATCCGAAGTCTAACTATATCATTCCGGGTCTGTATTTCTACGATAACTCGGTTATGGAGATCGCCCGCGGGCTCAAGCCCTCGGCAAGAGGCGAGCTGGAGATTACGGATGTCAATATCGAGTACATGAAACGCGGTCAGCTGCACGTTGAAAAGCTCGACCGGGATTTCGTCTGGCTGGATGCCGGTACCGCCGACAACCTGCTCGAATCCGCACAGGTTGTCCGCCGCGTGCAGGATGAGACCGGACGCTACATCGCATGTCCGGAGGAGATTGCGTACGCGCGCGGCTATATCAGCCGTCAGACGCTGCTCCGTCATGCGGAAGAGCTGAATAAGACCCTGTATGGCCGTTATCTCGAGTGCCTGTAAAGGAGAATCGCAAATGCCTGTTTATACCGAAACCAAAACCTACCACACCAAGGCCCACATGGGCATGATCGACGTTACTGACGACTTCCGCGCAGCGGTGCAGAACGCCTGCCGCAAGACCGGCATGAAGTCCGGCACGATCACCGGCTTTACCACCGGCGGTGTTGCCGGCCTGACCACGCTGGAGTTTGAGCCGGGCATGGTCTACCATGACCTCAAGGCGGCGATGGACGTCTTTTCGCCCTACCGCGATGAGCAGGGAAACGTCATTTACTATCACCACCACGATACCTGGCACGATGATAACGGCTCGTCGCATATCAAGGCGGCGCTGCTCAGCCCGTTTATCGTTATCCCGTTCGTGAATGGCGAGATCACCATCGGCCCGTGGCAGAATCTGACCCTTGTGGAGTGCGATACCCGCAACCGCGTGCGGGATATTGTCTTTCAGGTGATGGGAGAATAATACAGATTGAGAATGGAAAGTGGAGAATGGGAAATGCGTTCCGTTCTCCATTTTTTTGTGCAAAAAAATAAAAAAACGCCTGTAAAGGCGGTTGATTGACAGATTTTCTGCAGGATATGCTTATACTATAAGCGGATTCTGTATAAAAGCACGATGACCGCTCGGAGTAGGGCCCGAACGGTCATCTTAGTTTAACTATGATACGGAAGGGTCTGATTGCTTAGCAACATCCCTTGGGTATATTATACCCGCAGAACCTCGGTCTAGTCAAGCCACAGGGCCGGGGTTTTGTTGCGTCACGGCTCTCAAACGCTCCGCGCAGTCAGAAAGATTAGCGTCCGCTAACTAAATAACTTTTCTTTTTTCTATAAATGTGGTATAATATAAGCGTTCGAAAAATTTGAGTACGGTTCGGGAATCCCTGTGCCGTGCATAGAAATGGAGCGACAAAGCATGACTAAAATTGATATTATTTCCGGTTTTCTGGGTGCCGGCAAGACGACCCTCATCAAGCGTCTGCTGGCCGATGCGCTCAAGGGTGAGCAGGTTGTTCTGATCGAGAACGAGTTCGGTGAGATCGGCATTGACGGCGGCTTTCTCAAGGATGCCGGCATTGTTGTAAACGAGATGAACGCAGGCTGTATCTGCTGCTCGCTGGTTGGCGACTTCGGCAAGGCGCTGCACGATGTTGTGGACCAGTACCATCCGGACCGCATCCTGATCGAGCCGTCCGGCGTCGGCAAGCTGTCGGACGTTATCGCTGCGGTACAGAACGCGCACCTCGAGGTTCAGCTGAACAGCTTTGTAACCGTTGTTGACGCGCTCAAGGCAAAAATGTACCTCAAGAACTTCGGTGAGTTTTTCGAGAATCAGGTGGCGCATGCCGGTGCCATCCTGCTGTCCCGCACGGCTGAGTGCCCGGAGAAGCGCCTCGACGAGACCGTTGCCATGCTGCGCGGCCTGAATGAGCACGCCCGCATCGTCACCACCCCGTGGAAGGACCTGACCGGCGAGCAGCTGCTCTCCACCATGGAAGGCAGCCGCGACCTCGTTGCGGAGGTTCTCGAGGAGATCGCGCACGAGCCGCACCACGAGCATCATCATCACCACCATGACCACGAGCATGATGAGCACGAGCATGAGCACGAGCATGACCACGACCATGAGGAGCACGAGCATCATCACGAGCACGATGAGCACTGCACCTGCGGCTGCCACGATCACGATCATGAGCATGAGCATCACCACGATCATGATCACGAGCACCATCATCACGACCACGACGGTCACTGCTGCTGCGGTCACGACCACGATCACGATGCTGACGAGGTATTCACCTCCTGGGGTAAGGAAACGACTCACAAGTACACCGAGGCTGAGCTTAACGCGGCTCTTACCGCGCTCGGCGATGTTACGCTCGGCACCGTACTGCGTGCAAAAGGCATCGTTCCGTGTGCAGACGGCGGCGAGTGGCTGCACTTTGACTATGTTCCGGGCGCACCCGAAATCCGCCGCGGCGCTGCCGATTACACCGGCCGTCTGTGCGTCATCGGCTCCGAGCTGGATGAGGAGCGCATCGCTGCTCTGTTCGGCGTAAACGAAAAGTGAGGTAACCAGATATGGCTAACGAACCCATTCCGGTATACGTCTTTACCGGCTTTCTGGAGAGTGGCAAGACCAAGTTCATTCAGGACATTCTCGCGGACCCGAACTTTACCGAGAACGAGCGCACGGTGCTGCTGCTGTGCGAAGAAGGCATCGAGGAATACGACGAGAAGTGGCTGCTGCACTACGGCACTGCGCTTGTGCCGATCGAGTCCGAGGACCGTCTGACGCCGAATATCCTCAAGCGCGTGGAGCAGAAATACCAGCCGGACCGCATTCTTGTTGAGTACAACGGCATGTGGAAGCTGGAAAAGCTGATGCAGGCATTTCCTGCCCGCTGGGAGCTGTACCAGATCGTCACCACGGTCGATGCGACCACGTTTGAGCTGTATTCCAACAACATCGGCCCGATGATGTTCGAGCATATCACCACGGCGGATCTGGTTGTGTTCAACCGCTGCACGGATGAGCTGAAGGACATGCTGTACAAGAAGAACATCAAGGCGATGAATCCGCGTGCGGCAATCTATCTGGATGACGTGAACGGCAATTCCGAGGACTACGCCCGCAATATGCCGCTGCCGTTTGACGTGGATGCGGATATCATCGACATCCAGCCGGAGGACTACGGTCTCTGGTACATCGACGCCACCGGCGACCCGATGAAGTATGACGGCAAGACCGTCCGCTTTCTTGCCCAGGCCTACGTCGGCAAGGATGTGCCCGCCGGCAGCTTCGTGCCCGGCCGCTTCGGCATGGTCTGCTGCGCGGATGACGTCACCTTCCTCGGCTTCCTCTGCCGCTATCCCGACCGCGATCAGCTGCATAACCGTGACTGGGTCAAGGTAACGGCGTCCATCACCGTCGAGGAGCTGCCGCAGTACCGCGGTCCCGGTCCGGTGCTGCATGCTATCACGGTAGAACCCGCCGAAAAGGCGAAGGAAGATATCGTTTACTTTAACTGAATCTTCTCCATGCAAAATAAAAAGAGACGAGCCTGCCTGGCTCGTCTCTTTTCTGTATAAAAGCGCACTGACCGCTCGATTAGGCCCGAACGGTCAGTGACTAAAAATCCTGATTGAATAAGGTCTGACTGCCTGAACAGCATCCCTTGGGTATATTATACCCGAGCAGCCCCGGTTTTGTCAAGTGCGGCAAAGCCGGGGTTTTGCTTTGCAATTGAGCAGAGAAGTGGTTTACCCGTTCGTGGGCGAGCACTGCTCGCCCCTACGGTGAGGCTAATGGCAAACCGTAGGGGAGGCCAGTGGCCTCCCAAAAACAGCTAAACCATCACACGATCTTCACTCTCCAAACTCCACTCTTTTGTAAAGCAGTGTCCCCCGTCACACAGCAGTGACGGGGGACAGGGACAAAAGGGGGGATACAGACGATTCATAAACTCCATGAACGTCTTTTGAAAGACCGGTGACGGCTTGAGGGATTAGCCGATGCCACCGTACATAACGCCGAGGATCAGTGCGAGAACTGCACAGATAACGTATACCCACTTGCCGAGCGGGAAGAACCAGCTGCCGATCGGCTTCTTAGCGCCTTCGTTAACAGCAGCAAGTGCCTTTTCCTTGCCCAGTACCCAGAAGAACATAACGCCGGCCAGAGCAGCGCCGAGCGGGCAGATGTAAATGGAAACAACGTCCATCCACTGAGAGGTCCACGGCTGGATTGCGATGGAAACGACCAGACCAATCACACCGATGGTGCCAACGGCTGCTGCACGCTTGAACTTGAACTGCTCCTGCAGGAAGGCGATCGGTGCCTCGTACAGGTTTACGATGGAGGATACGCCTGCGAACAGTACGCAGATGTAGAAGATCGCGCCGATGATACGGCCGGCAGGCATTGCGTTGAATACGTTTACGAGGTAAACGAACATCAGGCCGGGGCCGCCCTTTACGTCGTTGATGCCTTCGCCCAGAACAACTGCCATTGCCGGAATGATAACGACTGCTGCCAGCAGAGCTGCGATGGTATCAAATACTGCAACGTTGCGTGCGGAGGACGGGATATCCTCGCTCTTGGACAGATAGGAACCGTAGATTACAGAACCGTTGCCTGCAACGGACAGGGAGAAGAACGCCTGACCGAATGCAAATACCCACAGGTCGGGCTTAGCCAGACCAGCCGGATTCAGGGTCAGAATGTACTTATAGCCTGCGGATGCGCCGGGCAGAGTGCCGATGTAGATTGCCAGTACGAGGAACAGACCGAACAGAACCGGCATCATGACCTTGTTTGCCTTCTCAATGCCGCCTGCAACGCCCATTACCATGATGGCAAGGGAAACTACCAGTGCAACGATCTGCCATACGCCGTTGCCGATGCCGAAGAAGCCGGCCGACGCCATTGCCTTGAGGGCTTCGGGAAGGGTCTCAGCCTCCGGTGCGGTCATGCCGAACGTGCCGCCGATAGCGCCCATATCCGTGCCGAGGCTGAACAGGCTGCCGGAGAGGGACATGAAGGTGTACTTGAAGATCCAGCCGAGAACGACCGTGTAGCCGATTGCCAGCATCAATGCACCGATGATCGGGATTGCACCGATCGCCTTACCGGATTTCTCGCTGCCGGTGCGCTCCTTGGTACACATGCCGAACGCACCAACCGGACCTGCAGCTGCACGGCGGCCGAGAGCGAACTCCTCAATAACGCCGGTACTGCCGATCAAAATTACAAAGATGAAATAGGGAAGCAGGAAGGTCATGCCGCCGTACTTCTGCACCATGATCGGGAAACGCCAGATGTTGCCCATACCAACCGCAGAACCGATACATGCCAGAATGAATCCCCACTTACTCTGGAAACCATCTCTCTGTTCTAAGTTTTTAGGCTCTTTACTCATTATCTTACACCCCTTTAATGTGTAAATGGATAGAAAAAGGGCGTTCTCTTTGCCGCAGAAAATGTTTAGTTTTCTGGGAAAAAGAACGCCTTTGTTCTTTGCTTTCCTGTGCACTTTCCACGCGACACAGGTTACGCCCTGATTATAAAGTTATAAAAAGGTCAGGAGAAATTCCTGTTATGCAATGCCGCAGCGCCTTTGCTGCAGCATTGGCGGGAATACCGCACAATTTATACAATTATGCGGTATCGCCTTTGACGAAAGGATGGAACAGGGGATTATTTCTCTTCGTTCGGGTACGGCTCCAGGAATGCGTGGAAGTGACGCATCGGCAGATTGTGACCCCAAACAATACGCATGTTCGGAATGTTCTCACGATCCTCGTACAGAGCCTTAACAGCTGCGATTACATAGTCCAGATGCTCCTTGGTCAGACGGCTGCGGTCGATTGCGAAGCGAACTACGTTACATACTTCAGCCTGCTGCTCCGGGGTCTTCAGGTCATACTCCATGGAGTAGTCGCCCAGCTCGGATACACGGATGCCGTAGCGGCGGATCAGCTCAAGGCTGAAGCCCTCACCAGCGAAGGTGTCGTGGCCGCGCTTGCCGTCGAAGAACTCATCCATGTTGATGTATACAGCGTGGCCGCCTGCCGGCAGTACAACGCCCTTAACGCCAGCGTCGTAGAAGCCTTCTGCCAGGTAGTTACACTGAGCAACACGCTCGTTCATGTAGTTGAAGTCGCAGGACTCGTACAGGCCAACTGCCAGAGCCATGATGTCACGGCCGGACATGCCGCCGTAGGAATCGTTGCCGTAGCAGGAGATCTGCTTAACCTTCAGCAGAACGCCAACATCGGTCTTAACGGTGCCGTCTTCGTTGAAGTCGGAGAAGTTCTTCCAGAACAGGCCCTTATCGCGGAATGCCAGCATGCCGCCCATGTTAGCGTGGCCGTCCTTCTTAGCGGACATGGTGAATGCGTCGCAGTAAGAGAACATCTCGGTAGCGATCTCAGCGATGGACTTGTCAGCGTAGCCTTCCTCATTCATCTTGATGAAGTAAGCGTTCTCAGCCCAGCGAGCGGTATCGAATACCAGCGGGATGTTGTACTTATGCGCAACGCGGTTGATTTCCTTCAGGTTGCCCATGGAAACGGCCTGGCCGCAAACCGGGTTGTTGGTGATGCAGGTGAAGATCAGCGGAACGTTCTCCGGACCTACGCTCTGAATCAGCTGCTCCAGCTTCTCGATATCCATGTTGCCCTTGAACGGGTTCTTCTCGTAACGGCCGCCTTCCGGTACTTCCCACAGCAGGGTCTTGTTGTACAGGTTACGCGGAATGGAACCCATCTGCTTGATGTTGCCTTCGGTGGTGTCGAAGTGACCATTCGACGGAATGGTGAACTTCTTGCCCGGGTGACGCTTAGCAAGGATGTTGCGAACGATTTCCATCAGAACGGACTCAGCTGCACGGCCCTGCTGGATGATAAATGCGTTCGGGCGCTCCATCTGAGCTGCGCCGCCATTGAACAGGCCGCCTTCGTACTCGCACAGATAAACTTCGTCCATCATCTTCTCAACGTCGCGGCAATCGGTGCGAACGAGGTCGATGATCTTCTTCCAGTTCTTCTCGCCGCCGCGCTCGAAGATGTCGCGGAAGGTGTCGAGCAGAACGTAATAACCGGTGTTGCGGCCGTAAGCCTCGTCGCCGAGGAACAGGCTTGCCCACTGATGATTGGTCATTGCAGTGGTACCGGAGTCGGACAGCATATCAACGGTCAGCATGCCGGACGGGAATGCGAACTCGTTGTAATGAGTAGCCTGAAGAGCGCGCTCACGCTGCTCAACGGTTACTTCCGGAAGATCACGGACTGCGTAAGTGAAATGATGCGGTGCGGGTACGTTCAGCGGATACTGCTTGCTCATAATAAATTACCTCCAGTTGTGTGTTTTGGAGGTACCCCGGTTGTCAAAGCCGGTTTTCCGGTTCCGGCTTTGCTTAGCGGACAGCACCTTTCTTTTTTTGCTGTTTTCTTTTCTTTTTGGTTTGCCTTACGGCAGGAGAGCGGTTACCTCAATCTCGACGAGAGCGTCCTTGGGAAGTCTTGCAACCTCCACAGCGGAGCGTGCCGGGTAGCTGCCTTCACCGAAGAAGGTGGCGTAAACCTCGTTCATCGCGCCGAAATTGTTCATGTCGCTCAGGAAGACGGTAGTCTTGATCACCTGATCCATACCGGTTCCTGCCTCAGCAAGGATTGCCTTTACATTGGTGAGCGACTGCTTGGTCTGTGCTGCGATCCCTTCCGGAAAAGCACCGGTTGCGGGATCGATCGGAAGCTGACCCGAAGTAAATACGATACCGTTTGCTGCAATTGCCTGTGCATACGGGCCGATGGCTGCGGGTGCGTGTTCCGAACAGATAACCTTTTTCATTTCCTGCTCAGCCTCCTTTCGTCCTTTCGTGAGATAAATTTATCACTTTTCAAATTCTTTGTCAAGATGTATTTGTGCAATTTGGATGAATGAATAAAAAAATCTCGCGTATTTATCAATATTATCAACAACTATTGTGAAAATTGATAATTTTGAACAGACTTTTTGTACAAAAATACTGCGTAAAATATTTACTTTTTTCACCTCGCACTTAAAAAAGTTTATTATTTTACAGAACATGGTAATTAAAGTGCGAATTTATAAAAAATTTTTGTTATCCTACTAAAACAATGCGATGAAGAATTCATGAAGAATCGCAGAGAGAGCGGCACTGCCGCGGAAAATGATAAAAATTCCGACGCCGGAAAGCTGGGGCAGGGAAAAGACATCCTGCGTTTGCACTTCAAATAAAAGCCTGCGTATGCTATAATAAATTGGATTACATTTCACAGGGAGGTGCACCGCATGCCGGACGAAAAACTCACCGCCTACCGCGGCGGCAAGGCGCTTCGCCGCGGCTGGACAACCGGCTCGTGCGCGGCGGCGGCCTCGCAGGCGGCGGCTGTGCTGCTGCTGACCGGAATCGCGCCGCCGGAGATTCACCTGCACACGCCGGGCGGCATCACCTTCTGCCTGCCGGTCGAGGACGCGCATATGAGCGGAAACGCGGCTGTCTGCACCGTCCGCAAGGACGCGGGCGACGATCCGGACATCACAAACGGGGTCCGCATCACGGCTTCCGTGCGCCGAATCGAAAAGGGCGTTACCATAGAGGGCGGCGCCGGCGTCGGACGAATTACCCGCCCGGGACTGGCGATGCCGGTCGGAGAAGCGGCGATCAATCCCGGTCCGCGGCAGCAGATTGCGGACGCAGTGCACCGTGCCGCACAGCAGAACGGATACGGCGGCGGCTTTTCCGTTACCATTTCGGTGAAGGACGGCGAGGCGCTTGCCGCCCAGACCTACAACGGGCACCTCGGCATCGTCGGCGGCATCTCTATCCTCGGCACGAGCGGCATTGTCGAGCCGATGAGCGAAAAGGCGCTCGTGGACACCATCCGATTGGAGCTGGACAGCCTGTACGCGCAGGGACAGCGCATTGCGTTTCTGTGCCCGGGCAACTACGGCGCGGATTTCGCGCGGGACACGCTCGGCCTTGACCTCGAACGCGCGGTCAAGTGCTCCAACTTCATCGGTGAGGCGTTCGACCATGCGGCTTATCGCGGCTATCCCGAGATCCTGCTGGTCGGGCACGCCGGAAAGCTGGTCAAGATGGCCGCAGGCGTGATGAACACGCATTCGTCGGTCGCAGACGCACGGCAGGAGATCTTCACGGCGCATGCGGCACTGTGCGGCGCACCGCGCGAAACACTCGAAGGACTGATGGCTGCCATCTCGGTGGACGCGTGCGTGGAGCTGCTGGACGAAGTGAATCTGCGTCAGCCCGTCCTGTCGCGCATTGGCAGGAAGATGGAAACCCGCATCGCCCTGCGCATGAAGGGGCAGGCGCGCGTGGAATTCATCATGTTTACCGGAAAATACGGCGTGCTGGCCGAGTCAGCGGGCGCGCGCACACTCTGTGAGAGGTTGAAACTGCAATGAAGGGTATTTTATATGGAGTCGGCGTCGGTCCGGGCGATCCGGAGCTGCTGACCGCCAAGGCGATCCGGCTGCTGCGCGAGTGCGATGCGGTCGCCGCACCGAAGTCCGCCGACGGCAGACAGACCGCACTGGATATTGCTTCGCCGTACATCGGGCAGGACAAGTCAATCCTGCTGTTCGATATGCCGATGACGCACGACAGGCAGGCGCGAAATGCCAGCCACGACGCGGCGGCAGATGCGCTCTGTGCGCTGCTCGACGAGGGCAAGACAGTGGTGTTTCTCACGCTCGGCGACCCGACGATATATTCCACATACTGGTATGTACACAAGCGTGTTGCCGCCCGCGGCTATGCAGCCGAGCTGGTGCCCGGCGTGCCGTCCTTCTGCGCCGCGGCTGCTGCCATGGGCCGCGCCCTGTGCGAGGACGGCGAAATGCTGCACATCATTCCGGCCACGCACGGCAGGGCGGAGGAAGGGCTTGCGCTCTCCGGCAGCAAGGTGCTGATGAAGACCGGAAAGAGTGTATTGGAGGTCCGCGAACTGCTCCGGCAGCGCGGCGAACTCGGCAGCGCGGCGCTGATCGAGCGGGTCGGCATGGACGGTCAGCGGCTGATCGAAAATTTAGATGAGCTGGAACAGCCGAGCGGCTATTTCTCTATTATATTGGTAAAGGAGCAAAGCGAATGATCTACTTTGTGGGTGCAGGCTCGGGGGCGCCCGACCTGATCACGGTACGCGGCGCACGTCTGCTGAGCGAGGCAGATGTGATCGTTTACGCCGGTTCGCTGGTCAATCCGGCGCTTTTGGACTATAAAAAGGACGGATGCGAGGTGTACAACAGCGCGAAGATGACGCTCGAGGAGGTCATCGCCGTGATGGCGCCTGCCGCGAAAGCGGGCAAAACGGTCGTGCGTCTGCACACCGGCGACCCGTGCGTGTACGGTGCGCATAGAGAGCAGATGGACGAGCTGGACAGGCTCGGTCTGGCGTATGAGGTTTGTCCGGGCGTGTCTTCGTTCTGCGGCGCGGCAGCGGCACTCAAAGCCGAGTACACACTGCCGAACGTGAGCCAGTCGGTCATCCTGACGCGTATGGAGGGCCGCACGCCCGTGCCCGAAAAGGAGCAGATCGAGTCGTTCGCGGCACACGGAGCCACCATGGTCATCTTCCTGTCGGCGGGTCAGCTGGCGCGCCTGTCCGAGCGGCTGATCGCGGGCGGATATGCGCCGGATACGCCTGCGGCTATTGTGTACAAGGCCACCTGGCCGGACGAAAAGGTCGTGCGGACAACGGTCGCAGACCTCGCCGAAGCCGGTGCGCGAGAGGGCATTACCAAGACCGCGCTCATCACGGTGGGCGGGTTCCTCGGCACCGAGTACGAGCGCTCCAGGCTGTACGACCCGACCTTTACGACCGAATTTCGTGAGGCAAGCCGATGAAGCACGCAAAATTTGTATCCTTTACCCTGTGCGGCGCACAGACTGTGCAAAAGGCGGTAAAACTTCTGCCGGATTTCCGGTGTGAGCGGTACGCGCGGACGGTGGATGCGTCGCTCTCGGGCACGAGCCTTAAGCGCTTTGCGCAGCAGGCGATGGTCGATTGCGACCTGATCGTGTTCGTGGGCGCGACTGGAATCGCGGTGCGGGCCGTCGCGCCGTATCTGATGGGAAAAGCCTATGATCCGGCGGTAATCGTCATTGACGAGCAGGGAAAGTTCGTGATTCCGCTCCTGTCCGGACATCTGGGCGGCGCCAACGAGATTGCAAAAACACTTGCGGAAGGTCTGCAGGCTGTGCCGGTGCTCACCACCGCGACCGACGGTCGGCAGGTGTTCGCCGTGGACACCTGGGCAAAAGCACACAGCTGTGCAGTCCTGGAGCCGGAACATATTAAATATGTATCCGGTGCGCTGCTCAGAGGGGAAACCGTGGGCGTTCGCTCGGATTTTCTGATAGACGGGCTGCTGCCCGCCCGTATTGACCTCAAAAAAGACGCGGAAAGCGGGTTTACGATTGGATTTCGCACAGACGCACAGCCGTTTGCACACACGCTGCATCTCGTGCCGCGGATTGCATATCTCGGCATTGGCTGCCGCAAGGGCACGAGCGCGGATGCCATCGAGCAGACAGTTCAGGCGGCGCTTGCCTCGGCAAAACTGCCCTGGCAGGCGATCTGCGGCGCGGCGAGCATTGATATCAAGCAGAATGAGCCGGGTTTGCTGCTGTTTTGCGAAAAACACGGACTGCCGTTCCGTACCTTCACGGCCGAGCAGCTGCAGGACGCACAAGGCGAATTCAGCCGGTCGGCGTTCGTGCAGCAGACCGTCGGCGTCGATAATGTGTGCGAACGCGCGGCTGTGTGCGCGGCACAGAACGGCACACTTATCTTGCACAAATTCGCGCAGAACGGTGTAACGGCGGCTGTCGCCGTGCCGGACTGGCGCGTGACGTTTGAAGAACGGGAGGGTGAAGCATGAAGCTGTATTGCATCGGCATCGGGCCGGGCGGCGAGGAGCAGATGACGCTGCGCGCAGTGCGTGCTCTGGAAAAATGTGACTGCGTGGCAGGCTACGGCCTGTACCTTGATTTGATCGAGAACCTCATTTCGGACAAGGAGCGCATCGAATCCGGCATGACACGCGAGGTTTTGCGCTGCAAAGCGGCGGTTGAGGCGGCAAAACAGGGCAAAACGGTTGCTGTTGTGTCCTCGGGAGATGCGGGTGTGTACGGCATGGCGAGCCTGCTGCTCGAGCTTTGCGAGCACGAGCCGAACCTCGAGGTCGAGGTCATTCCGGGCATCACGGCGGCCTGCTCGGGCGGCGCCGTGCTCGGCTCGCCGCTGACGTGTGACTTTGCGTGCATCAGCCTGTCCGACCTGCTCACGCCGTGGGACAAGATTGAGCAGCGTCTGCGCGGCGCGGCGGCTGGCGATTTCTGCATCGCGCTGTACAATCCGTCGAGCAAAAAACGCACCGACCATCTGCGCCGTGCCTGCGATATTCTGCTGGAGATTGTGCCGCCGGAAACCGTCTGCGGTCTGGTGCGCAGCATTGGCCGAGAAGGCGAAAGCTGCACGCTTACAACGCTCGGTGAGCTGCGTGATACACAGGTCGATATGCTGACCACTGTGTTTGTCGGAAACAGCCGTACGCGCGTGATGGACGGCCGCATGGTCACGCCGAGGGGGTATCGCGGCGTATGAAGCTGATGATTTTCTCCGGTACGACAGAAGGACATGATTTGTGCCGGTTTTTGTCGAAAAATAACGTGCAGGCGGAGGTTTTTGTTGCAACAGAGTATGGTGCGGCGGTGATGGAGCCGATGGCGGGAATCACGGTACACGAGGGCCGTTTGGATGAGCGGGAGATGGAAAAGCGATTGACCTCGGACACGCTGCTCATCGACGCAACGCATCCGTACGCGGCGGCTGTGACCGACAATCTGCGGGCGGCCTGCGCGAAATCGGGCGCACGCTACGAGCGTCTGCTGCGGCCTGCCCTGCCTTATCAGAACTGCGAAATCGTGCTGAACACAGCCGCCGCAGTTGACTGGCTGAACGCGCACGAGGGCAAGGTTTTGCTCACCACAGGCAGTAAAGAACTGGAAGCATACACGGCGGTGCAGGACTTCCAAACGCGCCTGTTCCCGCGCGTGCTGCCGACCGCCTCGGTGCTCGAAAAGTGCGCCGCACTCGGCTTCCCGGGCGCGCACATCATCGCCATGCAAGGTCCGTTTTCGCAGGCGATGAACGCGGCGCTGCTGCGCGAGACCGGCGCAAAAATCCTCGTGACCAAGGATACCGGCGTGTCCGGCGGCTTTGCGGAGAAGGTCGCGGCAGCCGAGGAGGTCGGCGCAAAGGTACTGGTCATTGCGCGTCCGCGTATGGAAAACGGCAAAAATCAGGCGCAGATGCAGGCATTTTTGACGGAATTGCTCGGTTTACGGAACGAAAAGCACCAGCGGGAATTTTTCATCATCGGCGCAGGCATGGGTACGGCGGACACGCTGACCGGCGAAGCCGTCCGCACGCTTGCAGCCACAGAGGAAGTATTTGCTACAAAACGGCTCGCATCGCTGTCGCCCAAGGCGGAGGTCTGCGCGTTCTCAGAGCTGGCTGAGCGGGCAATTTCCGGTCATGCCCGGCACACGGCGCTGTTGGTTTCCGGCGACGTAGGATTCTTCAGCGCGGCCGGAAAGCTGCGCGAGCGGCTCCTGCCATACGGCGGGGTAACACTCGTGCCGGGATTGTCAAGCATGCAGTATATGTGCGCGAAATGCGGCATTTCCTACGAAAATCTGTGTTTTAAGAGCCTGCACGGTCGCGTAGGAAATATTCTCGGTGCCGTAAGTTACCATACGGCAACATTTGCGCTGACCGGCGGTGAAAACAACGCGCAGACGGTTTGCAGCAGCCTTATGGACGCGGGATTGGGCGCGCTGCCCGTTCATCTCGGGGAAAATCTCGGCGCGGAAAATGAGCGGATTGTGCACGGCACAGCCGCAGAGATTGCGCAGCTTTCGCGCCCGGATTTAGCGGTTCTGCTGATCGAAAACCCGCGTGCGGCGAACAAAAACGAACCGATTCGAGATGAAATGCTCACGCGCGGAAAGGTGCCGATGACCAAGGAAGAGGTTCGGTGGGTGTCGGTGAACCGCCTGACTGTCCGACCGACCGACACGGTCTGGGACGTGGGTGCGGGCACCGGCGCGGTCACGCTCGAGCTGGCGCGCAAGGCCAGCGACGGCACGATTTACGCCGTCGAGCGAAAGCCGGAAGCGGTCGCGCTCTTGCACGAAAACCGCATAAAACTCGGCGGATACAATGTGAAAATCATTGAAGGACCTGCGCCGGAGGCACTGGACAACCTTCCGGCACCGGACTGCGTGTTCGTCGGCGGGAGCGGCGGCAGAATGCGGGAGATTCTGGCACTTGCCAGGGAGAAAAATCCGGAAGTTCGCGTGGTCGTGAACGCGATTGCGCTCGAGACCTTGTTTGCGGCGCAGACGGTCTTAAAAGAATTGGGGTTTTCTGACATCGAGGTCACACAGCTGGCAGCCACGCGCGGCAAGCCGGTCGGCGCGTACACCATGCTGACTGCGAACAATCCGGTGTTTATTCTGTCCGGGAGGGCCGCAAATGACACAAAATAATGCACCAAGACTGCTGCTTGCGGGCACCGGCAGCGGCTGCGGCAAGACGACGGTCACGACCGCGATTCTGCGGGCGCTGCAGTGCCGCGGCGTAAAACTCAGCGCGTTCAAGTGCGGTCCGGACTACATCGACCCGATGTTCCACACGGCGGTTTTGGGCGTTCCGAGCCGCAATTTAGACCTGTTTTTCGAGGACGAGGCCGGTATTCGCAGTCAGCTTGCGCGGCATATTCAGCCGGACGGTCTCGGCGTGATCGAGGGCGTCATGGGCTTTTACGACGGCGTTTCCGGTACGACGGATACGGCTTCGGCGGCGCATCTGGCCCGCGCAACCGGCACGCCTGCGGTGTTGATCGTGCGGCCTAAGGGGCAGTCGCTGTCGCTTGCGGCACAGATTCACGGGTTCCGCACATTTGCGGAAAATACGCTCGCAGGAGTGATCTTAAACGGCGTTTCGGCGGGAATGTACTCGTTTTACAAACAAATCGCAGAGAAAGCGGGGCTGCCTGTGCTCGGCTTTTTGCCGCCGGTTCCGGAGGCCGAAATACCTGATCGCCACCTTGGTCTGGTGACGGCAGACGAGCTGTCCGATCTGCGTGAGAAAATTGATCGGCTCGCGGATGCGGCAGAGGAAGGCATTGACCTCCACGCGTTGTGTGCATTAGCACAGACGGCGAAACCGCTGACCGATACGCACATGCCGCTCGCTCGTGTGATCGATTTTCCGGTGCGGATCGCGGTAGCGAAGGACCGCGCATTCTGCTTCTATTACGAGGATAACTTCGATGTGCTGCATGAACTCGGGGCAGAGCTTGTGCCGTTTTCGCCGCTCACAGACGAGCGACTGCCGGAGAATATCGACGGTCTGTACCTTGGCGGCGGATATCCGGAATTGTACGAAAAACAGCTTTCAGAGAATAAAATTATGCGAGATTCTATCAAAGCAGCGATTCTAAACGGTTTGCCGACAGTTGCAGAATGCGGCGGATTTCTTTATCTGCTGCAGTCGCTCGACGGCGCGGCAATGGCAGGCGTGCTGCCGACTTCGGCGCACATGACGCACAGGCTGCAGCCGTTCGGCTATGTCACGCTCACGGCAAACAGTGATAACCTGCTGTGCGAAGCCGGTGGACAATTTCCTGTGCACGAGTTCCATTATGCACAGGCTGTGGATAATGGCACAGATTTTCGCGCGGTCAAGCCAAACGGGCGCGCGTGGGACTGCGGCTTTGCGTCGGACACGCTCTATGCAGGATTTCCGCATTTGTATTTCCGTGCGAAAACTGAAATTGCAGCGAATTTTGTCCGGAAATGCGCGGAAAGGAGCGGAAAATGACACTTGAACAGACTATTTCTGCCATTCAGCCGCTGGATGAGAAAAGCATGACGGCGGCGCGAAACCGTTTTGCAAATATTGCCATGCCGCTCGGTGGACTGGGTCTTCTGCAGGACGCGATTGTGCAGCTTGCGGGTATTCTCGGTCAGTCGGTGCCGGATATTTCCAGACGCGCGGCGGTTGTTTTCTGCGCGGACAACGGCGTAGTCGCCGAGGGCGTGACGCAGTGCGGGCAGGAGGTGACAGCCACGGTCGCGGAAAATATGGGCCGCGGCGAGTCCACCGTATGTCTGATGGCAAAACAGCTCGGAATGGACGTATTTCCGGTCGATATTGGTGTTGCGCAGCCGATAAAGAGCGAAAAAGTGCTGCAATTTGCCGTTCGGCGCGGAACTGCAAACTTTGCGCATGAGCCTGCCATGACGCGGAAAGAGGCGCTCGAAGCGGTCGAAATCGGCATTAAAATGGCGGAAATGTGTGCCGAAAAGGGATATTCGCTGCTTATTGGCGGCGAAATGGGCATCGGCAACACGACTACGAGCGCGGCAGTCACGGCGGCGCTTACCGGCGCGGCGGCTGCGGCGGTCACAGGACGCGGAGCGGGTCTGTCAACGGCCGGTCTGGAGCGGAAAATCGCAGTGATCGAGGCGGCGCTGGCGCTTCACAAACCCGACTCGAATGACTCGATCGACGTGCTGCACAAGGTCGGCGGTTTGGATATCGCGGGGCTGTGCGGCCTGTATCTGGGTGCGGCGGCGCAGCGCATTCCGGTCGTGCTGGATGGCGTGATTTCGTGCGCGGCGGCGCTTCTCGCCGTGCGATTGTGTCCGCAGTCTGTGCATTTTATGGTCGCAGCGCACAGATCGGACGAACCGGCGAGCATTTTGCTGCTCGATGCACTCGGCAAGCGGCCGTTCCTGACGGCGGGCATGCACCTCGGGGAGGGGACAGGCGCGGCGGCCGGCGTGGCGCTTTTGGATCTGGCACTGGCGCCATATCGGGAAATGGTGAGCTTCACGGACATTGGAATGGAGGCATATCAGCCGCAACAGTAGTTGTTTGTCTGACAGATAGCACAAATTCTTTGCATAAATATTGTGTGTAACGCCGATAAATGCTATCTGCCTGCATTCTTTACAGGAATGCTGTGTGCAGCAAAAAGCACCGAGCGTTAACTCGGTGCTTACAGTTCGGATTTTCAGCATTTCAGGGCTTCATCTGCGATATTTGCGGTGATTTTGTTGTAGAACTCCTGCTTTTGCGCATCGTTTTCAAACGCTGAGAACGGCACGATGACCGCGGAGAATTCATCAACAAAAATGTAATAATGCTTGTCGTCGGTTGCGGTGCGCTGAACAGCCGAATACTGGTAAACGGTATCTTCGTTCTCGCCGGATAGCTCGAATTCGCTTTCACGCAGCGTGAGCGTTTTCGGTCCGCAAAGCTGCTTGTTCTTTGCGTTTCTGAGAATTTTCTCGATATTTTTGATCATTTTATGACGCATATAGCGCGGTGTACCCCAGAAGCAGACGGCAGCGAGCGCAACGTAAACCGCGATGGAAACCGGCGTGAGCGTATGCAGCCAGTACATGAGCGCACTGCCGCCGAGAATGACAATAGCCGCAGTGGCGATTCTCATGGTGCGAATACTGCGTTGAACAATCGCATTATTGTTGTAATAATTCAAATTAAAATCAATGAAATCCTGTTTGGTGATATCGTAATGCAGCTCCATTTTTTCTTACCTCAACTTACTCGGATAAAATTATTGTATCGAAAATCAGAGCGGATTGCAAGTCTAATTCAGAAAGGGGAGCGAAAATGCTGATTTTAGTGACCGGCGGAGCGGCTTCGGGCAAGTCGGAGCACGCGGAACGGCTGGTGTGTGAAAAAGCACAGAGCCGATTATATCTGGCGACCATGCAGCCGTTCGGCAAGTCCGCAGAGGCGCGGATTGCGCGGCATCGGGCGCTTCGTGCGGGAAAGGGCTTCGCTACGGTAGAGAGAACACTTGACTTAGCGAATCTCAGGCTCTCTCGGCAATACGACGGAATTTTGCTCGAGGATTTGGGTAATCTGCTGGCAAACGAACTGTTTGCGCCGGAAGGCGCAGGTGCAGGATCGGCGTTCGACAGCATTGTTGCAGGCGTGGATAATCTGCAAAAATACTGTGAAACGCTGGTTATCGTTTCCAACGAAATCTTTGCGGACGGCGTGCCGTATCCGCCGGAGACCATGCAGTATATTCGGATTTTGGGAGAACTGCACCAGAAATTAACTGGGAAAGCAGACGCGGTATATGAATCGGTATGCGGAATTTTACTGCCGGTAAAGGAGGAAAAACAGCCGTGAAAAGTGTAATCAGCGGACTTTTGGTCGCGTTATCAATGTACTCTGCGATACCTGTTCCGCAGGTGAACTGGGAAAAACAGACCATGCGGTGGGCACTTGGCTTCCTGCCGCTCATCGGTGTGCTGATCGGTGCGATAGAGTGGTTCTGGTTCGCATTTTGCGTGCATTTCGGCGCGGCAGGCGTGTTTTACGCTGTGATCGCAGCGCTGATTCCTCTGGCAGTGTCCGGCGGCATTCATCTGGACGGCCTGTGCGACACCTGCGACGCGCTGTGCTCGTTCGGCGACCGGGAAAAGCGGCTGGCCATCCTCAAGGACCCGCACGTTGGCGCGTTTGGGCCGCTCTGGCTGATGGCATTCCTGCTGGCTGAGGTCGGGTGTTTTGCCCAGATTTACGACCAGCCTGTGCTTCTTCCGCTGGCATGCACAGGATTTGCTTTTGCACGGGCAATGGGCGGCCGCAAGGTGGTTGCGTCACCGTGCGCGAAAGACAGCGGACTTGCACATATCTTTGCGGAAAACAGCGATAAACGCGCGGTATCGCACATGTTAATTGCTGAATTTGTTCTGTTTGCGGTGCTTCTCGGATTGTGGATATACCGCGTACCGCACGCGCTTGCTGCGGCGAAAGTGCTCGTTATCGTGCTCGTTGCGTGGTATGCTGTGCATGAGCACATAAGCCGCCGCGTGTTCGGCGGTGTAACCGGAGACCTGGCGGGATTCTGCATCTCGCTGTCGGAATTGATCACGCTTGCGGCAGCAGCGATTGGAGGACTGATTTTATGACCGTGCTCATCATTGGCGGGGCATATCAGGGGAAACGAAAAGTTGCCGAAAACCTGTATGCAGACCTGCCGAGAATTGAAAATCTGCACGAAATCGTGCGGAAAATGCTGAAGGAAGACAAAGACCCGCTGTCACTCGCAGATACGCTGTGCGGACACGTTATCACCTGCGATGAGATCGGCTGCGGCATCGTTCCCATCGACCGTGCGGACGAAAACTGGCGTGAAGCGGTTGGTCGTCTGTGTTGTGCTTTGGCACAGAAAGCAGACGCAGTCGTGCGCGTGATCGCAGGTGTGCCGCAATTCATCAAAGGAGAAAAACCATGACGATAACCCTTGCCGTGCTGCTCGGCTTTGCGCTCGACTGGCTGCTCGGAGACCCGAAAAAATTGCCGCATCCGGTATGTGCGGTGGGAAAACTCATCTCAGGAACCGAAAAAGTTCTGCGCCGCATCTTTCCCGCAACGCCTGCGTCACTGACATTCGCTGGAATTTTACTCTGGCTCATCACCTGCGGCGTGAGCTTTGCCGTGCCGTTTTTCCTTTTGCGCTGGCTGTATCATGTGAACTTCTGGCTCGGTTTTGCCGCCGAAACGCTGCTCTGCTGGATGATTTTCGCACGAAAAAGCCTTGCGGACGCCGGTTATCATGTCTACGGCGCGATCAAGCAGTCGCTCGAGGAGGGCCGCAAGGCCATCGCGTGGTACGTCGGCCGCGACACCGCAGAGCTGTCCGAGGAGGGCGTTATCAAGGCCGCTGTCGAGACCGTGGCTGAAAACCTGACGGACGGTGTGGTCTCGCCGCTCGTGTTCATGCTCATCGGCGGAGCGCCGCTCGGCATGCTGTACAAGGCGGTCAACACGCTGGATTCCATGGTCGGCTATCATAACGATAAATACGAATATTTCGGCAAATTCTCGGCAAAAATGGACGATTTTTTCAACTTTATCCCTGCCAGACTGTCCGCACTGTGTATGATCGCCGGTGCCGGCATGCTGCACCTCGATAACCGAAACGCGCTGCGGATTTACCGTCGTGACCGCAGCAAACACAAGAGTCCGAACGCCGGTCAGACCGAGTCTGTGTGCGCGGGCGCGCTGCACATCCAGCTCGGCGGCGATGCCAGCTACTTCGGCAAAATCGTTAAAAAAGCCGCCTTCGGTGATCCGATGCGCCGTGTAGACCGCACGGATATTCTCGCAGCGGTCGATCTGATGACGGCGGCAAGCGTGTTTGCGCTGGTGCTGTGCTGTGTAATCCGCCTGATCGTAAAAAGTTAGGATGCTATGCGGGAGAGAAAACTCGCATTTGAAAGGATGAAAAAATGCTTAATTATGTCCACGGCGGCGACATCCAAACCTACATCGACCGCCACGGCTTCGCGCCGCTCGACCTGTCCGCGAACATCAATCCGTTCGGCATACCGGACGCGGTACGCGCGGCCATGCACAGGGCTGTGGATAACTGCACGCAGTATCCCGACCCGTTTTGCCGCGCCGCGCGGCAGGCGATTGGTGCGAGAGAAGGCGTCAATCCGGATTTTCTGTACTGCGGCAACGGTGCGGCGGATGTGCTCGACCGATTGGCGGCGGTGCTGAAACCGCGCAAGGTACTTCTCACCGCACCGACCTTTGCGGAGTACGAGCGCACGCTCTCAGGTGCGGAGATTCGGGTGCATAATCTGCGGGAAACGGACGGTTTTGCGCTCACAGAGCGCATTTTAGACGAGATTTCACCGGATTTGGATGCGGTTTATCTCTGCAATCCGAACAACCCGACCGGGCGAACCGTTAAGCCGGAGCTCCTGCGGGAAATCGTTCGGAAATGTACAGAAAACGGCGTAAAACCGGTTGTGGATGAGTGCTTCAACGACTTTCTGGAGGACGCCGCGCAGCACACACTGAAAGACCTGCTGGGATCCGATCCCGGCCTGATCATCCTGCGCGCGTACACGAAAATGTACGCCGTACCCGGTGTGCGCTTCGGCTGGTGCATGACGGCGGACGCGGCGCTGATTGAGAAATTGTACCATGCCGGACAGCCGTGGAACGTGTCGGTCATCGCGCAGGCGTGCGCCGTCGCGGCGGCAAACGAGCCGGACTGGGCCATCGAAACCGTCAAACGCATTGCCGAGGAACGCAGGTTCTTATCCGACGGACTTGCAGCCTGCGGACTGACCGTCTTTCCGGGCGAGGCCAACTTCCTGCTGTTCCGTTCAAACGATACCGGACTGCACGAGAAACTCGCGGAGCACGGCATAATGATACGAAACTGCGATAATTATCGCGGACTTTCGGCAGGATACTATCGCGTTGCCGTAAAAACGAGAGAAGCGAGTGAGCGGTTACTGCAAATCATTACTAATTATACCCAATGTGAGGTGTAAAATGGCAAAGACAATCATGATACAGGGAACGTGCTCGAATGCAGGCAAAAGCCTTCTCTGCGCGGCTCTGTGCCGGATTTTCCGGCAGGACGGCTACCGCGTTGCGCCGTTCAAGTCACAGAACATGGCGCTCAACTCGTTCATCACGGCGGACGGCAGGGAGATGGGCCGCGCACAGGTCGTGCAGGCCGAGGCGGCGGGCATCGCGCCCGATGTGCGCATGAACCCGATTTTGCTCAAGCCGACAAGCGATGTTGGCTCGCAGGTCATCATCATGGGCGAGGCGCAGGGAAACCGCACCGCGCGGGAGTATTGGGGACGCAAAAAGGCGCTTTTGCCCATGATCAAGGACGCATTTGACAGCCTTGCCGCCGAGAACGACATCATCGTGATCGAGGGTGCGGGCAGTCCGGCGGAGATCAATCTCAAGCAGGATGATATTGTCAATATGGGTCTGGCGAAGCTGGTGGATGCGCCTGTGCTGCTGGTCGGCGACATCGACCGCGGCGGCGTGTTCGCGTCGCTGTACGGCACGGTCAAGCTGCTCGAGGAGGACGAGCAGGCGCGGATTCGCGGTCTCATCATCAACAAATTCCGCGGTGACGTGGAGATTCTGCGGCCAGGTCTGACGCAGCTCGAGGAGTTGACCGGCAAGCCGGTCATCGGCGTGGTGCCGTACGGCCATTTTGACATCGACGATGAGGACAGCCTGTCCGAGCGTCTGGACGCAAAGGCTGCTCCCGCACTGGTGAACATTGCGGTGGTAAAGCTGCCGAGACTGTCCAATTTCACGGATTTTTCCGCACTTTCGCGTGTATCCGGCGTGAGCGTTGCGTACGCGGACAAACCGGCGCAGCTTGCCGGAGCCGACCTGATTATCCTGCCGGGCACCAAGTCCACGCTGGCAGACCTGCGCTGGCTGCGCGAGAGCGGCATGGAGGCGCAGATTCTCAAGGCGCACGCGGCAGGCACACCGGTTTTCGGCATCTGCGGCGGTTACCAGATGATGGGACGCACGGTCTCCGACCCGGACAACACCGAGGGCGGCGGCAGTCTGCGCGGCATGAAGCTGCTGCCGATCGACACGGTGTTCCGCCCGAGCAAGACCACGACGCAGACGCGCGGCACGCTGCTGGAGATTGACGGCGTGCTGTCCGATTTGAGCGGTCTGGCAGTCGAGGGCTATGAGATTCACATGGGCGAAACCGTGCGCGACGCGAGTGCAAAGCCGCTCGTTCGATTGCTTCGCAGGGAAGGCGAAATCGAGGACGGCTGTCAGACGGAAAACGCCTTCGGCACTTATCTGCACGGCGTGTTCGATGCGCCGGAGGCGGCGCTGCGGACGGCGCAGGCACTGGCGAAAAAGAAGGGCGTGACGCTGACCGGCGAAGCACTCGATACGCACGTCTACAAGGAACAGCAGTATGACAAACTGGCGGATTCGGTGCGAAAATCGCTCGATATGGAGTGGATTTACCGTATAATGGAGGGAAAAGCATGACAGGACTCATTCACCTGTACTGCGGCGGTGGCAAGGGCAAAACCACGGCGGCGGTCGGACTGACCGTGCGCTGCGCGGGCCGCGGAAACAAGGTCGTGTTCGCGCAGTTTCTCAAGGATGGGACTTCGGGCGAGTGCCGCGTGCTGGCGAAATTGCCGGATGTGACCGTGATGGCAGCCAATCCGGTCGGCAAGTTCTCGTTCCACATGACGGATGCGGAGAAGCGGGAGACAGCGGACGCGCTCACCCGCACCTTCGATGCGGCAACCGGCTTTGCCGTGCGGGAGCACGCGCGGCTGCTCGTGCTGGATGAGGTCTGCGCGGCAATCTCGTGCGGCTTTCTGGATGAGAAAACGGTCGTAAAATTCCTTGAGACCAAGCCAGAAATGCTCGAGGTCGTACTGACCGGACGGGGTCCGTCCGAAGCGCTGCAGGCACACGCAGACTACATTACAGAAATGAAAATGCAGCGGCACCCGTTTGAGAAGGGCATCGCTGCGCGGGAGGGAATCGAATTTTGAACGGATACATGAAGCCGCAGGACATCGAAAAGCGGTCGTTTGAGATCATCACCGCCGAGCTGGGCGAGCGCACGTTTCCGGCGGGCATCGCCGAGGTGGTCAAGCGCGTCATTCACACCACGGCGGATTTTGACTACGCGGACAGCCTTGCGTTCTCGCCGGACGTGATCGAAAAGGCAAAGGCCGCGCTTGCGGCAGGGGCAACGGTGGTTACCGATACCAATATGGCGCTCTCCGGGGTGAGCAAGGCGACGCTGGCAAAGCTCGGCGGAAAGGCGGTCTGCCTGATGGCGGATGAGCAGGTGGCAAGCGAGGCCAAGGCGCGCGGTGTCACACGGGCAGTCGTTTCGATGGAGCACGCCGCCAAATTTGAAGGCCCGCTCCTCTTCGCCATCGGCAATGCGCCGACCGCGCTCATCCGTCTGCATGAGTTGATTGAGGAAGGCATTGTCGCGCCTGCGCTCGTCATCGGCGTGCCGGTCGGATTTGTCAACGTGGTCGAGGCGAAGGAGCTGTTCATCGGCGGGGACACGCCGTATATCATCGCGCGAGGCCGCAAGGGCGGCTCGAATGTAGCCGCGTCCATTGTCAATGCGCTGCTCTATCAGATGGTACATCGAGAAGGCTTTTAATTGCTGTCGCCAAACCACGGTTTGGCCGACAAGAGGAACGGACCGTAGGCCGTTCCAAAGTCGTCCGAAAGTTCCCATACGGAAACTTTCTCCCTCTTAGGGTATAAAAACCGGCGCTATCCTTGCGCGGCTTCTCGGCCGCGCTGCGCAGATACATGCTCCCGGTTTTTATGAATCGCGTTGCGATTCTATTAAATGCGCGCTATCGCGCGATATGCTGAAAATTTTAGCAGATATACTGTTCGGAAGAATACAAAAGAGAGAGTTTCAAACGAAACTCTCTCTTTTTGCTACGACCAAAGACCTTTTTCCCTGCAGTCGGCAATGTATGCGTCGATATTGTCCGCTGTGATGACCTCGGAACCCGAGTCGATCACCGATTCGACGGATTTGCCCTCGAGTGCGTCCAAAGCGGCCTCGACGGCCTTGTAGCCCATTTCATAGCCCTGCTGGGCAATATCGACAGTCAGCTCGCCGCGGTCGAGCGCTTCCACCGCAGCCTGATTGCCGTCAAAGCCGCAGATAACGGTTTTTTGATAGGCGGCGCTGTTGTTATCCCAGATGCACTTGATGGCTGCAAGCGCCATATCATCGCTGGTAACGAGCAGCGCGTCCACACCCTGCGGATACTCCTGCATGACAGCCTCCATCGCGGCTGCCGCACGGTCGGGCTGCGCGTCGCAGTACTGCACCTCGAGCACGGTGCCGCCCGCCTGCTCCACGGCGCTGCGGTAGCCGCGCAGACGGGCTTCGTGCGTCTCATCGCCCTGTGCGCCGGTCAGGATGACAGCCTGCGGCTTGTCCGCGCCGTTCGACTTTGCCTTCTTCATAGCAGCTAAGCCGCCGGATTTGGCTGCCGCCTCGTTGCCGGTGCCGACAAAGGACAGTTTTTTGTCCGAGGTGAAATCTGTATCCAGTGCGATGATCGGCTTGTCTGTACTTTCGGCGGCCGCCGACAACTGCCCGGACTGCATGGGCGAAATGACAACTGCGTCTACGCTGTCATCGTCAAGCGCGGACCGGAACAGATCCAGCTGTTCCGCGCTGTAGTCCGCCGAAGACGGAAACTGAATGTCAATCGTTACATTCGGGTGCTCGCTGGCGCAGGCTTCCGCGCCAGCCATGACGTTCTGAAAATGCTCGCCCGCGTGCTTGATGATCACCGCTATATGATGGGTATCGCCGGTGCTGGTCAGGCTGCAGGCGCTCAGTCCTGCCGTGCAGGCAAGGCATGCCAGTGCTGCCGCAATCATTCTCCTGTTCATGGTGTGTCTCCTCGTTCTCTTTTCTGTCGGAAGCTGCTCCTGCTCTTCTCTTGATAATATTTTAACATATTTTCCACAGAGAGACAAATAGAAAAGGCATGACTCCAAATCATGCCTTTTTCTGTAACTTTTATCAGGTTATTTGCTCAGACGCTGCTCCATATAATTGTGCGCGTTCAGCTCAAGAGTATCGTTGAGCGGTACGAGCGGCTCGGTCTTGCCGTAGCGGCGGTCGAGCGCGGTCTGCAGGATGAAGTCGCACAGCATGGGATTCTTCGGCAGCAGGGAGCCGTGCGAGTAGGTGGCGAACACATTGTTGTAGCGTGCGCCCTCGGTCTGATCCTCGCCGTTGTTGCCGTAGCCCTTGATCATCATGCCGAGCGGCGCGACGTCCTCGCCGAGATAGGTTTTGCCCGAGTGGTTCTCAAAGCCGACCACGATGGAGCCGCTGCTCTCGGGCGTTGTGCGGTACATGTAGTTGCCGATCATGCGCTCTTTCGCGCCGATGGTGTGCACGTTGATCGCGCCGATGAAGTCGAGCTGCACGCCGTCCCACGTTTTGTAATACTGACCGAGCATCTGGTAGCCGCCGCAGATGGCGAGGAACACCTTCTCCTCTTCAACGGCGGTGCAGATGTCCTTGCCCTTGCCGGAGGCGAGATCGCGCAGCAGCACCTCCTGCTCGAAGTCCTGTCCGCCGCCGATGAAGAAAATGTCGTACTTGTCCACATCGAGCGGCTGACCGATCGAGCACTCGTCCACATTGACGCTGATGCCGCGGCTCTCCAGACGGCGCTTCATCGTGATAATGTTGCCCCGGTCACCGTACAGATTGAGAATGTCGGGGTAAAGATGGCAGATATTCAGTTCCATTGCAGTTTCCCCCTTATTCGTAGAACGCCTTAACGTCGGTGTGCTTGCTGATCTCACCGCGCAGGTCGAACATGGCAGTGTATGTCGGCATAAGGAATGCCGGTGTCTCATCCGAGCCGATCTCGGTCAGCAGCCTGTCGTACTCGCGGATAACCTCGATACGCTCGGGGGCAAAGCCTGCGTACTTGAGACGCAGCGCCATATCATCCGCACGCACGCCGGAAACCAGTACGCGTGTAAAGCGCACCTGCTGGTCGGCGAGTGCCTCGAAGTCAACGTCCCAGATCCAGCTGATGTCCGTGCCGTCCGCGAAGCGGTCGTTGAGCAGGAATGCCAGCTTGTAATTGCCCTCATCGTGCGCGATCAGGTTGATGACCTGATTGAAGCCGGCAGGATTCTTGACCAGCATCATGCGCGCCTGTGCCTGACCGAGCTTGAACTGCTCGGCACGGCCGAAGCCGCATTCGAATTGTGAAAGTGCGCTGACCGCGGTCTGCTCGTCGATGCCGACAACGTGCGCGACAGCGGCTTCTGCGGCGGCGTTGTAGATGTTGTAGCCGCCCGGCAGGTTGACGTGTACCTCGTGCTCGTGACCGAAGATGTCCAGTATGATATCGGACGAGTCCGCACCGGTGGCGAGCACCTTGGTGACAGCGACCTGCGGCGTCTGGCGGTGGTAGCCGCACTTCGGGCAGCGGAAGCCGCCGAGATGGCCGTAGGTGATGTAATCGTATTCATATTCGGTCTTGCAGTGGATGCAGTACGGCGCGTCGGACAGCTCGTGAGCGGTCTCCTTGTAAATCGGGACATTCACGCCGAACCAGACAATCTTGTTCGGCACGCTGTCCGCAAGGGAAGCGGTGAGCGAGCAGTCCGCGTTCAGGCAGAGCGTTGCATTCGGCACATGCGTGATACCCTCGCGGATGGCGTTGAGCGTGTGCGTAATTTCGCCGTAGCGGTCAAGCTGGTCGCGGAAGATGTTGTTGACGACCAGACATTCGACCGGCAGGTATTCGCTCGTTTTGCGGAAGGCTGCCTCGTCGCACTCGATGAGCGCGTGCGTGTACGGGCATTTGCCGGACAGCGTGGAATGCTGTGCAAATACCGCGATGATGCCGGTCAGCAGGTTCGCGCCCGACTTGTTGGAGAAATATTTGAGTCCCGCATCGGCGAACGCCTGCTCGATCATGCGGGAGGTGGTGGTCTTGCCGTTCGTGCCGGTCACGACCGTGACCTTTACGCCGCGCGACAGCTCACCCAGAATATTTTTATCAATTTTCAGTGCCAGCTTGCCCGGCAGGTTGGTGCCGCCGCGTCCTAGCTTGCGCAGGACAGCGCCCGATGCCTTGCACACCAGCACCGCCAGTCTGGTTTGGAGTTTCATTGTTGTAACCTCTTTTTCAAGTCATATAAAATAAGTATAGCGCATTTTGCGGCATTGCACAAGGGAAAACGTTGGGGGAGTTGACCGGCGTGCGCTTTTCGAGCGAAGATTTCTCGGCACAGACTTTCCGGTGTGCCCGAACCGTGTGAACGGTTCGCCGTTTCTGGGCGAAGAGTGCGCTGTGGCACAGCGGGGGACTGCGGCACTCGCCGCGGGAGCAAAGAGGAAGGGACACCCATGGTTTCCCTTCCTCTTTGAACTCCTACCTTTCCCTTGTTAGATAGTCTGGCGCAGATTGCCGACATGTGACCGCTGCGAAATGGGGGAACGACAGAGGATTTTTTCTTCCGTGTCTTTCTCAACCTATTCGCAGTGTCAGATACCGTTCTGCTACACAGGTCGGCTACTTCCAGCAGGCGCAACATACCCGTGTCGCGCAATTTGTTAGTCTGGAGGTTACAGACAGCACCTACGAATCTATCTATTTAGTAGCATTTATCCTCGCAGGCCCTGTCCATCATAACGCGCTGACGAATTGTGCGGCACTGTCATGCCGCACTCTGCGTTGATTAACCCGCATGTGTAGCAGTACGCTATCTGTGAATTGCGAAAAGGCGGAGAAAGCGATTGAGCGGTAGACCGACTGCCGTTCCCCTTTTCCTGCTTACGCAGTCTACCGTCTGCACCCAAGGTAGGCTACCAAGGGAAACGGGTGTTCAAAGAGGGTAGAAACCGTAGGTGTCTACCCTTTTTGCCCTCAGCGGCGGGCGCCGCAGTTTGCCAAGAGCAACAATTCGGTGCGCATATTGACATTTTTGTGTGCATATGCTATCATAAAGCGCAATAAGGGAGTAGTCGGCGCGGTTGTTCCGCCGCGCGGCAGAGCCAACATACTGGGGAGGACGCTCCTCTGGTTTTGCATGAAATGACGAGACTTATCTGTTCTACGCGGCAGATGGGTCTTTTTTTGTGCCTGTTTTCCGCCGGATAAACGACTGAGGAGGACAAGAAAATGGGTTTACTGGAGTTGTTTTTGATCGCAGTCGGTCTGTCGATGGATGCGTTCGCGGTGTCTGTCTGCAAGGGACTGAGCGTGCGCACGCTCAAGGCTAAGCACGCGGTCATCTGCGGACTGTATTTCGGCGGCTTTCAGCTTTTAATGCCGCTCATCGGCTTTGCACTCGGCGTGCGCTTTCAGTCGCTCATCACGAGCATTGATCACTGGATCGCCTTTGTGCTGCTGGGGCTTATTGGCGCAAACATGGTGCGCGAGTCGCGCGAGCACGATGACGAAAGCGTCAGCGATTCGTTCCGCTTTATGACCATGCTGCCGCTTGCGGTTGCCACGAGCATTGACGCGCTTGCGGTCGGTGTGACGTTTGCGTTCCTGCAGGTCGATATCGTTCCGGCGGTGTCGTTCATCGGTGCAACCACGTTTGTGCTGTCGTGCATCGGCGTGAAGATCGGCCATGTGTTCGGCACAAAGTACAAGTCCCGCGCAGAGTTGTTCGGCGGTATCGTGCTGATTTTGATGGGTCTCAAAATCCTGCTGGAGCATTTGGGTTTTCTGAGATAACAAAAGGCACCTCATTGAGGTGCCTTTTTACTGTCTCTATGCGTTTTCAGTCGAAAATCATTCGGCTGCAGCCTGCACGCCCGCCATATCCTGCACGGTCTTGCAGGTCAGCTCCTTGCTGATCTTGCCCGCAAAGCCGGTCAGCGTCTTGCCCGGACCGATCTCGCACGCCGAGGTCAGACCGGCAGCCATGCCGTTCTTCACCAGCTGCGTCCAGCGAACCGGAGAAATCATGTGCTGCTCGAGATGTGCCGGCAGGTCGGAGCAGTCGTAAACCTTGCCGTCAAGGTTGGAGTAAATATCCATCTTCGGTGCGGAGAAGGTAAAGTCCGCAACGTAAGCGCGCAGCTCTGCGGCAGCCTTTGCCATCAGCGGGGTGTGGAATGCACCGGATACCGCAAGCGGGAGCGCACGGCGTGCGCCGGCAGCCTTGCAGTTCTCGATCGCCTCTGCGAGAGCCGCCTTTTCACCTGCGATAACCAGCTGACCCGGGCAGTTGTAGTTGACCGGACGAACCACGCCGGAGGTCACCTTCGCGCAGGCTTCTTCAATTGCGCTGTCCTCCAGACCGAGGATAGCCGCCATGCCGCCGTCGATCGAGTCCGCTGCCTGCTGCATCAGCTTGCCGCGCATGGAAACGATCTTCACGCCGTCTGCGAGGGAAACAACGCCTGCAGCCGCCAGTGCGGTGTATTCACCGAGCGAGAAGCCTGCCGCTGCCTTGAATTCCACGCCTGCTTCCTTCAGTGCAGCCCAGGCTGCCATGGAATGGGTGAAAATTGCGATCTGGCTGTTCTCCGTGCGGGAGAGCGTTGCCTTGTCGCTCTCAAAGCACAGCTTGGCTACATCCAGATCGGCGCCTTCGCTTGCTTCCTCAAAAACCAGCTTGGCAGCCTGCGAGTTCTCATAAAGATCCTTGCCCATGCCGGGGGCCTGTGCGCCCTGACCTGGGAAAAATGCAAAACCGTAGTTCACGTTTGGTTCCTCCAAAATAATCATCAAATTTAGACGGCATAGAACGTTAACGCATATTTCTGTGCGAAGTGTTGCGAAATATGCCGCGCCGCCTTGACATTTTCCTGTGCTTTTATTATAATAGTCGGAGAATACTTTGTCAATCTAACTATTGTCGCTTTTCCACGCTTTTTGGGAGAGCGATTTGGACTTTTTAGGAGCGTGGAAATCATCAACAGTAAACTGATCGGCACGGGCGCCTGCATTCCGGATTTTGTCCTGACCAACGCCATGCTGGAAAAAATGGTCGATACCAACGATGAGTGGATCGTGCAGCGCACCGGTGTGCGCGAGCGCCGCATCGCAAAGAATACACATACATGGGAGCTGGCGCTCGGTGCCGCACAGGACGCACTCGCGGACGCAGGCATTACCGCAGAGGAGCTGGACCTCATTCTCGTCAGCACCTGCTCGCCGGATACCAACACGCCGAATACGGCGTCTATCCTGCAGGACAAGCTGGGTGCGCGTCAGGTCGGCGCGTTCGACATCAACAACGCCTGCACCGGCTTTGTCTCTGCGACCGACATTGCGGACAGCTACATTAAATCCGGCAAGGCAAAGACCGTACTGGTTGTCTCGGCGGAAACGCTTTCGCGCATCGTGGACTACACCGACCGCTCGACCTGCATTCTGTTCGGCGACGGTGCCGCTGCGGCCGTTTATCAGGCGACCGAGGACGAAACGGTCGGCATTCTGTCCACCTTCACCGCGGCAGACGGCTCGGGTGCAGAGTACCTGCACATGGAAGCCCTGCCGGTCGAGGATCCGCTTTCCGGTGACCGCACGGTGGACCCGAAGGCGCGTTTCCTGAAAATGCAGGGTGCACCGGTCGTGCGCTTCACCGCAAGAGCCGTACCGCTTGCGATCGACACCGCACTCAAGCGGGCGGGCGTCACCGCAGAGGAAATCGACTGGGTGGTGCCGCACCAGGCGAATCTGCGTATTCTGGATGTTATTGCACGCAGATACCATCTGCCGAAGGAGAAGATCTACGTCAATATGGATCGTTTCGGCAATACCTCGTCGGCAAGCGTGCCGATCTGTCTGAACGAAATGCGTAAGAACGGCCTGCTGAAGGAGGGTCAGACTATTGTCTGCACCGGTTTCGGCGGAGGCTTGACTTATGGCGCATTTGTGATTAAACTATAATATTGGATAAATCCGGACGGTTCTTGCAGCCGTCCGGCATTATCTGTTAGACAAATTTAAGGTGAATTGTCTAAAATATGCACGCTGTCTATTATTTGCGTTAAAATATGTTATAATAATTTACTACCTATTAAAAAGGGGAGAACAAACCTATGAAAACCAAGATCACAGAACTTCTCGGTATCGAATATCCGATCGTGCAGGGCGCTATGGCGTGGATCGCGGAGCACCATCTGGCTGCTGCGGTTTCCAAGGCAGGCGGTCTGGGCATTATCGCGGGCGGCGCGGCTCCGGTCGATTACATCCGTGAGGAGATCCATAAGGCGCGTGCTATCACGGACAAGCCGCTCGGTATGAACATCATGCTGCTCTCCCCGAATGCGGACGATCTGGCGCAGCTGGCCATCGACGAGAAGATCGAAGTGCTGACCACCGGTGCAGGCAATCCGGGCAAGTATATCGCGGACTGGAAGAACGCAGGCATTAAGGTTATGCCGGTCGTTGCTTCGGTTGCACTGGCAAAGCGCATGGAGCGCGCAGGTGCAGATGCGGTTATCGCAGAGGGTATGGAAGGCGGCGGCCACATCGGTGAGCTGACCACCATGCCGCTCGTTCCGCAGGTCGTAGACGCACTGAGCATTCCGGTCATCGCAGCAGGCGGCATTGCAGACGGCCGCGGCATGGCAGCTGCCATGATGCTCGGCGCTGAAGGCGTACAGTGCGGCACCGTGTTCCTCGCCTCCAACGAGTGCTACATTTCGGATAAGTACAAGGAGCTCGTCCTCAAGGCAACCGACATTTCGACCGTTGTTACCGGTCGTCCGTCCGGTCATCCGGTGCGTTCGCTCAAGACCCCGATGGCGCGCAAGTGCCTCGAGCTTGAGAAGCAGAACACCGATGCCTCCCTTGAGGAGCTTGAGAAGGCAACCGCCGGTTCGCTGCGTAAGGCCGTGCAGGACGGCAACTATGAGGAGGGCACCTTTATGTCCGGTCAGATTGCGGGTATGCTCAAGGAGCTGCATCCGTGCGAGGAGATCCTCAAGGGCATGACCGCGCAGGCGGAGGACCTTCTGAAGAACGCTTACAAGAGATTTGAATAAGAGCGGAGAGTGAAGAGATAGGAAAACTCCTCACTCCTGCCTGTCTATAGAATGGAGTAAACAATGAGCTTAGCAATCGTAACCGGCGGTTCCCGCGGCATTGGCGCGGCAATCGCGGAAAAGCTGGCGCAGGACGGCTTTGACGTCCTCATCAACTGTGCGTCCTCGGTCGAAAAGGCTGAGGCTGTGGCGGAGAAGTGCCGCGCGCACGGCGTTAACGCTTATGTGAAGAAGTGGGATGTTGCGGACTATGACGCCTGCAACACCGCGCTCAAGGAAATTAAGGAAGAGATCGGCGTACCGTTCGTTCTCGTCAACAATGCGGGCATCACCCGCGACGGTCTGATGGTCCGCATGAAGGAGGACCAGTTTGACGATGTTATCCGCACCAACCTCAAGGGCGCCTTCAACATGCTCAGCCTGTGCGGTGCGATGATGATGCGTGCAAAGCAGGGCCGCATCATCAACATCACCTCGGTTTCGGCGTTCACCGGAAACTACGGCCAGATCAACTACACCGCTGCCAAGGCGGGTATGGTCGGCATGACCAAGACCGCCGCCAAGGAGCTGGGTGCGCGCGGCATTACGGTAAACGCGGTCGCTCCGGGCTGGATCGCCACCGAGATGAGCGACAAGGTGCCCGAGGACATTCGCGAGAACGCCAAGAAGCAGATCGCGCTCGGCCGTTTCGGCAAGCCGGAGGAGATCGCAGGCGTGGTTGCCTTTCTGGCTTCCGACGCTGCAAGCTATATTTCCGGCCAGACGATCATCGCGGACGGCGGACTTTATTAAGGCATCACCGGACAATTCGCCTGCGGCACTTTGCGGTAATTTTCCGCTCTGATGTCGTTCCGGATTTTTGCAATACACAAAGTATTGCTGCAAACCCGCGCCTAATCAGAACGCAAAATTCCTGCGCAAATTGCTCTTGCCGAATTATCCGGTGATACCTTTTTGCTGCGTGGAATAAAAATTGCGATTAGATAAATGCGTGATATTGGAATGAAGGAGCAAATATATGGAACGTGTAGTAATCACCGGCATGGGTGCCATCACTCCGGTCGGCAACGATGTGCCGTCGTTTTGGGAGTCGCTCAAGACCGGCAAGTGCGGCATCGGTCCCATCACCAAGTTTGATGTATCCGATTTTAAGGTAAAGCTGGGTGCAGAGGTCAAGAATTTCGACCCGACCCAGTATATGGAGAAGCGTGAGGCGCGCCGCGCAGACGCAAATGTGCATTACGCAATGGCGGCAGCGGTTCAGGCTGTCGAGCAGGCAGGCCTCAAGGAAGGCAATTTCGATCCCTATCGCACGGGCGTTATCTTCGGCTCGGGCGTAGGCGGTCTGCACGTTGTCGAGCAGGAGGTCCCGAAGCTGCTCGAAAAGGGTCCCGGCCGCGTTTCGCCGTTCGCTATCCCGGAGATGATCGCCAACATCGCGGCGGCGTATATCTCCATGCACTTCGGCTTCAAGGGTGAGAATTTCTGCCCGGTCTCCGCGTGCGCGACCGGCAACCACTCCATCGGTGAGGCAATGCGCGCCATCCGCCACGGCTATCAGGACGTTGTTGTCTGCGGCGGCACCGAGAACGGCATTATTCCGATCTCGATGGCAGGCTTCCAGAATATGAAGGCGGTTCACATGGGCGAGGACCCGACGGCGGCTTCCATCCCGTTTGACGCACGCCGTTCCGGCTTTGTCATGGGCGAAGGCGCAGGCTGTCTCGTACTCGAGAGTCTGACGCACGCACAGCAGCGCGGCGCGACCATTCTGGCAGAGGTGGCAGGCTACGGTGCCTCCGGCGACGCTTACCACATCACCAGCCCGTCTCCGGACGGCGATGCGGCTGCACACGCTATCCGCGGTGCCATTGAGGATGCCGGTCTGACCCCGGCTGACGTTGACTATATCAACGCGCACGGCACCTCCACGCCGCTCAACGAGAAGTACGAAACCATCGCTATCAAAAAGGCGTTCGGCGACGAGGCTTACAACGTAAAGGTATCCTCCACCAAGTCCATGACCGGCCATCTGCTGGGCGGCGCGGCTGCGGTTGAGGCCATTGCCTGCGTTATGGCAATCCGCGAGGGCATTGTACCGCCGACCATCGGCTACAAGGAGCCGGATCCGGAGTGTGATCTGGATATCACCCCGAACAAGGCGGTTGAGATGCCGATCAATGTTGCCATCTCCAACTCGCTCGGCTTTGGCGGCCACAACGCCTGCATCCTGATCAAGAAGGTATAAAAATGGACATCAAAGAACTGAAAGACATCGCGCTTGAGCTGATGGACGCACTGGCTGCAAAAAAGCTGGGCGAGGTCGAGCTCGAGCTGGATGACGCAAAAATCAAGATCAAGGCAGCTGAACCGGCTCCCGTGATCGCTGCAGCATCGGTAGCAGCGGCGGCACCCGCAGCGGCGCCGGCGGCAGCACCCGCAGCGGAGAGCGCAGACGCGGCACCGGCAGAGGAGCAGCTTCCGGCAGGCACGCAGGTGAAGAGCCCGCTGGTCGGCACGTTTTATTCTTCTCCGTCTCCGGACGAACCGCCGTTCGTGCTGGTCGGTCAGCAGGTGAAGGAGGGCGATACCCTCTGCATCATCGAGGCGATGAAGATCATGAACGAGATCAAGGCACCGTGCGACGGCAAGGTCATCCGCATTATGGCGCAGCCGGGCGATATGGTGGAGTATAACCAAGTCCTTTGTGTTATTGAGTAAGACGTAAGCATCTGCCGCGCATCAGCGCGGATTCAATAGAATTTGCATAGCAAATTCATAAAAACGGGGAGCAAGTATCACCGTTTTTATACCGATAGAGGGAGAAAGTTTCGACCGACGGGAGGAACTTTCGTACGACTTGGGAACGGTCCACGATCCGTTCCTATTACCGGCAAAACTGTAGTTTTGCGGTAATTATCTTGCTTTTTAGATTGAGAGGGATTATAATATGCTGAACAAAGAACAGATCATGGAGATCCTTCCGCACCGTCCGCCGATGCTTCTGGTGGACGAGATCCTCGAAATGGACGAGAACCATGTAGTCGGTGCGCTGCACCTGACCGGTGACGAGTTCTTCTTCCAGGGCCACTTTCCGGGCAACCCGATTATGCCCGCGGTGTTCCGTCTGGAGGCGCTCGCGCAGGCAGGCGGCGTAGCGCTGCTGTCTCTGCCCGAATTCAAGGGCAAGACTGCGGTCTACACCGGCATTGACAAGGCGAAATTCCGCGCAATGGCAAAGCCGGGCGATACCCTTCGTCTGGAAGTTACCTTCACCAAGCGCCGCGGCCCGATGGCAGTAGCCGAGGGCATTGCCTGGGTCGGTGACGAGAAGGCCGCCGAAGCGGAGATCAAATGCATGGTCATCAATGACTGAGGCGGGAGAGAGCTAATCGAATGTTTCAGAAGGTACTCATTGCGAACCGCGGCGAGATTGCGGTCCGCATTATTCAGGCCTGCCGTGATTTAGGCATTATCTCGGTGGCCGTTTACTCCGAGGCTGACCGCGAAGCGCTGCACGCGCAGATCGCGGACGAAGCGGTCTGCATCGGTCCGGCCCGTGCGGCGGACAGCTACCTGAATATGGATAATATCATTTCGGCGGCGCTGGCTTCCGGCTGTCAGGCCATTCATCCGGGCTTCGGCTTCCTGTCCGAGAATCCGGATTTTGCCGAGCGCATCACGCAGGCCGGTCTGGCGTTTATCGGCCCGACTGCGGCAACCATCCGTCTGATGGGAGACAAATCCGAGGCAAAGCGCAACGCGATCGCTGCAGGCGTTCCGGTCGCGCTCGGCACGGACGGCCCGCTGCGCGATTTTGACGAAGCCATCTCCGAGGCCGAGCGCATCGGCTATCCGGTCATGCTCAAGGCGGCATCCGGCGGCGGCGGCAAGGGCATCCGCGTGGCGGAGAGCGTCAAGGACCTCAAGGACGCGTACGACAGCGCCTCTGCAGAGGCTATCGCCAACTTCGGTGACGGCCGCCTGTACATGGAAAAATATATTCACAATCCGCGCCATATCGAGGTGCAGATTCTGGGCGATAACTACGGCAACGTGGTGCACCTGTTCGAGCGTGAGTGCTCGGTGCAGCGCCGCCACCAGAAGCTGATCGAGGAAAGTCCGTCGGCTTTCGTCACGCCCGAGCTGCGCGAGAAGATGACCTCGGCGGCTGTTGCGCTGGCAAAGCGCGTCGGCTACCGAAACGCGGGTACAATCGAATTTCTGGTCGATAACGACCGCAATTTCTACTTCTGCGAGATGAACACCCGCATTCAGGTCGAGCACCCGGTCACCGAGGAGGTCACCGGCGTAGATCTGGTCTGCGAGCAGCTTCGCGTGGCGGCAGGCGAGCCGCTGTCCTTTAAGCAGGAGGATCTGACCATCCGCGGTCACGCCATCGAGTGCCGCATCAACGCGGAGGACCCGTCGAGAAACTTCGCGCCCTGTCCGGGCACACTGGTGTCCTTGCATCTGCCGGGCGGTCCCGGCGTGCGCGTGGATTCCGCGGCTTATCAGGGATATAAGATTCCGCCGTTTTACGATTCCATGATCGGCAAGCTGATCGTCTACGGCGCCGACCGTGAGCAGGCCATCGTTCGCATGCGCCGTGCCCTCGCGGAGATGCTGTTTGAGGGCGTTGTGACCGCAACCGACTATCAGATGCACATCCTGTGCTCGAAGGCGTTTGTGGAAGCAAACTTTAATGTTAATTCCATCGCAAACGGCGATTTTGACTAAATCATTTATTATGGTATAATAGATTTAGCGCAAGTATAGTTGAATCCGAAGAAGTTTGAGCAATCCGCAGATTTTTGCAATCCGCAGACTGTTAATCTGCAGGATTCAAGAGGTGATACCGCACGATTGCAAACAATCACGCGGTATTGATCTTAACAGTGAAAGGGGAGTTACGCATGGGTCTGATCGACCTGTTTCAAAAAACACGCGAGACCTCTATGGAAATGAAACCGCAGGAGGACGAAGCGGCCAAGGTCGTAACCTGCAAGGGCTGCGGCGCAGAACTGAAGGCGTATGCCTACGGCAAGAATCTGTATGTGTGCCCGCACTGCGGACGCTACGGACGACTGCTCGCGCGCACGCGCATCCGTCAGATCGCGGATAAGGACAGCTTTGAGGAGCTGTACGCCAATCTGGCACCGGCGGACCCGATCCACTTCCCGGGATACGCAGAGAAAACGGCAGAGCTGGCTGAAAAGGTCGGCATGCCGGACGCAGTCAAGACCGGCGTGTGTAAGATCGGCGGCGTGGAAACCGCGATCGGCGTCATGGACAGCCATTTCATGATGGCGTCTATGGGTTCGGTCGTCGGTGAAAAGCTGACCCGCCTGTTCGAGTACGCGACCGAAAAGGGTCTGCCTGTCGTGCTGTTCACCTGCTCGGGCGGTGCGCGTATGCAGGAGGGCATGTTTTCGCTCCTGCAGATGGCAAAGGTGTCCGCGGCGGCGCGCCGTCACTCGGATGCCGGACTGCTGTATATCACCGTGCTGACCGACCCGACCACGGGCGGTGTTACCGCGTCGTTCGCCATGCTGGGCGATATTATCCTCGCGGAGCCGCGCACGACCATCGGCTTTGCCGGCCGCCGTGTTATCGAGGGAACCATCGGTCAGACCCTCCCGGACGATTTTCAGTCCTCGGAGTTCTTGCTATCGCACGGTTTCTGTGATAAAATAGTTCCGCGTAATCAACTCAGAGAAACGCTGGAAAAACTCTTGAAGCTGCACTGCGGCTCTAAGTCCAAGAAATGGCAGGTGTGGCGTCGTGATTAACAAACCCGCAAGTGAAAAAATGCGTATCATCCACGATACCAAGCGCCCGATGATCACGGATTATATCAATGAACTGTTCACCGACTTCACCGAGCTGCACGGCGACCGCTATTTTTCGGACGACCATGCCATCCTCGGCGGCGTTGGCTACTTCAACGGCACACCGGTGACGGTAATCGGCCACCGCAAGGGCCGCACCATTGAGCAGAATATGGACGCCAACTTCGGCATGGCGCACCCGGAGGGCTATCGAAAGGCCTTGCGTCTCGCACATCAGGCGGAGAAATTCCACCGCCCGGTCATCAACTTTGTTGACACCGGCGGCGCGTTCTGCGGCGTTGGCGCGGAGGAACGCGGTCAGGGCGAGGCCATTGCCCGCTGTTTGTATGAGTTTATCGAGCTGAAAACGCCTGTTGTCTCTATCGTGACGGGTGAGGGCGGCTCCGGCGGCGCACTGGCGCTGGCGGTGGCAGATCGTGTGCTCATGCTCGAGAACGCCCTGTATTCGGTTATTTCGCCGCGCGGCTGCGCGTCCATTCTCTGGAAGGACCCCAAGCGCGAGGCGGAGGCAGCGGACACGCTGCATATCACCGCGCAGGACCTGTACAGCTTCGGTATGATCGAAGGCATCATTCAGGAGGGCACATCCTCCGCACAGCTTATCCGCAATGTGGCGCGCACGCTGCGCGACCAGCTTGCCGAGCTGGATGCTGAGCCGGACATCGACACGATGCTGCAGAAACGGTATGAAAAATTCCGCAGAGTCGGAGTTTTCAGAACAATAAATCAAGAAAGTAATGAAGGAGTGTAAATCCCATGTTTGAAAAGGTATGTGAAATCCTGGCAGACAAGTTTGACGCTGATGCTTCCACCATGACCATGGACACCAAGGTTAAGGAAGACCTGAACGCAGACTCTCTGGACGTTGTAGAGCTGATGATGGACCTCGAGGAGAACTTCGGCGTAACGATTTCCGACGAGGAAGCTGCTAAGATGAGCACCATCGGTGACATCGTAAACTACATCGAAGCAAACCAGTAAGGGCGCTTCGCTTCTCGATTGAAAGGCCTTTGGCCTTTCAATCGAGGGGGACGTACCGAGCCGTTGGCTCGGATACGTCCTGTGCGGGATTCTGCGCGTCCGCCTTTGACGGGCACACAGAATCCCTTTCTTGTATAAAAAGTCAGGCGCATGTCCTGACTTTTTATGCGTTTGCGGGCAAACGCGTTTGAATCCGCGCGTATGCGCGGTCCGCTGCGGCGGAGCCAATGACTCGGATTTCTGTGCGAAATCCTGCCATGCGGGTGCGGTTTGCAAGCAAACCGGAATTGAATCGCGCCATGGCGCGAAAAAGCCACTGTTCACTGAACAGTGGCTTTTTGTAATTCTCAATTCTCCATTACTGAGCCGAAATGGTAACAGTCGAGGTGGCGTTATCCCAATCCACGGAAAAGCCGAGCGCGAAAACGAGGTCGCGCAGCTTGAAGTAGTTATTGCCGCCGATGGAGTAGGCGGTGAGGGAAAGCGGCTTTCCGTCGAGGTAGACGGAGGCGTTCGTGAGCGTGGCAGCCTTATTGCCGGCGGGCAGGGCAGCCTGTTCGCCGCCGACCGGCGTGTACGCGGTTCGGCTCGTCAGGTCGATGCGCTGCTGGGCGGCGTTCCACTTTACCTCAAATTCATAATCCAGACCTTTCAGTGCTTTTGCAAGATCGCGCAGCTTGAAATAGTTGTTGCTGTTGATGGTGTACGCAGCCAGATCAGCCTTTGCGCCGTTGAGTGTTACCTTGTGGCGGGAAACATGTGCGGTCGGGTTGGTGAGTTTACGCAGGGAGGTGATGGTGTCCTGCAGAGCCGAACGCGGAGACAGCGCACGGTCGCTGTTGTAAGGGCTTTCCCAGAAGGAGTAATATTGCTCGTCCATATCGCCGGTGAAGTCGAGGATAGCGGAAGAAAATTCCTCTGCGGTAACGGACTGACCGTTGATAGTTTTGACTGGTGTCGGTGTCTCGGCATCCCAGTCGAAGCCGTCCGTGTAGGTGAGGACCACAACGGCTTTATCGCCCTGTTTGGTCCAGAAGGTGACCGGATTGTTATTCATTACTTCCTGACCAGAGACCAGATACGCCTTGGCTTTGCCAACGTAAAACTGGGTGCACGGCGAAACATCCGTGCCGAAGTTGCTCACGCCCTCCGGAATATCCAGCGCGTAGATTTTCCCATCCGCATACGAATACATATGCTGACCGTTCAGACCTGCGCCGCAGTACAGCTCGGGCGTGCCGTCGCCGTCCATATCCACCAGCTTTGCCATGGAAAGTCCGGTCAGCAGTCCCTTGAAGCCATCGTCCGTGCGGGCGGCAGCCTTGCCATACTTATTCTGCAGGGTGGTGATCTGATTCAGATACGCCTTAGCACCCTGCGGAGACAGGGAACCAAGGTCGGCCGCGCCTGCAGCGCCGACAGCCATCGCGCCGGTCAGTACGGTGCAGAGCATTGCCTTTCCGATTTTATTCATAGAGATTCTCCTTCCTTTTATCAGACGCTTGCGTCTTTTCTTTATTGTACGGCAGGAGTAAGCCTGCGTCAACCGGAAAACATGGGGAGATTTCTCAGTTCGGTAAAATATTTTACAATTTGGAGCGGATATATCGCCGTAATTTTGACGATAAAATAGGTGGAAAATGAACGAAAAAACGGGTATAATAAATTCTGTACGAAAATAATCCCGCTGATGGAGGAATAGAATATATGATCCGTAACGATTTACGCAACATCGCCATCATTGCGCACGTTGACCATGGCAAGACTACTCTGGTCGATCAGATGCTCAAGCAGGCTGGCGCTTTCCGCGAAAATCAGGTGGTAGAGGAGCGTGTCATGGACTCGGGCGACATCGAGCGTGAGCGCGGCATTACCATTCTGGCAAAGAACACCTCTGTACATTACAAGGGCGTAAAGATCAACATCGTAGATACCCCGGGCCACGCCGACTTCTCCGGCGAGGTAGAGCGTATCCTCAAGATGGTAGACGGCGTTGTTCTGCTGGTTGACGCAGCAGAAGGCCCGATGCCGCAGACCCGCTTCGTGCTGCAGAAGGCACTGGAGTTCGGTCACAAGATCATCATTGCAATCAACAAGATCGACCGTCCGGACGCTCGCCTCAACGAGATCGGCGACGAGGTTCTCGAACTGCTGCTCAACCTTGATGCGACCGACGAGCAGCTGGACAGCCCGATCGTTTACTGCTCCGGCCGTGCAGGCACCGCTTCCATGTCCCCGAACGTGGAGGGCAAGGACCTGACCCCGCTGTTCGAGCAGATCCTCGAGCATATTCCGGCGCCGCATGTTGATACCGAAGGCCCGACCCAGATGCTCGTTTCTTCTATTGACTACAACGAGTACGTCGGTCGTATCGGCATCGGCCGTATCGAGCGCGGCTCGATGAAGGTAGGTCAGCAGGTTACCGTCTGCGACTACCACGGCAACACCAAGCCGTACAACGCGAAGCTGGTTACCCTGTACTCCATCGAGGAGCTGGGTCGTCAGCCGATCGAGGAGGCACAGGCAGGCGAGATCGTTTGCTTCTCCGGCATCGAGGGCGTAACCATCGGTGAGACCCTGTGCGACCCCGAGCACGTTGAGGCTCTGCCGTTCGTTAAGATTTCCGAGCCGACCGTTGAGATGACCTTTATGGTCAACGACTCTCCGTTCGCCGGCAAGGAAGGCAAGTTTGTTACCTCCCGCCACCTGCGTGAGCGTCTGTTCCGTGAGCTGCTCAAGGATGTATCCCTGCGCGTAAACGAAACCGACACCACCGACGCATTCCGCGTTTGCGGCCGCGGTGAGATGCACCTGTCCATCCTGATCGAGAACCTGCGCCGTGAGGGCTACGAGTTCCAGGTCGGCGCACCGAAGGCACTGCTCAAGGAGATCGACGGCAAGACCTGTGAGCCGATGGAGCGCATGATCGCGGACGTTCCGGCCGATGCAGTCGGCGCGATCATGGAGAAGATGGGCGCTCGTAAGGGCGAGCTGGTTTCCATGAACCCGAAGGGCACCGACCGTATGCGTCTGGAGTTCATTATTCCGGCACGCGGCCTGTTCGGCTACCGCACTGAGTTCCTGACCGATACCAAGGGCGAGGGTGTTATGTCCTCCGTATTCAACGGCTATCAGCCGTACAAGGGCGATATCCAGAAGCGCACCACCGGTTCTCTGATCGCGTTTGAGGCCGGCGAGGCTGTCGGCTACGGCCTGTTCAACGCACAGGATCGCGGCCCGCTGTTCATCGGCCCCGGCACGATGGTATACGAAGGCATGATCGTCGGCGAGAACCCGCGCGGCGAGGACATGGCTGTAAACGTCTGCAAGAAGAAGCAGCTGACCAACATGCGTGCATCCGGCTCGGATGATGCGCTGCGCCTGATTCCTCCGCGCCAGATGTCCATCGAGGCGGCACTCGAGTTCATCTCCGACGATGAGCTGCTCGAGATCACTCCGGAGAGCATCCGTATGCGCAAGCGCGTTCTGTCCAACACTGAGCGTCTGAAAAAGACCAAGGGCGGCAAGAAGTAATTGTGGCAACGCCACAATTGCGTTTCTGTGCGGATTTTATGCACAAAAGCACTCATTTCACCCGGTTATCAAAAAATAAAGATATATAAAGGAGAATTCCCACCATGGCTATCAAGGAAGTTCTGCACACTGATCTTGCACCGGCAGCAGTAGGCCCGTACTCTCAGGCAATCGCTGCAAACGGTTTCGTATTTACCTCCGGTCAGGTTCCGATCGATCCGAAGGCGGGCAAGATTGTAGCAACCACCATCGAGGAGCAGACCGAGCAGGTCATGAAGAACCTGCAGTGCGTTCTGGCACAGGGCGGCGTGTCCTTTGACCGCGTAGTCAAGACCACCTGCTTCCTGTCCGACATCAACGACTTTGCTGCATTCAACGGCGTGTACGCGAAGTACTTCCCGGAAGGCGCTCCGGCTCGTTCCTGCGTTGAAGTAGCTGCTCTGCCGCTCGGCGCTAAGGTTGAAGTTGAGGTTATCGCAGTTCAGGGCTAAAAGCTAACCCTAAAAGACTCGAAACGTATGTTTCGAGTCTTTTTTGTGCAGTAATGGAGAATTGAGAATGGAGAATGGAGAATGGAAAATGAACGTGGAATGAAACGTGTTATCGTATTTTTATACGGAATAATCGTCATGTAACGCCAAATCGTAGGGTGCGGCACCTTCTCTTGCCCTTCGGGCAATTCACCTTGCCGCACCCTACGGTAAGGCTATCTGAAACGATGTTATTTTCTGCAAATGGCTTTATCTAACACTCATTTTCCATTTTCCATTCTCAATTTTCCATTACTTGATTTCCCACCAAAATGCTTGCTTTGCGGCCTTTGTATGCAAACGGCGAAAAATATTATGCGGTGAGAAGAAATTTATCGAAAAATGATAATGCAATTTGCGGCATACTGTTGTATAATAAAGCTATATCGGAAAATCTGGTCGTATGACCCTTGAGAAACGAAAGGATTTCTGCGATGAATAAAGTAAATGCCGTCATGGTTGGCGGCCTGTTTGACGAAAACGGCATTTCCGCTTTTGCGCGTCCGGTGTTGTTCGGCACTGCGGGCGATGCAATGCGGGATGCGTTGCCTGATGCGGTGGAGGCGTGCTTCTTTGCGCACGACGACAGAGAGCCTGCCGTTGCCGGCGCACAGGACATCGCGCTCGATGCCGCAAATCGTTTTGCCTCGCTGGCTGCGCTGCCGGAGAGCGAGCACGTTCTGGTGCTGGCGGCTCCGTTTGCACTGGCCGAGGAGGACGCTCTGTTCCATCTGGCGGAGACGCACCTGAACACCGGTTACGGCGTCAGCGTACTGTCTGCCGAGCAGCAGGGCTTTGATGCGGAAGGTCAGCCTCTGCCGAGAGACAGCCGCTGCTATGCCGCCATGTTCACCTGGGATATGCTGAAAAAGGCACTCGCGAGCGGCGCTGATACGCTCGACGGCCTGGTTGCGGCGGCTGTTGCAGCCGGTGCGCAGAAGGGCATTGCTATCACCAACAAGATTTACGTCATCTGCGACGGCACTGCCGCCTTTATGGCGCAGGTCGAGATGATGCAGCGTGTCAACTACGGCCTCATCAAGAAGGGCGTGCAGATCTTCGATCTGACCAGCACCTACATTGCGCCGGACGCTGATATTGCTCCGGGCGCGACCATTCTGCCCGGCTGTCACATCCGTCCCGGCTGCAAGGTCGGCGCGGGCGCGGTTATCGGCCCGAACACCATCCTCGAAAAGGCCGAGATCGGCGCAGGCACCACGGTAAACAATTCGCAGGTTTATGAATCCACCGTCGGCAGCAATACCACGGTCGGTCCGTTTGCCTATATCCGCCCGCAGAGCGTGGTCGGTGACGGCTGCCGCATCGGCGACTTCGTAGAGCTGAAGAAGTCCACCATCGGCAACGGCACCAAGGTTTCGCACCTGACCTATATCGGCGATGCGACCGTCGGCGAGCGCGTCAACTTCGGCTGCGGCACGGTCGTTGTCAACTACGACGGCTATCACAAGTACCGCACCGAGATCGGTGACGACTGCTTCATCGGCTGCAATACCAACCTCGTTTCGCCTGTCAAGCTGGGCGACCGTGCGTTTACGGCTGCCGGTACGACTGTCACCAAGGACGTTCCTGCCGGTGCGCTGAGCGTTGCACGTTCCCGCCAGACCAATCTTGAGGGCTGGAACGACCGCCGCCGCGCCGCACACGAGAAGGACGAAAAGTAAATCCATAAAAACGTATATAAATCCACACGGAACAAAAAATATATTTATATGACGGAGGCAAATCAATGATTTCTCACGGAAAAAACATCAAAATTTTCTCCGGCAACTCCCATCCCGCACTGGCGATGCAGATCGCTTCTGCGCTCGGACTGCCGATCGGCAAGGCTGCCATCTCCACCTTCGCTGACGGCGAAATCTCGGTTTCCATTTCGGAATCCGTTCGCGGCTCGGACGTGTTCCTCGTACAGTCCACCTGCGGTCCGGTAAACAACAACCTGATGGAGCTGCTCATCATGATCGACTCCTGCAAGCGTGCATCGGCAGGCCGTATCACGGCTGTAATCCCGTATTTCGGCTACGCTCGTCAGGACCGCAAGAGCAAGGCGCGTGACCCGATCTCCGCAAAGCTGGTCGCAAACCTTATTACTGCTGCAGGCGCTGACCGCGTGCTGACCATGGACCTGCACGCTGCACAGATCCAGGGCTTCTTTGACATTCCGGTGGATAACATGCTCGGTTCTTCCGTCCTGATCCCGTATATTGCGGGCAAGTTCGGCGTCGGCACCGATGATACCGTTATCGTTTCTCCCGATCTGGGTTCGGTTACCCGTGCCCGCAAGTTCACCCAGAAGCTGGATATGCCGCTTGCCATCATCGACAAGCGCCGTCCGAAGGCCAACGTATCCGAGGTTATGAACATCATCGGCAACGTAGAGGGCAAGAAGTGCATTCTGGTTGATGACCTGATCGACACCGCAGGCACGCTCGTACACGCAGCGGACGCTCTGGTAGAGCGCGGCGGCGCGACCGAGGTTTACGCCTGTGCAAGCCACGGCGTACTGTCCGGACCGGCGATCGAGCGCATCCAGAACAGCCCGATCAAGGAGCTGACCATCCTCGATACCATCCCGCTGACCAATGACAAGAAGCTGGATAAGATCAACGTTCTGCCGGTTGCACCGGTGTTCACCGAGGCGATCGCGCGTATCTACGAGGAAACTTCGGTTTCGACCCTGTTCGATTAAGATTTTGCATGGAAAAGAGCTGCTGCATGGGTGCAGCAGCTCTTTTTGTATATATTTTCTGCACCGACCAGCTGGGGGACACGAACTGCGCAAGCGGGTTCGCCCTTTCCGGGCGGCAGCTTTTTTTCAGCACCGGCTGAGCGGGGGACACGAACTGCGCAGGCGGTTCGCCCCTGACGGGCGGCTCCTTTTCAGCACCGGCTGAGCGGGGTACTCGAACTGCGTTAGCGTGTTCGCCCCTAACGGGCGGAAAGTTTTTCGCTGAACCTCAGCGAGGGGATTCGCCGTCTGCGGACGGCGGGAGCGTCGCGGCACCCGCCGCGGGGGCAAAAAGGAAGGACAACCTGCGGTTTTCCTTCCTCTTTGAACTCCTACCTTTCCCTTGCTTGATTGCCCGGCGAAAATCGGAGAGCGGCGACCGCTTCGAAAAGGGGAACGGCAGAGGATTTTTCCTACCGTGTCTTTCGAAACCTGTTCGCAGGGTCAGATAGCGTACTGCTACACAGATCGGAGAGTCTGCGCAGGTGCGGCATAACAGTGCCGCACAATTCTTTAGCGCGTTATTACTGACAGGGCCTGCGAAGATAAATTGTACTAAACGTCTAATCCGTAGGTGCCTTCCGTAATCTCCAGACTAACGACTTGCGCGGCACTGTCATGCCGCGCCTGCGTAGAGTAGCCCGTATGTGTAGCAGTACACTATCTGTGAACTGCGAATATGTTGCGAAACAAACGCAAGAGTAACCCGACTGCCGTTCCCCATTTTCGAAGCGGTCACATGTCGGTAATCTGCGCCAGACTCGGAAACAAAGGGAAACGGGAGTTAAGAGGGTAGAAACCGTAGGTGTCTACCCTCTTGCCCCTCGCCGTGGGTACGGTGCCCCCGCCGGGCAGGCGAATCCCCGCTGAATCCAGCGGAACCAATCAACGGCTTGCAGCAATGATAGAAAGAGGTAATCCATGAAACTATTAGTCATCGGCGATGTGGTCGGTGAGGCGGGTATTGACGCGCTTCACGGCCTGCTCCGCCGCATCAAGCGCGACACCGGCGCGGATTTCGTCATCGTAAACGGCGAAAATGCGGCCGGCAACGGCGTTCTCCCGCGTCAGGCGGATGATATTTTTGCCGCCGGCGCGGACGTGATCACGCTCGGCAACCATGTGTTCGGCAAGCAGCAGATCGTGCCGTATCTGGACAGCCGTTCGGATGTTCTCCGTCCGGCCAATCTTGCGCCGCAAAGCCCCGGCCGGGGCTGGGGCATTTATGACGGCCCGCAGGGCATGCGCCTGCTCGTCATGAACCTGATCGGCCGCTGCGACATGAAATACGGCCCGGACAATCCGTTCCTGTGTGCAGACCGCATCCTCAAGGAAAATGAGGGCATGTATGACGTGGCTCTTGCCGAAATCCACGCGAACGCCACGAGCGAAAAGCTGGCTATGGGCTATTACCTCGATGGCCGCGCGGCGGCTGTCTGGGGCACGCACACGCATGTACAGACCGCGGATGAGCGCGTCAATCCCAAGGGCACCGGTTATATCACGGATATCGGCATGACCGGCCCGATCGTGTCCGTGCTCGGCGTGCGCGTGGAGCAGTCTATCGCCATGTTTCGCGGTGACCTGACCGAGTATTTCAAGACAGCTGAGGGCGACTGTGCAGTTTCCGGTGCGCTGTTCGATATTACAAGAAACGGAAAATGCAATTCCGTCACCCGCGTGAGGGAGCGCTGGAATGTGAGATAAAGTGTACGCAGATGCACAGTATCGCACTTTTGATACACGATTGCGCATTGTGAAACGGATTTTGCCATGCGGAAACGTTTTCACAAAAAAGTTCTATCGGCGGACAAGTGACCGTGTCAGGAAAACAGTGAGAAATCCCTCAGGTTTTGTACATTTTGCAAGAACTTGCAATCCGACTTGCAAAAAAAGCAAAATCACAGTTGACGAGAGGGTGGGTTTTGCGGTATGCTATAATCGAAAGACAATGGGGCAAAGGTTAATGAATGTAACCGGCCCGTTTAGCATACCGTGGCGAGGGATTCCGCGGTGCTTAAGGAGGAAATGATACAGATGAACTCATTGCTCACCAAATTCACCTTTACCGATGAATTGACCGATGTCATCGAGAACTGCAAGGGCGTAGTTGTTCCCACCAGCAAGGCGGAACTGTACGACATGGTATTCGGTCCGGAACATGCCGACGTGTACGACGTTGTATTCGATGTACCGGGCAAGGGTCTGGTAAAAGAAGCTGATGTTGTCCGCTGCAAGAACGGTGCATCCGTTAACTTTGTAGAGGATTATATGCGCCGCCGCGAGCCGGACTGCATGCGCATCGCGGATGACAAGCCGACCGACAAGAAGCGTTTCGCGGATGTGTACGGCTACAAGTTCGACAAGCTGCGCCGCGAGACCATGGACTGGTTTAAGACGCAGGAGCTGATCCTCATGCCGTTTAATTCCGGCGGCAACCAGTACGGCTACGGCTCCATGCTCGTATGCCCGAAGCAGTGCGCGTTCTTCGCATTTGCGCTGGCACATCTGCAGGGCTTTGTAAGCGCAGAGGAGACCGAGGGCTACAAGCCGCGTGCGATCATCTATGTTGCACCTCCGTTCCGTCACACCCACTTTGATGGCAAGCAGGTCGTTGTTCACAACCGTCTGGATGACTGCCACGAGGTATTCTCCTATAACCTGTATCCGGGCCCGTCTGCCAAGAAGGGTGTTTACTCCGTACTGCTCGACATTGGCGAGCAGGAGGGCTGGACCACCTGCCATACTTCTGCAGGCCGTCTGATCACCCCGTACGAGAACGAGCTTGTCATCATGCACGAGGGCGCTTCCGGCGGCGGCAAGAGCGAGATGCTGCAGGACATCGCCCGCGAGCCGGACGGCGAGGTGCTGCTCTCTACCAACACGGTAACGGGCGAAAAGACCTACCTGCATATCAGCTCCACCTGCAAGATCGAGCCGGTGTGCGACGATATGGCTACCTGCTATCCGGGTGTGCAGAACAACTCCGGCAAGCTGGTACTCGTTGACGGTGAGGACGGCTGGTTCCTCCGTATGGACGGCGTAACCCACTACGGCTGCGATCCGGTTTACGAGCGCATCTGCACCGAGCCGAAGGAGCCGCTGTGCTTCTTCAACATGGAAGGCCATCCGGGTGCAACCCTGCTGATCTGGGAGCACACGCTGGATTCCAACGGCAAGCCGTGCTCCAACCCGCGTGCCATCGTGCCGCGCTGGGATGTTCCGAACATCGTCAAGGAGCCGGTAGAAGTAGACGTACGCTCTTTCGGCGTTCGTATGCCCCCCTCCACCCGCGATAACCCGAACTACGGCATCATGGGTATGCTGCATATCATTCCGCCGGCACTGGCTTGGCTGTGGCGCCTGATCGCACCGCGCGGCTTCAATAACCCGTCTATCGTAACCGGCAACGAGCTGAAGAGCGAGGGCGTTGGTTCTTACTGGCCGTTTGCAACCGGCAAGCGCGTAAAGCAGGCCAACCTGCTGCTGCACCAGATCGTGGACAGCCCGAACACCCGCTACGTCCTGATCCCGAACCAGCACATCGGCGTTTACAAGGTCGGCTTTGCGGCTGAGTGGATCTCCCGTGAGTATCTGGCACGCCACGGCGGCGCAAAGATCCGCCGCGAGCACCTCGAGCCGGCACGTTGCCCGCTGCTCGGCTACGCGATGAAGGATCTGACCATCGACGGCCAGAAGATCCGCTCTAAGTTCCTGCGCGTTGATACGCAGGACCGCGTAGGCACCGACGGCTACGATGCAGGTGCAAAGATTCTGACCGACTTCTTCCGCAAGGAGCTGGCGAAGTTCGATACGCCGGAGCTTGAGCCGCTCGGCAAGCAGATCATCGACTGCTTCATGAACGGCGGCACGCTGGAGGACTTCGAGAAGATCACTCCGACCGGCCTCTAATAAAACGTAAAAGAAAATCACCGAAACAAATCGTTTCGGTGATTTTTTTCGTTTTCGGCACGGAATAGATGGGGTACATGAACTGCATGAATTTTACCGCAGAATCGTTAGCGACTCTCGATTTGCCGAACGGTCAGCAAGTCACCTTCCACGGTGAATTTTACCTCAAATCCCGCAAACGGGAACCCGTACACGCGGCCTGCCTCGTGCTGATAGCCCGGTCGGGGGTCCTGTGCGAGCACGTTCAGCAGCGTCTGACGGCGCTCCTGCGGCAGCTTTTCGAGCAGGCTTGCCGGACATTCCACACGCACGGCATTGGTCGTGAGCGCAAAGCCGCCGAGTGCCTCCGGATGCGAGTCTGTGTACGCAAGATACGGCTTGATGTCGAAAATCGGCGTGCCGTCCATCAGGTCTGCGCCCGAAATGTGCAGCACCGGACCGTCCGGCGTGTTGGGCGCCACGCGGTCAAGCCGCACCGAGGACAGCCCGATCTCGTTCGGCCGGAACGGCGAGCGCGTCGCAAACACGCCGATGCGCTTGTTGCCGCCCAGCTTGGGCGGGCGCACGGTCGGTGACCAGCCGTCACGCACGGCTGCCGAAAACTGCCAGATCAGCCACAGGTGCGAGAAACCCTCTATGCCGCGCAGCGCATCCGCGTTGCGGTATTCCGGCTCGAATACAATGCGCGCCGGTACGTCCGCCAGTCCGCTCTGCCGCGGAATGCCGAATTTGGTGGGGAAATCGCTGCGTATCCGCGCAATAATGTGCATTTCTACCGTCTGTGACATAAGAATTCTCCTTTGGGGTGATATATTCAGTATAGCACAGGAAATGTCGGGTGCAAAGCGGTGTTTTACAGATTGTTAATGTTAGATACTGTTGTAACTGTGCTGGCTGGTTGGAAAACTGCGTATTGCGTGCGAAATCATCTATGTTATGAATAGAAAAAGTTGTGTTTTGATTTTGGCTGACACCAATTTGACACCATTTGCGCTGAAAAGCCTCAGAAATGACACCAATCAATTCGACATAAGGGAAAATCAGTTTTGAGAGGATGTTGAAATTGATTGACGAAGGCTGTAAGATATTGTACAATATTTACAAAGAGGTAAAGGAGTAAAAGATTATGAAAAACTCGAAACGCTGGATCAGCGGAGCAATGGCGGCATTTCTGATGTTATGCGCAGGCTGCGGACAAAATTCGAACGGTGCGGATTCTGCTGCGGCAGAGACGGAACAGGAACAGCAGCAGGAGCCTGTGGTAGAACAGGTTGAAGATGTGGATATGACCTTATCCTTTTCGGTATATGAAGGTGATGCCACGACCAAAGAAACATATGAAAAAGAGGGTAAATATACTGGACAGCTTGTAGATGGTGTACCGGATGGAGAAGGAAAGTTCACAACGGAGAATTCTTCTGGTATAGAATGGTATTATGAAGGAACTTTTACACAAGGCGCAGTTACTGGTAATGGCGTGAAGTGCTGGCCCAGTGGTAATCAGAAACACGTGGGTCATTTTGTTAATGGTGAATTAGATGGTAATAAAGCAGATCGACTGTATAATTGTGTTCGGCAATTTACATTAAACCTTGAGTACAGTGATCCGGTAGAAATTCCAGATACTGCTATGGCCGTGATTAAGTCCAACGAAGATATTTTTCCGGCTGTAGATAATGCAGCCAAGGAAAAAGCTAAGGCAATGATTGATAGCTCTATTGAATATAAGCATTTAGTTAAGAACATTGCTCCATATGTAGATAAGATGGTTTATTTTAAGAACCAAACCGTGCTTCAAGTATTCTGTGATACAATGTGGGGTAAACCATTTACTTATATTCTCACTGCGGATAGTAATTATGATAATTATCATGTTGTGATGTATGATGGAGATATAGATGTCTTTGAAGATGACAATATCACCTTTGTTGCACTGCCGGTGGCCACTTCGAATTTTGATAACATCGGCGGCGGTATAACGAATGTAGTGGTTGATGTGGCATCTATCATCATTAAGAACTGAGGATAAAACTATGAAACGGACAATATTGCTTGCTGCGGCGATTACCGGTGTTGTTTTCCTGAGTGGCTGCACGGATACCAGTGCTAAAGATGCAACGGAAGCAGTAAAAAGTGCGTATACACAAGCAATCCAGGAATCGGAAGTAGCAAACGAAGGTAAATCTCTGGGAGAATTTATCGACCAGGCTCATGGATACAATGAATTGTATCTCAAACTAACCACACTGGATAAGAATTTAAGCGAAGGCTCGGATGCGGATTACAGCGATCAATACGAAACATATTTTGGAAGCAAACCGACATCAGCTGAGGAAGCAAAACAGTGGACAGATGATGCTCTGGGCTATATTGTGGAAGAAGACCGCGATCTGTTATCTCCGTTCATTCGCACGATGAAGGATTCCACCAGTGTTTCTGAAGGAAATTTTGAAGACCAGAAGGCATCTTTCAAGGTGGAAGATACAGCGGCATTGCTGAATGAACTGCATTTGTCAGCGGATTCGTTTGGTAAGATTCTGGCCATGACAGATATTTACGCATCGAAGATTGATTTTTCTGAAACCGGATTTGACTTTTCGTGGGATGGCACAGGTGGAGAATTTACGCTGAAATTAGTTCCGCCAGCAGACTGCTATGTGGATTTTGTGGAAAAGTTTAATGAGGGTCTGAAGATATTTGATCCGGAAGGAGCGGGTTCTGATTCGGAAGTGCGCCATACAACATTCCTTGATATTGATGAGGCTGTGGTCAATGATGTGGATGGTGCACCGACGTATAATCCGGATTTGAATCGAGATGGAAATTACCGAGAATACTTTGAGTATGTCATGAATGATGAACAAACGGATTGGAAACGCATAACTATTTGCTGCTATATAGGTTATGCTTTAAGCCAGAAAGATGCAATGAGTTATCTGGGCGGAGCTGTAAACTTTACAGATTATGAAAAAACTTTAATGTATGCAACACAAGAGAATGCTACTGAAGATGAAATAACTGATCTTTATAATGCAATAGTCAAAGAGGGAAAAGATAAATATATAATAACAAAAAACGTCAACGGGATTCAGTACACATTCAAAAGTGAAGATGGCCCGGCATTGTACTTCACAGCAGAAAAGTGAAAATAACAGGAGAAGCACCCTAATAGGGTGCTTCTCTTTATATAAGCGGGTGTACTGAGGGAGAAGATGAGAACATACTTGACGTTCTCACGGTGAGATTTGCCGAGCAGGAACCGATTACCCTGACTGTTATCCTGTATAACGATGATTTTTGATTAAAAAATAACTGCGGCTGATGTGCGATTTTTCACGCATATCAGCCGCTTTTTGATGTTTATATAATGATTTTAGTTGAGAATTGTAAATAATACACGATAAACGAGAATGAAATTTGTGCACAACGCTGCGACCCAAAATCCGGTTTTTCGTATAGTAGTATATGTCAAGCAAAAAACACTGCGCGACAAGCTGCATAAGCCTGCGAGAACGCGCCACGATGGTTCCTGCCCTAACTGCGCGTATCTCTTGACGGACGACCACCAGAAACGATTCTGCGCCATCTTGCGCCCATTTGTAGAAAGAGGTGAAATCCCATGATTTAGCAAGCCAGCCGCACGGCCACTCAACGACATTTCAGCGTTGAGTTCAGCCAGCGATTCACAATTCAATAACGTTTCGGTATCGAGTTCAGCCAGTGACCACTCACGACCAACGACCGCGAAGGGGATGACTATGATTTGACAAACAGCGCAGAAACGCTATAAGCCTGCGAGAATGCACCACAATCGTTCCTGCCATACCGTTTCGGTACCGAGTTCAGCCAGTGACCAACCACGATCAATGACCGGAAAGAGAGTGATTACAATTTGATAGACAGTGTGAAAACACCATAATCCTGCGAGAATGCTCTGTAATCGCTTTTTGATGCCTCTGGTGCACCATTCGACGAACAACCACCAGAAACGATTCTGGGCGATTCTGAGTCGATTATGAAAGGAGTGAGAAATTGTGATTAAACTATTCAAAATAAGACTACCATCAAGTGCGGGAGAAGTCAAGTATTTTGGCTCATTCCCACGTTCGAGTTTGATTCGTGCAATCGAGAAAATTCAAGAAAACTTAAATTTTCTGTCTGGGCGGACTTTTCCCGAAACTTCGGTGAGCCGTGAAAGCTGTTTTCCGAAAAATCGGGGCGAGCCAGACGAAAGGATAGAATGTTAAAATTCAAAAAACGCAAAGGAGAAAATTAAAATGATGAATGAAGAACAGTACATTGCAATGATGAGAGAGGATATGAAAGAAAATTTCACAATGTCTTTTCGTAACCGACCGTCGCAGATCAGCGTCCCACGGGCGCTGTTCGACAACCCTAAATACGCGCAACTGTCAACAGGTGCAAAATGTCTGTATATTTTGATGTTAGACAGGCTGTTTTTGCTTTCCACTGATGGATGGTTCAATGAGTCGGAAACGCCGTATGTCTATTACAAGATGAAACAGATTGCGGCTGACCTTCATTGTGCACGCAACAAGGCTATTAAGCTGGTTACTCAGCTTGAAGATGCGGGCTTGATTACACGAGTAAAGGCAGAGCATTACCATCCAAATCGGTATTACATTCACAACATCACGGAGGATAAAAATGAGTAATTCCATTACCACACCGAACGAAACGTTCGGCCAGAGCGAAAGCACACAAGCGTTCGCCAAACTGCCGAAAGTTTTCTTTGATGAAAAAGCGCCGCAATACCCACAATACAAACACCTGACAGCACAACACATTCTGGCGTACACCCTGATGCGTGACCGGCTGCAACTGTCTATCACTAAACAGATGAAAGATGAGAATGGCACGCCGTTCATCTATTATGACCTTGAAAACATAGCGTCGGCTGTTCGCTGTCGCGCAAAGAAAGCTGGGAAACTGGTAGACGAACTGGACAAGGCAGGATTGATTCACAAGGTTCGGCAGGGATTGGGGAAACCCAATTTAATCTATGTGTATGATGTACTGCAAGCTAGCCCGTCAAATAGACAGTTCCAGACCAGTCCGGCAGACAGTCCAGACCCGTCCAACGGACAGTTCAAGACCCGTCCAACGGACAGTTCAAGATCAGTCGAACGGACAGTTCAAGACCCGTCCAACGGACAGAGTAATAAGACTGATAAGAATAATACTGAAATTAGTAAGACTGATAACAGTAACACTGATAGTAACGATACTGAAATTAGTAAGACTGATAACAGTAATTACTCTGTCAATGGTAACGAGCGGGCTTTGGATGGCGGTTTTATGACCTTGGATGCAAAAAATTATTTTCTGGCCAGAAATGAAGAATCTTTAGTGGATGAAGTACGTCAGTTGCTGTTTAAGATAGTGAAGGCAACACCCCAAACTATTCGTATTGATGATCGAGAAATGAAAGGTAATGCAGTTAGTAAGCAATTAGAGAATATCAGCATAGCACAAATCGAAACTGCACTGAATCACGTTATAGAGAAAAAATGTTCAGAGGAACAACGGGAGGAGTGCTTAACGGCAGAATTATACCATGTCACACAAGAATCCAGCCAACAAAGCAATACCACTGCGCTGGCTGAAATAAGTGAAGAAACGCAAGTTCAGAATAGAAAGAATTTCGACCAGACAAGCGAGGAATCTGATGATTTATGGAATTAAGCGTTTTGGGCACTGGTTGAACTAAGGATGTGTCACAACTTGCTATCCTCTTACTGGCTGGACTAAGGGAGTAACGAGCGGGTACACCCTTGTTGATTATAACCGATGAAGTCGCGGAACACGCCCCCGTGTTAAAGGTATCACCGAAATGATGACACCTTGATTAAGGGAGTCGCAAGACACGACACCCTTACGGACTGTGGCTGATAGAGTAACGAAACGTTACCCTATGCAAAGGAGTGACCGAAACGTTCACCCCAACGGCTAAAGGCGGGAACTGCGACCTTTGAACAACAGCGCACCAGCTGCAATACTGTCGCGTTTCACGACGGTATTCTGGAAGATACAAGGCATTTGAGAGTAAAGAGAGAGTAAGCAGCTATTTACTGCGCTGCAGATTTCGTTTTAAGGAGAATCCCGCTCGATGACGGGTATGATTTACACTTTTTACGACCACTGCCTGCACATGAGCGGATGAGTAGCTGCATCTCAATCAACAAATAAGAAAAGAGGTTTTCTATGGCAAATAAAAATAAGAACAATATTACCCCAATCTGGGAAAGCCCTTTATTAAATGTAGAGGAAGCATCGGACTATTTTCACATTGGTGTCAACAAGATTCGAGATTTAACTAATGGAGATAACAATCCCTATGTGCTGTGGATTGGTACGAAACGCATGATCAAGCGCGCGAAGCTAGAACAATACCTGTTGGGAAGCTATTCGGCGTAAAAACAGTGCATTTCTGCCCCAACTATGATATACTGAATATGTCATAGTTGGGGCTTTTCAGTCAATGAAAGGAGAGAAAAACTTGGCTGGAAAGCGAAAAGATAAAAAGGGACGAATTTTACTGAAAAATGAGAGCGAACGCTCGGACGGGCGTTATCAGTACCGCTATACCGATGTTTTCGGCAAACGGCAGACGTTCTATGCGCCGACTCTGGATGAACTTCGTCAAAAAGAGAAAGAACTGCAGCGTGCATTGGATAATGGAATCAGCTATTCTGGCGGAAAGATGACAATTAATGAACTGGTTGAAAAGTACCTTGCTTTGAAAAGCAGAAAATGCTACAGCACAGTGACAACATATCAATCATGGGCGGACAGCATTAAGCAGGAACCCTTTAGCCAGCGGTCTATCTGTGATGTAACCAAGCAGGATGCACAGCTGTGGTTTCAGAAGATGCAGGAAACAGGTAGGGCATACAGTACACTTTCTGCGTATAAAAAACTGCTGAAACCTGCATTTTCGATGGCGATTGACAGTAAACTGCTTCTTCAAAACCCGTTTGATTTCCGTATGGACAGCGTAGCCTCCAATGATACAGTTAAGCGCAATGCATTGACAGACGAAGTAATCACCACCTTGCTGGACTTTCTGAAGAACGACAAGCAGTATGCACGATATTATGATGTGTGTGTGGTATTGCTGTACACTGGAATGAGAGTCAGTGAGTTTTGTGGATTGACAACCTCAGACCTGGATTTTGAGCAGAGAACTATCAGCATCAATAAACAGCTGCTCCGCAGAAACGATGGAAGTCGCTACATTCAGAGAATGACCAAAACAAAAGCGGGAATGCGTACTCTATTTATGAGCGATGCAGTCAGTGAAAGCCTGCACAATATGATTCGCGAGCGGGAGAAACAAAAGGTATCTCCAATGATTGACCAGTGCGGCGGATTCCTGATGCTGACCCGACAAGGGAATCCTGTGGTAGCCTGCAATCTGGAAGTGCCGCTGAAAAAGGCTGTGACGAAGTATAATGCAGAACATCCGGAAAAACTGCTGCCGCGCATTACACCGCATATATTTCGGCACACGTTTTGCAGTAATATGCTCAATGATGGCGTATCACTGCCGAATACACAGGCAATGATGGGGCATGAGAATCCGAATACAACACTGACGTATGCGCATCCGGATGCAACGCAGGCTATGGCTGAGATGGCGCGTATCAACAGACAGCGTGAACAGGCTCGCGCAAGCGTTTGAAGATGACACCATTCTGACACCATTTGCAGGTGCAGTTGTGTGAAGATGTGGAAGGTTATGGAATGCACGGGATTCGCTGATTCATGAGTATGTTGTGAAAAACGCTAATTCCGTAGGGAAATGCACATTTTACGCATGGAAGAATTCAAAGAAGAAATGCCTGACTTGTTACAGATTGTTAATGCTTTTTCCTCGAAAACGCGCTATAATAGAATCAGATTAAACTGGGAAAGCAGGGGAGAACTATGCCCAAGAAGATATTGATCGTAGAGGACGAGGCCAACATCCGTGAGCTGCTGCGCCTGTATCTGGAGCGCGAAGGCTACACGGTGCTCGAGGCGGAAAACGGCGTGGAGGGCATCAAAAAGTGGAAGTCGGACAAGCCGGACATGCTGCTGCTCGACGTGATGATGCCGGTGATGGACGGCTGGGCGGTCTGCAGGGAGATCCGCGCGGAGAGCGATGTGCCGATCATCATGCTGACGGCCAAAGGCGAGACCGCAGACCGCGTTTCCGGTCTGGAGATGGGCGCGGACGACTACATCGTCAAGCCGCTCGAAATGCCGGAGGTCATCGCGCGCGTGCGTGCGGTGTTCCGCCGCATGGCGCCGGATGATGCGCCCGAGAAGCTGTCGTTCGACAATCTCGTCATCGACAAGCAGGCGTACGATCTGGTCATCAAGGGCAAGCGCGTGGACGCGCCGCCGAAGGAGATCGAGCTGCTGTACTTCCTCGCGTCCAGTCCGAACCGCGTGTTCACCCGCGCACAGCTGCTCGACGATGTTTGGGGCTTTGACTATTTCGGTGACACGAGAACGGTTGACGTACACGTCAAGCGTCTGCGCGAAAAGCTGGAGGGCGTTTCGGACAAGTGGGAGCTGAAAACCGTATGGGGTGTCGGCTACAAGTTTGAGACCAAGGAGTAAGCCATGGGCAGACGCAGTTTTTTCTTCAAGGACTATGTGGCCCATCTGGTTTTGATCGTGTGCGCGTTTGCACTGGCCGGCGTGGTGTTCTGCTACCAGATGAGCAGCTACGCGCTGCACGCCAAGCAGACCGAGCTGCGCACGACCGTGCAGAGCCTTGCCGAGCAGAGCAAGCTGCTCGAGGGCACGGACTCCGACGTGATCCGTCAGATTTACATGCTGTCCATCGCGCGCGTGGCCAAGGAGGATGAGCTGACCGTGCTCATCACGGACGCGGACGGCAACATTGAAATGGGTGCCAAGCCGGACGGCACGACCTACACGCTGCCCGGCTATCATATCTCAGCTGAAGTGGTTGCGGAGATGCACAAAAACGGCAGTTATGCGTCTGTCGGGTCGCTCGGCGTACTGAGTGAGTCCTCGTTTTACACGGTGGGCACCTGCGTCAAGGATGATAACGGCGATGCGGATTTGATGATCTTCGTCTCCACGCAGGACCCGAATTCGGCAGGCGTGGTGCGCCACTCCACGCAGACGCTCGTGCTCATCATGTTGGTGACGCTGGTCGTTATGCTGGTGATTTCGTTCATGATCTCTCAGCACGTCACGCGTCCGCTCAAGACGATTGCCGCCGCCGCCAAGGAATTTGCGGGCGGCAACTTCGATGTGCGCGTGCCCGAGGACAACCGCTGCTACGAGATTGACGAGCTGGCGGTCTCGTTCAACAACATGGCGCGCGACCTTGACCAGCTCGAGGAGCTGACCCGCGGCTTCATTTCCAACGTCAGCCACGAGTTCAAGACCCCGATGACGACCATCGGCGGCTTCGTGGACGGCATGATCGACGGCACGATTCCGCTCGACCAGCGCGACAAGTATCTGAAGATCATCGCGGAGGAGACCAAACGTCTGTCCCGCATGGTAAACCGCATGCTGGATGCCGCAAAAATTCAGTCCGGCGAGCTGATCCTCAGTCCGGCGCCGTTCGACTTTACCGAAATGACGGCGCAGATCCTGCTCTCGTTCGAGCAGAAGATTGAGAAAAAGAAGCTGGATGTGCAGTGCGACCTCGAGGAACGGCTGACCGTCATGGGCGACCGCGACCACCTGTACCGCGTGGTGTACAACCTGACCGATAACGCGGTAAAGTTCATCGAGGACGGCGGTACGCTGAGGCTGAAGGTCCATCAGGAGGGACAGCTGTGCGTGTTCGCCATCAGCAACACCGGCATCGGCATTTCGGCGGAGGATCTGCCGCATGTGTTCGACCGCTTCTACAAGACCGACCGTTCGCGCTCGATGGATAAGACCGGCGCAGGTCTCGGCCTGTACATTGTGAAGAACATCATCAACCTGCACGGCGGCGAGATCTCCGTCCGCTCGGGCGGCGGCGAAACCGAGTTTGAGTTCACCCTGCCGCTCGCACCGGAGCAGAACCGACAGAATAACACCTGATTTCCAAACTCTCACAGACCCAAATGGTCTGTGGGAGTTTTTGCGAATTGTGTACCTGCTACACGGAACCTTGACATAGTGTTCAAAAAATATTCATATTGTTTTCAACAAACTGCCACATTGAGACACTATGATAGAAGCATCAACAGAGGGAACGGAATGTTCCCGCGAATAACAACAGGAGGTCAGTATCATGGACGACTTCAACATGGACAACAAAACACCGCTGAACAGCAGCGATCAGAATAACGAACAGCCGGCCGCCGAAACCCGGAACACTGCACCGCAGAACGAGCAGCCCGCACAGGCTCCGCAGGCGGAACAGCCCGCACAGGCTCCGCAGAGCGAGCAGCCGATGCAGCAGCCGCAGGCGGAACAGTCTGCACAGGCACCGCAGAGCGAGCAGCCGCAGGCAGAAGAGCCGCGCACGCCGTTCCAGACGCCGGTGCAGCATCCGGAGTTCCGTCAGGCGCAGCAGCAGACCGGCTTCGGCGAGGTTCCGCCGATGAGCCAGAAGCCGCACACCCCGAAGAATAAAAAGCACAGCAGAGGCTTAGCGCTCGGTCTGTGCGGCGTAGCAGCCGCGTGCCTGCTGTTTGCAGGCGGCGCAGTTGTCGGCAATATGGCGTTCGGCGGCAATGCAAACAGCGATTCGGGCACTTCGGCATCAACCTCGGATTCCGCACCGACGCTGCAGATCAACAGCAAGCCGGAGTCTGATTCGAGCAATTCCTCGGACAACTACGACACCGTGGACGGCATGGCCGGTGAGGATATCTACAAAAAGGTCAATCCGTCGGTCGTATCGGTTATCTCTACCACCTCGGAGGGCACGGGCAGCGGCTCGGGCGTCATCATGAGCAAGGACGGCTACATCATCACCAACAACCACGTTGTGGACGGCGCGCAGTCGGTTTCCGTACAGCTGAGCGACGGCACCTCTCTTGATGCCGAGATCATCGGTACGGATGAGCAGACCGATCTTGCGGTCATCAAGGTAACGCCGACAAGCGACCTGACCGCCGCAGAGTTCGGTGACTCGGATGAGCTGGAGCCGGGCGAGTATGCCTATGCGATCGGTTCTCCCGGCGGCGTACAGTTTGCGAACACCATCACCGGCGGCCGTATTTCCGCCATCAACCGCGATCTGACCGTCAATGACCGTGTTATGACGCTGATTCAGACCGATGCTTCCATCAACAACGGCAACTCCGGCGGCGCACTGATCAATAAGTACGGTCAGGTGGTCGGCATCACGTCCGCTAAGCTGTCCGGCAATGCGTTCGGCAGCGCCACCGTTGAGGGCATGGGCTTTGCCATCCCGATCAACACCGCCAAGGATATTGTTGATGAGCTGATTCAGAACGGTTATGTTTCCGGCCGTCCGTCCATCGGCATCACCGGCCAGAACGTCGAGTCCGCGGACGGCAAGGTGTCCGGCGTGCAGGTATATTCCATTGATTCCCGCGCAAAGGCAGCCAGTGAGGGTCTGCAGGTCGGTGATGTCATCACCGCCGTTGACGGTACCCCGACCCCGGACATGGATAAGGTAAACGAACTCAAGCAGGACAAGAAGGCCGGCGACAAGCTGACGCTGAGCGTATACCGCATTTCGACCGGCAAGACGCTCAATATCACCATCACGCTGACCGATTCGCACGACCTTGAGGGCGATGACCCGAATGCCCAGACCCAGCAGAGCCAGAGCAGCCAGAACGATAATTCGCAGCAGAATGACGGCTACGGCAGCTATGGATTCTCCAGTCCGTTTGGTTCGTTCGGCTGGTAATAAATAATTGAGAATTGAAAATGGAGAATGGAGAATTGATGTAACGGTCAGCCATTCTCCATTTTTTATAGAGCGGTATCCCGTAGGGTGCGACAAGGTGAATTGCGGCAACGCCGCAAGAGAAGGTGCCCTGGGGTACGACCTCGGCGCACCGTGTAAACCATCTGCACATGCTATATCGTAGGGGCGCACAGTGTGCGCCCACAGCACGACCGGAGCCTGTGCAAGGAACGACCCAAACCGCTTGATTTGACGTTGCGTGGGAGCACACTGTGCTCCCCTATGGGTTAGATTCTACCAATCGTTAGATGCGGTGCGCCGAGGTCGGCGCACCCTACGGTAGAGCGTATGCAATACCCAAAACATTCCGAAACAACGGAAATGATTCCACAATAGCAACAAAACGCAGACCTATGATTTTAAGGTCTGCGTTTTGTTTTATTTAGATGCAGAAATGAAAAATGAAATCATTCTCCATTTTCAATTACTTCCCGTACTGCTCCGCCAGCTGCTGACTGATAAACTGTCTTGCGGTACGCGGCGAACGTCCGTTACGGCGCAGCGCGAAGCGCTCTGCAAGCAGGTGCAGCTCGTCGATATCAAGGTTCAGGTCGTTCTCCTTGGCCAGCTGCTCGACAATGTATAGATACTCGTCCTTATCCGGCACGGAGAAGGTGATCTCCAGACCGAAACGGTCGGACAGCGAGGTAACGGTCTCGAGGGTATCGCGCACGCGCACCTCATCGCCCTGACGGTCGGCCATGCTCTCGCGGATGAGATGACGGCGGTTGGACGTTGCGTAAATGACCAGATTGGACGGCTTTCCGGCCAGACCGCCCTCGATGAACGCCTTGAGCGCGGCAAAGTTGTCATCCTCGCTGCTGAAGGTCAGGTCGTCGAGGAATACGATGAAACGGAACGGCGAACGCAGGGTCTGCTCAAACAGCTTGGGGAAATTCGTGATCTGCCGCGGAGACATCTCGATGATCTTCAGGCCGCGGTCGGCGTACTCGTTGGCAACCGCCTTGACGGTCGAGGACTTGCCGGTGCCCTTGTCGCCGTAGAGCAGGATGTTGTTGGCGTCGCGTCCGTCGAGGAAGGCAAGCGTGTTTTTGAGGATTTTCTGCTTCTGCATCTCGTAGCCGGGCAGGTCGTGCAGACGGATGGCATCGGGATGCACGATCGGGGTCGCCGAGCCGTCGTCCTGCATGGCAAACGCCGAGGACTGTGCGAAGAAGCCATAGCCCTCCTCACGGTAGTAATCGGCAAGCTCTGCGCCGGTGGAGAACGGAAGCGAGTCTGCGGCCTCGAAGTCCGGCAGATCCTCGAGGGCAGGCTCGTAGAACTTGTCCGCTGCGGCGGACTTGAAGGCTTCGCCGTCGAGCGCGAGCAGAGCGTTCAGCACGTCCAGATCGTGGGTTGCGGCGTTGAGCACAGCCGCTTCCGGTGCGTTGATGGTATCGGTCAGGGTGTTGGTGTCAAAGTGCACGGCGTCGAGCACTGCCTGCGCGATATCGCCGCAGGAGAAGCGTGTCGCGCACAGTGCGCCGTAGCGGTCGGCAAAGTCGGCGGCTGTGCCGTCGAGCGCGGTCAGCGTGTCGCCGTAGGCGCGCACCAGCGGATGGGAAAGCAGTCCGCGCAGCACGGAAAGCGCGCGCAGACGCAGGGAAAGGGCGGAAAGCTCCATTGTTTTCAACTCCAGTCGGGATTGTAGTTTATAACCTAATCAGCATAGCACACTTTTCCGCTCATTTCAACATAGTATGAGGGGAGAAACCTTAGGGCAACACCGCGCAATTAAAGCTGCGGCTCCTTGTGCAGGCTCCGGTCGCGCTGCCGCGGTTCCTTGCGCAGGCTCCGGTCGCGCTGCCGCGGCTCCTTGTGCAGGCTCCGGTCGCACTGCCGTGGCGCTTTGCGGAAATTTTGTGCCCTGACTTTGGCTTCGGTTCCTTGCGCGAGTTCCGTCCGCGCTGCCGAAGTTTCACGGTAATACATCAAGTATTACCGCAAAACTGCGCCTCGTCAGTCCGCAAAATTTACTCACAAATCGCTCTTGTTCAATTATGCGGTATTGCCTTAGTTTCTCAGAATTGGGAGGGAGGAGTGCCCTTATGGGCGGTTATGCGCTGTTGATCTGCCGCAGTCAGACCGAGGCCATCGGCCTGCGGCGGCATTTGGCGCGGTTGGGTGTACCGGGAGAGGTCGCGCGCCCGCCGCGTCACGAACGAACCGAATCCTGCGGATGGGCGGTGCGCGTGAGCGCGCAGCAGGCGGACTGGGCTGTGCATCGGCTGCGGCAGCTTGGTGCGCCGCCGTGCCGCGTGCTGCGGGAGGACTGACATGATCTATCTGGATAATGCTGCCACCACCTTGTATAAGCCGCGGGCGGTCGAGCAGGCGGTTCGCCGTGCGATGTACGGCGCGGCAGGCTACGCACGAGGCGGCTACGCGGCAGCCGATCGAGCGGGAGAGCTGGTGTACGCCTGCCGGGAGCAGGCAGCGGCGCTGTTCGGCGTGGGCGAGCCGGAGCGAGTCATTTTCACGCTGAACGCCACGCATGCGCTGAATATTGCGATAAATGCGCTCGTAAAACCGGATTCCCGCGTCATTGTGAGCGGTTACGAGCACAATGCGGTCATGCGGCCGCTGACGGCTCGAAATATCGAGCCGACCGTGCTGGATACGCCGCTGTGGGACGGCGCGGCTATGGTTTCTGCGCTGAAACAGGCGCTGGAACACGGTGCCGACCTGATGATACTCAGCCACGTTTCCAACGTGTTCGGCAGCATTGCGCCGCTGGACGAAATCGCGGAATTGCTGACGGCGGCAGGCGTGCCGCTCATCCTGGATGCGTCGCAGTCGGCGGGCGTGGCAGAGATTGACGTAAAGCGCTATCCGTGTCTTGCGGCGGTGTGCATGCCCGGACACAAGGCGCTGTACGGACCGATGGGCACGGGCATTCTGCTGGCGCTCGACGACCGGATTGCCGCGAAGCCGCTGCTGACCGGAGGAACGGGCAGTCTGTCCGAGGAGATGCGCCAGCCGGATTTTCTGCCGGATGCGCTCGAGAGCGGCACGCCGAACGTGCCCGGCATCGCGGGTCTCGCGGCGGGCATCGCCTTTGTCCGGGCGGTCACGCCGGCGCACATTGCCGGGCAGGAGAGACGGCTGGTGCATGAGCTTGCCCGTGCGCTCTCCCGCGAAAGCAAAATCGAGTGCTTTGCCGGAAAGGAGCAGACCGGCGTGCTGTCCTTCCGCGTTCCCGGTACGCCGAGTGAGGTGCTTGCGGATATGCTCTCGGACGAGGGGGTGTGCACCCGGGCGGGGCTGCACTGTGCGCCGCTCGCGCACCGGACGGCGGGCACGGAGGACACCGGAACCGTGCGGCTGTCCCTGTCGTTCTACTCGACGGCGCGGCAGCTGGAGCAGGCCGCAGACAAAGTTTGCAGATTGGTAAAAAAACTGTGAACACGCTATACAGAAAGCCGGATTTGTGGTAGTATAAGTAAGGTAAAACATGGTGTTTGCGTGCAATCTGCTGCGTGCATCCGCAAATGCCCGCGAATATGAGGAACAAGTTAGGATAGGTGACAAAATGGGAGCGCTGCAAAATGTATTCTCACCGAATTTATCATGGCGGACCATGATAAGTTCGTTTTTCAGTGCGTTTGATCAATTCCGCACAATGACGCCGATCGACGTGGTGGATATCCTCGTCGTGGCGTATATCATTTACCGTGTTATGAAGCTGCTGAAGGATACCAGCGCCGCACGACTGGCCAAGGGTATTCTTATTCTGGTGCTTATCATGCTGTTCGCCAGCTTCCTGCATCTGACCATGATCTCGTGGCTGCTGCGCAACGCGCTCAGCGTCGGCGTATTCGCCGTTGTGGTCATTTTTCAGCCGGAGCTGCGCCGTCTGCTCGAGCAGATTGGCAAGGGCAACCTCAGCCGCATGCTGATTCCGGATACCGACCCGGATGTGGTAGAGAGCATGATCGTTGCAACCGTTTCCGCGTGCGCGGATATGTCCAGGACCAAGACCGGCGCGCTCATCGTGTTCGAGCGCAAGGAGCGTCTCGGTGAGATCATCGCCACCGGCACGAGAGTGGACGCGGCACCGTCTGCCGAGCTGATCAAGAACATTTTCTTCAAGAACAGCCCGCTGCATGACGGCGCCATGATCGTCCGTGCCGGACGGGTGTGCGCTGCAGGCTGCGTGCTGCCGCTTTCCGGCAATCAGGGTCTGTCGCGCGACCTCGGCACGCGCCACCGCGCGGCTGTCGGCATGAGCGAGACCGCGGACAGCGTGCTCGTTGTCGTCTCCGAGGAGACCGGCGCGATCTCTGTCGCCATCGGCGGCATGCTCAAGCGCCATCTGTCGCCCGAGATTCTGCAGAAGATGCTCGAGAGCGAGCTGCTCGGCGATGAACTCAGGAGCAAAAACGATAAAAGCCGTATTGCCGCCATCCGCGACAAGTGGAAGGGAGGCGCCGGCAAGTGAAGAAGAATTTTCTGAAAAAGCAGGATTTTCTGCTGAAGATCCTGTCACTGGCGCTGTCTATCGTTCTGTGGGCAGTTGTTATGGATGTTGACAATCCGGAGCGTAACATGCGCTTTGACGATGTGCCGGTGCGTATCATCGGTGCATCCCAGCTGAAAGCAGCGACCGGTCTGGAACTCATCGAGGGCGAGGACACAACGGTCACCGTCAGTCTGCGCGGTCAGAGCAAGAGCGTCGGCGAGGTCCGCGTCAGCCAGATCACCGCAACAGTGGATATCTCGGGTCTGACCGAGGCGAATGAATACGATCTTCCGGTCACCGTGTCGGTCAGCAAGTCCGGTGTGGAGACCAACTATGTCAATCCCGGCAAGGTGCACGTCCGCGTGGACCGCGTGGAGAGCAAGGATGTTCCGGTCGAGGTCAATGTGACCGGCACGCCGGACGACGGCTACCGCGCAGGCAAGCCGACCACGGCAACCAAGAAGGTCACCGTTTCCGGTCCGGCAACCGATCTGGCGCAGGTGTCCAAGGCGGTTGCAACCGTGGATGTTACCGGCCGCAATTCCTCGCTGGCCGACTACGAATGCAGGGTAACCCTGTATGATCAGGACGGTGCGGCGTTCACCTCGAACTATATCACCAGCCAGACCGAAAAGATCAAGGTTTCGGTTCCGATCTACCGCGTCAACAACATTCCGCTGACCGTCACCCTCAAGGACGGCGGCAGCCTGACGCAGAATCAGGTACAGTGCGTCATCGACCCGGAGAACGTAGAGGTTATCGCGAGCAATCAGGCGGTGCTGAGCGACATTAAGGAGATCAACCTCGGTGAGATCGACCTCGGCAGCGTCCACACGGGCACGCCGATCTCCATGTCCATCAAGGATAAGCTGCCGAGCGGCGTTTCGCTCGTCAGCGGTCAGCCGGAAACGGCAAACGTCACCATCTCGGTGGACGGTGTTGCGACCCGCAAGGTTCAGGTCTCCAAGTTCGCGTGGAACGACACCGCGCAGGAGAATACGCCGTACACGGTCAACATCCTCACCAAGTCGGTCGAGATGGAGCTGCGCGGCAGTGAAAGCCAACTGCAGAAGGTCGATGTGAATAACCTGTCCATCGGTCTGACCTACGATTCGGTATCGCTCGGCGTCGGCAGGCACACGGTCAAGGGCGTGGCTACGACCGTCGGTCTGCCGAGCGGCGTAACGCTCGTCGAGGAGGATATCGAGGTCGAGATTGAGATCACCGACCCGCATGTGTCGGATGAGACGATCACCTCGGATAAGACAGACAGCACAGACGATACGGACAGCACGGTCGCAGAGCCGACCGTGCACCGTACAAGGAAGGGCGGTGGCAGCCAGTGAGCCTGATGGTAACCGGCATCCGTCTGCCGTTTGATCTGCCGGAGCAGGCCGCCGTTGCGGAGGCACGCCGGCTGACCGGTCTGACGGCAAACGACATACAAGCGGCGGTCTGCCGCGTCAGCATTGACGCGCGGCGCGGACAGATCAGCCGGGTATATTCGGTGCGTCTGGACGCGCCGTTCGACGAAAAGGCATTTGCGGAAAAACTGCAAATGCCCTTCGTGCGTTATAAACCCAATACGAAAATCGTCATTCCGCACGGCGAAAAGCGGCTCGAGCACCGTCCGGTGGTGGTCGGTCTCGGCCCTGCGGGACTGTTCGCCGCCTATGTGCTGGCAAAGCACGGCTACCGTCCGCTCGTGCTCGAGCGCGGCGGAGATCTGGACGAGCGCGACAAGGTTGTGGATGCGTTCTGGAAGGGCGGTGCGCTCGATACCGACTGCAATATCCAGTTCGGTGAGGGCGGCGCCGGCGCCTACTCGGACGGCAAGCTGACCACGCGCATCGGTGATCCGCTGTGCGACAACGTGCTGGAAATCCTTGCCGCGCACGGTGCTCCGGCGGATATCGTCAAAAAGGCGAAGCCGCACGTCGGCACGGATATCCTCAAGAATGTAGTTCGTGAAATGCGCTGCGAGATCATCAAAAACGGCGGTGAAGTGCGCTTCCGCACGCAGCTGACCGGCATTTCGATGAAAAACGGCGTGCTCACCGCCGTGCAGGCAGACGGGCAGGACATCGCCTGCGAGCGGGCGGTGCTGGCCATCGGCCACTCGGCGCGCGACACCTTTGCCGCGCTGCACGGAAACGGCGTGTACTTTGAGCCGAAGGCGTTCTCTGTGGGCGTGCGCATCGAGCACCTGCAGACCGAGATCGACCGCGCTCTGTACGGAAAGGCGGCGGGACATCCCATGCTGCCGCCTGCGGAGTACAATCTCTCGCGCAGAGCTGACGGACGCGCGTGCTATTCCTTCTGCATGTGCCCGGGCGGCGTGGTCGTTGCGGCACAGAGCGAGGAGAACACGGTCGTCACCAACGGCATGAGCTATCATGCGCGCGACGGCAAAAACGCCAACGCGGCGCTTGCCGTGTCGGTTGACCCGAAGGACTACGACGACGGCACGCCGTTCGGCGGCGTGGCGCTGCAGCGCCGGATCGAGCACGCGGCGTACGCGCAGACCGGCTCGTATCGTGCGCCGTGCCAGAAGGTCGGGGATTTTCTGAATGGCAAGCCGACCCGAAAACTCGGTGCGGTCAAGCCCAGCTATCCCATCGGCGTGGAGCTGGGAGAGGCGGCAGCCTGCCTGCCGGACTTCGCGCAGACCATGCTTCGGGACAGTCTGCCGTATTTCGGCAGAAAAATCCGCGGCTACGACACAGCGGACGCGCTGCTGACCGGTCCGGAAACGCGGACCTCGTCTCCGGTGCGCATGACGCGCGGCGAGGACCTGTTCGGACTCGGCTGCAGCGGCATCATTCCGTGCGGCGAAGGCGCCGGATACGCGGGCGGCATCATGTCCGCCGCCGTGGACGGTATCCGCGCGGCGTTTCGGATCATGCAGGAATTTACCAATTAAGAACAATTTGAATTTACTCCGTAGGGCGGGCTGCCCTCAGCCTGCCGCTTGTAAATTCATCTGCACGATTTACCTCGTAGGGGAGCACAGTGTGCTCCCACGCTATGGTTATATGGGTGCGTGGGCGAACACTGTTCGCCCCTACGGTTACACGGGTGCAGATTGTTTATACGGCGGGGTGAGGGCAGCCCGCCCTACGAAAAAGAAAAATCATACGTTTATGGAGAGGATAAAATGACCCAACAGGGAACCATCAAAAAGCTGCTGCCGAACGGTCTGGCAGAGGTCGAGGTAACGCGCCGCTCGGCGTGCGGCCATGACTGTGCCAAGTGCGGCGGCTGCGGCGGTCTGGAAACTCAGACGCTTTACGTTACCGCACGCAATCACGCGCATGCGTCCGTCGGCGACCGCGTGCTGCTCGAGGGCGAGACCAGGCAGGTGCTCGGCTTTGCCGTGCTCGTGTATCTGCTGCCGCTCGTGCTGTTTTTTGTCGGCTACGGCGTCGGCGCAGGAATGAAACTTGGCGGCGGACTGTCCGCGCTCATCGGCGGCGTGCTGTTCGTCGTCGGCATTCTGGCGGCGATGTGGTACAGCCATAAGCTGAAGCTCAGAAACGAAGCGCCGTTTGCCATTACCGAGCGGCTCTAAGAAATAGAGTCTGGAATAGAGTGAAGAGATTGTCTGGATTTGGCGTTTCACCATGGAAGCAAGCAAATCTCCACTCTTCACTCTCCACTCTTCACTCTGATTGAAGGGGTTTCGCGACAGCTCCTTTTAATTTTTTATGAATTTTCGCCAATTTTCCGCGTTCGCCCTTGTCAGATACGCAAAAGTTCGGTAAAATAGATTGAATACGAAAGTCCGTGCACACCGCACGGCGGGAAAGGGCTATGCGATGTTTGGCTTTATCCGTCCGGTGAAGGCCGAGCTGCGGGTGAAGGAGGCTGACCGTTTTCAGCAGGTTTACTGCGGCTTATGCCACGCGATCCGCGCAGAATACGGCAGATTTTACACCTTGTTTTTAAGCTACGATATGACGTTTTTTGCACTTGTTGCAGGAAGTGAGGAGGCGGAGACTGCTCCGCCGTGCAGAAAACGATGCGACGCTTCTCTGTTTCGGCGGAAAAGCTGCGCCGAGACAGACGATGCACTTCGTCTGGCGGCGGACGCGAGCATCCTGCTGACCTATCACAAGTTTCAGGATGACCTGGCGGACGAAAAGGGCGCGAAACGCGCGCTTGCGGCGCTGCTGTGCCGCCTCGGCCGCCGGGGCTATGAGAAGGCGCGCGCACGCATGCCCGAAGCGGATGAGGACATCCGGCAGGCGCTCGAGGATCTGCGCCGCCTGGAGGCGGAACGCTGCCCGTCCATGGACCGTGCGGCGGATACGTCCTCGCGCATGACAGCTGCCGTTGTGCCGCGCACCGGAGACACCCGCGAGCGTATTCTGCACCAGATGTTCTACCAGATCGGCAGGTGGATCTACCTTGTCGATGCGGTGCAGGACATCCAAAAGGATATGGAAGAGAACAGCTACAATCCGGTCGTTCTGCGGTACGAGCTGCAAACGCCGGACATCTCTGCGGTAAGGGAACCGCTCGAGCGCACGCTCGAACGCTCACTGGCGGATATCTGCATGGCGTTTGACCTGCTGAGTCCCCGGAGAGATGCGGACCTGATCCGCAATATCATTTTTCTTGGTATGCCGACCGTCACCCGACAGGTACTGAACGGCACCTACCAGACGAACGAAGGAAGGGGCAAACATGGATCCCTATAAAGTGCTCGGTGTAACACCGCAAACAAGTGATGATGACGTCAAGCGCGCGTACCGCGAACTGGCGCGCAAGTATCATCCGGATAACTATGTAAACAATCCGCTGGCAGATTTGGCCGAAACCCGCATGAAGGAGATCAACGAAGCGTACGACATGATCATGAACGAACGCAGGAATCCGGCGGGAGGCAGCAGCGGACAGCAGCAGAGCTATGGCGGCGCATACAACGGTCAGCAGTACGGCGGCTATCAGCAGCGCACCTACACCGGTGCGAATGCTGCGCTGTACAGTCAGGTGCGGCAGGCCATCAATCAGGGTAACCTCGGCATGGCGGAGGCGCTGCTGCAGCGTGCGGCAGGACGGGATGCGGAGTGGTTCTATCTGACCGGCACGGTATACTACCGCAAGGGCTGGTACGATGAGGCCGCCCGCGCGTACACGCAGGCGTGTCAGATGGACCCGAACAACGCGGAGTACCAGCACGCGCTGCAGAACCTCCATCTGTCCGGCGGCTACGGCGGCTACCGGCCCATGCAGGAGACAAGCATGTGCGACTGCTGTGTGCAGACGCTCATCTGCAACTGCTGCCTGAACATGTGCTGCGGCGGAGGCGGCTGCTGATATGAGCACGCGCGAGATCGCCCGCGGCGGACTTCTGGCAGCGGCGGCCACGGCGTGGCTGTATTTCGGCGGTGTGATGCCGCAGATCGGACCGGCGGCCTGCCTGATAGCAGGTGCGGCCTCAGCGATACCGCTGCTGCGCCGCGCGAACATAAAAACGGCTGGGCTGCTGTACCTCGTCACCTCGGTACTGGGACTGCTGCTGACACCGCGCAAGCTGATCGCGGCGGCCTATGTGCTGCTGTTCGGCCTGTACCCGATCGTGAAATATCTGATCGAGTGCCGTCTGCCGGTCTTCACGCAGCTGAGCGGCAAGCTGGCGTATTTTAACATTGTGCTGGTGCTCGCGGCCGTTCTGGTAAGCTGCGGTCTGTTTCCGCAGGTGCAGATGCCGGGTATTTTCCGGCTTGCCGGACTGTGGATCGCGGCAAATATCGGCTTTATTGTATATGATATCGGGTTGTCAAAGGTGATCGCGCTGCTGCGCCGCACCCTGCCGCCCGAATAAGAAGGGAAAGAGATATCTATGAAGAGTATGACCGGCTACGGACGTGCCAAGCAGGAACTGCACGGCAGAACCATCACAGCAGAGCTGCGTGCGGTCAACCACCGCTATCTGGACTGCACGGTAAAGGCTCCGCGTCAGTACGGCTTTCTGGATGATGCCGTGAAAAAGGCTGCCGCGGCGCGCATTGCACGCGGCAAGGTTGAGGTTTACATCGGCGTGGAGACGCAGGAGGGCGGCGACATTGCGGTTACGGTGAACCATGCGGTCGCGGAGCACTATCTGGCGGCGCTGCATGAGCTGGCCGACAGGTACGGTCTGCGCGATGACGTGAGCGTGATGAGTCTGGCGAAGCTGCCGGACGTGCTCGGCTCCGAGCGCATCGAGCAGGACGCGGACGAGATGACCCGCGATGTGCTGTCCGTCTTTGGCGAAGCCTGCGACAATTTCGACGAAATGCGTACCCGCGAGGGTGCAAAGCTGGCTGAGGATGTGCGAAACCGCGCGTCCGAGATCGAGCGCATGGTCGGTGAGGTGGAGGTCCGCTCGCCGGAGCGCGTGCGCGAGTACCGCGAGAAGCTGCTCGCCCGCATGAAGGAGGTGCTGGCGGATACGTCCATCGACGAGACCCGCATCGTCACCGAGGCGGCCATCTACGCGGACAAGACCGCCGTGGACGAGGAGACCGTGCGTCTGCGCAGCCATCTGCAGCAGCTGGACGGCATGCTGAATGAGGTCAAGCCGGTCGGCCGCAAGCTGGATTTCCTTGTGCAGGAAATGAACCGCGAGACCAATACCATCGGCTCCAAGGCAAACGATGTGTCCATGGCGCAGATCGTGGTCAATATCAAGAGCGAAATTGAAAAAATCCGCGAACAGATTCAGAATATCGAGTAATTTACAGTATATCGAGGAGTGAGGTCAGCGATGAAGCTCATCAATATCGGATTTGGCAATATGGTCGCTTCGTCGCGGCTGATCGCCATTGTCAGCCCGGAATCCGCACCGGTCAAGCGCACCGTGCAGGAGGCCCGCGACCGCGGCATGGTCGTGGACGGCACCTACGGCAGACGCACCCGCGCCGTGCTCATCATGGACAGCGACCATGTGGTGCTCAGTGCTCTGCAGCCGGAGACCGTTGCGGCTCGTTTTGCGGGCGAGACCGAGGAAGGAGAACCAGAAGATGCGTAAGGGAACGTTGTATGTATTCACCGGACCGTCCGGTGCAGGCAAGGGCACAGTGCTGTCCAGGCTGCTGAGCGAGGACGAGAAGCTGTTCTTCTCGATCTCTGCGACGACCCGTGCGCCGCGTCCGGGAGAAAAGGACGGCGTACAGTATTATTTCCTCACGAAAGAGGACTTTGAGGCGAAGATCGCCGCCAATGCGTTCCTCGAGCACGCGAAGTACGTTGATAACTACTACGGCACGCTGGAGGCTCCGGTGAACGAAAAGCTGGAGGCCGGCTATGATGTTATCCTCGAGATCGAGGTGCAGGGCGCGATGCAGGTGCATGAAAAGCGTCCGGATGCCGTGATGGTGTTCATTGCGCCGCCGTCGTTCGAGGAACTCGCCAACCGTCTGCGCGGACGCGGCACCGAGGACGAAGCCAAGGTGCAGAAGCGTCTGGAAACGGCGAAGGGCGAGCTTGCGCAGCAGGATAAATTCGATTACGTCGTCGTAAACGACACGGTGGAGCGTGCGGTTGAAGAATTGCACGGCATTCTCGCCAAGCGTCGATAAGCGACATTATGACATTATATAAACAGAAACTTTCATAAAATAAAACTATATCTGGTAAATAAGGAGAACTGATTACTATGCTGAACCCTTCTATGCAGGAACTGATGAAACGAGTAGGCAACCGCTATCTGCTGGTAAACCTGGCAGCGCAGCGTGCCCGCGATATTGCCGATGAGGCAGAGGAAAAGGGCGAGCCGCTGCCGGACAAGGCTGTTAAGCTGGCGCTCGATGAGATCGCAGCCGGCAAGATCGTTTACCGTCCGGGTCCGCGTGTGGAGACTGCCATTCCGCAGAACAATGCCATTGCAGCCGCTATGGTTGACGTGGACGACACCCTTGATCTGGATGAGGACGAGGAGCACACCGACTCCGAGGCTGACGAGGACAAGAATGAGAATGCGGACGAGGTGCGCCGCCTGAACGAGTTTGACGACGGCTCTCTGAGCGACGGTGACATTCCGGAGGAGGACCTCTAAGCCATGCGTTTTGCAGGGAAAACGGTCGTTCTGTGCGTGACGGGCGGCATTGCGGCCTATAAAGCTGCCGATCTCACCAGCAAGCTGCACCAGAACGGTGCGACTGTCCATGTGCTGATGACCGAGTCCGCGACCCAGTTTATCGCGCCGATGACGTTTGAAACACTGTCCGGCAACCGCGCGGTCGTGAATACGTTCGACCGCAGCTTTCCGTGGGAGGTGGAGCATATTTCGCTCGCGAAGGCGGCTGACGTGTTTGTTATCGCACCCGCGACCGCCAACGTCATCGCCAAGGCGGCGCACGGCATCGCGGACGACATGGTGACGACCACGCTGCTTGCCACCAAGGCGCCGGTCGTTGTGGCTCCCGCGATGAACACCGGCATGTATGACAATCCGGTGACGCAGGAGAACCTCGCCACGCTGAGAAAGCGCGGCTTCCACATCATCGAGCCGGACGCAGGCCACCTCGCCTGCGGCGACAGCGGACGCGGCAAGCTGCCGGACACGCCCACGCTCCTCTGGGGCATTGAAAAGGCACTGACCGAGCAGGATCTGGCAGGCAGGCACGTTCTTGTTACCGCCGGCCCGACACAGGAGGCCATGGATCCGGTTCGGTTCCTGTCCAACCACTCCACCGGCAAAATGGGTTACGCGATCGCAGCCCGCGCAGCCATGCGCGGCGCTGACGCAACGCTCGTTTCCGGACCGACCGCGCTCGATACGCCGCACGGTGTCACGCGCGTGGATATTGTTTCCGCGCGGGATATGTACGACGCGGTGACGAGCCGCGCACCCGAGCAGGATTTTATCATCAAGGCTGCCGCCGTCGGTGATTACCGTCCGGCGCAGACTGCGGATGAAAAGCTCAAAAAGGGTGACGGCGAGATGAATATCGAACTGACCCGCAATCCGGATATTCTCGCCGCACTCGGCAAGGATAAAAAGTCGGGACAGCTGTTGTGCGGCTTTGCGATGGAGACGCAGAACCTTCTCGATAACGCCGAGAGCAAGCTGCGCCGCAAGAACTGCGATATGCTTGTAGCGAATTCGCTGCGCGATAAGGGTGCGGGCTTCGGTACGGATACCAATGTGGCTACCTTGCTGTTCAAGGACGGACACCGAGAGACCCCGCCGATGATGAGCAAGGAAGCACTTGCTGACCTGATTCTTGACCGACTGCTCTCTATGAAATAATTAGTAGTTAGTAATTAGGAATTAGTAATTATGCGAAGGCAGATGTTTTCGTAATTATCGTAGGGTGCGACGACCTCGGCGCACCGTATCTAACGATTGGCACAATCTTCACCGTAGGGGCGGTCATTGGCCGCCCACGCCCATTTAACGATAATGTGGGAGGTCACTGACCTCCCCTACGGGCTACATAGTGCCAATGAATTTACATACGGTGCGCCGAGTCGTCGCACCCTACGGTATAACGAAATCCACATCGTAAAATTGATAAGAAAGATGAGAAAGGTTGGTGTGTTCCATGGCGGAAAAAATCTGTGCAGTCGCTGTGGATGCAGCGACCTACGCCATCGACAAGCTATATTCTTACCGTGTGCCGGACGAGCTGCGGGAACAGGTGCAGATCGGCACCCGCGTTCTCGTGCCGTTCGGCTTTGGCAATAAACGGGCGGAAGCGGTGGTGCTCGCCTTCCGCGAGGATGCGGGCGAGTTCAAGCTCAAGCCCATCGTGGAGGTGCTGGACGAAACGCCGATTCTGACCGCCGAGCAGCTGAGACTCGCGGCGTGGATGCGGGAGAGATTGTACTGCACCTACTTCGACTGTGTACACGCGATGCTGCCCGCCGGCTTGTGGTTCAAGCGAAACGAGACGTACACGCTCGCGCCGGACGCGGATTTGGCGGCTCTGCGGGAGCGGGACGGCGAAGCCGGTCAGGTGCTGGCGCTGTTTGAGCAGCCGGGACAGACGCTCTCGGTGAGCGAGATACGCGATCGGCTCGGCAAAGGCGCGGGACAGACGCTGGACGCGCTGGCAGGCGAGGGAATCCTCATCTACCACAGCAATACGGCGCAGAAAACCGGCGATAAGACCGAAAAAATGCTCCGTCTGGACATGGAAGCAAGTGAAGCCATGTCGCATATCAGCCGCCGCAGTCCGGCGCGGATGGACGTGGTGTCGCTGCTGTCGGACGGCGGTGCGATGAGCCAGAAGGAAATCGTCTACATGACCGGCGTGAGCGACGCCGCGCTGCGCGACATGACGAAAAAGGGCATCCTCCGCGCGGAATACGAGGAAGTGCTGCGCGCACCGGACTTTTCCGAGGTGCCGCGCGCCGCGGCGCCCGTGCTCTCTGCCGCACAGCAGCAGGCGTATGACGGCATGGCGGCGCTGATGGACGAAAACGCGCCTCGTGCCGCGCTCCTGTTCGGCGTGACCGGCAGCGGCAAGACGCAGGTGTACCTGCAGCTGATCGCGCACGCGCTCGAGCAGGGAAAGAGCGCCATTGTGCTCGTGCCCGAAATTGGACTGACACCGCAGCTTCTGCGGCAGTTTGCGGCTCGATTTGGCGAAGAAGTCGCGGTTCTGCACTCGGCGCTGTCCGCCGGTGAGCGGTACGACAGCTTCAAGAAGATAAAAACCGGCAGAGCAAGGGTGGTCATCGGCACACGCTCGGCGGTGTTCGCGCCCGCGAAAAACCTCGGCGTTATCATCATCGACGAGGAGCAGGACGCGGCGTACCGCTCGGAGCAGTCGCCGCGCTACCATGCGCGGGATGTGGCAAAGTACCGCGCGGCGCAGACGGACGCGCTGCTCGTGCTCGGTTCGGCAACGCCGTCTGTGGAAACCTATTACGGCGCAAAACAGGGAAAATACCCGGTTTTCACGCTCACCGAGCGGTTCCTCGGTGCCGGACTGCCCGAGGTCATCATCTCGGACATGCGCGGTCTGGCACGCGAGGGACGGAGCGGCATCATCGGACCTGACCTCGAGCGCGAACTGATCGGCACGCTCGAAAAGGGAAAGCAGGCCATCCTGTTCCTCAACCGGCGCGGCAACAGCCGCGTGATCGGCTGCGGCGTGTGCGGCTGGGTGCCCGAGTGCCCGTCCTGCTCGACCACCATGACCTACCATTCAGTGTCCGGCCGCGCGATGTGCCACTACTGCGGCGCATCCATCAAGATAACCGGCAAGTGCCCGCAGTGCGGCAGCACGAGCCTGTTCACCGAAACGCCCGGCACGCAGAAGCTGGAGGAGGAGCTGCATGAGCGGTTTCCGTCCGCGCGGGTGCTCCGCATGGACGCGGACACCATGACCGCCAAGGGCGCACACGAACGCCTGCTCACCCGGTTCGGCAAGGGCGAGGCGGACATCCTCATCGGCACGCAGATGGTGACAAAGGGACTGGATTTTGAGAACGTCACGCTGGTCGGTGTGCTGGACGCGGACCAGAGCCTGTATGCGCAGGACTACCGCGCACATGAGCGCACGTTTTCGCTCATCACGCAGGTGGTCGGCCGCGCCGGACGGCGATTTGACACCGGCCGCGCCGTGATCCAGACGTACAGTCCGCTGCATCCGGTCATCCTGACCGCCGCGCGGCAGGACTACGAGGCGTTCTACGAGAGCGAAATGCAGACGCGCGAAGCGCTTCGGTGCCCGCCCGTGTGCGACATCACCATGATAACCGCCGTCGGTGAACTGGAGCAGCAGGTGCTCAGCAGTCTGCTCGCGCTCAAAACGCGCCTGCAGAGCCTGATGGAAGGGCAGTTTGCCGATGTGAAAGCACCCGTGCTCGGCCCCGCCGCGGCGCAGATGGTCAAGGTGATGGGACGGTATCGCTACCACCTCACCATCCGCGCAAAGGACTGTGCAAGATGGCGCAAACTCATCTCGGGCGTGCTGCGGGAGTTTATGCAGGACGGTAAAAACCGGGGCGTTACTGTGTTCGCGGATTCCAATAATGAAATGTAGCAGTACTTGAGACCCCGGCAAAGAAGGTTAATTCAATGAGCAAATTTGTAATTCGCAAGGCAACAGAAAACGATGCAGAATCGCTTTTGAAGATTTACGAGCCTTACATAACGAATACAACTATCACGTTTGAATATGATGTGCCGACGGCTGAGGCGTTTGCGGACCGTATCCGCGAAACGGCAGCTGCGTTTCCGTATCTCGTCTGCGAGTGTGACGGCGTTATCATGGGTTACGCCTACGCGCACCGCATTCGTGAGCGCGCGGCCTACGACTGGGATGCGGAGCTTTCCATCTATCTGGCACAGGGCACCCACGGACATGGTGTGGGCACGACCGTGCTGGCGTGCCTGATCGACCTGCTCGAGCTGCAGGGGCTGCGCCACCTGTACAGCTGCGTGACCCTGCCGAACGAAAAGAGCATCCGCATGCAGCGCAGACTGGGCTTTGCGGACGCAGGCGTGTGGCACGACTCCGGCTGGAAGTTTGACGGCTGGCACGATGTGGCATGGCTGGAAAAGCATATCGGCAGCGGAAAACCGCAGCCGGTGACGCCGTTTCCGGCGCTCGATGAGAAAAATATACAGGAATGTTTACAAAAATACATGGATAAGCTGAATCAAGTGGAGGAATAAAACAATGGCACTGAGAAAGATTTTGACTGAGGGCGACGAGCAGCTGCTCAAGCACAGCCGCAAGGTAGAGAAGTTTGACGACCGTCTGCATACGCTGATCGACGACATGCGTGAGACGCTCGAGAACTCCGGCGGCGTTGGTCTGGCGGCACCGCAGGTCGGCATTCTGCGCCGCGTTGTTGTGCTGCTGGATGTGAACAAGGAGCCGGAGGAGATGGTCGAGCTGGTAAACCCGGAAGTCATCGAGCAGAAAGGCTCCGAGCGCGTTGTTGAGGGCTGCCTGTCCGTGCCGGGCGTTTACGGCTATGTTACCCGTCCGACCTGGGCGAAGATTCGCGCACAGGACCGTTTTGGCAACTGGTTCGAGCGCGAAGGCGAGGGCATTGTAGCGCAGTGCTTCTGCCACGAGACCGAGCATCTGGACGGCCATCTGTTCACCGAGAAGGTTGAGGAGTATATCGACCCGGAGGCAATGCAGGGTGGTGACGAGGAATAATGCGTATCGTATTCATGGGCACGCCGGACTTCGCCGTGCCGAGCCTGCAGGCGCTCATCGACGCCGGACATGACGTCTGCGCGGTGTACACGCAGCCGGATAAGCCGCAGGGCCGCAAGCAGATTCTCACTGCACCGCCGGTGAAAACGCTCGCACTCGAGCATGATATTCCGGTTTTTCAGCCGAATACCCTCAAAAATGAGGACGAGCAGGCGCGTCTGCGCGAGCTGGCACCCGAGGTTATCATCGTAGTGGCATACGGCAAGCTGCTGCCGAAGGCGGTTCTCGACATTCCGCCGCACGGCTGCATCAACGTGCACGGTTCGCTGCTGCCGCGCTGGCGCGGCGCCGCTCCGATTCAGTGGGCGGTCATCGCGGGCGATGAAATGGCAGGCGTTACCACCATGCAGATGGCGGAAGGTCTGGATACCGGCGATATGCTGCTCACCTATGAGACCAAGGTCGGTGAGAAGGAGACCGCAGGCGAACTTTTTGACCGCCTGGCACAGTCCGGCGCGGAACTTCTGACCGAAACGCTCGTCCAACTGGACGAGATCATCCCGCGCCCGCAGGACGATGCACAGAGCTGCTACGCCCATATGCTGGATAAGCAGATGGCGGTGATCGACTGGAGCAAGTCCGCACATGAAATCGACTGTCTGATTCGCGGACTGAATCCGTGGCCGATCGCGCTGACCACGCTTTCCGGCGAAAGACTGAAGGTGTTTGCCGCCGAAAAGGCAAACGGCAATGGCGAGCCGGGCACGGTGCTCGAAGCCAACCCGAAAAAGGGTCTGACCGTGGCGTGCGGAGAGGGCGCGCTGAGGCTGACCGAGATTCAGCTGGTCGGCGGTAAGAGAATGAAGGCGACGGACTTTCTGCGTGGGCACGCAATCGAAGTCGGCACTAAGCTGGGAGACGAATGAAAAAGCGTGAGGAGTGAAGAACGGAGAGGACGTAAGTTCCGATCTCCGATTCTCCGCTCCGGTATGGAGGTTTTCTTATGCCTTATCATGGTTACTACTACGGCATTGACATGTACTACATCGTACTGGTTCTGCCGTGCGTTTTATTTGCATTCTGGGCACAGAGCAAGGTAAACAGCACGTTTAACCGCTACTCGCGGGTGCAAAATCTGCGGGGACTGACCGGCGCACAGGCGGCGGAGGCGGTGCTGCGGTACAACGGCGTTTCCGGCGTGCGCATTGAGTACGTTTCCGGCAAGCTGACCGACCATTTTGACCCGAGAAGCAATGTTATTCGCTTATCGAGTGCGGTGTACTCGTCCACGTCGGTGGCGTCCATCGGCGTTGCCGCGCACGAGGCAGGGCACGCGGTGCAGTACGCCATCGGCTATGCGCCGATCAAGCTGCGCGCGGCGATCATCCCGCTGACGCAGTTCGGCTCGATGGCGGCGATGCCGCTGCTGATCCTCGGCCTGATCCTTAACACGAGCACGCTCGTCACGATCGGCATTGCGGCGTTCGGTCTTTCCACGCTGTTCCAGCTGGTGACCCTGCCGGTGGAGCTGGACGCATCCCGCCGCGCTTTGCAGACCATTCAGCAGAACGGCCTGCTGACCGCAGACGAGTACCCGATGGCGAAAAAGACGCTCACGGCGGCGGCGCTGACCTATGTTGCCGCGCTGGCGACATCGCTGGCACAGCTGCTGCGTTTGGTGCTGATTTTTGGAGGAAGAGACCGCAATGATAGATAAACGCCCCAAAACACCGCGTGAGGTGGCGGCGTTCTCGCTGTTTTCCATGGCAGAGGAGGCCGCCTGGTCGGATGGTGCGCTGCACCACTATTTATCCCGTGCGGGACTGGACAGCCGCGACGCGGCGCTGGCCTCGCGGCTGACCTACGGCACGGTGCAGAACCAAATTTTACTGGACTGGTACCTGCGGCACTTCTCGAGCGTGCGGCTGAAAAAGATCGCGCCGCGTGTGCTGGCGTGCCTGCGGATGGGTCTGTATCAGCTCATCCTGATGGACAAGATACCGGCGCATGCGGCGGTTGCCGAGGCGGTCGCGCTGGTCAAGCACTACGGCCACGCAAATGACCGCACGGTCGCCTTTGCCAATGCGGTGCTGAGAAATGCCGCAAATGCGGCGCAAAACGGCTCTTTGCCGCGCCTGAACTGCCCGGATAAGGAAAGCTACTACGCGCTGCAGTACAGCCACCCGGAGTGGCTCGTGCGCCTGCTTTCCGAGCAGTACGGCCAGAAGCTGACGCAGAAAATCTGTCAGGCGGATAACGCGGACGCGCCGATTTCGGTGCGCGTGAACACGATGAAATGCACGCCTGCCGAGGCTCAGGCAGAGCTGGAGGCCGCCGGACTGACCGTGCAGCCGCACGAGGCGTTCCCGGAAATCCTGCTGTGCAGCGGCGGAGACGCAGCCGCGCTTCCGGCGTTTATCGAGGGCCGTGTGACCGTGCAGGACGCGGCAAGCGCACTCGCGGCGGCGGTCGCTGACCCGAAACCGGGCAGCACCGTGCTCGACTGCTGCGCGGCGCCCGGCGGCAAGAGCTTTGCCATGGCTGAAAAAATGCAGGGGAAAGGCAGCGTCACCTCGTGCGATATTTACGAGCACAAGCTGAAGCGCATCCGCGACGGCGCAGCTCGCCTCGGACTGTCGAATATCCGCACCGAGCTGCAGGACGCATCGGTCTGCCGCGAGGAGTGGAAGGACAGCGCGGACGTTGTGCTGTGCGACGTGCCCTGCTCGGGACTGGGCATTATCCGCAAGAAACCCGAAATCCGGTTCAAGAATCCGGACGAAATCCGGACTTTACCGGAGATTCAGGCGAGAATCCTTGCAAACTGTGCACAGTATGTAAAGAAGGGCGGCACGCTCGTCTACTCGACCTGTACCATCCTGCAGCGGGAGAACGAGGACGTTGTCCGCGCGTTTCTCACCGAAAACCCGGAGTTTGAAGCGGTTTCGTGGACGCATCCGGTCTGCGGAGAGAGGGCAGACGGTATGGTGACGCTGCTGCCGCCCGTTCACAATACGGATGGATTCTTTATTGCGAAAATGCACCGGAAGGTTTAATAATGGAAAATTGAGAATGGAGAATTGAGAATTGTGGTATCGCGCAAAGCGCGATGATTCAATAACGGCGCTATGCGCCACACAGACGCAGCGCGGACGGAACTCGCGCAAGGATAGCGTCATTTTCCATTTTCCATTCTCAATTTTCAATTAAAAAGGTGAAAATAATGACTGAAATTAAATCATTATCAATAGATGAACTGAAAAGCGCTTTGAAGGAAATGGGCGAAAAGCCGTTCCGTGCGGGACAGATCTTCAAATGGCTTCACGAGGGTGTGGAGTCCTTTGAAGAGATGTCCAACTTATCCAAGGACTTACGGGCGCGTTTAGCGGAAAATTTCCTGCTGACCGTACCGGAGGTCGCCCGCAAGCAGGTGAGCCGCGTTGACGGCACGGTGAAATACTTATGGCGTCTGCGGGACGGCAACTGCGTGGAGTCCGTACTGATGCACTACGAGCACGGCGTGTCCGTCTGCGTTTCGACGCAGGTCGGCTGCCGGATGGGCTGCAAGTTCTGTGCGTCGGGACTCAACGGACGCACGCGCAGTCTGTCCGCAGGCGAGATTCTGGACGAAATCCTGTTCATGCAGAAGGACAGCGGCGAAAAGGTCTCCAACATTGTGCTGATGGGCACCGGCGAGCCGCTCGATAACTACGACAACGTGCTCAAATTCCTGCATCTGGTGAGCTGCCCGGAGGGAATCAACATCGGACAGCGCCATATCTCCTTGTCAACCAGCGGAATTGCTGATAGAATAGAGATGTTAGCACGGGAAAAGCTGCAGATCACGCTGTCCGTATCGCTGCACGCGCCGGATGACGAAACACGCTCGTCCATCATGCCGGTGAACGATGCGTATCCGGTCGAGCGCCTGATGAAGGCGTGCCGGTACTATTTCGACACCACCGGACGGCGCATTTCCTACGAGTACATGATGGCGCGCGACAAGACCGACCGCCCGTGGCAGGCCGACCTTCTGGCCAAGCTGCTGAAAGGAAGACCGGCGCACGTCAACCTCATTCCGCTGAATGAGGTGGCGGAAAGTCCGCTGAAGCCGTCCAGGCCGGAAACCGTCCGCAGGTTCCAGCAGGCGCTCGAGAAGCGCGGCGTTACCGCGACCGTGCGGCGCAAGCTGGGTCCGGATATTGATGCGGCCTGCGGTCAGCTCCGTCAGCGGCAGCTGAAGGAGGACGGAAAGAGCAGTTCTCGTGATTAACTTGAATATTCTCACATATAAACACAATCGAAGGAGGTTGTGAAATGGAATATTTCGGCTTGACCGATAAGGGACGGGTGCGCCCGACCAATCAGGATATTTTTCAGATCGAAGCGCGGGAGGACAACCAGACCGCGCTCCTCGTCGTGTGCGACGGCATGGGCGGTGCAAATGCGGGCAACGTAGCCAGCCGCTTCGCCGCGCAGAGTTTTATCGAGTCCGCGGGTGACGCTTTAAGCGGCACGCTGGACGAAACGGCTCGGCAGAACCTGCTGACGCAGGCGCTCAAGCAGGCGAACGAGACGGTTTTCTCTCTGGCGGGCAGGCAGCCGGAGTTCCGCGGCATGGGCACGACCCTGGTTGCCGCGCTCATTCAGGGCGACTGCGCGACCGTTATCAACGTGGGCGACAGCCGCGCGTACCGCTTTGACGGCGAAGCCATGCACCAGATCAGCGAGGACCACTCCTATGTGGAGGAAATGCGCCGCCGCGGCAAGATCACCGAGGCGGATGCGCGCACCCATCCGCAGAAAAACCTCATCACCCGTGCGGTAGGCGTGGAGCCGTGTGTCGAAGGCGACCTGTTTGAAGTGCGCCTGAACGAAAAGGACATGCTGCTGCTCTGCTCGGACGGTCTGACCGGCATGGCGGAGGACAGCCGGATCGCGGAGGTGCTGGCAAACGCGCCGACGCTCGAGCTGGCCGGTGACGCGCTGCTGCAGCTGGCGCTTGACGGCGGCGGCCGCGACAACATCACCGTTGCGCTGTTCACCCTCGGCAAAAAGCAGGGAGCGTGACGGACTATGGATAAATATATCGGCAGTATGCTCGGCGGACGCTATCAGATTGAGGAAATCGTCGGCGTCGGCGGCATGGCGGTCGTTTATCGGGCGCGGGATACCATTCTCGGGCGCGATGTGGCACTCAAGGTGCTCAAAAAAGAGTTCGCGGAGGACCCGGATATCCGCAAGCGGTTCTCCATTGAGTCGCGCGCCGTTGCCAAGCTGAGCCACCACAATATTGTTTCCGTGTTCGACGTCGGCAGCGAGGACGGCACGGATTATATCGTTATGGAGCTGATCGAGGGCATCACCCTCAAGCAGTATCTGCAGCGCAAGGGCCATCTGTCGTGGGAGGAGACCATTTTCTTCGCTGAGCAGGTTGCCCGCGCACTCATGCACGCACACTCGCGCGGCATCATCCATCAGGACGTTAAGCCGCAGAACGTTATCATCCTGCGGGACGGTACGGCAAAGCTGACCGATTTCGGCATTGCCTCGTTCGCTGCCGCGCAGGAGACCCGCGTGGTGCAGGAGGCCATCGGCTCGGTGCACTATATCTCGCCGGAGCAGGCCAAGGGCAGCAAGATCGACTACCGCACCGACCTGTACTCGCTCGGCGTGATGATGTACGAAATGCTGACCGGCAAGCTGCCGTTTGAGGGCGAAACCGCGCTCCAGATCGTCATGCAGCACATCAATGAGGTGCCGATCATCCCGAGTGCGTTTGTACCGGGCATCCCCAAGGGCATGGACGATATTGTCATGCACGCCATGAGTGCGCACATCAGCCGCCGGTATGAATCCGCGGAAAAGATGTACGAGGACATGGAGGTGCTGCGCTCTGACCCGAACGCACGCTTCCACTATGTGGCAAGCGAGGACAACTCGGGCGAGACGCAGATCATCGGCGCGGACATTCAGCGCGCGGCGCGCCGCAGTGCGGCAGAGCATGAAGCCGCTTCCGTTGAGGGCGCAGCTGCGCCGCGCACCCGCACCCGCACGCGCACGCAGACCCGCACCCGCACCGGTTTCCGCAAAAAGGAGCAGGATGAGCCGGACGGCTTTTTTGAAAAGCTGGCCGAGCGCCCGGGCATGGCGGTCGGCATGGCGGTCGGCGTGATCGCGGTGATCAGCCTGCTGCTGGTCGGCATTCTGGTCATCACCGGCGGCGGCGACAAGTCGGAAAAGATTATCGTGCCCGACCTCATCGGGCGCAATATCGACGAAGTGATGGCCGACCCGGATATAACCGACAACTTCACGGTGAAGGAAGCGACCGAACGGCAGGAATCCGACCGTCCGGTCGGTGAGATACTCGAGCAGGACCCGGACGGCGACGGCAGGAAAAAGGCCACAAAGGGTACGATCATCACGGTAACGGTATCCTCGGGCGGCGAAAACGTCAAGGATACCTACAAGGTGATCGACTTTACCGGCAAGACGCTCGATTATGTGCAGGCGGCGCTGGCGTCGCACGATATCAAGTGCGAGGTCGTTGAGGAATACAGCGACGACGTGGAGGAAGGCAAGGTCATCCGCACCGACCCGGAGGCGGGCGCCGAGCTGGAAAAGGGCGCGACGCTGACCGTCTATATCAGCAAGGGCAAGCAGAAGGACGATAACGAAAACGTTGCTGTGCCCGGTCTGCTCGGCATGACAAAGGACGATGCGGAAAAGGCCCTGACGGAAAAGGGTCTGTCCATCGGCTCGGTGAACGAGGTCGAGAGCACCGCTGAGGCCGGTTCGGTTGTATGGCAGTCGCAGGATGCGGGCGCGGAGGTCGCAAAGGGCACTGTCGTCAACATCCAGATCTCCAAGGGCAAGAGCACATCGAACAATAACTCGCCCGATAATAACAGCGGCGGCAATTCCGGCGGTCAGGACAACGGCGATGGCGACTACGATGATACGCCGAGCCTCGGCAGTGCGACCATTCCGGTTTCGCTGCCGGACAACACGGATACCGCGCATGTTATCATCTATGTGGACGGCGTAATCCAGTATGACGACACCTGCAGCACGAGCGGCGGCAGCACGTCCATCTCGGTGAGCGGCTCGGTGGGCGACCATGATGTTACGGTCAGCGTGGACGGTTCGACTACCTCGCAGACGTACACATTCAGTTAAAAAACGGAGGAATTAAGTTTGATCGAAGGGATCATTCTGAAGGGCATCGGCGGTTTCTACTATGTGGATACCGCCGAGGGTCTCATTGAATGCAAAGCACGCGGACGGTTCCGCAAGACCGTGGGCAAGCCTATCGTCGGGGACCGGGTAACGCTGGAAATCCAGCCGGAGGACGGCACCGGCTATCTGCAGACGATCGCGCCGCGCAAGAACAGCCTGATCCGGCCGGCTGTGGCGAATCTGGATCTGGTCGTTGCCGTGGCGAGCGCGGCACCGCCGGTAACCGACCCGTTCCTGATCGACAAGGTAACGGCGATCGCGGTGCACAAGAACATGGACGCACTGGTCGTCATCAATAAGACGGACGCGAATCCGGGTGACGAGCTGTATGAAACCTACCGCAAAAGCGGCATCGAGGTGCTGCGCGTGAGCGCGCACACCGGCGAAGGCATTGACGCACTGCGCGAGCGCATCCGCGGCAGGGTAAGCGCGTTTGCGGGCAACTCGGGTGTCGGCAAGTCGAGCGTGCTCAACCGGCTGGACAGCTCGTTCGGCGCCGAGGTCGGTGCGATTTCGGATAAGATCGGCCGCGGCAAGCACACCACCCGTCATGTGGAGCTGCACCCGATCGAAGGCGGCGGCTATATCGCGGACACGCCCGGCTTCTCCTCGTTTGAGACCGAGCAGATGGATTTGGTGCTGGCCGAGGATCTGCAGTATGCGTTTCCGGAGTTCGAGCCGTACATCGGGCAGTGCAAATTCACCGGCTGCGCGCATGTCAAGGAGAAGGGCTGCGCCGTTCTCGCGGCGGTCGAGAACGGAGAAATTGCGAAAACCCGTCACGAAAGCTATGTAAAGCTGTATGAAAGTGTAAAGGATCTGAAGGAATGGGAACTTACCAAGGGCGGCACGCGCTGATTTTTGCGGCTGCACCGGAAACCGATTACGGTTACATCCGCGCGTTTCTGCGCGAGCATCCGGACGCGCTCGTTGCGTGTGCGGACGGCGGCCTGCGGCATGCGCGGGCGCTCGGTCTGCACCCGGATTTCATGATTTCCGACCGGGATTCCATGACCGATGTTGAGGGCACGGACATTGTGCTGCTCAAACCCGAGAAGGACGACACGGATTCGCAGAGCTGTCTGCGGGAGGTGTTCCGCCGCGGCTGCCGCGAGGCGACGCTCGTGTGTGCGACCGGCGGGCGCATCGACCATATGCTGGCAAATCTCTCGCTGCTTGAGGAAGCAAAAACGCTCGGCGGTCACCTGACCATCCTCGATCCGTACAACCGCGTCGAGCTGCATCAGGGCGGACGGCAGGAATTCATCATGCCGGAGACGTTTACATACTTCTCGGTCGTGCCGATGGACGCGGTGCTCGAGGGCGTGACCATCGAGAATGCAAAATATGAATTAACGAACGGCACGGTTACCCGTGTCGGCATGATCTCCACCTCGAACGAGGCGAAACCGAACAGCCGCTTTGCCGTCACGATTGAACGGGGAACGGCTCTGATTATCTTCTCACGCGACCGTGTTTTGTGAAAATTCCACACCTGACCCGCCAATATCGGCGGGTTTTTCTATTGTGTCGATTTTGCAGTTTGTTAAGTCAGGACTTGCAAAAATAAATTCGCAGGCATATAATAAAAGCACATGATAACTGATGAGAGATATAAGGGAGTGCTGAGCATGGCATTGAAGCCGATTTCCAAGATTGCAGCAGGTGTGCAGGCGTCCACGACGCTGGCCATTGATTCGCTGTTCAAGCAGATGAAGGCAGAGGGCAAGGACGTTGTCGGCTTTGGTGCCGGTGAGCCGGATTTTCCGACGCCGGAGCACATCAAGCAGGCCGGTATCGAGGCCATTGAGAACAACCAGACCAAGTACACGCCGGCAGCCGGTCTGATGGACCTGCGCAAGGCAGCCTGCTACCGTCTGAAGGAGGACTGCGGTCTGGACTACGAGCCGACGCAGATCGTTGTGGCTTCGGGTGCAAAGCACTCGGTTTATATCGCGCTGATGACGCTGTGCAACCCGGGCGATGAGGTCGTTATCGCGGCTCCGTACTGGGTAAGCTACTCCGAGATGGTAAAGCAGGCAGGTGCAATCCCGGTCATCGTAGCCGCAACCGAGGAGGCGGACTTCAAGATCACCGCAGAGCAGCTGGACGCCGCCATCACCGACAAGACCAAGGTGTTCATGCTGAACTCTCCGTCCAACCCGACCGGCATGGTATACACCAAGGCCGAGCTGGAGGCGATCGCTGAGGTTTGCTGCCGCCACAACATCTACGTTATCGCGGATGAGATTTACTGCAACCTTGTATATGATAACAATGAGTTCGTATCGTTCGCTTCTCTGGGCGAGGACGTGAAGGAGCGCACCATTCTGGTCAACGGCGTGTCCAAGAGCTACGCGATGACCGGCTGGCGTATCGGCTACAGCGCGTCCAATCCGCAGCTGGCCAAGGTGATGGCGAACTACCTGAGCCACTCCACCTCTGCACCGTCCACCATTTCCCAGCAGGCGGCTATCACTGCACTGACCGGCCCGCAGGAGGATATGCAGGTGATGAAGCAGGCGTTCGAGCAGCGCCGCGACCATCTGGTAGAGCGCATGAACCAGATCGAGGGCGTTTCCTGCATCAAGCCGGAGGGCGCGTTCTATGTTATGATGAACATGAAGGGCTTCCTCGGCAAGACCATGTACGGCAAGGTCATCGAGAGCGCCGAGGACTTCGCGCAGCTGTTCCTTGAGAAGGGTCTGGTTGCGACCGTTCCGTGCACCGCATTTGCCGCGCCGGGCTTCGTCCGCTGGAGCTATGCGACCTCGCTCACCGAGATTGACAAGGGTCTCGACCGCCTTGAGGCGTTTATTAAGAACGCGTAAGCATGCGTAATTCTGAGCAGCACTCTGAAAAGGGTGCTGTTCTTTTGTTTTCTGCACCGACCCTCTGGGGCACTTGAACCGCGCAGGCGGTTCGCCCGTTCCGGGCGGCAGCTTTTTTCAGCCCCGGCTGAGCGGGGGACGCGAACTGCCGTAGGCGGGTTCGCCCTTTCCGGGCGGCTCCTTTTCTGCACCGGCTGACCGGGGCACGCGAACTGCCGCAGGCGTGTTCGCCCCTGACGGGCGGAGAGTTTTTCGCTGGGATTCAGCGGGGAGTTGCGCTCTGCGGAGCGCGGGAACGTGCCGCGCCCCGCGGCGGGGCAAGAGGGTAGACACCAAGGTTTCTACCCTCTTAACTCCCACTTCCTTTTATTTCTTAGTCTGACGCAGACCGGAGACCGGCGACCGCTTCGAAAAGGGGAACGGCAGAGGATTTTTTCTACCGTAGGGGAGCACAGTGTGCTCCCATGCCGAAACCTATACGCAGTGCCAGATACTGTTCTGCTACATAGGTCGGCTACTTCCAGCAGGCGCGGCATGACAGTGCCGCGCAACTCTTTAACACGTTATACCGCACGGCACCTGCGAATTAGGCGTTTGGTACAATTTATCTTCGCAGGTGCTGTCTATGACAACGCGCTCACGAATTGCGCAACACGGTCATGTTGCGCTTGCGTTGATTTAATCACATGTGTAGCAGAACGGTATCTGACCCTGCGAACAGGTTGCGAAAAACACGGAAGAAAAAATCCTCTGCCGTTCCTATTTTCGAAGCGGTCACATATAGGAAATCTGCGCCAGATTAGGAAGCAAGGGAAAGGTAGGAGTTCAAAGAGGAAGGGAAACCGCAGGTGTCCCTTCCTTTTTGCCCCCGCGGCGGGCGCCGCGACGCTCCCGCCGTCCGCAGACGGCGAATCCCCCGCTGAGGTTCAGCGGAAAACTCTCCGCCCGGAAAGGGCGAACACGCTAACGCAGTTCGCGCGCCCCGGTCAGCCGGTGCAGAAAAGGAGCCGCCCGTTAGGGGCGAACACGCTAACGCAGTTCGCGTGCCCCGGCTTTCCGGTGCAGGAAAAAGAGCCGCCCCGTCAGGGCGAACACGCTAACGCAGTTCGCGCGCCCCGGTCAGCCGGTGCAGGAAAAAAGAGCCGCCCCGTTAGGGGCGAACACGCTAACGCAGTTCGCGCACCCCGGCTTTCCGGTGCAGGAAAAAGGGGAGGACGCAAAATCTAACGGCGAAACCGCTGCAAACTTTGTTTATTGCTACAAGATAGCGCAAAACCGGTCGGTTTTGCTTGAAATGACCGGTGCAAAGTGTTAAACTAAAATCGGACTGTTATGGAAGATTAGATACCATCCAAGTCCGTTATTTCGTTATAATTTGGATAAAATACACACCGGAAAGGACGAATAACATGAACAACGTGTACGAAAGCCCGCTTTCTTCGCGCTACGCTTCCAAGGAGATGCTCTACACCTTCTCCTCGGATATGAAGTTCTCCACCTGGCGTCGGCTGTGGCTGTCGCTGGCTAAGGCGGAGCTGGCGCTCGGTCTGCCGATCACGCAGGAGCAGGTGGACGAGATGGCCGCGCACCTGACCGACATCGACTACGATGTAGCCCGTCAGCGCGAGAAGGAGGTACGCCATGACGTTATGGCGCACGTTTACACCTTCGGCAAGGCGGCTCCCAAGGCGGCCGGCATTATCCACCTCGGCGCTACCAGCGCGTATGTCGGCGACAATACCGACATCATCCAGATCCGAGAGGGTCTGCTGCTGGTTCGCAAAAAGCTGGCGACCGTACTGGACAAGCTGGCGCAGTTCGCGGATGCGCACAAGTCCCAGCCGACTCTCGGCTTCACCCACTTCCAGCCCGCACAGCTGACCACCGTCGGCAAGCGCGCTACCCTGTGGATGAACGAGCTGCTGATGGATTTGAATGAGGTAGAATACCGCATCGAAAACCTGCGCATGCTCGGCAGCAAGGGCACGACCGGCACGCAGGCGTCCTTCATGGAGCTGTTTGACGGCGACGAGAGCAAGGTTAAGGAGCTGGAGAAGCGCATTGCCGACGATTTCGGCTTTGCAGGCGTGGTTCCGGTCTCCGGCCAGACCTACTCCCGCAAGATCGACGCGCAGACACTCGCAACGCTCGCCGGTATCGCAGAATCCGCTTCCAAGTTCGCAACCGACCTGCGTCTGCTGCAGCACCTGAAGGAAGTAGAGGAGCCGTTCGAGAAGAACCAGATCGGCTCGTCCGCCATGCCGTACAAGCGCAACCCGATGCGTTCCGAGCGTATCTGCGCACTGGCGCGCTACGTCATCTGCGACAGCCTGAACCCGGCGTTCACCTCGGCTACCCAGTGGTTCGAGCGCACGCTCGACGACTCTGCGAACAAGCGCATTTCCGTGCCGGAGGCATTCCTTGCCGTTGACGCAATCCTCAACATCATGATCAACGTCGTTTCCGGTCTGGTCGTTTACCCGAAGGTCATCGAGGCGCACGTTATGAACGAGCTGCCGTTCATGGCAACCGAGAACATCATGATGGACGCCGTAAAGCGCGGCGGCAACCGTCAGGACCTGCACGAGCGCATCCGCGAGCACTCCATGGCTGCGGGCAAGCGCATCAAGGAGGAGGGTCTGGAGAACGATATGGTTGACCGCATTGCCGGCGACCCGATGTTCGGCATGACCCGTGAGCAGATCCTCGAGCACCTCGACCCGTCCGCTTACATCGGCCGCTGCCCGTCTCAGGTAGACGAGTTCCTGAGCGAGTGTGTTCGTCCGGCGATCGCGCCGTACCTCACCGGTGAGGACGTAAAGGTAGAGATCAACCTGTAAACCGGAAAGTTTATCCCTGAAATTGACAGATATCCCGCTCACGCGGGATATTCTGCCGCTTATGCGTCAATGACGCATAAATGTTGCACAATTCATGCAGAATGATTGACTTTTTGGCTATTATGCTGTATACTAAATCAGTTGTGTAACAAAAAAATTAAAGGAGGCACTTGCAAGTGAAAAAGAGTGTAACTTCCTTTATCGCGGTCATGCTGATCATCATTTTCCTCGGCGTGACGGCGGTAACAGGAGTGTACATTCCGGGCGGCTGGACCATGCCGTTCCGGAACACGGCAACGTCCGACACGTCTGCGACGGATACGAGCGATACCTCGTCTACCGACAGCAGCGCAGACAAGGCGGACAACACGGCAGACAGCACGGATGCGTCTGCTGACACCTCTGCTGACTCGGCTTCGACCGATTCCGCAGACACGAAAGACTCCGGTCTGAAGGCCATCATCCCGAGCGTACTCGATACCGACAACGGTATCCGTCTGGGTCTGGATCTGGTCGGCGGCTCCCGTATCGTATACGAGGCCGAAATCCCGGACGGCTACGACACCAACAACCTGTCCGACGACATGAACTCGGTACAGAAGGTTATTCGTCAGCGTCTGACCGACAAGGGCTTTACCGAGGCTACCGTATCCCTCAGCGGCGAGAACCGCGTAACGGTTGAGATCCCGCAGATCACCAACCCGGAGGAAGCGGTTCAGACCCTGGGCACCACCGCTCAGCTGACCTTCCTCGATGCCGACGGCAAGGAGTGGCTGTCCGGCTCGGACATCAAGAAGGCGTCCTACGGCTACGGCAACCCGACGAACGGCATGTCCGATCAGCACTACGTTGAGGTGCAGTTCACCTCCGAGGGCAAGGAAAAGTTCGCTGAGGCGACCGGCTCCGTTGCTGCCCGCACGGACGGCACCAACCAGCTGTACATCGTAATGGACAAACAGATCATCTCTGCTCCGTCCGTTTCCGAGAAGATCGACAACGACAGCTGTGTTATCACCGGCAACTTCACCCGCGACAGCGCGACCGAGCTGGCAAACCTCATCAACGCAGGTCAGATTCCGTTCTCGCTCAAGCAGGTAGAGCTTCGCTCTGTCGGCCCGCAGCTCGGCGCTGACGCGATGAGCTCCAGCCTGAAGGCAGGCCTGATCGGTCTGGTACTCGTTATGCTGTTCATGATCATCATGTACCGCATTCCGGGCGTTGTTTCCTGCTTCGCTCTGTGCTTCTACATGGTTATCGAGGCGCTGCTGTTCAGCCTGATCCGCGTAAACCTGTCCCTGCCGGGCATTGCAGGTATCATCCTGTCCATCGGTATGGCGGTTGACGCAAACGTCATTATCTTCGAGCGCATCAAGGAGGAAATGGCTGCCGGCAAGACCGTCAAGAGCGCCATTGACTCCGGCTTCAAGCGTGCGTTCACCGCAATTCTGGACTCCAACATCACCACCCTGATCGCGTGCGGCGTGCTGTTCTTCCTTGGCACCGGCACGATCGTCGGCTTCGCTACTACGCTGGGCATCGGTGTTATCGTGTCCATGTTCACTGCGCTGACCATCACCCACTTCCTGCTCAGACGCATGGTGGATTTCCACATCCGCAATCCGAAGGCTTACGGCCTGCGCGAGCGCAAGGAAGAGAAGAAGCATTTCCCGATCCTCAAGAACTTCAAGATCTTCAGCGGTATCTCTGTCGTACTGATCGTAACCGGCCTTGTTGCGCTGATCCTGCTGCCGTTCGGCAAGAACCTGTTCAACCTGAGCATCGACTTTGCCGGCGGTACCGAGATGGAGTTCAACATGCACACCGCCGTTACGCAGGACATCCAGACCGAGGTCAGCGATCTGTTCAAGGACGCAACCGGTGTGGACGCATCCTCTGTAACCTCTTCCGGTGACGGCAACGAGGACGTGCTGATCCGCTCCACCTCGATTGATTCCGAGCAGCGTGCTGCCGTGATCGACAAGATGCTGGAGAAGTACAGCCTTGCCGATACCGATATCCTCAACAACAACGACGTATCCGCTTCTGTCGGCAGCGACCTGCAGCGTTCGGCATTCATCTGCTCGATCCTTGCAATCCTGCTGATGCTGGTGTACATCACCTTCCGCTTCGAGCTGACCAGTGGTCTGGCTGCGATCTGCTGCCTGGTTCACGACCTGCTCGTTATGCTGAGCGTTTACGTTCTGCTGCAGATTCCGCTCGACAGCAACTTCATCGCTGCTGCACTGACCATCCTCGGCTACTCCATCAACGCGTCCATCATCGTATTCGACCGCGTTCGTGAGAACCTGCGCACTGCGCGCAAGGAGCCGTTTGAGGTCATCGGCGAGAAGAGCATCTGGCAGACCATGGGCCGTACCATCAACACCACGCTTACCACGCTGTTCACCATCGGCATGGTATACATCCTCGGTGTTCCGTCGCTCAAGCAGTTCACCCTGCCGCTGATCGTCGGTATCCTGGCCGGCGGCTGGTCGTCCGTTATGCTGTCTACCGGTCTGTGGGGCTTCTTCCGTAAGAAGTTCCGCCGCCGCCGCAAGATCTAACGACTATCGAAAAGGCACCCGTTCGGGTGCCTTTTTTGCGTCCGTTTATCGGCGCAGGGGGAGCAGGGAACACGAACCCGCGTGGGTGGGTTCGCCCTGACAGGCGGCAGCCTTTTTCTCTGCACTGGCTGAGCGGGGTACTCGAACTGCGTTAGCGTGTTCGCCCTATCCGGGCGGCAGTCTTTTTCAGCACCGGCTGAGCGGGGGACACGAACTGCCGCAGGCGTGTTCGCCCCTGATGGGCGGGGAGCTTTTCGCTGAACATCAGCGAGGGGATTCGCCGTCTGCGGACGGCGGGAACGTGCCGCGCCCCGCGGCGGGGCAAGAGGGTAGACATCAAGGTTTCTACCCTCTTAACTCCCACTTCCTTTTGGTTGTTAGTCTGGCGCAGATTGCCGACATGTGACCGCTTCGAAAATAGGGAACGGCAGAGGATTTTTTCTACCGTAGGGGAGCACAGTGTGCTCCCATGTCGAAACCTATACGCAGTGCCAGATACTGTTCTGCTACACAGACGGTTTCATCTACGCAGGGCGCGACATACCCGTGTCGCGCAACTCTTTAACATGTTATACCGCACGGCACCTGCGGATTAGGCATTTGGTACAATTTATCCTCGCAGACCCTGTCTATTATAACGCGCTCACGAATTGCGCGGCACGGTTATGCCGCGCCTGCGTTGATTTAATCACATGTGTAGCAGAACGTTATCTGACCATGCGAACAGGTTGCGAAAAACACGGAAGAAAAAATCCTCTGCCGTACTCCTTTTCGAAGCGGTCACATATAGGTAATCTGCGCCGGATTAGGAAGCAAGGGAAAGGTAGGAGTTCAAAGAGGAAGGAAAACCGCAGGTTGTCCTTCCTTTTTGCCCACCGCCGTGGGTACGGCGTCGTCCCCGCCGCGGGGCGCGGCACGCTCCCGCCGTCCGCAGACGGCGAATCCCCTGCTGAGGTTCAGCGAAAAACTTCCCGCCCGGAAAGGGCGAACACGCTAACGCAGTTCGAGTACCCCGCTGGGTCGGTGCAGAAAAGGAGCCGCCCGGAAGGGGCGAACACGCTAACGCAGTTCGAGTGCCCCGGTCAGCCGGTGCAGAAAAGAAGCCGCCCGGAGGGCAGGGCAGGAAAAGGTGCCGCTTTATCACAATAAAAAATTGACTTAACAGCACCCCGCGTAGTATAATAACAGCAGACAGATAACAAACCACGCGCGTGAAGCGGTGTTCACAAGGGGGAAGTAGGATGAAGTGCCCATTTTGCAGCTTTGAAGACAGCAAGGTCGTGGACTCCCGTCCGACGGACGAGGGTACCAGCATCCGCCGCCGGCGTGAATGTCTCCACTGCGGAAAACGCTTTACCACCTACGAGACGGTGGAGCGCATGCCGCTTATGCTGATCAAGCGCGATGGCACCCGGCAGGCGTACGACCGCCAGAAGCTGCTCAACGGTCTGGTGAAGGCGTGCGAGAAACGCCCGGTTTCGCTGATGCAGCTGGAACAGATCGTCGATCATGTTGAGCAGAAGCTGTTCGGCTCGCTCGAAAGCGAGGTCTCCAGCAAGGTCATCGGTGAGCTTGTCATGGAGCAGCTGCGTAAGGTTGATGAGGTCGCGTATGTGCGGTTTGCCTCGGTCTACCGCCAGTTTAAGGACATCAACACCTTTATGGAAGAGCTGAACACGCTCCTCAAAGATAAATAATTCGGCGGGTATGGCGCAGGCTGTACCCGTTTTTTCATATCGAAAGGAAGATGGATTTATGGACGAACGGCTGCAGAAACAGTTGAATTTCATTCTTGAGATCGACAAGGAGAAGAACATTTTCCGGCAGACGCATCTCTCCGGCCACGGCCGCCGCGAGAACGACGCCGAGCACGCATGGCACATGGCTGTCATGGCGTACCTGCTGCAGGAATATTCCAACGAGCCGGTGGATGTAGCGCGCGTCATGCTCATGTGCCTGCTGCACGATGTGGTGGAGATTGACGCAGGCGACACCTACGCCTACGATACCGACGGTCTGAAGACGCAGAAGGCACGCGAGGACGCGGCAAAGCAGCGCATTTATTCGCTCCTGCCGGACGACCAGAAACGCGGGCTGATGGCTGTTTTTGACGAATTTGAGGCCGACGAGACCGCCGAGGCGCACTTTGCCCACGCGATGGACAATCTGCAGCCGCTCCTGCTCAACAACAGCAACGGCGGCAGCGACTGGGCCGACCACGATGTGACCGCCAAGCAGGTCTACGGCCGCCAGAGCCGCACGGAGAAAGGCTCGGCGTACCTGTATAAGCTGACGGATACCATTCTGCAGGCGAATATCAAAAAGGGTGCGCTCAAAGAGAAATAAAAAATAAGAAGAATTTTCGACCGAGTTGACCATTCGTGGTCAATTTTCGCCGCCGAACGGCGTATGGGTGCAGGCACTTATGCGAAGCAAGGAGGTGAAAACGTGTCAGCTGAGATCATCATTGCGGGACTGAGCCTGCTGGGGACGCTGGCGGGCACGGCCGGCGGCATTATCGTCTCCGGCAAGCTGGTCAATTACCGCATCGAACAGCTTGAAAAGAAGGTCGAAAAGCACAATAACCTCATCACCCGAACCTTCAGACTGGAGCAGGCAGTCGCGCTGCTGGACGAGCGTGTCCGCGTGGCTAACCACCGCATTTCCGATTTGGAAAAGGAGGAAATCGAGTGAACTGGAAGGTGCGGCTTAGAAATCCGGTATTCTGGGTGCAGATTGTTGTGAGCGCGTTCGCCGCGGTGCTGGCGTATGCCGGTCTGACCGCCGCTGACCTCACCACCTGGGAGAGCGTCGGCGCGCTGCTCTGCAATGCGGTGCGCAATCCGTATTGCCTGTTCCTTGTGCTGTCGAGCGTGTGGAACGCCGTCAATGACCCGACAACTAAGGGTGTCGCGGACAGCGAACGGGCAAGAAGTTATGATACGCCAAGCAGGTAAAGGAAAATCCCTCTCGGAAACGAGAGGGATTTTTCGTTGTGCAGAATGGAAAATTGAGAATGGAGAATGGAAAATGAAAGGATAGTGCAGGTTGGTATGAAAGCCGGTGCATACCGTAAACAAAGGACGCGCAATGCGCGCCCCTACGGTCGATAACGATTGCAGGTTGGTGTATCTTCCTGCACATGGCGAATCCTTGTAGGGGCGCGCATTGCGTGTCCAAATTCCAACAAATTTGCACAATATAAATGAAAAAATGGAGAATGCTCCATCTAAGGTTCATTCTCCATTCTCCATTTTCAATTCTCAATTATTTAGAGGATTTCTTTCAATGCTGCAATCAGCTTATCCATCTGCTTATCTGTGCCGACGGTGATACGCAGGTAATTATCAATGCGCGGCAGCTTGAAATAGCGGATAAAGATACCCTTTTCGCGCAGGGCGGCGAAGATATCCGGCGCTTTCTTGTTCGGATGGGTGACAAACAGGAAGTTTGTCAGCGACGGCAGCACGGTAAAGCCGAGCGCCCGCAGCGCCTCCGCCGAGCGGTCGCGGGTGGTGCTGACCTTGCGGCAGGTCTGCTGGAAATAATCCTCGTCGCGGATGGATGCCTCACCGACAGCGAGGGCGATGGCGTCCATCGTGTACGAGTTGTACGAGTTTTTAACCGCCTCGAGCGTGGAAATCAGCGTCTCCGAGCCAAGCGCATAGCCGATGCGCATGCCCGCGAGCGAGCGCGACTTGCTGGTCGTCTGCACGATGAGCAGGTTTTCGTACTTGCCGAGCAGCGGAACCGCGCTCTGTGCGCCGAAGTCCACATACGCCTCGTCGATGATGACAACGCAGTCCTGATTGTGCTGCAGCAGGTCCTCGAGGAACTCGAGCGTTACGCCGCGTCCGGTCGGCGCGTTCGGGTTCGGCAGGACGATACCGCCGTTCGGCTTGTCGTAATCACGCACATTGACGCAGAAATCCTCGTCGAGCGGCATGTTTTCGTACGGAATGCGGAACAGATCGCACCAGACCGGATAGAACGAGTAGGTGATGTCCGGATAGAGAATGGGCTTGTCCGAGCAGAAGAACGACTGGAACGCCAGCGCGAGCACATCATCCGAGCCGTTGCCGAGGAATATCTGCGACGGCTGCAGGTCAAACCGCTCTGCGATAGCGGTTTTGAGTGCTTTCGCGTTCGCATCCGGGTAAATCGCGAGTTTTGCGGCGTCAAACGTGCGCAGAACCTCGGTTACGCCCGGCGCGGGCGGGTACGGGTTCTCGTTGGCGTTCAGCTTGATGATATCGGCGGTTTTCGGCTGCTCGCCCGGCACATACGGGTCGATCTGACGCAGCTTATCGAGAAAAGGCTTGTCCATGGGAAGACCTCCTGTGTTCGTTTTCTTTGATGGGGATAGTTTATCATAATAAAGCGATAAAGTCAAGAGGATTTGTGAATCGGGAGAGAGTGTGGTATAATCCTTATAATAGAGTGGAGAGAACGTGAGATACGGCGGGTTCCGTGTTCTCGGTGAGTAAATCTTCACTCTTCACTCCTCACTCTCCACTCTGATAGACATTAAACGACTAATGAAGGGTTAAATCATGTACCAACCTTTAGCAGACAAAATCCGTCCGAAGACATTGGACGATGTGGTCGGGCAGCGGCATTTACTGGGCGAAAACGGCCTTTTGCGCCGCGTCATTGAAAGCGGCAGCATCCCGAACCTGATATTTTACGGGCCGTCCGGCGTGGGCAAGACCACGGTCGCGTCCATCATCGCGCAGCAGACCGACCGCAAGTTATACCACTTAAACGCCACCACGGCGGGCATTGCCGACATCAAGGCGATCATTGACGAGCTGGACACCTTCCTTGCGCCGAACGGTGCGCTTGTGTACCTCGATGAGATCCAGTATTTCAACAAAAAGCAGCAGCAGAGCCTGCTGGAGTTCATCGAAACCGGCAAGATCACGCTGATTGCATCCACAACGGAAAACCCGTATTTTTACATCTACAACGCGATTTTAAGCCGCTGCACGGTATTCGAGTTCAAGCCGGTCGAGGCTGCCGATATGCGCCGGGCAGTGGAACGTGCGTTGAAACTTGCGATGGGCGAGGACGCAAAGCCGGTCGAGGACGGCGTGGCGGATTACATCGCGCAGGCGGTCGGCGGCGACGTGCGAAAGGCGCTCGGCGCGGTCGAGCTGCTCGTCTCCGGTGCGGGGGCGGACGGCATCACGCTCGCGGACGCGCAGCAGGCGGCGCAGCGCTCGAATATGCGCTACGACCGCGACGGCGACAGCCATTATGACATCCTCTCGGCGCTGCAGAAGTCCGTGCGCGGCTCCGACCCGGACGCGGCGCTGCATTATCTCGCGCGGCTGCTCGAGGCAGGCGATATGATCTCCGCGGCGCGGCGCATGCTGGTCATTGCGAGTGAGGATATCGGTTTGGCGTACCCGCAGTGCGCCGCCATCGTCAAGGCGTGCGTGGACAGCGCGTTCCAGCTGGGATTGCCCGAGGCGCGGATTCCGCTCGCGGAGGCGATCATTTTAATGGCGACCGCGCCCAAGTCCAACAGTGCCATCAACGGCATTGATGCCGCCATTGCCGACATTCGGGCGGGCAGGGCAGGCGATATTCCGGCGCACCTTAAGGATGCGCATTACGGCGGCGCAAAGAAATTAGGCCGCGGACTGACGTATCAGTATCCGCATATGTATCCTAATCACTGGGTGCAGCAGGAGTATCTGCCCGAGGAGCTGCGCGGCGCGCAATACTACGAATACGGCCCGAATAAGACCGAACAGGCTGCGAAAGCGTACTGGGATAGAGTGAAAAATCAGAAATAATGGAAAATGGAGAATGAACGTGACGGTTTCATTCTCCATTTTTTCGCTGTTCACTCGAAAACGGTTTTAACCGGCTTTTTATCGCACCCAACCGGCGTATAGGTCCATTCATCAATATGCCCTTCGGTGATGAAATACCGTGGCGGTGTCGGTGCGTCATACGGCGCGAGAACGTCGATGACGGTCAGCTTTACCTTCATCCGCTGCGGCAGGATGGACTTGATGTACACGGATACCGCCATGCCGGGCCGCAGGTCTGCGCGCGGCTCCGCGAGACCGGACAGGTTGGGCGTAAGCTCGATGAACACGCCGTACGGCTCGATGGAGCGGACAACGCCGCGCACGGTCTCACCGACGGAGAACAGCGCCGCGTTCTGTGCCCAGGTGCCGAGCAGCTCGCGGTGGGTGAGCGAAATGCGCCGGTTTTCCGGCTCCACGGTGCGGACAGCGGCTAAAATGGACTGCCCGACGGTCAATCGGTCGCTCGGGTGGCAGATGCGCGACACGGACAGATTTTCGATGCCGATGAGCGACGGCACGCCGCAGCCTGCGTCCACGAATGCGCCGAACGGCTCCAGATGCGTCACACGCGCCGGAATCACGTCACCCGGACGGAGGGAATCAAGCATCCGGTCCTGCGCCTTCTGCTGGACGATGGTGCGCGACAGCCACACTGTGGGCGGGTCTGTGCTCTCGTCGATATCGGTGACGACGAAGCAGGTGGGCTTGCCTACACGCGACAGGATGGCAATCTCGCGCGTGTCGCCCTCCGCCACGCCGAGCGCGCAGGACACGCGCGGCAGGATGCCCTGCGCGATGCCGAGGTCGAACAGAAGGTCGTGCGCGGCGGTGCACCGCTGTGCGACAGCTTCCAGAATGCGTCCCTCGTCCTGCGCCTGCCGCAGCGCGCCGAGCGTTGAAAATGCCTGCCGAACCGCAGGCTGTACCATGTAGCTGCCCTCAGGCAGATAGGATTCGCTTGTTTTCATATGCAGCCGAGCCTCCTTTGGGGTCTGCCTTACTATATGTGCAGGCAGGGCAGAGTAGCACCAAATTTCGCAAAAGTGCATAGTCTGTAAGCAGAAATTATGGATAAGGGGCTGATTGGATGGCAGATTCGGCAAATATTTCGCTGTCGGCGCTGCGGGACGGACAGCAGGCGCGGGTCGCGGCGCTGCACCTCAGCGGCGGCATGCGGCGGCGCGTGCAGGATTTGGGTCTGGTGCCGGGCACGCGCGTCACCTGTGTGCGGCGTGCGCTCTCGGGCGACCCGATCGCGTACCGGATACGCGGCGCGGTGGTTGCCCTGCGTAAATGCGATGCCGCTCAAATCGAGGTGCAGCCATGAGGCGCACCGTGGCGCTGGCGGGCAACCCGAACGTCGGCAAATCGACCGTGTTCAACGCCCTGACCGGCAGCCGTCAGCACACCGGCAACTGGAGCGGCAAAACAGTCGCGTGCGCCGAGGGCAGGCTGCGCGGCGGCGGACTGACGCTGACCGACCTGCCGGGTACTTATTCGCTGCGGGCGCACTCGGAGGAGGAGCGTGCCGCGCGGGAATTTCTGGTTTCGGGTCAGGCGTGCGCGGTGGTGCTCGTGGCGGACGCGGGCTGTCTGGAGCGCAGCCTCATCCTTGCTTTGCAGGTACTGGAGGTACAGAAAAACGCCATTCTGTGCCTGAATCTCATGGATGAAGCCGCGAAAAAGGGCATTGAGATTGATGTTGCCGCGCTCGAGCGAGAGCTTGGCATACCGGTGATACCGTGCGCCGCACGGCAGGGAAAGGGTCTGCACGAGCTTGAAGCCGCGATACGCCGAGCGGCGGCAGGCGAAAATGAAACGCACCCGACCGCCATCCGCTATCCGGCGATGGACGAGGATTTGACGGAGGAACAGAGGGACGATATTGCAACCGCAGCGGCGGCACTCCGCGCGGAGGAGATCGCACTGACGTGCGTCAAGCAGCCGGAATGCGCCTGCGCGCGGGATGACCGAGCGGACGATGTGATCCTCAGCCGGAGGTTTGGCGTGCCGCTCATGCTGCTGCTGCTCGCAGGCGTGTTTTACATCACTCTATTCGGCGCAAACGTGCCGAGCGAGTGGCTGAGCACGCATCTTCTGGCACTCGGAACGCCGTTTGCGGGTGCGCTTGCGAAGCTGGGACTGCCGCCGTTTTTCGTCTCGATGCTGACCGACGGGTTATGGCGCGTACTGGCAACTGTTGTCTCGGTCATGCTGCCGCCGATGGCGATTTTCTTCCCGCTGTTCACGCTGCTCGAGGACGCAGGCTACCTGCCGCGCGTGGCGTTTCAGCTTGACCACGCCTTCCAGTGCGCGAGAGCGAGCGGCAAGCAGAGCCTGACCATGTGCATGGGTTTCGGGTGCAACGCCTGCGGCGTGACAGGCTGCCGCATCATCGACTCGCCGCGGGAGCGGCTGATCGCCATCCTAACCAACAGCTTTGCGCCGTGCAACGGACGGTTTCCGCTGCTTATTTTCCTGTGCTCGGTGTTTTTCGCGGGCAGCGCGGCAGGCGGCGCGCTGCTGCTGACCGGCGTCATCGCGGCAAGCGTGGGATTGACGCTGCTCGTGTCACGCATTCTCTCGGCAACGGTTTTGCGCGGAGAGGCGGTGTCGTTTGCGCTCGAGCTGCCGCCCTACCGCATGCCGCAGATCGGGCGCGTTATCGTGCGCAGCGTGCGCGACCGGACGCTGTTCGTCCTTGCGAGAGCCGCCGCTGTGGCGGCTCCGGCGGGCGTGCTCATCTGGCTGCTCGCCAATGTGCAGATAGGGAATGCAGCTATCCTGTCGCACATCACGGCATTTTTAGACCCGGCAGCGCGGGTGTTCGGGATAGACGGCGTGATACTGCTTGCGTTCATCCTCGGCTTTCCGGCGAATGAGCTGGTCATGCCGCTCATCGTGATGGGCTACCTCTCGTCCGGCACGATTGCCTCCGGCGTGGACTTTGCCTCCTTCCGCGCGCTGCTGCTGGCAAACGGCTGGACGGTGCAGACCGCGCTCTGCACACTGGTGCTCACCGTGGCGCACGCACCGTGCTCGACAACCTGCCTTACCATCCTGCAGGAGACGCGCAGCGCAAAGTGGACACTGGCGGCGGTGCTGATTCCTGCGGGAGTCGGGCTTGCCTTTTGCATATTGATACACTGCATGCTTGCTTCGGCAGGCTGAAAAGCAGGAAAAAAGTGCGTTTTTTTTTTTTTTTTTAGGGTAAAACGTGTGAAATGTTAAAAAATCTGCATTTTCAAAACAAAATAGCTTGCATAAACCTGTAAAGAATGTTATCATACTAATGGATTATTTTAGCGTTATCCCTGCCGGTTTTCTGCCCTGCAGACCTCGGCTTTTATGCATGCAGATGCATGCAGGAACACGATTTGTTTTATGCGGCCTGTGATCAATCAATCACGGTATCTATTGCTTGACCGGCAGGAGGTTTTAGCACGAATGAAAGAGAAAAGCACGATTCTGATCGTAGATGATTCCGAGCTGAATCGCACGATCTTAGCCGATATTCTTGGTGATGAATACAATTTTATCGAGGCGGAAAACGGCGCACGCGCGATCGAGCTGCTGCGGACGCACACCGATATCGACCTTATCCTGCTGGATATGGTCATGCCGGAGATGAACGGCTTTGACGTGCTGACCGCGATGAACAACAACCGCCAGATCGAGGATATCCCGGTGGTGATGATCTCGGCGGAGAACGGCATTGAGCACATCGAGCGCGCGTATGACCTCGGCGTTACCGACTATATCAGCCGCCCGTTCGACCGTATGGTCGTGCGCCGCCGCGTGGTCAACGCGCTGATACTGGCCGCCAAGCAGAAGCGGCTGATGCGGCTTGCCGCCGAGCAGATTTACGAAAAAGAAAAGATCAGCGACCTGATGATCAATATCTTCAGCCATATTGTCGAGTTCCGCAACGGCGAGAGCGGCCCGCATGTGCTGCACATCCGCACCATCACCGAGGTGCTGCTGAGCCGTCTGGTGCAGAAGACCGACCGCTATTCGCTGACGCAGGAGGACATTCAGCTGATCTCGAGTGCGTCCGCGCTGCACGATATCGGCAAGGTCAGTATTCCGGATGAGATCATCAACAAGCCCGGCAAGCTGACAAAGGAAGAGTTTGAGATCATGAAGTCGCACACGACGGTCGGCGCGGATATCCTGCACGACCTGCCGTTCTCGAATGAGGAGCCGCTGCTCAAGACCGCGTATGAGATCGCGCGCTGGCATCACGAGCGCTACGACGGCCGCGGCTATCCGGACGGCCTGACCGGAGAGGAGATCCCGATTGCGGCGCAGGTCGTTTCGGTTGCCGATGTGTACGACGCGCTGACAAGCGTGCGCTGCTACAAGTCCGCGTATGACCACGAGACCGCCCTGCGGATGATCGTAAACGGCGAGTGCGGCATGTTCAATCCGCTGCTGCTCGAGTGCCTGCTCGATGCGTCGCTGCAGATCAGGGAGCGTCTGCGCGAGGCGAACGAGGGATATATGCACAGCACGGCGCACACGCAGCAGCTTTCGACCGAAATGATGCTCAAGCAGGCGACGCCGCAGGTCGGGCGCTCGATTCAGGCGCTCGAGACCGAGCGTATCAAGACCGACTTCTTTGCCAAGCAGTCCTGCGGCATTCAGTTCGACTATGATGCGGCAACGCGCACCATCTCTGTGACGGACCACACGGATACGCTGCCGTTTGGCAGCCGTCTGTATGATGCGACGGATACGGAAAAATTCACGATCTTCAGCAAGGATGACCTTCACCGCCTGGAAAACGCGCTGTATGTTACCACGCGGGATGCTCCGGATGTCAGCATGCCGATCACCCTGCGGTTTCCGGAGAACGGCTGGGAACACGAGTACATGCTCGCGGCCCGTGCGCTCTGGTCGAGTGACGCCAAGCCGCGGTATCTCGGCGCTGTCGGTCAGTTCCGCGAGATGCAGACCGATATCATGCTGCCGGAAATGGCGCTGCCGGATTCCGGCGCTGTCACCGGCAGGCAGCTTGCGGATTCAATGCAGGGCATGAGCCGCATTTTTGATGTGGTGCGGCTGGTTGATCCGAAAAGGGGCGAAATCCTGCAGCTGAATGCGGACGGCACGTTCTCGGACCGCGTCCTGCCGTGCTCTCCGGTGTGGAATCACGGAAAAAGATGCAGCAGATGCATTTCCTGCCGCTGCATGGAGGACAAGACGCACATGAGCAAGCTGGAGCTTACCAACGAGTGCGCGTATCAGCTGATTTCGCGCTATCTGCTCGTGGACGGACGCGAGTGCGTGCTCGAGCTGGGCAGCAGGCTCAGCGACAGCGTTTGGGTGACGAGCGGCGGGCGGCAGTTCCGGCTGGATGCCTCGCACGGAGAGGATTTTTATCTGGATCCGGTGACGGGCGCGTACGGGCGCCGCTACCTCGAGGACCAGCAGCCCGAGCTGGAAAAGGCGGAGGCACTGGCGGTGATTGACATTGACAACTTTAAGGAGATCAACGACGAATACGGCCACCTTGCGGGCGACGCGGTGCTGCGGCACGTTGCGAATGTCATTCTCGCGCGCGTCAACACAGCGGACACACTCGTCCGCTATGGCGGCGATGAATTTGTGCTGCTGCTGTCGCATATCCCGGCGGAGAAATTCCGTTCGACACTCGAGCGCATTCGGGGAGCCGTGTACACGACCGAAATACCGCAGTACGAGAATATCCACCCGACCGTCAGCATCGGCGGTGTGTATCAGGCGCATCCGCTGGTCGAGGCCATCCGCCGGGCGGACAAGCTGATGTACTGGGCAAAGCAAAAGCGCAATGACGTACAGACCTGAGGAGGAGTACATACATGAATCTGGAAGAGTTTTATGCACAGATCGGCGGCGATTATGCGGACACGCTGCAGCGCCTGTGCAATGAGAATATGGTGAAAAAGTTCGTGAAGAAGTATCAGGACGACCCGACCTGCGCCGACCTGCACAACGCGGTTCTGCAGCAGGACTGGGAAGCTGCCTTCCGCGGTGCGCATACCCTCAAGGGCGTAGCGCAGAACCTCGGTTTTGAGCGGCTGTATCAGGTCAGCGCTGTGCTGACCGAGGCCATGAGAGGGGAGAAGCCGCTCGAGGACAGGAGCCTGCTCGACGCCGTGGAGCAGCAGGATGCCGCAATCCGCAGAGCGATTTCGGAGCTTGAGTAAAAGCAAAGGACGAACCGTTTGGTTCGTCCTTTTGAGACTGTCGAAAAACTTCGTTTTCCGAACAGTCTCTCGCTCGAAACCACGCTTTCGAGCGAAACCGAAGAAAAACCGCGCCCTACGGGCACATTTTTTCTTCCCTTGTATAAATTCCGAGATACATGCTCCCGGAATTTATGAATTTGCTTCGCAAATTCTATTTTATGCGTGCTGTCGCACGAAGCGTAAAAATTATAATAATACTTTTTTGACAGCCTCCAAAGGACGAACCGTTTGGTTCGTCCTTTTTTCTTGACTTTACCGGATAAAGTGGGTATCCTTAACATAAGAGTAAAGGAGGAAAAACCCATGCAGGTATTGGAAAACGAACGCTTTCGCGTGGAAATTAACGAATTCGGTGCCGAGCTGACCCGCTTTACGAGCAAAAAGGACGGCACGGAGTACATCTGGAAGGGCGATCCGGCGGCATGGAAGCGCCATGCGCCCATTCTGTTCCCGATCGTGGGACGGCTCAAGGATAAGACCTATACGGTGGACGGTAAGCCGTATGAGATCACGCAGCACGGCTTCGGGCGCGATCTGGAGTGGCAGGCACAGAAAATCAGCGGCACCTGTGCGGAATTCACGCTTACGCCGAGCGAGTACACGAAAAAGATGTATCCGTGGGATTTTATCTGCACCGTGCGCTATACTTTGGACGGAAATGCGCTGAAAAAGGAGCATATCGTCAAGAATACGAGCGATTCCGTGATGTATTACGAGATTGGCGGCCATGACGCCTACACGCTCTGCTGGGAGGACGGCGAGAAAATAACCGACTACTATGTGGAGTTTGAGGGCACGGATGCGCTCAGCCGCATTGCAACCGACGAGAACGTCATGCTGACCGCCGACCGCGTTTCCGTTCCGCTGACCGACGGCAGACTGCCGATTTCCCGCGAGCTGTTTGCAAACGATGCGGTCATGACCGAGGGTCTGCCGTTCCGCACGGCAACCATTGCCAGCACGAAGAACCGCCGCCGTGTGACGATGGACTTCACCGACTTCGACTATTTCGCGGTGTGGAGCCCGTATAAGGATTTCGAGGTGCCGTTCGTCTGCCTCGAGCCGTGGAGCACCCTGCCGGACGGCAATCACCTTGACCATGCCATCGAGCACAAGCAGGGTATCCGCAAATTGCACCCGAACGAAAGCGAAACCCTGACCTTCACCACCATCATCGATGAATAAGTTATCCACCGTCTGTGGATAAAAAAAGAGGACTGCGTTGCAGTCCTCTTTGCTTTACTCTGCGCTCGAAAGCATGAGCTTGATTCGGTTTTCCTGATTGATCTTGGACGCGCCCGGGTCGTAATCCACCGCGACGATATTCGCCTGCGGGTACACCTCGCGGATCTTTCGGATCATGCCCTTGCCCGCGATGTGGTTCGGCAGGCAGCCGAACGGCTGGGTGCAGACGATGTTGGTCACGCCTTCGCTGATCAGCTCGACCATTTCGGCGGGCAGCAGCCAGCCTTCGCCCATCTTGACGCCCTGACCGATAATGGCGTGCGACTTTTTGCGTACCTCGTCAAACGGCATCGGCGGACGGAAATGACCGTCTTTCTTCATCATTTTGATGATATCGGCCTGCTTGCCGAGCACAAACTGGTACACCATCTTGTAGATGGCGGCGGTTTTGCCGTTGCGGCTGTACAGCTCGTGGTCGATGACCGAGTTGTAGATGCAGTACAGGCAGAAGTCCATCAGACCAGGCAGCACCGGCTCGCAGCCTTCGCTGAGCAGGAATTCTTCCAGACGGTTGTTGCCGAGCGGCGAGAACTTGACGTAGATCTCACCGACGATGCCGACCAGCTTTTTCTTCTGCGTTTTATCCAGCTTCAGCTTGCCGAACACGGTCAGCACGAAACGGAACAGGTGCTTTACCTCGCCGTAGCGCACCATGCGCTCGCCGGTGAAGCGCCCCGTGACCGCGTCCATGCAGATGTCAATCGCCTTGTCGGTCGAGCCGGGCACGACCTCGTAGGGACGGCACTGGTTGGCGACCATCATAATCAGATCACCGATCAGAAGTGCATACGCCACCTGCACGAGCATGGTCTTGGTCAGCTTGAAGCCGGGGTTGCTCTCCAGACCGGAAAAGTTCAGCGAAATGACCGGAATAAAGCCGTAGCCGTTCTTTTCCAGCGCCTTGCGGAGCAGGTGGATATAGTTGGAGGCACGGCAGCCGCCGCCGGTCTGCGGCAGGATGAGCGCGATTTTGTGAATGTCGTATTTGCCGGATTCGATCGCGTCCATCAGCTGACCGATGACCAGCAGGGCGGGGTAGCAGGTGTCGTTGTGCACGTTGCGCAGACCCTGCTCCGCGATGTTCGGACCCTCGGTGTGCAGCAGCTCCATGTCGTAGCCGTAGTTTTTCATCAGGCGGCAGATGAGTCCGAGCTGCACGGGCAGCATATTCGGCACCAGGATCTTATAGGTTTTTCGCATTTCCTCCGTGAACTGCGGGTAGGAATATGCGGGCGTTGCCTCAGGCGTTTTGCTGTTCTGCAAGCTTGCGTCCCTCCTCTACGGCGGCCAGCATGCTGCGGATACGGATTTTTGCCGCACCGAGGTTGCTGATCTCGTCGATTTTCAGCTGTGTGTAAATTTTGCCGCCGTTTTCGCAGATGGCGCGCATCTCGTCGGTCGTGATGGCGTCAATGCCGCAGCCGAAGGACACCAGCTGGATAAGCTGGGCGTTCTCCTTCTGGGTGACGTACTTCGCCGCGCCGTACATGCGCGAGTGGTACGTCCACTGGTTGAGCACATGCACCTCGGGTGCATCGGTCAGCTGCCAGACCGCATCCTCGGACACGATGACCAGACCGAACGACGCGATCAGCTGGTCGATGCCGTGGTTGATCTCCGGGTCAACGTGATACGGACGGCCTGCAATAACGGCAACGTCAAGGTCGTGCTCGTCCGCGTAGCGGATGGCGCGCTGACCCTCGATGCGAACGTCGATGTAGTATTCGTCCTGCGCCATGTATGCGTCCTCGACAGCGGCGATGACCTGCTTTTTCTTGATCTGCGGGTACTTGCCGCAGAAATACTTAACGGCGTGCTTCGTGAAGCGCTTTTTGTCTGCGAGTTCAAAGTACGGCATCATAAAGTCGAAGTCCGCGAGTGCGGAGACGTTCGCCTTCAAAAGCTCCGGATAGTAGGCAACGACCGGACAGTTATAGTGGTTGGTCGCGCGTTCTTCATCGAGGTTGTAGGTCATGCACGGATAGAAGATCGCGTCCACGCCCTTTTCGAGCAGGTTCTCGATGTGGCCGTGCATCAGCTTTGCCGGATAGCAAACCGTATCGGACGGGATGGAATGCTGTCCCTGCATGTACATATCGCGGGTGGAAACGTCGCTGAGGACGGTCTCGAAGCCGAGCTTACGCAGGAATGCCGTCCAGAACGGCAGCAGCTCGAAGTTATTCAGTCCGAACGGCAGACCGATTTTTGCAATCGGGTTTGCAATGCCGGACGGCTTGCCGTAGCTTTTCAGCTTTTCCAGCTTCCATTTATAAAGGTTGGGCAGGTCGGCCTTTTTCGTGCCGCCGAGCGGACGCTCGCAGCGGTTGCCCGAAATGAAGCGGCGGCCGCCGCCGAAGTCGTTAATCGTCAGATTGCAGTGATTTTCGCACAGACCGCAGCGCGTGGAGCGCACGTTGTGCTCGAAGCCTGCGAGGATATCCGTGCCGATGAGCGTGGTGGTGTCCCTGCGGTTGTCCTTGGCGTGCAGTGCTGCGCCGTATGCGCCCATCAGACCCGAGATAGCCGGACGGGTCACGTCGCGGCCGATTTCCTGCTCGAACGAGCGCAGGATGGCGTCATTGAGGAACGTGCCGCCCTGTACGACAATGTGCTGACCGAGGTCGTCCGGCGAGTGGGCGCGGATAACCTTGTACAGCGCGTTCTTGACAACGGATACCGACAGACCGGCGGAGATTGCGTCAATGCCCGCGCCGTCCTTCTGCGCCTGCTTGACCGAGGAGTTCATGAACACCGTGCAGCGCGAGCCGAGGTCGATGGGATGCTTTGCGAACAGACCCAGCTTGCAGAATTCCTCGATGGAGTAACCCATCGAGCGGGCGAACGTCTCGATGAACGAGCCGCAGCCGGACGAGCACGCCTCGTTGAGCGAAATATTGTCGATGCATTTGTTGCGGATTTTGAAGCACTTGATGTCCTGACCGCCGATGTCGATGATGAAATCAACATCCGGGCAGAAGTGCCGCGCCGCGCGGAAGTGCGCGACCGTCTCGACCAAACCGAAATCCACGCCGAACGCATTCTGGATGAGCGCTTCGCCGTAGCCGGTGACCGCCGAGGACACGATATGTACGCGGTCGCCGCACAGCTCGTACAGCTTGGTGAGCTGCTCGCGGATAACGTCCGCCGGATTGCCCTTGTTGGACTGGTAGTGGTGGAACAAAATCTGGTCGTCCGCACCGATGAGCACCAGCTTGGTGGTGGTGGAGCCGCAGTCGATGCCGAGAAATGCGTCGCCCTCGTACATGGTGACGTTCTGCGTCATGACATCGTGCATGGCGTGACGGTTCTTGAATTCCTCGTACTGCTGCTCATCCTCGAACAGCGGCGGCAGATAGTTTGCGACAACGGGTGCATCGGCGGCTTTTTCGAGCGCCTCGAGCAGCGAGGCTACCGTGTAGGTCTTTTGCGTGCCGCCCGCGTACTCGGCTGCGCCCGCCGCGATGGCATACGGCGCGAGAGCCGGGAAGTGCGCGTGCGCGTCATCCAGCTTCAGCGTGTCCTGAAAGCGCTTCTGGAGGCCCTTGAAGAAGAACAGCGGGCCGCCGAGGAACAGCACATCGCCCTTGACCTCGCGGCCCTGCGCCAGACCCGCGATGGTCTGGTTGACGACGGCCTGAAAGATGGAGGCGGCTACGTCCTCCTTGCGCGCGCCCTCGTTGAGCAGCGGCTGGATGTCCGACTTGGCGAACACGCCGCAGCGGGAAGCGATGGTGTAGATGCGCTCCGCGCCCTGCGCGAGCTGGTCGAGCTCGGCCGGCGTTACGTCCAGCAGGACGGCCATCTGGTCGATAAAAGCGCCGGTGCCGCCCGCACAGGAGCCGTTCATGCGCTCCTCCAGCTGGCCGGTGAGGAAGACGATCTTCGCATCCTCGCCGCCGAGCTCAATGACGACATCGGCCTGCGGAACGTGTACGCCTACCGCCTTGCGGGTGGCGAACACCTCCTGTACAAAATCAATATCCGCGGCCTTCGCCACGCCTAAACCGGCCGAGCCGGTGATCGAACAGCGGAGCGGCGTGTCCTCGCCGATGAGGCCGCGCGCCGCGCGCACCAGCTCGACCGCCTTTTCACGCACCTTGGAAAAATGCCGTTCGTAGTGCTTGTGGATGATCTCTCCATCGCGCACAACGACGATCTTGACGGTCGTTGAGCCGATGTCGATTCCAACATTTACATTCATAATACCCTAATTCTCTCCCATAACAAAACAGAGCACCCGTTAAGGTGCAGCGTGAATGCGGGTAAGTGTTGCCGTGCGTCAGCCCGAGAAGGCTGTGTGATGTGATAAATATGCAGGGCCAAAACTTACCTTTATTACTATAACGGTGTGAGCGGAAAATGTCAATGCGGCGCTTTTCCACTTGGCTGCCGAAAATTTCCCTTGACAAAGCCGGAATTTTTATATAAAATATACGGCGTAAGTGAATACATGTCCTTATCGAGAGCGGTGGAGGGAACGGCCCTGTGAAACCCGGCAACCTGCGTTGTTTTGCAACGTAAGGTGCCAAATCCGGCGTAAGAATACGAAAGATGAGGGAGCAAAACGAACTTTTCGCTCCCGCTGAGGAGCGTTTTTTAATGCTCTGAAAATGAACTGTAGAAAGGAACTGATACTTAATGGCACATCATTTTTTCACCTCGGAATCGGTTACGGAAGGCCATCCCGATAAAATCTGCGACCAGATCTCGGACGCGATTCTTAACGAGATTTTAACGCAGGATCCGTATGCCCGCGTAGCCTGCGAGACCACCTGCACCACCGGTATGGTTCAGGTAATGGGCGAGATTTCCACTTCCTGCTATGTGGATATCCCGAAGGTTGTCCGCGACACGGTTCGTGAGATCGGCTACGACCGCGCGAAGTACGGCTTTGACTGCGACACCTGCGCTGTCCTGACTGCCATCGACGAGCAGTCCGCCGACATTGCACTCGGCGTTGACAACTCCCTCGAGAGCAAGGAGGGTGCCTCTGAGGCTGACCTCGCCATCGGCGCGGGCGATCAGGGCATGATGTTCGGTTATGCGTGCGATGAGACCAAGGAGCTGATGCCGCTGCCGATCTCTCTGGCGCACAAGCTGGCAAAGCGCCTGACCGACGTTCGCAAGAACGGCACGTTCGACTATCTGCGTCCGGACGGCAAGAGCCAGGTTACCGTAGAGTATGACGAGGACAATCAGCCCGTCCGCGTGGATACGGTTGTTATTTCCACCCAGCACAGCCCGGAGGTGTCCCTCGCGCAGATTCGTGAGGACATGATCGAGCAGGTGGTAAAGAAGGTCATTCCGTCCCATCTGCTGGATGAGAATACCAAGTATTTCATCAACCCGACCGGCCGTTTCGTCATCGGCGGCCCGCACGGCGACTCCGGTCTGACCGGCCGTAAGATCATCGTGGACACCTACGGCGGCATCGGCCGTCACGGCGGCGGCGCGTTCTCCGGCAAGGACCCGACCAAGGTGGACCGCTCGGGCGCGTATGCGGCCCGCTGGGTTGCGAAGAACATCGTTGCGGCAGGTCTGGCAAAGCGCTGCGAGATTCAGCTGGCGTATGCCATCGGCGTTGCCGAGCCGGTTTCCATCATGGTAGAGACCTTCGGCACCGGCGTTGTTGGCGACGATGTGCTTGAGAAGGCCGTAGAGAAGGTGTTCGACCTGCGTCCGGCGGCGATCATCGAGCAGCTTGACCTGCGCAAGCCGATCTACAAGCAGCTGGCAGCCTACGGCCACATGGGCCGCGAGGAGCTTGGCGTCAAGTGGGAGAATACCGATAAGGTTGAGGCGCTGAAGGCAGCGGTTCAGGCGTAAAGGGAAAGAAAAGGCTTCGGAACTTGGTTCCGAAGCCTTTTTTCGTGCAGTAATGGAGAATTGATAATGGAAAATGGAAAATGAACGCGATGGGTGAGGTTTACCGTATATTCGGTGTTACGGCTGCAATTCGGAGGGGAAAGGGCGCGGCGACTCGGCGCGCCAAAACCTATCTGTTCTGCATAACATAAATGAAAAAATGGAGAATGGAAAATCTACACATTCATTTTCCATTCTCCATTCTCAATTTTCAATTCATATCTCGCGTGATCTGCTTGAATCGAATCAAAAACAGCGTTGTCGTTGTAGCCGCGGCTAATAAATCCGCGACCGGCTCTGCGAGGAACACGGCGAACAGCTTATCCGCGAAAAAGTGCGGCAGGATTAAAATAAACGGTATCAGCAGGAAAACCTTGCGCTCGAGCGCGAGAAAAAGCGAGATTTTCGCCTCGCCGAGCGCCACAAACGACTGCTGGAATCCGGTCTGGAACGCATTGGTAAATCCGAGCGCAAAGTACACGCGCAGCGCCCAGATGGTGAGCGACACGAGCTCCTCGTCCGCCGTGAACAGGTGGATGACGGCGTGCGGCGCGAGCTGAACCACAGCCCAGATCGAGAACGCGAACACGAACGCCGCCGCGAGATTCAGCTGCACGACGCGCTTCATGCGGTCGGGCCGCTTCGCGCCGCAGGCGTAGCTGAGGATGGGCTGCGCGCCCTGCGCGAGTCCGGTCAGCGGCAGCTGTACCATCTGCGCCACCGAGGTGAGGATGGTCATTGCGCCGACCGCCGCATCGCCGCCGTACTTTTGCAGCGATACGTTGAACGCAATGGTGAGCAGGCTTTCTGTGGACTGCATGACAAACGGGGACGCGCCCAGACCGACTGCGGATGCCAGAACCGGTCGGTCAATGCGGAAATACGCGCGTTTTAAGCGCAGAACCGTCTGCTTTCCGGTCAGAAACCGCAGAACCCATGCCGCAGACACCGCCTGCGAGATAATTGTCGCCACAGCCGCGCCGCGCACGCCCATTTTCAGCACGAAGATGAACAGCGGGTCAAGCGCCGTGTTGAGCACCGCACCGATGACAACGGTTTTCATCGCAACCGAGGAGCGGCCCTGCGCGGTGATGAAGCCGTTCAGACCGAGCGATGTCATCACGAAAACCGTGCCGAGAACGTAGAGGTTGAGGTACTGCATCGCATACGGCAGGGTGTCGGCAGATGCGCCGAACAGTTTCAGTAATGGCGCCTGAAACAGCAGGAACAGTGCTGTCAGCACGAGTGCAAGCGCCCAGAGCGCCGCTGTACACGTTCCGAGGATGCGTTCCGCGCGGTCGTGCTCCTTTGCGCCGAGCGCGATGGAGGCCCGCGGTGCACCGCCCATGCCGATGAGCGCCGCAAACGCCGAGATGAGCGTGATGACAGGGAAGGTGACGCCCATGCCGGTCAGCGCCAGCTTGCCCTCGAGCGGGATGCGTCCGATGTAAATACGGTCTACGATGCTGTACAGCAGGTTGACGACCTGTGCCGTGATGGTCGGCAGCGCCAGCCGAAAGAGCAGCGGCCCTACGGGTGCTGTGCCGAGGGCCGCTGTCTGCTGATTCTGTTGTTCACTCATGCCTTGCTGTCCTCACGGATGAGCACGCGGATGGCCTCCACGGCGGCCTTTACGCCGCGCTCGGTGGCGTCAGGCGGGATGGCGGGAGCGTCATCGTTGTCCGCGTTCCACAGCACGTTGAGCACCGCGCCGCACCGAACGTGCAGCACCTGCGCGACGATCATGAGCGCGGCTGTCTCCATCTCGCTGGTGAGCGCGCCTGCCGCCTTCCATGCCTTCCACTTGGCGGTCAGCTCGTCCGCGATTGGCATCTGCGCGGGACGGATTTCGCCGTAAAAGCTGTCCTTGGACTGGATTACGCCCGTGTGATACGGAAAACCGAGCGCCTGCGCCGCCTCATGCAGCGCGGAAACAACAGAAAAATCCGCGACTGCCGGGAACTCGATGGGGAGGTACTCGCGGCTCGTGCCCTCCTGCCGGATGGCGCCGGTGGCAATAACGATATCGCCGCCCTTTACCTTGTCCACAATGCCGCCGGACGTGCCGACACGGATGAACGTGTCCGCGCCGCACTCGACCAGCTCCTCCATGGCGATGGCAGCCGACGGACCGCCGATGCCGGTCGAGCACACCGCAACCGGAACGCCGTCCAGAGAGCCTGTCCACAGCGTGTACTCGCGGTTGTGGGCGATCTGCTTCGGGTCATCGAAATACTGCGCGATCTTCTCGCATCGCGCCGGGTCACCGGGCAGAATGACGTACCGCCCGATATCGCCCTTGGTGATTTGAATGTGCATCTGTCTGCCGTCTATCAACATACGATTTCACCCTCCCGTTCTACGGTTCTGATGTTTTTCTCCGCCTTGCTGCGCGGCAGCATGACCTCATGCCCGCAGCCGAGGCATTTCAGCTTGAAATCCATACCGATGCGAAGCACCTGCCACTGCTTGCTGCCGCACGGGTGCTGTTTTTTCATGGTAAGAATGTCGTTTATCTGTATATCCATTGGGTTCACTTCCTTTATTGGGGGCAATACCGCTATGCGGTGTTACCCCTATTTATCCATAGTGTATAGGTAAGACTGTTCAGATTCGCTCTAAAAGGCACACGCAGTGCGCGGCAATGCCTTGTTTGGAGCCGGTAAAGCCCAGTCCCTCCTCGGTGGTCGCCTTGACCGAAACCTGCTCGACCGCGCAGCCGATGGCGGCGGCAAGGTTCTCGCGCATCTGCAGAATGTGCGGCGCGAGCTTGGGCGCCTGTGCGAGCACGGTCGCATCCAGATTGCCGAGCTGCCAGCCGCTTTCGCGCACGAGCGCGGCAACGTGACGCAGCAGCGCGATGCTGTCCGCGCCCTTGTAGCGCGGGTCGGTATCCGGAAAATGCTTGCCGATGTCACCGAGCGCGAGCGCGCCGAGCAGGGAATCCATGACGGCGTGCGTGAGCACATCCGCGTCCGAGTGACCGTCCAGACCAAGATCAAACGGAATGTTCACACCGCCGATGATGCACGGTCTGCCGGAGACCAGTCTGTGTACGTCGTAACCGTGTCCGATGCGCATATTACTTGTCCTCCCTTGTGAGGAGCGCTTCCGCAACGAGAATGTCCTCCGGCGTGGTGATCTTAATGTTCTGGTAGCTGCCGTGGGTCGCCTTGACGATGGTGCCGAGCGACTCGACAGCCGCGCAGTCATCGGTGAAGCTGTAGCCGCGCTCGGCAGCCGAGGTGAGCGCACGGCGGAGCAGGTCCTTGCGGAATACCTGCGGGGTCTGTACCGCGGCAAGCGTGTTGCGGGCGACATCGGCGGCGATGTTGCCATCCTCGATGCGCTTGATGCTGTCCTTGACCGGAACGACCGGCGCGGCAGCGCCGTACTCGGCGGCGGTGGTAACCGCCTCGGTGATAACGGCCTCGGAGACGAGCGGGCGGGCGCCGTCGTGTACGGCAACGAGCACGGCGTTTTCCGGTGCGGCCGTGATGCCCGCGAGAACGGATTCCGTGCGGGTCTCGCCGCCGCGCGTTACCGTGCACAGCTTGTCAATGGAGAAGGCCTTCGCCAGCTCGGTATAGGGCATGATGTCCTGCTCACGGCAGACGAGCACGATATCGCGGATGGCGGCGCATTTCTGGAAGGCGGAAAGCGTGCGTGCGAGGACGGGTACGCCGTCGATCTCGAGCAGCAGCTTGTTTTCGCCGCCCATGCGGCGGGAGGAGCCTGCCGCTACGATAACAGCGCATACGGCGGGGAGATCAGTTTTTTTTCTGCGTTTTCCCAGCATAATTGTTCGGTCCTTTCTATCCAAAGGCTTTGTGAGCCTTTTGGTTTGTTTGGATAAATCTTTGTACCGTTATTTTACACGATTTCGGCAAAATTTACAAGAGCGCAGAATAATTAGTAATTAACGCGAGGGTGAAGCGTTGCCGTAGGGTGCGACGACCTCGGCGCACCGAATTTTAACGATTTGGTACACGTTATCCCGTAGGGGAGCACAGTGTGCTCCCACACAACGTAAAATCGCACGGTTCTTGGGCGAACAATGTTCGCCCCTACGGTTATGCGTGTGCATGCGGGTTACATACGGTGCGACCTCGGCGTTCCGAATTTAACAATTTGGTACACGTTATCCCGTAGGGGAGCACAGTGTGCTCCCGAACAGCGTAAAATCGAACGGTTCTTGGGCGAACAATGTTCGCCCCTGCGGTTATGCGTGTGCATGCGGGTTACATGCGGCGACCATCAATCCAGCGAGAAACAGCCACCCGCCAAATCCCGATTTCCACAGGAGGACGCCGCCCGCAAGGAGGACGAGAACGGACACGCCCGCAATCCCATTCAGCAGGCGTGTAAACCGTCCGTCCGCGAGGTGCCGGAGCGCCATGCCGCCGTCGAGCGGGGGCACGGGCAGCAGGTTGAACAGCCCGAGCAGGGCACTCGCGCCGGCAAGCCGGTACGCGCCGAGCGGGTTCGCCAGTGCGGTGAGCGCAAAGCTGGCCGCCGGTCCGGCGAGGCAGATGGCGGCGCGTGAAAACGGCGACGGCGGCAGGCTGCACCGCAGGACAGCGCCGCAGGCGGTCAGGCACAGGGCGTGCACCGAGCCGCCGGACAGCCGAATGACAAAAAGGTGTCCGCACTCATGTACAGCCGCCGCCAACAGGAAAATGGGGAGCACGCCGCTCTCATCCGCGCACCAGAGCGCAGCCATGAGCACAAGAAAGCCGTCGCGGACCTGAATCCGGCTCACAGCGCAAGATAGTCGGCAGGATCGAGCGCCGCGCCGTTGTGCCACAGCTCGAGGTGCAGGTGCGGACCGGTGGCGTTGCCGGTCTGACCGACCTTGGCAATTTCCTGTCCGCAGGTGACGGTATCACCGACTTTGGCGGAAATGCTGCTGCAGTGCGCGTATAAGGTTGCAAAACCGTCCGCGTGATCGACAATGACATACAGACCGTAGCCGGATTCACCGGTCTCGCGCACGGTGCCGTCCGCGAAGGCGGTGATGGGCGTGCCCTCGTCCGCGGCAAGGTCAAGCCCGTAGTGGAAGCCCGGCTGACCGGTGATGGGACTGAGCCTGCTGCCGAAAGAGGACGTCAGCGTGCCGGAAGTCGGCGTGGTGTGCTCGAACTCCATCGGATAGACGGTCTGGTCAACCGTGTCGGGGAACAGGGTCTGGTCGCGGTCTAAAATATCGTCCGCACCGCCGGAGGATTCCGCAGGAACGGTATCTGCGGGCATGGCAGAGCCGCCGAATACCGCGAGAACATGGTCAGCATTTGCCGCGCCGGACAGGGCAGAAGCCGCCTTTTCGCGCACGGTCTGCGCGAAGGGGATATCGGCGTACTTTATCACACCGGCAGCGAGAACCAGCGTTACGATGAATAACAGTCCTTTTCCGTGGCGTTTTTCGGTCATGGGGTACCTCCTTGAAATGTTGCACAGATTGAATGAACACCGCAGGGCGGAGCACCCCGCCCTACGAATATCTTATGAATAGCGAAGATAGTCTATGATGTTCTCAGCATGAGAAAAGTTTTGCAGGCTCTCCCTGCAAAAACGGCGGCAGGATGGAAGTAATTTGCAGGAATCCTTGCGGGGCGGACAAGTGTTCTTGTGAGAAGATACAAAAAACGTAAAGTTACTCAAAAGATAATCAGTAGATTATCTGAAATTGTATTCTCAGCGCAAAAAAAGTGCGCCGAAATGCGGAAATGGTAGTATAATGTGAAGCATAATCCAAGACACCCGATAGGATATGCCGATTCGGGGGAAACAAAGGAGAAGATTTCACCATGAAGAAAACACTCAGTATGCTTCTTGCCGGCGCTATGCTGGCTACGGCGCTGACCGGCTGCGGTGGTTCCGCTTCGAGCAGCTCCGATTCGCAGAACAGCGGCTCCGACAGCACCGCTTCCGGCACTGCCTTCAAGATTGGCGGCACCGGCCCGCTGACCGGCGCGGCTGCTATTTACGGCAACGCCTGCAAGAACGGCGCACAGATCGCGGTTGACGAGATCAACGCTGAGGGCGGCGATATTCAGTTCGAGCTGAACTATCAGGACGATGAGCACGACGCCGAGAAGGCTGTCAACGCCTACAACACCCTGAAGGACTGGGGCATGCAGCTGTCTCTCGGCTCCGTAACCTCCAAGCCGTGCGAGGCTACCGCCGCTGAGAACTACAGCGACCGTATTTTCGCACTGACTCCGTCTGCTTCCACCGTTGCGGTAACCGCAGATAAGGACAATGTGTTCCAGATGTGCTTCGTTGACCCGAACCAGGGCACCGCATCCGCACAGTACATCGCAGAGCAGAAGCTCGGCACCAAGGTTGCGATCATCTGGAAGAACGATGACGTTTACTCCACCGGCATTCACGACAAGTTTGTAGAAGAGGCAAAGACCAAGGGCCTGCAGGTCGTTTCCGACAACACCTTTACCGATGCTTCCGCGAACGACTTCTCCGTTCAGCTGAACGATGCAAAGAGCAAGGGCGCTGACCTGGTATTCCTGCCGATGTACTATCAGCCGGCATCCCTGATCCTGACGCAGGCAAACAGCATGGGCTACAAGCCGAAGTTCTTCGGTGTAGACGGCATGGACGGCATTCTGACCATGGAAGGCTTTGATCCCAAGCTGGCCGAGGGCGTAATGCTGCTGACCCCGTTCAACGCAGACGCAACCGACGAAAAGACCGTTTCCTTCGTTAAGAAGTACAAGGAGCAGTTCGGCGAGACCCCGAACCAGTTCGCAGCCGACGCTTACGACTGTGTTTACGCTTACAAGCAGGCACTCGAGAATGCAGGCGCTACGCCGGATATGTCCGCAGAGGATCTGTGCGACAAGATGATCGAGCAGTTCACCTCCATGACCTTTGACGGTCTGACCGGCGAGGGCATGACCTGGGATGAGACCGGTGCCGTATCCAAGTCCCCGAAGGGCATGGTTATCGAGAACGGCGCTTACGTTGGTATGTAAGACAGAACCGTAGGGTTCCAACAGCATAAACGCAAGGGCGAGTGAAGGAGGTCTGGAAGCAGTCCTCCTTTACCGCTATTATAAAGAAGATAGGAGGTAGGAGATAGGAGGTAGGAGTGGACGACGATAAACGTTTCCCGTAGGGCGCGACGACTCGGCGCGCCGTATAAACCGTATGCACATCGTTACGAACGGCGCGCCGGGGTCGTCGCGCCCTACGGTACGGGTAAATCATCGGATAAATTCCTACCTCCTCCCTCCTAACTCCTACCTTAAAAGAAAGAATGAGGTGTTCCAAACCATGAGCTTTTTGAATCATTTGATCAGCGGCATCAGTCTGGGCAGCATCTACGCCATCATCGCACTCGGCTACACGATGGTTTACGGCATTGCAAAAATGCTGAACTTCGCGCACGGCGATGTTATCATGGTAGGCGGCTACATGTGCTTCTGCGCTACCACCTATCTCGGCTGGCCGGCGTGGATGGGCGTTGTGCTGGCTGTTATTGTCTGCACCGCGCTCGGTGTTGTTATTGAGAGACTTGCCTACAAGCCGCTGCGCATGGCGCCGTCGCTGGCGGTGCTGATCACAGCCATCGGCGTTTCGTACTTCCTGCAGAATGCAGCGCTGCTGATCTGGTCCTCCAACCCGAAGACCTTTACCTCGGTCGTTACCGGCGAGGCGCTCAGCCTGTTCGGCGGTCAGATGCAGATCTCCAAGGTGACGCTCGTTGCCATTGCGGCCTGCCTTGTCATCATGGTCGCTCTGATGCTGTTCACCGGCAAGAGCAAGGTCGGCACGGCGATGCGCGCCGTTTCCGAGGACAAGGGCGCGGCCCAGCTGATGGGCATCAACGTCAACACGACCATTTCCATCACCTTTGCGATCGGCTCGGGTCTGGCAGCCATCGCGGGCGTGCTGCTGTGCTCCGCGTACCCGACCCTGATGCCGACCACCGGCTCTCTGCCGGGCATCAAGGCGTTCACCGCTGCCGTATTCGGCGGCATCGGCTCGATTCCGGGCGCGTTCATCGGCGGCATTCTGCTCGGCATCATCGAGATTTTCGCCAAGGCGTACATTTCCACGCAGCTGTCGGACGCGATCGTGTTCGCAGTGCTCATCGTGGTGCTGCTGGTCAAGCCGGACGGCCTGCTCGGCAAGCATGTGAGCGAAAAGGTTTAAGGGGGCAGTCATATGAACAAGTTAAAATCCTATGCTGCGTCCAAGCGCGGACGTGACACGCTGCTGTGCTTCGGCATTGTCATTATTGCGTATATCATCGTGCAGGCAGCCATCGCGGGCGGCGGCATCTCCAGCCAGATCAAGGGTCTGCTCGTGCCGATCTGCGCGTATGTTGTCATGGCGATCTCGCTCAACCTGACCGTCGGCATCCTCGGTGAGCTGTCGCTCGGCCATGCGGGCTTTATGTCGGTCGGCGCGTTTGCGGGCATTGTCACCACCACCTGTCTGGCGGATGCGATTCCGCTTGCACCGCTGCGTCTGGCTGTCGCCATGGTCGTTGCCGGACTGTTTGCGGCGATTGCGGGTGTTATCGTCGGCGTGCCGGTACTGCGCCTCAAGGGCGACTACCTCGCCATCGTAACCCTCGCCTTCGGTGAGATCATCAAAAACATTGTAAACGTTATGTATCTCGGTCTGGATGATGCCGGTCTGCATTTCAGTCTGGTCAACCAGAATTTCCAGCTGGGCGACGGCGGCAAGATGATCATCAACGGCCCGATCGGCGTATCCGGCGTCACCAAGCTCTCCACCTTCACCTCGGGCGTTGTGCTCATCCTCGTTACGCTGTTCTTCGTGCTGAATTTTGTAAACAGCCGCACGGGACGTGCTGTCATGGCGGTCCGCGACAACAAGATCGCCGCTGACTCCATCGGCATCTCCACCTCGCACTACAAGCTGCTCGCGTTCGTGGTCTCTGCGGCGTTCGCAGGCATGGCGGGCACGCTGTACGCGATGAACTTCTCCACCGTAACCGCAGCCAAGTTTGACTTCAACACCTCCATTCTGGTGCTCGTATTCGTCGTTCTCGGCGGTCTGGGCAACATCTGGGGTTCGATTATCGCGGCTACTCTGCTGACGCTGCTGCCCGAGCTGCTGCGCGGCCTGAGCAACTACCGTATGCTCATCTACGCAATCCTGCTGATTGCAATGATGCTGTTCAACAACTCCTCCTTCAAGGTTCGCCTGCTGGAGAAGCGCGCAATGCGTCAGATGGAAAAGGCCGAAAAGGCCGGCGGCAAAAAGGAGGGTGCGTAAGCCATGGCAATGCTGGAAGTTACTTCGCTCGGCATTTCGTTCGGCGGTCTGCGTGCCGTTGACGAGCTGAGCATGAAAATCGAAAAGGGCGGTCTGGTCGGCCTCATCGGCCCGAACGGCGCAGGCAAGACCACCGCGTTCAATATGCTGACCGGCGTGTACCGTCCGACTGACGGCGGCATCCGTCTGGACGGTCAGAACCTCATCGGCAAAAAGCCGCATGAAATCTGCAAGCTGGGCGTTGCCCGTACGTTCCAGAACATTCGCCTGTTCTCGCAGCTGAGCGTGCTGGATAACGTAAAGACCGGTCTGCACAACCAGATCACCTACTCGTTCGCAGAGAGCATGTTCCACCTCGGCTCCTACCGCAAAAAGGAGAAGCAGATGGACGAAAAGGCGATGGAGCTGCTGCGCGTGTTCGATCTGGACGGCGTAGCCGACTACAAGGCAGCCAACCTGCCGTACGGCAAGCAGCGCAAGCTCGAGATCGCGCGTGCGCTCGCTACCAACCCCAAGCTGCTGCTGCTCGACGAGCCTGCCGCGGGCATGAACCCGAACGAGACCGAGGAGCTGATGGAGACGATTGAAATCGTCCGCAAGAGGTTCGGCGTAACCGTTCTGCTCATCGAGCATGACATGAAGCTGGTCTCCGGTATCTGCGAGTACCTGTATGTGCTCAACTTCGGCCGTCTGCTCGCTGAGGGCACGCCCAAGGAAGTGCTGAGCAACCCGGAAGTCGTTAAGGCGTATCTGGGCGAATAAGAAAGGAGGAAACACCAATGGCAATGTTGGAAGTAAAGGACATCAACGTGTATTACGGCCTGATTCATGCACTGCGCGACGTTTCCTTCGAGGTAAACGAGGGCGAGGTCGTAGCGCTCATCGGTGCAAACGGCGCCGGTAAGACCACCACGCTGCACACGGTCACGGGTCTGCTGCCGAGCAAGGGCGGCACGGTGACGTTCGAGGGCAAGGACATTACGCACAAGCCGGGTCATGCCATCGTGAAGCTGGGCATGAGCCACGTTCCGGAGGGCCGCCGCGTGTTCGCGGGTCTGACGGTCGCGGAGAACCTGCGTATGGGCGCGTATACCCGTCCGAAGAATGAAATTCCGGAGTCGCTGAAAATGGTCTATGAGCGTTTTCCGCGTCTGGAGGAGCGTAAAAATCAGGCAGCCGGTACGCTGTCCGGCGGCGAGCAGCAGATGCTCGCAATGGGCCGTGCGCTGATGAGCAAGCCGCGCATCCTGCTGCTCGATGAGCCGTCCATGGGTCTGTCGCCGCTGTTCGTCGGCGAAATCTTCAAGATCATCGAGGAAGTGTCCAAGGCAGGCACCACCGTCCTGCTGGTAGAGCAGAACGCGAAGAAGGCGCTGTCCATCGCGGATAGAGGCTACGTCCTCGAAACCGGTAAGATCGTCAAGACCGGCAAGGCAGCTGATCTGCTGAATGATGACTCTATTAAGAAAGCATACCTCGGTGAGTAAGCCGGAGGAAGATAGGAGATAGGAGGGAGGAGGCAGGAGTTTATCCGATGATTTACCTGTACCGTAGGGCGCGACGACCCCGGCGCGCCGAGTCGTCGCGCCCTACGGGAAACGTTTATCGTCATCCACTCCTACCTCCTGCCTCCTAACTCCTCACTGGAATAGGGGGAGGTTATAAAGTGAAACCTTACGTTATTACTATCGCGCGCCAGTACGGCTCGGGCGGCAAGACGGTCGGCAAGATGCTGGCGCGCAAGCTGGGCATTCCGTTCTACAACCGCGAGATCATCACCATGGCGAGTGAGGACAGCGGTGTAAACGCCATGCTGTTCTCGGACGAGCGTCTCAAGGGCGATTTCCTGACGCGCCTGCGCGCGCATTATCACGGCAACGCGCCCGTGCCGAACGACTCGTCCAAGTCCTACCTCAAGGATGAGGCGCTGTTCGCCTATCAGGTGAAGATCATCCGCCGGCTGGCGGATCAGGGTCCGTGCGTTATGATCGGCCGCTGTGCCGACTATATTCTGGCAGGCCGACCGGATGTTGTGCGCGTGTTCGTCCATGCGGACAAGGATTTCTGTCTCGAGCAGGCCATGAAGGTGGACTCGCTGCCGGAGCAGGAGGTCGAGAAGAAGATCGCGGAGATCGACGATTACCGCGCCCGCTACTACAAGCACCACACCGGCCACGACTGGTATGACGCGCGGAATTATGATCTGTCGCTCAACAGCGGCGTGCTCGGCTTTGACGGCACGGTTGAAGAGATCATCAAGTATATGGAAGTGCGCGAGCAGTTTCAGAAGTAAACAGGGGAGAACCGTCTGTGAGAGCAGGCGGTTTTCTTTTTGTCCATTCCCGCAAATGCTGCACGCGCGTACAATAATGATTGCAATATCCCGTAGGGGAGCACATTGTGCTCCCACGCCACTGTTCAATGGGCGCGTGTGAATGGTAAATCCGCCGATGGTTCACACGCACGGACGCAACGGTAACGTCTGTTGTGGGCGAACACTGTTCGCCCCTACGGGATAACGTGTACAGACCGGATAGCAACGGTGCGCCGAGGTCGTCGCACCCTACGGGATGACGTGTACAGATGGGATAGCAACGGTAAACCATGGCAGGAAAACGGTGCAGATTCGACCCCAAAAAACTTTTTCAAAAAATTTTGAAAAAAGGGTTGACGAAACGGGGATTCTGTTATATACTAAACAAGTCGTCAGCGATGAGTCATCAAAAACGACAACAACTTAACAAGATGGAGAGTTGGCTGAGTGGTCGAAGGCGCACGATTGGAAATCGTGTAGGCGTGATGAGCGTCTCTAGGGTTCAAATCCCTAACTCTCCGCCATAAAGAGCTGAAATCGTAAGGTTTCAGCTCTTTTTGCATTACCTGTCGCGAAACTACAGTTTCGCCGACAAGGAGGAACGGACCGCAGGCCGTTCCAAAGTCGTCCGAAAGTTCCTATACAGAAACTTTCTCCCTCCGGAAGTGAAAAAACCGAGATACATGCTCCCGGTTTTTTCGGATTGCAGAGCAATCCTATTGAATACGCGCTTACGCGCGGGCTGCGAACAGATTTTAACATCCTCTGACTGTGAACAGGGGATGTTTTTTTATTTCCCGGAAAATATTTTTTCGGAGTTGACCATTTGTGGTCAATTTTTTATCCGTTCCGGCGGTAGGGTAAAGGGAGGTGCTCACATGGGCAGAAACAGAAAAGTTGGATTGGACTGGTGGCCGCGCGACATCGGCCTGTACCGTGACCCGAAGCTGAGAGCCGCACGGCAGAAATTCGGCGTGCTCGGGCCGTATGTGTACGAATGCCTGCTCGACATTGCCTACGGCGACAAGGGCTACTACATCGCCTACAGCGGCGAGGGCCGCGAGGACACGCTGTGGCAGCTCCGCGAGTACACCGCCGGACTGGAAAACGTGACAATCGAAACACTGGCCGCCGTAGTCGATCAGCTGGCGGCAAGCGGCCTGTTCCATGCTGCGTTATATGAACGCGGCTTTCTCACATCCAAAAGAATACAGATGGGGTATTTTCTGGCGACCGTGACGCGTAATGCAGTGCCCATCAATTTTGACATTTGGCTTCTCACCGAGCAGGAAATGCGGGAGAAGAATCCGAGTGGCAAGTCTTTTGTGCTGCGTGCATTTATTTCCCGCACGGAAAATGCGATTTATCGTACGGAAAATGCGATTTATTGTACCGAAAATCCACAGAGCAGAGAAGAGCAGAGAACAGAAGAGCAGAGGACAGTAGAGCAGAGCAGACCAGAGAAGAGAAAGCTGTTACGGCTGATTCTGGTCTGACGACCGAACTGGAAGAAAAACTGAATTGTAAGTTTGACCATAATTTCTGTCTGGAGCTGCGCAGGCTGCAGAACAAGGGTATGCAGCGTGAGGTGTTCTTAGATACCGCCCGACAGACGGCTGAGAATGCACCGCGCAATCCGGCAGGGTATTTCCGCACGCTGCTGCAGAACTGCGAGCGTGACGGCATTCTCACCGCTGAGGATATGCAGAAACGGGCAAAGCCCGCACCGGCGCAGCCTGCAATCGGGCCGTCGAGCGAACAGCTGTCCGCGTTCGATCAGGAATGGTACGAGCGGGTCAAGCGGTACACAAGGGAGAAGGCGGTGCCGTCATAACCCTTTTCAACCGCGCCCGTGTCTGCTATAATGAGACAGACAAGAGAGGTGATTAGGATGGGCTACATTCGCCGTCCTGCGTATTACAAGGCATTCCGGTGCATCGGCTCGGACTGCACGGAAAACTGCTGTATCGGCTGGGAGATCGACGTAGACGAGGATTCCCTTGCGTACTACGAGACCGTTCACGGCGATTTTGGCGAGCGTTTGCGCGCGAGCATTGCGCCTGCGGACGCGCAGACCGGAGAGCCGGCGCATTTTCGTCTGGACGCCGAGGAGCGGTGTCCGCTGCTGAACGACTGCAACCTGTGCGAAGTGCTGCTTCACTTAGGTGAGGACAAAATGGCGCAGATCTGCACCGACCACCCGCGGTATTACGAGTGGTTTTCGGACGGCCGTGAGGACGGTCTCGGCTTGTGCTGTGAGGCTGCCGCCGAGTTGATACTCGCGCAGACCGGCGCACCGGCGTTTGACGTGACCGAGGCGGACGGCGTATCCGAAACCGGCACGGAGGCCGAAACCGAACTGGAGAACGTGCTGTTTTCCATGCGCGATGCGCTGTTCCGGCTGGCGTGCGAGGACGCGCCGTTCGATGACAAGGCCGACAGGCTCTACCGCACGGCAAAGGCGCAGCAGGAGCAGTACGATGACCTGCTGTTCCCGTTCCCCGAGGACGAGGATGCAGACGAGACGGACGAGGACACGGCTTCGTGGTCGCAGGCGTTCTGGCGGGAGAGCACGCTCACGAGTTTGCTCGAGCTGCTGCTCGGCTTTGAGATCAACAAGGACGACTGGCGCACGCTGCTGACCGGCGCAAAGGCGCATCTGCCGGAGATTATCGCCCGCAGGAATGACTTTTTGCAGGCGTATCAGGGCAAGCGCCATGAATACGATAACCTGCTGACGTACTTCCTGTACCGGCACTTTATGAAGGCGCTCGGGGACGACGCCGTGCAGGACAAGGTGCAGCTGGCGCTCGTGAGCACGGCGGTCATTCAGCTGCTCGATGTGTACGAGTGGCTCGCCAAGGGCGAGCTCACGCACTGGGCGCAGATCTGCATCTGCAAGGCGTACTCGCGCGAGATTGAGTATAACGAGGACAATACTGAGCAGCTTGCCGCCTTTTCCGTCCTTGACGAAATGGAATAAAACAGAACACCGCGGACTGGGGGTCTGCGGTGTTTTTGTTTTGCGGTGCTGAACCACAGCGGGAGGGATTCGCCCCTGACGGGGCGGCAGCGTCGCGGCACCCGCCGCGGGGGCAAAAAGGAAGGGACACCTGCGGTTTCCCTTCCTCTTTGGACTCCTACCTTTCCCTTGTTAGATAGTCCGGCGCAGATTTCCTATATGTGACCGCTTCGAAAATAGGGAACGGCAGAGGATTTTTTCTACCGTAGGGGAGCACAGTGTGCTCCCATGTCGAGACATATTCGCAGTGTCAGATACCATTCTGCTACACAGGTCGGCTACTTTCAGCAGGCGCGACATAACAGTGTCGCGCAACTCTTTGACATGTTGTAACGCACGGCACCTGCGAATTAGGCGTTTGGTACAATTTATCCTCGCAGACCCTGTCTATAACAACGCGCTAAAGGATCGCGCGGCACTGCTATGCCGCGCCTGCGAAGACTTTCCGGTCTGTGTAGCAGTACGCTGTCTGTGAACTGCGAAAAGGTGGAGAAAGACACGCTGCGGTAACCCGACTGCCGTACTCTTTTTCGCAGCGGTCACATGTCGGCAATCTGCGCCAGACTATCTAAGGGAAAGGTAGGAGTCCAAAGAGGAAGGAAAACCGCAGGTTGTCCTTCCTTTTTGCCCCTCGCCGTGGGTACGGCGTCGCCCCCCGCCGTGGGTACGGCGAATCCCCCCCGCCGTGGGTACGGCGTCATCCCCCCCGCGGCGGGCGCCGCGACGTTCCCGCCGTCCGCAAACGGCGAATCCCCCCCGCTGAGGTTCAGCGAAAAATGGCGCTCCCTTGTGTAAAGTTTGTGTAAAGCGGGTGCACCTTTTGTGATACTGCCGAAAATCCGCTGAACGCCTTCGCATTTACAGACAGAAGCAAAAATGAAAGGGCTTTCACCCAATCCGAAGGAGGCGTTCGCCATAAGTGAATATCAATGTACATTCAAGCGATATGAAAAGAAATATCTGGTCACGCAGCAGTAGTACAACGCGCTTGCCAAGGTGTTTGCGGCGCGGATGGTGCCCGACCGGTTCGCGGAATCGACCATCAGCAACATCTATTACGACACGCCGGATTTCCGGCTCATCCGCCGCTCGCTCGACCGTCCGGCGTACAAGGAGAAGCTGCGCCTGCGTACCTACCGCACGCCGGGTGCCGATACCGAGGCGTTTGTGGAGATCAAGAAAAAATACGACCACATCGTCTACAAGCGCCGTGTTGCGATGACCTACAGCGAAGCGCAGGCGTATTTAGACGGCGGCGCGGCACCCGAGCAGAGCCAGATTTCAAACGAGATTGACTGGTTCCTGCAATTCTACAAGGGCATACAGCCCGCCATGTGCATCTGCTACGACCGGCTCGCGCTGTTCGACCAGTATCAGCCCGAGCTGCGCGTCACGTTCGACTCGGGCATTCGGTGGCGCATGGACGATTTAGACCTGTCCTCCGGCTCGGCAGGCGAGCAGCTGCTGCCGCACGACACCTGCCTGATGGAGATAAAGATCCCCGGCACCACGCCCCTGTGGCTGGCGCGGGCGCTGAGCGAGAACGCTATTTTCCCGACCCACTTTTCCAAATACGGCGCGGCGTATCAGACCATGCTGCGCGAGGACCGTTCGCCGCAGTTCGGCAGCGAAACCATTCACATCAACGAAAAAGGAGAAATTTACTGTGCTTGAGACAATTTTCGGTTCGATTCTGACCGCCGGCCTGACCGGCAGCGCGTTCGTTATCTGTTTGCTGGTGGCGCTTGCGCTCGGCGCACTCGTTGCCGCCGTTTATATGTACAAAAACACCTACACGCAGTCCATGGCGGTCACGCTGGCGCTGCTGCCCGCAATGGTGCAGGTTATCATTCTGCTCGTGAACGGCAACCTCGGCGCAGGCGTGGCTGTCTCCGGCGCGTTCAGCCTTGTGCGATTCCGCTCCGCGGCCGGCTCTGCGCGTGACATTACCTGCATTTTCCTCGCGATGACGCTCGGCCTTGCCACCGGCATGGGCTATATCGGCATTGCCATTGTCACCGGCGCGGTGATGTGCATCCTGCTGACCGCCTACGCGGCGCTGTCCTTCGGCAGAAAGCCGGAGGAGGAGAAGGAGCTGAAAATCACCATTCCGGAGAACCTCGACTACACCGGCCTGTTTGACGATCTGTTTGGGGAGTATACCCGCTCGGCAGAGCTGATTTCCGTGCGTACCACCGGCATGGGCAGCCTGTATAATCTGCATTATCATGTAAGACTGGTTTCTCCCGAGATTGAGAAGCAGTTTTTGGACGCGATCCGGTGCCGGAACGGCAACCTCGATATCGTTTGCGGCAAGGTGCCGCAGGTGAAGGAAGCATTGTAACGATAATGACCATGTTGACCGTAGGGCGCGACAAGGTGAATTGCCCGAAGGGCACCTTCTCTTGCCCTTCGGGCAATTCACCTTGTCGCACCCTACGGGATACATTTGTGATGAAATTGAACCATCCGACAATTTGAAAGGATTGAATATTATGAAAAAGAAACTTCTCGCCGCTTTGCTGGCCTCCGCACTTGCGGCGGGCATGCTGCCGACATCGGCGTGTGCGGCTTCGCACTACACGACCGCGAACGCGACGCTCGTCACCTTAACCGACTCGTCCGCGACCGCAAAGGGCAAGTACACCGGCTATGAGATTGACGGCACCGACGTTTCCATCACGGCGGCGGGCACTTATGTGTTCTCCGGCGACTGCGATAACGGCTCGATCACGGTCAAAAAGGGCGTCACGGGCGTTACCATTGTGCTGAACGGTCTGACGCTCACCAATGATGACAGCGCGGCGATCACCCTGAACAAGACCGCCGAGGCGTCCCTGATTGCGGCGGCGGGCACGACCAACACGGTTGCCGACACCGAAGGCTCCAACGACGAGAACGCGGCGGTCAAGGTCAAGAGCGGCGCGAGCCTGTCCATCGGCGGCACGGGCACGCTGACCGTTGACGGCAACGCGAAAAACGGCATCAAGGGTGCGGCTGACGCGGTGATTACGGTTGCGGAGGTTAAACTGAACATCAACGCCGCGAACGACGGTCTGTCCTGCGACGATGAGCTGAACATTACCGGCGGCACGCTGAGCATCACCGCGGGCGGCGATGCGGTCAAGGCGTCTCCGGACACAGGCGACACCGAGAACCCGGACACGACCTCGCTCGGCAATGTGACCATCTCGGGCGGCACGCTGACGCTCAACGCGACCGAGGACGGCATTCAGGCGGACGGCGATTTGACCATTTCGGGCGGCACGTTTCACGTCAAGACGAACGGCGGCCACACGACCGCGCTCACGGACGATTCCGCCTCCTGCAAGGGCTTTAAGGCGGGCAAGACCCTGACCGTCACTGGCGGCACGCTGACCGTGGACAGCGCGGACGATGCGCTGCACGCGAACGCGGATGTGAGCATCACGGGCGGCACGCTGACCCTTGCGACCGGTGACGACGGCGTTCACGCGGACAACGACCTCGTGATCGGCGCCAAGGGCTCGTCCTCGACCACCACGCCGAAAATCAGCATCACCGCCAGCTATGAGGGCCTTGAGGGCACAACGGTGAACGTGTACAGCGGCGATATTGACGTTGCGGCGTCGGATGACGGCGTAAATGCCGCCAGCAGCCAGCTCGGTGAGCGCAGTGACAAGTACGCCATCAACATCGCGGGCGGTGACCTGTATATTGACGCAGGCTCGGACGGTCTGGACTCCAACAACGATATCAGCATGACCGGCGGCAAGGTGGAGGTCTACGGCGCGGATGCCATGATGGACGCGGCGATTGACTATGACGGCACGTTCACGCTGTCCGGCGGCACGCTGTTCGGCGCGGGCATGGAGCCGACAGCCGGCACGCAGGCGTATATCGCAGTCGGTGAGACCTCGCCGTCCGGCGGCGGCATGGGCGGCGGCCCGAACGGACAGGGCGGCGGTCAGGGCATGACCCCGCCGGGTGACGCAAACGGCACGACCGACGGCAATCGTCCGACCCCGCCGAATTTCTCCGGCAATACCTCGACCGACGGCACGTTTACGCCGCCGACCAAGCCCTCCGGCGGCAAGGCGGACGGCAAGCCGTCCGGCAATCTGCCGAACCGCGAGAGCGCCCTCGGCATCAAGGAGGGCAGTGTTATCACCGTGCAGGATTCCTCCGGCAAAACGCTGTACACCGCGACGGCGCTCGGCTCGATGAGCAGTGTTATCTTCTCCTCGGCGGATATCAAGGAGGGCGAGACGTACACGGTTCTGGTGGACGGCACCTCGGTCGGCACGGCAGAGGCAAAGCTGGGTACCACTGATTCAAGCAGCTCGATGGGCACGTTTAAGCCGGGTCAGGGCGGTCAGCCGAACCAGAACGGCAGTCAGGCCACGGTCGGCAGCTTCAAGGACGTGCCGCAGAACAGCTGGTTTGCAAGTGCGGTGCAGTACGTCACGAGCAACAGCCTGATGAACGGCACGAGCACGACCGCCTTTTCACCGAGCGCGACCATGAGCCGCGGAATGCTGATGACCGTATTGGCGCGTTATGCCGGTGAATCGACAGAGGGCGGCACGGTTTGGTATGAAAAGGGCATGAACTGGGCGAAGAACAAGGGCATATCCGATGGCTCTGCCCCGAACCGGAATATCACCCGTGAGCAGCTTGCCGCCATGCTGTACCGCTATGCCGGTGAGCCGGACGGCGCGGCAGACCTGTCCGCCTACACGGACGCAGGCTCGGTTTCCGCGTATGCGGAAAAGGCGGTGCAGTGGTGCGTCAAGAACGGTATCCTGACCGGTAAAACGTCCTCGACACTCGCTCCCAAGGCAACGGCTACCCGCGCGGAGTGCGCGGCAATGCTGCAGCGTTTCGCTGCACTCTGACTGTCACGAAACTACAGTTTCGCCGACAAGCAGGAACGGACCGTGGGCCGTTCCAAAGTCGTCCGAAAGTTCCGCCCGTTGGTTGAAACTTTCTCCCTCCAGAAGTATAAAAATTTGCGCTATCCTTGCGCGGTTTCTTGACCGCGCTGCGCTGATACATGCTCCCCGTTTTTATGGATTGCAATGCAATCCTATTGAATGCGCGCTAACGCGCGAAGAGAACGATAAAGCAACAGCCTGAACGAATGAAAGAGCACCGCAGAATGCAAACTGCGGTGCTCGTTTTTGTACGTCAAAACATACGGAAGTCTACGCAGAACGGTAACAGTCGGTACACCGTTTCAACACAGAACAAAATTATGATAGTATCATCTAAGGAAGGGAGGCGGCGGCATGCAGACGAGCACACAGGCAGTCCGCGCACGCACGGACGAGCCGTTTTTGGAGCGGTTCATTGAGGCGCATGAGGCATTTGTTCTCCGGTGCGCGAGCAGGCACGCAGGCTTTGCGGTCACGCGCAGCGACGATGAGTATTCGGTCGCGCTGCTGGCCTTCTACGAAGCCATCAAGGGCTACGACCCGGCAAGCGGGCCGTTCGGCGCGTATGCGTCGCTTGTGATTGGCAGACGCCTTGCCGACCATTACCGCAGTCAGCACCGGTTTGACGCGGAAACGCCGCTTGCCCCGCAGACGTTCGACGGCACGGTGGACCGCGAGAGCGCGGACGCCGCCATGCAGCAGGCGGTCGCGGAGCAGATGAGCGAAGCCAAACCGGTCAGCGCACAGGATGAGATCGAGGCGGCAAACACGGTGTTTGAGAAGTATGGGTTCGCGTTTTATGATTTAGCGGCAAGCTCGCCCAAGTCGGACAAGACGCGCCGCAGCTGCGCCGCGGCGGTCGGCACGCTGCTGCATTCGCCGGTGCTGTTCGCGTCCATGCAGAGCGCGCACAGCCTGCCCATCAAGGCGCTGGCGCAGCAGTGCGGCGTGTCCGCGCGGACGATAACCCGTCACCGGGATTACATTGTAGCGGCGGCGCTGCTCATCGACGGCGATTACCCCATCCTCTGCACCTATCTGCAGACCATGCGCAAGGAGGCAGAACAATGCGTGCGATAATTACGGATATTCGAGCGGGAAAGGCCGCCGCGCTCGCGGAGGACGGCACGGTTCACCTTGTAGACGCGAAGAACAGAGCGGTCGGACAGGAGATTCGGATTCCGGCGAAGCGCCGCAGACGGTGGAAAAAGCCGCTGACCTGGGCGGCGTGCGTGGCTGTCCTGTGCGGCATGGCGACCACCGGCGTGTACGCCGCGTATGAGCCGTATGCCAGCGTCAGCATCGTGGGCGGCACGGACAGCGTGGAGTATACGGTAAACCGGTTCGATCAGGTGCTCGGCACCCGCGTTTCCGGCAGGGAGCAGCCGCCGGACGGCAAAATTCCGCGGTTTGTACACATTGATAAGGCGGTGGAGCATACCGTCCGGCAGGAAGCGAAGGAAGGCGAGAGCGTCAGCATCACCGTGACCTCGCGCAGCAGCGGCCACGCCGAACGGCTCCGCGAGCATATCGACGATCGGTTTCGGCAGTCCGGCGATGAGAGAAACCCGCCTGAGGTGAGGGTGCAGCCGCCGCAGGACACGGGTAACGCGCCGGAAGAGAGCCGGCCGAGTGAGAGCACAGAGCAGGCATAAAAATGCTCCCGCGCTTGACTTGGCGCGGGAGTGTGGTATAATAAAGATACAAAAGGGAAACGCTGTTGTACAGCGGTCAGACCCTTTCAATAATCAATGGTTTTTAAGTCATTGACCGTTTGGGTACCAGCCAAGCGGTCAATGCGCTTTTACGAGAAAAATGTACAGTACAATGACCGCACAGATAAAAAGCTCAAAGGCTTTCTTCCTCATGCGCAGCACCTCCTTCCGCCCACAGACCGTGGGGAAGAAGAGGGTCTGACCGCCTGCAGTGATTGCTCACTGCGTGTGCAACAGCGTTTCCACGAGTTAAGTATAACAGGACGTGCGAAAAATGTCAATTTCCGCAGGTTGACAGTGTGTAAAAGTGTGATATAATAAAGATACAACGAGGGAAACGCTGTTTACACAGCGGTCAGGCCCCCGATTCATCTACGAAAATTGAGATGACCGTTTGGGTACCAGCCAAGCGGTCATCGCGCATATACGGAGAAAATGTACAATACAATGACTGCACATACCAAAAGCTGAAGTGCTTTCTTCCGCATTTACGACACCTCCTTTCCGCCTCGGACCGAGGGAGGAAAAGAGGAGGCTGACCGCTGATCTATGCAACAGCGTTTCCAAGTCAAAGTATAACACGAATGTACGGGATTTGTCAATTTCCGCAGGTTGACAGTGCCTGAAAGTGTGTTTTAATGTAATTAAAGGGAAACGCCGTCCGCTGGACGGTCAGCTCCCAAGTTCAGTCAAAAGTTTTCACAGATGACCGTACGGTTGCCGCCGAACGGTCATCGCGCTTTTTATGTGAAACCGCTTGCCTTTTGCATGGAAAATGCCGTATACTTGTATATACCGAATCCACACGCTAAGGAGCGAAACCTATGAATATCACCAAGGGCGATGTGCAGGAGCTGCGCCGCCGTTTGAAAAAGACCGAATGCACGTTCGGGCGTCTGTGCGGCTGCTACGTCAACAGCGGCAAGCAGATCGTGACCAAGTTCACTGAGCAGTTTTCCGAACTGGAAGAGGATGAATACTACAAGTACCTCGAGATCGCAAAAAAGACGTTCAGCGGCACGCTCGGCGCAAACCTGCTGGAACTGGAGTTTGACCGCAGCGACAGCGGCATCGAGCACCAGAAATACCTGCTGACGCTCAAGGACAGCAAGCTGGCGAACGAGGAGCTGCTCGACCGTCTGTACGAGCAGGTGATCGAGGAGTACAGCTACCCGGGCAACTACCTGATCGTGGTTTACCACGACGTGTACGACGTGCCGAGCAAGGCCACCTCGGGCGAGGACCAGGACGAATCCACCGAGCTGTATGCGTACTGCGTGTGCGCGGTCTGTCCGGTCGAGCTGGCGAAGCCTGCGCTCGGCTACAGGGAGGACGAAAACCGCATCGGTGCGCGGGAGCGCGACTGGGTGGTCGGTCTGCCCGACCTCGGCTTTGTGTACCCGGCGTTTGCAAACCGCGGCAGTGATGTCAACGCCGTGATGTACTACGTCAAGACCGGCCGTCCCTCTCATCCGGAGTTCATCGAGAACGTGCTCGGCTGTGTCGCGCAGCGCACGGCTGCCGAGGACAAGCTGGCGTTCAAGAACGTGGTGCACGACGCCTTCGGTGAGGATGAGGAGCAGGCGGACGCGGCGTTCTTCCAGATGCAGAAGACCATCAGCGCGATGGTGGCCGAGCGGGAGGAGGACGAGAGCCTGCCGCCGGTCGAGCTGACCGCCGAGGCGGTCTCCGGTCTGGCGACCGAGGCCGAGGTGCCGGACAGCGTGCGCGCGCAGATCGAGAAGTCGTACGAGCAGGTGTTCGGTGACCAGCCGCCGCAGGCGCATAACGTGCTGGACAGCCGTCTGGTCGAGGAGGGCACGGTCAAGGCGCATACCGCCGCCCTGGAGCAGAAGGTGGCAGTGCTGCAGCAGGAGCTGGCGCATCAGGCGGCAAACGCCGCCGACGCGGACGAGGACGACGTTCCGTGGGAGACCGGCACGGTCATCGACGTTCGCATGCCGCAGGAGAGAGCCGCAAACGTCCATACCGAGGTTATGGAAGGGCAGAAGTGCCTTGTCATTCCGCTCACCGGGGATGAATCCGCGCGTATCAACGGCGTGGAAGTGGAATAATGGAGAATTGAAAATGGATAATGGAGAATGAATGCAGAGGTTTCATTCTCCATTTTTTCATTTATATGGTACAAATCATGATGTTTTGGTTGTGCGGCATACGTTTCATCATTTGCACAATATATACCGTAGGGTGCGCCGACCTCGGCGCACCGCATCCAACGATTACCACCATGTTATATGATATGGGCAACCGTTATGGATAACACATTCCAACGATTGGTACAAACCACACCGTAGGGGCGAACATTGTTCGCCCGCAACAGGCGTTACCATTGCGGATATACCATGTAAACCGTCGGCACACGCAAAACCGTTCACACGCGCCCATTTACCGGTGGTGTGGGCGAACATTGTTCGCCCCTACGGTTATGCGTCTGCATATGAATTTACATACGGTGCGCCGGGGTCGTCGCACCCTACACGATATATTGTGCAATAGATTGTATTCGCATATGCCGTGCCTGCGTAGAGTTGCCCGTATGTGTAGCAGTAATCTATCTGTGAACTGCGAATATGTTGCGAAACAAACGCTGCGGTAACCCGACTGCCGTTCCCTATTTTCGCAGCGGTCACATATAGGCAATCTGCGCCAGATTAGGAAGCAAGGGAAAGGTAGGAGTTCAAAGAGGAAGGAAAACCGCAGGTTGTCCTTCCTTTTTGCCCACCGCCGTGGGTACGGCGTCGTCCCCGCCGCGGGGCGCGGCACGTTCCCGCCGTCCGCAGACGGCGAATCCCCCTGCTGAGGTTCAGCGAAAAACTCTCCGCCCAGAAAGGGCGAACACGCTAACGCAGTTCGCGCACCCCGGCTTTCCGGTGCAGAAAAGGAGCCGCCCCGTCAGGGCGAACCCGCCTGCGGCAGTTCACGCACCCCGGCTTTCCGGTGCAGAAAAGGAGCCGCCTGGAAAGGGCGAACACGCCTGCGGCAGTTCGCGCACCCCGTTGGGTCGGTGCAGAAAATCCGGGAAATCCCGAAAAAATTTTCCCGCCCGAAAAGGCAGCAAAAACGCCCATTCTCACGCTGAGAAAACGTCTATCCGAACGGTATAGTTAGCAAAACCTAACCACCCGGAATTCAGCCGAAAATTTCTCGCGAAAAAGTGCTTGACATATTGGTTAGGATATGCTAACTTATATACATGGTTAGCCGAGGCTTACTGATACGCCCCGTTGACCGGCACGCTTCCTCACGGAACGGGAACGTGCTGAAAAGTTATAAAAGAAACAGCTTCCTCTGTATTTTGCGCATCATTCCGAACAAAACCGTATAGGCAATACCGCATAATTGAACAAGAGCGGTTTGCGGCGGATTTTGCGCACTGATGAGGCGTGGTTTTGCAGCAATACTTGACGTATTGCAAAAAATCACAACGAAATCAGGGCACAAAAGACCCGCAAAACACCGCAGCTTTAATTGTGCGGTATTGCCTCAGGGCCTGCGCGGCTGAATGGCTAACCGCAGCCGCGCTGTTCGGGAAAAACGCATACCAAATGTGCAGACCGGAAATACTGTAAACGGGAGGTGCATCAGCAATGCAAAATGGCTTGGATCGACTTTTAGCGACCTACTGCTCGCCGACACTGGCGGGCATCAAACCGGCAAGTCTGGTGTCGTGCGACCGGAATTTATATCCCGATCTGCCGCAGCGATTAAAGGAATACCGCGATGCGTTCTCAGCGCGAGAAATTCACTTCGAGATCGTCTGCGCCTGCAGCGCACGCTTCCTCTTACTGGTATACAGCAAGCCGCAGCTTGAACGCCGCATGGCGGACCCGCAGGTGCAGCATGTGCTCCGGCACTTTGCGTACCCGGTCGGTCAGCCGCTCGACGTACTGCTGCGCAATCTCAAGCGCCGCATCGCCATGTCCAAGGACTTTCCGCACGAGATCGGACTGTTCCTCGGATACCCGATCGAGGACGTTGTGGGCTTTATTCGATACGCCGGAAAGGGCTGCAAATTAAGCGGTCTCTGGAAGGTGTACGGCGATGCCGAAGCGGCATCCCGGCTGTTTGACCGCCTATCGCGGGTATGCCACGCCGTGACCAGACGCGTTGACAAGGGCGAAACCCTTCTCGAAGTGTTTGCAGCATAGCATAACTCGATAGAACTACAAATATAGAACAATACATGCGAAGGAGCAAAATTATCATGAGCAAAGCAGCAGTTATTTTCTGGAGCCAGACCGGCAACACCGAGCAGATGGCAAACGCAATTGCAGACGGCATCCGCGAGGGCGGCATGGAAGTTGACGTACTGAACGTTGCGGACACCACCCCGGCTGACGCTGTTAAGTACGCAAAGATCGCTCTCGGCTGCCCGGCTATGGGTGCCGAGGTTCTCGAGGAGACCGAGTTCGACCCGTTCTTCACCGAGCTGGAGAGCAAGATTTCCGGCCTGAAGGTTGCACTGTTCGGCTCCTACGGCTGGGGCGATGGCCAGTGGATGCGCGACTGGGTACAGCGTACCAACGACGCAAACGCTGTCATCTACACCGATGAGGGCCTCATCCTCAACGAAACCCCGGACGACGACGGCATCGCAAAGTGCAAGGAGTTCGGCAAGGGCTTCGCAGCATTCTAAATTAGATTTTCTCTTGCGGCGTGTGCATACCTGCGCGCAGCGCCGAAACAATTTCTTACGGTCGTAACCGATACGACGGTACCGGTTATGATACAAATATCCTTTCTTGTCCCGGGGGAAACCCCATGGCATACTGCCCGGTATGTCAAAACATAACATGAGCCCGCGGTCATCCGGAACAATGACCGCGGGCTTCCTCCTGTCTGCAGGATGCCCACGGTTAGTAACAGCATACTGCACAATTAGCCGCGGCAAACTCTGTACAGATTGGTTAGCTTCGACAAACTTTTTTTTCTGTCTTGACAACAAAAGGTTAGCTGGTGTAAACTTCAAATGATAAATGGGTTAGAGGGTTCTAACCCGATACAAAAACACTTTTTTCACGCAGAGATTACAGAAAAGGAGAGGGTTACCATTATGCCGCTTACATTGATGGATACGGGGGTTGAAACCACGGTAAAGTCCATTCGAGGAAAAGACCAGACGAGAAAGTTCCTGCAGAATCTCGGCTTTGTCGAGGGTGCAAAGGTAACGGTTGTGTCCTCTCTGGCAGGCAACGTGATCGTAAACGTGAAGGATGCGCGCGTCGCAATCTCCGAGCAGATGGCTTCGCGCATTATGGTTTAATTGCAAAGGGGGCAAACGCAAATGAGCAATCTGAGACACACGCCGGTCGGCGCCACCGTAACCGTCCGCAAGATTGAGGGCGAGGGTGCAACCCGCCGCCGCATCATGGATATGGGCATCACTCGCGGTGCGGAGATCTATGTCCGCAAGGTAGCGCCGCTGGGCGATCCGGTCGAGATCACCGTGCGCGGCTACGAGCTGTCGCTTCGCAAGGCAGACGCTGAGATGATTCAGGTTGACTGATTTCGATTGAAACCACGGTTTCAATCGAGGGCTGACGAAAAACCGCGCCCTTTGGGCACATTTTTTCGTCCCTTGTATAAATTCCGTGATACATGCTCCCGGAATTTATGGATTTGCGCTGCAAATCCGATTTTATGCGTGCTTCGCACGAAGCGCGGATATCGCTTTGCGGCAGACGAAAATTCGTTAAATTTTTTTTACATAGGGATTAGCATCCGCTAATTCCAAGAAAGGGGAAAAATATGTCAATTCGTTTGGCACTTGCCGGCAACCCGAACTGCGGCAAGACCACGATGTTTAACGATCTGACCGGTGCGACCCAGTATGTCGGCAACTGGCCGGGTGTTACCGTGGAAAAGAAGGAAGGCAAGTTCAAGGGCGACAAGGAAGTCCTGATCACCGACCTGCCGGGTATCTACTCCCTCTCTCCGTACACGCTGGAGGAGGTCGTTGCACGTGATTACCTCGTAAACGAGAAGCCGCAGGCCATCATGAACCTGGTGGACGCTTCCAACATCGAGCGCAACCTGTACCTGACCACCCAGCTGCTCGAGATGGGCATTCCGGTCGTTATCGCGCTGAACATGATGGATATCGTCAAGAAGCGTGGCGACGTGATCGACGTAAAGAAGCTGTCTCAGGAACTCGGCGTGCCGGTCGTTGAGACCGCAGCCATCAAGGGCGAGGGCACCAGGGAGCTGGTTGAGGCTGCCAAGAAGGCGGCAAAGGCAGGCAATGCACCCGCAAAGCGTGCGTTCGAGGGTACCATCGAGAACGCTGTCACCGAGATCGAGAAGCTGATCGCGGATGTTACCGAGCCGGCGCAGCGCCGCTGGTTCGCTGTCAAGCTGTTCGAGCGCGACAGCAAGGTGCAGGCGCGCTTCACCCTCGGCAAGGACGTGCAGGACAAGATCGAGAAGCTCATCACCGCTGTTGAGGAGGAGCTCGACGACGACGCCGAGTCCATTATTACCGATGCGCGCTATCAGTACATCGGAAAGCTGGTCAAGGACTGCGTAAAGAAGAAAAAGACCGGTCTGTCCACCTCGGATAAGATCGACCACATCGTTACCAACCGAATCCTCGCTCTGCCGATCTTCGCACTGATCATGTGGCTGGTCTACTACGTTTCCGTATCCACCGCGGGCGGCATCTTCACCGACTGGGCAAACGACGGCGTGTTCGGCGAAGGCTGGCATCTGTTCACCATCGGCGCTGCCGACTATGAGGAAGCAACCGCCGAGTATGACGACCAGATCACCCGCCGCGACGCATGGCTCGAGGCTGCCGACGAGGCTGGCATCGACACCTCTGCTCTGACCGAGCAGCTCGAGGCCGAAGAGGCTGACGAAACCGCTATCGCTGACGCAGCTGCTGCCATCGAGGCGGACCCGGCTGCCGCATCGGTTGTCGGCACTGCCGAGTTCGAGGACGAGGACTCCGGTGAAGTTACCACCGAGGACGTTAACCTCGCAACCTTCGAGGAAACCATGACCGCTGCGGAGCCGGACCCGGCTGACTTCGGTGTTTGGGTTCCGGGTATCCCGGTGCTGCTGGAGAAGCTGTTCCACTCCATGGGCGTTAACGAGGACGGCTGGGTTTACAGCCTGGTAATGGACGGTATCGTTGCCGGTGTCGGCGCGGTGCTGGGCTTCGTTCCGCAGATGCTCATCCTGTTCTTCTTCCTCGCGATCCTCGAGGACTGCGGCTACATGGCGCGTGTTGCATTCATCATGGACCGTATCTTCCGCAAGTTCGGTCTTTCGGGCAAGTCCTTTATCCCGATGCTGATCGGCTCCGGCTGCGGCGTACCGGCTGTCATGGCTTCCCGTACCATCGAGCAGGAGCGCGACCGCCGCATGACCATCATGACCACCTGCTTCGTACCGTGCGGCGCTAAGCTGCCGATCATCGCAATGTTCGCAGGCGCGTTCTTTGGCGGCTCCGGCACCATCGCATTCTCTGCTTATGTTCTGGGCGTGCTGTCCATCATCATCTCGGGCATCATGCTCAAGAAGTTCAAGATCTTCACCGGCGACCCGGCTCCGTTCGTCATGGAGCTGCCGAGCTATCACGTTCCGACCGCCGGCAACGTATTCCGCTCCATGTGGGAGCGCGGCTCCTCCTTCATCAAGAAGGCAGGCACCGTTATCCTGCTGTCCACCATCTTTATGTGGTTCACCCTCGGCTACGGCTGGGAAGGCGGCGCGTTCTGCGCAGTATCCGATATTGACAACTCCATCATGGCGCGTATCGGCTCTGTTATCGCTCCGATCTTCACGCTGCCGGGCTTCGGCACATGGAAATCCACTGTTGCCGCCATCTCTGGTCTGGTTGCAAAGGAGAACGTTGTTGCTACCTTCGGTCAGCTGTATCACTTCGTCGGCGAGGTTGCCGAGGACGGCTCCGAGATCTGGGGCGAGCTGGCTGCGGACTTTACGCAGGTCGGCGCGTATGCCTTCATGGCATTCAACCTGCTGTGTGCGCCGTGCTTCGCTGCAATGGGCGCCATCAAGCGTGAGATGAACAACGGCAAGTGGACTGCACTGGCCATCGGCTATATGTGCGTTTACGCTTACGTTGTATCCACCATCATCTATCAGATCGGCGGTCTGATCACCGGCGAGCTGACCTTCGGTGTCGGCACGGTCGTTGCCATCGCGTTCATCGCGCTGATCATCTTCCTGCTGTTCCGCAAGCCGGCCAAGGCTGACTCCACCGAGGGTCTGCGCCGCATGAGCGTTGACGCCAACTGATTTCTTTCGGATTTGAAAAGAGGCTTTAACCATGAGTATTGGTGATATCATTCTGGCATTGATCGTAGTGGCTGTCGTGTTCTTCGCGGTCCGTTCGGTCTTCGTCAAGAAGTCCGTCGGCTGCAGCGGCGACTGCGCCCACTGCGGCGGCAGCTGTCATCATAGCACGCCTCCGCAAAAGAAGAAATAACACCTCTCGAAAACCGTCCCGCTTTGCGGGGCGGTTTTTTATGTCTGCGGAACGGTATGCTGTGCCCTGCGGCAATGGTTTTTTCTTTGCCTTGGCGGGCAGGCGTGTTATAATGAAATAAGATTCAAACAGGGGAGGCCGGTGTGATTGCTGACCAAGAACCAACTGAAGATTCTCGCCATGGTGTGCATGACGATTGACCACATCGGCGCGGCATTTTTTCCGCAGGCGGTGTGGCTGCGCGTGATCGGACGGTTGGCGTTTCCGCTGTTCTCCTACTGCATTGCAGAGGGCTGCCGTTATACGCGGAACAAAGCCCGCTACTTCGGCAGCGTGTTCGCGTGCGGCGCAGTGTGCGTTATCGCGTTTCTGCCGTTCGGCGGCTTTTACGGCAACGCGCTCATCACGCTGAGCCTGTCCATTCTGCTGCTGTACGGAGTCGAGGCGTGGAAAAGCAGCGGAAAACTGCGCTTTCTGGCATTGACAGCCGCGCTTGCCGCCGTATTTTACCTGCTGTGTCGGACGGTTCCCATTGATTACGGCTTTGCGGGTGTGCTGCTGCCGCTGTACGCGGAAATCGGGCGGCTATTCTGGGAGCGTGTGTTTGCCGGCATTTCGCCGGTCATCGGCGAGCGGCTCGGCTTTGCGGTCGGTCTGCTGGTGCTTGCCGGTGTGATGGGCGGCGTGCAGCGCTTTTGCGTACTGGCGATCTTTCCGCTCCTCCTGCTCGGAAACGAGCGCGGCAAATGGAAGATGAAGCACTTTTTCTATATTTACTATCCCGCCCATCTGGCGCTCATCGGCGCGATGCGGATGGCGCTTGAAGCAGTGGCAGGATAAACGAAAATGTGGTATACTATATATAATGTATCAATGAGCGAGGAAAATACACATGAAAATCATGGTGATAGACGGCAACAGCATACTCAACCGCGCGTTTTACGGTATCCGGCAGCTGACCAACCACGAGGGACTGCCTACCAACGCCGTATACGGCTTTCTGGCTACGCTGTTCAAACTGCAGGACGAGGAGCAGCCCGACCGCACCATCGTCTGCTTTGACGTAAAGGAAAAGACCTTCCGCCACCTTAAATTCGACACCTACAAGGCCACCCGCAAGGGCATGCCGGATGAGCTGGCGGCACAGCTGCCGCTGACAAAGCAGGTGCTCGATGCGCTGGGCATCGTCCGCTGCGAAAAGGCGGGCTACGAGGCGGATGACCTGCTCGGCACCATCAGCCGCCGCGCGGACGAGCACGGCGACACCTGTGTGGTCGTAACCGGTGACCGCGACAGCCTGCAGCTGGTCGGCGGCGGCACGACCGTCATGCTGGTCTCCACCCGCATGGGCCAGACCACCTATCAGACCTACGACACCGCCGCTTTCCGCGAGAAATACGGCTTCGACCCGATTCGCCTGATTGACCTTAAGGCGCTCATGGGCGATTCCTCGGACAACATCCCGGGCGTGCCCGGCATCGGTGAAAAGACCGCCATGCAGCTGCTGCACGACTTCGGCACGCTCGACGGTGTGTACGAGCATATCGAGGACGAGCGCATCAAAAAGGGCGCCCGCACCAAGCTGCAGAACGGCGAGCAGTCCGCGAAGGACAGCTTCTGGCTCGCAACCATCGACCGCAACGTGCCGCTCGACCTCGATGTGGAGCACCTGCCCGCGCAGGACATCGACGAGACCGCGCTGTACGACCTGCTGACGCGGCTGGAGTTCAAGAATTTCATCAAACGGTTTGACCTTTCGGGCGAGAGCGTGTCCGCGCCGCGTCTGCCGGAGCTGAAAACAGAACGAGTGGAGAATGTGCTCGAAGCGTTCAACTTAATGGATTCGCTGACCGACTGCGACCGCGTGTACGCCATCGTGCCGGAAACCTTAGGCGCAGTTTGCCTGCTGGACGGCGACACGGCGCACATCCTGTTCGCCGAGGCGTTCGGTGACGCGTGGAACGACATTCTGTGCCGCCTGTTCGACGGCACGCTGTCGCTCGTGCTGCACGACGCGAAGGCCACCGTGCGGGCACTGCTGCAGCGCGGTATGGACCCGAAGGGCATCGTGTTTGACACCGCCATCGCGGCGTACCTGCTCGACCCGACCCAGTCCGGCTACGACCTGCCGCGGCTTGCGCTTGCGTACTGCAATGCCGAGCTGCCGGAGCTGGATCTGGACGATCCGGCAGCGGTTTCACTCCTCGGCGGTCAGGAGGACACCGAGAAGGCCGTGGCGCAGCATGTCGGTGCGCTGCGCGCCATTTACGCCGAGGCGGCTGACCGGATTGAGCAGTTCGGCATGAGAAAGCTGTACTATGAAATCGAGCTGCCGCTCCTGCGCGTGCTGGCTGAGATGGAAGCGGCGGGCTGTGCAGTTGAGCCGGACGAGCTGCGTGCCTTCGGTGACAAGCTGGACGTGCGTATCCGCGACCTGACCGAGCAGATTTATCATGACGCGGACGGCGAGTTCAACATCAACAGTCCCAAGCAGCTGGGTGAGGTGCTGTTCGAGAAACTCGGCCTGCATGCTCCGAAAAAGACAAAAACCGGCTATTCCACCAACGTTGAGGTGCTCGAGCGTATCGCGGAGGACCACCCGATCGTGCCGCGCATCCTCGAGTACCGCAAGCTGACCAAGCTGAAAAGCACTTACGTTGAGGGACTTCTCAAGGTCATCAGCCCGGTGGACGGACGCATTCACACGCATTTTCAGCAGACCGTGACCGCCACCGGACGCCTGTCCTCGACCGACCCGAACCTGCAGAATATTCCGGTCCGCACCGAGCTTGGCCGCGAACTGCGCCGCATGTTTGTCGCACCGGACGAAAATCACGTCCTCATTGACGCGGATTATTCGCAGATTGAACTGCGCGTGCTCGCGCATATCTCGCAGGACGAGCACATGATCGAAGCCTTCCGGCACGGGCAGGATATTCACGCCGCGACGGCTGCCAAGGTCTACCATGTGCCGCTTGAGGAGGTCACGCCGCAGATGCGCTCCTCGTGCAAGGCGGTCAACTTCGGCATCGTGTACGGCATTTCGGATTTCTCGCTCGCGCAGGACATCGGCGTAACGCGCAAAGAGGCGGGCGAGTTTATCAAAACCTACCTTGACACCTATCCGGGCGTGAAGAAATATATGGAGGACATCAAGCAGACCGGCAGGGAGCAGGGCTACGTTACGACCCTGTTCGGCCGCCGCCGCGCGCTGCCCGAACTGAAGAGCAAGAACTTCAATATGCGCTCGTTCGGTGAGCGTGTCGCGATGAATACCCCGATTCAGGGCACCGCCGCCGACATTATCAAAATTGCAATGGTGCGTGTCCGCGACCGCCTGCTGAGAGACGGTCTGCAGAGCCGATTGATTCTCCAGGTGCACGACGAACTTATCCTCGAGGCACCGAAGGACGAGCAGGAAACCGCCATGCGTCTGCTCACCGAGGAGATGGAGAACGCATTCCGGATGGATGCTCCGCTGGTGGCAGAGGCCAAGGCGGGGCACAGCTGGTACGATGCGAAATAAGAGCTGAATGGAAAATGGAGAATGGAAAATGGAAAATTGATGTGCGGTGCGAAGCACCGTTATTAAATAGGTCGCGCTATGCGCGATACTTCGTCGCAGCGCGGATGGAACTCGCGCAAGGATAGCGACATTCTCAATTCTCCATTCTCAATTTTCAATTATAAAGTTGAGAGTGAAATACAATGGAACAGATTATATTTATATGCACCGGCAACACCTGCCGTTCCCCGATGGCGGAAGGCTTATTCCGCGCACATAACGGCGAGGAAAAGACCGGTTTAACGGCGGCTTCTGCCGGATTATACACCGAAAACGGCCTTCCGGCTTCCGCGAACGCGGTTGCCGCAGCCGGAGAGCGCGGCGCGGATATTTCGGCGCACCGCTCGCGTCAGCTGACCGCCGAGATGGCCGAAAACGCGAAGTATCTGGTCTGCATGACCGGCTCGCACTACGACCGGCTGTGCGAGCTGTTCCCGGACTGCGCGGACAAGATTTTCACGCTGCTGCCCGAGGACATTTCCGACCCGTTCGGCGGCGATCTCGCCACCTACCGCCGGTCTGCCGCCGAGATCGACAAGGGCGTGCAGGCGGTCATCGAGAGCCTGAGCCGATGAACATTGTCGTGATGCAGGAGCGCCATCTCGCGGCGCTGGCGGAGATCGAGCGCGCGTGCTTTCACGCGCCGTGGAGCGAGAACATGCTGCGCGAGGAACTGGGCAAGGGTATTTTTCTTGTGGCGGAGCAGGACGGCAAAACGGCGGGTTATGTCGGCTGCCAGACCGTGCTCGACGAGGGGTATATTACCAATGTTGCCGTGTCGCCTGACTTCCGGCGGCAGGGCATCGCGCGGGCGCTGATTGCCGAGCTGACAGCGAAAGCCGGAGAAAACAAGCTGGCGTTTGTGACGCTCGAGGTGCGCGAGAGCAATGCACCGGCGATAGCGCTCTATACCGGCGCGGGCTTTGTTCCGGTCGGAAAACGGAAGAATTTTTACAGCAATCCCACAGAAAACGCGGTTTTAATGACGATTTCACTGATTTGAAGGAGGATTTTGCCATGCTGGAGCTTCGCTTTGTTGACGCGGAAAACGGGGATTTTCACGACCTGACCGCCAAGCTGGACGAGTATTATTTCATGCTCGTCGGTGAGGTGGAGAAGCGCTACGCCAAGTACAACCTGCCGCATCTGTTTAACTGCCGCATCGTCGCGTACGAGGACGGCAAGCCCGCAGGCTGCGGCGCGTGGAAGAAAATCGACGAGGGAACATTCGAGGTCAAGCGCATTTACATCGCGCCGGAGTTCCGCCGAAAGGGCGTTGCGAGCGCGGTCATTGCGGCTCTCGAGCAGGACGCGGCAAAGCACGGCTTCACCAAAGCCATCCTCGAGACCGCCCGCACGACCGAAGATTCGGCGGCGCTGTACACCAAGCTCGGCTATCGCGTCATTCCGTACTACGGCAGTCCGGCGGGCGCGGAAAACTGCCTGTGCTTTGAGAAAAATTTAGGAGATTAACCATGAAAATACTTGCAATCGAGTCCTCGTGCGATGAAACGGCGGCAGCCGTCATCGAGGACGGACGAAAAATCCTGTCGAGCGTGGTGGACACGCAGATCGCCACGCACGCGCTGTACGGCGGCGTTGTGCCGGAAATCGCGTCTCGGCGGCACATGGAGGCCGTTGTCCGCGTGACTGAGCAGGCGCTCAAGGATGCGGAAATGGACAAGCACGATGTGGACGCGGTTGCCGCGACCTGTGCGCCCGGACTGATCGGTGCGCTGCTCGTCGGCGCGAACTTCGGCAAGTCGCTCGCCTTTGCGATGAACAAGCTGTTCATTCCGGTGCACCACATCCGAGGACACATTGCGGCTACTTATCTGGCGTATCCGGAGCTGAAACCGCCGTTTTTGACACTGATCGCGTCCGGCGGCCACAGCGAGATCGTGATGGTGAAAAGCTACACCGAGTTTGAAATCCTCGGCGGCACACGCGACGACGCAGCAGGCGAGGCGTTCGATAAAGTCGCTCGCGTGCTCGGTGTCGGCTATCCGGGCGGCCCGAAGATCGACAAGCTGGCGCAGGACGGCGATGCGAAGATGTACAAGCTGCCGGATTCGCACATCAAGGATGCGCCGCTGGATTTCTCCTTCTCGGGACTCAAAACAGCGGTCATCAATCTGGCGCACAACGCCGAGCAGAAGGGCGAAACCATCGACCGGAACGGTCTCGCGGCCTCGTTCTGCGCGGCTGTCGTGCATACGCTCGTGCCGCGGCTCGAGATGGCCGTCAAGCAGACGCATGCGCGGCGCGTTGTGTGTGCGGGCGGCGTGGCAGCCAACTCCTTCCTGCGGGCGGCCCTGCAGGACATGGCAAAGCGCGAGCACGTTCAGCTGTTTATGCCGCCGCTGCAGCTGTGCGGCGATAACGCCGCCATGATCGGCAGTCAGGCGTATTATGAGTATCAGGCGGGCACCCGTGGCAAAACTCTGCAGAATGCCTACGCCACCGCAGATATCGGAAAGAATATCTGCGATTAAGATGAATTGAGAATTCACTTCGTCTGCATAGTAAAACCCCGGCCTTGTCGCTTGACAAAGCCGGGGCTGCTCGGGTATAATATACCCAAGAGGACACTGTTCAGCAGTCAGACCCTCAGTCATCGAAATTTGTTATGATGACCGTTCGTGAGTCAGACGAGCGGTCATCGCGCTTTTATACAGAAGATGTACAGCAGGATTACTGCACATACGAAAAGCTGAAATGCCTTTTTCCGCATTCGCGCCACCTCCTTCCTGCCGCAGACAGCGGGAAAGGAAAGAGGGTCTGACCGCTATGTGAACTTGTCCGTTTCGATTATAGCATATACAATCGAAATCTGTCAATAAGCCGCCTTTTGGGGCGGTTTTTTGCATTTCATGACAGGAAAAAGACGGATACATGCGTCCGTCTCTTACAGCAAAAAATAAAAACCGTCTGAAAAGACGGTTGATTGACACAATATGACACACATGCTATAATCAAAGTGCAAACGGTGAAAAAAGGTTGTTCCTCCCTCGATAAAAAGGGAGGTGATCTGGATGTCAATTTCCGAAACGCTGCTGTTGTTTCAGTTGATCACCACGATCGTCTTTGGTATCTTAGGATACATAAAGAAATAACCGCCCCGTAACCGGAGCGGCGTTTCCTCAAACACTTAACTATGGGGAACGACCGCCCGTTACCAGCAGGCCGCCGTTTGTACTTAAGATTATAGCGCAGAGTCTCGGCTTTGTCAAGCGACAAGGCCGGGACTCTGTTGTTTACGCGTCATAGGAAATCAGTCCAAGCTGCATTTTCCAGTCGATGACACGCACGGCGGAAGCGTGAATCTGCGATTTGGAAATCGTGCCGTCCTGCACGGCAGCAAGCACGGCGTTGTACTGGGTCACGAAATCCGACGAGGTGAGCATATCATTGCCCGCCTGTACGGCAAGCACCGCCGCGTTTTCGCCGCCGGTGTAATCGCGGATGGCGTCCATGATCAGGTCATCGGTCAGGATTACGCCGTCAAAGCCGAGTTCCTCGCGGAGAATGCGGTGCACCTCGGCTGAGAGCGATGCCGGTCGGTCGGCGTCCATGCAGTTTACCACATTATGGCTGACGAGAACCGACTGCGCCCCGCTCGCAATGCCCGCCTGAAACGGCAGGAAATCCGACTGCCGGAAGGTGTCCATCGGCCGCTCGTCAATGGCGATGCCGGTGTGCGTGTCCGCGTTATTGCCGTAGCCGGGGAAGTGCTTGAGCACCATGCCGGTCTTGTCGCTGACCATCTGCGTAACCACCGTGCGGACGTATTCGCCGGTCTGCTCGGCGTCCATGCCGAAGCTGCGCGCGTAAATGAAATCGCTCGGGTCGGTCGAAACGTCGCACACGGGTGCAAAATTGACGTTGATACCCAAATCGCGCAGCAGCGCGTCCTTCTCGGCGGTGTCGTTCGTGATGCGGTCAAAGCCGCCCTCGCGGTACAGCGCCTGCGGTGACTGGAATTTCGTGCCGCGCAGATTCGGGTTGGAGCTGACGCGCACGACCGTGCCGCCTTCCTCGTCTACGCCGATGAGCATGGGCGTTTTTGCGGCATTCTGGTAGGCTGCGATGGTATTTGCGACGGATTCTTTGGTCTGGCCGTCAAAATCGCGCGCAAACAGCAGATAGCCGCCGATGTCGTACTGCGCGGTCAGCGCCGCCGCGTCGGTCTCCGGACAGCGCACGAAGAACATCTGCGCGACCTGCTCCTCGAGCGTCAAGCCGTCCGCATACTGCTCCGCCGCCGTCCGGCGGACCTCCTCCGGCGTGGGTTCCGGCTCGGGCTGCTCGACGGTCGGCGCGGACGGCGTTTCGTCCTTTGCGGCGGTGTCCGTGCTGCCGCAGGCCGTCAGTCCGGCGCAGAGCAGACCCAGCAGCAGCGCAAGCATTCGTTTTTTCATGTGTATCACCTCGTTTGCCTACATTATACAAGAGAGCAGGGGAGTTGTAAAGCATAGGGTGAATGTGGTAATATTACAAAGTAGGAGTTTGAGGGCAGGAGGATGCGTGAGAGTGGAGAGCGTGTCACTCGTCAATTATCTGCATATGTGCAGTCGCAGGGGCGAACCGTGTTCGCTCACAAAACGGAAATCCCTAATCCTGTCACTTGTTCCACACAAGAAAGGATGTTCACTATGAACATAACCATACTCTATCCGCACAAACGGAAAACCAAATCGTCCACCTACGGCATTGCACAGATGGTGCTCGACCGCCTGCTTTCGGGCGGCACGCTGCACGAATTTTATCTGCCGCAGGATATGCCGCATGTCTGCGTGGGCTGCTATGCGTGCATGAACGGCCGCGAGGACAAGTGCGGCGGGCACGAATACATGCAGAAGCTCATCGCCGCGATGGACGACTCCGAGCTGATCATTTTCTGTGCGCCGACCTACGTTTACCACATTCCGGGGCAGGTCAAGACCCTGCTCGACCACTTTGCGTACCGCTGGCTGGTGCACCGTCCCGACCTGTCACTGATGTGCAAGCAGGCGCTCATCATCACGACCGCGGCGGGCGGCGGCATGAAATCCACCGTCAGGGATTTGCGCGACAGCATGGATTACTGGGGCATCGGCCGCACGCACGTTATCACGCAGGCCGTATGGGGATATGACTGGAGCAGCATGCCCGAGAATTTCATGCATAAAATTCAGCAAAAGGTGGAGAAAACGGTTTCTGCCATTCGGAAAAATGCCGGAAATGTCACGCCGTGCGCGAAGGTCAGAAGCCTGTTTTACATGTACCGCCTGTTCCATAAAAAGCGCAAAATGAATCCCGTTGACGACGAATACTGGTATCAAAAAGGCTATGTGACGGGGAAACCTTGGAAAAGAGGACGATAATGGCAACCACAAAAGAATTTCTTGCGGAAATATTAGACCGCCTGTCCGGACTGGACGGCGTAACGCATCGAGCCATGATGGGGGAGTACATACTCTATTACAACGGCAAAATCGTCGGCGGAATTTATGATAACCGCCTGCTGGTCAAACCGGTCAAAGCTGCGATAAGCTGCCTTCCGGATGCGCCTTATGAATTTCCGTACGACGGCGCAAAACCCATGCTGCGGGTGACGAAAACCGACGATGCCGCCCTCCTGCAGAAGCTGCTGCGTGCCATGTATGACGAACTTCCGGCACCGAAACCCAAGAAGAAAAGCAATAAGGAGTGAAAAACATGCACACCATCGGACGTTTTGCACCCAGTCCGAGCGGCCGCATGCACCTCGGCAATGTGCTGTGCGCGTTGCTGGCATGGCTGAGTGCGCGGCAGCAGAACGGCGAATTTCTGCTGCGGATTGAGGATTTGGACGAAATGCGCTGTCCGCGCAGCTTCGCGGATTTAATTATCGACGACCTGCGGTGGTTAGGGTTAGACTGGGACGGCGAAATCCCGTATCAGTCCGAGCGCACGGCTGTTTACGAGAAATACGAGGCGATTCTGCGCGAAAAAGGTCTGCTGTACCCGTGCTTCTGCTCGAGAGCGGCCCTGCACGCCGCAAGCGCGCCGCACCTGTCGGACGGCAGGGTGGTCTACGCCGGAACCTGCCGCGATTTAACACCCGAACAGGTGGCCGAAAAGCGCAGAAAGCGTGCGCCTGCAACGCGCGTGCGCGTGCCCGAGCGCACCATCACATTCACGGACGGCGTGTACGGCGATTATACTGAAACGCTTACCGAGGAGTGCGGCGACTTCATCATCCGGCGGTCGGACGGCGTGTTCGCGTATCAGCTGGCGGTCGTGGTGGATGACGGTCTGTCCGGCGTGACCGAGGTCGTGCGCGGGCACGATCTCATCGGCAGTACGCCGCGCCAGATCTGGCTGTATGAGCTGTTCGGCTTCACACCGCCGAACTTCATCCATATCCCGCTGCTGTGCGACCATGACGGGCGCCGCCTGTCCAAGCGCGATGAGGACCTCGACCTCGGCCTCCTGCGGGAGAAATTCACACCTGAGCAGGTCATCGGCGCACTCGCCCGCGCCGCAGGACTGACCGACACCGCAGAGCCGGTCTCCGCGAAGGAGCTCGTGAAAGCGTTTTCGTGGGAGAAGATTCCGAAGCATGAGCTGTACCTGCCGAACGTGTTTCGAGACATCGAGAAAAATTGAGAATGGAAAATGGAGAATGGAGAATTACCGTAAGGGTTTTCCGTTCTCCATTTTTTATTAGGTGCAAACGGTTTTCATAACGTGTGATTTGGCGTCCAATGACCGCCCCTACGGGATAGATTGTACCAACCGTTTGATACGGTGCGCCGAGGTCGTCGCACCCTACGGTAACATTTGTTATCAATTAAAACCCGTAGGTGCTGGGCGGAATAACGTGAAAACGAGTTGCGCGACACGGGTATGTCGCGCCTGCGTAGATGAAACCGCATGTGTAGCAGAACAGTATCTGACACTGCGAACAGGTTGCGAAAGACACGGAAGAAAAAATCCTCTGCCGTTTCCCATGTCGAAGCGGTCACATGTAGGCAATCTGCGCCAGATTAGGAAGCAAGGGAAAGGCAGGAGTTCAAAGAGGAAGGAAAACCGCAGGTTGTCCTTCCTTTTTGCCCCCCGCGGCGGGCGCCGCGACGTCCCGCCGTCCGCAGACGGCGAATCCCCACCGCTGAATCTCAGCGAAAAACACCCCGCCCGTTAGGGCGAACCCGCTTACGCAGTTCGCACATCCCGCAGGGCAGTGCAGAAAAATTTCAGCAAAGGCTATTGACAAATCTGTATGTTTGTATTATTATCATAATACAATAAAACGAAAGGAGAGAGCTTATGCAATGGGAATTGCGGGGGGATCGTCCGATCTATCAACAGCTTGTGGAAAAGCTGACCGAGCAGATCGTCAGCGGACAGCTTGCGGCGGGTGAAAAGGTACCGCCGGTGCGCGAGCTAGCGGCTCAGGCGGGTGTCAACCCGAACACCATGCAGCGCGCGCTTGCGGAAATGGAGCGCGAGGGCCTGATGTTCACCAACCGCACGAGCGGACGCTATGTAACGGAGGACAGAGAAATGATTGGTAAGGTAAGAGAGCAAATCGCAGGAGAACGCATCACGGAGTTTCTGTCCGGCATGAGCCAGCTTGGCTTCACCGAGCAGGACATTGTGGCGCTTCTGAAGAAACGCAGTGGGGAGGAGAAGAACAATGGATAACAACGAACTGGTTATCTGTCAGGGATTGACAAAAAACTACGGTAAAAAGACCGCGCTCAATAATCTGAATCTGACGCTCGGCCGCGGACAGTTTATCGGTCTGCTCGGCCCGAACGGCTCAGGCAAAACAACGACTATCAAGCTGCTGAACGGTCTGCTGCAGCCGACAAGCGGCTCGGTGCTCATTGACGGTCAGGCGCCGGGCACCTACACGCACAGCATCATCAGCTATCTGCCCGACAAAAACTATCTCAACGATGCGATGAAGGTCAACGACCTGATTTCGTTCTTTGCGGATTTTTACACGGATTTTGACCGCGTAAAGGCAACCGACATGCTGGATTCGCTGCAGATCGACCCGCTCAGCCGCCTGAAAACGCTCAGCAAGGGCAATCAGGAGAAGGTGCAGCTCATCCTCACCATGAGCCGCAAGGCGCAGCTGTATGTGCTCGATGAGCCGATCGCGGGTGTTGATCCGGCGGCGCGCGACTACATTCTAAGCACCATTCTCTCGAATTACAGCGAGGACGCCTCCGTCCTGCTGTCCACGCATCTTATCGCGGATGTGGAGCGCGTGCTTGACGAGGTCATTTTCCTCAAGGAAGGCGCGATGGTGCTGCACGACACGGTTGACCATATCCGCGAGGAGCACGGAAAATCGGTCGATGCACTGTTCCGGGAGGTGTTTGCATGTTAAAGCTGCTGAAATATGAGTGGAAAGCCTGCGCGCGGACCTGTCTGCCGCTGTACGGCGTGCTGATTCTTATGTCGCTTATCAGCCGTATCCTGTATGTCATTCCGAAGAATGCATCACTGGACTTTATGCTGCCCGCCATCAGCTCCATGCTGTATATGGGCGTGATGATGGCCGCATTTGTGGTAACAGCGGTCATTCTCATCCAGCGTTTTTACAAAAACCTGCTCGGCAGTGAGGGCTACCTCATGTTCACCCTGCCGGTCACGGTTTCGCAGCACCTGCTCAGCAAGACCATTATCGCGGTCGTGATGATTGGTTTGAGCGGTCTGTCGGCGCTCATCAGCATCTTCATTTTTGCGGATAGGATGATTCTGTCGATGGATGAGGTGTGGCAGGCTTTTACCGGTCTGAGCACTCTGCTGCCGCACAGCGGTCAGGAATTCCTGTTTGAACTGGAGCTGCTCGTGCTGGCTGTCCTCAGCATTGCGGGCATGGCGCTGTTCCTCTATATGTGCATTGCGCTCGGTCATCTGGCAAGCCGTCACCGCCTGCTCATGTCGATCGTGTGGTATGTTGTTCTTTCTACCGCACTGCAGGTTCTCCTGCTTATGGTGATGATGGGCGCGGGCAATGCCGTGCCGGAGCCGTTCGTAGACCTGATGAAAGTCTGGTGGAGCGGCATTACGCCGATGGGCGCGGCGCATCTCATGCTGCGGTTCTGCTGCGTATTCACGCTGCTCAGTGACGCGGTGTATTTCCTCGTTACGCGGTGGATTCTGGTGCATAAATTAAATCTTGAATAAACAGCAGGAGCACACCAAACGGTGTGCTCTTAGTTTGTCGGAAAACTCCATATTCCCACAATTTCAAATAATTCGCGCGGCAGCGCGCATAAAATAGAATTTGCTTCGCAAATTCGTAGCCCGTAGGCCTCTATCCTTAAAAATGTTTAATGAGAGCAAACCGGGAGCATGTATCCGCGCAGCGCGGCCGAGAAGCCGCGCAAGGATAGCGCCGTTTTTTACACTTCTGGAGGGAGAAAGTTTCTGTATAGGAACTTTCGGACGACTTTGGAACGGCCCACGATCCGTTCCTGCTTGTCGGCGAAACTGTAGTTTCGCGACAGCCTCGGAGCACACCAAACGGTGTGCTCTTTTGCTTGCTATCAGGGCGTATCTCTGGTATGATTAAAATAGTAAAAGGGAGGTGTGTCCTGTGAAATGTCAGCACTGTGGTATCCATTTTGACGATGAGGAACGCGTATGTCCGATGTGCGGCGCACGCGCGGGCAGCAAGGGCCGCATGACGAGACCCGCGCCGAAATGGCACGGCAAGCCGCGCGAGACCTACACCGAATATCATCCGACGATAGAGAACAGCAGCTCAGCGAAAACCGCAAAGAGCAAGTCGCGTCCCATCAAGGATAAGCCGAAGAAAAACCGCGCAAAGGGTGCGGTGATTGCGGTAATTGTTATCGCTCTGCTGCAGTTTGTGCCGGCTATCTTCGCGTTTGTGGTGGATGATCTGGTGCCGGAAATCGAGAGCAGCTTCGGAAATGCCCCTGCACCGGATTATGATTCGGATTACAGCGATGATTATGATACGGACTACGATTCCGACTATGCTTACGACACGCTCTACGATGTATTTGGCGACAACGGCATTACGGTGTCGGCGTTTGACAACGTCTATACGTTTCAGGCTTCCGGCGATGGCAGCAGCTATGAGTTCTCGTACACCGAGAACGGCAACAGAACATTCCGCAGCACGGGCACGGCCTTCTGCTACCGCGAGGACGATGAGGACTTTTATTATCGGGATGAGTACCCGTACGACGAGTACATTATGTACAGCGTATACCTGTATCCGGAGCATCAGGAGACCAACGGTCCGCAGCAGGACTGGTGCGATTCTATGATGCGGAGCAAGGTGGACAGTATTTTGCTGAATGTGTTCCAAAGCCGCACCACGGATGAGGTTGTCGTGGAGGATATGGAAGGCATCGGCCTGTTCGGCAGCGGCAATGTTTTGCCGTTTAATAAGGTGCAGGAAGGATAGTAAACATCCTGCCGAAAAACAGCAGCCCCGGTTCTGTCACTTGACAAAACCGGGGCGCCGCGCTATAATATAGCTACAAACGGCGGCTCGTTCGCACCGAGCGGTCGTTCCTCAGATCGATTTTATGTCGAGAAGAAAGCCGCTCTTTACAACGGGTGCGGTTGGTTTATTTCTTCATGTATCCGAGGATACCAAAGACGATCATGGCGATCAACTGAAACAGAAGCAGTGCTTCGGACAGCGACATCACGATCACCTCCCTCCTCATCGAGGGAGGAACAACCTTTTTTCACCGTTTGCTGATTTGATTATAGCATGCGGACAATATCCTGTCAATCAACCGTCCTTATGGGCGGTTTTTGTGTTTTTACGGGAGAATTTTGTGCATATGCAAAAGAAAAGTCACTCATAAATTGAATAGTAACTTGTGACGCGCAAGCGCATTCGGTATAATGATAGGGCAGAGGAGGGGGAACGCCGCATGGGACGGCGACCGGCTGGTCGGTCTCGTGCGCCTGCTCGATGACAGCGAATATATCGAAATCATGCCCGAGGAGAGCAAAAACGCTGTGTTTTACCAGCGGTTTGGGTTCAAAATCATAGAGGACACCGCGCCGATGCAGCTGTGCAACTTCGCAAATAAGAAATGACTTTACAACCTTCTGCCTGAGAATTACCGCTTTCCGGCAATTTTCGCAATGGTTTCCGCCGCATTCTCCTGATGCACCTTGGCGGGCTTGAACTGCACGGCTGAAAAATTGAGGTTGATCAGCGGACCCAGTCCGACGGCGGAAATAATGGTGCCGACACCGACCGGACCGCCGAGAAAGAAGCCGATGACCGTTACGAGCACATCTACGACCGCGCGGCACGCGCCGGCTGACCGCCCGAACTTACGCGCGAGCGCGACCATCAGCGCGTCACGGGGGCCGCTGCCGAGCGCGCTTTTCATGTACAGCCAGGTGCCGAGCGCAAGCAGCTCCAGACCGCCGATGAGCATGGCAATGCCGCTCACCAATCCGTGCATCTGCGGGATGAGGTGCGCCGCCTGGATCGCGTCGATTATGACCGCGCAGCCCGCAATGTTGATGATCGTGCCGAAGCCGAAGCTCTCGCCGAAGAGCACGGCCGTGAGGATGGCTGCCGCGCCTGCGATAGCGGACGCTGTGCCGTAGGTCATGCCGGTTCGCAGCGACATGCCCTGCTGCAGCACGCTCCACGGCTCGAGTCCGACATTCGCCTGCAGCATCATCGCAATGCCGATCGAACTGACCGCAACACCCAGGATCAGCCAGAACAACCGGCGCATGTAATTTTGAAACATGAGAGCATCCTCCTGCTATCAGACTAAAGTGAAGTAAAGTAAAACGGCAAAATCGGAAGAATTTCGCTCCGGTTTTGCCGTTTGAGTTTTGATATTGTTATTCCGAAGCGGAATTGCTGTCGTCCTTTTTAATCTGGGAAAGATAGCGATACACACTGGCCTGCGAGCAGTGCAGCGCGTCGGCCACATCCTTGACCGCGCCCTTCAGCAGGAAGATGCCGCCGTTTTCAAGCGAAGCAATGATTTGCATACGCTCGTCCGGCGTGAGACGGTCGGCGGTCACGCCGAGGCGGATGAGCTCGCGGCCGACCGCATCGCCTGCCACCGCGTCGATCGAGTTGTGGAAGCTCTCGGTCGTTGCCGGAACCGCTCGCGGGAACGGATCACCGGGTTCGGCCTGCTGCGGTGCGATATGGTCGTCGATAAAAATATCCGGATGACACAGTCGCAGCACGTTTTCGCTGGCGGCCAGATACCGGCTGTCGTCAAAGTTGATGCACAGCATGCCGACCAGCTTGCCGTTGTGCTTGATGAACATTGTGCTCGAGCGCAGCGTCTTGCCCTCGGCAGAGAGGCCGCAGTAGTGCAGGCGGTAGTCCTGCGTTTCGTAGCTTTTGTCCATCAGGATTTTGAGCGCCACATTGGTAAGCGGTGCGCCGATCTCACGGCCGCTGATGTGATTGTTGGCGATGGCTACTATGGAGCGATTTTTGTCGGTCATATCATGCAGAGCAACCTCATAATCCGGTCCAAGTGCCTGTCCGAGAAATTCTGTCAGCTTGATGTAGTGCTGCAACAGCGGATTAGCCATTTGCCCACCCCGTTTCAAAGAATTTTCTTTGCAGTGCCTTTGATTGCATGGCATTGCCTTTTTATTGGTTTACTCTAATATTATTATAGCTTAACAATGATAAGTTTGTCAAAAAATAAACGCAAATAATTTCTCACAACAAAAATAAAAAGTTATTATGCAAAATAACTAAAATGAGGATAAAGTGCATAAAAAACTTGTGAAAAACCAGTAAACCATACAAAACTTGTTAAAATAATTGACAAGGCGTAAAAACCATGTTAAATTTATATCAAGGAATGAGACACAGACTGATAAAAAATTACAAAACTGAAGAAAAGGGAATGTAAAAATGAGGAGTAGAGAAAGGGAGACTGCCATGAATTCTGATTTTCGAGACAAGCTCTCCAACGCCGCAACAGCGGTTGAGATCACCCTTGGCATGGTGATCCTGATCGCGTGCATTGTGTCCGGCATCGGCATGGTCGCCATGACCGATATGAACAAGCTGTTCGGTGATCCGGCGTATCTGCAGGCGCGCATGAGCTCGGCCTGCCTGATCATCATCGGCATCGAGCTGATCAAGATGATCACCAGCTACACCATCGACTCGGTGGTTGACGTTATGCTCCTCGCCATCGCGCGTCAGATGATCGTCGAGCATACCTCGCCGATCGAGAACCTGATCGCCGTGCTGTCGATCGGCATCCTGTTCGTGATCCGGAAGTATCTGTATATTTCGCGTCTGGACCGCCGCCGCAGCAAGAAGGAGATCGAGGAGGACATCCGCGCAGAGGTTCTCGGCGTGGAAAACCGTAACGAGCCGAAAAAGCCGGAACCGCCCGAGATTGGCTCATTGATTTGACATAAGGAAAATGCATATCACCTGAAAACCGCAGCGCCCGAGAGGGCGCTGCGGTTTTTCATTGGAAAGGATACAGATAAATTATTTCATTTCTTCACAATATCAGAAAAAGTTTATAGGCTTGAACCTGCGTTTCACTCACACTTTCACTATGTTGGCAGATTTGCAAGCGATTTGCTGCGATTCACATAACAGCGTAAATAGTACGCATACTATACCGATAAATCGTTTCCTGAATGATATTACTGCTTCTTGTGTTGTAAATTTGCTTTACGCCCCAAACCGCATCTGCAGCCGCAGTCTGTCGGCAATCATCGAGATAAATTCGCTGTTGGTGGGTTTGCCCTTGACGCCCGAGACCGTGTAGCCGAAGTAATTCTGCAGGGTCTCGATGTCGAAACAGGGAAAATGAGCGTTTTCTGCAACAAAAACATAGCCGTAATAAATTGTAAAATAAAAAGTTTATGGGGTTGGTGTGCTATGGTTTATTGGGTTAAGTGTATCCCTTTTTAGGGAGAAATGCAAGTGTGATTTGAAAGAATATCGCTGAAAATTTGCGGATGGAGATGTATAGATTAGCTATAGGGCATCACACGAGAACCAATAGGAGAATTTTGTAAATCAGGGAAGAAAAAGATTATACTTAACTATCACAAATTGAATTATTTTGCGGCAGTTAAGTATAATTTTCTTTTTGTGCGCATAGCTGAGTTACTGCGGTTTTTTCACCAATTTATAGAAACTGGTTCGCTTTGTGCCTGTTTTCTCCATAGCGACTTTAGCCGTGATTTCGCCATTCTTCCACTGGGTATATACCTCGTTCCAGTTTGCGGGGAATTGGAGCGCAGGACGCCCGAATTTCACGCCTTTGGCCTTAGCGGTATTGATACCCTCAGCCTGTCGAGATTTGATTGTAGCGCGTTCTTGCTCGGCTATCGTGCCTAATACCTCGATGAGAATGTTGTTCACCATTTCGAATACCCATTCTTGCCCCTCGGGTAAATCCATCATAGTAGTAGGCAGGTCGATAACCTTCAAACGGATGTTGTTATCCTTGAACCATTCAAGTTCGGTTTTAATATCCCGCTTGTTACGGCTCAGGCGGTCGAGCGACTTAATAATGAGCGTATCACCTTGACGGAGCATACCGTTCTTTAACGCCTGATAGCCCGCTCGGTTGAAGTCCTTGCCGCTCTCTTTGTCAGTGATAATGTCCCGCTCGTCAGCGCCTAATGCCTTGAATGCCGCTAATTGACGGTCTAAGTTCTGGTCTTTGCTTGATACACGTGCATAGTAGAAGGTGCGATTGTCCATATCGTAAATCTCCTTTGCTCTATGCGAATAGTATAGCAGTTTTGTTCGTAATAGTCAATCGTTTTACAAACATATCCGCAAACTAAAATACAATATTTACGAACTAAGACTTGATAGCAATTTACTGTATTCGTAAAAGTACACTTTTGCGAACATTAATACACAAGAAAAGGGATAGCGCAGGGCTATCCCTCTTTGAATATAGGATGTTACCAGAATTTCCAATCAGCTATATCATTTTGCCACTGTTCAGTTTCACCTGCAAAAACAAATGTACCATCAGACTTCAAACCAAGGCTATATAAATTTCCAGCCCAGATAGCAACGATATTTTTCCAATCGGACGTATTACATTGACCGTGCTCGTTATCTCCTGTAGCAACAACTGTTCCGTCTGCTTTTAACCCGAGTGTATGGTTTGTTCCTGCACATACGGTTATCATATCATTCCAATCAGATACTTCACATTGAGAAGTATTGTTGCTACCAGTAGCCACAATAGAACCATCAGTCTTAAACCCGACAATATGATGTTCTCCTGCTGATAGAAATGCAATATCTTCCCATGTTGTAGCAGCGCTAAAATCGTAGTTATCGCGGTTTGCAACTACCACTGTATTTGCTGTTGTTAAACCAGCAGTATAGCCATCACCTGCAACGATATGTTTGATATTCTTCCATGCAGAGACTTTACATTCTTCTCCGCCGCCATCCATCTTCCAACCTGTTTCTCCAGCGCGTTGCCGTCCGCTCCAGCCCTCTGCAACTACAGTACCATCTTGCTTTAAGCCTACTACATGCGGAGGGCCAAAACCAGAATCACCAAGGACAATTTCTTTAAGATTGCTCCAACCAGAAACAGCATTACTCATAAAACCATATCCGCCGCCATCTGTTACAACACTGCCATTGCTTTGCAATCCCATTACAGCGTTTCCAAAACTGTGTGTAAATTGAGAAGCGCGAACAGCAGAGAACGAGATAAGATTTTTCCAATTTGGTACAGAAGGAACAGCGCCTGTATTACCTGAAATTTTAATAGAACCATCAGAAGCAAAATAATATATGCAACTTTGTCCTATACGGATTTTGCTATCAAAGTTTCCTAATTTGCGAGCCTGAGAGATACTGTCCTTGTAGGGAACAGCTTGTAAAAATTCATGTAGAGCGGTCGAAGTATCATTCTTACTCAAGGCTGTTGTAGCTGCGGAATAATGTGCTTCGCCTATTTTATTTTTGCAGTCTGTGGCTTTTTCAGCAGAATCCTTATAACTGCCTAAAGCGGCGAATATTGATTGCGCATCCGCGTATTGTTTAGCTTGATATGCCGCCATGGCCTTATCATATTGCGTTTGGTTTTGAATTTCTGTGATTTGTGCGCGTGCATCGGAGTAATCACCAAGCGTGGAGAACAAAGAAATTGCACCTTCGGTATCGCCCTGTGCTAACTTGTCTTTAGCCCAGTTGTATTTAGTTTCCAATACTTTTTCAGAAGCATCCTTAAAATCACCAAGACTAATAAAAGCCTGTATAGCTTCATCATATTCTCCGCTTTGTGCTTTATGCTCTGCATTAGAATACTGAACGTTCGGTATAATAACCTGCTTTGTTAATACACCCAATAATGCGATTGCGATAACGCCACTGCCGATTATGCCAACTTTTTTAGCAGTGGTTTTGAATTTTTGTTTTGCAAGTGCTGCTTTCTGCAAGCGTTCCTGCTCTAATAATTGCTCTTGCTGCGCTTTCTCAGCTAAAGCGGCTTCGTATTGCGTTAAGTGGTCGTGCAGCTTACCAGAATCATTTACGTTCAGCAAATCTTGAAAGTTTATGCCGCATTGCGGACAACTTTCGGTATTGTTTAATACCACTTTGCTACATCCACAAATAGTAAACCCATTTATATTAGCAGGCAGATAATTATGCTTTTCACTGTCTGTGCATATCTTATGCAAATCCCGCTTATACTGGTCTGCCAGTTCACCTAACGAAGATATAGGCTGCTGTTCATACTCAGCTAATTCATACGCCCGCTCGGAAGTATTTTCCCATGTGGTATCATCGCTAAAAATAATTTTTAACGGAATAATACAAACATTTCTGGTTGTATTATTAGGTAAAGCTACAGGCGTTTTATCTCCAAACAGCGTATAAGGCTGTACGTTAATATCAAGATAGGGGAAGTTACCAACATTCGCCAATTCTTGATGTGATACATCAGAACATTTAACAGCGATATTCATAGCTTTGATAGACTTATCAGCTATATTCTCAAACTTACACTGTAAGAAAATGCTGTTGTTAGTATTGCTCTTTGTGAGTGCATAGGACTGTAATAATACAGGGCAATCCTTTAGCCAGTGTAAACGCTGTTCGTGTTGTACTATTGTATATTTTTCCATACTATCTTCCCTCGTAATGATTTAGGGTTGTGGTAATTTAGTCGAGCAAAGCAATTCTGTTGCTGCCATCTGGTTCACAACAGTAAATATTGTTGACAGATTGCGGTACACCGTTATCGTCAGTATCAAAAACAGAGTAAATCAGTTTGTTTCCAGTATACATGACACGCGATGTATAAGGGTCATCGGAAATCAGTTTGATATTTTCGCCGTTGGTATCAATGGCATAGAGCCGTTGCTCATCGTTCATATTAGCAAAATACAGATAATCATTTACATAGAGCAAATCACCTGTATATGCGCCTGCATACAATACTGCTTCTTCTCCTGTATCAATATTACGTTTTACTAAATCGCCAGTAAAGCTATTGTCTCTGGTTGATTTATAGTTACGAACGTAAAATAATGTATGTTTGCCGTCATAGATAGGAACGTACATGTGCGGAGAAGAAATACGAACATCTTCTTGCGTGGTGAGATTGAATTTGTGTAGTGTTTCTTCGTCCTTATCATCCTGATAGAAGATGATATTGCCGTCAGGCGTATAGGGATAGTACACTTCCTTATCAATTAAGCGCTTCATATTAGAGCCATCTAAATCACAGGAAGTAAAATAGGGTATATCGTTTTCATCATAGAGGTTAAAATACAGTTTATCGCCCTTAATTTGCAGAAAAGCAGTTTTACCATCTACAATCTTTGTTGTATTACTTCCACCCAAATTCATTCTGTAGATAGGTGTATGCTGTCCTTCGCTATCCTCACTCAAAATGGCATATACAAATTCATTGTAGAAATCAAAATCAACGATATAGCAGCCATTTAAGGTAGTCCATGTACTATCTTCCAAACGACGTTTAGCAAAGTAAAGTTTTCCGTTACCCTCATTTGCGGCTGCACCGTAAATCCAACCATCTTTTATCTGATATAAGCCAAAATCGACATTGTTTCTTGCCATTTCAATCGGAATATTGGCTTTGTCAGCTTCGGTTAATGCAGGGGACAGTTCATCTTCAATAGAAGTTGGAACTTCTTCGGTTTCCTGTGAAGGTGCTGCATCCGCAGTAGAAGTATTTTCGGAAGTGCTGTTGTCACTCTGCTGCTGCTGTCCTTGACATGCACAGCAGGTCAGAAACATACAGTAAGTTAATAAAAACAATGCTATTTTCTTCATTATGTATCACCAATAGTATATAAAACTTAAATATTAGGTAATTCTTCTGCAATAGTGTCAGATGTAGGACGTACTTCAACAGTCTGTTTCTTATTATTCAGCAGCAGTGAAGTACAGAATAAGCCAGTTGCACATAAATACATCGTACCAGTTAAGGCCATGAAGCCAGCAAAATATGTACCGTTGATAATGTAGTTATATGCGTCACCGCCTACATAAGCATTTACATTATCGTCATAATCGTAGTAATAATCACTGCTGGAGTAGTTTTTATATACGTTTTTAACATGGAATCCCTTAATTAAGAAACAAGTTCCAATAATAGCTAAAATCAAAGCAGCAATCGTTAAAAATTTAGGAATGTTATTCTGCACCGAAGGGGCAGGAGTTGATACAGGAAGAACATTGTGAGAGATTGTATTTCCACAATGTGGACATTTTTCTACCGTATCACTGATTTCGTTGTTGCATTGAGGACATTTTACTAATGCCATATAAATTACCTCCCTTTTTCCATAGTGTAACATATAACACTACACTTGTAAACCTTTGTAATATACAAATACTACAAATATTCATGTAGAATAATACAGAGGTATGATGATTATGAACAACAATGATGATAAGTTTATTATTAGAGCGAAAAAGAACTACGGTGAAACATCCGTGGTATCTTGTCGTATGCCTAATGATGTATTAAAACAGCTTGATAAGGTATCTGCTCGTACTGGAAGAACCAGAAATGAGTTAATTTTGAAATGCGTTGAATTTGCATTAGATAAATTACAAATTATTGATGAGCCGTAAGACTTAATAATATAATAAAGTACGATTAAAGTTCGGATTATGCATTATAGAATGATTTTATGGTATAATAAGTAGAAATAAAATATATTATTTGTTAATAATGCTAAATGGTTATATACGATAAATGTTCAATGAATTTTTTGTATTAAATATGTGATTTGGATAAACGATACGCAAAAATAAATAGTTATATCGTTATCGTTTTTATATGTTGGATAAGCTACAACTACCGATTACTGGTATATTAATTCCGCAAGGTTTCCGCCGCTGGCTCGTAAGAGCTAGCGGCGGTTTTTGCTTGTTGATAGATATATTAGTGTAAAAATATTTGTGTTAGTGTGATTATAATTTATATGAACAGCTTTCATTGTTGCTGGTGGTATATAGACATATATTTATTCTAAGGACGCAAGGCTTGTATTCCTTTATTTACCAAGGGGTTTTGAAGCAGTTTAGCAGATTTCTCCTGCTAAGTACTCTGAGAGTATTTCTCGCATACGCGCAGAGGGGAGATATAACTCTATAGGCTTTCCATCGCGTATCTGAGAGCGAAATACCCATTGCAGCAGCATAGTAAGCGGAAAGTGTTTTAGGTTGACATCAATATTGTTATGAAGCAGCCAACGTACTAAGTAGGGATGTGGATACAGATTGAGCAGGTAGGCCAAAATACGCCTGTCCCTATATGCGTTCGTGGCTCTACAGTTGCAGGACACAAAACTTTTGCTGTAACAGCCGCCGCCTTCTATTGTACTCTTGTAGTCCGCATATGTGCTCCATAGGGTGTCTGTTTGCCTTCCATGACAAATATTACGGATAAAATTACTCGCATTGCACCTAACACGCGATAACATTTGTGTAGAAGCGTTCTGGTAAAAACTTTTTGATAGAGTAACAGCTCTTTGATTGCGCTCATCAGGTGGACGAAAGTTCAGTCTGCCGCTATACAGGCGTATAAGTGACTTGCATTGTTCACGGAACGCGGTATCATCGAATTTTCCTTCACATAAGGTGTTATCCGCAATATGATAATAGGCATATGGAATACGACAAAATCGACGGTAACAGTCGTAATTGCTATCTGCGAATAGGTATGTAAGTATGAAAATTTCGTCAAAACAGTTGAATATCTCAGGATTCATAACACCAATGATACCAATACGGTTCTGTTCAGCGGTTAAGTCATCGACCAAGTAGAAGCTGTGTCTGTCACAAAGTTTGTACAACTCGGAAAATCCTGATATTGAACCTGTATATTCGCGTTCAGGATTTAGCTGCAACTGCTTATTTGTTTCTGATACCTTGAAGTAATTTTCACTTTTAAGCATATGAAAATCCTCTTGCGGCACAATTAAGGTATCAAAAATGCAGTCAGGTTCTTCATCTATTATTAGGGTATAGTGCTGTCTGGACAACAAATCCATCGTTTCTGGATTGAAATAGGAGAACAAGGCGTGTGTTGTAGCAATATTTTTACCCTGTTTGATGAAGCGATGACATTCATCTAACCTGCTGCGTTCATTCGTGGGTATGTGAAAATCCAAGGCAGGACATTCTGTTTGTATGCGTTCGCGCTCTGTTTTATAGGGCGTAACAAACAGATATTGCCTATCAGAAAAAGTGTTCATAAGGTGTATCATGCCTGTGGTTTTGCCTGTTCCCATAGGCATATCTACTACTTTTAGTTCTGTGTTTGGCATATGATATGCACCTCCTGTAGAAAAATTGCTATAGGCATCACCTCGCTTTCTGGAAAGCAGATATTACTTAATGAACGCGAACCACATATTATAATCAGAAGGTTTTAAGTATAGTGTTGCGGTATCTCCAACATTATATTCAACGCGAGAATTTGCCCATGCTGATTCATTGTTGATTTTAACACGATAACAATATTTATAAATATTACCATTAGTTGGACGCTTGCCTAAAATTTCACAATCACAAATTTTTTGCATATAAATTCACCTCCTTTCGACCAAAATGTTATCAGAATCAAAAAAGACTGCCTAAAGGCAGTCATCAGAGAGTGGTATACACTTAAAATAGGGTGCAACAAACCAAGCTGGCGTAAAATACTCCAACCTATATTCGATACACAATATTTCAGGTGTTACCACCTCCGATGCTGACAAACTTCTATTAGCTAATAGATACAAGCGAGCACGCCTTGTACTTCGGATACTCCCTTGATTGTATAAATATAATATCATAGGAGTCCATGCCTGTCAATACTTTGCCAAATAAAAAGTTTATTTTTCTGCTATTAATACTATTAAAATAATATTATTTTGGGGATAAAAGTTGCAAAAACTTTATAATCGATATTCCGCATACTCTCTCGGTTTTTACACTTTTCAACGTGTAGGATACGGCAAAAACGCAAACGTGCATTACAGCGCGTGTGAACGCTGAGAACGCGAAGGGAGTGCTTACTCTATTAAATAGCGAACGAGCGGGAGTGCTCCCGCTCGTCCAATATCGTTAAGCTGCGTGATTGCGCTTCTGCTCATTTATCCATTCGTTGTAGTCTGTAAGATTCATCCAGCGATAACCGCCGCACAGATTGTTTTCTCTTGTGCAGCAGGAACGAATACTTCTCTGCGGAATACCTCTGTCATTTTCGGCTTCTGCGGCAGAGTTATATGTGTTAAGCAGTTCATAAGTATCCTTATCCAGACACACAATAGGAATACCTATGTGATGTTTACGCATATGCTTGCGTCTGCTGCACCAACGGAGATTTTCTACACGGTTATCTGCGCGATTGCGGTTTCTGTGGTGTACCTCAGGTAAATTCCATGGATTGGGGATAAAGGCTTGTGCTACCAGTCGATGAACGCGCTGTGTTGTTCCGTGAATGTGTACTGTAGGATACCCATATCTATCCAACCATGGGTGTAAAATGTATTCTCTGCCGTTGAGGTAAATATGTTTTACCCTGCCGTGATTTGATACCTGATAATCAGGAAATTCAGCAATCATGCTCCATACTTCGTTTGTTAGGGTACTTAGGTCATTAAGCATATGACCCCTCCTTTATAGAATATTTTTGGAACGCTTTTACACTTTCTGTAAGCTGCATTCGTGATGTAGGTATATTACACCATTCGTGGAAAAATTGCAAGCTTTTTGAGAATTAAACGACTGATTTTCAAATTACTTGACAAATTTCAGAATTTTTGATAGCATATATAGCCTTGTCCGCTTCAAGGCTGCTTCACTGTCTAACCCTCATATTTGCCACAGGCGAGAATCGCTGATACTGTTCCCGCAAATCATCATCTGTCAAATCGAGATAGGCCGCTTCGGTAATAGCGACGGACGAATGTCCGAGAATTTTCGACAGCGTGAAAATATCGCCGCCATTGAGCAGAAAACGCTTTGCAAAGTTATTGCGGAACACCTTTGGGGAAACATTCGGCACGCCTGCTCGATTGCCGTAAACACGCATATTGCTTTCAAAGCCATTGACGCTGAGTGCGCGATTGTGCGTGGAAGGGAACAGGTATTCACTCTCTATAAAGCTGTCCTTGTGGCGAATCCACAGCCGCAGGGACTTGCGAACCTCGTTGCTGAAAAACACCGTGCGCGTTTTCTTGCCTTTGGTGTTCTCACATGGCAGAACGATACAGTTTTTGAGCAGGTCTATATCGCTCATCTGAATGGCTAAACACTCACCAATGCGCATACCCGAATCAAGTAGCAGTTCGATAATCACCTTGTCGCGGTACTCATGGAATTTTGCCATATCAAGTGAACCAATAATGCTTTCAAACTGGCTGTCTGTAATAAAATCCACAGAATGACGCGCATTTTTCAGCTGCTTTATCTTGCGCATAGGACTGCGTTCGATATAATCAAATTCAACCAAGAAGTTAAAGAATACGCGCATATTACGAATATAATTGTTGATAGTTGTTTTAGAAATACTGCGTTTGTAGTCTGTACGCCGCTCAGGATAATTCTGCTGTGTGTGATTGCAGCTACACGCCACAGTATACTTACCACGCTCCTGCAAATAGCCAATGTACGCAGAGATATGAAACGCTTTTACCTGTTCTGCACTTGTGATGCTGTGTACCTGCTCCAGATAATTCGCCAGCAAATACAAGGTCTGATTGTATGCTTTGAGCGTCTTTTTAGAAAGCTGCTTCATGCTGCAATGGGTCAGGAATTGTTCGATTTGTCTGTCAATTTCACGCATAAAAAAACACCTCAGTTTATCAGGCACGCGAACCCAATAAACTGAGGAATTTATTCACAATATCAGAAAAAGTTTATAGGCTTGAACCTGCGTTTCACTCACACTTTCGTTATGTTGGCAGGCTTGCAAGCGATTTGCTGCGATTTACATAACGGCGTAAATAGTACGCATATTATACCGATAAATCGTTTTCTGAATGATATTACTGCTTCTTACGTTGTAAATTTGCCTTACGCCCCAAACCGCATCTGCAGCCGCAGTCTGTCGGCAATCATCGAGATAAATTCGCTGTTGGTGGGTTTTCCCTTGACGCCCGAGACCGTGTAGCCGAAGTAATTCTGCAGGGTTTCGATGTCACCGCGGTCCCACGCGACCTCGATCGCGTGCCGGATGGCTCGCTCCACGCGGGAGGAGGTCGTCTTGAACTTTTTAGCAATCGACGGGTACAACACCTTGGTGATGGCGCTGACCGATTCGATATCCTCGACCGCCATCATGATGGCCTCGCGCAGATACTGGTAGCCCTTGATGTGCGCCGGCACGCCCACCTGATGAATCACCTCGGTCACGCGGAGCTCAAGCGCCATGCTTTCCTCGGCCTTGACCGCGCGCAGCTGACCGGTCCGCCACAGGCGAAGCCGCTCGCAGACCGCCTGCGGCTCCATCGGCTTGCGCAGGAACAGATCCACGCCGAGCGCCGCGCATTCCGCGCCGATCTGCGGGCTTGCAAACGCCGAGAATACCATTACCGCCGGATGCGGTCCGTCCTGCTCGTGCAGGCGGCTGAGCACGCTCATGCCGTCCATCACCGGCAGCATCAGTTCAATGATAAGTACATCCGGCCGCAGCTCATTGACCGCGGAAAGTGCCTTTTCGCCGTTTTCCGCAATGCCGACCAGCTCAAAATCGTCCGCACTGTCCAGCACCGCCGACATGCGTGCGCAAAATTCGGTGTCGTCGTCTGCAAGTAAAATTCTCATTTTCTCATTCATATATCATAACCAGCTTTCCGATAAATTTCATCTCTTTTTCTTGGCAATAGATTACCATATACTACCATAACTTGCAAGACCTTTTGTAAAAAATTGGAGAGAAAATTGCAGACAGCATTCGACAAAATCTGTCGATTTACCCAAAATGACCGGTCGGACCGACTGTTTTTGCAATTTCTGCATATTTTCAAAATTCCCCGGAAATAGACAAAATACAAGCAAAACTGCGTTTTTCGACAACAAAATCAATCAAATAGGGGAGAGAAGCATTTCAGAAAGATAAAAAAGAGGGCGGCCAACGGCCGCCCAAACGCCAGACAAACCCATTACGGCCGCAGCGCGAACAGAACTCGCGCAAGGATAGCGGCATTTTCCATTCTCCATTTTCAATTCTCAATTTTAGCTTGCCGCCAGCATTTTCTCCATCGAAATGCCATACCCTTCCATCGGATTATCGACCAGCACATGCGTTACCGCGCCGATCAGCTTGCCGTTCTGCAGGATCGGACTGCCGCTCATGCCCTGCACGATGCCGCCGGTTTTCTCCGCAAGCTGCGAATCGGTCACGCGGAGCATCATGCTGCGCCCGTATTCGTCGTTCGCCGGATAGAGCTTGACAATCTGGACAGAATAACGCTGCACGCTGTCGCCGTCCACGTTGGACAGGATTTCCGCGTCACCGATTTTGATTTCGTCTGCCGACGCGACCGGCACGCACTGCAGCTCGCCGTACAGCGAATCGTCCGTTATGGTGCCGAAAATGCCGCTTTCTGTGTTTTGCGCCACGGTTCCGAGCGGTTTTTCGGTCGAAAATTCGCCCTGCAGCGAACCCGGTTCACCCGCCTTGCCGCGCTGCACGCTGCTCACCGTCGAGTGAATGATCGTGCCCTCCTGCAGCGGCAGCAGCACGCCGGTCTCGCTGTCGCAGATGCCGTGACCGAGCGAGCCGAACGCGCCGGTCTGCGGGTCAACGTAGGTCAGCGTGCCGATTCCTGCCAGACTGTCGCGCGCGAGCACGCCGATGCGGTACGCACCGGTTTTGTCCCTGCACGGCGTCACCGTGACGCTTTTCTCCGCGTCTCCGCGCTCGAGCGTCAGCTTGATCGGCTGTCCCGCCGAGAGCGCGACCTGCTTCTGCAGATCGTCGTTCGAGTGCAGCGCGGTCTCACCGGCGCGGCACAGCACATCGCCCTCCTGCACGCCCGCCTCCTTCGCAGGGGAGTGCGTACCGTCCGCGCCCTGCACCTCGGTCAGCTGCACGATAAGCACGCCCTCCGCCTGCATTTTGATGCCGACCGTGTGCCCGATCGGGATGACCTCGGCGATTTTTGCCGCCTGCGCGGAGACTGTCACCGCAAACAGCAGGAACAGGGCGAGCGCCGTGCGTTTTGCGTGATTTTTTTGCATTTTTTCACCTCCGCTATTACTATGCCGCGCGGAGCACGAAAACAACGCTGTGAACCTTTTCTATTCTGCCGGACATTTGGCGGCACGGAAATTCTCTGGCTGCGGAAAGGTTTTCCGGGAACACAAAACGGCAGTTTCTCTGCGAAAAATGAGAGAAACTGCCGCAATTAGCAATCATTTATTCTGCTTTTGCAGGCGCACGATGACCGAGGAACGATGCTACCGCACGGGCGAGCACGCCGCCGACCGCACAGCCGACGATAATCTCGATCAGACCCTGTACGCCGACCAGTGCAACCACGAAGGACAGCGGGTTAGCCACGCCGAGAGAGGCAACGCGCTCCTGCACGAAGTCGGTCTTGTAGAACACCAGAACAATGTAACCCATGAAGAAAATGGTATTCAGCAGCGGCGCGGACATCGCACCAACGAAATAGCTCCAGCTCTTCTTGTGGTCCACGCGGCGCAGCACGCGGAACAGCAGGCCGACACACCAGCCCATCAGCACGCGCATGACAACACACAGAACGAAGGTGTTGATCGGACTGATCTGGAAAAATGCACCGGTCATAACGGACGCACCGGTGATGGCGTCCTTCATGCTGACCAGACCGAATACGCCGCCGAGAATCGCACCGGCGGTCGGGCCCATGGTCATCGCGCCGACAGCGATCGGCACGGTCAGGAACGACATGTACAGCGGGCCGACCGGCACGCTGCCCAGACCCATCAGCTTCATCACGACCTCGATCGCCGCCAGCAGCGCCAGCTGCGCGAGATACCGTACATTGGTAGTTTTGTTATTCATTTGTAATTCCTCCTGCTGCCGTCCTGCTTTGACAGGTACAGCGCAATACAAAAATTGTGGTGGTCAGCGAGATTTGTTCACTGCCACATCTTAATTTCCCCGATTTTTCTTCCAAATCAGGTGCAGACCGTCGAGCACAAGGCTTTCATCGTACTCGAACGGGATACGCAGATAGGGAGTGACGAGCGGCGCAAGCTCTCCGGTGAGCACGACATACGGCGTTTCACCGAGCGCTTCCGCAAAGCGTTCAACCATGCCGTCCACGAGCGACGCGGCACCGTAAACCGCGCCGACGCGCATGGCATCGACCGTGTTCCGGGCGAGAATACCCTCGTCCTTGGCGTCGATGGCGACCGCCGGAAGCTGCGCCGCCTGCTCGCGGAGCGCGAGCAGACTCAGCTGCACGCCCGCCGTGATGGCTGAGCCGACCAGCGCACCGGACCCATCGAGCGCGGTGAACGTGGTCGCGGTGCCGAGCGTAATCGCCACGCACGGCAGCTTTCCCTTGGCACGGGCAGCCACCGCAGCGGCTACGCGGTCCGAGCCGACCTGCCGCGGCTGCTCGGAGCGGATGTTGAGTCCGGTCTTGACGCCGCTCGATACCTCGATGACATCGCGGATGCCGAGCAGGCGCAGCGCACCCTCGAGCACGCCGACCATGCTCGGAACGACCGAGCTGACAATACCGCCGTGGATGCGGCGCACGTTCACGCCGTACAGCAAAAGCACCTGCTGCAGCTTGCAGGCGTAGTCGTCGCGCGTCAGCTTAGGCTCGGTTGCGATGGAGGCAGAAAAAACCTGTCCGTCCTCCTCATAGCCGCCGAGCAAAACGCGGCTGTTTCCTGCATTGACTGCGATCAGCATGGTGTGTCTCCTTTTCTGCATAGTTTACCACTATTATAAGACATTAAAAACTGTATTGCAAGGGGAGAGGTACACATTTTCGTCTTATTTCGGCAGCATAATCGGCGCGGCGAGCAGCGTCCACAGCACGGCGTATTTCGGGCAGATCTGCCCTTGAACATTGCCGAATTCGTGCGAGTAATCCCACACGCGCAGCCGGAAATGCCGGTTGACCGTGCAGCCGACCACATATTCCGCCGCCGTGATGCATGCCGCGCCGCACAGGCAGCGGGAGAGCGGGCTTTCCTCGTGTACGCGCCGCCGCAGCCGCCGCAGACCGACCAGAACCGTACCGCCGGTCAGCGCCATCGTCCAGTGGGTGCGTCCGCGCCAGAGAAGCTCAAGCGCGGCGTAGCCGGCCGCGCCCAACGCAAAGACTGCGGGAGTTTGCAGTTTCATTTTCATCACCGCATTTATTTTACCCGGAATGGCGGGATTTACGCAAGGGTGGAGTAATTGAGAATGGAAAATGGAGAATGGAGAATGAACGTGGAGATTTGGTATTTTCCATTGTGTGGTTTATCGGTGCATATGGTTTACAAGGACGCGCAATGCGCGCCCTTTGTTGGCGGTATGCACACGCATTACCGTAGGGGCGACCACTGGTCGCCCGCAACAAATAAAACCGTATCGTTCATTTTCCATTCTCCATTCCGACTCGCTAAGAGCCGCCTACGGCGGTTGCTCGCTGGACGCCCACTGCGGTGGGTGTCTCCATTCTCCATTTGCGAAGAATAAAAAAGGAGAGAGCACAACACTCTCTCCTTGGATACAGCAAAGGGATTCAGTCTTCCAGCTTGACACGCGCCTCAAGGTACTTTCTCCGCTCCTCGAAACCCGATCTGCCCAGAAGTGCAAACATATTCTTCTTATAATCCTCAACACCCGGCTGATTAAACGGATTTACGCCGAGCAGGTAACCCGAAATGCCGCAGGCCTTCTCGAAAAAGTAGACCAGATAGCCGAAATGCCATGCATCCGTGCGGTCAATCTCAATGATGATATTCGGCGTGCCGCCGTCCATATGGGCGATCAGCGTGCCCTCGTACGCCTTCTGGTTGACGTGCTGCACGGTCTGACCTGCCAGATAATTCAGGCCGTCGATATCCTCTTCGGTATGCTCGATGGTAATCTCGGAGCGCGGCTCCTTGACCCACAGCACGGTCTCGAACATGATGCGCGAGCCGTCCTGAATGAACTGACCGATGGAATGCAGGTCGGTGGAGAAATTTGCCGAGGTGACGAACAGACCCTTATGGTCCTTGCCCTCGGATTCATCGAACAGCTGCTTGAGCCATTCGCCGAGCATGACGAGTGACGGCTCGTAGTTTACCATGATCTCCATGGATTTGCCCTTGAACAGCAGCAGATTACGCAGTGCCGCATAGCGCGCGCAGTCGTGCAAGGAGCCCTGAGAATATTCCTCGCGGGCGGCGGCAGCGCCTGCCATCACCGCGTCAATGTCCAGACCGGCTGCAGCCATCGGCAGCAGACCGACCGGCGTGAGCACCGAGAAACGGCCGCCGATGTTATCCGGCACAATAAAGGTCTCGTAGCCCTCGTCATCCGCCAGCTTTTTGAGCGCGCCGCGCTCCTTATCCGTCGTGGCGAAGATGCGCTCGCGCGCCCCCTCCTTGCCGTATTTGCTTTCGCACAGCTTTTTCAGCTCGCGGAAGGCGATGGCAGGCTCGGTGGTCGTGCCTGACTTCGAGATGATGTTGATGCAGAAATCGCGGTCACCGATCATCTTGATAATGTCGTTTAAGTAGGACGACGAAATGTTGTTGCCGGCAAAGTACACCTCCGGAATGCCCTCCGGGCGGACCTGGTTGTAGAACTGACCGTTTACGAACTCGATGGCTGCCCGTGCCCCTAAATACGAGCCGCCGATGCCGATGACGATCAGCACATCGCAGATCTGCTGAATCTTCTTTGCCGCCTGCTTGATGCGCGCAAACTCGTCCCGGTCATAATCCACCGGCAGATTCAGCCAGCCGAGAAAATCGTTTCCGGCGCCGGTGCCGTTCACGAGTGTGTCCTGCGCTGCCGCTACCTGCGCGGTGTAGTCCGCAATCTCAGCCTCGGTCCGGACAAATCGCCGGAGACCGGTCAGTTTCAGTTTAATTCCCATTACTGCATTTCCCCTTTTGTTATTTCCTCCAAGCCATTTGGCGGGATTTGCTCTCCCTCATGTATCTAAGTATAGCATACTGACGGAAAAAGGCAAGCATTTTGTTCAAACCTTACAAAAACCCCAAAATGCAATAATTAACTTACCGCAAAGGAGTAGTCCTCGAGGTAAGTTTTTTTATTACAAAAAATCCGAATGGAGGTGCAAAAATGTCCGAAGTAAAAAGAGCAATTACCGATGCAATGCGTCAGCGTATTTACGAGATGTGGATTGCCGGATATAAGGTAGCGAACATCGCAGCCGACCTCGGTGTTAATGCTCACACAGTAAAGAGTGAGTTGGAGCGCGGCTACACCGGTGACATTTACATCGGTGGACGCAAGGTTTATGACCCTGATCGTGCATCCGCAATTGCAAAGATGGTAAAGGCAGGGCGTCCTCCAGTGCGCATCGTGCCGCCCGTTGTATTAGGCAAGGAGCCGCATCATGACTGATACGCGGGTTATTTGCTCGGCCTGTGCAGCGAGGTTTCTCCGCCGTTTCCAGTCTGTTGCGAGCACAACCAATTAAGGAGGAAAAAAGTAATGCCTTACCGTTTTCACCCGACAAAGCGCGGTCTGTATAAGCTGGTCGCTGAAAAAGCCGCCGAGCTGTCGTGGCTTGAGCTGCCGAAAAGCAGCGAAATGTTGTTTGAGCATGGCAAACACTCTGCTTGGCTGCGCTGGCCATATTATGAGATTTACTTTACGCCGTCCCCGTACCCGCTGCTGGCGGTTGAGCAGTATGGCGATGCACCCTCCGATGAAGCGAAGTGTGTTCGTCAGCGCAAAGTTTTCAATTTTTCGCTTGCTGACTTGCAAGCGTATGGCTTGATCAAGGAAGTTCCGTCAAAGGAGAGCTGCTTATGAAGTACCAGCTGGCGGAAAAATCCCACTATCTGCTCAAGCACGCGATGTATGAGCCGACTTATGAAAAGCTCAAGGACGATCCGAACTGGTCGATTGAACCGTTCACCTACACTTTCATGCACGAAGATCCGACTTCCGATAAGGTTTCTCTCGGCTGGGTTACAGGCATGACAGCGCATATCTGTATTCAGGCCGATACAGCGCATTTTATCGTAGAGCAACGCAAACAGGACGGTTCTCTGCCGCAGCGCAAGGAAATCGAGGTCACTTTCGACGAGCTTTTCAATTTTGGATTGGTCGAGATCGTGCCGGATAAGCCGCACCAGAGTTTCTTCTGGCACAAAGATAAGTAAATAAACAGCAGCGTGGAAACTGCTGAAACCATGTGTTCCAATGGAACACACGACTACAAAGGGGATAATTTTATGAAAACCGTATCTATCATCAACCTCAAAGGCGGCGTTGCTAAGACACTGACCACCGTCAGCATGGCCTATGCGCTGTCGCAGCAGTATAATGCGCGTGTACTGGTCGTAGATAACGACAAGCAGGGAAACTGCTCCAAGACCTTTGGCGTACACAGCTATGACCGCCAGAGCATTGCCGATCTGATGCTTGACCGCGATGCCGATTTGGGAGAGGTTATTCAGCACACCAAGTACGACCGCATTGATGTTATTCCGGCGAATATGACATTGCTCACCGCAAATATGCAGGTGATGATGGACAGTT